>NC_002678.2:2760000-4185357 GCF_000009625.1 Mesorhizobium japonicum MAFF 303099
AGCAATGGCGATTCCGGCGAGGTGGCCAAGACAACCAGGCTGGTGGCGCCGCGTCAGATCGCCAAGGCCAAGGACCGCCGCCGCATGGAAGTGTCGATGGCCACCAAGGTCGGTGACCGCGATGTCATCCACACCATGCCTTTCGTGCAGATCAAGATGGCGCTCGCTGCGGGCCACACCACCAGCCGGCCCTACCCGCCTTTCGATCCGATGCAGGTGTTCGGCGACGACGGCGACGACGCTCCGGCGCAACCGGCGACGGCCTCCGCTGCCTCCGGCCAGATCTATGGTGCGAAGGTCGAAAGCGAGATGAGCCTGAAGACCGTCGACTTCCCCATCGAGACGGCGTCCTTCGACGAAAAGAGCGATCTGTCCGCCGACGAGGTGGAAAAGGTGGTGCGCGAGGCCGGCACCGACCTCAGCGACGGCGCCGTGCAGGTCGCTTCACTCCACTATGTCGATCCGCAGCGATTCGGCGAAGCCTTCGCCGAGAGCATGGCCGGCTCCTATGACGTCAAGATCGTGCCGGAAAACGTCTCGGTTTCGCCGCGTGCTGCCACTGACGACCAGGCGCCGGCTTTCGCCGAGGAGATCATTCCCTTCACCAAGGACACCGACCTCACCGAGGCCTTTGCCGATTCGGGCTATACGGGCGACGACGCCACCGGCATGGCCGAAGCGATTGCCAAGCTGTTGAACGCGCCGACGCTGAAAGCCGGAACGGTGCTGCGCGTCGGCCTCGAGGTTCACGGCGATGCCGCCAAGGTCGTGCGCACCAGTGTTTACGACAAGACCACGCATATCGTCACCATCGCACTCGACGATCGCGGCCAGTATGTGCCGGCGCAGGAACCGGAGCCGAACCCTGAACTTTTGACGGCGTTCGATGATTCGTCGGCACCGGTCGTGGTGCGCGGCAACCTGCCCAATGTCTATGACGGCATTTACCGCGCCGCCTATTCCTACGGCATGTCGAAGAAAATGACCCAGCGGCTGATCAAGCTGCTGGCATCTGGCGTCGACTTCCAGTCGCGACTCAATCCGTCCGATCGCCTCGAAGTGCTGTTCTCGCAACCTGATGGCGACGACCAGACATCGGACGATTCCGAGCTTCTCTACGTCTCGGCGACATTCGGCGGTACGACCCGCAACTTCTATCGCTTCCAGATGCAGGACGGCAGCACCGACTATTTCGACGAGGATGGATCGAGCGCCCAGCAATTCCTGCTGCGCAATCCGCTGCCCAACGGAAGATTCACCTCCGGCTTTGGTGCGCGCAAGCATCCAATCCTAGGGTATGTTCGGATGCACACGGGCACCGACTGGGCCGCCCCGATCGGATCGCCGATCATCGCCGCCGGCAATGGCGTCGTCGAGAAGGCCGGCTGGGCTGGCGGCTATGGCAAGCAGATCATCCTGCGCCATGCCAATGGCTACGAGACCTCCTACAATCACCAGAGCGCCTTTGCAAAAGGCATCGCGCCGGGCATTCGGGTTCGCCAGGGCCAGGTCATTGGCTATCTCGGCCAGACCGGTCTTTCCACCGGTCCGCATCTCCACTACGAGCTGATCGTCAACGGCACCAAAGTCGATTCGATGCGTGTTCGGCTGCCGGTCGGCAAGGTGCTGAAGGGCGACGACCTCGTCGCCTTCAAGCGCGAGCGCGAGCGCATCGACGATCTGCTGAAGCAGGAAGATGGCAACTCGCTGAAGGTCGCCAGCGCCAAGATCGACGGCTGAACCTCGGCCGATCCGGCAAGAGCAAATCAGCTTCGCGACGAATCAGTCCACGATTGGTCCGTGCGGCGCGGCCAGGGCAGTGCCTGACCCGAAACGGTCACCCAGGCGATGATCGCGGCAAGCAGGCAGAGCACGGCGGTCGTCAAGGATATGGCTGAAAAAGCCATGTCGCTGGCAGCAAGCCGTGTTGCTTCAAGTTCTGGCGGCAAGCCTGTCGATACCGGTTCGCCAAAACCCGGAATGCCCGGCCGGACACTGGTGTCGAGCATCGTTGCATAGACCCACGTGGCAAGCGAGCCCATCGCCGCCACCGCGATCAGGCCGCCAATGCGCGAGACGGCATTGTTGATGCCGGAGGCAGCCCCCGTGTCCTTGTCTTCCACCGCCGTCATGATCGCGGTCGACAGTGGTGAGACGACCAGCGCCATGCCGAGGCCCATCAGCGCCATCAGCGGAAGTATCCCAGTCCAGAAATGGTGGATGCCGGCATGGCTGAGCAAGGCAAGTCCGGCGAAAGCGAAAGCCACGATCAGGCTGCCGCAGGCAATCGGGAAACGCGGTCCGATCCGGTCCGACAACTGGCCGGCCGGTCCCGACAGAAGCGCGATCGATGTCGACAGCGGCAGGAAGATGAAGCCGACCTCGGCCGTGCTCAGTCCCCAGCCGGCGATCAGCAGCATCGGCAGATAGAAAAGATTGGCCGACAGCGCGAAATACAGAAAGAAGGTCGCCACATTGGCACCGGCGAAGGCGCCGATGCGAAACAGGCTGAGGTCGATCATCGGCTCGCGCTGGCGCTGCTCGAACAGGATGAAGACGACAAGCAGCACCGCGCCGGCGGCAATGCTCGGCCCGGCCATATGGCCCTCGCTGCTCGAACTCATCGAGGTCAGCCCGTAGGCGAGTGCGCCGAACGCCAATGTCGCGAGCGCGCCACCGCCGAGGTCGAGGCTGCGTTTTTCCGTCGCCGCATCGGCCGGAATCTTGACGAGCAGCAGGTAGATCGAGATCAGGCCGAGCGGCAGGTTGACGGCGAAGATTGCCCGCCAGATGCCATCGCCAAAAACCGACAGCACCAAACCACCGAGCACCGGCCCAAGGGCCGTGGTCAGCGCCGAGGCTGCCGCCCAGATGCCGATCGCACGGCCGCGCTCCTTTTTCGGATAGGCCTTGGCAATGATGGCGAGGCTGCCCGGCACCATGATCGCCGCCCCAATTCCTTGGAGAGCGCGAAAACCGATCAGCACGACAGCATTCGGCGCCAATGCGCAGGCGAGCGAGGCAACAATGAACAGCGCGATGCCGGCCACGAAGGCACGGCGCAGCCCGAACCGGTCGCCGGCGGCGCCGCCGGCAAGGATCAGCGCCGAAAGTGTCAACGCATAGGCATTGGAGATCCACTGCGCCTCGGCAAGGCTGGCGCCGAGGTTGACACGGATCGCCGGCATGGCGATGGCCAGGATCGACCCGTCGATGAAGCCGAGCGCCGAGGCCAGGATCGCCGCGATCAAGACGAATCGCCGCTGCGATTGCGGACAAAAGGTTCCGTTCGTGAGCCGGCTGGTCAGCGGGATTGCGGCGGCTTCATTTGGCGAATGCATGGCACCTTGCTTAGACCCCAAGCGCGCCGGCAACAATCCGCCAGCAGCTTGCAGTCCTTGAAACCAGCCAATTGGCCAGGATGCGTCCCGTGCCGATGCAAATGCCGGTAGTCATGCTAGGTTTTCCGGAAAACGGCAGCCGGGGAAAAATCAATGAAACGTCCACTCGAAGCGTCGGCGGAAGGGCGCGGCCGCATTGTCGGCATCACCGACGGCGTCTTTGCCATCGCGCTCACGCTCATCGTGCTCGAGATCAGGGTGCCGGCGCATGAGACCGTGCATTCCGAGCACGATCTGCTTGTCGCCATTGCGGCGCTGGCACCGCGCTTCCTGACTTATGCCTTGAGCTTCCTGACGCTGACCATCTTCTGGTTCGGCCAGCAGGCTCAGCACGGGCTGATCGCCAAATCCGACAGGCGGCTTGCCACGCTGAATCTCTGCTTTCTCGCCTTCATCGCGCTCTTGCCGTTCTCGACCGACCTTCTGGCGGACTTCCTCGAATTCAGGACCGCGGTGCTGGTCTACTGGCTCAACCTGCTGATGCTCGGCGTCACGCTGTTCGCCAGTTGGCGCTATGCGGACAAGAACGGCTTTGTCGCGGAAGACGCCGATGCCGAAACGAAGCGCACGGTCTATCTGCGCATCATCAAGGCGCAGATCCTGTGGGCGATCGGTGCGCTGCTCTGCCTGATCACGCCGTTGCTCAGCGTCGGCTTCATTCTGGTGGTGCAGCTGATCTATGCCACCGCGCTGCGCGGCTCATTGCTGCGCAAAGTCATCGGCTGACGGTCCGCCGACGAACTCCACGGTGACGCCCGGCGACACCAGCTTGGCAAGTTCGCGCGCGTCCCAGTTCGTCAGGCGAACGCAGCCATGGCTTTCGGTCTTGCCGATCTTCGAGGGCTCGGGCGTTCCGTGGATGCCGTAAGTCGGCTTGTCCAGGGCGATCCACACCGAGCCGACCGGGCCGTTGGGGCCTGGCGGAATGGTCAGGATCTTGTCGTTCTGGCCCTGCTTGAAATTGATGTTCGGGTTGTAGGTGTAGTTCGGGTCGAGCGCGATGCGCGACACGGCGTGGATGCCGGTGGGCGACGGCGTATCCGCCGAGCCGATGGTGGCGGGATAGGCTGCGACCAGCTTGCCGCTCGCATCGTAGGCGTACACTTCTTTCTTCGTCTTGTCGGCGACGATGCGCGCGACCGGCGTCGAAACCAGCTTGCCGAAATTGGCGACCTTGATGATCGTGCCGGGGCGATTGAAGTCGAGACCCTTGTTGATCGACTTCAGATAGTTCTCGTCCATGTGGAAGCGCTCGGCGAGCGCCTCGGTGACGGAGATGTAGCACATGCAGTTGAGCTGCGCCTTCTGGCCGTAGTCTTCCGGGATCGAGGCAACATAGGGGCCAGCCGCATCTTCCGCTGTAATGGTGTAACTGGCGAAAGCATCGCCGCCCGATTGCGCGAGCGCCGCCTGGATGCCGACTGTGTCCGTCGATTTCAGATTGCTGCCGGTGATCTGGTTATAGGCGGCCAGGGCCTTATCGACATTTGAGCCGAAACGCCCGTCGATCACGCCCGGCGAAGCGCCGCCGCGGTCGAGCAGCACCTGCAGCGCCGCCACGTCCTGGCGCACGCCGAGCGACAGCGACGGATCGACGGCGGCCTTGCCGCCAGTGTCCGGCGGCAGGGAAGCCTGCGTATCCGGATTCACCTGCTCTAAGTCCGGCTGCGCAGGGTCTATCGCGGCCTCGTTCAGCGGCTGGCGCTTGATGGTGCCCGGCTTTGCCGGCTGTGGCGCATCGGGATAGCTGTTGTCGTAGCTGCCGTCGTCCTGCGGCGCCGGCGGATAGGCTTCCACCGAATTGTCGCCATTGGGGTCGTATTCATCCGCCGGCGGCGGGATGACCCTGCCCTCCTCTTCCAACTGCTTGCGACGGAACCGCGCCATGTCTTGCGGATCGTCGAGATAGTAGCGGTCATCGTCGGCTGGGGCACGGCCCAATTCGCGCAGCCTTGTCTCGCGGCGCAGCGCGCGCCGGTCAAGCCGTGTCTGCGGCGGCTGGATGGCGATGACCTTGCCGGTGTCGGCATCGACGATGACGCGGTTGCCACGGGCGTCGTAGTAGATGTCCAGATTTCCGTCCTGGGCGACAAGAATGCCGCCGTCATTGGCAGTGCGGACAACCCTTGGGGCGTTATCCTGCGTCGGCGCGCCAAGCGCACCGAAGGACACGAGCCCGGTGGCGAGTGCCGAAAGGGCAAAGATCGTGCGGAACATCGTGGCCAACTCTCCGGTCCGTAATTGCCGCCGCCGGCATTGTTCTCTGGGCGAACCCCTTCGCCAGCAAACCAGTTACCTCACCCTATGGTTCCATTATGAACCGGGCATGAAGATGGCGGTTTTTCGGCGTACCGACGAATACCCGCTAGCTTGCAAGCCCCAATTCCTTGCGCGCCTGCTTGGTCAGCTTCAGGGCGACAAGGCGATGGCTCTCGCGCAAATAGTCCTTCAGAGCAGCATCATCCATGCTCTGGCTTGTCCGACGCTGGATCCATTTCATGCCGCGCGAGGCAAGATAGGGCGCGGGCCGCAAGCCCGGCTGCTCCTTCAGCACGTCATAGGCGATGTCGGAACATTTGAAGGTGACGAAGAACTGCTGGCCTTGATCCCAGCCGCCGATCGCAAACACCTTGGTCCCGACCTTCCAGACATGGGCGCCGCCCCACTGGACGACGTGGTTTGCCGCAGGCAATGAGGCGCAGAAGCCGTTGTAGTCGTCCAGCGTCATCCGCCCCCCAAATCACTATGAAAACGCCGCGCGCCCAGCCTGGACGCGCGGCGTTGAAAATCAGGCCGCCGCTTCGGTCGCGACGACCGTCGGCTTCGAGCGGAAGTTCAGCCGGTCGGAACCGGACGTGACCTTGACGGTCGAACCGTCGAGAATCTCGCCGAGCAGGATCTTCTCCGCCAGCGGATCCTGCAGTTCCTTCTGCATCACCCGCTTCAACGGCCGCGCGCCATAGGCCGGGTCGTAGCCCTTGGCCGCCAGCCACTCGATTGCCTCGTGATCCAGCGACAGCGTGATCTTGCGATCGACGAGCAGGCTTTCCAGCCGCTTGAACTGGATCTCGACGATGCGGTCCATGTCCTTGCGGCGCAGCCGGTGGAACAGGATCACCTCGTCGACGCGGTTGAGGAATTCCGGCCGGAACGATGCCCTGACCACGCCCATCACCTCGTCGCGCACGGCATCGACATCCTGGTCTTCGCCGAGATTGACAAGATATTCGGCGCCGAGGTTCGACGTCATGATGATCAGCGTGTTGCGGAAATCGACCGTGCGGCCCTGCCCGTCGGTGAGCCGGCCGTCGTCCAGCACCTGCAAGAGCACGTTGAAGACATCGGGATGCGCCTTCTCGATTTCGTCGAACAGCACGACCTGATAGGGCCGGCGCCGCACCGCTTCGGTCAGCGCACCACCCTCCTCATAGCCGACATAGCCGGGAGGCGCGCCGATCAGCCGGGCGACCGAGTGCTTCTCCATGAACTCCGACATGTCGATGCGCACCATGGCGCTGTCGTCGTCGAACAGGAAGCTTGCCAGCGCCTTGGTCAGTTCGGTCTTGCCGACGCCCGTCGGCCCCAGGAAGATGAACGAGCCGATCGGCCGGTTCGGATCCTGCAGGCCGGCACGGGCGCGCCGCACCGCCTTGGAAACGGCCTGCACCGCCTCGCCCTGGCCAACAACCCGCTTGCCGATCTCGTCTTCCATGCGCAGCAACTTGTCGCGCTCGCCCTGCAGCATCTTGTCGACTGGAATGCCGGTCCAGCGCGAGACGATATGGGCGACGTGGTCGGGGGTGACCACTTCCTCGACCATGCCGGCCTTGCCGTCCTGGGCTTCGGCTTCCTTCAGCTTCTTTTCCAGTTCCGGGATCTTGCCATAGGCGAGCTCGCCGGCGCGCTGGAACTCGCCCTTGCGCTGGGCAATGGCGAGCTCGTTGCGTGCCTCGTCGAGCTGCTTCTTCAAGTCGGCCGCAAGCCCGAGCTTCTGCTTCTCGGCCTGCCACTTGGCGGTGATCTCGGTCGATTCCTCCTCAAGGCCGACAAGCTCCTTCTCCAGGCGGACGAGCCGGTCCTTCGAGGCATCGTCCGTCTCGACCTTCAGCGCCTCGCGCTCGATCTTGAGCTGCATGATGCGGCGGTCGATCTCATCCAGCGCCTCGGGCTTGGAATCGACCTGCATCCTGAGCCGCGAAGCGGCTTCGTCGACCAGGTCGATCGCCTTGTCCGGCAGGAAGCGGTCGGCGATATAGCGGTTGGACAGCGTTGCCGCCGCCACCAGCGCCGAGTCCGAGATACGCACCTTGTGGTGCTGCTCGTATTTTTCCTTCAAGCCGCGCAGGATGGAGACGGTGTCCTCAACCGTCGGCTCGTCGACGAAGACGGGCTGGAAGCGGCGTGCCAGTGCCGGATCCTTCTCGACATGTTTGCGGTATTCATCGAGCGTGGTCGCGCCGACGCAGTGCAGTTCACCGCGCGCCAGCGCCGGCTTCAACAGGTTCGACGCATCCATCGCGCCATCCGCCTTGCCGGCGCCGACCAGCGTGTGCATCTCGTCGATGAACAGGATGATGTTGCCATTGGCCGAGGTCACTTCGGAGAGCACAGCCTTCAGCCGCTCCTCGAATTCGCCGCGATATTTGGCGCCGGCGATCAGCGCGCCCATGTCGAGCGCCATCAGTTGCTTGTCCTTCAGCGATTCCGGCACGTCGCCATTGACGATGCGCAGCGCCAGGCCTTCGGCGATCGCCGTCTTGCCGACGCCTGGCTCGCCGATCAGCACCGGATTGTTCTTGGTTCGGCGCGAGAGCACCTGGATGGTGCGGCGGATCTCGTCGTCACGGCCGATCACCGGGTCCAGCTTGCCCGCACGGGCATCAGCCGTGAGATCACGTGCGTACTTCTTCAGCGCGTCATAGTTTTGCTCGGCACTGGCCGAATCGGCGGTGCGGCCCTTGCGGACATCGTTGATGACCTGGTTAAGCGCCTGCGCGGTGACGCCAGCCTTGGCCAGGATGTCGGCGGTCTTTGCCGACTTCTCCATGGTGAGCGCCTGCAGCAGCCGCTCGACCGTGACGAAGCTGTCACCGGCCTTCTTGGCCAGTTCTTCGGCCGTCGAGAACACCTTGGCCAGCGGCTGCGCCAGATAGAGCTGGCCGTTGCCGCCTTCGACCTTTGGCATTGCCTCGAGTGCCGTCTCGACGCCGAGCTTGACGTCACGGACATTGCCGCCGGCGCGCTCGATCAGCGAGGCGGCCAGGCCCTCGTCATCGTCGACGAGCACCTTCAAAATGTGTTCGGGGGTGAATTGCTGGTGATTACGGGAGAGCGCCATCGTCTGCGCGGACTGGATGAAGCCGCGCACGCGCTCGGAGTACTTCTCAAGGTTCATATCTGTCTCCTTCCATCACCGGCCCGCTTTGCGGCACCGGATCAGATTGCGGTGACGGACCCGCCCATTCGAGCCGGGTCCTGTTCAGCCGAGATATGGTGCATGGACCATGCCGTCTCAAGACGCCTTGATATCGGTCAATGCATAATATTCCACCTCAGCCGAAACGAAAACGGCGGAGATTTCTCTCCGCCGTTCAACGCCTTGAAATGCCGTTCGATCAGTTGTCGATGTCGACGATCACCGGCTCGGCATTGCCGCTATCGGCCGGGGCCGCAGCCGCCTCGCCGGCATCCGCATTGTCGCTGCCGCTATCGACCTGGTCGGCATTGGTGCGCGGACGGCGCGGACGGCGCGGACGACGGGCAGCACCGCTCTCGGCGGCCGCCTCGTTGAGCTCGGCCTGGGCGGCAAGAGCCGCCGGCGAAAAACTCTCGAACAGCGGAGCCGGCTCGGCGACCGCAACGGTCTCGGCCGGCGAACCGGGCTCAACCTGCTCCTCTGCCTGGGCCGGGGCTTCGTTACGCTGCTGCTGGCCACCTTGCTCGGTCGACGAGGCATGATCGCGCTGGCCATAGCCGCCATTGGGGCGGCGATCGCGGTGACGCCCGCCATTGTTGTCGCGGCCACCATTGTTGCGTCCATTGTTGTCACGCCCGCCATTGTCACGATTGTCGCGGCCATCCCGGTTCAGCGCGACCTCGGCCGGCATGCCCTCGATCACCGGCTGCGGACCGGCGCCATGGTTGATGACAGGTATTTGCGGATCGGAAACGGTGTTGCCGCCATTGCCGGCGCCATTGTTGCCGGCATTTTCGAAATCGTCGCGATCCTCATCGCCATCATCGTCGAAATCGTCGCGGTTCTGCTGGACGTTCTGGATCGGCATCTGCGCCTGCGCGGCGGCAATGATGCGATTGTAGTGTTCGGCGTGCTGGAGGTAGTTCTCCGCCATGACCCGGTCGCCGGAGCTCTGCGCGTCACGGGCCAGAGTGGCGTATTTCTCGGCGATCTGCTGAGCCGATCCACGGATCTTTACATCCGGGCCGTTGCTCTCGTAGTTGCGCGTCAGGGGATTCGGGCCCTTGCGGTTGTTGTTGTTATTGTTGTTGCCACCGCCGCCGCCGCCATTGTTGTTGCGACCGCGCATGCGCCTGTTCTGCTGTTGTGGCCTCATTCGACTCTCTTCATCTTGAAATTTTCGAAAACTCGTTACGAACGGAGGCGCTCATGCAGCCAACCGTTTCGTTTCTTCACCGGCGTTCGCCCGCATCAATTGCGTTGGCGCCACGTGCCATCCTGTTCCGGTTACATCACTTGCCGGACGATTCCCGCACGAAGCTTGGGCGTCGTTTGCGCAAGAAGGCAGCTATTTCCAAGGAGGACCGAATCGCTAAGAGCACTGCCTGCTTCGTCTCATCCGGTTGAGGCGACCCTAGCCGCATTCCCGGGTATTGCCAAGCGGTTTTTTCGCACTGCGTCAAGGCTTATCCCCATTGAAAGACAAGAACCCTGTCGTTTCCGCCGAGATCACGCAAAGCAGCAACCGATGCATAACCAGCCGCCTTGAATATATCCGTAACCTCATCGCGTTGCGTATGGCCGATTTCGACCGCAATCCTGCTTTCGGCTTCTAGAAACCGTGCCGCCTCGGCGGCAATGATCCTGTAGGGGTTCAGCCCATCCACGCCGCCATCCAGGGCCAGGCGTGGGTCGAAATCGCGGACCTCGTCCTGCAGATTTCCAATGTCTCTTGTCGGTATATAGGGAGGGTTTGCGGCAATTACATGGTATCGGCCGGAAACTTTTTCGAACCAGTCCGACTGCACCGTCGTGAACCGGCCGCCGAGCCCGAGTTCCCCGGCATTGCGGGCCGCCGTCGCCAGCGCGCCGGCGGAAATGTCGACCCCGGTGGCGGTCGCGGCCGGCACGGCGCTCAGCAGCGCCAGCGCGATGGCGCCCGTCCCGGTACCGAGATCAAGGATGCGGCAGGTCCCCTCTCGCGCGGCCATCGCCTTGACGAAGGGCAGCACCGCCTCGACCAGCGTTTCGGTATCCGGCCTCGGCTCGAGCGTTTCCGGCGACAGCGACAGGCGCAAACCGTAGAATTCGCGGTAGCCGAGGATGCGGTGCACCGGTTCGCCACCCGCGCGGCGTCCCAGGGCCGCATCGATCGCGGCGATGGCGTTGCTGTCGATCGTGCGTTCAGGGTCGGCAATGGCCTGTGTGCGCGTCGTGCCGGAAAAATGCTCGACGATCAGCCGCGCATCGAGCGCCGGATCGCCGACCCCGGCCGCCACAAGCCTGGCCCGCGCTTCCCGCAGCAGCGGCCCCAGCGCCTCGGGCAGAGGGTCAGCCATCAAGGCCGATATCGGCCAACAGCTTCGACTGGTGATCGGCGATCAGCGCGTCGACGATCTCGTCGAGTTCGCCCATCATCACCCGGTCGAGCTTGTAGAGCGTCAGGTTGATGCGATGGTCGGTGACGCGGCCCTGCGGGAAATTATAGGTGCGGATGCGCTCGGAGCGGTCACCGGAGCCGACCTGCGATTTGCGCGATTCCGAGCGTTCCTCGTCCGCCTTGCTGCGCTCCAGATCATAGAGCCGGGCACGCAGGATCTGCATGGCCTTGGCCCGGTTCTGGTGCTGCGACTTCTCCGCCTGCACCACCATGATGCCGGTCGGCAAATGGGTGATGCGCACCGCCGAATCGGTGGTGTTGACGTGCTGGCCGCCGGAGCCCGAAGCGCGCATCGTGTCGATGCGGATGTCTTCTGCGCGGATTTCAATGTCGACCTCTTCCGCTTCCGGCAGCACGGCGACGGTCGCCGCCGAGGTGTGAATGCGCCCACTGGCCTCGGTCGCCGGCACGCGTTGCACGCGATGCACGCCGGATTCGAATTTCAAATGGGCAAACACGCCCTTGCCCGAGACGGTGGCGATGATTTCCTTGAACCCGCCGGCATCGCCGTCGCTGGCCGACACCGTCTCGAACCGCCAGCCGCGTTCGGCGGCATAGCGCTCATACATACGAAACAGGTCGCCGGCGAAAAGAGCGGCTTCATCGCCGCCGGTGCCGGCACGGATTTCGAGGATGGCGTTCTTGTCGTCGGCGGCATCCTTGGGCAGAAGCAGGATCTGGATGTCCTTCTGCAGCGCCTCGATGCGCTCCTCCACGTCAGGCAGATCCGCCTCGGCCAGCGCCCGCATCTCGGCATCGGTACCTTTGTCGGCCAGCATCGCCTCGAGGTCGGCCTGCTCATGCTCGGCCGAGCGCAATTGCCTGACCTTGGCCACCATGTCCTGCAGCTCGGCATATTCCGATGCCATCTTCACATAGGCGTCCGGCGCCGGGCCGGCCGACATCTGCGCTTCGAGCATCTCGAAACGCTTGACGACTTGATCCATACGATCGCGGGGCAGATTGACCATGATGGGGGCGCTACAACGGAATCGAGCGGTCGTCGGCGAAGGCCTGCAGCAGCGCCCGCATCGGCAGCCCCTGCGCCGGCGCCATCAGATTGTCGTCGAAGAACGCCGTCAGCTCATCCAGCGGCAGTTCCGTCAGCATCGCCTTGACCGGGCCGATCGAGGCCGGCGACATCGAGATCGAACGGAAGCCCAGACCGATCAGCGCCATCGCCGAGATCGGCTTGCCGGCGAGTTCTCCGCACAGCGTCACCGGCGTGTGGTTGCGGATGCCTGCATCGGCGATCTGCTTGAGCACGCGCAGGAACGGCGCCGACAGCGTGTCGAAGCGGTTGGCCAGTTGCGTGTTGCCGCGGTCGACCGCCATGACGAACTGGAACAGATCATTCGAACCGACCGAGACGAAGTCGACCGCCTTCATCAATTCGTCGAGCTGGAACAGCAGCGACGGCACTTCCAGCATCGCGCCCAATTTGAGGCTGGTCGGCAGATGGTGGGCGAAGCGCGAGAGATGCCGCACCTCGCGGTCGATGATTTCTCTTGCTTGCGCAATCTCGCTGAGTTCGGTCACCATCGGCAGCATCAGCTTGAGCTCGCGCCCGCCACTGGCCTTCAGCAGGGCGCGGATCTGGGTGCGCAGCAGCCCCGGCCGGTCGAGCGTCAGCCGGATCGCCCGCCAGCCGAGCGCCGGGTTCTCTTCCTGGATGGCGCCCTTGAAGTAGGGCAGCACCTTGTCGCCACCGATATCGATGGTGCGGAAGGTGACGGGCTTGCCACGCGCCGCCTCCAGCACGTCGCGATAGAGTTTCTCCTGCGCCTCGGCGCGCGGGAAGGTCGAGGCGACCATGAATTGCAGCTCGGTGCGGAACAGGCCGATGCCGGCCGCACCCGCCTCGGCCAGCTGCGGCAGGTCGACGGCAAGCCCGGCATTCATCAACAGATCGACCTGGACGCCGTCCCTGGTCGTCGACGGCTTCTTGCGCAGTTCGCGATAGACCTCTTGCCGGCGCGCACGGAACCGCACCTTTTCGGCATAGGCGGCTTCGAGATCGGACTGCGGCCGCAGATGGATCACGCCCTCCTCGCCGTCAACGATGATGGCATCGCCGTTTTCCGCCATGGAAACGGCGCCCTTCATCTGGCCCGCGACCGGAATGCCCATGGCGCGCGCGACGATGACGACATGGCTGGTGGCCGCGCCATCCTCGAGCACCAGCCCGCGCATTTTCTCCCTGGGATAGTCGAGCAGCTCGGCCGCGCCCATCGAGCGGGCGACGATGATGGCGTCCTTCGGCAGCGAGGCCGCGACATCTTCCGGCCCACGCCCCATCAGCTGGCGCAAGAGCCGGTTGGCGAGGTCGTCGAAATCGCTCATCCGCTCGCGCAGATAGGGATCGGTCATGTGCAGCATGCGCGCGCGCATGTCGCTCTGCACCTTTTCCACGGCCGCTTCGGCCGTCAGGCCGTTGCGGATGGCCTCTTCCAGCCGGCGCACCCACCCACGGTCATTGGCGAACATGCGGTAGGCTTCCAGCACCTGGCGATGCTCGCCCTCGAAGGCAACGTCGCGGCGTTCCAGCATATCGTCGATGGAGAGCCGCAGCGAGCCGAGCGAGGTCTCGAGCCGGCGGACCTCTTCCTCGCTGTCCTCGTTGAACAGATTGGTGACGACGATGCGCGGCTCATGCAGCACGACATGGCCAAGCCCGACGCCGTCGTTGAAGGACAGGCCGGTGAAGCTGACCGGCCGGCGCAGGTCGAGTTCGAGGCCCGGCCGCGTCAGCCGCGCCAGATCGCCAGTGGCGATCATCTCGGCGATGACCATGGCGGTGGTTTCCAGCGCCTCGACCTCGTCGTCGCGATAATGGCGCATGGTCTTGTTCTGCACGACCAGGACGCCCAGCGTGCGCCCTGCCCTGAGCACCGGCACGCCGAGGAAGGAATTGTAGATCTCTTCCCCGGTCTCCGGCAGGTAGGCGAAGGCCGGATGTTCCTGCGCATTGGAAAGATTGAGCGGCCGCGCGCTGGCGGCGATGGTCCCGACAAGGCCTTGCCCGAGCCGCAGCTGCGCCAGGTGGACAGCGTTCGGGTTCAGACCCTCGGTGGCATAGAGCTCGAGCACCGAATCGGCGCGCAGCACATAGAGCGAGCACACTTCCGCGACCATGTTGGAAGCGATATCGCGCACGATCCGGTCAAGCCGCTCCTGCGGCTCCAGCGGCTCTTGCATGAGCTCGCGGAGCCGTTTCAGCAAAACGCGCGGGCCACTGGCCTGGTCACGCATCGCGGCTTCTTCTCCAATGAAACACTTGCCGGCGCAGTTTCCGCCGCTGCCGGCATGCGCGCAACAACTGATTCAGTCTTGCTACTGCTTATCCAGACCGTAGACGGAATGCAAAGTGCGAACCGCAAGTTCGGTGTACGGACCGTCGATCAGTATCGAAATCTTGATCTCGGAGGTGGTGATGGCGCGGATATTGATCGCCTTGTCGGCCAGTGCCTTGAAAGCGGTGGCGGCGACACCGGCGTGGCTCCTCATGCCGATGCCGATGACCGAAACCTTCGACATGCCGGCTTCCGACTGCACGACATCATAGCCGACCTCGGCCTTCAGCCGGTCGAGCACGGCCAGCGCCTTGTCGACGTCACCCGAAGGCACGGTGAAGGTCATGTCGGTGAACTTGCCGTCCTCGGAGATGTTCTGGACGATCATGTCGACATTGATGTTGGCTTCGGCCAGCGGCCCGAAAATGCCGGCGGCGACGCCAGGGCGGTCGCCGACGCGGCGCAGCGAAATCTGGGCCTCGTCCTTGGCGTAGGCAATTCCGGTGACGACCTGCTGTTCCACGATCTCTTCCTCGTCGCAAATGAGCGTTCCCGGAGGATTGAGCAAATCCCCCATTCCGGGCGCATCGGGATCGTCGAAGGACGACCGCACGAAGGTACGCACCCTGTGCACCATGGCAAGCTCGACCGAACGCACCTGCAGAACCTTGGCGCCGAGCGAGGCCATTTCAAGCATTTCCTCGAAAGAGATCTTGGCCAGCCGCCGCGCCTTGGGCTCGATGCGCGGATCGGTGGTGTAGACCCCGTCGACGTCGGTGTAGATGTCGCAGCGATCGGCCTTGACCGCCGCGGCGATGGCGACCGCGCTGGTGTCGGAACCGCCGCGGCCGAGGGTCGCGATGCGATTGTCCGGCCCGATGCCCTGGAAGCCGGCGATGACGGCCACCTGGCCCTCGCCGAAACGCTTGATCAGGAAGGCGCCGTCAATGTCGAGGATGCGCGCCGCGCCATGTGCATTGTCGGTCTTGATCGGGATCTGCCAGCCCTGCCAGGACCGGGCATGCACGCCCATGTTCTGCAAGGTGATGGCGAGCAGACCGGCGGTGACCTGTTCGCCGGAAGCGACCACCGCGTCATATTCGCGTGCGTCGTGCATCGGCGAGGCCTCGCGCGTCCAGCCGACCAGCTCGTTGGTCTTGCCGGCCATCGCCGAAACCACCACCGCCACCTCATGGCCGGCGTCGACCTCGCGTTTGACGTGACGCGCCACATTGCGGATGCGGGCGATGTCGGCGACGGAGGTTCCGCCGAATTTCATCACGATACGCGCCATGGAAGCGAAATGCCTTTGACTGAAGCCGGCCTGAAGCCGAAAACGAAGGAAAGCGCCCGGCTGGCGCCGGCCGCTGAATGCGCGGCCTCCTTAGCCAAATGCTTTGGGTTTCGCAAGGCTGGCAGCGGAATGCCGGCTTCAAGAAACGGTATTTTGCCATCCGGCACCGCGCTGATTGCCAAACGTCGCCCGCGGGCAATTCCTTTTGGTTCGCCCGGCATGCCATGTCGTGGATATGCCGAACTCGTTCTGTCGGGTTAAGCCACGCTTTGGCTGGCGGTGGAAAGATCCCATTGCGGATCGGCCCTGCCCAATCCGGCAACAACGCGGTCGCGGCCGTCCGCCTTTGCCTGATAGAGCGAACGATCCGCGGCGTTGACGATTTCGACCCATGACGCGCCGAGTTCCGGGAAGGCGGACACGCCGAACGAGGCCGTGATGGTTCCGAGCGTGCGGCCGCGATGCGTCAGATGCAGCTGCTTGATCGCCTTGCGCAGCGCCTCGGCGCGCTCGGCGGCATCGGCGAGCGACGTTCCCGGCATCATAAGGGCGAACTCCTCGCCACCGTAGCGTGACACCACGTCGCTTTCCCTGGCATGGTCGAGCAGCGTGGCGGCGACCTGCTTGAGCACGAGATCGCCCGCCTCATGGCCGAACGTGTCGTTGAACTGCTTGAAATGATCGACATCGAGCATGATCATCGCCAGCGGCTGCCCGGAACGCTCCATGCGCCTCAGTTCGCGACTGCTCGTTTCCTCCAGATAGCGGCGGTTGTAGAGCCCGGTGTTCGGATCGCGGATCGATTGTTGCCGCAATGTTTCGCGCAGGCGCAGATTGGCCAATGCCAGGGCCAGTGTGTCGACGACGCCGCGCAGGATCTGTTGCCGCTCGGTCAGCCAGTCCGGTCTGTCGGCCGCGTCCGGTTCGCACAGATGCACGATGCCAAGCGTCTCCCCCTGCGCCGCCAGAGGCATGCAGACATAACCGCGGCCGCCATTCTCGGTGATGTGGTTGCAGCGCGGCGTCAGCATGCCGGGACCGGCAACATGTTCCTGGCCGCGCCGCAGCGCCCAGCAATCTTCCGGCGCGAACTGGCCAACGCTCGAACGGACGGCGCCCCAATGCGCCATTTCCTCGACCAGGTTGCGCGAGGCGCTGGTCAGATGAACGGTCCCGCTCAACCCGCCGAAGAAATCGGGCATGGCCGAGCCGACGACGGAAAAGGCTTCATGGAAGGTGACGCATGCCTGAAGCAGTTCGCCGAGCTTGACCAGCCGGGTCGTTGCCTGGGACGTCTCCTTCAGTTCGCGATTGAGCGTCGCCAGTTCCTCGGCGCGATCGCTGACCGCCCGCTCGGCGCTGCGCAGCTCGCTGATGTCGTTCAACGTCAATACGATCCCGCCGTCGGAACGATTGAGCGGATTGCAGCTTGCAATCACCGGCAGGTATGATCCGTCCGGCTTTGCCAGCCGCACCTCGGCCTGATGCCCACGCCCCGTGGTCAACGCCAGCTCGATCGGCGATGTCGCCTGCGCCATCCTGTCTCCCGACAGTCCCCTTATGTCGAGGATCGACCGCCAATCCTGCCCTTCGATCCTGTCGTTGCGCAGTCCGACGATCTCGGCGGCCGCAGGATTGGCCGAGACGATCCGGCCATCACCGTCAATGACGACAATGCCCTCGGCGACGGTACGGACAATATCCTCGATATAGGCCTTGTGCTCGACGAGCAGCCCACGCGAGGATTCGAGTTCGGTTGCCATGCTGTCGAAGCCTCGCGCCAATTGGCCGAACTCGTCGTTGGAAGTAAGGCCGATGCGCGCGCCGGCGTCGCCGCGCGCCAGCGATTCGATGCCGCGGTTGAGGCCGGAAAGGCCGGCGCCAAAGCCGCGCAGCAACAGAAGAGCCGAAATCGCCGAGATCAACACGGCGGCTGCGGTACACAGGCCGATGAGCCAGAGCACGGTGTTGGTGCGCTGCTGGGCGGCACGCAGCAGCGGCGTGTACTCGAACAACACCGCGCCGACCGTCTTGCCGGGAGCATCCTTGATCGGCACCGCGACGAGATTGATCGCTTCCGATACGTCGGCGCTGCTTTCAACGAAGTCACGCGGCGCGCCGTCCTCGATCGTCCGGCCGACTTCATTGTCGGGATCGTGGCCGTACCGTGTGCCGACATTTTTTTCTTCGCCTGGGACATCGGCAAGGATGACCTTGTCGTGATTGAGGACAACGAGGTCGCGTTTCGAGTCGCTGTGTTGCGCGGTCACGAATTCACGCAGCGCCTCGGGCCTCTCGAACAAGGAATGCGGCGCATCGGCAGCCTTGAAGGCAATCGTTTCGGCCAATTGCCGCCCAACGCTCGTCGCTTCGGCGAGCGCACCGGATCTTGTCAGCGATATCTGGGAGATTATCGCAATCCCGCCCACCAGGCCGATCAAGACCGCGGCGCTCAACAAGGTGGCAACAATCTGGGTCTTGATCCGCACCAAGCCATCCCAACCAATGGGAGGGCAATATACATGCCGATCCCCGCTCGTGCTTCAGGAAACCGCCAACCTCGTAAATTTCATGTTAAGGCGTCCTAATAGACCACCTTTTCCCAGACCGAGCGATGCTGGGTCAGCCTGGCCGCGCCGTGGTTCTCCACAGGCCGGGATAGTCGACCACGAAGCCGTGCGGCGAGACACCAAGGATCTCGTCATAGCCGAACACGGGCGCGCTATACGCGTAGCGGGTCTCGTCGAGACGCCTATAGCTTTGCTCGAGAAGCACCATCTCGAGCGTTGGAAAGCTCAGGTAGGCGGCTGGAGCGAGCGTCGTCTCCCCGATGCCGAGGTCGAACCGGCGTATCGCCAGCAGGTTCGATGCCGGTGTAAAGCCGAGGTCGACGTCGACAAGGCCGGCAACGCCCCGCTGAGGCTCGCCGTTCAGCATCCACTCGCCGTCGGCACGTCGTTCAATGGCATAGTGCAGCTCGCGCAGGCCGAGAAAACCATCGACCCGAGCCGATCGCGTGCGCCAGCCGGTGTCGCAAATCACCTCATAGGCAAGGCAGCATGGCTTGCCGTCCTGGACGAAAATGGCCTGTCCCCGAAGGCTGTGCCCGCCATCGGCTTGCGACAGCAGGCAGGCATCGTGGCCCTCCACATCCAGCCTGCGCCAAAGGATCGAAGCCGTCATGACTGTCATCGCGCACTCCCTCTAATCCAAACGATGCCCCTCATTCGCCCGCCACGCCAATTGTGTTTCACCGCCGCACCCGACAGCTGACATGCCCTGACAGGATGTTTCGGCCTGTCGGCAGAGGAAAATTGTTGCCTTGACTTTCCCGCTCCCACGCCCGACTTCCTAGCGTTCGAGGAGACCAACCAATGCCAGAACCCCGACGATCGACGATCGATGCCGGAGAAGTCGAACGCTTTTCCGCCCTTGCTGCCGAATGGTGGAACCCGAACGGCAAGTTTCGTCCGCTGCACAAGTTCAATCCGGTCCGGCTTTCCTATATCCGCGACCAGATAGCGGCGCGCTTCGGCCGTGACCCGCGTGCCGCGCGGCCGTTCGAGGGGCTGCGCATCCTCGATATCGGCTGCGGCGGCGGTCTTTTGTGCGAGCCGATGGCGCGGCTTGGCGCCGAGGTCGTGGGAGCGGATGCCTCCGAGACAAACATCGAAGTGGCGAAACTGCACGCGGCCGAAGGCAATGTGATCGTCGACTACCGAGCCACGACGGCCGAGGATCTTGCCGACGCCGGCGAGACATTCGACGTCATCCTCAACATGGAAGTGGTCGAGCACGTCGCCGACATCGACCTGTTCGTCGCCAAATGCGGGCAGATGGTCCGGCCCGGCGGCATCATGTTCGTGGCCACCATCAACCGCACGCTGAAGGCGCTCGGCCTGGCTATCATCGGCGCCGAATATGTGCTGCGCTGGCTGCCGCGCGGCACCCACCAGTTCGGCAAGCTGGTGCGCCCGGAAGAACTGGAGAAGGCGCTCGGCGGCGCCAGCCTGACGATCATCGACCGCACCGGCGTCACCTACAATCCGCTTGCCGACCGTTGGGCGCGGTCGAAGGACATGGACGTCAATTACATGGTGCTGGCGGAAAAGGGATCGGTCTGATCCGGCACACTTTTCCTGGAATTTGTTCCAAGGTGTGTTGAGATTCAGGTCAGGCCGAGTCGAAAATGGTGGCTTCCGAGAACCGGAGCGGAGCGTACTTTTGGGTGAGCTCAGTTCTACTGCGACGCAGTAGAACGGGGAAGCGCAGGTATCAGCCATTTGCAGGCCGGCATCACCTGAATATCAGCACACCTTAGGCGTCGAGCGGCCTATAGCCGCCCCGCCAATAGATCAGCGCCTGGCCGGCATCGCGGGTGCGCACCGCCTCGACCGAACCGATGACGATGGAATGCGTGCCCCGGTCGATCATCTCGTCAAGGCTGCAGTCGAAGGCGGCCACGGCGTCGGAAAGCAGCGCGGCTCCGGTCTTCAGCGTCACCCATTCGGCGCCCTCATAACGATCCTTGCCCTTGATGCCGCCAAAGCCGGAGAAGCGCTCCGCCACGGCTTGATGCTGAGGGCCTAGCGAATTGACGCCGAAATGCCGGTAGCGCTCGATAACCGGCCAGGTGGATGACGATCGGTTGACGCAAGCGATCACCTTGGGCGGCTCGGCCGACAGCGAGACCACCGAAATGACGACAAGGCCGGAACGGTCGTCGCCGACACCGGCGGTGATGACGCTGACATTGCCGACGATGAGCCGCATGGCGGCGCGGAAGTCGGCGACGCTGACCTGAGCTTCTGTCATGGACATTGCCTCTTCGCTTCTTTGCTAAGCCGCCGACTGCATCGCGGCCGGTGCGATGCGGATGCCTCTCTCTTCGAGAATGGGTAGCACGGTGTCGCGGAAATAGGGGAATTCCTCGACATAGTTGACGAAGGACAGCGTCGAGCCGCGAAAACCTGCCTCGTGCAAGGCGGTGATCCCGTCGGCGACCTGCTCGGGCGTGCCGGTGAGCGGAAAGCCGCCATGGCCCGCCGCCATGCGGTCGCGAATGAGCGCCAAGAGATCATGCGGGAACGACTGCGCATGGGCGAATTGCAGCCGCACCAGATTGTCGACCGCCGCCCAGTCGGCATTGGCGCGGCCGAAATGTTCGAGATAGTCCGTGGCTTCCTTCTCGGTCGGCCGGCAGACGACATGGGCAAAGGTCAGCACGTCGACATCGCTGCCGGCGGCCCTCGCCTGCTCCTTCAGCGCAATGATCTCATCCTTGGAGCGCGCCAGGTCGATTGCCGGGGTGAACAGGAAATCGGCGTTGCGGACCGCGAATTTGCGGCCCTCCTCCGACCCGGCCGCATTGAGGATCGGCAGCCGTGACGACGGGCGCGGGTCGCCAAGCACATTCTTGAGCTTGAACCACGTGCCGTCCCAGTCAAAGGCTTCCGTGCGCCCCCACAACGCCTGGACAATGTCGAACCATTCCTGGGCATAGCCGTAGCGCGTGACATGGTCATCGGGCAGCGTCAAACCGAGCGCCTCATATTCCGGCTTGTTCCAGCCGGCGACGATGTTGAGGCCGATGCGGCCACGGCTGATCTGGTCGATGGTCGCCAGTTGCTTGGCGACGACCACGGGATGGTTGGCCGCGGTATGGGTGGTGGCGAAAACCGTGATGTTGCGGGTGAGCGCCAGAAGCCCGGCCGCCCAGGTGATCGTCTCCAGCACGTTGCCGTGGAAATTCGTCTCGCCGCCATAACCGATCCAGCGCGCGATCGGCAGCATGAAGTCGATACCGGCCTCGTCGAGCAGATGCGCCAGGCGCAGATTGTTGTCCCAGGAACTGGCCCAGCGCTCGGGAACCTTGGTGACGGTCATGCCGCCGGAACAATTGGACGCGAAAGTGCCAAGAAAGAAGGGCTGCGCATGAGGCGCGGTCTTGTCGAGCATGCTCATTGGCGGTGTTCTCCTCATTTTTGCTTATAATTTATGATAGAAAGTCTATTATAAATTCATGTGGACGCAATCACCGGGATCAGCGCATGCTGATGGCAGGGGACAGGCAGATGAACGAACGGCGCAAATCCTTGGAAACACCGGCCGAACTGCTGGATCGCGGCTGGCATCTGGCGCGCACGCCGCTGGAGATCGACGTCACCGAAGTCGAGTATGCGCTGATGCGCTCCTACGAGGCGTTCGGTCACTGGCAGGCTGAATGCCTCGCCACGGTGATTGAGTTTTCCGCCAGCGGACCCGAGAACGCGCTGCTCCACATCATCCGCATGAACGACCGGCCGAAAAGCGTGCGCGATCTTGCCCAGATGACCAACCGCGACGACATCCCCAACATTCAGTACAGCCTGCGCAAATTGCTGAAGGGCGGTTTGATCACCCGCACCGGGAGCGGCAGGGCCGGCGTCACTTATGAGGTGACGCCGCTCGGGCATCGCGTGACCGAGCGCTATGCCGACATCCGCTCCGTCCTGCTCATCGATGCCGTGACGCGCATTCCCGAAATGGCCGACAAGCTCGAAGATGTCGCGCGCACGCTCGAACTGATGACCGGCATCTACGAACAGGCGGCGCGGGCCGCCGCCACACACCGCCGCCGGCATCCAAGGCCGGAGCCTGGCGGCGACGCCGACGGCGGCGGAAAACTTTGACGACGTTTACGCGGGCTGCGGCTTCGCGACAGCCTGGCTCTGCGCCTTCGTGGTGATGAAGACGCCGGCGGTGATGATGGCGGCGCCGGCCCAGGTCAGCAGCTGATAGTGCTCGCCAAGGAAGATCGTGCCGGCAAACAGGCCGACCGCGGCTGCCACATAGCCGATCTGGCTGAGATAGACCGGGCCGCCGACCGCCTGCAGCCGGAAGAAGAAGGCAAACATCGCCGACGCCGATGCGACCTGCCCGACGAGGACCAGCGGTACGCCGCCTAGCGGCGCGAAGGCCTCGACGCCGAACAAAGCGAGAATGCCGGCGAGCAGCAGCGTCGCCGACGCCAGGTGGCTGCCGACGGCGAGCTCGATCGGACCGGTGCTTTCCGGCCAGTCGACGGTGCGGTAGATGTTGCCGGCTGCAAGGCTGACCGGGATCAGCAGCCCCATCACCACCCAGAACAGATCGGCCGGCTGGCCGGCCTCGCCGCGCGTCACCGCCACCATCACGGCGCCGATGAAACCGACGGCGATGCCGATAATGCCCAGCACGTTCGGGCGCCGGACACGCAGCAGGATCGAGAACACCAGCGTGACGACGGGCGACAGCGTGAACATGATGCCGGTATAGCCGGCGCCCAGATGCGGAATGGCCGAGAACATCAAGAGATTGGGGACGGCATAGGACACGGCCGCCGTGACGAAGAAATAGCGCAGCTTGTGCGCGGTGAGCCGGACACGCTGGCCGCGCAGCAAAAGCACGCACAAAAGCACGCCGCCGGCGCCGAGCGAGATGACGAAGGCCCAGACCATGGCCGGCACGCCGGCTGCCGTGGCGAGCTTGCCGAAGGGCAGTGTCAGGCCGAGCAGGCAGCCGGTGACGACAAGCAGGCCGAACGCCGAATCCCAGAGAAATTTCATCGGATGGTCCCGTCATTCAATTGCGAAATTTGGCACTTGCGGCGCTCGGCCGGTTCTGTATCCTGAGATAAGATAGCGCAAAGATTCTTAACGTCAAGATATTTAACGGTGAGACAGATGGATCGCGCGGCAAAAGCGATCGAGCAGTGGAAGCGGGAGCGGCCGGACCTTGATGTCTCGCCGATGGGCGTGCTCGGGCGATTGAACGAAGCCTCGTCGCTGATCGCGCGTGATCGCCTGGCCCCGCTGTTTGCGCAATTCGGGTTGCAAGCCGGCGAGTTCGACGTGCTGGCAACGCTGCGCCGCTCAGGCTCACCTTACGCGCTGACGCCGACAGATCTCTATGAAGCGACCATGGTGACATCGGGGGCCATGACCAACCGGCTCGACCGTTTGGAGAAGGCCGGATTGATCCTGCGCGGCCCGCACCCCAACGACCGGCGCGGCATTGTTGTGCAGCTCACCGGGAAAGGTCTCGCCTTGATCGACGAGGCCCTGACCGCCCACGTCGCCAACGAGCACGAGATCCTCGCGGGCCTAAACGACGCCGAACGGGAGACGCTTTCGCGTCTGCTTGAGAAGCTGATCGGCAGCGTGAGCTGAACGTTCAGTTGCGGTCGTCGGGAAACACCGGGATCGGCATGAAATCGACGCCATCCTCGGCCAGGCCCTTGGCCTCTTCCAGTGTCGCCTCGCCGTAGATACCGCGTGGGTCGGTTTCGCCGAAATGGATTTTTCGCGCTTCCTCGGCGAATTTGTCACCGACATAGTCGGCATTCTCGCGCACCTTCTCGGCCATCGCCTTCAGTTGCGCCAGGGCCTGCTTCTGCGCCTCGCCCATGGCGAGCGCTATGGTCTCCTGCTTGCGCGCCGTCGAAACGGCCGGCGCCATCAGGGCCTTCTCCACCTTGTGCGAGCCGCAGCTAGGGCAATCGACAAAGCCGCGCTTCTTCTGGGTGTCGAAATCGTCATTGCTGCGGAACCAGCCCTCGAACTCGTGTTCGTTTTCGCAGATCAGGGAAAAGCGGATCAAGAGGCGGCACCCCTGAGACGCGGCGCGTCCACCGCGCCGGCATTGATGGTGAAATCCCGCGCATTCTTCAAATTGGGGATCTTCTTGCGCGCCGCAAGCGACTGCGCCGGGTCGATCTCGGCGACGACCACCGCAGGCTCGTCATGCGCGGCTTCGGCGAGGACGCGCCCCCACGGGTCGACGATCAACGAATGGCCATAGGTTTCGCGGCCGTCCTCATGCAGGCCGCCTTGCGCGGCGGCGACGACAAAGGCGCCGTTCTCGATGGCGCGGGCTCTCAGCAACACATGCCAGTGCGCCTCGCCGGTCTGCCGGGTGAAGGCGGCGGGCACGGTCAAAACATCCGCGCCGGCCAGCGCCTCGGTGCGGAACAGCTGCGGGAAACGCAGGTCGTAGCAGACCGCAAAGCCCAGTCTGGCGCCCGCTACCTCGGTCACGACGGCTTCGGTGCCGGGTTCGTAGGCAGCCGATTCGCGCCAGCTTTCGCCATTGTCGAGATCGACGTCGAACATGTGGATTTTGTCATAGGTGGCGAGCGTCGCGCCGTCCGGACCGAACAACAGCGCCCGATTGGCGAGCTTGCCGTCGGCGCGCAGGATGGCGGTCGAGCCGATATGCAGGAAGACGCCGAGTTCGCGCGCCAATCCGCGTGCGGTCGCAACAATGATGTCCTTGTCTTCGGAGGTGAAGGAAGCGGCACGCGCCTGCTTGTCGCGGATCAGCGCCCCGGTCATTTCCGGCGTCTGGATATAGGTCGCGCCCTGCCCGGCCGCTTCACGCACCAGCCGTTCGAGATCGACCGCGTTGCGCTCGGGGCTTTCGCCGGAACGCATCTGAACCGCCGCAGCCTTGAAAACACCCATCATCATACCCTCAAATCGTCGCGCCGTTGGCGAGCAGCCTGTCCAGCCGGCCTTCGGCCTCCAGCTCGTGGAGATCGTCGCAGCCGCCGACATGCGTCTCGCCGATGAAAATCTGCGGAAAGGTCGTGCGGCCGTGCGCGCGCGAGATCATCTCCTGGCGCAGTTCCGGCGAAAACGAAGCGTCATGCTCGGTATAGGCAACGCCCTTGCGCTCCAGCAGCCGCTTGGCTGCCGTGCAGTAGCCGCACATCATGCGCGTATAGATCGTGACATCGACCATGATGAATTCCGCTTTCGTTGCCGACTTATATAGTCGCGGACTCGTCCGCCCGAAAGTCCCCCGGCAACACACGCGCGAAGGTCAGCACGTCGACGGCAGACGCACCGCCCCTTTTCAGCGCCTTGGTGGCCGCTCGCACGGTGGCGCCCGTGGTGTAGACATCGTCGATCAGAAGCACCCTGCGGCCGGCGATCTCGATCTCCGCCTCGGCCGGGACGCGGAAGGCGGCCCGCACATTCTCCTCGCGCTCCTGCCGCTCCAGCCCGACCTGCTGGCGGGTGAGTTTCACGCGCCGCATGGCGGAAGGCGCGAAAGACAACCCGCTGAGCTCGCAAACCGCGCGCGCCAGTTCCGCCGACTGGTTGAAGCGCCGCCGGAAAAAACGCCGCCAGTGCAGCGGCACCGGCACCACCACATCGGCCTCGGCGATGAGATCGGCGCCTGCGCGCACCATCCAGCGCGCCATCCAAGGCGCTAGATCGGTGCGATCCTGGTATTTCAGCCCTTGCACCATCTGGCGGGCCACGCCGGAATAGGCGACGGCTGCCCGCGCCCGCTCGAAGGGTGGCGGGTCCGCGATCGCCTCGGCCGACAGAAAACCCTCGCCCATATGATGGGTGAACGGCGTGCCCATAACCGGGCACCAGGGCCGTTCCAAGAGCCGCAGCTTCGGCCAGCAGGCGCCGCACAGCACGCCGGGCTGCGAGACATGCCGGCGGCAACCGGCACAGACTGGCGGAAACAGCATGCGCGCCGGCCAGCCGAGAGCCGATCGGGCGAGGTTCCTGATCCCGACGGACTTGATCTCTGGCATCGGATCGGCCACGTGGTTGTTCTCCGCACCGAGTGTACCAAGTATATCAGGGCGTGGACAAACAAGGATCCACCCGTTGCAGCCCATTATGGATACCTCTTTGTGGCTGGCGCACAAGCGGCGCGCGGTCAGCCATCCGGTCGACGGCGCCGATTTCCTGATGAACCGCGCCGCCGAGGACCTTGCAGACCGGCTGGGCGCCGTCGAGCGCCGGTTCGGCAAGGCGGCGGTGCTGTTTTGCCAGACGTCGGCCGCGGCCGATGTGCTCGCCGCCAGCGGCAAGGTCGCGGATATCGTCCGCGTCGAGGCGGATACGGCTTTCCTGACCGGCGGCGGCGCCGGCTTAATCGCACCGTTCGAAACCGTGCCGTTCGAGCCGGAGAGCCTCGATCTGGCGGTGTCGCTTCTGTCGATGCAGGCGATGAACGACATTCCCGGCATGCTGATCCAGATCCGCCGCGCGCTGCGGCCGGACGGACTTTTCCTTGGCGCCTTTGCCGGTGCCGGCACGCTTTTCGAGTTGCGCGAAAGCCTGCTTGCGGCCGAGACGGAACTTTACGGCGGCGCCAGCCCGCGTGTCATCCCGTTCACCGACGTGCGCGATGCCGGCGCGCTTTTGCAGCGCGCCGCCCTTGCCCTGCCGGTCGCCGATGTCGAGACCGTGACGGTGCGCTATGCCAATTTGTTTGCGTTGATGGCCGATCTGCGCGCCATGGGCGAAACCAGCGCACTCACCGACCGCAGCCGACGGCCGGGCGCACGCCAGCTGTTTGCCCGCGCGGCCGAAATTTACGCCGAGCGGTTTTCCGACGCCGACGGCCGCGTAAGGGCAAGTTTCTCGATTGTCTGGATGTCCGGCTGGGCGCCCGACGCCTCGCAGCAAAAACCGCTGAAGCCAGGGTCGGCCAAGGTCTCGCTGAAGACGATACTTGAGGCTCCCGACGGGCAATGATCGGCGTCAGGCGCCGACAGCCAGATCAGGGTGCGAAGGCGTTCGCAAGCCGGCTGCCATTGTCGCTGAACAGCCAGGTGATCGAGTTGAAGACCTGACTGATGCCGGCGACGATGGTCAGCGACAACACAGCGACGATCAGGCCATATTCGACCGCCGTGGCGCCGGTTTCGTCCTTCAGAAATCGCAGCAGCACTGCTTTCATGACCTCAACCCCTCTCGCCAGGATACTACCGCCGATCTGTTAAGAAAGGTTAATGGCAAAGGCTTAACAGGCAGTGAAACGGCCGCCCTTCCCCAAACATCTTAGCCATGTCAGCAGTCGCCGCTGGTTCTGCCATCGGAGCTGATGATGCAGACCGAACCGGGCTGCGCCTGCAGCACGCTGCGGCGCACCGTATAGGTGCTGCGATGGCTGATCGAGCCGGTGGCCGTCATGTCGAGACCACCGGAAAAACTATCGCGCGTCGATTGCGAGCGCGTCTGGCTGTCGAGGAAAGGGGTCGCAATCAGCGCCAGCGCCACCGCGGCCGAGCCGAACAGCAGCGTCACGCGCAGAATGCCCATGCCCGCATCGGCGGCACGAAAGCCGCGGTCGGGCCGGATCGAATCCCAATCCCTGTCGAGGCTCATAACTATCGCTCCCCAGCCAATCCGCGACGCGGCCGCGACGACACGGCCATCCATCAATTTTTCATGATGAGATAAATCTTCCATTAACGCTGACTGATATGGGCCCGTGGCCCGCTCCGTCCCGGATCCTCAGAGCAGATCGATCAGGAACGGGATCAGCGGCGCGTCGGCCGGCGGCATCGGATAGTCGCGCATCTCTCTCGGCCGCACCCATTTCAGCGCCTGCCCTTCCCGGGGCTGGGCGATGCCGCGGAAGCGGCGGCAGACAAACAGCGGCATCAACAGATGGAAGTCGTTATAGGAATGGCTGGCGAAGGTAAGCGGCGCCAGGCACGGGATTTCGGTCTCGATGCCGATCTCCTCGTGCAATTCGCGGATGATGCATTGTTCCGGCGTCTCGCCGGGCTCGACCTTGCCGCCGGGAAATTCCCACAGGCCGGCAAGCTGCTTGCCCTCGGGCCGCTGCGCGAGCAGCACCCGGCCGTCGGTATCGACCAGCGCGCAGGCCGCGACCAGGAGCAGGCGCTTGCCGGCATTGGCCAGATCATTCATGCCCAATTTCACTCATGACCAGGCGGCCGGCGATAATGGTAGCGATAGACTTCCTCGAAGCCGAGCGACCGATAGAGCGCCAGCGCCGGCACATTGCCGGCCTCGACCTGCAGCCAAGCCTCCCGCGCGCCGCGCAGCCGCGCCCATTTCAGCGCTGACCGGATCAGGTTGCGGCCATGGCCCTTGTTGCGCGCCGCCTTGTCGGTGGCTACTTCGAACAGGCCGGCGAGATCGCCGTCATGCACGCAGATCAGCGTCGCCAGCGCCTCCGCCCCATCTTCCAGTGCGAACAGCCCGGCCTCTGGCTGGATGGCGCCGATGATCTCCGACAGGCCGGGCCGCAGCGAAACGTCCGAGCCGCTGACCTTGAGCGACGCGCCGATGAAGCGGCTGATGTCCTTGAGCGGAATCTGGTCCATCGCGGCATCGAGTTGGGCGTCGGCCAGCGGCAACCGCATGACCAGCGATTCGTCGAACCGACTCCAGCCCTCCTTGTCGAGATGGCCGGCAAGATCGGGACCCGACAGCGGCGACATGCGGAACGTCAGCGGCCTGCCATAGGCATCGAAACGGCGGCTGGCCCGGCCGATGCGGTCGGCTATGTGCTGGATATCGCCGGGATCGAGCGGGTTGACCGAATTCAGCCGCTTGGCCGGGTGGCCGGCCGTGAGCCGCACCACCCAGGTACCGTCATAGTGGACGGCGGCCGCCGGCCAGGCGCGAAAGCCGGCCGCCTCGTAGCGGCGCACGATCGCGAGCATGCTTGCCGGATGCCTGGAAGCCAAAACCGTCAGCTCCGATAATCGCCGTTGATGGCGACATATTCCTTGGTGAGGTCGCAGGTCCACACCGTCGCCTTGCCGCGGCCGATGCCGATGTCGGCACGGATGCGGATATCGTCGCGCTTCATGTAAGTCGACGTCGCTTCCTCGGAATAGCCGGGGTCGCGCTCGCCCTCATGCGCCAGCCTGATATCGCCGAACCAGATCGACAGCCGGTCGCGGTCGGCGGGCTCGCCGGCCTTGCCGACGGCCATGACGACACGGCCCCAATTGGCGTCCTCGCCGGCGACCGCTGTCTTGACCAGCGGCGAATTGGCGATCGACAGCGCGATGCGCTTGGCCGAGCGGGCCGATTTCGCGCCGGTGACGGTGACTTCGACCTGCTTGCGGGCGCCCTCGCCGTCGCGCACCACCTGCAGCGCCAGCGACTTCAGCACCTTGCCGAGCGCCCGGCGGAACTGACCGAGCCGTGCGTCTTTCGGGTCGGTGATTTCAGGCGCACCGCGCTTGGCGGCCTTGCCGGTGGCGAAGATCAGCAGTGTGTCGCTGGTCGAGGTGTCGCTGTCGACGGTCACCGCGTTGAAGGTCTTGGCCGTGCCGCGCGACAGCAGGTCCTGCAGCACGGGGGCCGCGATCGGCGCGTCGGTGGCGATGAAGGACAGCATCGTCGCCATGTCGGGGGCGATCATGCCGGCGCCCTTGGAGATGCCATTGATGGTGACATCGGTGTCACCAAGCTTGACGGTCTGCGTCGCCACTTTCGGATAGGTGTCCGTGGTCATGATGGCCTTCGCCGCCTCGGTCCACAGGTCGGGCTTGCCATCACTGACCAGTCCGGCAAGCAGATGGCTGAACTTGGTCGTGTCGAGCGGCTCGCCGATGACGCCGGTCGAGGCCAGGAACACCTCACCTGCCGTGCAGCCGGCAGCCTTTGCCGCCGCCTCGCCGGTCAGCGCGGTGGATTCGCGGCCCTTCTTGCCGGTGAAGGCGTTGGCATTGCCGGAATTGACGACCAGCACCCGGGCCTTGCCGGCGGCAAGGTTCTGGCGGCAGAAATCGACGGGCGCCGAGGGGCATTTCGACTTGGTGAACACGCCGGCGACCGCAGTGCCGGCATCGAACACCATGGCCAGCAGGTCGGTACGGTTCTTGTACTTTATCCCCGCTTCGGCGGTGGCGATGCGCACCCCTTCAATGACAGGCATTTTGGGGTACTTCTTCGGCGCGAGCGGCGAAATCGTCGTGGACATGGGGACCTCGGGCGGGAAAATCGCAAGGGGAAGGCCGGTTTGCCCGATACGGCGCGCCGGCGCAAGGGCGTTTTCGCCGCGCCTGCCGGGGCGGCGGACCGCGCCGGATTAAGCCTGCATTTCAAATCTGTTGGCGTCGCCGGGACCTGTGGCGCTATGATTGCGCCCCATGGGCAGGCTTGCGATCCTCGCTTGGGCATTTCTGGGACTGTTGCTGCTGAGCGCCGACGCTGAGCCGGCGCGGCGCGTGGCGCTCGTCATCGGCAACGGCACCTATGCCGAGGCCGGCACGCTGGCCAATCCGGTCAACGACGCCCTCGACATCGCCGACAAGCTGCGCTCCATCGGTTTCGAGGTCATCGAAGGCAACGACCTCGGCAAGCGCGAGCTCGAACGCAGCATCGGCGAATTCTCCGATGCGCTCGAAGGCGCCGGGGTCGGGCTTTTCTACTATGCCGGCCACGGCCTGCAGGTCGACGGGCGCAACTACATCGTGCCGGTCGACGCGAAGCTTGACATGCCGGTGAAACTGCAGCTCGAAGCGGTACCGATCGACGAAGTCCTCGACATCATGGAACAGCAGACCAAGGTCAGCCTGGTGTTTCTCGATGCCTGCCGCAACAATCCGTTTGCCCGCAGTCTAAGCCGCACCGCCACGACGCGCTCGGCGACCGCGCTCGCCGGTCTCGCGCAGTTCGATTCGACGCGCGGCTCCTTCATCGCCTTCTCGACCGCGCCAGGCGCGGTCGCCATGGACGGCACCGGGCGCAACTCGCCCTTTGCATCAGCCCTTTTGCGGCACATCGCCGAACCCGGCCAGAGCATCAACGACATGATGATCGCGGTGCGCCGCGACGTCGTTTCGCAAACCCGCGAAGGCCAGCGCCCCTGGGAGCAGGGCTCACTGCTCGAACGTTTCGAGTTCGTCCCGGGTGACGGGCCAGCCCCGAAGCCCAAGCCGGCGGCCGAGCCGGCGTCGGCCCCACGGGTCGCGGCGCTGGAGCGCTCCGTGGGCGATGACAAGGCTTCGATCGAACAGTTCCTGCGCCGGGATTATCTGGCGCCCGACACCAGGACGATGGCCGAAACGGTCAAGCGGATCTACGGCTCGTCGGCCACTATTTTCGGTACACGCTACGACGCCGATGCCATCGTCAAGGTGAAGACCGACTGGTTCGCGCAATGGGCTTCGTGGTCGCTCGGGCTGGAACCCGGCAGCCTGGAGATCACGCCGCATGGCGAGGACCGCACTGAGGCCGCCTTTGCCATGCGCTACGACTACGTACCGAAGGACAAGTCGGCGGCACGGCTGACCGGCAAGGCGCGCGTCACGCTTGGGCTGGTCAAGGCCGCGGAGGGATGGCGCATCGAATCCGAAACCTCGCAGGCGATGCAATGATGCGCTGGCCCGGGCGCGAATTCACGCCCTTTGGCGCGACATGAATTCGGTGGCGAAACAAAGCAGTGCCGCAACCGGCAGCGCCAGGCCGATCCAGGACACCAGTGGCCAGCCGTCTTGCGCATAGGCCCAACCGCCGACACCCGAGCCGATGGCGCCAGCGATGAAGAACGTCGCCATGTAGAGCCCGTTCAGACGGCTGCGATGGGCGGCGCCGAGCGCGAACAGGTCGCGATAGCCGAGGACAAGGTTGGTCTGCACGCCGAAGTCGAGGACGATGGCTGCGGCAACCAGCAGCGCCAGCGAAAGCGTCGAACCGCTGGGGGCGATATGGGTTACGAGAAAGGCGACGGCGACGCACAGCATGGCAAAGGCTGTCGCCGGGCGGCTCCATCCGCGGTCGGCAACCCTTCCGGCGAGCGGCGCGGCGATAGCGCCGGCGACACCGGCCAAGGCGAACAGGCCGATGCCGCGCTGCGTCAAGCCGAAATCGGGTCCGGCCAGCAGCAGCGGTGTCGTCGTCCAGAACAGGCTGAAGGCCGCGAACAGGAACGCCTGATAGAGAGCCCGCCGCCGCAGGACCGGCGTCGAGCGCGCAATCTGCACCATGGACGCCAACAGTGCGCCATAGCTCAGACGCGCCGTCGGCACGCGCCTGGGCAGCGCGAACCGCAGCACCACGGTCAGCAGGATCATAACGGCGCAAGAGGTGAAGTAGACCACATGCCAGGACGACAGCGCGGTGATGAAACTGGAAAACGGCCGTGACAGCATTATGCCCAGCAACAATCCCACCGACACATTGCCGACCACGCGGCCACGCCTGGCCTCCGGCGCCAGATGCGCCGCATAGGGGATAAGGGTCTGCACCGCGACCGAGCCAAGGCCGACAAACAGCATCGCGGCCAGAAAAAACGCCGGCTGCGTTGAAATCGCCGCGCCCAATAAGGCGAGCGTCGCAACGGCGAGTATGCCAAGCACGAGCCTGCGGTTCTCGATCAGGTCGCCAAGCGGCACGATGAACAGCAGGCCCACCCCGTAGCCGATCTGCGCCATCGTAACGATCAGGCCCGCCGCATGTGGCGGCAGGCCAAGTTCGGCGCCAATCGGGCCAATCAATGGCTGTGCGTAATAGATATTGGCAACGATCAGCCCGCAGGCGGCAGCCAGCAAGAAGGTCATCCAATTCGAAATTGTCGTCTCGGCGGATGCGGAGCCGGATGCGGTAATGGTGGTCATGATGATGTCCATCGGAACGAAACGTTCCGTTGAATAGAACGAGCCGTTCCGTTTCGTCAAGCGATGATGTATGAGCATCTCTTGGCATCGGTGTATTTTGCGGCCAAATGGCTTCGTTTGGTCCGCAAAAGACAAACGGTTGCCGGCGGGTTGTTTCAGCCGAAACGAGAAACCGCTTCAGGAGGAACGGCTCATGGGCGAAATCGCCGATCCGGCACGCAAATCGATTGGCGCCAGGCGCAATCCCGACAGCGCCGAAGCCATTCTGGAGGCTGCCGAAGCCGTGCTGATCGAGGCCGGCTATGCCGGTTTCTCGATCGAGGCGGTGGCGCGCCGCGCCCGTGCCGGCAAGCCGACCATTTACCGCTGGTGGCCTAGCAAGGCGGCGCTGCTGCTCGAAGTCTACCAGCGCCAGAAGCGCGTCGACATTCCCGATACGGGAAGCCTGGAGGAGGATCTCGTCGGCTTCCTGGTCAATCTGTTCGCGCATTGGCGCGAGACATCGTCGGGCAGCGTCTTCCGGTCGCTGATCGCCGAGGCACAGTCGGATGAAACCGCGGCGGCGGCCCTGGCGGGCTATGCCGGAGCGCGCCGCACCCACACCGGCCAGATCATCGAGCGCGCCAAGGCGCGGGGCGAGATCGCCGGCGATATTGATCCGGGCGTGGTTGCCGATATCATCGCTTCCTACGCCTGGCGGCATCTCCTGACCAACCGGCTCGATGAACCCAAGGCCACGATACGCAAAATGGTCCGCTATCTCCTGCAAGGCATAGCAGCCGGCAGATAACGGCATGGCGGTCAACAAAAAAAAGGGCGCGGCAACCCTTGGCTGCCGCGCCCTTTTTGAAAAGATCGTTCAGACTTACTTGCCGGCTTCCATCGTATCGACGGCCTGCTTCAGCTTGGCGTCGGGGATCTCGACCTTGGCGCCGGCGCGCAACGACTTGACCAGGGCGAAATACTTGTCGCGGATGACCGCCTGCTTGGCCTGGTCCTTGACGTCGTCGAAGGCCGGCGGCTGCTTGGCGCGCTTGTCCTCGAGCTTGATGACATGCCAGCCGAACTGCGTCTGCACCGGCTGCTCGGTGTATTTGCCGACCTCGAGCGCGAAGGCTGCCTTGTCGAACTCCGGCACCATCTGGCCAGGCCCGAACCAGCCTAGGTCGCCGCCATTGGACTTGCCCGAGGGGTCGCTGGTGTGCTCGTTGGCGAGCTTCTGGAAATCACCGCCTCCGTCGAGCTGCTTGATGATCGCCTCGGCCTCTTCCTTCGTCTTCACGAGGATGTGACGGGCATGCACCTCGTTGACCGGCGGCGTGTTGGCGATTTCCTGGTCGTAGCGAGCGCGGATCTCGGCGTCGGTGACCTTGTTGACGACGCCCTTCTCGACCATCTCGCCATGCAGCGCGCGTTGCTGCAGGAAGGCCATGCGGCGCTGGAAGTCGGGATCCTTGTCGAGACCGTCGGTAACGGCCTTGGCGGCCATGACGCGGATCTCGATGGCCGCCGAAAGGGCAGCCGCGCGGCGCTGTTCGGGCGGCAACTGCGCGAATTGCTGCGACAGCTCGCCTTCGGCAAGCACCAGGTCGGCTTCGGTCAGGGGCTGGCCGTTGACCGTGGCGACCACGGCATTCGGGTCGACCGGCGCCGCAGCGGGTGCGGCCGGAGCAGCAGGAGCGGCCTCCTGCGCCATGACGGGCGACAGGCAAAGAGCCGACAGGCCGAAGGCCAGACCAAGGCTGGCAAGCGACGCACGGCGGAACAACAAGGGCATAAGGATGACTCCGGTGAAGGATTGTAAGGAGGGGTGGCTTCCAATCAGCCAGATTGTGGCGGAATTTGGCGCGACCGGCAGGGCCAGCGCGGCGTTGACATCAGTTGAGCCCCCTCTTATCTGTCCAACGACTTTGCGTCCAGAACCGTTTTCCGGGCGCTTTTTGTGTTTGCCCGTATTCAGGCGGTGCGATCACGCGGATTTGATGGGGCCGGCCGGCGCCTGTCTCAAGATTGAGAATTCTATCGAAAGGACCATTGGATGGTCAGTCTCGGCGGTCTCGCCCGTAAGGTTTTCGGTTCCTCCAACGACCGTCGGGTCAAATCGACCCGGCCCCGTGTCGAGGCGATCAACGCCATGGAAAACGAGATGCGGGCGCTCTCCGACACCGAACTCGCGGGGCGTACGGAAAAATTCCGCCAGGACATCGCCAATGGCGCCAGCCTTGACGACCTTCTGGTCCCGGCCTTCGCCACCGCGCGCGAGGCGGCACGCCGCGTACTCGGCATGCGCCCCTTCGACGTCCAGCTGATCGGCGGCATGGTGCTGCACAATGGCGGCATCGCCGAGATGCGCACCGGCGAGGGCAAGACCCTGGTGGCGACACTGCCAGTCTACCTCAACGCACTCGCCGGCAAAGGCGTCCATGTCGTCACCGTCAACGACTATCTCGCCACCCGCGACTCCGAATGGATGGGCCGCGTCTACAAATTCCTCGGCCTCTCGGTCGGCGTCATCGTCCATGGCCTGTCGGACGAGGAGCGCCGCGTCGCCTACGCATCCGACGTCACCTACGCCACCAACAACGAGCTCGGCTTCGACTATCTGCGCGACAACATGAAGTATGAGCGCGCCCAGATGGTGCAGCGCGGCCACAATTACGCGATCGTCGACGAAGTCGATTCCATCCTGGTCGACGAGGCGCGCACGCCGCTGATCATTTCCGGTCCGCTCGAGGACCGTTCGGAAATGTACAACACCATCGACACTTTCATCATCCAGTTGCAGCCGCAGGATTATGAGATCGACGAGAAGCAGAAGACCTCGATCTTCACCGAGGAAGGCACCGAGAAGCTGGAGAACCTGCTGCGCGATGCCGATCTGCTCAAGGGCGAGTCGCTCTACGACGTCGAGAACGTCGCCATCGTCCACCATGTCAACAATGCGCTGAAGGCGCACCGGCTGTTCCAGAAGGACAAGGACTATATCGTCCGCAACGGCGAGATCGTCATCATCGACGAATTCACCGGCCGCATGATGCCCGGCCGCCGCTATTCGGAAGGCTTGCACCAGGCGCTGGAAGCCAAGGAGCATGTGGCGATCCAGCCGGAGAACCAGACGCTCGCCTCCGTCACCTTCCAGAACTACTTCCGCCTCTACAAGAAGCTGTCCGGCATGACCGGCACGGCGCTGACCGAGGCCGAGGAATTCGGCAACATTTACGGTCTCGAAGTCACCGAGATTCCGACCAATCTGCCGGTCATCCGCAAGGACGAGGACGACGAGGTCTACCGGACGGTCGAGGAGAAGTACAAGGCGATCGTCAAGGAGATCCGCGAAGCCAGCGCCAAGGGCCAGCCAACGCTGGTCGGCACCACCTCGATCGAGAAGTCCGAGCAGCTGGCGGATCGCCTGCGCAAGGAAGGTTTCAAGGATTTCGAGGTGCTGAACGCTCGCCACCACGAGCGCGAAGCGGCGATCGTCGCCCAGGCCGGCAAGCCCGGCGCCATCACCATCGCCACCAACATGGCCGGCCGCGGCACCGACATCAAGCTCGGCGGCAATGCCGAGATGCGCATCGCCGACGAACTGGGCGACATGCCTGAGGGCCCCGAGCGCGAGGCGCGCGAGAAGGAAATCATTGCCGACGTCGAGCGCCTGAAGGAAAAGGCGCTGGCCGCCGGCGGCCTCTACGTGCTCGCCACCGAGCGCCATGAATCGCGCCGTATCGACAACCAGTTGCGCGGCCGCTCCGGCCGCCAGGGCGACCCCGGCCGTTCGAAATTCTTCCTGTCGCTGCAGGACGATTTGATGCGCATCTTCGGCTCCGAGCGCATGGACGGCATGCTGCAGAAGCTCGGCCTCAAGGAAGACGAAGCGATCATCCACCCCTGGATCAACAAGGCGCTGGAGAAGGCGCAGAAGAAGGTCGAGGCGCGCAACTTCGACATCCGCAAGAACCTGCTGAAGTATGACGACGTCTCCAACGACCAGCGCAAGGTGGTGTTCGAGCAGCGCATCGAGCTGATGGACGGCGAAGGCCTGTCGGAAACCATTGCCGAGATGCGCGAGGGCGTCATCGACGAGATCGTCGCCAAGGCCATTCCCGAAAACGCCTATGCCGAGCAGTGGGATGTCGCCGGCCTGAAGGCTGAGGTCGCCGAATTCCTCAATCTCGACCTGCCGGTCGAGGACTGGGCCAAGGAAGAGGGCATCGCTGAGGACGACATCCGCGAACGTATCACGCAGGCCGCCGACGCCGCCGCCAAGGAGCGCGCCGAGCGCTTCGGCCCCGAGGTGATGAACTATGTCGAGCGCTCCGTGGTGCTGCAGACGCTCGACCATCTGTGGCGCGAGCACATCGTCAACCTCGACCATCTGCGTTCGGTCGTCGGCTTCCGCGGCTACGCGCAGCGCGATCCGCTGCAGGAGTACAAGGGCGAGGCCTTCGAGCTGTTCCAGGCGATGCTCGGCAATCTGCGCCAGGCCGTCACCGCGCAGCTGATGCGCGTCGAACTGGTCCGCCAGGCCGCCGAAGCCCCGCCTCCGGAAGCGCCCGACATGTTCGGCACGCATATTGACGGCACCACCGGCGAGAACGATTTCGAAGGCGGCGAAACCGCCCTCCTGGTGCGCCAGGAGCAGAACGCCGTCGTCGCCCCCGAAGACCGCGACCCGAACAACCAGGCGACCTGGGGCAAGGTCGGCCGCAACGAAGCCTGCCCCTGCGGCTCCGGCAAGAAATACAAGCACTGCCACGGGGCGTTTGCTTAAGGGCGCCGCTTCCTTCCCCCGTCACTGTACGGGGAGAAGGAAGCTCTCCACCCACGTTTTCTTAATGTGTCTCCGCTACACCAACGCCTGAAAAAGAGGCGGAAAACGGAGAGAGATCGGGGTGCGCTTTTCCGCGGCCACGACTGCCGGGCGGTTCTTGCCGCAGCGTTTGGCGCTGCGCGTGGGGCCACTGCTTGGCCGCATCGACGCCGTGCTGTTCACCGCCGATGAGCGTGGCGAGGCCGGCCGCATGTCGGTCATCGCCTTCTCCATCCGCATCGTCAGCGCCGTCATCGCCTTCATCAGCCAGGTGCTGATGGCGCGCTGGATGGGGTCGTTCGAATACGGCATCTTCGTGCTGGTCTGGGTGACGATGGTGATCGTCGGCAACCTCGCCTGCCTCGGCTTCCACACCTCGGTCATCCGCTTCATCCCCGAATACCGCGAGCGCGGCCTGATGGACGAACTGCGCGGCATCGTCGTGGCCAGCCGCCTGTTCGTGCTGATCGCCTCCACCATCATCGCCGGGCTCGGCGCGCTCGGCGTCTGGCTGGCGGCACCCTGGATCGAAAACTACTACGTCATCCCGTTCATCCTCGGCGTCATCTGCCTGCCGATGATCGCGCTGTCGGACCTGTTGCAGGGCCAGGCCAGGGCGAACAGCTGGGCGCTTTTCGCCCTCTCGCCGACCTACCTGATACGGCCGGTGCTGATCCTGCTGTTCATGGCGCTGATGCTTCTCGCCGGCTACGCGGCCGATGCCAGGACGGCGATCTTCGCCTCGATCGCCGCCACCTATGTCACCACGCTCGCGCAGCTGGTCGGCGTCACCCACCGCATGGAGAGGCAGATCCCGGCCGGGCCGATGAAAGTGCATTTCGCGCAATGGTTCATCGTCTCGCTGCCGATCTTCCTGGTCGAAAGCTTCTTCTTCCTGCTCACCAATGCCGATGTGCTGATGGTCGGCGCCTATATGGATCCCAACGACGTCGCCGTCTATTTCGCCACGGTCAAGACGCTGGCGCTGGTGCATTTCGTCTATTTCGCCGTCAAGGCCGGTGTCGCCCAGCGCTATGCGCAGTTCACCCATGGCGAGCCGGAAAAGCTTGCCGTCTTCGCCCGCGAGACGGTGTCGTGGACCTTCTGGCCCTCGCTGCTGATGGCGCTGCTGGTGCTGGCGCTGGGCAAACCCATGCTGGTGCTGTTCGGCCCCGAATTCACATCGGGCTATCCGCTGCTGTTCCTGCTCGTCTTCGGCGTCGTGGCGCGCGCCGCCGTCGGCCCCTGCGAAAGCCTGCTCACCATGAGCGGCAACCAGAACATCTGCGCCGCCGTCTATGCCATGACACTGGCCTTCAACATCGGCCTTAACGTGGTGCTGATCCCGCGTTTCGGCCTGTGGGGCGCCGCCATGGCCACCGCCTTCGCCATGATCTTCGAGGCCAGCGCGCTGTCCTTCACGGTCTGGCGCAAGCTCGGCATCGTCATGGCGATCTTCGTGCCTGCCAAAGGAGCCGCCTGATGGTCGCCATCCCGTTGCTCGAGGAAACCAGCGGCGGCACCGCCGGCGCCATGGTATCCGGCCTCGCCGGTCTGGCGCGCGATCCCGATCCCGCCCATATCGAAATCCTCGCCAACAACCGGCCGGAGCGCAAGCTTGCCATCTATCCGGCGTCCGCCGGCTTCGACCTGGTCGAGGAACTGGATTATCTGTGCGCCCGCACGATCGAGCCGAACGTCTTCTTCAACCCGCGCTTCCTGGCGCCGGCCATGCCCCGGCTGGAGGATCGCGAGGTGCGCCTGGCGGTGATCCGCGACGGCGACGAATACCGCAACCGGCTGCGCCTGCTGGTGCCGATCTCGGTGGAACGCCCGGTGGTGCCGCTCGGCGTGCCGGTGATGCGCACCTGGTCGAGCCCGTTCGGTCCGCTCGGCACGCCGCTGATCGACCGCGACGATCCGGTCGGCGTCGTCGAGGATTTCTTCTCGATGCTGTCGCGCCCGCATCTCAAGCTGCCGAAAGTCTTCGTGCTGCCCGACATCAGGCTGGACGGTCCGGTGGCGAGCCTGCTCGACACCGTGGCCGAGACGCGTGGCCTGACGCTGGTCACCACCGGCCAGACCCCGCGCCCCGTGCTGGAGAGCGAGCTCGACGGCGACGACTATCTGAAGGCATCCCTGCGTTCGCACCATTATCGCGAGTTCCGCCGCCTGAAGCGGCGTCTTGCCGGCCTCGGCAGGCTGGAGCATGTGGTGGCGCGCGGCCCCGAGGAGATCCGCCACGCCATCGAAAGCTTCCTGACGCTGGAAGCGTCCGGCTGGAAGGGCCGTGAGCGCACCGCCATGGCGATCGACCGCTTCCGCGCCGCCTTTGCCCGCGAGGCCGTGCACCGGCTCGCCGAGCAGGACATGTGCCGCATCCATTCGCTGACGCTTGACGGCCGCACCATCGCCTGCCTGATCGTGTTCGTCGAGGCTGGCGTCGCCTATACCTGGAAGACGGCCTATGACGAGACGCTATCAGCCTATTCGCCCGGCACGCTGCTGATGATCGAGGTCACAAGGCAGCATCTCGACGATCCCAACATCATGATGACCGATTCCTGCGCGGTCCCGGATCATCCGGTGATGAGCCGGCTGTGGGCCGAGCGCAAGCCGATCGGCACGCTGGTGATCGGGTTGACGCCGGATGCCGATCGCCTCGCCCGCCAGGCCGCCTCGCAGCTCCATCTCTACCGCGAGACCCGCAACATGGCTCGCCTGCTGCGCAACCGCATGAAGAGCCTGCTGAGACGGCGGTAGCCATGATCCCGAACCTTCGTGGCCGCCGGCGTCATGCCGAGACCCCCGCCCCCGGACTAATTGCAGGAAATCGGCGGACATCCGGTCCGGTGCAGCGCATCGCCCGGAGGCTGATCGCACGGCATGGTTTCACGTTCGCGGGCATTGTCGTCGGCCTTTGGTTTCTGTCGGGTCTTGCCTCAGCCGCCAACGCGGCCAATGCGTCGGTCTTCCTAGAAGACCAGACCTGGACCGAACTGCGCGACAGGATCAACGCCGGGACGACGACGATCATCGTCCCGATAGGCGGCACCGAACAAAGCGGTCCTGCCATGGCCTTGGGCAAGCACAATGTACGGGTCAAGTTCCTGGCCGAGAAGATTGCCGGTCAACTCGGCAACGCCTTGGTCGCCCCGGTGATCTCCTATGTCCCGGAAGGGACCATCGACCCGCCGAGCGCCCATATGCGGTTTCCCGGAACGATTACCATCAGCGACGAGATTTTCGAGCAATTGCTCGCATCCGCGGCGCGCAGCTTCAGGCTGCACGGCTTCAAGACCATCGTGCTGATCGGCGACCATGGCGGCTATCAAGCCGACGAACGCCATGTGGCCGATCGTCTGAATGCCGAATGGAGCAAAAGCCCGGTCCGGGTCTTTGCGGCGCTGCAATACTATCAGATCACCCAGGGCGCCTATGTCGACAAGCTCCTGTCGGCCGGCGCGAGGCAGTCCGAGATCGGCACCCACGCCGGATTGGCCGACACATCGCTGATGCTCGCCATCGACCCTTCCATGGTGCGCAAGGATCGCCTCGCGGCGGCTCCGAAGCTCGATGCCGGCGACGGCGTCTATGGCGGCGACCCTGCACGATCGTCGGCCGAGTTCGGTCAACTCGGCGTCGACATGATCGTCAGCGGAACGACCGAAGCGATCCGCGAATTCGCAAGACAACAGCCCAAATGATCAAGCCATTTCCACGGTTCACAAGCTCCCGCGCGCTGCTCGTTTTGCTGCTTGCCCTGTCGCCGGCATCGGCTTCAGCTGGTTCATGCCCTGAGGATTGCAGCGAGCCGCCGCCTGCCCGCTCTCCGATCAATATCTACGGCCAGACAACCCCCGACCATTTGAGCCAGGCCACGATAGGCGCACTGCCGCGTGTCTATGTTCCGAACCGCTCGTCCAACAGCGTATCGGTCATCGACCCCGCGACGCTCAAGGAGGTCGACAGGTTCCCTGTCGGGCGCAAGCCGCAGCACGTCGTTCCTTCCTGGGATCTCAAGACGCTCTGGGTCGCCAACAACGCCAGCGGCACCAGCAAGGGCAGCGTGACGCCCATCGACCCCAAGACCGCCAGGCCGGGTCACGAAATTCCGGTCGATGACCCCTACAATATGTACTTCATGCCGGACGGAAGTGCGGCCGTCATCGTCGATGAGGCCTATCAGCGGCTTGATCTGCGCGATCCGCAGACCATGGCGCTGAAATCGGCGATACCGACGCCGACCTGCCCGGGCATCAACCATGCCGATTTTTCCGCCGACAATGCCTACGCCATATTCACCTGCGAATACGGCGATGGCGGACTGTTGAAGGTGGACCTGAAAAACCAGAAGGTGCTCGGACATCTCGCTCTGTCCAAGATGGGCATGCCGCAGGACATCCGGCTCTCGCCCGACGGCAAGGTCTTCTATGTCGCCGACATGATGAACGATGGCGTGTTCCTGATCGACGGAGATAGCTTTTCCGAGATCGGCTTCGTCGCCACCGGCATCGGGACGCACGGCTTTGTCGTGAGCCGCGACGGGACAAAACTATACGTTTCAAACCGCGGCTCGCACAAGATGGAGCAAGGCCGCGCAAAGGGGCCGGGCAGCGTGACCGTCATCGACTTCGCTACCCGTTCGGTCGTCGCGCAATGGCCCATACCCGGTGGCGGCAGCCCCGACATGGGCAATGTCAGCGCCGACGGCAGGCAATTGTGGTTGTCCGGCCGCTTCGACAGCGAGGTCTACATGATCGACACGAATTCGGGCGCCGTGACGAAAATCCCCGTCGGCGTCGAGCCTCACGGCCTGACGGTCTGGCCACAGCCCGGCAGATACTCGCAGGGCCATACCGGCAATATGCGGTAGCGTTGCATTTTCAGGAAATGGTGCCCCTAGCCGGGATCGAACCAGCACTCCTTGCGGAACTCGATTTTGAGTCGAGCGCGTCTACCAATTCCGCCATAGGGGCTCAGGCCGGGCGGCCTGGATGGGCGCGGACTATACGGTCGGAGGCCTGTTCGTCAACTGGCCAAATCTCGGGATCACCGAGATGCGACCAATCTTCGCCTTTTGATTTCGTGACCGTGCTGCCATTGTGCAGCGCGGAAAATCTTTCTAGACAGGCGGCGCATCAAAGCGAGGCGCGTCCCACCGAATGGATGGCGCGCTTTGGGTCTTTGTTTTGTGCATGCCATTGCCCCGAAACCGCTGCGCACCGTTTGGGCGACACGCATAGGAGTGCCGATGCTTCGCGGACTTTACGACTGGACCTTGTCGCTGGCGGCCAGGAAATCCGCGGAATGGTGGCTTGCCATCATCGCCTTCATTGAAAGCTCCTTCTTCTTCGTGCCGGCCGATGTACTCTATCTGCCGATGGCGTTGGCACGCCCCGACCGCGCCTACCGCTATGCGCTGACTGCCACGGCCGCCTCGGTGCTGGGCGGCATCGCCGGCTGGATGATCGGCTATTTCGCCTACGACACCATCGCCCGTCCGATCCTGGAGCATTTCGGCGGCCTGGAGACCTTCGAGCGCTGGCAGAATTCTGGCATCGGCCTGATGCTGGTGCTGCTCGTTACTTCCGGTCTCGCGCACCTGCCGCCGATCAAGGTCGTCACCATCCTTGCCGGCGCCCTGCACGTCAATTTGCTGATCTTCATCATCTCGGCCATCGTCGCTCGCGGCGCGCGCTTCCTGCTCTTGGCCTGGCTGCTGCGCCGCTATGGCGAATCGATCCGCGAATTCATCGAAAAGCGCCTCGGGCTGATCGCCGGCGCCGCGGCCGCTGCCCTGATTTTGCTCTATATCGTCGTCAAATACGCGTTTTAAGCGGCCGGCGAACTCAACGGACAAAAGACCCATGACAGCGACCATGATTGCCGACACCGGACGCCAGCGGACGCGGACCGCGCTGTTTCTTGCCGTCGCCATGGCCGCGACCGTCGGCTCGGCGCTCGGCTTCCAGTACATTGGCGGCTATATCCCTTGCCATCTCTGCCTGGAGCAGCGCACCCCCTATTATATCGGCGCACCGCTGATGGTGCTGGCGGCCATTGCCTCGATGCTACGGGCGCCGGCTTGGCTGACGCGCAGCCTGCTCGGCATTGGCGGTCTCTTGATGCTCTACGGCCTCTATCTCGGCGTCTATCATTCCGGCGTCGAATGGCAGTGGTGGGCCGGCCCGACCGACTGCACGGCGGGCGCCGGCCCGGTCGACACCGGCGGCAAGGGCGTGCTCGACGCGCTCGACAAATTCGTGCCGCCCTCCTGCGACAAGGCGGCACTGCGCATCCTGGGCCTGTCGCTGGCCGGCTGGAACGCCATCGCCAGCCTTATCCTGGCCGCCGTCGCCTTCCGCGGCGCGTTTGCCAAGGACTGATCTGGCGCGGCGCGAGATCGTTCAAGAATTCGGCAGGCTGAGTCGGGTGAAGTGATTTTCGGGAACCGGAGCGGAGCGTACTTAAGTACGTGAGCACCGGAAGCGCAGAAAGCTGCGTCAGGCGGCCAGCATGGCGGATTTCTGCCGAACTCTAGGGTTCGAGTTCGACGTCCCAGTACAGATAATCCATCCAGCTTTCATGCAGATGGTTCGGCGGGAACAGGCGGCCGTTGTTGTGCAAATCATGCACCGTCGGCTGATAGGGCTTCTGCAGCGGCCACATCTTGGCGTGCGCCGGCATCATGCCGCCTTTCCTCAAATTGCAGGGCGAACAGGCGGCGACGACATTCTCCCAGGTCGTCGCACCGCCGCGATGGCGGGGGATGACGTGGTCGAAGGTCAGGTCGTCGGGCGTGCCGCAATACTGGCACTGGAAGCGGTCGCGCAGGAAGACGTTGAAGCGGGTGAAGGCCGGGTGCCTGGACGGCTTCACATAGGCCTTCAGGCTGACCACACTCGGCAGCTTCATCGAGAAGGTCGGCGAGGACACCGCATGCTCATATTCGGCGACGATGTTCACCCGGTCGAGGAACACCGCCTTGATGGCGTCCTGCCAGGACCAGAGCGACAAGGGGTAGTAGCTGAGCGGACGGTAATCCGCATTCAGCACCAGTGCTGGAAGCCCATCCGGAGATACGGCGACCGTCACGTGTTTACCTCCTTGGTTCTAGACCCGAACGGCGCGGATACTGTAAGCCCGACATGACAGGGATGTGAAGCGGATTGTCGCTTGCCCAAACCGTCAAAAAACCCCGATTTTTATGCATTTTTGCGGATTCAGGACGGTGGCGCGGCGTCCCGCCCTCTGGTTTCGCGATAATAGGACCAGAAAAGCCGCGATGCGACACCTCGCCACGGGCTCCATGATTCGGCCAAAGCGATCAGTGTTTTCTCCGGCGGACGCGGGTCGATACCGAGCGCATGACCGACCGCGCTCTGCAGCGCAACGTCGCGCGCGGGGAAAATGTCGGGGTGCCCGGCGGCGAACAGAAGGTACACTTCCGCCGTCCATGGACCGATGCCGGGCACGGCCGTCATCGTTGTAATCGCCTCCTGAGCGTCGAGCGAACAGAGGTGATTGAGGTCAAGCCCGTCGGCCACGGCCTGGGCGACCGCGATCAGCCCGCGCTGCTTGGGCCGCGACAGGCCGGCCTCGCGAAACATGTCCTCGCCCGCGGCCAGGATCGCCTGCGGCGTCAGCGGATCGACGAGCTTCGTCAGCCGGCCGAAGATGGCGTCGGCGCTGGCCCGCGACACTTGCTGCGAGACGATGATCGAGGCCAGGCTCCTGAAGCCCGGCTCCGAAAGCCTGAGCGGCACCTCGCCGGCCATGCCGCGCACCTTTTCCAGGCGCGGGTCGATGGTGCAAAGCGCATCGAGCCCGCGGGCAATGTCGTCCAGTGTCGCGATTCGTTGCATGGTAGCCTTGCCCGCCAATGTGCAGCAAAGTAGCAACCGCCAAAACCGCAGCACAACCCGATTGCCGCTCGAGACATGACGCTCCTGACATTCCGCTTCGCCCCCAGCCCCAACGGCGAACTGCATCTCGGCCACGCCTATTCGGCGCTGCTCAACCAGAAGCTCGCAGAGGCCCATGGCGGCCGCCTGCTGCTGCGCATCGAGGACATCGACACCACGCGCTGCACGCCGCAATTCGAGGCCGGCGTACTTGCCGACATGAAATGGCTGGGTTTTGGCTGGGAGCAGCCCGTGCGCCGCCAGTCCGAGCATTTCGTCGAGTATCAGGCGGTGCTCGACCGGCTGATCCGCGAGGAGCTCGTTTATCCCGCCTTCATGAGCCGAGGCGACATCCGTGCCTTCATCGCCGACAGCGAAAAGCGCGGGCGTGACTGGCCGCGCGATCCCGATGGCGTGCCGTTCTATCCTCCGTCCGACAAGGCGTTGCCGGCGAAAGAACGCAAACGGCGCATCGCTGAAAACGAGCCTTTCGCCTGGCGGCTGAATGTCGATGCCGCTGTTGCGCGTGCCGGCAGGGACCTCGTATGGACCGAATTCACCGATGAGTCGCTATCGGCGACGCGCTCGGTCGAGGCCCGCCCACAGGACTGGGGCGACGTGATCGTGGCGCGCCGCGACATCCCGACCAGCTACCACCTCGCCGTCATTGTCGATGACGCCCTGCAAGGGGTCAGCCATGTCGTGCGTGGGCAGGACCTGTTTTCCGCCACCGGCGTGCAGCGCCTGCTACAGGAATTGCTCGGGCTGCCGCAACCGGCCTATTTCCACCATCGGCTCATCCTCGGGCCGGACGGGCGAAAACTGTCGAAGAGCCTTGGCGACACCGGCCTTGCCAGGCTGCGCGAGGCCGGCGCGTCACCTGACGATATCAGGCGGATGGTCGGTCTCTGAGTGTGGCGAAGAGCTCTGGCAAACGCGCGCCGCACGCACCGCCGATTGAATTCCCATGATGCATGGATCAATCGTTTCGTTTTGCACCCCGGGTTGAACCGGATTAGAGCAGCGCCACGGTCAGTTTCTCACCAGCGTGGCGGTCTCCGGAAAATGCAAAGCATCAAGCGGTTCATCCCCGCCACCTTCGTCGTCCTGTGGGCGACCGGCTTCATCGGCGCTCGCTACGCCATGCCCTGGGCGGAGCCATTCACTTTCCTCGCCGCGCGTTTCGTCATAGCGGCCATCCTGCTGGCCGTCCTGATGCCCGTTCTGGGTTCGAAACGAGCCACCCGCAAGGAAGCGCTGCACGCCACCGGCGCCGGCGTGCTGATGCATGGCGTCTATCTCGGCGCCGTCTTCTGGGCCATCCACAGGGGCATGCCGGCCGGGTTTTCGGCCCTGATCGTCGGCCTGCAACCACTGATCACCGCCGTGCTTGCCGGCAAATTCCTTGGCGAAGCCATCCTGCCGCGCCACTGGCTTGGCCTTGGCATCGGCCTGATCGGCATCGTCATCGTGCTGTGGCCAAAGCTTGGCGCGCTCGGCGGCGGCGTGACCGCGGCGACGCTGACCGCCTCGCTGGTCTCGGTGCTCGGCATGAGCGCCGGCACCATCTGGCAGAAACGTTTTGCCTCCGGCGGCGACCTCGTGGCGGCGACCATGTGGCAATATGTCGGCGGCGCTTCGCTGATGATCCTGGCCGCGCTCGCCTTCGAGACGCACACCGTCATCATCAACGGCGAACTGATCTTCGCCATGGCCTGGCTGGTTTTGGTGCTATCGCTCGGCGCCATCTTTCTGCTGATGGTGATGATCCGCGACGGCGAGATGTCGAAAGTCGCCTCGCTGTTCTACCTGGTGCCGGCAGTGACGGCGATCATCGCATGGGCCTTGTTCGACGAACAGCTCAACGCGCTGCAGATCGTCGGCATGGCGATCACCACCTTCGGCGTCGGCCTGGCAACGGCGCGGCCGGCCAAGGGAAGAACTGAGAGGCTGGGAATTGGAGAAATGAAGAATTGAGGAACGCAGCGCCAGATATGGCCAATTTTTCTTCAATTCTTCAGTTCCTCAATTCTCCAGTTCCTCATTTCCTCACCCGACCCGCGCCCGCGCCTCCAGATACCGGCTGATCGCGGCGTTGAGCTCGCCGCCGAGGATGAAGATCGCCGAGACGATGTAGAGGAAAACCACCGCGATCATGATCGAAGCAAGGCCGGCATAGGTCGTCACATAGGACGAGAAATGGTCGAGATAGGTGGCGAACATGGTCGAGCCGATGAGCCATGCGGCCAGTGTGAAGACGATGCCCGGCACCAGCGAGACGAAGCGGCGCTTGCCGGCCGGCAGCCAGTAATGCACGGCAAACAGGCCGCCGATGATGACGGCCGAGGCGATGACGTAGCGCCACAGGGTGATCGTGCCGGTATAGGGCTTTATCCATTCGAAATGCGCCTCCGCCAGTCGCGCCAGCAGGGGGGCGAACACCAGAAGCACGCTGATCGCCAGGAAGCCGGCCGTCGCGATCAGCACGAAGAAGATGCTCTGCACCCGGCGGTAGATGATGCCGCGCGTCTCCGTGACGCGATAGGCGCGGTTGAGCGAGGTGCGCAGCGCCTCGATGCCGTTCGACGCGAAATAGGCGGCAAGCAGCACGCCATAGGTCAACAAATCGGTGCGCCGGACGGTCAGCACGTTCAGCACCTCATGCGCGATCGGCTTGGCGATCTGATCGGGCCAGGTGTCGAAGACCAGGTGCACGGCCGTGTCGGCAAAGGCCTGGGCGCCGAGGAAGCTGCCCAGCGTCGTGGCGAAGATCAGGAACGGGAACAGCGCCATCAGCGAGGTGATCGCCAGATGGCTGGCCATCGCCCAGCCGTCATCGGTGTTGAAATGGCCGAGCGCGTCGTAGAGCACGCGGCGCAGGGCGACAATATTCCGCAACAAGAACCCGCGTTCCCTTCGATTGTCTCGACGCCGCGAATATGGGAAGTGAATGCGGCAAATGGCAACCCTAGACGAAACCACGAGTCCGACGGCGCAGCAATTGCGCACCATCATCATCACCGGCGCCTCGTCCGGCATAGGTGCATATTGCGCCCGGGCACTCAAGGCGGAAGGCTGGCGGGTCTTTGCAACAGCCCGAAAACCCGAGGACATCGCCGCCCTTGAAAGCGACGGCATCGAGGCTTTCTACCTCGACTACAGCGAACCGGACTCCATTGCTGCCCTGGTGGCGGCGGTGCTCGAGCGCACCGGCGGCCGGCTCGATGCCCTGTTCAACAACGGCGCATACGCCCAGGCCGGTGCGGTCGAGGATCTTTCGGTGGCCGCGCTCAAGGAGCAGTTCGAGGTGAATTTCTTCGGCTGGCATGATCTGACCAGCCGCCTGGTTCCGGCGATGCGCCGCCAGGGTCACGGCCGTCTCGTCCATTGCTCGTCGATCCTCGGTCTGGTGCCGGTGCGCTTTCGCGGCGCCTATTCGGCATCCAAACATGCGCTCGAGGCGCTGATGCTCTGCCAGCGCCAGGAACTGGATGGCAGCGGCGTTCATGTTTCGCTGATCGAACCGGGGCCGGTGAAATCGAAGATCGCCAGCAACGGCCTGCCCTGGTTCCTGAAAAACATCGACATCGAGAATTCCGTGCACCGGGCGGACTATGCCGCGCAGCTGGAGCGATTGCGCGCCGGCGGCAGCCAATCGGCGCTGAAGCCCGGGCCGGAAGTGGTCCACAAGGTTCTGCGTCATGCCCTTCTGTCGCGGTGCCCGCGCCCGCACTATGTGGTAACAGTGCCGGCCAGAATCGGCGCGGCGCTCAAACGTATCCTGCCGGCATCGATGCTCTACCGCCTGATGGCCAAACGCGCCTGAACGCGAAACAACTGGAAACGCAACAATGGCAACCGTCTTCAACATCCTCGCCATTCTGGTCATGGCCGCCGTGGCGATCGTGCTGATCCGAGGCCTCATCAACATGATGCGTGGCGGTTCCGGCGCCACCTCGAACAAGCTGATGCAGGCACGCGTCATGCTGCAGGCCGTGGCGCTGGTGCTGATCCTGCTGGCCGTGTATTTCACCCGCAAGTGAGGGCCGTTCGGGAGGCGATGTGGTCAAGCTCAACAAGATCTACACCCGCACCGGCGATGACGGCACGACAGGTCTCGGCACTGGTGAGCGGCGGCTGAAATCCGACCTGCGGGTGGACGCCTACGGCACGGTCGACGAAGCCAATGCCTGCATCGGCATGGCGCGCGTGCACACGGCAGCCAACCACCCGGCGATCGATGCCATGCTGTCGCGCATCCAGAACGATCTCTTCGACCTCGGCGCCGATCTCGCCGTGCCCGATGACGGCAAGACGCTTGACTATGAGCCACTGCGCATCGTTGCCGCGCAGACCGACCGCGTCGAGAAGGACATCGACCTCCTCAACAAGGATCTCCAGCCGCTCAAATCCTTCGTGCTCAACGGTGGCACGCCGGCGGCCGCGGCGCTGCATCTGGCCCGCACGGTAGCGCGGCGGGCCGAACGGCTGATGGTGGCGCTGGCTCAAGACCCGGGCGAGCACGTCAACCGTGAGGGGTTGAAATACATAAACCGCGTCTCGGATTTCCTGTTTGTCGCCGCCCGGGCGGTCAATGACAACGGAAATGCCGACGTGCTATGGGTTCCCGGCAAGAACCGCTGAGCTGAACGGATCGAAAAGGCGGGAGGGGACCAGGCACGCATGTTCATCCCGCTTTACGACACAAACAGGCTGCGCCACATCCGCCTGCAATATGTGACGATCGGCCTGATCGTGGTCAACGCGCTGGTCTATTGCGCCACGGCACTCGGCGGCGAGAACTTCACCAATGCCGCCGTGCTTGGCCTTGGCTTCATCCCCTCCGTCGTTCACAACACGGCCGAGCTTGATCCCCGGTTCATCATCATCCCGGAAAGCCTGAGCTACCTCACCTATTCCTTCCTGCATGCCGACATCTTCCACCTTGGCGGCAACATGCTGTTCCTGTGGGTGTTCGGCGACAATGTCGAGGACGCGCTTGGCCACATCCGCTACCTGATCTTCTATCTCCTGTGCGCCATCGCCGGCGCCGCCTTCCAGGGGCTTGTCGCCTGGGATTCGCAGGTGCCGCTGATCGGCGCCTCCGGCGCCATCGCCGGCGTGGTCGTCGCCTATTTGATCCTCTATCCCAGGGTGAAGGTCTGGGTGCTGGCCTTTGCCCGCATCCCGCTGCGCATTCCAGCCTTCATCCCGCTCATCCTGTGGGTGCTGTTCCAGGTCTTCATGTTCGCCGCTGGCGGCGAGGACCGGATTTCCTGGGCCTGCCATATCGGCGGCATCATTGCCGGCGCCGTGCTAGTGCTGGTCTTGCGCAGCCGCGGCGTGCCGCTTTTTGCCGGTGCTGACGAGGATGCCGTGGTTCCCACATCAGACCAGTCGCCGGTAGCTTCCGAACCAGCGGCGCCTGAACCGCAGGCCACCACGACGCGCTGGGGCCGGGGAACCCCCTCTGGCCCAAACTGAACCGATTTGAGCCGCTTTCAGCGTATTGACGGCAAGGGTTGCCCCAACTACGGAAACGTCTCCGTCCGAGCGCCAGGGCTGTTAAGGAGCAGTCCAAGACGGGCAAAGACCAGAATTTCCATCCGGCCAGAATTCCGTCTGGCCGGAATTCAGTCAGGAATGTCGGCTTTCGACAACTCAGAAGGGGCGCAAGCTGTTATAGCGCGCCCAACTAGCGTGAAGAGGTGACAGGCAAATGAAGATCCTTGTGCCCGTGAAGCGGGTTGTGGATGCGAACGTCAAGGTTCGCGTGAAGGCCGACGGTTCGGCGGTGGAACTCGCCAACGTCAAGATGGCGATGAACCCGTTCGACGAGATCGCGGTGGAAGAGGCGATCCGGCTCAAGGAAGCCGGCAAGGCAGAAGAAATCATCGTCGTCTCGATCGGCCCGCAGCAGGCGCAGGAAACCCTGCGCACCGCGCTCGCCATGGGCGCCGACCGCGCCATCCTGGTCAAGACCGACGAGCAGACCGAGCCGCTTGGCGTCGCCAAGGTGCTGAAGGGTGTCGTCGATGCCGAACAGCCCGGCCTCGTCATCCTCGGCAAGCAGGCGATCGACGACGATTCCAATCAGACCGGCCAGATGCTGGCGGCCCTGCTCGGCTGGGCGCAAGGCACGTTCGCTTCCAAGGTGGTGCTCGATGGCGACAAGGCCAAGGTGACCCGCGAAGTCGACGGCGGCCTGCAAACGGTGGAACTGAAGATGCCGGCGATCATCACCGCCGACCTTCGCCTCAACCAGCCGCGCTATGCCTCGCTGCCCAACATCATGAAGGCCAAGAAGAAGCAGCTCGACGAAAAGACCCCGGCCGACTACGGCGCCGACGTCAAGCCGCGCCTCAAGGTCATCAAGACCGAGGAGCCCGGCGGCCGCAAGGCGGGCGTCAAGGTCAAGAGCGTCGCCGAACTGGTCGACAAGCTCAAGAACGAAGCCGGCGTTTTGTAAACGATCGGGAAAGGAACAGACAAGATGGCAATTCTCCTCATCGCCGAACACGACAACGCCAGCCTTTCCGACCAGACCGCCAAGGCGCTTTCGGCGGCCCTGCAGATCGGCTCGGACGTGCATGTGCTGGTGGCCGGCAAGGGCGCCAAGGGCGCGGCTGACGCCGCGGCCAAGCTCAAGGGCGTGAGCAAGGTGCTGCTCGCCGAAGCCGACGAACTCGCCGAGCGTCTCGCCGAACCGACGGCAGCCCTCGTCGTGTCGCTCGCCGGCGGCTACGACACCATCATCGCGCCGGCGACCTCGTCGGGCAAGAATGTCGCGCCGCGCGTGGCGGCCCTGCTCGATGTCGCGCAGGTCTCCGAGATCATCGAAGTGGTCTCGCCTGACACGTTCAAGCGGCCGATCTATGCCGGCAACGCCATCCAGACCGTGCAGTCGACCGACACCAAGAAGGTCATCACCGTGCGCACAGCCTCCTTCCAGGCAGCGCCCGAGGGTGGCTCGGCCGCGGTTGAGACCGTCAAGGCCGCGGCCAATCCGGGCCTGTCCACCTTCGTCGAGAACAAGCTGTCGGAGACCGACCGTCCGGAACTGACCTCGGCCAAGATCATCATCTCCGGCGGCCGCGCGCTCGGCTCGTCGGAGAAGTTCCAGGAAGTCATCCTGCCGGTCGCCGACAAGCTCGGTGCGGCGGTCGGCGCCTCGCGTGCCGCCGTCGATGCGGGCTATGCGCCGAACGATTGGCAGGTCGGTCAGACCGGCAAGGTCGTCGCCCCCGATCTCTACATCGCGGTCGGCATCTCCGGCGCCATCCAGCACCTCGCCGGCATGAAGGATTCCAAGGTCATCGTCGCCATCAACAAGGACGAAGAGGCTCCGATCTTCCAGGTTGCCGACTACGGCCTCGTCGGCGATCTCTTCGTTATTCTGCCGGAGTTGCAGAAGGCGCTTTGACGCTCTCTGGCAAAGCGTATTAAATGCTTGGGGTGGGGTAGACGAAATCGCCCCGCCCTTTTAGTTTGCACCGCACAAAAAGCAGGCTGCAAAAGCCTTTGGACGGGATCGGTGTAATGAGCAAGATCGAGACGATCGGCATCATCGGCGCGGGCCAGATGGGCGGGGGTATCGCCCATGTCTCCGCGCTATCGGGCTACAAGGTGCTGATCTACGATATTTCGCCCGACCGCATTGAAAAGGGCATCGCCACCATCAGCGGCAACATGGCCCGCCAGGTGGGCTCCGGCAAGCTTGACGAGAAGCTTCGCAACCAGGCGATGGCGCGCATTGCCTCGGCACCGGCTATGGCCGATCTCGCCGGCGCCGATCTGGTGATCGAGGCGGCGACCGAGGACGAGACGATCAAGCGCAAGATCTACGCGCAGCTCTGTCCGCAGCTCAATCCCGAAGCCATACTGGCGACCAACACCTCGTCGATCTCGATCACGCGGCTTGCCGCGCAGACCGACCGGCCGGAGCGCTTCATCGGCATACATTTCATGAACCCGGTGCCGCTGATGAAGCTGGTCGAGCTGGTGCGCGGCATCGCCACCGAGGACCAGACCTTCGAGGCGGCCAAGACCTATGTGAAGCAGCTCGACAAGACGATCACGGTCTCGGAAGATTTCCCGGCCTTCATCGTCAACCGCATCCTGCTGCCGATGATCAACGAGGCGATCTACACGCTCTATGAGGGTGTCGGCTCGGTCGACGCCATCGACACCGCCATGCGGCTCGGAGCCAACCATCCGATGGGACCGCTGCAGCTGGCCGATTTCATCGGCCTCGACACCTGCCTGTCGATCATGCAGGTGCTGCATGACGGCCTGTCGGATTCGAAGTACCGCCCCTGCCCGCTGCTGGTGAAATATGTCGAAGCTGGTTGGCTCGGCCGCAAGACCGGGCGCGGTTTCTACGACTATCGCGGCGAGCACCCCGTTCCGACGCGCTGACGCGTCCGTTCATGACGCCGCGGCAAGCGGCGCGGGCGGCTCCGACTTGTCGTCGGGCGCCACGCAGACGCATCCGCGGCCGGCCGCCTTGGCGGCATAGCAGGCGGCGTCGGCCCTTGCGATGATCTCGTCCGCCTCGCCGCAATTGGCGTTGATCGCCGCCACACCGATGCTGGCGCCGATGGCATGCGGCCGGCCATCCCAGGTGAAGTTCAATCCCGCTATCGCATCGATGATGGAGCGCGCCGCGATCGTGGCGCCGGCGATCGAGCCCGATTTCAGGATGACCGCGAATTCATCGCCGCCCAGGCGCGCGACAATGTCTTCAGGCCTCAGTACGCCACGCACGGCCTGTGCGACCCGCTTCAGCAAGGCGTCTCCGGCGGCGTGACCGCCGGTGTCGTTGACCAGCTTGAAATGGTCGAGGTCGATGAACATGAACTGATGGCCGCTGCTGCCAGCCCCGGCGGCATCCTTGCGGGCCTGATCGACGAGCTCCTCCATGGTGCGGATGAAGCTCGACCGATTGGCAAGGCCGGTCAGCGCATCATGCGCGGCGGCGTGGGCAAGCTGGCGCTGCAGGGCGCGCGCGTCGGTAAAATCCTGGAAGACGATGACCAGACCACTGAATTCGTTGCGCTCGTTCATGATCGGCGACACGACCTGGCGAATGCTGCAGCGTGTGTCGTCGCGGCGGACCAGCACGGCGCGGCTGTTCTTGTCGGAGGGCGTCTCCGCGCCGATCGCCGGCCGTGTCACGCCGATCCTGTGTCCCGTTTCCTCGTCGACCGCCCAATAGACATGGCCGAGCGTCTTGCCGAGAGCCGCCTCCGCCGAAACGCCGGTCAGCTTCTCGGCAACCGGATTCATGAAGGTGACTCGGTTCGCCGCATCGGTGCAGATGACGGCATCGCCGATCGACTGCAGCGTTACCCGGAGCCGCTCTTTCTCGTCGGCCAGCATTGCCGCCGATACGGTCAGACGCTCCTCGGCCTCCTTGCGCCGGGTGATGTCGGTCAGGCTACCGATGGCCCTGACCAGACGCCCCTCTCCGTCGCGCTCGATGGCCTTGCCGCGGTCGAGAATCCAGATCCAGCGGCCGTCCTTGTGACGCATCCTGAACTCGGCCTCGAAGAACTCAGTCTTGCCGTCGAGATGGGCGCGATCCGCCTCGGCGACGGTTTCGCGGTCGTCGGGATGGATCATCGTCAGCCAACGATCCGGGTTGCCGTCTAGTTCGCCATCCGCATAACCCAGCATCTTGACCCAGGTCGAGGAGTAGGTCGTGCCGCCTTTGCGGATGTCGAGATCCCAGACGCCCTGGCCGGCGCCGGCAAGCGCGAAATTCCAGCGCGTTTCGGCCTCGGCGATGCGCGCCTCGGCCTGCTTGCGCGCGTCGATGTCCTCGATCTGCGAAACGAGATAGAGCGGGCGGCCGCTCTTCTCCTCTCGAATGACGGAGCCGGCGAGGTGCGCCCAGACAGCTGTGCCGTCCTTCTTAAGGTAACGCTTCTCGAACTGGAAGGCGTTGACCGTGCTAGCCTTGACGCCTTCCATGGTTTCCCGCCCGACATGCAGGTCGTCAGGGTGCGTGATCTGGAAAAAGGTCAGCGCCTCGATCTCTTCACGGCTGTAGCCGAGCATCGAGGCGAAGGCCGGATTGGTCTGCACAATGCGCCCATCGAGGCCGACGACGGCGATGCCGATTGCCGAGTCTTCCATCGCCCGGCGGAAGCGCTGCTCGCTTTCCGCGATCTGCCGCCGATCTTCCCAGATGCGGCCGATGAAGAGATAGGCGAAGAAAAGCGCGGCGATTGTCATCGCGACCGACACTTGAAGGCAAAGTCTGAGCGCTTCCGCGCCAATGTCCAGCCTCGACAGAAGGGCCGAGGCCGCGGCCACGGCGAAGCCGGCAACGAGCAACGCCGGCGTTGCATGTTTGTCGAGCCTGATCGGTCCTCGTAGTCTCACGATCCGTGCCACCCCCGTGGGCAATCGCTTTTTCCCGTTAAAACCCTGAAGGATCGATTTTAAGGAAAGGTTGCGTGGGGGTGCTGCGATATGGTCAACCGGCAAACAATTGCCGGCATGATTAAGGATCGGTGTGCACGGGGTCTATTCGCAGGCCCCGCATTACCAGCGCACGAAAAACCGCCCGCCGAGCGCGCCGAGCACGGCGAGAACCGCGATCGCGATCGTGTACCAGGTGGCGACGAAAAGCGGCGAATCGTCGAAACAGTGTGCGGCATAGAAGGTTGCCGCCAGCCCGCCGGCGAGCAGCCCCGCCACCGCGCCGGCAAGCACCGGCCGCGTCGGCGCGCCATAGCGCAGCATCCACAGGAAGAGGGCCAGCGGGCCAATGCCGATCAGCGGGATGAAGCCCATGCAGATCATCATGTTGGAGCCAATCATCCTGGTGCCCCACAACGCCTCCGGCACCATGAAGAGCTCCAGAACCACCGCCACGACCACCAGCAGAGGGGCCGCGGCCATCCAGGCCACGGCTCTGGCCGTTGAGGCGCCAGGTGTCGACAGCGCCCGGATCAGGCCGAAGGCGGTGACGGCAAGCACGATGGTGAAAACGAATTTGGACAGGAAGCGCATCGTGTGCGCGGCCACCATGAAGTCGGGGCGCGGGCCGATCGTCAGCAGGAAAACGATTGCCGCGATGACAATGGCCCCGCCAGCCGCCAGCCACCAGGCCGAGCGCAGCGGCATCGCCTTGCTGCTTGCATCGGCGTCGAGCGCCTTGATGAGATCCTCGGTCCTCATGTCATTCCCGCCCAGCTCGCCCCTGTCCGAATCGCTTGGCTATGGCGGCTAGCCCGCGATGCAGCGACACACGCACCGCCGTCTCGCTGATACCGAACTTCGCCGCCGTCTCGCCGATCGAGCGGCCTTCCACGGATACCGCCGAAACCACCGAACGCTGCGCCGGCGGCAGCCCGTCCAGGGCCCTGTTGATGTCGCGCTCGCTGACGGTTTCGGTTTCCGGTTCGGCGAAGGTCTCGGCGATATCGTCGACATCGATTTCGATGCGCCGACCGCGCCGCCGGAACGCATCGATCAGCTTGAAGCGGGCAATCGCATAGATCCACGGCAGCACCGGCGCGTCCTGGCGCCAGGTATGCCGTTTCACATGAATGGCCAGCAAGGTTTCCTGCACGACATCCTCGGGATCGACTCCGCCCTGCACGATCTTGCGCCGGACAAAGCCACGCACCAGCGCGGCAATCCGGTGCAGAAAGTCGGCATAGGCCTTTTCATCTCCGGCGATCGCGGCCCGCAACAGCCGGGAAAGCTCGGCCTCGTCCTTGCCGCTCACAAGAGTTCACTCCCCCGATTTTCGTGCCTCGGCACTGATTTGTTACGTGGCCGGCGAAATAATGTCCAAGCCAAACTACGGGCAAATCACGAAAGTTTGCGGGTCTTGAAGGCGCAGCCCCGGACCGGACGACCTCCCCGGCCCTGCGAGTACGTCTCGTGGGAAACCGTTTGTCCGGGATGTCATCACATGGAATTGTCCCCTCACGCCGTTCTTTGTGCCTCAGCGACCGATTGAAGCAGGCAAATAATGTTGACTATTCGTGTCATGTATCGATAGGTGCTGCGCGCCAAGACCAACCAAAGCGAGGATGACGCCATGAAATACACCCTCTCCGCCCTTGTCGGCGCCACCGCACTTGCAATCGGCCTGGCCGTCGGTCCGGCAACGGCCGGGGATGCCGGCATCATCGTCTACAACGCCCAGCACGAAAGCCTGGCCAAGGAATGGGCCGAAGGGTTCACCAAGGAGACCGGCATCAAGGTCACGCTGCGCAACGGCGGCGACAGCGACTTTTCCAACCAGATTGTCGCCGAAGGAGCCGCCTCGCCCGCCGACGTGTTCCTCACCGAGAATTCACCGGCCATGGTGCTGGTCGAGAATGCCGGCCTGTTCGCGCCCGTCGATGCCGACACGCTGGCGCAGGTGCCGCAGGACTATCAGGCGACCAGCGGCAAATGGGTGGGCGTGGCCGCGCGCAGCACCGTCTTTGCCTACAACACGACCAAGCTCAAGGCCGACCAGTTGCCGAAGTCGCTGCTCGACCTCGCCGATCCGAGCTGGAAGGGCCGTTGGGCGGCCTCGCCCTCGGGCGCCGATTTCCAGGCCATCGTCAGCGCGTTGCTGCAGCTCAAGGGCGAGGCCGCCACGGCGGACTGGCTGAAGGCGATGAAGCAGAACTTTACCGCCTACAAGGGCAACAGCACGGTGATGAAGGCGGTCAACGCCGGCGAGATCGAAGGCGGCGTGATCTACCACTATTACTACTTCGGCGATCAGGCCAAGACCGGCGAGAACAGCAAGAACGTCGCGCTGCACTATTTCAAGAACCAGGATCCGGGAGCTTTCGTCTCGGTCTCGGGTGGCGGCGTGCTCGCCTCGAGCAAGCATCAGAAGGAAGCCCAGGCCTTCCTGAAATGGGTGACCGGCAAGGGCGGCCAGGCTGTTCTGAAGAACGGAAACTCCTTCGAATACGCGGTCGGCAAGGGTGCCGAGTCCAACCCGAAGCTGGTTCCGCTGGCCGACCTGCAGGCGCCGAAAGTCGACGCCACGACGCTGAACTCAAAGAAGGTCACCGACCTGATGACGGCAGCCGGCTTGCTTTAGTTGCCGTTCGTCCTAATAAGGACAAACCGACCGTGCTCCCGCGGGAATTCACCTTCCGCGGGAGCGTTTTGTTTTCGAGATGGCATTCGTCGATGACGACACGCTGCGTTCCTGACCTCCGACCGTGGTCCCTCGATTGCCGGCACCCTGCCGCAACCGTGGGGCGTCCGAGCTGATGCAGCCCGCCGTCAATCTCGCGCGCGCCGGCTTGCCGTCGAGGATGCGCCGAATGCCTCAGCGGCGGGCGGCACCCTGGCTTGTCACCGCCGCCGTCTTCGTCGCGCTGCTCGCTCTTTTGCCGCTCGCCTTCATCATCTGGATCGCGGTGCAGACCGGCTGGGAGACCGTGTCGGCGCTGGTCTTCCGGCCGCGTGTCGGGGAACTGCTGGTCAACACCACGCTGCTGGTGTTGCTCACCGTGCCGATCGGCATCGTGCTGTCGGTGGCGCTGGCCTGGCTAACCGAGCGCAGCGACCTGCCCGGCGCCAGGCTGTGGGCCTGGCTATGCGTGGCGCCGCTCGCCATCCCCGCTTTTGTGCACTCCTATGCCTGGGTCACCATGGTGCCCGGCCTGCACGGCCTGTGGGCCGGCGTGCTGGTGTCGGTGATCGCCTATTTCCCCTTCCTCTATCTGCCCATATCGGCGGCCCTGCGTCGCCTCGATCCTGCTCTCGAGGACGCAGCCGCCGCTCTTGGCCTTGGACCATGGCGCGTCTTCTGGCGTGTCGTGCTGCCGCAGCTCAGGCTCGCCATTTGCGGCGGCTCGCTGCTGGTCGGACTACATCTGCTGGCCGAATACGGCCTCTACGTCTTCATCCGCTTCGACACCTTCACCACCGCCATCGTCGATCAGTTCCAGTCGACCTTCAACGGACCGGCCGCCAACATGCTGGCCGGCGTGCTGGTGACCTGCTGCTTCGTGCTTCTGGGCCTCGAAGTGCTGATGCGCGGCGAGGAGCGTTATGCCCGTGTCGGCTCCGGCGCGGCGCGCTACCAGCAGCGCACAAACCTCGGCCGCGCCACCATGCCGAGCCTGGCCTTGCTGGTCGTCACCACGCTGCTGGCGCTTGGCGTGCCGTTCGTCACCATTGGCCGCTGGCTCATCGCCGGCGGCGCCGAGGTCTGGCGTCTCGACGAGATTGGCCTGGCGCTCGGCCAGACGCTGTTCCTGTCGCTTGCCGGGGCACTGCTTGCCACTGTCGCCGCCATGCCGATGGCCTGGATCTCGATCCGCGCGCCGGGGCCGCTGCAGCGCCTGCTGGAGGGTTGCAACTACATCGTCGGCTCGCTACCGGGTGTCGTCATCGCGCTGGCGCTGGTCACCATCACCGTGCGCATCGCGCTTCCGCTCTATCAGACGCTGTTCACCATCCTGGTCGCCTATGCCCTCATGTTCCTGCCGCGCGCCCTGGTCAGCCTGCGCGCCTCGATCGCCCAAGCGCCGGTCGAGCTCGAGCGCGCCGCGTCCAGCCTCGGCAGGCGCCCGCTCAACGCGCTGTGGTCGACGACCATCCGCCTGTCGGCGCCTGGTGCGGCGGCCGGCATGGCGCTGGTGGCGCTCGGCATCATGAACGAACTGACCGCGACCCAGATGCTGGCGCCGAACGGCACCCGCACGCTGGCGATGGCATTCTGGTCCTACAGCGGCGAGATCGACTACGCCTCGGCGGCCCCTTACGCCTTCATCATGGTAGCGATGTCGCTGCCGCTCACTTGGCTGCTCTATGTCCAGTCGAAACGGATGGCAGGACGATGAGCTTTCTCGAAATCAAAGGCCTGCACAAGCATTACGGCCCGGTCGCCGCACTGGCCGGCGTCGACCTCGATGTCGCCAGCGGCAGCCGGACCGCGATCGTCGGACCTTCCGGCTGCGGCAAGACGACCTTGCTGCGGCTGATCGCCGGCTTCGAGGCACCGGACCAGGGCCGCATCGTGCTCGACGGCGAGGTGCTGGCCAATGGCGGCGCCGCTGTCCCGGCGCATCGCCGCGGCATCGGTGTGGTGGCGCAGGACGGCGCCCTGTTCCCGCATCTGACCATCGGCGACAATATCGGTTTCGGCATGGGCCGCGGCGATGACAAACGCGCCGAGCGCATCGTCGAGTTGGCCTACATCGTCGGGCTGGACAAGGCGATCCTCAAGCGCCGCCCGCACGAACTTTCCGGCGGCCAGCAGCAGCGCGTGGCGCTCGCCCGCGCCATGGCGATGAAGCCGCGGCTGATGCTGCTCGACGAGCCGTTCTCGGCACTCGACACCGGCCTGCGCGCCTCGATGCGCAAGGCCGTGGCCGAACTTCTGGAGGCGGCCGGCATCACCACCATCCTGGTGACCCACGACCAGGCCGAAGCACTGTCCTTCGCTGCCCAGGTGGCGGTGATGCGCGACGGCAAATTCTCGCAGGTCGGCACGCCGCGCGATCTCTACCTCAAGCCGAAGGACAGGATGATCGCCGAATTCCTTGGCGACGCCATCATCCTGCCGGCGAGCATTTCGGGCGGCTTCGCCAACTCGCCGCTCGGCCGCATCGCCGTCGACACCAATGACAGCCGCGATGTCGCCCGCATCTTGCTGCGGCCGGAGCAGATCGGGCTGAAGCGCACGTCGCGCGAAGGCATGTCGGGCACCCCCGACATGTTGTTCGGCGAGGTGACGGAATCGGAATTCGCCGGCTCGACATGCACGATCGCGGTGCGGCTGCTGAACAACTTCGATCCACCCGACGCCGCCGCCATCGGCAACACGCCGCTGATCCTGCGCAAATCCGGCATGGACGCGCCGGCAGTCGGCGAGATCGTCCGGCTGACCGTGTCGGGAAAAGCGCATGTCTTCGTCTAGGCGACCTAAGGCCGGCGGCGGCCCCGCCCGGCGCGCAGTTCACGCTGTGATGCGTTCGCCGGTTTCGGCTGAATAGATCGGCCAGCGCTCGATGACGTTTGAAAGTCAGAGCGCCGGCTCGGGCACCGACGCCTTGAAGACATCAAGGCGGCTGCCCGCCTCCGACGAGAAGAAATGCATGTCGTCCGGCGAAATCTTCAGGCCGACCTGGCTGCCGGGCTCGGGATGGACAGCCTCCGACGTCATCACCGAAAACGGCGCGCCGTCGAGATCGACATAGATCACGCGCCCCGCCCCTAGTTCCTCGACCAGGTCGACCGTAGCATTCAACGCGCCGGCGATGCCGGGCGCCACCAGCCGGACGGCCTCGGGCCGGATGCCCATGGCGACCTTGGTGCCGACCGGCAGGCCGGTGCGTGCCATGGCCAGGCGCCGGCTGCCGCCGAGCAGCGAGAGCCCGTCGAGTTCGACCGTGCCTTCGAGAATGTTCATGGCCGGCGCGCCGACGAAGGTGGCGACGAAGCGGCTGGCCGGGCGGGTGTAGATCTCACCCGGCGTGCCGACCTGCTCAACGCGTCCGCCATTCATCACCACCAGCCGATCGGCCAGCGTCATCGCCTCGACCTGGTCGTGGGTGACGAAGACGGAGGTGGCGTTCAGCCGGCGATGCAGCTTGCGGATTTCCGAACGCATCTGCACGCGCAGCTTGGCGTCGAGATTGGACAGCGGCTCGTCGAACAGGAACACCTTTGGCTCGCGGATCATGGCGCGGCCCATGGCGACGCGCTGCCTCTGGCCGCCGGAAAGCGCCATCGGCTTGCGGTCGAGCAGATGTTCGAGCTCCAGCGTGCGGGCGACCGCCTGAATGCGCTGAGTACGCTCGGCCGAGGGAACGCCGGCGACCTTGAGCGAATAGCCGATGTTCTGCGCCACACTCATATGCGGATAGAGCGCATAGTTCTGGAACACCATGGCGCAGCCGCGCTCGCGCGGTTCGAGTTTGTTGACCACCGTGCCGTCGATCGAGATCTCGCCATCGGAAATCTCTTCCAGCCCGGCAATCATCCTAAGCAGCGTGGACTTGCCGCAGCCGGACGGTCCCAGGATGACGACGAATTCGCCCGAGGCGAAGTCGAGGTCGACGCCGTGCACGACCTGCGTCTTGGCGTAGTTCTTCTTGACGCCGCGTATTGTGATGGAGGCCATTTTTGTCTCCTTACTTCTCGGTGGCGATCAGGCCGCGCACGAACCAGCGCTGCATCAGCACCACGACGATCAGCGGCGGCAGCATGACGATCAGCGTGCCGGCCATGGCGATGTGCCATTCCGGAACGCCGCCGACATTGGGGATCAATTGTTTGAGCTCGGTCACCGCCATCGTATGCGACTGGTCCGTGGTGATGAGCAGTGGCCACAGATACTGGTTCCAGGCCCACAGGAACATGATGGTGCCGAGCGCCGCCATGTTGTTGCGCGACAGCGGCAGCAGGATATCGATGAAGAACCGCAGCGCCCCTGCGCCGTCCATGCGGGCGGCCTCGGTCAGTTCGTCCGGCACGGTCAGGAAGAACTGCCGGTAGAGGAACGTGCCGGTCGCGGTGGCGACCAGCGGCAGGATCAGTCCGCTATAGGAATTGAGCAGTCCGAGGCTGAGCTGGACCTGCACGCCCGAGACTTTCTCGATCAGCCAGGAAAGCCCGGTCAGGTCCAGGATCGCCTGATAGGGCTCGAGCACGTTGGCGACCACGGCGTAGGTCGGCACGATACGCACTTCGAGCGGCAGCATCAGCGTGATGAAGATCAGCCAGAAGATCAGCATGCGGCCGGGATAGCGGAAGTAGACGATCGAGAAGGCGGTGAGCGCCGAGATGATCACTTTGCCGGCGGCGACGCCTGTCGCCATGATGAAGCTGTTGAGCAGCTTGGGACCGAGATCGGCGGTCGTCCAGGCGGTCTTGATGTTGACCCAGAAGTCGCTGCCCGGCAGCAGCGACATCGGCACATCGTTGACATCCTTGAGGTTGTGCGACGCCGCGATCGCCACGACCACGAACGGCGCGATGCAAAAGACGAAGCCGATGAACAGGATCAGATGCGTGAAGAAATTGAGGAACGGGGTGCGCTCAACCATATCCATCTTACCTGTAGTGCACGCGCCGCTCGATGAAGCGGAACTGGAAGATGGTGAGCACGACGATGAGCAGCATCAGGATGATGCTCTGCGCGGCGGCGCCTGAATAATCGAGGCCTTTGAAGCCGTCGGAATAGATCTTGTAGACCATCAGATTGGTGGCGTTGGCCGGACCGCCAGCGGTCATGATGTCGACGATGCCGAAGGAGTCCTGAAAACTCTCGGTGATGTTGATGACCAGCAGGAAGAAGATGGTCGGCGTGATCAGCGGGAACTGTATGTCCCAGAAGCGCCTGATGACGCCGGAACCGTCCATGGCCGCCGCCTCGATCAGCGAACGCGGGATGGCCTGGAACGCTGCGAGGAAGAAGATGAAGTTGTAGCCGACATATTTCCACGAAAAGGCAACGATGATCGAAGCCATGGCGTCAGCGCCGTCGAGGCCGGGGTCCCAGAAGCCGGGCCAGACCCGGTTGACCACGGCCATGAAGCCGGCCTCCGGCGCCAGGATGAAGCGGAATGCCATCGCCAGCGCGGGTGCCGCGATGCCGTAGGGCCAGATCAGCACGACGCGGTAGAGCCGTGAGCCGGCGAGCTGCCGGTCGGTCAAGGCCGCGAGCACCAGTGCGATGAACATCGCAAGACCGGTGCTGATGCCTGCAAAGACAAGGCTGGCGGTGATCGAGTTCCAGTAGTCGGCGTTGGACAGGATGGAGCGGAAATTGTCGAGCCCGACCCAGATGTTGCCGCCGCCCCAGGGTTGCTGCAGCGTCAGCGACCAGTACACGGCCTGGCCGGCCGGCCAGTAGAAGAAAGTGAAGATCAGGAGGAGCTGCGGCACCGCGAAAAGGATGCCGATCGTCCATTTGCCGAAAGTGACGCGTTTTTCCATCGATCCGCCGATGCCATTGAACCGTCAGCCCGCTTTCTCAGCGGAAGACTAGATATGAAATGGCCGCCCGTCGAATCTCGGCGGGCGGCCTTGACGTTTCGGCGATCAGGGCAGGGTCTTGCCCGGATAGGTCTGCTGGAAGCGGTCGAGGATGGCATCGCCATTCTTGACCAGCGTGTCGAGGCCTTCCTGGACGCTGACCTTGTTGGCGAAGATCGCCTGCATCTGCGTGCCGAACTCGGCGCGGATCTGGGTGAAGTTGCCCAGCCGGACGCCGCGGGTGATTTCGGTCGGCTCGGACGCGGTCAGGCTGGCGATGGCGACTTCACGACCCTTGTAGGGCGCCTTGTCGTAGAAGCCCTGGCCCTTCATGTAGTCGAAACCCGACTTCGTCACCGGGATGTAGCCGGTGTTGGTCGACCAGAACAGCGCGGTCTTGGGATCGTGGATGAAGTTGAGGAAGGCGGCAGCGCCCTTGTATTCGGCATCCGACTTCCCGGAGAGCACCCACAGCGAGGCGCCGCCGACCAGCGAATTCTTACGCTCCGTGCCGGCATAGACCGGCAGTTCGGCGACATCCCACTTCATGCCTTCCTTCTGGGTCCTGCCGACCGTGCCGTGGTCGCCGACTGAGGTCAGGATGACTTGGCAGGTGCCTGAAGCGAAGGCCTGGACCATGTCCTGGCCGAGATCCTTGGATTTGATCTTGATCAGGCCGGCGTCATACCACTTCTTGAGATCGGTGACGTACTGGACGAACTTGGTCTTGTTGACTTCCAGACGCGCGTCGAGACCGTCATAACCATTGTTCTTGGTGGCGATCGGCTGGTTGTGGAGCGCCGAGAACTGCTCCATCAGCTGCCAGCTTTCGTTGGCAGAGATGTTGATGGCCATCGGGCACTCGTAGCCGGCGTCCTTCAACGCCTTGAGGTCGGCGCCGACATCTTCCCACGTCTTGGGCGCTTCGGTCTTGCCGATCTTGGCGAAGGCGTCCTTGTTCCAGTACATCAGCGGGGTCGAGGAATTGAACGGGAAGGACAGCATCTCGCCCTTCGACGTGGCGTAGTAGCGCGCAATGCCGGGGAAATAGTCGGCGTAGTCGATCTTGTAGCCGTTCTCTTCCATCAGCTTGTCGGCGGGCTTGTAGGCGCCCGACAGCATCATGGTGGCGGTGCCGACGTCATAGACCTGGACGACGGCCGGCTGCTTGCCGGCGCGGAAGGCCGCGATGGTGTTCTGCAGCGTGGCGTCGTAATTGCCCTGGCTGGTGCAGACGACTTCATAGTCCTTCTGCGAGGCGTTGAAGTTCTTGCACAGCGTGTCGACGACACGGGCAAGGTCGCCCGAAAGGCCGAACCAGAAGTCGAATTTTACTGGTTCTGCTGAAGCAGGCATCGCCAGCGCGGTGCTGAGCGCACCAGCGGCAAGGGCAGCAAAGCCCCGCTTGATCATGGTCATGGTTTTCCCTCTTGAGTGGCTGGTGACAAGGGTCTTGCGCAAGTCCTTGCCCGCTCTCTTAGAGAAGGTATGTGACAGTTCTGTTGTGGCTCTCCGGCCTTTACACAGCTGCTCGTTCCTCTCCCTCGGCGGCTTGGCCGGCATCGAACGCACCGGCGCCTCAGGTAGCTAGGGCGACTGTCGCGGACGTAAAGACCATATCGGCCGCCATGATTATCCGGCTAAGGGACGATGGAATGCAGGTGCGGCAGCGGGCGCACATGCGCCGGGAAAGCACGTTCTGGTTGCAGGCGACTTTATCGATCCTTCAACAGCCAAGCCTTAATCAGTCATATTTCGTTTTTTATTTCCAATGGGCTTGGGGATATAAGATGTTGACGGTCTACAATTGCATCGTGAACCAGCACGATCTGAGACTGGTCGCACTCGCCGCGCTGATCTGCGGAATTTCCTGCTTCTCCGCTGTCAGCCTGCTTCACCACATCAGCCGCTCGACGGACCGGAACCGGCTTGCCTGGCTGATGATCGCGGCCACGTCGACCGGCTTCGGCATCTGGGCAACGCATTTCATTGCCATGCTTGCGTTCACGCCCGGCATACCCAGCGCCTACGATCCGTGGCTCTCCGTGCTCTCGCTCGCCGCCTCGGTCGCGCTGACGGCGGCCGGCATGTGGATCGCCACCTTGCGCGACGAGTTCGAGCACCATCTCGTCGGCGGCGCCGTTCTGGGCGGCGGCATCGCGGCCATGCACTACACCGGCATGGCGGCATTCGAGGTGCAGGGCCGCATCGAATGGAACCTGTTGATGGTCGCCGTCTCCCTGCTGGCCGGCGTGACGCTCGGGGCGCTGGCGCTGCATGTGGTGCTGCGTCGCCCTTCCTTGACGGCGACGTCCGTCGGCGCCGTGCTGCTGACACTGGCGATCTGCACCTTGCATTTCATCGGCATGGGCGCCGTCTCGATCTTTCCAGATTCCTCGATCGCCATATCCGAATACACGATCGAGCCGACCTCGCAGGCCTTCGCGGCCGCGGCCGCCACGCTGGTGATCCTGGTGCTGTCGGCGTCGGCGCTGTGGATCGATTTGCGCTTCCGTCGCCAGAAGCTCGAGGTCGATCGTATGCACGGCCTGGCCAATGCCGCCGTGGAGGGCCTGATCGTCTGCGACGGCAACCGCATCGTCAGCGCCAATGACAGCATGGGCAAGCTGACCGGCACGCTTGCCGCGACGCTGAACGGCACGGAACTGCGCGAGCTCTTCGACGAACACACCGCAAACGACGCTGCCAGCCTAGCGGGCCAGCCATGGGAGGCAGAGTTGAGGAACCGCGACGGAACGCGGATTCCCGTCGAGCTGATCGCCCGAAGCATCGATTATTGCGGCAAGCCCCACAACGTCATCGCCGTCCGCGACATCCGCGAACGCAAGAAGGCGGAGGAGGAGATCCTTCGCCTCGCCCACTTCGATCCGCTGACGGGACTGGCCAACCGCCGCTCCTTTTCCAGCCGTCTCGACATGGAAATCGCATCCATGAACCGGATCGCCAATGGCGACACGGGCGTCAAAGGCCGGCACCTTGCCCTTCTGCTGTTCGACCTCGACCGTTTCAAGGAGGTGAACGACCTTTACGGGCATGGCGCCGGCGATGCGATGCTGCAGAAGGTGGCGACCTGCGCAGCCGGCGTTCTGCGTCACGGACAGATGCTCGCGCGCCTCGGCGGCGACGAATTCGCCATCATCGCCCCCAACCTGCCCGACCCGCAGGCGGCGGGCCGCATCGCCGGCTCGCTGCTCGCCGCCATGCGCGAGGAAAACCGGGTCGCGGCCGGCGGCGGCCTGGTCTCTGCAAGCATCGGCATCGCGATTTATCCGCTCGATGCAGAAGACCAGACCGGCCTGATCAGCCATGCCGACACCGCGCTCTACCGCGCCAAGACCGAAGGCAGGGACACGTATCGCTATTTCGAGGCCTCGATGGGCGCCGAGGCCCGCGACAAGCGCATTATGGAGCACGAATTGCGCCAGGCCGTCGTGCGTGGCGAGTTCTACCTCGTCTACCAGCCGCAGAAGGAGATCAGCAGCGGCAGGATGGTTGGCTTCGAAGCCTTGATCCGCTGGCGCCATCCCGAACGCGGCGACGTTTCCCCCGCGACATTCATCCCGGTGGCCGAGGAAAGCGGCGCCATTGGGCAGATCGGCGACTGGGTGCTCGACGCGGCCTGCGAGGAAGCCGCCCGCTGGAAAAATCCGCTGACGGTCGCCGTCAACGTCTCCGCGGTTCAGCTTCATAATCCCAATTTCAGCCGCAAGGTCCACGAGACGTTGCTAAGAACGGGCCTTGCGCCGACAAGGCTGGAACTCGAGATCACCGAAACCGCGCTGGTGAAGGACATGCCGCGCGCGCTGGCAACCCTGCGGCAGGTCAAGTCGCTTGGCGTGCGCGTGGCCATGGACGATTTCGGAACCGGCTATTCCTCGCTCTCCAACCTGCGCGCCTTCCCCTTCGACAAGATCAAGATCGACGCCTCCTTCATCAAGGCGGTCGACACCAACGGCCAGGTCGCGGCGATCGTGCGCGCCGTGCTGGGGCTGGGGCGCGGCCTTGGCCTGCCGGTTCTTGCCGAAGGTGTCGAGACGCTTGGCGAACTGAAGTTCCTGGACGCCGAGGCCTGCGAGATCGGCCAGGGCTACTATCTCGGCAAGCCGGCGCCCATCGAGGCGTTCGACGACCTGACCGGCCACGGCAAGCGCACCCCAGCCCGCGCCGACCATCGAGAGGGCAGCGTCGTATTGCTGAAGCCAAGCGTGCGCTCGGCCTGATCCCTCACGATCCGAGTGCCGTCTCGACCAGCCGCCTGGCGTCGCGCCCCGACCATTCAGCCGGGCCGTTCATATGCGCGATCAGACAGCCTTCGCTGTCGATCAGCATGGTGACGGGAAGGCCGAGCGCAAGGCCACGCGCCTTGAGGTCGTTGAACAGCGCCACCGTCGAATCCCTGAAATAGCCGAGCGCCTCGACGCCTGTCTCCTTGAGAAATTTCTTCGGCTTCACATCGTCGCCGGCGTCGACATTGACGGCGATGACCTGAAAGGCGTCGCTGCCCTTGTCCTTCTGCAGCGCATTGAGCGCCGGCATTTCAGCGCGGCACGGTGCGCACCATGTCGCCCAGAGATTGAGCAGCACCGTCTTGCCGGCATGGTCGGCGATCGTCATCGGCTTGCCGTCCGGGCCATTGAAGGCAAGGCTTTTCATCGACTGCGGCGGATCGGCGGGCAACAGGGCCGCAACCTCGCCGGTGGCGGCAGCCGCGATCTTCTTGGCGCGGCCGCTCTTGGCGGCGCAGGCGACGTCGTCCTTGCTGCCGCCGACCGCCACCCGGGCCGGTGCATTGTTGCCAGACCGGCTCTCGCTGACATATACCGCGACCGCGCCGGCCAGCGCTCCCGCCACCAAAGCGGCGAGGATCAGGCGCGGGGCCGGGAAAAATCTGTTTCCGTCTGCCATTTTCTCAAAACTGCTCCGAAGCACGGGTTTATAGCGATGAGCGACAAGAAGACCAGCAACCAGATGTGGGGCGGACGATTTGCCTCGGGTCCGGCCGCAATCATGGAAGCGATCAACGCGTCGATCTCGTTCGACCGCAAACTCTACGCGCAGGACATACGCGGCTCGATCGCCCATAGCGAGATGCTGGCGCAAACGGGCATTATTTCGACGGCCGATCAAGAAAAAATCGCTCACGGCCTGAACACGATCCTGAAAGAGATCGAGGCGGGCAGCTTCGAGTTTTCGACCAGGCTCGAAGACATCCACATGAATGTCGAGGCCCGCCTCGCCGACCTGATCGGCTCGGCCGCCGGCCGCCTGCACACCGCGCGCTCACGCAACGACCAGGTGGCGGTGGATCTGCGGCTCTGGGTCAAGGATGAGTGCTTCCGCGTCGCCGAGGCGTTGAAGGGCCTGATCACCGCGCTGCTGGCGCGGGCCGAGGAGCACGCGGCGACCGTGATGCCGGGCTTCACCCATATGCAGGCGGCGCAGCCGGTGACCTTCGGCCATCACTGCATGGCCTATGTCGAGATGTTTGCACGCGACCTGTCGCGCGTGCGCGACGCCATCGAGCGCATGGACGAGAGCCCGCTCGGCGCCGCCGCCCTTGCCGGCACCAGCTTCCCGATCGACCGCCACCGGACCGCCAAGGCGCTCGGCTTCCGCGAGCCGATGCGCAATTCGCTGGACAGCGTCTCCGATCGCGATTTCGCGCTGGACTTCCTCGCCATGGCGGCGATCTGCGCCACGCATCTGTCGCGGCTGGCCGAGGAGATCATCATCTGGTCGACGCCGCAATTCGGCTTCATCAGGCTGTCGGATAGTTTTTCCACCGGCTCCTCGATCATGCCGCAGAAGAAGAACCCTGACGCCGCCGAACTGGTGCGCGGCAAGACCGGCCGCGTCAACGGCCATCTGGTCGGCCTGCTGACGGTGATGAAGGGCATGCCTTTGACCTATGGCAAGGACATGCAGGAGGACAAGGAATCGGTGTTCGACGCCGCCGAGACGCTCGACCTGATGCTGGCGGCGATGACCGGCATGGTCTCGGACATGACGGTCAACGCGGCCGCGATGAAGAAGGCCGCCGGCTCCGGCCACGCGACCGCGACCGACCTCGCCGACTGGCTGGTGCGCACGCTCGGCCTGCCCTTCCGCGAGGCGCATCATGTCACCGGCCGCGCGGTGGCGCTGGCCGAGGAGAAGAAGGTGAGCCTGGAAAAGCTTTCGCTGGAGGACCTGCAGTCGATCAATCCCGGCATCACGGCGGACATATTTTCGGTGCTGGCGGTTCAGAACTCGGTCAAGAGCCGCACCAGTTTCGGCGGCACCGCGCCGTCGGAAGTGAGGAAGCAGATCCGCTATTGGAAAAAGCGGCTGGCCAAAGCCTGAGCCAGGGGTGCAATGCGCCGAGAACTCGGCTAAAAGCGGCGGCTGACAAAACGTTTCGGACGGATGGATCGATGACCGGAAGCAGGATTTTGGTGACGCTGGCGCTGCTGGCGGCGATGGCCGCCGTGACCGCCTGCGGCCGCAAGGCCGGTCTCGACACGCCCTATGAGGCGGCCATCCAGGCGCGCAAGGATGCCGAAAAGGCCAAACAGCCGCTGCCGCCGGAGCCGGAAAAACCGGTCAGGGACAAGAAGTTCATCCTCGACCCGCTGATCTAGAACCGATCAGGCCGGGTTTGGCCTCCAAGCCCGATCTCATCGTGCTCCAACTTCCGGAATCACTCTCGTGAACCATTTCGACTACCGCGACGGCGTGCTGCATGCCGAGGACGTGGCAATCCCTGATATCGCCGCTCAGGTCGGCACGCCGTTCTACTGCTATTCGACGGCCACGCTGACCAGGCACTACCGTGTGTTTGCACAGGCCTTTGCCGGCCTCGACGCGCTGGTCTGCTACGCCATGAAGGCCAACTCCAACCAGGCCGTGCTGCGCACCCTGGCCAGGCTCGGCGCCGGCGCCGACGTGGTCTCGGAAGGCGAGTTGCGCCGAGCGCTGGCGGCCGGCATCCCGGCCAGCAAGATCCTGTTTTCCGGCGTCGGCAAGACCGCCCGCGAAATTGACCTCGCGCTCGAAGCGGGCATCCTTTGCTTCAACGTCGAATCCGAGCCGGAGCTTGAACTGTTGTCGGCCCGCGCCGTGGCACTCGGCAAGGTGGCGCCGATCTCGCTACGCATCAATCCCGATGTCGACGCCAAGACCCACAAGAAGATCTCCACGGGCAAGGCCGAGAACAAGTTCGGCATTGCATGGCAGCGCGCGCGGCAGGTCTATGCCCGCGCGGCGACGCTTCCGGGCATCAAGGTCACCGGCATCGACACCCATATCGGCAGCCAGATCACCGAGCTGCAGCCCTTTGACGACGCCTTCGCCCTTTTGGTCGATCTGGTCGGCGCGCTGCGCGCCGATGGCCACGCCATCGAGCATGTCGATCTCGGCGGTGGCCTCGGTATTCCCTACCGCGTCGACAACAACCCGCCGCCCTTGCCCGACGCCTATGCCCAGATCGTCAGGAAGCATGTCACCAAGCTCGGTCTCAAGGTGATGTTCGAGCCAGGACGCCTGATCGTTGGCAATGCCGGCATCCTCGTCTCGGAAGTGATCTTCGTGAAGGAAGGCGACGCCAAGAATTTCCTGGTTGTCGACGCCGCCATGAACGATCTGATCCGGCCGACGCTTTACGACGCCTTCCACGACATCAGGCCCGTCGTGCAGCCGCCGGCCGACACGCCGCGCATGATGGTCGACGTGGTCGGCCAGGTCTGCGAGACCGGTGACTATCTCGGCCTCGACCGCGACCTGCCGAGGCTGAAGGCCGGCGATCTCGTTGCCGTTTCCACAGCCGGTGCCTACGGTGCCGTGCAGGCCGGCACCTACAACACCCGCCTGCTGGTGCCGGAGGTGCTGGTCGACGGCGACCGTTTCCACATCGTGCGCCCGCGCCTGACCTATGACGATCTGATCGGGCTGGATTCGGTGCCCGACTGGCTGGCATAGAAGCCGCCCGCCGGCAGCCTACAGCCGGTTCTGGAGGAGCGTTCTTGTCTCGGCAATCCCGTCTTCGTCGCGGCGGTAGAACGTCCATTGCTTGATGCGCTTGGCCCGCAGCAGGCCGGCCTGGGTGAGCACGCGCATATGCTCGGAGAGCGTCGCCTGCGTGATGCCGAGTTTCTCGGCTATCAGCAGCGCGCAAACGCCGTCCTCGACCAGATCGCCGTCTGCCTGGGCCGGGAAATGCGCGCGCGGATCCTTCAGCCAGTCGAGGATCTGCAGCCTGCGTTCGTTGGCGATCGCCTTGAAGACATCAACCTCTTGCATTTAGCCATTTTGCCAAGTTACTAATTACTGTCAATCCCGAGGAGATCGTCATGGCGCAGGGCAATACCGTCACACGCGAACGCATTGCCGCGATGGAACCGCGCATCCGGCCCTATATCAGGCACACGCCGGTGCTGCACGTCGACATGACCGACTTCGACCGGCCACCGCTGGCTCTCGACCTCAAACTCGAATGCCTGCAGCATTCCGGCTCGTTCAAGGCGCGCGGCGCCTTCACCAATCTTCTGGAAAGGCCGGTTCCCAAGGCCGGCGTTGTCGCCGCATCGGGCGGCAACCATGGCGCCGCCGTAGCCTATGCCGCCATGCGGCTCGGCCACAAGGCGACCATCTTCGTTCCCGAAGTGAGCCCACAGGCCAAGCTGGACCGCATTCGTTCCTATGGCGCCGACCTGGTCGTCGGAGGCGCCCGCTATGCCGAGGCGCTGGGCGCCAGCGAACGTTTCGCGCAGGAAACTGGCGCCTTGCAGATCCATGCCTTCAACCAGGAGGAAACGCTGGTCGGCCAGGGCACGCTCGGGCTCGAAATCGAGAACGACTTGCCTCAGATCGACACGCTGCTGGTCGCCGTCGGCGGTGGCGGCCTGATCGGCGGCATCGCCGCCTGGTATGCCGGCCGCATCCGCATCATCGCCATCGAGCCCGAAGGCGCGCCGACGCTTTATCGCGCCTTCGAGGCCGGCCATCCCGTCGACGCACCGGCGGAAGGCATCGCCGCCGATTCGCTGGCGCCGAAGCGCGTCGGCGAGATGATGTTCCCGATCGCGGAAGCCTTCGTCGAGCGCTCCATCCTGGTCAGTGACGACGACATCATCGCCGCGCAGAAGGCGTTGTGGAACCGGGTGCGCATCATCTCCGAACCGGGCGGGGCTGCGGCCTTCGCCGCGATCCTGTCCGGCCGCTACACGCCGGCACCCGGCGAACGCGTCGCCGTGCTGGTCTGTGGCGCCAACGCAAACCCCGCCAATTTCTGATTGCAACCATTCGGCGGGCTTCACATTTTCTGAGAGCGCCTCGCCTTTGCCGTGTTTGCTGGTATTCTTCGAGTCGTGAGGATCGGGCTATCCCGCCTGATTCCAGGAAGGGCCGATGACGCAACGACCCACCTCTAGCGATCGCGGTCTCGCCGGGCGCCTTGCGCTCAGCCGGCTGGCGACGCGGGTCTCGATGATGGTCGAGCGCGGCTGGCCGCTGCTGCTGCCGCTGATCCTTATCGCCTGCCTGTTCCTGAGCATCTCCTGGTTCGGCATTTTCTCCCGGTTGCCGGATGTCGCGCGCATCGGCCTTGTCGCCGCATTCGGCCTGGCAGGGCTGGCAGCGCTCTATCCGCTGCGTTTCTTCCGCCTGCCTGGTGCCGCCGAGGTCGACCGCCGCATCGAGGCCGCCAACGAACTGCTGCACAGCCCCGTGCTGGTGCAGGCCGACCGGCCAAGCGGCCGTGAAAGCAGTTTCTCGCAGGCGCTGTGGCGCGAACACCAGAAGCGCATGGCCGCCAGGCTCGACAGGCTTGGCGCCGACCTGCCGCGCACCCGGGTGCCGGAGCGCGATCCTTGGGGGCTGCGCGCCGTGGCGGCGCTGCTGCTCGTCACCGCCTTTGCCTTCTCCTTCGGGCCGACAGGCGGCAAGATAGCCGACGGCTTCAGCGCCCACGGCGCGCACGATGCCTTGCCGCCACGCATCGATGCCTGGGTGACGCCGCCCGCCTATACCGGCAAACCGCCGATCTTCCTGACCGCCGACGCCAACCAGGCGACGCCGACGTTTCATGTGCCTGAGGGCAGCGACGTCTCCTTGCGCGTCACCGGAGGCTCGGGCGAGGAAACGCTGGCCTATGCCGACAAGGATGGCAACGCGCGCGTCGTCAACCCTGCCGGACCGCAGGCGGCCAGCGCCAAGCCAGCCGCAAGCCCGGCGGCGCCGGCCCCCGCATCCCCGTCGAAGGTGCGCCAGTTCACCAGCAAACTGACCGGCGACGGCACGCTGACGCTGAAATCGGGCGAGGATCAACTCGGCCGATGGGCCTTCGCCGTGATCGCGGACAAACCGCCGCAGATCCGTTTCGTCGGCGAGCCCAAGCGCGCCGCCAACGGCGCATTCGAGCTCAACTACCAGATCGACGACGATTATGGCGCCGCCACCGCCAAGGCGGTCTTCACGCTGGCCGACCCGCTGGCACCGGGCGCGCATCCGCTCTACGGCCCACCCGAAATGCCGTTGGCGCTGCCGCGCCGCGGCGGCAAGTCCAATGCCGCCAAGACCACCAAGGACCTGACCGAGCATGTCTGGGCCGGCGGCAGCATCAAGCTGACGCTGGTCGCCACCGATGATGCCGGCCACACCGCGTCCAGCGAAACCAAGACGCTCGTGATGCCGGAGCGGCCTTTCGCCAACCCGCTGGCGAGGGCGGTGATCGAACAACGCCGCCTGCTGGCGCTCGACGCCAATGCCAAGCCTCACGTGCTCGACCTGATAGACGCCATCACGCTGCGGCCGGAAGACACGTTCGACAACATGTCCCACTATCTCGCCATCATGAGCGCGCGCAGCCGGCTGAAACTGGCCGGCAACGACGATCAGCTGCGCGGCGAGGTCGCCTATCTCTGGGAAATCGCGCTCGGCATCGAGGAGGGCAACCTGTCGGCCGCCGAAAAGCGGCTGCGCCAGGCGCAGCAGGCGCTGCAGGACGCCATCAAGAACGGCGCCAGCGACCAGGAAATCGAGAAGGCGATGAAGGAACTGCGCGAGGCGATGAACCAGTTCCTGCAGGAATTCGCCGAACGCGCCAAGCAGAACCCGAACGCGCCACAGATGCAGCAGAACGGCCAGGAACTGCGCCAGAGCGACATCGACCGGATGATGGACCAGATCGAGAACCTGGCGAAGTCGGGCGACCGCGACAAGGCGCAGCAATTGCTGTCGCAGCTGCAGGACATGATGAACAATCTCCAGGCCGGCCGCCAACAGCAAGGCGGCGAGCAGGACAGCCAGATGCGCCAGCAGATGGACAAGCTCGGCGAGATCCTGCGGCGCCAGCAGGAGATGATGAACGACACCTTCCGCATGGACCAAATGCAGCGCGGCGAGCGCCAGCGCGGACAGAACCGCGACGAGCAGCTTGGCCAAGGCGGCGGCGAGGACCAGGACAAGCCAGGCGTCGGCGAGGACCGCGATCCGCTCGCCAGGCAAAAGCCGATGACGCCGCAGGAATTCTCCGATGCGCTGAAGCAATTGCAGGAAGGCCAGGGCCAGCTGAAGAGCGATCTCGAGCAGCTGAAGAAGAACCTCGAAGGCATGGGCATGGAGCCCAATGAAGGATTTGGCGAGGCCGGCAAGTCGATGGGCAGCGCCGAGCAGGCGCTTGGCGAGGGCCAGGGCGACGAGGCCGTCGGCCACCAGGGCCGGGCGCTCGAGGCGCTGCGCAAGGGCGCCAAGGACATGATGAAGCAGATGCAAGCCATGCAGGGCGACCAGGGCGGCAGCCAGGAGGGCGGGCGTCAGCAGAATGCCGACCGTGACCCGCTCGGCCGGCCGCGCGCCAGCCAGGGTCCCGATTTCGGCGATTCGGTGAAGGTCCCCGACGAGATCGACGTCCAACGCGCCCGCCAGATCCTGGAGGCGATCCGCAAGCGGCTCGGCAACGCGCTCAGCCCCGATATCGAGCGCAGCTATCTCGAACGGCTGCTCGAGCTGAAGTAGGATCGCCCCCCGCCCACCCCCTCTCGAACGGTTCCAACACATGCCGAGGCTCGGTACTGTCACGCCCGTCCTGCGCATCTTCGATGTTGCCAAGGCGCATGAATTCTACGTCGGTTTTCTCGGTTTCGAAGTGCAGTTCGAACACCGCTTCGAAGACAACGCGCCGCTCTACACAGGCATTTACCGCGACGGCTGCGTCTTGCATCTGAGTGAACATCATGGCGACGGCACGCCGGGCTCTCACATCCGGATCGAGACGACCGACATTGCGGAGCTTCATCACGAGTTGACCGAAAGAAAGTACCGCTTTGCCAGGCCTGGGTTGGAGGAGACGCCTTGGAAGACGAAGGAGGTCACAGTCGACGATCCGTTCGGCAACCGCCTGACCTTCTATGAGGATGTGAGAGACTAACCTTGCCGGTTGACGAACGCCTCGCGGATCGCCTCCTGCATGCCGTCGATCGCCTCGCCTGACGCGTTCGGGTTGCGATGCATCACCACATTGGAGGCATCGATGTCACCGAACCCGTCGGCGGACGTCAGTTCGCGGCAGCCGTCCGGAATGTTGCTGCGCGAGATCGGCGCGATCGCCAGTCCTGAGGTGACCGCGAGCTTCAGACCACCGGTGGTGTCGCTGGTATAGGCGACGCGATAGGCAAGCCCGCGCTGCTCCAGAGACTTGATGGCGAAGTCCTTGCACCAACTGACCCGGTTGTAGAGCGCGATCGGCACCGGCCGTTCCTCGTGCATGTGGTGCAGGGTCGACGTCACCCAGACCGTCGGGTCGTGCATCAGCACTTCGCCGCCGGCCGGATCCTGCCATTCGAACACCACGCACAGATCGAGTTCGCCGGCGGCGAGTGCCGCCAGCTGCGCCTCCGAATGCGCGTAGCGCACGGTGACCTCGACCTTGGTGTGGCGTTTCGAAAACGCGCCGAGCGCGCGCGACAGGATGGCGTGGCCATATTCCTCAGGAATGCCGATGCGCACCGGCCCGCCGAGCGGCGGCGCCGCCATCGACGCCGCCGTTTCGTCGAGCAGCGAGACGATGCGGCGGGCGTTGACGATGAGTTCGCCGCCGCGCCGCGTCAGCGCGACGCCGCGCGAGCCGCGCTCGAACAGGCTGTCGCCGACCAGTTCCTCGAGCTTCTTCATCTGCATCGACACGGCCGACTGGGTGCGGCCGGCCTGCTCGGCCGCCCGGGTGAAATTGCCGGCCTCGGCTATGGCGACGAAGGTGCGCAGGAGATCGCTGTCGAGGGTCGGGCGCATGCTGTCCATCATAAGCAGATTTGATTGCAGGCATCATTCCAATTCGTTTGCAACATGTCAAACGCCGGACGATAGTTGCCTTACCCATTGGATATGCGGCTGCGAAATCGGCCGCGGACCAATCTAAGAGTCCTCACTCGTGCCCGCTGCCCGAAACGGTGGCGGGTTCTTTTTGATCTGGAGGCGGGCTGCTTCGGATCGGACGCGCAGGAGCCTTAACGCAGATGAAGAATAGGATGGTGCGCGGCATCCTGAGCCTGTGCCTGGGCGTGCTGGTGTTCTCGCTGCAGGACCCGCTCGTCAAGGCCGTGTCGAGCGGTTACCCGGTGACCGAGGTGATGGCGATCCGCTCAATCGTCGCCTTGCCGATCCTGATCATCCTCGTCCATGCCGATGTCGGGCTGCGGGCAATCCTGTCGAAGCGGTTCGGCCTGCTGACGATACGCGCCTTCATCCAGTTCACCTCCTACACGGTGTACTATCTGGCGATCGCCGCGCTGCCGCTGGCCGACGCGGTGGCGCTCTATTTCATGGCGCCGCTGTTCATCATGGCGCTGGCCGGACCCTATCTTGGCGAACGCGTCTCCTGGCGCACGCTGGCGACCGTGCTGATCGGACTGTTTGGCGTCATCGTGATGGTGCGCCCCGGCGCCGGCCTGTTCGACTGGGCGGCACTGCTGTCGCTCGGCTCGGCGGCGCTCTACGGCTTCTCGCAATTGATGGCGCGCAAGATCGGCGATACCGAATCGTCCACGGTCATGGCTTTCTATCAGAACGGCGCCTATCTCGTCGGCGCCGCCGTGGTTGCCGGCACGTTCCATCTGGCCGGCATAAATCACGCCGTCCACCCCAGCATCGAATTCCTGGTGCGGCCTTGGATATGGCCGACTCTGCCGGATTTCCTCAAGATGGCCGCCTGCGGTTTTGTCGCCTCCGCCGGCATGATCCTTCTGTCGCAGGGCTACAGGCTGGCGCCAGCCAATCGGGTCGCTACCTTCGAATACACAGGCATTCTATGGTCGCCGCTCTGGGGATTCCTGTTCTTCGCCGAGGTGCCGCGGTCGACGACCGTGATTGGCGCGGCGCTTATCATCGGCGCCGGCCTGCTCGCGCTCAACACAGCACGGCGCAGGAGCGCAGCGCCCGTGCTTGCCGCCGCCGATCCGGTCTGATCAGGCGAAGCAGATCAGCGCCCGTTCGACGCGTGAGCGGATTTCGGCCAGCGTGAACGGCTTCTGCACGACATCGAGGATGATGCCGTTCAACTCCTCGGCACGCTCGCGCTGGTCGGCATAACCGGTCATCAGCATGATCTTCATCGCCGGGAAAAGGGCGGCCGCCGCGATCGCCATCTCGATGCCGTCCATCTCGGGCATGCGGATGTCGGAGACGACGAGATCGTAGCCGCCATGCGCGGCGCGGATCAGCGCCAGGCCCTGGGCGCCATCGGCGGCGATATCGATTGCGTGGCCGGCACGTTCGAGCGCGCGGGCTGCGAGGGTGCGGACGGATTCATCGTCCTCGACGATCAGAAGCTTTGCCATGGCCGGCAATTTGGCCGCGAAAAGTTGACTTTTCCTGAAAGCACCCAGCCCCTGACCGGGCTATTTTTCCGGCGCCGTTAAGGGCTTTTTCAGAACTTGTCGGCGCAAGGCCGTGGCCTCACGCATCGCCTTTCACGACACCCACGAACGGCAATTCGCGGAAGGCGTGCGCGACGTCCATGCCGTAACCGACGACGAAATAATCGGGGCAGTCGAAGCCGACATAGTCGGCGACCAGCGCCGTCTGGCGGCGCATGCGCTTGTCGAGCAGCACGGCGATGGAACAGCTTTTCGCGCCGCGCGACAGCATCAGGTCGCGGGTGAAGGTCAGTGTCTTACCCGACTCCAGAATGTCGTCGATCAGCAGCACGTCACGGCCGGCGACCTCATTGTCGATGTCGCGCAGCACCCTCACCTCGCCGCTGGTGGTGCCGGCGCCATAGCTGGAAATGAAGATGAACTCGACCTCGGGCGACAGGCCGACATCATGCATGGCGCGAATCAGGTCGGCGGCGAAGATGAACGAGCCCTTCAGCACCGAAATCACCAGCAGATCGTGATAGTCGTGCCCGGCGATCTCCTTGGCGAGCTCGAGATTGCGCCGCGCGATTGCCGACGCTGAAAACAGGACTTCGATGTCCTTGTCGCGTACGATTGGCATTTTTTCGCCCCCTCAAGTTTTTTTTACCCAAACGCCTTCACACCGAGCGTGTGTTGAGATTCAGGTCAGGCCGAGCCGAAAACGGTGGTTTCCGAGAACCGGAGCGGAGCGTACTTAAGTACGTGAGCACCCGAAGCGCAGGGAACCGCCGTTTGCAGGCCGGCCTCACCTGAATATCGACACACGCTATTCGGCGAAAGTAACCAAAACGGTCCTTACGCCGTTCTTAGGCACGTCGAGCCGGCTGGCAAAGCCGAATCTTTCGCCCGATGCCAGCGAATGGCCGGATGTCCCCAACGTATAGCGGGTTGTGCGTCCGTCATTGCCGGTCACGCGGATTTCGAGCGGTGGCATCGTCGCCGGCCCCGTCCCGTCATTGGCCGCCTCGCCATCGACGAACAGCACCGGATTGGCGCCCGACGCGTCGACGCGCGAGGTGACGCCCGAGATGGTCAGCGCCGACGCTTGCGCGCCGGACAGGAACGGTGCCTGGCGCACCAGCGCATGGCCGCCGGAGACCCAGAAGGCAGCCAAAGCAGCACCGATGCCGGCGATCCAGAAGATCGGCCCGCCGCGGACAGCCGGCGGCCGTTCCGCCGGCGCTTCAGGCTTGCGCAGCATGTCCATGCCCTCGATGGACGGTGTGACAATCAGGCGCGGCGGCGGTGAAACGCTTTCCACGGTGGGGACAAGGCGCGGCATCACTTCATAGTCGGCATCAACGATATCAGCCGCCGGGCCGCGCACGATCCGCTCCGCCGCGACAATTGCCGGGGGATCGGTCATGATTTCGCCGGAAACCGGGCGCGCGGTTCGTTCGTCAGCCATCATGGCCCCGTTATTGCGCGTGTTCGCTTTTCGTTTCTTTTGCGTAAACAAAAATGGTTAACGCTTCCCCACCGGAGCCCTCGTGACGCGCCGAAACAACCCAGGAATTAACCGCCGGTTAACCATGCCGGCGGATGGTCTTTTCGCAGAACAAGCAGGCTTAGCACTGCCAGAAATTTCAGGTCGTCGAAATTGATTCGCTTCGAAAATGTCGGCCTCCGCTATGGCATGGGTCCGGAAATCCTCCGCGACATCTCCCTGCACATCCCGGAGCGCTCCTTTCAGTTCCTGAGCGGACCTTCGGGCGCCGGCAAGACGACGTTGCTGCGCCTTCTGTTCATGTCGCTGAAGCCGACGCGCGGGCTGATCACCATTTTCGGCAAGGACCGTTCGCGCATTTCGCGCACCGAACTGCCGCATTTGCGGCGCCGCATCGGCGTGGTGTTCCAGGATTTTCGCCTGCTCGACCACATGACCACCTACGAGAATGTCGCGCTGCCACTGCGCGTGCGCGGGCGCGAGGAAGCGAGCTACCGCACCGATGTCACCGAACTGCTGAAATGGGTGGGGCTGGGCGAGCGCATGCATGTGCTGCCGCCGGTGCTATCGGGCGGCGAGAAGCAGCGCGCCGCCATCGCGCGCGCGCTGATCGAGCAGCCCGAGATCCTGCTCGCCGACGAGCCCACCGGCAATGTCGATCCGCCGCTGGCGCGACGGCTGCTGCGGCTCTTCATCGAGCTCAATCGACTCGGCACCGCCGTGGTGATCGCCACCCACGACCTCGGCCTGATGGAACAGGTCGACGCGCGCCGCATGATCCTGGCCGGCGGAAGGCTGGACATCTATGACTGATCTGTCCGCCGAACACCTCGAAGAGCATGAGCAGGAAGCCGAGGCGGCCGAGGCAAGGCCGCGCGCCCAGCGCCGCATGGCGCCGATCGTGCCGGCGCAGAACATCGCCGGCCGGGCGCTCGTCCTGGTCATCGCCATCATGACCTTCCTGTCCTGCTTGACGTTCGGCGCGGTGACGCTGGTGCGCGACACCGCCTCGGTCTGGGAGAACCAGATCTCGCGCGAGGCGACGATCCAGATCAAACCGGCCGACGGCCTCGACATGGAGGCCGCCCTTGCCCAGGCCTCGCAGATCGCCGGCGAATTTCCAGGCGTCAAGTCGACAAGGATCATCGACCGCGATGCGACCGCGAGGCTGCTGGAGCCATGGCTTGGTTCGGGCCTCAACATCGACGAGTTGCCGGTGCCGCGCCTGATCATCGTCACCATCGATGAGAACAGCCCGCCCGACTTCGCCGCCATGCGCGCGGCGATCACGCCGAAACTGCCGAGTGCATCGCTCGACGATCACCGCACCTGGGTCGACCGGCTGGTGGCCATGGCCCGCACCACGGTGACCATCGGCATTGCCGTGCTGGCGCTGATGCTGTCGGCGACGGTGCTGACCGTGGTGTTCGCGACCCGCGGCGCCATGGCCGGCAACGGCCATATCATCGAGGTGCTGCATTTCGTCGGTGCCGAGGCGGCCTTCATCGCGCGCGAATTCCGCCGGCATTTCCTGGTCACCGGCATGAAGGGCGCGGCCGCCGGCGGTGCTGCCGCGGTGCTGGTCTTCATCGTCTTTTCCTGGTGGTCGTCACGCAACATGGCGACGCCGCAGGCCGATCAGGCGACTGCCCTCTTCGGCAATTTCGCCATCGGCTCGGCGGGCTATCTCGGCGTCGTCCTCATGGTGCTGGTGATCGGCGCGCTGACGGCGGCAACCTCGCATGCCACCGTCGTCGCCTATCTCAGCGACATCGATGTTCGCCAACCCGACGCATGAAAGGGAACTGGGGATGGAGGCTGGCTGATCACGGATGAAGAAACGGCGTAACGCAAAGTGCGTCTTTTACCTACCCAAGGCCGCATTTCAGGATTAACCATATGGTTATGGACGTGCGGGATTCGACCGGGACGGTTGGACAGATGCCAGTGGTGGTTGCGCGTCTGCGCGACCATAGCGGGATTAGCCGTTTAAAGACCGCACTGCGAATATCCGCACTCTCCCTCCTCATCCTTGCAGTCTTGTTTGCCGGCGGCTTCGGCTGGTTCGCCAACAAGGTCGCGCATCTTACCACGCCCGCCAATCCGGAGAAGGCCGATGCCATCATCGTGCTGACCGGCGGCCAGTCGCGCCTCGATGCGGCGATGGATCTGCTGGCGTCCGGCAAGGGCGAGCGGCTGTTGATCAGCGGCGTGCATCCATCCGCCAGCCGGCGCCAGCTCCAGGCCGCGACCGGCGGCGACAAGAACCTGTTTTCCTGCTGCGTCGACATCGACCGCGCCGCGTTGGATACGATCGGCAATGCCGAGGAAAGTGCCAAATGGGTCGAAAGCCATGCCTATGGCACGGTGATCTTGGTCACCAACAATTACCACATGCCGCGCAGCCTGCTGGAAATGGGCCGCCTGCTGCATGGCGCCAAGCTGGAACCCTATCCGGTGGTCAATTCCAATCTCGACAATGGCGGCTGGCTGACCAAGCCGCGGGCGCTGCGCGTGCTGTTCACCGAATACACCAAATATCTGCTGGCGCTGGCGCGCGGCATCGTGCCGGTGAAACCGACACCGGACGGCATTGCGCTGGCCGAGACCGCGGCCGGCGGCTGAGCCCCCGGCACCCCATCATTCCTTGTCTGCCCCCTTCGACGCGGCCTTCAGGCGGCTGACCTCTTGCTCGAGCTGTTGAATGCGCCTGTCCCGCTCGCCAAGCGCTGCCGCCACATCAGCCGCCTCGAAGCGCTGCGGGATGTGTTGCGGGCAATTCGCATCCCAGGCCGAGATCGTGAACAGGATGACCTGCTCGGGCCGCACCTTGTAATCCTGCGGCATCAGCTTCGCCATCAGCTCGGCATCGTTCTCGACGACGCGCGCCGTGCCCCAGATCTTGATGCGCTGGCGCAGCATGTAATCGATCAGGAACAGGAAGGCGCGTGGATTGTCCGCCAGATTGCCCTGCGTGATGAACTGCCTGTTGCCGGAAAAATCCGCAAAGCCGATCGTCTTTTCGTCCAGCACCTTGAGGAAGCCGGCCGGGCCGCCGCGATGCTGGATGTAGGGCTGGCCATCGCCATTGGCCGTCGACAGGAAGACGCTGGTCTGCATCGCGATGAAGGCGGCAAGGTCCGGCGTGACGACAGCCTGCCAGCCACCACGTTCCTCGACGCGGGCGTAGGACTGGCGCGAGCCCTTGCGCGCCTGGATCGCCTTGACTGTCGGCGTGAAGGCGACATCGCTGGTGAAAGCATGCGCATTCATCGAAACCTCCTTGCTGGACGGCGCTAGAGCAATTCCAGGAAAAGTGTAAAGCGGTTTTCCGTCCGGAATTGCGTTAAAACAAAGAGCTAAAGCCCGAGCGCCGAGAGCGACGGATGGTCGTCCGGGCGGCGGCCAAGCGGCCAATGATATTTGCGGTCAGCCGCGCTGATCGGCAGGTCGTTGATGCTGGCGATGCGCAGGCGCATCAGCCCGTGCTCGTCGAATTCCCAGTTCTCATTGCCATAGCTGCGGAACCAGGAGCCGCTGTCGTCGTGCCATTCATAGGCGAAGCGCACGGCGATGCGGTTGCCGTGGAAGGCCCAGACCTCCTTGATCAACCGGTAATCGAGCTCGCGGCTCCATTTGCGCGTCAGGAAAGCCTGGATGGCATCGCGGCCCTGCAGGAATTCGGCGCGGTTGCGCCAGTGGCTGTCGGTCGTATAGGCGAGTGCCACCCGTGCCGGATCGCGCGAATTCCATGCATCCTCGGCCATGCGGGCCTTTTGCGCCGCGGTCTCGGCGGTAAACGGCGGAAGCGGTGGGCGGCTTTCGGACATAAGAACTCCATTGCGTGGCTATGCTGCGGGCGTGGCTATGCTGCGGACATGCCATGCCGGACATATAACCCCTTCCATTCCTGAAATGCAGATGGCATATCTGCAATCATTCCTTCCATTTTCTGGAAGAAGTGATGGATCGTCTCGAAGCCATGTCACTCTTTGTCGCGGCGGTGGAGGCCGGCAGCCTTTCCGCCGCGGCCCGCCGTTTCGGCATTCCGCTGGCGACCGTCAGCCGCAAGGTTTCCGATCTCGAACGCCATCTCAACACCCGGCTCCTGAACCGTTCGACGCGGCGGCTGACGCCGACCGATGCAGGCGAGGCCTATCTTGCTGCCTGCCGCCGCATCCTCGATGACGTTGGCGAGGCTGAACGCGCCGCGGCAGGCGAATACAGCGCTCCGACCGGTGAACTGGCCATTACCGCGCCGGTCGTCTTCGGCCGCCTCCATGTGTTGCCGGTCGTCACCGGCTTTCTTTCGGCCTATCCCGACGTGGATATCCGCCTGACCCTGGCGGACCGCATTACCCAACTGGTCGAGGACCATTTCGACCTCGCGCTGCGCATCGGCCAGTTGCCGGATTCGAGCCTGGTCGCCATTGGCGTCGGCTCGATCCGCCGCGTCGTCTGCGCCAGCCCGGCCTATCTGGCCGAACACGGCACGCTCACGATCCCGGAAGATCTAGGCACCCACGATTGCATCACCTTCGAGGGACTTTCCTCCGCCGCCCCGTGGAGCTTCACCAGAGGCAAGACGGACATCACGGTCCAGGTCCGCTCGCGCCTGCAGGTCAACACCGCCGAGGCGGCGATCGATGCCGCGATTGCCGGCGTCGGGCTGACGAAAGTGCTTTCCTATCAGGTCGATGCGGCCGTGCGGTCCGGCATGCTGCGCATCGTGCTGCAAGAGTTCGAGCCGGAACCGTGGCCGGTGAGCCTGGTGCATGCGGGCCACGGCCTGCTGCCGGTCAAGCTGCGCGCCTTTCTCGACTTTGCCGCACCGCGTCTGAAGGAGCGGCTGGCGCGATTGGAGTAGCGTGCCTGTCCTGGCGGAAGCCGCGCTTCAGCATCGGCCGGAACACTGCCGCGCCATTTCCTTTTTCCCCGCGCTTGGTGTAACCAACGCACACTTCCTCACCGGACCTCCCCCATGCTCTATGTCAGATCGCTGGCGTTCAATTTCGTCTTCTACGTCAATCTGATCGTCCAGATGATCCTCTGGACCCCCTATTATTTCCTGTCGCCCCGCCACCGCGCCTGGTTCGTGCCGAAATTCTGGTCGCGCAGCTGCATGTGGCTCTACGACAAGATCGCCGGCACGAAGAACGACATCACCGGACAGGAAAACCTGCCCGAAGGCTCCTTCATCCTGGCGCCCAAGCACCAGTCGTTCTGGGATGCGATCGCCTTCTTCCCCTTCCTCCAGGACCCGCTCTACATCCTCAAGCGCGAACTAACCTGGATCCCGTTCTTCGGCTGGTACATCATGAAGATGCGCATGATCCCGGTCGATCGCGGCAGCCGCTCCAAGGCCTTGAAGGCGGTGGTCGCGGCGACCAAGGAAGAGATGGCGCGCAACCCGCGCCAGTTGATCATCTATCCCGAGGGCACGCGCCGGGCGCCGGGCGACGAGCCGGCCTACAAATACGGCATCGTCGAAATCTACACGCAGCTTGGCGTTCCCGTGGTTCCGGTTGCCCATGTCGCCGGCCTCTATTGGCCGCGCCGCAAGTTCCTGCGCTATCCCGGCACCATCAAGGCGCGCTTCCTGCCGCCGATCCCACCGGGCCTCGGCAAGGACGAGTTCATGGCGCGGCTGATCGGCGAGACGGAAGCCGCTTGCGACCAGCTCCTCATTGAGGCATCGCGCGCGCCCAACCCGCCCGCCTTGCCGCCGACGGCGTTGAAGCGGCTGCGGGAGCTCGGCGCGAAGGTCTGAAGACCTCTAGCCAAGCAATCAGCCGTAGACAGCCAGCACGGTGGTCAGCACCAGGGTCGCGGCGAAGACCATGTTGATGATCCGCGAAGCAACAGGCCTGCGCAGGAAGCGCGCGAACGCCGCGCCGGCAAGCAGCCACACGGCATGGATGACAACGATCATCGCCGCGAGCACCGTCAGCTTCAGCCATAGGCCGAGTTCCGCACCGCCCTGGCTCGAAGAGGCGCCGGCGAACACGGCGGCGATCGCCACATAGGCTTTCGGGTTGGCGACCGCCAGCAGAAACCCGGCCAGCCAGGTCGGGCGCGCAGCCTCGGCCGTGCGCGCCGCCAGCGGCGGCGCCGTGGCGATCCCGAAGGCGAGATAGAGGATGTAGGCCGCCGACGCGACAACCAGCACCGGCGCCAGTTTCGGTATCGAGCCAAGCACCGCCATAGTCCCGGTCGCCACGACCAGCAGCACGGCGATTGTGCCGACGACGATTCCCAAGGTGTAGCGCACAGAATCGCGCAGACCGAAGGCGGCGCCAACAGCGGTGACGCTTATCGTAGCCGGCCCTGGACTGCCCATGACCACCGTGGCGGCCAGCACCAAGGCGAGTAGCGGTCGCCAAAGCTGCGGCTGCGAAAGAAGCGGCTCCGTCATCGCACCCTCTGTCTTGCCAATAGCGAAGGACGCTATGGCAAGACGGGAGCGTGGTCTTGGACGTTCGTGCGTAGAGCGGCCGAACCTCAGTCGCTCGCTTTGTCGAGTTCGGCCATGTCGGCGGCGGTCAATTTCAACGACGCCGCCTTGATCAGGCTGTCCATCTGGCTGGGCTTGGTGGCGCTGGCGATCGGTGCGGTGACGCCTGGCCGCGCGATCGCCCAGGCAAGAGCGACTTCCGCCTGTTTCGCCGAATGCTTGGCGGATACGACATCAAGAGCGGCCAGAATGCGCATGCCACGCGCGTTCAGATAGCTGCTGACGCCCTCGCCGCGTTGGCTTTGGCCAAGATCGGCCTCGCTGCGGTATTTGCCGCTTAGGAAACCCTTGGCCAGGCTGAAATAGGTGATGACGCCGATATCCTCGGCCACGCACAGATCGCGCAACGGCCCGTCGAAGGAGGAGCGGTCATAGAGATTGTATTCCGGCTGCAGCACCTCGTAGCGCGGCAGGCTGCGCAGGCTCGCCACATCGAGCGCGGCGCGCAACTGGCCGGCGTCGAGGTTCGAGCAGCCGATATGGCGGACCTTGCCCTTGGCAAGCAGCTTCTCATAGGCGCCCAGCGTCTCCTCATAGGGCGTGGCCGGGTCCGGCCAGTGCGACAGATAGAGGTCGATGACATCGGTCCGCAGCCGCTTCAGCGAGGCCTCGACAGCCTTTTCGATATAGGCGGCGGAGAGGTCCTTGTGCCCCTGCCCCATATCCGAGCCGACCTTGGTGATCACCACGACCTTGTCCCGGTTGCCACGGTCCTTCATCCAGTTGCCGATGATGGTTTCGGATTCGCCGCCCTTGTTGCCGGGCACCCAGCGTGAATAGGCGTCGGCCGTATCGATGGCGTTCAGTCCGCCCGCGACGAAGCGGTCGAGCAGGTCGAAAGAGGTTTTCTCGTCGGCGGTCCAGCCGAAGACGTTGCCGCCCAGAACCAGCGGCGCGATGGAAAGGTCGGTGCGACCGAGACGGCGTTTTTGCAAGATGGTTCTCCGTGATGATTGGGATGGGGCGCATGCAGCCCGTTGGCTAGGTTCGGAGCCTAAGCTAGGTCTTGCCGCGTCGAGGTCAAAGGCCTGGCCGCCTATTTCAGCAGAGCCAGTGCTTCACGATGGCGCTATCCCCCGTGCCACATCCTCCAGCCAATGGTCGCGGATGCCCAATGCTTCCAGATGCTTCAACGTGCTGAACACATAGTCCTCATTGTTGCCGGATTGGCCGACGGCGCCGCGCACCACCGCCGCCGCATGCGCCGCGTCTAGCGCGCCGGCATATTGCTCATGCTTGCGATCGACGATGTAGGCCACGGCTTCGACCGTGCCGCCGCCATCGAGGCGAACCTTGAGCGCGCGTTCGAGATAGACGCTGGTGACAAGCTCGCGTTCACGCAGATAGGCGATCACCTCGTCGCGCAATTCTCCAGGCACGCGGAAAGCCAGGCCGACGCAGGAGCCGCCATGGTCGAGGCCAAGCACCAGCCCCGGCCGCTCACGCGTGCCACGGTGCACGAAGGAATAGACACAGAGCGAGCGGCGATAGCCATGCAAATGGGCGCGCCGCGTCTCGACATGTGCGAAACCCGGCCGCCAGATCAGCGAACCGTAGCCAAACACCCAAAAATCGCCCATATCGCCGTGCCTGATTGCAAAAAGAATGGCCACACCGCACCGGAAACCGGTGTTTTTTCCGTCCGTCCCCGGCTACCTATCCGTCAATGTCTACCTGGTTGTTGGAATCGAAGGTTCGTCCACCAACACCGTGGGTTAATGAGAGCCAAAGCATGACGTCAAGTGACGAACGCCAACCAAAGTCCCGCCGCGGCCTGTTCTGGCTTGTGGCGTTCATCGTTGTGTTGTTCGCCGTCTACAGCGGCGGCTGGTTCTATCTGGCCAACAGGGTCAGGGCCGAGGCCGACAAGGCGGTCGCCACGCTCAACAAGAGCGGCATCAATGCCGGCTGCGCCAATCTCCAGGTCAGCGGCTATCCCCTGAGCTTTACCGTCTCTTGCGACAATCTGGCGTATGAGGACGATGCCAAGAACATCGCGGCCTCGGCCGGCTCCTTCAATGCCGTCGCGCAGATCATCCAGCCCTTGTCGCCGGTCGCCGATCTGCGCGGGCCGCTCAGGACCTCCGTCCCCGGCATGGTGCCGCTGTGGATCGACTGGGACAATCTGCAGGCCAAGGTCAAACTGTCATGGCCGCTGCCGCAGCGCGTTGCGCTGCAGGCGGAGGGCCTGTCGGGCCAGACCGATCCGGCCGACGACACCGACCCGGTGGAACTGTTCAGCGCCGGCAGGGCAGCCGGCCAGTTGCAGCCGAACGGTCAGGACGTCGACTATGTCGGCAGCTTCACCGATCTGGAGATCGACCCGGATGCGATCGGCGGCCGCGTGCTGCCGGCGCTCGATGCCAGCGGCGACGCCACGCTGAAGAATGGTGTCGCGCTGATCGGTACGCAGGTGAAGAGCCTTCGGGGCCAAAAGGTCGAGATCCGCAACCTCGATTTGTCGTCAGGCACGGCGCGGGTCACCGTTTCCGGGCCGCTGTCGGTCGACACCGAAGGCCTGGTCGACGCCGATCTGATGATCAGGATAAAGGATCCGAAGGCCGTGGCATCCATCCTTGCCGGTGCCATACCCGAGCAGAAGAATGCGATCGAACAGGGTTTTGCCGCGCTCGCCATGCTCGGCAGCGAACCGTCGATGCCGCTGAAAGTGGTCAAAGGCAAGGCCTCGCTCGGCTTCATCCCGCTCGGCAAGATCAAGCCGGTACAATAGCGCGCCCATGGCAAGCCCCCCGAGGCTCCTCAGCGTCGGCGCGCTGACGCTGGATACCATCCTGCGTGTCGAGACGCTGCCCACGCACCAGGGCAAGTTCATCGCCGCAGACGGTGTCCAGATCGCCTCGGGCATGGCCACCAGTGCTGCCTGCGCCGCGCATCGCCTCGGCGCCGAGGTGTCGCTGTGGGCCAGCGCCGGCGATGACCTCATTGGCGAACAGCTGATTGCCGGAATCGAGGCCGAGGGTGTCGATTGCAGCTATGTCCGCCGAGTCAGCGGCGCCCGCTCGGCATTGGCTTCGATCCTGGTCGACGCCCATGGCGAGCGCATCATCGTGCCTTTCTACGACAGCCTGGCGCAGGCCGATCCCGAAACCTTGCCTTTCGCCGACATCACGGCATTCGATGCCGTGCTGGTGGACGTGCGCTGGCCTGACGCCGCGGCCCTTGCCCTCAAGGCGGCGCGCGCGGCCGGGCGGCCGGCAATCCTCGATGCCGACACGGCCTCGCTGGCGGTGCTGGAGCGGCTGTTGCCGCTGGCTTCGCACATCGTCGCCTCCGAGCCGGCGGTCCGCATCATATGCGGCCAGGCGCTGGATCTGGCGAGCGCTTGCACCGACATGGCCTCCCGCACCGACGCATTCGTCGCGGTCACCGGCGGCGCAGCAGGCATCTGGTGGTTCGATCGCAAAGCGGGATCATCCCGTCATGTCGCGGCGCCGAGGATCAAAGCGGTCGACACGCTCGCCGCCGGCGACGTCTTTCACGGCGCCTTTGCCGTCGGACTGGCGGAGGCCATGCCGGTCGAGCAGGCCTTGCGCTTTGCAAGTGCCGCCGCCGCGCTCAAATGCCTGCGCTTCGGCGGCAGGCTCGGCGCGCCGGACCGGGCCGAGACGCTGGCGATGGTCACGGCGACCTGGCCCGAAACAGCCTAGTTCTTCGACGGGTGTTCGACCGCCTGGCGGCCGAAATCGGGCACGTCGATATCCTGGCCGGCCTCGATGATCGAGCGGCGCACGGCGCGGGTGCGGGTGAACAGGTCGAACAATTTGTCGCCGTCGCCCCAGCGGATCGCTCGCTGCAGGAACGCCAGATCTTCCGAGAACCGCGCCAGCATTTCGAGAATGGCGTCCTTGTTGTGCAGGCAGACATCCCGCCACATGGTCGGATCGGAGGCGGCCAGACGCGTGAAGTCGCGAAAGCCGGAGGCGGAATATTTGATGACTTCCGTCTTGGTCACCGATTCCAGATCGTCGGCGGTGCCGACGATGTTGTAGGCGATGATGTGCGGCAGATGCGAGACGATGGCGAGCGTCATGTCGTGATGCTGCGGATCCATCGTGTCGATGTTGGCGCCGCAACGGCGCCAGAATTCCGACAGCCTCTCAAGTGCCTCCGGATCGGTGCCCGGTAACGGCGTGAAGATACACCAGCGATTGTCGAACAGATCGGCGAAACCGGCATCCGGTCCGGATTTTTCCGTGCCCGCCAGCGGATGGCCGGGAATGAAATGAACGCCATCAGGCACGTGCGGCTGCATCTGCGCGATGACGGAGGCCTTGGTCGAGCCGACATCGGTGAGGATCGCACCTTTCTTCAGCGCCGGTGCGATCTCCTCGGCCACCGCACCGGACGAGCCGACCGGCACGGAGACGATGACCAGATCGGCATCGCGGACCGCTTCCTTCGCATCGGTCGTGTAGGAATCGCCCAGCCCAAGCTCCTCCGCCCGCTTCAGCGTCGTGGCGCTGCGGGTCGAGATGGCAACGTGGCCAGCAAGCCCCTCGCGTCGGATGACGCGGGCCAGCGACGAGCCGATCAGGCCGATGCCGACCAGCGCGATCTTTTCAAACATCGGTGATGTCATGGTGTTCCTGCTTTTCGGGCGCTCTAGCTTTTCAGGAATGTCGTGAGCGCGGCGACGACGCCGCGATTGGCCTCTTCCGTGCCGACGGTCATGCGCAGCGCGTTGGGAAAGCCGTAGCCGGAAACGCGCCGCAATATATAGCCGCGCGCGGTCAGATAGTCGTCCGCCGCAGCCGCCGAATGCTTCTGATCATCGGGAAAGTGAATGAGCAGGAAATTGCCGACGCTGGGCGTCACCCGCAACCCGAGCCCGGTCATCTCTTGGCTCAGCCAGGTCAGCCAGGTCTCGTTGTGCGTCACGCTGCGCTCGACATGGGCGCGGTCGCGGATTGCCGCGATGCCGGCCTCGATCGCCGTCGCGTTGACGTTGAAGGGACCGCGCACGCGGTTGATGGCGTCGACGATGTGCATGGGCGCATACATCCAGCCGATCCGCGCGCCACCAAGGCCGATCTTGGAGAAGGTGCGGGTCATGACCACATTCTCTGCACTGCGGACCAGTTCGATGCCGGCTTCATAGTCATTGCGGCGGACATATTCGGCATAGGCCGCGTCGAGCACCAGCAGCACATGCCTGGGCAGGCCGGCATGCAGGCGGCGCACCTCCTGGAACGGCACATAGGTGCCGGTCGGATTGTTGGGATTGGCGAGGAACACGATTTTCGTGCGCGGCGTGACGGCCGCCAGCATCGCATCGATGTCGGCGCGCTCGTCGGTCTCCTTGACGGCGATCGGCGCAGCCCCGGCCGACTGGATGTAGATTTTGTAGACCATGAAGGCGTGTTCGGTGAAAATCGCCTCGTCGCCGGGTGCCAGATAGGTCTGCGCCAGCAGCCCGAGGATCTCGTCGGAGCCGTTGGAGCAGATGATGTTCTGCGCGGTGAGGCCATGCACTTCCGCGATCGCCTCGCGCAGCCGTCTGGCGGTGCCGTCGGGATAGATGTCGAGCCTGGCGGCGACTTCACGCGCGGCCTCGATCGCCTTCGGTGAAGGGCCAAGCGGATTCTCGTTGGACGACAGTTTGTAGACCTTGGCGACACCGGCGGGTGCGGCGCTCTTGCCCGGCACATAGGCGTCGATGTCCATGATGCCCGCGCGCGGGGTTGGACGTGCCTGATCCGGTGTCTGGTTCATTTTTCTCAAAATCCGTCGAAAATGCCTCGATCCGGAGGCCGCAGCGGAAATACAAGCCGTGGCCGATAATGTCGAGAGGTGGCAGTGGTGCCAGCAGCCGGCCCAGACGTCGGCATTGACGGCAGGGCGGGCGAGTTCTAGAAGGGCAGCAACAGTTCCGTGGTGATTTGGCCGGTCGGCTTGCAGCCACGTTAAACAATTCGCTAAAGGGCCGTTTGCGTGACGTAACCGGCTTTGCGAAGGCAATGCCGGTTTTTTATTGTCCGCGGCCGGCCGGACGGACGCATCGACGGCGATTTTTCGCCTGATATGATGCAGCAGGTGAGACAAGAATGGCCGCTCTGCGCGCAGGAAAGACCAACAACGAGGCCGACCAGCCGTCGAGCCCGGTGTTGCGCTTCGGGGCGGACAAGCCGCTCAAGCTCGACGCCGGCACGCTTTTGTCGCCGTTCCAGATCGCCTATCAGACCTACGGCACGCTGAACGATGCCCGCTCCAATGCCATCCTCGTCTGCCATGCGCTGACCGGCGACCAGCATGTCGCCAACACCAATCCGGTGACCGGCAAGCCGGGATGGTGGGAAGTGCTGATCGGCCCCGGCAGGATCATCGACACCAACCGTTTCTTCGTCATCTGCTCCAACGTCATCGGCGGTTGTCTGGGCTCCACCGGCCCGGCCTCGACCAACCCCGCCACCGGCAAGCCCTACGGGCTCGACCTGCCGGTCATCACCATCCGCGATATGGTGCGCGCGCAGCAGATGCTGATCGATCATTTCGGCATCGAGAAACTGTTCTGCGTGCTCGGCGGCTCGATGGGCGGAATGCAGGTGCTGGAATGGGCGTCGAGCTACCCCGAGCGCGTCTTTTCGGCACTGCCGATCGCCACCGGCGCGCGCCATTCCTCGCAGAACATCGCCTTCCACGAGGTCGGCCGGCAGGCTGTCATGGCCGATCCGGACTGGCACGGCGGCAAATATTTCGAAAACGGCAAACGCCCGGAAAAGGGCCTGGCGGTAGCGCGCATGGCCGCCCACATAACCTATCTGTCGGAAGCCGCCCTGCACCGGAAATTCGGCCGCAATCTGCAGGATCGCGAGGCGCTGACCTTCGGCTTCGACGCCGACTTCCAGATCGAAAGCTATCTGCGCCACCAAGGCATGACCTTCGTCGACCGCTTCGACGCCAATTCCTATCTCTACATGACGCGGTCGATGGACTATTTCGACCTCGCCGCCGATCATGGCGGGCGGCTGGCGGATGCCTTTGCCGGCACCAAAACCCGCTTCTGCCTGGTGTCCTTCACCTCGGATTGGTTGTTTCCGACCGAAGAGAGCCGCTCGATCGTGCACGCGCTCAACGCCGCCGGCGCGTCCGTGTCCTTCGTCGAAATCGAGACCGACCGCGGCCACGATGCCTTCCTGCTCGACGAGCCGGAACTGTTCGCCGCCATCAACGGCTTCATCGGCTCCGCGGCGCGGGCGAGAGGGCTAAGCGCATGACCCCGGAAAGTTGCAGACTTTCGGGATCGGGATCATGCGCCGCGAAGGACACGACATCATGAGCGTCAACGGCAGCCAGCGCGTCGACCTCGAGGTCGTCGCCAACCTCATCCCACCGCAGTCCCGCGTGCTCGACGTCGGTTCGGGCGACGGATCGCTGCTTGAATTGCTGCAGGACACCAAGCAGGTCGACGGCCGCGGGCTTGAGCTGTCGCAGCGCGGCGTCAACGAATGCGTGGCACGCGGCCTCTCCGTCATCCAGGGCGATGCCGACAAGGATCTCGAATTCTATCCCGACAAGGGCTTTGACTTCGTCGTCCTGTCGCAGACCTTGCAGGCCACCCGCAACCCGAAGCTGGTGCTCGACGAACTGCTCCGCATCGGCAACCGGGCGATCGTCTCCTTCCCCAATTTCGGCCATTGGCGGGTGCGTCTGTCGCTGTTCGTCAAGGGCCGCATGCCGGTGACCCAGGACCTGCCCTATTCCTGGTACGACACCCCCAACATCCACTTCTGCACCATCCGCGATTTCGTCAATTTGTGCGAAGAACTCGGCGCGACGGTGGAAAAGGCGACCGCGCTCGACGCCGCCGGCCAGAAGATCGGCCTGTCCATGCCCTGGTGGTTCTGGAACTTCTTTGGCCAGCAGGCGGTGTTCCTGCTGAAACGGAACTGACGTTACGGCGTGTATTCGACCAGCCTGTGGTTCTCTTCCGCAAGCTCCTCATCGATGATCGAAGCAATCGTTGCCCAATCGCCTCCCGCCAAACCCGCGCCAATCCTGGGATAGCCGATACTCCGGCCGGCGAATCCAGCCTTGACCGCCTTCATGACACTGCGGATGGCGCCATAGTCAGCCTTCATGCCCTGGCCCTGCCAATGGAACTGGGTGTAGCCATTGATGACGTGGAAATTTCGATCTTCGCGCCGGATCTCGGCAACCGAGATAGTACCCAGCTTGGAGCGGTCGCCTTTCACGGTCGCGATATCCGCAGCGTAGGCCTCTGGAAACCGCTGCTTGATGGAAAGGGCAATGCCCTTGCCCATCTGGCATTGGCAATTGCAGCCATGCACGATCGCGTCGAACTCTCCGTCGAGCGCAAGTTGCAACAGATCGCCACGAATCGTCCGCATGGGCAGCTCCATCAGCCAAGCACATCGGTAGCCTTGTGCGGATGCTCGACGCCGTCAACGATGATTACGTCAGAGTCCGAATTATCGGTGCGCAGTGAAAGGATCGCCTGATAGGCGGGCGAATCATACCACTCGCGCACATGCCGCCGGTCGGGAAATTCGATGACGATGAGGTTGCCCGGCCAGTCGTTCTCGATCACCTCAACATCGCCGCCATGGACCAGGAAACGGCCGCCGAAAGGCTCCAGCGTGGCATCGATCTTGTGCAGGTACTCGACGATCTGCGGACCCATCGTGACTTGGCGCATATGGGCGATTGCGTAAGCGGTCATGACGTAACTCCCTTTGCATCGAGACCTACCAACCGGCCTCGCAAGGGCAATCTGCCGGAACACCTGACGCAAAGCGATTACGCCCGAGGTAATGGAATCGGCGCCTTCGACGGCCGGCCGCAAGCGCTCTTGCGCAAGTTCACCGGTCGAGTTCCGGAAAGTACGGATCTGACAGGAACCGCCTGTCGCGTTCGCCTTGCAGGCAGTCGATCGGTGCGTCCGCGTCGACCGGGATGATGCTGGCCTTGCCCTGAATGCCGCTCACCTCGAGGATCAGCTTGCGCCGGATGGCGGTGGAAAATTCGGCGGCCGTATGGATCGGCAACACGAAGGAACCGGGTCCGCCGATCACGCACTGCGCGTAGTACTGGTCAAGATGCTTGAAGGTGGGCGATGGGTTGATCAGGATCGGCAGGCCGTTGATGACGATGCCTTTTGCGGTTGCCGCATCGCGCATCGCGGTGACCGGCGGCCCGATATTGTTGGGGCCATCGCCCGATATATCGATGACGCTGCGCTCACCAGCGAAATTCGTCCTGCCGAACAGCCCTGTGCCGAAGGCAATTGCCGTGGAAATCGAGGTACCGCGAAAACTCCGGAACGGGCGCGCCGCCACCTTGTCGGCAAAGCTGTTGGCGCTTTGCGCGCTGTCGATGATCTGCCAATCGATGACCGCGTCGTCGCGCACCGTGCCGGCCCATTCGAAATAGGCAATCGCGATGCGGCCCGCATTGCCGGACCGGACGGCCTGGATGAAGTCGGGATGGCGCAGAGCTTCGACATAGCCGGCGCGTTGCAGGGCGAATTCCTTCTCGTCCATCGACAGGGATATATCGACCGCCAACACCAACTCGACGTCGACAGCTGGCGCACCCGATGGCGAGGCAACGGGCGTTGGCTGGACACAGGCAAGACAGGCAAGCAGGCGCAGAGCATCAAGCATCGCCACCGCCAAATTTTGTTTCTCGCGGAAATCTTCCTTCGCGATCGCGGCGAAATAAAGCTTGCTGGGCTATGTGGAAAAGCAGTCCTATTTCTTGCGGCGGACGGCGACCGGCGGCGGATCGATGGCGCCGGCTCTGACGCGGGCTGGTTTCAGCGGCTGGGCACCGGTATCCTTGACGATCGTCAGGCCGCGCGGAAAGAACTGGTTATTGTGCTGGCCGCGCCCGATGTTGATGATCGTGGCGCCCTTCAGATGCTTTTCCAGCATCGCCAGCACCCGCCGCAGCGAGGGACCGTCGAACGCATCCATGGCTTCGTCGATGATCACCCATTTCGGCTGCCGCAAGGCGAGCCTGGCCACGCCCAGCAAGCGCTGTTCGTCATCGCCCAGTTCATGGTCCCAGCGCCCCACGCGGTCGAGCGAGAACGACAGCCGTTGAAGGCCAATTTCGGCCAGCACCGCCACAATCTCGGCGTCACTCGCGGGCGCATGCCCGTTGGCGTGATTGAGCACCTCGCGCAACGTGCCGGCCGGCAAATACGGCACGCGTGGCACGAAGATGAGGGTTTCTCCGGCCGGCAGGCCGATCTTTCCGCTGCCCCAGGGCCAAAGCCCGGCAATGGCGCGGAAGAACAGCGTCTTGCCGGCACCGGGTTCGCCGGTGATCATCACGCGATCGCCGGCGCGGATTTCGACATGCTGGTCCGAGAGTTTTGTGCAGCCCTCCGGCGAGGCGACCTGAAGCTTCTCGAACGTCAGGCTGCCATTGGCATTTTGATCGAAGGTGATACGCCTTTCGGTGTCGTGCAGCACATCGGTTTCGTCGAGCGCGATGCGGAAGTCGGCGACGCGCATCAGCGTGGCGCGCCAGTCGGCGATGCTGCCGATGTTGTTGATGAACCAGCGCAACGACGAATGGACCTGGTTGAAGGCGCCGACCGCCATCATCAGCCCGCCAAAGCTGATATCGCCCGAGAAATAGACGGGCGAGGCAACCAGGATCGGCGCCACGACAGTGATCCAGCCATAGGTATCGGTCACCCACGACAGGTTGATCTGCGCGGTATAGATGCGCCGCATGGCGCCCAGCACCGTGCCGAGGTCGAGTTCGAGCCGCTGCTTGGCGTCGGCCTCACCATGGTACAGCGCGATGGCATCGACATTCTCGTTGACGCGCACCATCGAGGAGCGCAGCTCCGCCTCCCGTGTGTAGCGGTCGCTGTTCAGCTTGATGAGCGGCCGCCCGACCAGCCAGCTCAGCCAGGAGGCGGTCCCGGCATAGAGGAACGCCGCCCAGACCATGTAGCCCGGTATGGCCAGCGACCAGCCGTTGATGTGGAAGACGAAGCCTGAAGACAGTTCCCACAGCACGCCGACGAAGGACACGAGCAGGATCAGCGACTGCAGCAATCCGACACCAAGGTCCGTCGACAGGTCGGAGAGATGCGCCGCATCCTGCTGCATGCGCTGGTCGGGGTTGACGCCGATGGCGCCGGCATTGGCCAGCCGGAAGGCGCGTGCCGGCCGCATCCACTGGTCGATCAGGTCGAGCGTCAGCGCCTCGCGCAACTTCAGCCGGATCATCTGGTTGAGCCAGGTCTGACCGATGTTGAGCACCAGCAGCCCGCCGGCGATAATCGCGAAGACGAGGAGCTGGTGCACGAAGGCCGCCATGTCGCGGCGCGCCAACGCATCGTAGAAGGGCTGGTTCCAGCGGTTGAGCAGGACCTGGCCGATCGACGTCGCGATGATGACGGCCATGATGCCGACCGACGTCCACAGCAGCCATTTGCGAACCGGCGACACCACCAGCGCCCGCCTGATCGTCGCAACCTGATCACGCAGGCTGCTGGCCTCGACGGCGACCGGCTGAATGGTGGCCTGATTGTCAAGTTGATCAGCCATGTCAGGGTCCTTGCGTTCAGGTGCGATGCTGAGACCGGATGATGACGGCATCCGCATATCAGGCAGGTTGCGAGTTCACCACGACAGATAGGTCGAGGAGGGACGCGCCGCGCGCGTTTCTAGCACGATCACGAAGGTTTCACCTGACGAGCCGGCGCCAATGGGCCTCCGGCCTCGGCCCGGCGGCCGAGCCGCGTCGCGCCGTGTGGCGACAGCACCGGCACGAAGACGCGGCGGGAGGCACGCTGGGCGACCGGCACGCCCTGATAGAGCCGCTTCTGCGCCTCGACGACGATGACGCCGGAAAAGATCGGCCACAGCCGCCGGCCGGCGCGCTCCAGCACATTGTGGAAACGCATCATGAAGCGCCGCCGCGATGGCGGGAAGAACAGCGCATCCGACCAGGCGGCAGGCGTGAAATTCGCCTCGCGCAGCAGTTCCGTCAGCTGGCCACGCGAGAACGGCCGGCCATTGCCGAACGGTGTATGCTCGAACCGCGCCCAGACACCGCGCCGGTTGGGCACGACGATGACAACGCGCCCGGCGGGCGACAACACCCGCCAGATCTCGTTGAGCGTCTCGCGTGGGTTTTCGACATGTTCGAGCGAGTGGACGAGCAGCATGCGGTCGATGCAGGAATCGACAAGCGGCAGTTCCTCGTCGAAGACCAAAGCTGTCGCCGTCGGCCCGGTTGCCGGCCAGACCACCGCGCCCTGCGTTGCCGGCATGAAGGCAAAGACCCGCTCGGCATCGGAGCCGAAACGCTCCAGCCAGGGCAAGGTATAGCCAAGCCCGACCAGCCGTTCATTGGGGACAGCCGCCCATATCGACGACAGCGCCATGGTGATCGAACGCTCGGCGAACCGGCCAAGCGTTGTCGAATAGAAGGAGCGAAGGTCGACGATGTCGGAATGCATGTCAGGGATGTAGCCGTGATATCGGCCGGTTTCAACAAAGGGCCCTGAGGCGGCTGGCACATTGCGATGACATTTGTCCTCCCCGGGAATGACATTCGGTCACCCCGTAGATGACATCCGCCCTCCGGCGCCCTATGTCTGCGGCGACAAAAGGAGAGACGCGATGGCGGTCGAAATCGAACAATTCATGTGCCGGAGCGACAATTTCGGCGTGCTGGTGCATGACCCCAAGAGCGGGCAGACCGCGATCATCGACGCACCCGAGGAAGCGCCCATCCTGGCCGCGATCAAGCGCACCGGCTGGACGCCGACGATGATCCTGACCACGCATCATCATATGGACCACGTCGAGGCCAATCTGGCGCTGAAGGAGCGCTTCAAGCTGCGCATCGTCGGCCCGGAGGCGGAAAAGGCCAAGATCCCCGGCATCGACGAAACCGTCGAGGAGGGCTCCGTCCTTCATCTCGGCGATGAGCGCATCGAGGTGATCGCCACCCCCGGCCATACCGCCGGTCATGTCTCCTATCATCTGCCGGCATCGAAGGTGGCCTTCACCGCCGACACGCTGTTCGCGCTGGGCTGTGGGCGGCTGTTCGAATGCAAGCCGCCGGTGATGTATGAATCGCTGCGGAAACTCGCAGCCCTTCCCGCCGCGACGACAATCTATTGCGGCCATGAATACACGCTTGCCAACGCCCGTTTCGCGCTGACCGTCGACCCGACCAATTCGGCATTGAAGGAGCGCGCCACCAGGATCGAGGCGCTGCGGGTCGACAACAAGCCGACACTGCCGACGACGATCGGCGAGGAACTGTCGACCAATCCCTTCCTGCGCTGGCACGATCCGGCGATCCGCAAGCATCTTGGCATGGAAAAGGCCGGGGATGCCGAGGTGTTCGCCGAAATTCGCAAGCGCAAGGACAATTTCTGAGCACCTTCGACCGATGACCAGTTCAGCAGAAATCATCGCGACACTCGGACTGAAGCCGCATCCGGAAGGCGGCTGGTACGCGGAGACCTTTCGCGACGGGGCCGGCGGAGCGCGTGGCCATTCGACCGCCATCTATTTCCTGCTGGAACAGCACCAGCTTTCGGCCTGGCATCGGGTCAAGGACGCAGCCGAGGTCTGGCATTTCCATGCCGGCGCGCCGCTGGCATTGTCGATGTGGGAAGAAGGCGGTGCAACGGGTAGCCAGGTGATCGAGCAGGTGCTCGGCATCGGGCTCGCGGCCGGCGAACGGCCGCAGATTGTCGTGCCGGCGGGCTGGTGGCAATCGGCGCGCAGCCTGGGCGAATGGACGCTGGTCGGCTGTACCGTCGCGCCAGGCTTTGATTTTGCCGCCTTCGAACTGGCCGAGCCGGGCTGGCAGCCTAACCCAGCAGGAAACCCAGTGTGATCGCGAGCTGGGCGGCGTAGTACAGCACCCAGACGGCGAAACGCATCCAGGCGCGATGCGGCGAGATGGCCGCCACCAGAAATTTCTCGGTGGCCAGCAGCCCGTCCGATGCCATGAACAGCACCGCGCCGCCGATGACCCAGGCGCTGCTGGTGGTCAGCGCAGCCATGCCCATCGCCAAGATCGCCACGACATAACAGGCGATCGGCACACGCAGGCCGGGGCCGACGCGGCGCCAGAGCGCCGCCAGCATGACGATGACGAACACCGCCAGTGCCAGCGCGATCGCCCCGCGCCAGGATTCGGCGCCAAGCAGTCCCAACCCGCCGCCACTGCGCAGGAACAGCGCGATGTAGACGATGTGGGCGACAAGGAAGCTGGCGAGCCCACCGAGAAACGCCTTTTCGCCGTCGCGCGACAGGAAGGCATCGCCCACCGCGCTGAGCGCCAGGGCCGCGACCAGCAACAGCGGGCCGCCCTGCAGCGCCGAAAGCACGGCGAGCATCGCGACCGCAAGCGTCTTTGCCGCGGAGCGGGCAAGGCTCGGCGGCATGCCCAGCGTGAAGGCGTAGATCACCGCCGCCACCAGCGAGAAGATCAGCGTCGCATTGGCATTGGCGTCGATGCCGCCGGCAAACGGCATCATCATGCCCCGGCTCCGCTTTCGGATGCCTTGGCTCCGCTCTCAGCTTCGGCCGGCTTGCGCAGGAAAAGCGACTTCGCCGCCAGGGCCGCTCCACCGGTGATGAGCACGCAGGCGGCGAGGATGCGCAGCGACGGCTCAGCGACACCGGCCCCAATCAGCACCAGCGTCGAGAGCAGCGGCGCCGCGTAGCTTGCCGCGCCCAGCACCTGGATGTTGCCGCGCTTGACGCCGATGTCCCAGGCATAGAAGGCCGCACCCACCGGCATCAAACCAAGCCCGAGTACGGCCAGCCACTGGCCGGCGCCATTTGGCAACACTGTCTGTTCCAGCGCCAGATGGCAGACGAGCGACAGCACGGCGGTCGCCGCGCAGAACCAGGTGACGATGCTGGTCGGCACCGAGGGAAAGCGACGCGACAGCAGCGAATAGGACGACCAGAGCAGGGCGCAGACGGCAGCCATGGCATAGCCGAAGGCGTAGCGCGCATCGAAGGCCAGCCCACCGCCCTTGGTGACGATCAGCACGGTGCCGGCCAGACCGAGCAAGGCGCCGACGACATGGTTCCACGCCAGCTTTTCGCCCGGCATCAGCGCCGAGCCGAGCACGATCAGCAGCGGCCAAAGATAGGCGATCAGGCTGGCCTCGACCGCCGGCGCGTTGCGCAGCGCGGTGAAATAGAAAAAGTGGTAGCCGAACAGGCCGGCGATACCGATCAGCCAGACCTGCGGCGGTATCTTCTGGCTCTTGTCGGCGGCCGGCATGAACAGCCGCGCGACAAGCCCGACACCGGTGCCGATCGAGAAGGTGATCGCCGACAAAAGGAACGGCGGCACTTTGCCGGACGCATCGGTGAGCAGCGCCAGGAGCGCCCACATGGCGACCGCTGAAAAACCGATCAGTGTTGCGCGCGCCATGTCCCCTCCCGTGGCGCGCCCTGTTCTGTTTCCAGGGCGGCCCTATTGTACCGCTTCGAACCGTCTCGCGCTTATGGTCAGCGGACCGATCTGGGTCCCTACCGTGGCGTGGATCGGCGCATATACGCCGGTTTGGCCGAGCGGCGCAAACGTCACCATCATCCGGCTTTTGTTCTTGAGATAGTTGAGCGCCTTGCGGCCCTTGCGGTAGCCCGCCACCGGCTCGAACCCCATCCGGCAGGTGATGGTATCGCCCTTGTACCCCGGCACCGTGATCGTGCCTTTCGAAGCATAGGTCAGCGTCAGGTCGGCGCGCATCTCGCCATCATAGAATTTCACCGTACGGCCGCAGACCTGGTCGAGGCTGTCGGCATGGATGACGGTCGCGGCCATCGGATCGAGCACCGATGCCAGGTCGCCGGCACCGATCGGCACCCAGTCGTTGGGGTCGCGCTTGCCCGGCGCCGGGATGACCTGTGTCGAGGTGACGGCGCCATTGGCAAAGCGAATATCGATCGCGGACACCTTCTTGCCGGAGGTGTAATCGGCGCGGAACGCCTGGGGCACCATTTTCTTGCCGGAAATCGTGCCCTTGGACGAGATCGTGCCCCGCGTGTCGTCGAACAATTTGGCCAGTCCGGCGGCGCTGACAGTACCATCGATCGCATAGGCGCCGTTCTCGTAATGGCTGGAGAAGGTCGATCTTGCGATCGAGAGACCAAGGAATGACACCGTGTATTCGCCTTTGAAGGACTGCGGCGAGGCAGCCGACGCGGCGGACGGCAAGGCGACAGCAAGCACGGCAACAAGTGCGTGAGGCAAACGAGGCATGCGGGATCGGATCCTTGATTTTCGGCCGGAGGTGGGCGACTCCGGTCTGGCGTGTCCCTATGAGACTGCTTATAGGATGAAATCCGGCCTTAATATGAAATGCCGGGCGCTTCCGTGGCGAAGCCGGAGCTTGACGCACCGCTGAAATGCAACTATGGAACGCCAACTTTTTCCATAAGGCCGCCTGACCAGAACCGCGCGCCACCCGGCGTGGGCTTGAATGTTTGGCAGGTCCCGAGAGAATTGAAGGTTAGAACTATGTCCCGCACCTGCGAACTCACTGCCAAGGCAGTCCAGACCGGCAACAATGTGAGCCACGCCAACAACAAGACCAAGCGTCGCTTCCTGCCGAATCTCGTCAATGTGACGCTGATTTCGGAAGCGCTGAACCAGAATGTGCGCCTGCGCATTTCGGCCAACGCGCTGCGTTCGGTGGAACATCGCGGCGGCCTCGACGCTTTCCTGGCCAAGGCCGACGTCAAGGAACTGTCGCAGCGCGCGCGCCTGCTGAAGAAGCAGATCGCCAAGAAGCTGGCCGAACAGGTCGCTGCCTGACATCGGACAAAGGCGGGGGACCGCCCGGGCCAACCTCTTGTTGGTCTGGAGCATCGGATGGATCCGCAAGGGTTCGACAATCCGGTGCTCGACTACGAAGCGAGCACCGGCCCGATAGGCATGATGCTCCGCTGGTTCCATTACCCAGGATAAAAAAATGACTTCCTTCTCGCGATATCTGCCCTTCGTGGCCGCCATGGCGCTTGTCGTCGTGGCATCGAACATCCTCGTGCAGTTCCCGATGCAGGGCCAGATCGGCGGTCTGTCGCTGGCCGACCTGCTCACCTGGGGCGCTTTCACCTATCCCTTCTCCTTCCTGGTCACCGACCTTGCCAACCGCCGCTATGGCCCTGCCGTGGCGCGCCGGATCGTCTTTGTCGGCTTCATGACGGCGGTGGTCTGCTCGATCCTCGTCCCGCCCTTCCTGTTCCGCCATGGCCTGATCGAATTCGAGACCGCGGCCGACCGGCTGGTGCGCATAGCTGCCGCTTCAGGCGCGGCGTTCCTGTCCGCCCAACTGCTCGACGTCACCGTGTTCAACCGGCTGCGCCGGCAGAGCTGGTGGCGGGCGCCGATCCTCGGCACGCTGGTCGGATCGATCTTCGACACCATGGTGTTCTTCACCGTCGCCTTCTCCGCCGCTTTCGCCTTCGCCGGCCCAAATGACAGCTTTGCGCTCGAAACGGCACCGCTGATGGGTGTCTTCCACATCGAGGCCATGCGCTGGGTTTCCTGGGCGCTGGGCGATCTCTCGGTGAAGCTGATCATCGCGGTGGTCGCGCTCATCCCCTACCGGCTGCTCGCCGCCCGCTGGAGCCAGCCGGCGCTGGCCGTCTAAAACCATGATCCCCTGGGTCCATCTCGATTCGGCAAAGACCGGGGATGGAGCCCAGGAACTTCGCCTCAAGCGGCGCGGCAGCGAGTTCTCGATCATGCTCGGCACCAACGAGCTGATGAACAGCCGCCTCAGCGGCTCCGAGCAAGCGCTGGCCAAACTGTCCTGCCAAAGGATTGCGGGCCATCGCCAGCCGAGGATTCTGATCGGCGGCCTCGGCATGGGTTTTACATTGCGCGCCGCCCTGGCCGAACTCGGCAAGGATGCCGGCATCGTCGTCGCGGAACTGGTGCCGGCGGTCGTCGTCTGGGCACGCGGCCCGATGGCGGAGGTGTTCGGCGGCTGTCTCGACGACCCCCGCGTCGCCATCCAGGAGACCGATGTCGGGCAATTGATCCGATCCGGGTCTGCGGCCTGGGACGCCATCCTGCTCGACGTCGACAACGGCCCCGAAGGCATCGTCCACAAGGGCAATGACGCCCTCTACAGCCTCGCAGGCCTCGGCGCCGCACGCACCGCCCTCAAGCCGGGTGGCGTGCTGGCGGTGTGGTCGCAAGGACCGGACAGCGGCTTCACGCGGCGGCTGAAGCAGGCAGGCTTTGCCGTCGAGGAGGTCAACACGCGCGCCAACGGCAAGCGCGGCGCGCGTCATGTCATCTGGATCGCCACCGCCGCGGGCAGGTTTTAGAGCCTCGATATTAGCCCTTCAAGGACAGCAGAAACGACTCTGTCGCTGCGTCGGCTTCCCCGGCATAGCGGGCGTCATAGCCCAGCCAGCCGTCGCCGCCGGAGGGAAGGTTGGGATTGGTGAAGGCATGCCTGGCGCCGGCATAGAGGGTCAAGGCGCAGTCGCAACCCTTGGCCTCAAGCCAGGCCAGAACCTTCGTAACCCGCGCCACATCGGCCACCATGTCGCGCGTTCCATGATGAAACCTGATGGGCGTCTCGATCGCGGCATAGTCGCCGGCCGGCTGGCCAAGCGCCCCGGACAGGATGACGGCTCCACGAACCAGCGGCGCGTCCGTGAGCATCTCCAGGACGCAGAAACCGCCGAGCGAGAAGCCGACGGCGGCAAGGAAAGGCGCCTGTGGAACGACGTCGCGAAACGCGCGGACGCCGGCTTGCAAGCGGCGCGACGCGGTGCGCGGATTGTCCCGCAGGAATTGGCTGGCTTGTGTCGCCTGGGCGTCGGAAGTGATGCGCACGCCCGCACCATAGACATCCGCTACCATCACGGCGAAGCCCAGGCTTGCGAACCGGCGCGCCTCGGCCAGCGTATAGTCATAGATGCCATACCAGTCGGGAACATAGACAAGGCTGCCGCGCACCGCGCCGTCGGGCATGACTATTCGGCCAGAGAAATCGGTTCCATCGTCGCGATAGACCAGGGGCTGACCGGGTGTTGCCGACAGACCGCTCGCGGTCTCCGACATCAGGATGCCTCCTGAGGCCGCCAGGGCGGTTTTGAGCACGATACGGCGATTCAGCATGATGACGACACTCCGATTGACAGGTTGGCCCGCACCATATTTTGTTTCCAGAAAACGATAAAGTGAGGCCTCATGAACAACACTGTAGCCAAGAAGGAAACGATATCGCTGGCCGACCTAGCCCTCTTTCTCGAGGTCGCGCGCCAGGGCTCGCTGACCAGGGCTGCCTTGCAAGCGGGTACGACTAAGAGCGCCGTGTCGAAGGCTATCCGGCGGCTGGAGTTGCGGCTGGGATGCGTCTTGCTTGAGCGCACCACGCGACGTCTTATCGTCACACCTGCCGGCGAGCTGTTATGCCAGCGCGGGCAGGCCCTGCTGGGCGACGTCGATGACCTGGCGCAAGCCCTGGAGGCGCAGGCCGACGGGCTCGCGGGCCCCTTGTGCATTTGCGCGCCGCCCGAACTCGGCGCCTGGCTTCTGCAGACGTGTTTTGCACCGTTCCTGGAGTTGCATCCCCGTATCCGTCTCGCTCTTCGCCTCGACTATGCCTATCAGGATCTGTTCGATCCCCACCTCGACCTTACGTTCCGTGTCGGGGCAATCGTCGACGACGCCATGGTCGCGCGCCGCGTCGGCCAATTCCGGCGGGTGCTCGTCGCGAACCGGGCCATCGCCGATAGCCTGGCCGGCAAGGACCTGGCAACCGTGGCCAGGACTTTGCCCATGCTGGCTTTCGGCGATGGGGAAAGCGAGCTTGCCTTGTCGCGCGAGGCCGAAATCGCCACAATCACGGTTCGCTCGGACCGGTTCAGCGCCAACACCTATCCTGCCTTGCTCGAAGCTGCCACGCAGGGCCTGGGCATCGCCGTCCTGCCCGATTTCTTCGTGCAGCGGCATGTCGAATCCGGCTCCGTCGTCCGGCTCTTTGCCGATTGGCAGTCCACGGACATACCAATCTATGTCATCCATCGCCGCGCCAGCCGTCGATCGCGGCGAGCCGAAGCCTTGCTGTCCTTTATTGGGCCGGAACTGGTGGGCCTGTCAGAATTGGCCGCTCCACTGAAGTGAGACATTCACGACGGAGATCATCGGCATCCTGCGCGAGGCCGAAAAGCGGGCCGCCTCGCCACCAACGGCTCACGTCCTTGATCGGAAGCCGGGGCAGCGAAACGGCCGCAGGCGGCTTTTACTTCCACTTCTGGAGTTCCGCGGCCAGGGCCTCCAGCAGCCCGCGGGTCCCCTCCTCCCGCCCCTTGGCGGAATCCACACCATCGAAGAAGGCGCCCTGTTCGGTATAGGTTAGCCTTGTGCCATCGCCCGAGGGTGTCAGTTCCACCGTGGTCAGCGATGCCGACATCGGCTGCGGCCCGATTGCCATCCGATAGGAAAACACGATGCGCTGATCGGGAACGATGTCCTGGAACTGGGCGTCGAGCCTGACCTCCGGGCCGCCGCCATAGCTGAAGCGCGACACCTCGCCACCACCGACGCGGAAATCGAAGCTGAATTCGGCGACGGTAAAACCGTCGCCGTCGACCCGCCAACGCCGCACCGTCGCCTTGTCCGCGAAAGCATGGAAGACGCGATCTGGCGATTGCGGGTACGTGCGCTCGATGGTGAATGTGGAGTGGATGACGGAATGCTCGTCCTTCACGGGGGCGATCTGGTTCATGTCTGCTCGTCCTTTTCCTGATCTTGAACTTTCGGGGATGGTTGGTCCGTCTCGGCAAGAATCTCGCCGAGTCGGTCGAGGTGGCGTTCCGCCGGAATGCGGCGTTCCGCAATCCAGTCGGCGAGCGGAGCGAGCCCGCCCGGTTCGATCCGGCAGGTGCGCACCCGCCCGATCTTTTCGCTGCGGATCAGCCCGCAGGCCTCGAGCACCTGCAGATGCTGTAGGACGGCGGCGAAGGTCATGCCGAAAGGCTCCGCCAGCTGGCTGACGGTGGCCGGTCCGCGGCTCAACCGTTCCAGGATCTGGCGACGCGTGGGCTCGACAAGAGCGCGAAGGATGCTGTCGATCTCGGAATAGTTAAGCATGGACTTGAGTATTGCGTCGGAGGCGGCAATTGTCAAGTCTGGACTAAAGTGTTTTGAGGAGGGCAAATCGACTGATGGGCGGTCGACCCCCACCAAGCGGGCAATCAAGTGGAGCAATCAAGTGGAGTTGATGAACAGTCGACCCCCCACTCCGTCGAGCTTCGCTCGCCACCTCTCTCCCGATCGACGGGGTAGAGGAAGGACGCGAGCGCGCCGGCCGGCTCCTGGGGCTATCACTCAATCCTGGTGCAGGATGAATTCCAGGTAGAGATTGCGCTGCAGGATCGAATGGTTGTCGTCGGAGATCAGCGACACCATCACCGCGCCGTCATCGCGCATCCAGACGTCGAGACCTTCCATATTGTCGATTTGGTAGCCCATGTCGGTGTCCAGCAACACCGGCCCGTCGGCGACGGCGCCCTTCTCGACACTCTCGCCATGGATGCGCCGCAGCCGCATCTTCAGGCCGCCTGCCATGGTGAAACTGCGCTCCAGCAGCAAAAGGTCGCCATCCGGCAGGAAGGCGCCATCGGTGATGTCGAAATCGCCGTTGCGCTTGACGGTGAAGACGCCCTTGTGCGGCCCTTCGATGATGGCGGCATAGATGTTGCCGGCCTTGTCGAGGCTTTTCTCCGACACCACGACCAGACCGCCCGCGTGCTGGCCATTGGGATTGGCATGGGTGACGGTCTCGAAGCCGCGGTTCTGGCGCAGCTCGCGCGCCGGTACCAGGAAATCCAGCTGCCGGTACGGCGCCTTCATGTTCTGCGGGTCGATCCTGAACTGGGAAACGCGGTGGTTGCGCTCGAAGCCGACAGTGGCGATACCATCCTTGACCGCGAGGCCTTCGGCATCGACCTCCCATTTCTCGTCGATCGGCTGGCCGCCCTGGTCGACCATCTGCTGCATGCGGAAGTTCTGGATGCCCACGGGCCGCCTGTCGGTGTCGCGGGCCACTGTGCCGAAGAACCAGTAGCCGGTGTCGGCCACGCCGATGAAATCGCTGCCCGCTTTGAGAAAGCGGAAGGCCGACAGCGCGCCGAAATCACGCGATTTCGAGGTCATTTCCAGCCCGCCGACGAATTCGAGCGAACCGAACTGCTTGTCGGTCCGGCCAATGCGGAATTCGGTGATCGGGCGGGACGAAACCTCGACGGGTTCAACCGCAGCCGACCCGGCCGAACTGGCTGGCGCGGACGCCACGCCGGCGAACAGGGCGATGGCGGCGAAGAGCGTTTGCCGAAACCCGCCGCGTGAAAAGATCATCCGGCGCGCCGCATGCCGCCGCGCCGCGTGTCGCGTGCGCTTTCCTCGGCAAACAGCGAGGCCAGTTGCTCGGTCATGGCGCCGGCCAGTTCCTCGGCATCGACGATGGTGACGGCGCGGCGATAATAGCGCGTGACGTCATGGCCGATGCCGATGGCCAGCAATTCCACCGGCGAGCGCGTCTCGATCAGCTCGATGACGGCGCGCAAATGGCGTTCGAGATAATTGCCGGGGTTCACCGAAAGCGTCGAATCGTCGACCGGCGCGCCGTCCGAGATCATCATCAGGATCTTGCGCTGTTCGGGCCGGGCAATCAGCCGGTTGTGCGCCCACAGCAGCGCCTCGCCGTCGATGTTTTCCTTGAGCAGGCCTTCACGCATCATCAGGCCGAGATTGCGCCGTGCCCGCCGCCACGGATGGTCGGCCGACTTATAGATGATGTGGCGCAGATCGTTGAGGCGGCCGGGGTTCGGCGGCTTGCCGTCCTTCAGCCACTTCTCGCGCGCTTGCCCGCCTTTCCACGCCCGCGTGGTGAAGCCGAGGATCTCGACCGAGACGCCGCAGCGTTCCAGCGTGCGCGCCAGAATGTCGGCACAGGTGGCGGCGACCGTGATCGGCCGGCCGCGCATCGAGCCCGAATTGTCGAGCACCAGCGTCACCACCGTGTCGCGGAATTTGGTGTCGCGTTCCTGCTTGAAGGACAGCGGCTGCATCGGGTCGATGACGACGCGCACCAGCCGCGCCGGGTCGAGGTAGCCCTCTTCCAGGTCGAAATCCCAGGACCGGTTCTGCTGCGCCATCAGCCGGCGCTGCAGCCGGTTGGCCAGCCGCCCGACGACACCGGACAGATTGGCCAGTTGCTTGTCGAGGAAGGCACGCAGCCGGTCGAGTTCTTCCTCTTCGCAGAGTTCCTCGGCGCCGACCGTCTCGTCGAAAGCTGATGTGAAGACCTTGTAGTCGATTTCCTTCGGAAGATTGGTGAAGGGGTTGTCGTTGCGGCGCGCCTCGCCGGGCGTTTCGGCGTCGGCATCGTCGTCGTCGGACAGATCGTCGGCGGTGGCGTCGGACGCCTCCGTCTCGGACGACTGCTCGTCATCGGCCGAAGCCTCGGCATCCTCGGACTGCGACTGCTCGGAGCCGGAATCCTCTTCCCCGCCCTCCTCGCTCTGTTCATCGCCTTGCGGCTGGTTGTCGTCATTGTCCTCGGAATCTTCCGTCTCCTGGTCGTCGCCGAGTTCCTCGGCCATCTCCATGGAGGCGAGCATCTCGCGCACGACGCGGGCGAAGGCCTGCTGATCGTCGAGCTTCGCGGACAGGCCGTCGAGGTCGGCCTTGGCCTTTTCCTCGACCCAGGGACGCCAGAGCTCGACCAGCCGCTCGCCGCTTTTCGGGACCGCCCGGCCGGTCAGCTTCTCGCGCACCATGAGCGCCAGCGCTTCCTCGATCGGCGCGTCGGCCTTGTCCTTGACGTCGACAAGATTGGCCTTGGCGTATTTGTCCTCCAGCATCGAGCCGATATTGTCGGCGACGCCTTGCATGGCGCGGCTGCCGATCGCCTCGACGCGGGCCTGCTCGACCGCGTCATAGATGGCGCGCGCCGCCTTGCCTTCCGGCGCCAGCTTGCTGTGGATGCGGGCATCATGGCAGGCGCGCTTGAGCGCCATGGAATCGCCGAGGCCGCGGGTGATCGCAATATCGGTCTTGGAGGCCTTCTTCGGCAGTTCGGGCAGTCGGGCGCGGCTGCCGGCAAGCGCCGGCCTGTCCTTGGCGAAGCCGACCTCCATGTCCTTGTCGCCGGCAATGGCGCGCATGCAGACGGTGACGGCGCGCTTGAAGCTGTCGGCTTCAGACCCCGTCTTCGACTTGTTGCGCGTGTTGTCGCCCGGACCCGCCATTATCTATCTCTATTTCGCCACAGGCTGTTGGCCAAGCTGAGAGCGGAGGAGGCCAACAATCTCTTCCACCGAGATTGTAAAGTAACCGCCCTTCCCACTGTCATATGCCTGTCTCCACAGACCATATCCATGGCCGAAGCCATCTGGAATTGTTCCCGTCCCCTCAAGCTCAACCACACTCTCCCTAAGCTGGTTGGCCGCTATAGGGAGGTGGGGAACAGTTTGCAGCGGCTTTCCGTCATTCGGTATCGGCGCATCGGTGACTGAAATCGACACGACCGGTTGATCTTCACCTTCCAGATTGTCGACCGCACCTATGATCACCCGCGAGGATATCGGCGTCGCTCCGCGATACGTCCAAGTCTGCCCGGGTTTGAATGGTTCGTCCTTGGCCATGGCTGCCTGTCCGAAACCAAAGCAGAGGATTGAAAAACTCCACAGGAACGTCCGACGGGTTGTTCCCATTGAGTGATGTTACCCCAGCACCACGTTGGCGGCGCTCTCGGGCAGATCCTCGCCGAAGGCGCGCTGGTAGAATTCGGCCACCACCGAACGCTCCAGCTCGTCGCACTTGTTGAGGAAGGTCAGCCGGAACGCCATACCGATATTGCCGAAGATCTCTGCGTTCTCGGCCCAGGTGATGACCGTACGCGGGCTCATCACCGTCGACAGGTCGCCATTGATGAAGGCCGAGCGCGTCATGTCGGCGACGCGCACCATCTTGTTGACGATGTCCTTGCCCTTGGTGTCGCGATAGTGCTTGGCCTTGGCCAGCACGATGTTCACTTCATTGTCGTGCGGCAGATAGTTCAGCGTGGTGACGATCGACCAGCGGTCCATCTGCGCCTGGTTGATCTGCTGCGTGCCGTGATAAAGGCCGGTCGTGTCGCCGAGTCCGACCGTGTTGGCGGTCGAGAACAGCCGGAACGCCGGATGCGGACGGATGACCCGGCTCTGGTCGAGCAGCGTCAGCCGGCCCGAGGATTCCAGCACGCGCTGGATGACGAACATCACATCCGGGCGGCCGGCATCATATTCGTCGAAGCACAGCGCGACATTGTGCTGGTAGGCCCAGGGCAGGATGCCGTCGCGGAATTCGGTGATCTGCAAGCCGTCCTTGACCACGATCGCGTCCTTGCCGACGAGGTCGATACGGCTGACATGGCTGTCGAGGTTGACGCGCACGCAGGGCCAATTGAGACGGGCGGCGACCTGTTCGATATGGGTCGACTTGCCGGTGCCGTGATAGCCCGACACCATGACGCGGCGATTGTAGGCAAAGCCGGCCAGGATCGCCAGCGTCGTTGCCTTGTCGAACAGATAGTCCGGATCGACGTCAGGCACATGTTCTGATGTCACCGAATAGGCCGGCACCACCATCTTGGAGTCGAAGCCGAATTTGTCCTTCACCGACACCGTCGTGTCGGGCAGGTTGGCGATGTCGCGATCGACCTTGTTCATATCTCTCAACGTCTCCACGGGCGAAACGTCCCGTTTCGCCGGCAATCGATTTTGTTCGGGGGCGGTCTTAGAGCCTTTTCCAACCTTATGAAAGTTGGAAAGCGACACAAACCGTAGGGTCGCTCAGCACAGGCCCGCCTGTTTGAGCACGCGATAGGCCTGCAGCACATCGCGGAACCGGTCTTCCGAACCTCTGTCGCCACCATTCGCATCCGGATGGTGACGTTTCACCAGTTCCTTATAGCGCGCCTTGATATCCTTGCCAGTCGCCTTTGTATCAAGGCCAAGCGTTTCCAGCGCCTTGGCCTCAAGTGGCTTGGCCTTGCGCTCGCGCGCCTCGCGCGGATCCTTCGGCCCCTTGAACAGGTCGAACGGGTCGCGCATGCGGTTGTAATAGCCGGCGCGGCCGGAGCGCATTTGCGCCATGTCGGGCGACGAGCGCGTCGAGGCGCCATTGACGCCCATCTTCCAGGTCGGCCGGTGACCGGTCATGGCTTCCTTCTGGAAGCGCGCGACCTCGGTGTCCGGCACGCCGGAGAAGTAGTTGAAGCCCTTGTTGTACTCGCGCACATGGTCGAAGCAGAAACGGAAATACTCGCCCTCCTTCATGCGCCCGACCGGCGCGCGATGGGTGCCCGGCTCCTTGCAGCCGTCCCACTGGCAGATCGGCGAGTGCGACTTCAGCTCCGCATCCTTCTCCGGGCGGATGCGAATCTTCTCGAAATATTTGGGATACGGCTTCATCTCACCCATTTATGGGGCGTTCGCAGATGCGAAACAAGAATTGACATTTTCGCGATCATCGCCCTAACCGCTGAATCGCGGCATAAAGCAGGCGAATGGCGGATTTAGTTGCGCAAGAGCGGCCCCCGGGCTGGTGCGCCAGCCATATGTGGTGAACGGAGACGGCAATGTCCATACAGGCGACCATGGAAGACAAGCTCAACAAGGCATTTTCGCCGGAGCGGCTGGTCATCATCAACGAAAGCCATCTCCACGCCGGCCACCATCACCACGGCTCGGACCATCACGGCGGCTATGACGGCACCGGCGAAACGCATTTTCGCGTCCGCGTCGTCTCGTCTGCCTTTGCCGGCATGAGCCGCATCGACCGCCACCGCGCCGTCAACGAACTGCTTGCCGACGAACTGAAGGCCGGCGTGCACGCGCTGGCGATCGAACCATCGGCGCCCGGCGAAAAGACCCGCTGGTAAGGTCAGTCCGCCCTGCCCCTCCGAGGCGCGGTCAGATCACTGCTTCGATCAGGAACGGCCCGCGCCGCGACAGGGCACTGTCCAGCAGCGCATCGAAGCGTTCGCATGTGTCGGCGCGCGCTGCCTCCACGCCCATGCCCTTGGCCAGCGACACCCAGTCCAGCGCGGGATGGTCGAGGTCGAGCATGCGCCTGGCGTTCTCGCCGATCGCGTTGACGCCGACATTCTTCATCTCGCCATGCAGGATCGCGTAGGTGCGGTTGGAAAAGACGATGGTCACCACGTCGAGATTTTCCCGCGCTTGCGTCCACAGGCCCTGCACCGTGTACATGCCGCTGCCGTCGGCCTCCAGATTGATCACCTTGCGGTCTGGACACGCGATCGCCGCTCCTGTCGCCATCGGAATGCCGCCGCCGATCGATCCGCCGGTGCCCATCATGTAATCATGCGGCGCGGCAAAGGCCGACAGGGCGAAGAAACGCCTGGCCGAGGTGACCGCCTCGTCGCAGACGATCGCATTATCCGGCAACTTGCGCGCCACCGACAGCGCGATGGCATCGTCCGTCAGCCCGCCGCTCGGCGCAGCCTCGTCGGGAAAAGCGGTTGCGAAGTCAGCCTGTAGCGATGGTTTGACGCCGAGTTCGTCGCGCAGCGCTTCCAGCGCCGCATGCAGATCATCGCCATGAGCAGCGAGCGTCAGCACCTGGCAGTCGTCGCGCACAAGCCGTCCCGGTTTTCCCGGATAGGCGAAGAAGGCAACCGGCTCCTTGCCGCCGACCAGCACCAGTACGTCGATATCTGCCAGCAGCGCCGTCGCCACATCGATCGGATAGGGGATGCGTGTGGGTGCGACGCGCCCACGCCCGCGTTGCATCCGGGCGATCAGGACCTCGCCGAACAGGCGGACATCGAAGGCCGTCGAAATCTGGCCGGCGATCTCGAGCGCATCGGCGCGCGCCGCTCGGCCGCGAACGATTATGCCGACACGCCCCTGAGCCGCACGGATCGCCGAGGCGACCTCGCGCACGGCGTCCCTATCGACGGCCGGCGGCGGCGGAAGCACGACCTTGCCCGGCGAGGCCGGGGCAGCATCGCCCCAGGCCGCATCCGCCGGCAGGATCAGCGTGGTGACACCTGGCGGCGTCAGCGAGGCGCGGAAAGCCGCCTCCGCTGCCGGTTGGACGTCTTCTGGCCCGGCAATGCGCCGCACCCAGTTGGACATCGGCGCCGCCAAACCCTCGATGTCGCTGGTCAGCGGTGCGTCGAGCGGCAAATGATAGGAGGCGTGGTCGCCGACGATGTTGATCATCGGGCTGAACGCACGCCGGGCGTTGTGCATGTTGGCCAGCCCATTGGCCAGGCCCGGGCCGGTATGCAGCAAAGTCGCGGCCGGGCGGTCGGTCATGCGCGCATAGCCGTCGGCGGCGCCCGTCACCACGCCCTCGAACAGGCCGAGCACGCAGCGCATCTCAGGCTTGCGGTCGAGTGCGGCGACGAAGTGCATTTCGGAGGTGCCGGGATTGGCGAAGCAGACCGTCACATCATTGGCCAGCAGCACGTCGCACAGGACATCGGCGCCATTCATGCAATTTTTCTCCAAGTCATGAGAACCAATTGCACCTAGCGATGTCCGCACGGCAATATCCTGCCGCTGCTTTTGGCATGATCCAGTTGCAGAAGGGGGCGGGCGGAAATCGGCCGCGATCAGCCGACGGTCGATTTCAGGAACGTCACCGCGGCAGCGGTCAGCGCGTCGCCATCCCTGCCGAAATCGCGGTTGATCGACATGTGCGTATAGGCGCTGCCGTCGAACAGCGTCACCTCGGTGCCCGTGGCGCGCAGGCGCTCGGCGAAGGCTTTCGACTCCTCGCCGCGGCCTGGCGCCCCCGAATACGCGATGAAGGTCGGCGGATGCTTGCGGCCATCGACATAACTGGCCGGCGAAAGTGCCGCCCATTGCGAAGGATCGGAAAAGACCCGCGCATAGGCCCGCACCATGCCGCCATTCTTCTCGAGCGCCGCAAGATCATAGGCCCTGGTATCGTCGAGAAGCAGGCCGGCGACGCCGGGCAGCCCGCCGCGCATGCCGGTTAGTGCGATCAGATGGCAGCCAGCCGAATGGCCCATGCCGACAATGCGCTTGGGGTCGCCACCATGCTTGGCGATGTTGGCCCTGACATAGGCATAGGCGTTTTCGACGTCGGCGGCCTGTGTAGCGACATCGGCCTCAGGCAGCATGCGATAGTCGATCGAGACGAAGCAGAAGCCATTGGCAAGCAGGAAGGCCGGCTTGGCGCCCACCTGGCTGCGCTTGCCGAACTCCCAGGCCCCGCCATGGACGAAGAAGACGACAGGCAGGCCGCTGGCGCCATCGGGCGCATAGATATCGAGCTTGGCCGGACCGTAGTCGAAGGTTTTCGGAGATGCTGCAGCGGCGGCAGAGGCGCCCGTCGGCAGAAAAGCCGCCATGGACGCCAGAAGCAGGGTTCGCCGATCGATCATCATCTTCTCCTGAACGCCTGGCGCAAAATGCACCGGGACGCCGCGAAGTTCCAATGAAGGATCGGTAACGTGGCCGAAAGTGACGCTACGCGATCGGCCTGATCCTCAACCGGGCGATCCGGTTCTTGTCGCGCTTCATGACGATGAAGCGCTTGCCGTGGAACGTAAAAGCCTGCTTCTCGTCGGGGATCGACTGCGCCTCGTGGATGACGAGGCCGGCAATCGTTGTCGCCTCCTCGTCCGGCAGGTTCCAGTCCAGCGCCCGGTTCAGGTCGCGGATCGGCACATTGCCGTCGACGACGACGGAGCCGTCGGCCTCCTGCTTGACGCCCTGGATGTCGACATCGTGCTCGTCGGCGATCTCGCCGACGATCTCCTCGATGATGTCCTCCAGCGTCACCAGCCCTTCGACCTCGCCATATTCGTCGACGACGACGGCGAAATGCGCCTTGCGGCGCAGGAAGGCGTTGAGCTGTTCCTGCAAGGTCGTGGTATCGGGCACGAACCAGGGCTTCGAGGCGATCTTCATCACGTCGATCTTGGAAAAGTCGTTGCCGACTTCGTTCAGCGCGCGCAGCAGGTCCTTGGCATGCAGCACGCCGACAATGTTGTCGAGCGAGCCTTTCCACAGCGGCATGCGGGTGTGCGGGCTCTGCAGGATCTCGCGCACCACCGCTTCCGGCGCATTGTCGGCATTGACCGAGCGCATGTTGGTGCGGTGGACCATGATATCGGAGACTTCGAGCTCTTCGAGGTCGAACAGGCCGCCGATGCGGTCGCGGTCCTCGCGCACCACCTGGCCATCGCGGCGGAAATCGTCAACCGCGCCACGCAACTCGTCCTGGCTCGAGCGCTGCGGCTCGATGTGCGACAGCTCGTAGCCGAACATGGCGAGAAGACGCGTGCGCACGGCAATGACCAGCAGGATGAGGATGGCAAGAACGGCGACGACGACCCAGCCGTTGTCCATTTCAGCCGGCTTTCCGGCTGGTTGGATGGTTTTCCCTCAGGAACGACAGCACTTCCGAAGCCGGAACGTCCTTGGCGATGAAAGCCTGGCCGATGCCGCGCGTCAGGATGAAGGTCAGCGCGCCGCGCGAAACCTTCTTGTCCTGGGTGATGAAGGCAAGCAGCGCCTCGGCATCGGGCAATTCACCTGGAATATCGGCCATCCGCCACGGCAGGCCAACGGCGCGCAGATGCGTCTCGACGCGTGCCGCGTCGTCGGGGCTGGCCAGATTGAGCCGCGAGGAGAAGCGATGCGCCAGCGCCATGCCGATGGCGACCCCCTCGCCATGGACGAGGCGGGCGCCGTCATACTGCGTGGCGGCTTCGAGCGCATGGCCGAATGTGTGGCCGAGATTGAGGAGCGCCCGGTCGCCGGTCTCGAACTCGTCGCGCGCGACGACATCGGCCTTGGCGCGGCAGGCTTCGGCAATCGCCTGCGCTCGCTCCGGCCCGCCGGCGAACACCTTCTGCCAGTTCGCCTCCAGCCAAGCGAAAAGTTCCGGCCGGTCGATCAGCCCGTACTTGGCGAGTTCGGCATAGCCGGCGCGGAATTCGCGGATCGGCAGCGTGTCGAGCACTTCCGTGTCGGCCAGCACCAGTTTCGGCTGCAGGAAGACGCCGACAAGGTTCTTGCCGCGCGGGCTGTTGATGCCGGTCTTGCCGCCCACCGAGGAATCGACCTGCGCCAGCAGCGAGGTCGGGACCTGTACGAAATTCATGCCGCGCCGCACGATGCCCGCGGAAAAACCGGTGAGATCGCCGATGACGCCGCCGCCCAGCGCGATGACGACGTCGCCACGCTCCAGCCTTGCGGCCAGAATCCCATCGACCACCTCTTCGAGATGGGCAAAGCTCTTGGTCTTCTCGCCGGGCGGCATCGTGATGACGGTGGGCTGGATGCCACCCTTCTCGAGCCCTGCCTTCAACGTATCGAGATGCGCGGCAGCGACATTCTCGTCGGTGACGACAGCCGCGCGCGTACCCGGCAGCCGGCGCGAAATCTCTTCGCCGGCGCGCGACAAAAGGCCGGAGCCGATCAATATGTCGTAGGCCCGGTCGCCAAGGCCGACTTCGACGGTGACTGGCTGGTCCGCGCTCACGATTCGATCTCGCCCGTCGCTGCAATTTCATCGATGCCGAAATGCCGGCACAGCGCATTCAGCACCTCGGCAGCGATGACTTCCTTGCGGTCGTCGCGGGTCGGCACGGTGACATCCGATGTCGCGTAGACCGGATACCGCTCGCTCATCAGCCGCTCCAGCACGGCGCGAGGATCGGCACTCTTCAACAGCGGCCGGTTCTGCTTCTTCGAGACCCGGTCCATCAGAAGGTCGAGCTCGGCCTTCAGCCACACCGACACGCCATGGCCGGCGATGGCCTCGCGCGTCTGCGCGTTCATGAAGGCGCCGCCGCCGGTCGACAGCACCTGCGGGCCATTTTCCAGCACGCGCAGGATGACGCGCTGCTCCAGGGCCCTGAACTCGGCCTCGCCATAGCGCTCGAACAGCTCCGGCACGGTCATGCGCGAGACGCTCTCGATCTCCTGGTCGCTGTCGATGAAAGGCAGCGAAAGCATCGTCGCCACCTTGCGCCCGATCGCCGTCTTGCCGGCGCCCATCAGGCCGACAAAGACGATGGACCGGCTGCCCAGCCGGCCAAGCAGCGCGGCGAGGCTCTCGCCTGGGGGATTTGCCTGGTGCGCGTTCATCAGCTGTTTCTTGGGCCCTCTTTGCCGGCGTATCGACATGAAAAGCCGGTTTGCGTCAAGCGTGCCGAGCATAGGCAAGCCTATATCGGGTGGAGGATGCCTGCATCAGAAGTTGCTGACAGGCCTCCGCTTCTTCCTTGAATTGGTCGGATTGGCGTCCCATAAGGGCACAGGGTTTGGAAACGCAGAACAAGAAGACGGGCGAAAATTGATGCCGACACTGTTTCGCTTTGTCGTGATCCTCGCGATTCTGGCCGGCATAGCCTATGGTACGATGTTCGCATTGGTGATGTTCGTCGAGCCCAAAAGAGCGGAGATGAGCGTGCGTATCCCGCCGGAAAAGCTGAACCCCAAGAAAAACTGACCCAGAAGAAAACTGATCCCCGAGGATGAACAGCGCCGCCCGCATCGAGGCCTTTCTGGAAATGATGAGCGCCGAGCGCGGCGCCGCCGAAAACACACTGTCCTCTTACCGCCGCGACCTCGAAGACGCTTCGAGCGGGATCGATGGTGGGCTTGCCGGTGCGGCCGCCGCCGATATCCGCGCCTATCTCGATGACATCGCCGAGCGCGGCTTCGCGCCGACCTCGCAGGCGCGCAAACTGTCGGCGATCCGCCAGTTCTTTAAGTTCCTCTACGCCGAGGGCCTGCGCACCGACGACCCGACCGGCACGCTGGACAGCCCGAAAAAGGCCCGTCCGCTGCCCAAGACGATGAGCGAGGCCGAGACCGGCCGGTTGATCGACCGCGCCGCGGTGGAAGCTGGCGACGCCGGGCTCGGCTACAGTGACAGGCTGGCCGCCCTGCGCCTGCATGCGCTGGTCGAGGTGCTCTACGCCACCGGCCTGCGCGTTTCCGAGCTGGTCGGCCTACCGGTGACGGTTGCGCAGCGCGACGACCGTTTCTTCATGGTGCGCGGCAAGGGCGACAAGGAACGCATGGTGCCGCTGTCGGCCAAGGCGCGGGTGGCGATGCGCGCCTGGCTTGCCGCCCGCGCCGGAGTGCCCGCCTTCGCCGACAGCCCGTTCCTGTTTCCGGCCGCGTCCGACAGCGGCTATCTCTCGCGCCAGGTCTTTGCCCGTGACCTGAAAGGGCTGGCGGCGCGGGCCGGCATCGCCTCGGCCAAGATATCGCCGCATGTGTTGCGCCATGCTTTCGCCAGCCATCTCCTGCAGAACGGCGCCGATCTCAGGGCGGTACAGCAGCTGCTCGGCCATGCCGACATATCGACGACACAGATTTACACCCATGTGCTGGAGGAGCGGCTGGTGCGGCTGGTCAACGATCATCATCCGCTTGCCGACTAGGCCTCATATCGCTATGTGAGGACGATATTTCACCGCCGGGAGCCTTGGTTTCAAGGGTTCCGCAGTCCTTGCCTTCCGACGTATCGGTCCGCTCAAGCATGTATAATTACCTCGATTTCGAAAAGCCGGTGCAGGATCTCGAGCTCAAGATCCTCGAGCTCAAGAAGCTTGCCGAGAATGGCGAGGCGGTCGATGTCGCCGATGAGATCACCAGGCTGGAGAAGCGTTCGCGCGACGCGCTGCGCGATCTCTACAAGGCGCTGACGCCCTGGCAGAAGGTGCAGGTGGCCCGCCATTCCGACAGGCCGCACTGCGTCGACTACATCAAAGGCCTGTTCAGCGACTTCACGCCGCTCGCCGGCGACCGCAATTTCGGCGAGGACCAGGCGATCGTCGGCGGTTTTGCCCGCTTCCGCGGCGAGCCTGTCGCGATCATCGGCCAGGAGAAGGGCTCGGACACGACCAGCCGCCTGAGGCACAATTTCGGTTCGGTGCGCCCGGAAGGCTACCGCAAGGCGGTCCGGCTGATGGAACTGGCCGACCGCTTCAAGATCCCGCTGTTGACGCTGGTCGACACGGCGGGCGCCTATCCCGGCGTCGGCGCCGAGGAGCGCGGCCAGGCCGAAGCCATTGCCCGCTCGACCTCGGCCTGCCTCGCACTGAAAGTGCCGTCGATCTCGGTGGTCATCGGCGAAGGCGGTTCGGGCGGCGCCATCGCGATCGCCACCGCCAACCGCGTCTATATGCTCGAACACGCCATCTATTCGGTGATTTCGCCGGAGGGGGCGGCCTCGATCCTGTGGCGCGACACCACGCGCTCCAAGGACGCGGCGACCAATATGAAGATCACCGCGCAGGATCTTCTGGAACTGAAGATCATCGACGCCATCATCCCCGAGCCGATGGGCGGTGCCCAGCGTGCGCCCGAAAAGGTGATTGCCGCGACCGGCGACCTCATTGCCAAGACGATGAAGGAATTCGCCGGCGCCAACACCGACTTCCGCGAACAGCGCCGCGAGAAATATCTGGCGATGGGCCGCAGCCTCTGACGGCATCTGCCGGTGGACAAGGCCATTGGAAGCCCCGCGCCCGCGGCAATGTGGCGGCAATGTGCAATTTCGCCACAAAAATGCCGCCGGATTCGGGTCAATGAAATTGCCGTGAGGGGTTGGTCGTAGCTTGCGGTAAGGAATTTTCAAGGTTAACGGGCTTACGGTCCGTCGGTGTTCAGCATACGGGCTCGGCCGTTTCGAAGCCATTGGCCCGAGGGAAAAGACATAGCCGCATCCATGTTTGCCAAGCTCGCCCGCACCGGAGTCCTCGCCGCCTCGATAGCCATCGCCGGCTGCAATGATTCGTCGATGAAGGACTTTGCCCCGGAAGCCAACAAGCCGCTGCCGGACAAGATCCTTGCCGACATGAAGGCCAAGGGCATGGTGCGCACCTCCTCGGTGATGGCGCGCATCTTCAAGGAAGAGGGCAAGCTCGAGATCTGGAAGGCCAAGACCAACGGCCGCTACGACATGGTGGCGAGCTACGACATCTGCAAATGGTCGGGCAAGCTGGGTCCCAAATACACCGAAGGCGACCGCCAGGCGCCGGAAGGCTTCTACACGGTCCGCCCGTCGCAGATGAATCCGCGTTCCAACTACCATCTGTCCTTCAACATCGGCTTTCCCAACGCCTATGACCGCGCCAATGGCCGCACCGGCCAGAACCTGATGGTGCATGGCGCCTGTTCGTCCTCGGGCTGCTATTCGATGACCGACGCCCAGATCGAGCAGATCTATGCCTTCGGCCGCGACGCCTTCCAGGGTGGGCAAACGGAGTTCCAGGTCGAAGCCTTTCCGTTCCGCATGACCGCCGCCAATATGGCGCGCTATCGCAACGACCCGAACTACGAGTTCTGGAAGATGCTGAAGGTCGGCTACGACAATTTCGAGGTCACCAAGGTGCCGCCGAAGGTCGATGTCTGCGAGAAGCGCTACGTCTTCAACCAGGTCGCCGCCGACGGCCAGACATTCGATCCGACCGGACCATGCCCGGCAACCACGCAGCCGGATTCGCTGAAGAGCGCCTATAACGCCTATCAGAGCACCTATGACGCGGCCTTCAACAGCGCGCTCAAGGCAAGCGTGCCGCCACCGAAGCCGACCATCGCCGGCGTCAAGGAAGCCAGTATCGTTTCGGACTGGTCGAAGCGCCGCGCGCGCGGCGAGCGCGTGCCGATCGATCCGCCCTCGCTCAATTCCGACGGCTCGGTGACCGAGACGGCGCGCATGGGCCGCATCGATTCGCCCGCCGGCCGCAAGATGGCGGCACTGGACGCCGAAAAGGCCGCCAAGCAGAAGGCCGAGGAACAGAGGCTGGCCGCCATAGAGGCCGCCAAGCAGGCCAAGGAGGCCGCAAAGGCGCAGGCGCTGGCCGAAAAGGAAGCGGCCAAGGCGCAAGCCGTGGCGGCAAAGGAAGCGGCCAAGGCCGCCAAGCAAGCTCCAGTCGCCACCGCCACCATCGCCGCCCCGACGGAGGCGGCGCCGGAAGCCGAAACGCAGGCAGCGAGCGCTGATGAGAGCCGGGTGACGAAGCTGAAGAACAAGCTGCTCGGCATGTTCGGCGGCTGAGCTTGGTCTTGGCCGGGGATACCGCTATCTACGACCTGAAAGGGCTGAACTGCCCTTTGCCGGTGCTGAAGGCAAAGAAGCGGCTGGCGGGAATGCAGCCGGGCAGCCGTCTCTGGCTCGAGACCACCGATCCCCTCGCCGTCATCGATATTCCCGCCTTTTGCTCGGATGCCGGCCACCAGCTGGTTGAAACAGCGGCGGTATCAGGCGGCCACCGGTTCCTGGTCGAGCGCGGCGAGACCGTCTGAATTTCGATGCAAAACGCTATCGTCCGGCAATCGCCAGCGGGTTGTTTTCCAATGCCGCGCGGTCGGGTGTGTCGATCGACGGCCGGTTGGTGAAGGCGGCGAACAGCCGGCGCACATAGTCTTCCGGCATATCGAGCGTGATCAGCACCAGCCGCGTGCCGCGCTGGCCGTCCGGCCAGGCGGGCAGCCTTGCCGGCGGATGCAGGATCTTCTGCACGCCGTGGATGACCAGCGGGCGTGACGGATCTTCGCTGAGTTCGATCACGCCCTTCATGCGCAGCAGCTTCTCGCCATGCGTCGAACGCAACAGGTCGAGGAACATTTCTATCGCTGAAAACGGCACCGGACCGTCATGGACCAGCGAATAGGAGCGCACGCGGGAATCGTGGCGATGGCCATGATCATGACTGTGATCGTGGTCATGCCCGTGGTCATGACCGTCATGGTGATGGCCGTGGGCATGGTCGTGCGCCGCTTCCTCGCCGAGCCAGCGGCGCACATCGGCGGATTTGGTGGCGGGGTTGTAGAGGCCGCAATCAAACAGCGCCGCCACGCCGGTTGTTAAATGGCCGGCATCAAGCAGTTCGGCGCCCGGATTGATCTGCCGCAGGCGCGCCCGCAGCGTGTCGAGATCGCCGGTATCGGTCACCAGGTCGACCTTGCTCAGCACGATGCGGTCGGCGACGGCGACCTGCTTGACTGCCTCGACATGAGCGTCGAGCGTGGCATTGCCATTGACCGCATCGACCAGCGCGATGACGCCGTCGAGCCGAAAAGCCTGGACAAGCGCCGGATGCGCCATGATCGACTGCAGCACCGGCGCCGGGTCGGCCAGCCCCGTGGTCTCGACGATGACGCGGGCGAGACGGGCGATACGGCCGGTCTGCAGCCGGTCGACCAGATCGGCCAGCGTGTCGACCAGTTCGCCGCGCACGGTGCAGCACAGGCAGCCGTCGGAAAGCTGGATGATGCCGTCGGAAGCCTGCTCGACCAGCAGATGGTCGATCGCCACCTCGCCATACTCGTTGATGATGACCGCGGTGTCGGCCAGCACCGGGTCTTTCAGCAGCCGATTGAGCAGCGTGGTCTTGCCAGCGCCGAGGAAGCCGGTCAGCACCGAGACGGGAATCGGGAACCCATTCATCGGGCTCTGTCTCTTTGTTTGAGCATGATCTTTTCCGAAAACCGGATTCCAAGTTTCGCTGACGCGGACCTTCGGTTCGGGATCATGCTCTAGTTCGCGACCTTGACCGGCTGGTCGCCTTGCGCGGCGGAACCGGCAACGGCCGGACCGGCGCCGGTCGGCGCCGGCTGATCGGGCCGCCAGTTCGGGATCGGCACGTCAGCATATTCCTGGCCACCCTGGTCGAGCATCGCCTTCGGCGCCGGACCGGTGGCGCCGCCGAGGCCGACGGCAACCAGCGTCGGCACATGGTCGAGCTTTTCCTGATAGGGCGATTTCGGCGCGTCCTTGGCGGCAGCCGCAGGCGGCGCCTCGGACTGCTCCTCCGACGTTTTCTTCTTCTTGCAGATCTCGTCATGCATGTCGTTGGGCGAGACCGTGTCGCCATAGGGCGCCAGTGTGGCGACGGTGGCCGAACCGGCCGTGGGCGTGTCAAACCCCTGGTCGAGCAGTTTTGCCGCGGCCTCGGCACGGCTGACCGCCGACTTCTCGCCGAGCACAACCGCGACCAGCGTGCGGCCGTTGCGCGTCGCCGAACCAATCATGTTGAAGCCGGAAGGACAGACGAAGCCTGTCTTCATGCCGTCTGCGCCGGGATAGCGGCCGATCAGGAGATTGTAGTTCGGAATGGCCTTCTTGCCGACCGCAAGACCTTCGATCGAGAACCATGGCGCATATTGCGGGAACTCGCGGCGGATCGCCATCACCAGGACCGAAAGGTCGCGCGCCGTCGTGTACTGGTCGGGCGAGTAGAGGCCGTTCGGATTGACGAAATGGGTGCCGTTCATGCCGAGCCGCGCCGCTTCGGCATTCATCCTTTCGGCGAAGGCGGCCTGCGAGCCGCCGACATTCTCACCGACCGCCATGGCGATGTCATTGGCCGATTTGACAAGCATCATCTTCAGCGCATTGTCGAGCCGCATGACCGAGCCCGGCTTGAACCCCATCTTGCTTGGCGGCTCGCCGGCGGAATGCTTGGTCACCTTGATTGGCGAATCGAGCTGGACCTCGCCGGCAGCGATCGCCCGGAAAGTCACGTAGGCGGTCATCAGCTTGCTAAGCGAGGCCGGATACCAGCGTTTGAAGGCATCCTGGTGCTGCAGGATCTGGCCGTTCTTCAGGTCGAAGACAACCACCGGATTGGCCAGCGCCGACCCGGCCAGGACCGACAGCATGATTGCGCCAGCCGAGAATAGTTTGAGGAAATGCCTGTGCCGCATGATCTAATCCGAAATCGCCTCTTGCCCTGATTGCCCCTGGCTCCGTAAGATTTCGTTACGCGACCGCCAGCACAATGAGTCCGCCCCTCAAAAACGGACCACATCGGTGCGGTGCTATTTACCCTATGTGACGCCAACATGGCAAAGTGCCTGACAATCACAATTCCAAAACCCCGGCGCAATTGCAAAACCCCGGGCACAATTGCAAAACACCAGGCTGAAGCCGGCTGCTCCAACAACGAATGGAACCATCATGCCAATCCTGAACCGCGCCGCTGAAATGCAGGACGAAGTCGCCGGCTGGCGCCGGCATCTGCACCAAACGCCGGAGCTGAACTTCGATGTCTTCAAGACGGCGGCTTTCGTCACCGAAAAGCTGAAAGAGTTCGGTTGCGACGATGTGGTCACCGGCCTCGGCAAGACCGGCGTCGTCGGCATCATCCGCGGCCGCCAGGGCGAAGGCGCCACCATCGGCCTGCGCGCCGACATGGATGCGCTGCCGCTCAACGAAATCACCGGAAAGCCCTATGCCTCGACCGTCCCCGGCAAGATGCACGCATGCGGACATGACGGCCACACGGCGATGCTTTTGGGGGCCGCGAAATATCTCGCCGAGACGCGCAATTTTGCCGGCTCCGTGGCGGTGATCTTCCAGCCGGCGGAGGAAGGCGGCGGCGGCGGCAATGAAATGGTCAAGGACGGCATGATGGAGCGTTTCGACATCTCCAAAGTGTTCGGCATGCACAACATGCCGGGCTTGCCCGTCGGCCAGTTCGCCATCCGCCCGGGTCCGATCATGGCGGCAACGGCCGAATTCACCATCACCGTTAAAGGTCGGGGCGGCCATGCCGCGATGCCGCACGGCACGATCGATCCGATCGTCATCACCAGCCAACTGGTCGGCGCGCTGCAGACGATCGCCTCGCGCAGCACCGATCCGGTCGAGGCCGTGGTGGTCTCGGTGACCAAGTTTCATGCCGGCGACGCCTACAACATCATCCCGGAATCGGCCGAGATCGCCGGCACCGTGCGCACCTTGCGCAAGGAGATCGCCAAGAAATCCGAAGAGTGCATCCGCACCATCTGCGACGGCCTGGCGACCGCTTTCGGCGCCAAGATCGAGGTCGACTACCAGGCAAATTACCCCGTCACCTTCAATCACGCCGAAGAGACGGTGTTTGCCAGCGATATCGCGGCCAATGTCGCCGGAGACGCCTATGTCCACCGCGGCATCCAGCCGGTGATGGGCGGCGAGGATTTCTCCTACATGCTGGAGGCCCGCCCCGGCGCCTTTATCTTCATCGGCAATGGTGACACCGCCGGCCTTCACAACCCGGCCTACGATTTCAACGACGAGGCCATCCCGCACGGCATGAGCTACTGGGTGAAGCTGGCGGAAACCGCGCTGGCCGCCTGATGAGCACCGCCCAAGGGGCCGGCCAATTGCATACGGCCGGCCTCTTGGCGAAACGGTCCGAAGCGGCTATGTGTCGGGCCGCGTGGTCCCGTAGCTCAGTAGGATAGAGCGGCAGATTCCTAATCTGTAGGTCACAGGTTCGATTCCTGTCGGGATCACCATGCATTTTCAAGAGCTTGGCGAAGAAGTACTGTACCTCTTTGCGAAATCAGGCCCGTTGAAGAGGACGAAGACATCACGCCCTCATGCGCACCCTTGATGAACGCCGGGCCGCGAAGGTGAGCGGGAAACCTCGCTTGCATTGGCATTTCGGTATTCGTCTGCTGCATTGGCTGACCGTGGCCGCATTCGCGGCGCAAATCGCCATTGCCTTCGGGCCGATGCGGGGGCCGGGCATGACGATGATGAACTGGCTGCCGCTTCACATGTCGATCGGCGTGACGATCCTGGCCGTCATCGTCCTCAGGCTTTGCTGGCGCAGCTTCACCCAGGCCCCTGTCAGGCCAACCTCACGGTTCGTGCGGTTCGCGACGGCTTTCTTCCACATGTTTCTCTATGTCACGATCCTCGCCGTCCTGATAACGGGATGGCTGGGCTACCGGCCAATGCCTTTCATGCCTCCCGCACGGCTTTTCGGAACCTTGCCCGTGCCGCTGGCGCCATCCGTTGGCGCGCTGTCGGCAAGGGGTTTCGCGTTCGTGCATCAGAAACTGGTCTGGATAATGCTTGGACTTGTCGGCATTCACGTCCTGGCCGCCATGGTGCATTTGGTGCTGTTGCGCGATGGCGTCATGCGAAGCATGGTCTTCGGCCGGCCAAGAACGGCCCCGCGCGAATGAAAATGCTGCTTGCGGTCGACGATGTGGACGATGGCTCACGCCGTCGCCCACAATCCTCCCGCGACGATCACCGCATAGCGTGCGGCCTTGCCTGTCGCGACAAGAGCGACGAACACCGCTAGGTTCACGCGTGCGGCGCCCGCGGCAAGGGTAAGAGCATCTCCGACGACCGGCAGCCAGGCAAACAACAGCGTCCATTCGCCAAAGCGACGGAACGTTCGGCATGCCTGCTCATAGCGATCGGCAGTGACTGGAAACCAGCGCCTGTTGCGCAGCCCGTCAATGCCACGCCCCAGAACCCAGTTCACCACGGAGCCGAGCGTGTTGCCGATCGTGGCGACGGTAAGGAGCAGCCAAGGGTCACCGCGGCCGGAGACGATCATGCCAGCGAGCACAGCCTCCGACGAAACCGGCAGGACGGTTGCGGCGAGGAAGGCACTGATGAACAATGCGCCATAGAGCGCCACCACGCCGGACTATGCCTGCACGTCGACTACGCCCATCATGCCGAGCTGCTCGTGCTCGAGGATGTGGCAGTGATACATCCTCGGCCCCGGCCGGTCCTGCCGAAGCAGCAGCCGCACCGCCTCCCCGCGCGCGACATTGACGGTGTCTTTCCAGGCGCGATAGGCCGGCTTTGATATGTTGCCGCCGCGTTCGTGCTCGACCACCTGGAACTGCGTCCCGTGCACATGGAATGGATGATCCATGTCCGCCTCGTTGACGATCTCCCAGAGTTCGACCTGCCCAGCCTTGGCGACGACGTCGATGCGCTGCATGTCGAAGGCGGCGCCGTTGATCAGGAAGCCCATCTCCATGCCGCTGGCGTTCATGGCCATGGTTTCGGTGAAGACGAAGCGGCGGCTGACGGCCGGGGCGCCGAGTTGTGCGATCGGCCGCAGCCTGTCGGGCAGTGGCGGAACAGGGTCCGCCTCGGTCTGCGAAACATTGACCGTCAGCAGCGTCAGTCCGGCATCGGCTGGTCGCCCGGGACCCATCCAGCCGCGGTCATAGTCGAGCGTCGTAAGCGCGGCCGCGCCGGGCTTATCGAACGAGACGACCAGTTCAAGCCGTTCCGCCGGGCTGAGCAGGATGTCGCCGGCCGCGACCGGGGCTTCTAGCAGACCGCCATCCGTTCCGATGATTGTCATCGACGCGCCGTCGAAGGAGAGCCGCAGAAAGCGCGCGTTGGTCGCATTGTAGAACCGGAAGCGCCGCTTCGCGCCAAAGGGCACCGTCAGTGTGGGATTCTTTTGGCCGTTGACCAGCACATGGTCGCCGACGCGCCCGTTCATCAGGTCCGTCATCGTGTTGTCGGGCAAGGTGCCATCGGCCGCAAGGCGCAGGTCGGTGAACACCAGCACGGTATCGCCATAGGCGGCCGGGATCGGATCGGCCTTCGGCTTAACCACGAACGCGCCGGCAAGGCCACGATAGACCTGCTCGGCGGTCTTGCCGTGCGGATGCGGGTGATACCAATAAGAGCCGGCGCTGGCTTCCGGCAGATCGAAACTGTAGGTACGATCGGTGCCGGTGGCGACCGGGTCCATTGGGTTGCCGTCCTGATCGGCCGGCACCGGCATGCCGTGCCAGTGGATGGTGCTTGCCTCGTTCGCGATCCGGTTGGCGAAGGTGATTTCGACGCGGTCGCCCTCGACTGCCTCGATCAGCGGCCCGGGGCTGGTGCCGTTGTAAGCGAGGATCGGCGTGTCCAGTCCCTTCGCAAAACGCGCCGTAGCGGACCCGGCCGTCAGCGTCGCCTTGAACAGACCCGGCCTGCTGGCTTCGTTCGCCAGCAGGGGCAATTCGCGCAACACCTCGCCCTCGGGCACAACGACCGTGCCTTGCGGCGCGGCGCCCATGTCGTGGCCCGCGTGACCGCCCATATCCATGCCCGGCATGTCGTCCATCTTCATCTGGGCAACGGCGCGCTCGCTCACAAGAACCGCCGCAAGACCTGCCGCCAGAAAACCTCGCCGATGCATCTGTCATTTCCTCGATCAGGCGTTGAACACCAAGGGCGCCCCTAGGAGACTGCCGATGGCCGGCCAGGTCAATGCGGCGTTTGGGCCGCCTGATCGGTTCGGTGTCCATAGTTCCTTGACATCGGGTATTTATCCGAAATTATGTAGGAAAGAAGGATCGCAGGCATGACGGGAATCGCGCTTTCGGGCGTATCGAAGCACTTTGGCGCAGTCGAAGTGATCCGCGACGTGAGCCTGGACATCGAGCCGGGAGAACTGGTCGTGTTTCTCGGTCCGTCCGGTTCCGGCAAGACGACGCTGCTGCGGATGATCGCCGGCCTCGAAAGCATTGACCAAGGCACGTTGACGATCGACGGGGTGCGCTCGGAGAACCTTGCGCCGGGCAGGCGCAACGTTGCGATGGTCTTCCAGAACTATGCGCTTTACCCGCATATGACGGTCGCGGAGAACATGGCCTTCGGGCTGCGGAACATTCGGGTCGCGCCGGATATCATACGCCAGCGGATCGCCGAGGCCGCGCGTATCCTGGAGATCGAAGCGCTGCTCCAGCGGCGGCCGTCGCAGCTCTCAGGCGGGCAGCGCCAGCGCGTGGCCATCGGGCGCGCGATCGTCAAGGAGCCCAAGGCATTCCTGTTCGACGAGCCACTCTCCAATCTGGACGCAGCGCTTCGAGCCCGCACACGCGTCGAGCTCGCCGAACTGCATCAGCGCTTGAAATCGACGATGATCTACGTCACCCACGACCAGGTGGAAGCGATGACGCTCGCCGACCGCATTGTGATCCTCAACAATTGCCGGATAGAGCAGATGGGAAGACCCGTCGATGTCTATGCACGTCCGGCGTCGCGATTCGTCGCGACCTTCGTCGGATCTCCGGCGATGAACATTCTGCCTGTCACGGTTTCGGGCTCGGGCGACAGGCTCAATGCGCGCTTGACGGATGGATCGCTCGTCGAACTTCCCGGCGCGCCGGTCAACATGGATTGGCGCGAACTCGGCGTGCGGCCGGAATCGCTGACTGTCGTCGCCGAGGGCAATGAAGCATCCGCCACGGCCACCGTTGTCGAGCGCCTTGGCGAGCGAACGCTGGTCTATGCGCGGCTCGCGGATGGGACGCAGGTGACGGCACAGGATCGCGGGCTTTCTAGCGTCAAACCGGGCGACGCCGTTCGGCTGAAGTTCGACACCACGGCCCTGCATCTCTTCGCCGCGGATGGATCGGCCTGGCACGCGGGCGCTGACGGGGCCTGAACCTGCCGAGCGAGGTCGTGCCCTCCGGCATTGCGGTGCACTTGCGGGCGCCTTAGCCCTTGATGCCTGCCGAGAGCGTTATCGCTTCGGTTACCCGGCGCTGGAAGAAGAGGTAGGCTAGTGCCACCGGCAGGCCGGCCAGCACGGCTGCCGACAGCTGGCGCGCGTAGTAGACACCGAAGGCATCATTGACCTGCGTGATGCCGACGGTGATCGTCATCATCTCGGTGCGGGTCACCGAGAGGAACGGCCACAAGAACGCATTCCACGTCCAGATGAAGCAGACGATCGACAGCGCCGTCGTCACCCCCCAGTTCATCGGCATGTAGATCTTGAAGAGGATTCCGAACTCGGATGCATTGTCCATGACCGCGGCCTCGCGGAAGTCCTTGGGGACCTGATCGAAGAACTGCTTGTACACGATGATGATGACGGGGTGGATAAGCTGCGGCAACATGATTCCGGCCCAGCTGTTGAGCAGGCCAAGGTTCGCGACCAGCACGAAATGATTGATGATAAGCGCCGAAGTCGGCACCATGAAGGAGGCGAGGATCAGCCACCATAGCGCGATGCGTCCCGGGAACCGCAATTGCGAGATCGCATAGCCGCACAGCATCGAGATGAAGATGGTGATGACCGTTACGCCGACCGCTACCGCCACCGAATTGACGTACCAGGCGCCGATCTGTGTGGTGGTCAGGGCGCTAATGTAGTTCTCCAGCGTCGGCGTCTCGGGCCAGAGTTCGATGTAAGGCCGGATGACCTCGTCGTCCGGCTTGAGCGATGAGATCACACCCCAATAGAGCGGGAACGCCCATAGGATGGCCCAGACGAGCGTCAGTGCCGTGATGATCCCGCCCCAGAAGTTCCAGCGTTGCGCAGCCACGGCGTTCATCGGCGCCGCCTTTCGGCGAACCGGAGCAGTTGGAATTGCAGGACCGAGACGACCACCACGAGCACGAAGAGGGTGACGGCGACAGCCGCCGCCCTGCCGCCCTGGTTCTGCTGGAAGGCCTTCTGGAAGATGTAATAGACGAGCACCATATTGTCGTTGGGCCGGCCGCCGATCGAGAACAGATAGACCTGATCGAAGATCTTGAGCTGTAGGATGAGCTGGATGGTGAATACCAGCGAGGTGATCGGCCATAGCAGCGGCCAGGTGATACGCCGGAACGTCGTCCATCGCGTCGAGTTGTCGAGTGCGGCGGCTTCGTAGATTTCCGCTGGTATGGACCGCAGTCCGGCGAGGAAGAGCAGGATCGAGAAGCCCGCGGTCCACCAGATCGTCACCCCGGCGACCGCCGGCAAGAACCAGACGCGCGACTTGAAGACAGGTACGCGCGGGATTCCCAGCCAGTCCAGCACGTGCATGGCGATCCCGAACTGGAAATTCAGCGTCCAGTCCCAGATCAGATAGACGACCGACACCGGCAGGATATAGGGCAGGAAGAACAGCGCCAGCACGATCGCCTGGAACCGGCCCTGGAGGCGTGAAACGCCAAGCGAGATCAACAGGGCGATGAGCGTCCCGGGGACGACTGTCATCAGCACGAAGTACGCGGTGTTCCAGACCGCGCGCCGGAACATCGGGTCGTTGTCGAGCCGCAGGTAGTTGTCGAGGCCAACCCACCGCCCCGCGCCGATCAGCGGCGCATCGGTGAAGGAGATGCGAAACATCTGAACTGTCGGATAGACAAACGCCAGCAGGTAGATCGCCAGGAAGGGAGCGACCAGCACCAGTGCGACAAGACGTTCAGTGCGGGAGTTGCGAAGCATGGCTCTTCCTCGAAACACGGCCGGGGCTGCCCTGGGCAGGACGGCCCCAGCCTTGAGCCTTACATGCTGTTCAACTCTTCCTTGATGGATTTCACCGCCTCGCCCGGGTCCATCTCGCCGTTGAGGGTCGGCACGAAATAATTGGACATGATGTCGAAGATCGGCCCGGCGACACCAGCCTTGGTCGACTTCGGATCGAAGATCATGTTGGCCGTCAGCGTCGAGTAGGTCGCATTGGGCTGCATTGCCTTATATTCGGCCGTCTCGGTGACTGGCTTGTATGCCGGGATGTGGCCTGCCGTGGCCCAGAACAGCGAGTGCTTGTCGATCCATGAGATCACCTCGAGAACGGCGGCACGCTTTTCCGGGCTGATCTCCTTGCCCTTGTTCTTCGGGATCGCGAACGAATGGCTGTCCGCATAGGTGCATGGTTTGTCGAAGATCACCGGGATCTCGACGGCGCCCCAGTCGAACAGCTTGCCTTGCTTGGCGAGGTCGGTCATCGTGGGAACTTCCCAGACGCCGTTGATCATCATTGCCGCCTTGCCCGAGGTGAACAGGGCGACGGTTGCGGGATAGTCGGTATAGGTCGACTGCAGCCCGGCCTTCGTCCACCCTTGCAGAACCGCCAAGGCGTTGGCCAGCTTCTTGCCGTTGTCGCCGGCGAGGAACTCGTTACCCGTCAGAAGCTCGCCGCCTTGCTGGCACACCAGCGAATAAATGGTGCGGTACATGAAGTTGCCGTCGGCGGTGACGCTGCCCAACGGGAATTCGACGCCGGCATCCTTCAACTTCTGCAGTGTCGCGGTGAATTCCTCCTTGTTTTTCATGCCCACCGGACGGCCGTCGTCGCCGAGCACGCCTGCCTTCTTCAGGAGGACGCGATTGTAGTACAGGACGATTGGATGGGTATCGAGCGGCACTGCGTATTGTTTGCCGTCGACCGTGACGGCGCCCATCGTCGTCTGGGCGAAGTCCGAAGCCGAAAGGCCCATCTTGCTCATGTCGTCGGCGGTGATTTCTTCGAGAAGGTCCTGGCTCACCGCCAGGGGGATGCGGCTTGCATGATAGGTCATGACGTCCGGCGCCTCACCGACCGCGGCCGAGGTCTGCACCTTCGCGTAGAAGGGCGTGCCCCACTCCAGCGTCGTGGCGTCGATCTTGATCTTGCCGACGTGGGCGGCGTTGAAGTCGGAGATCATCTGCTTCATGCGCACGCCGTCACCGCCGCCGAGGAAATCCCACCATGCGACGGTTTCCTCGGCCTGGGCCGCGACGGCCCAAAATCCTCCGGCCGCAACCACCGCTATAGCCATCATCCTGCGAAAGTTCATCTCAGCTTCCTCCCGAGTACGGCGGTTAGATCCGCCTTGAACGTTTCAATGCTACACCAAACCAAACCGCCTGCAACGGATTTTACGGTATATATCAGATAGTCGGATATTAACTCAGAGCGTCACGCGCACCATCGAGTAGGAGTGCGGCGGCAAGTTCAGCGTCATTCCCTTGCTGCTGAGCGCTGCCCCGTTGCCCTTGACCGGCGATACGGTGTCCGGCGCGTCCTTGGTGTTGCAGGCCCCGAGATCGTCATGACGGATGATCGTATGCTCGATGGACTTGGCGGCGAACCGCTCGAGGGCGACATCGGCCTCTATCGTCTCGGCCCCATGCCGGTTGATGGCGAAGAAGGTCAGCGTGCCGGCATTCGAATCGTGCACACCTGCGATGTCGAGCCATGGCACCTTGTCGGCCGCGGCCGCGTCATAAGTAGGCACCTCGACCGCGAGCTGCAGCGCGGTGCCGCGGCCGTGCCTGGAGGCCAGCATGAAAGGCCAGTAGATCGTCTGCCGCCAGGCGCCGCCGCCGGGATCGGTCATGATCGGCGCGATAACGTTCACCAGCTGCGCAATGCAGGCGATGCGAACAACGTCCGACCGGCGGATGAAGGTGTTGATGATGCAGCCGACCTGCAGCACGTCCTCGAAATTGTAGATGTCTTCCAAAAGCCTGGGCGCTTCCGGCCAGTCCCAGCCGCGCATGCGCTCGGCGTCCTGCTTGCGCTGATGGTACCAGACGTTCCACTCATCGAAGGAGATCTTCACGTCCCGCTTTGAGCGGGTCTTTGCCTTCACATAGTCGATGATACCCGCGACCGTGCCAATGTAGCGGTCGAGCTTGGCCGGAAGAGCGAGATATTCGGACGTATTCTTCTCGTAATTCTCGAAATACATGTGCAGGGAGATGTAGTCGACCTGCTCGTAGGTCGCCTCCAGCACGGTCGCTTCCCACTGCGGATAGGTCGGCATATTGGAATGCGACGAGCCGCAGACGACCAGTTCCACCGTCGGGTCGAGACCGCGCAGCGCCTTGGCGGTCTCGTTGGCGAGATGGCCGTATTCGCTCGCCGACTTGTGGCCGACCTGCCAGGGACCGTCCATTTCATTGCCGAGACACCAGAGGCGGCAGTTCCAGGGTTGCGCGCGTCCGTTCGTGGCCCTGAGGTCGGACCAGTAGCTGCCGCCCGGGTGGTTGACGTATTCGACGAAGGCCCGCGCCTCGTCGAGGCCGCGGGAACCGAGATTGACCGCAAGCATCATCTCGGTGCCGGCTTTTTCGGCCCAGTCGGCGAATTCGTGGATTCCAACCAGGTTCGGCTCCGTGGTGCGCCAGGCAAGATCGAGCCGCCGCGGGCGGTTCTCCTTTGGGCCTATGCCGTCCTCCCAATTGTAGGCGGACACGAAGTTGCCACCCGGGTAACGGCAGATCGGTGTGTCGAGCGCACGCACCAGCTCGATCACGTCCTTGCGCATCCCCTCTGCGTCCGCTTGCGGATGTCCGGGCTCGTAGATGCCCGTGTAGACCGCCCGGCCAAGGTGCTCGAGAAACGAGCCGTAGAGACGTTTGTCGATATCCGCGATGGCATAGGCCGCGTTCGCCGTGACTCTGGCCTTCATGATCCCTCCCTCTGCGGATTATAAATCCGACTATCCGATTTATATCCGGGTCATGGATCAATTAAGAGCGGAGTTCATCCGCCCGTCAAGGGCCTAACACGCCCTCAAGCCTTCAGCAGGCGCAGAACGATGTCGTTGCTGTAATTGCCGAAGCCGCTGCCGAAGATGTTTATGCCGCCGGGGTGACGCGCATCTTCCTTCACGCCGATGCGTATCCGGATCGAGCGGTGCCGCTCGAGCTCCAGATCAGCCAGCGAGCATTTGGAAACCTTGTCGTTGTTGCGATAGGTGCCGTTGTTGGTGACGCGCCAGTGCGCGAGGTCGCCATACTGCGATCCGGCCAGCTTCCACCAGCCGGGCGTGTGCTTGCCGCGCTTGTCGCCGTAGTCGGCCGGCGCCGTCCAGGTATCTATCTCGTGGCCGTTGATCGCGACCGTGATGTCCGATGGCCAGTCCTTCGATGTGCCCGGCACTTCGGACGAAAGCTCCATCGCCAGCTCCAGTCCGCCGACTTTGGCATTGGCAAGCGTCGCATTGTTGGGAAACTGGTATTCGACGAAGCCGCGCGTGAACCACAGCAGCCCGGCCCGCATACGGTCAGGATCGAGGAAAGTGTCGGGCACATCGAGAAGTCCGATGACGCCGTCCTTTGAACACAGGCCGCAGGGAGCGGAAACTTCGCATCTTGTGTAAAGTCCAAGCGGCATCGCCACTTCTATGACGCCGAGATCCTGCGCCGGAGTGCGGTCCTTGAAGACGACAACCAACTCGGAGAAGGTCGAATAACAGACCTTCTGGCTTCCCTTGCGCGCCTTCTGTGATTTCGTCTCGATCAAACCGACATCGACTAGAACCTGGATGTTCGCGGAAATCGTCGATTGCGGAAGACCCAGTTCTTCGGCCACTTGATTGACGTTTTTCGGCCCCTTGCGGTGCAGCAGTTCGAGAATCCGGACCCGGACCTCGCTCGCGAGGCTCTTCAACAAATCGAGCCGCTCAAGCGGATCGACAACCATGATTTCATTCGACATATGGCCCCGCACTCGTCATACGGGTTATGTATCAGCAGATCAGATACAAATAAAGCCGCGGCGTTGCGAATTGAACCACGTGGTCCGCGCCACTTGCAGGTCGGCCCATTGCCGACCTGCAAGCTTGGCACAACCGAGGCGGCCGGTTCAGGCCACCCGGACGACGAAATGCTTGGTTACCGGCTCGATGATCTTCCAGGTTCCCTTGAAATCGGCTTCCACCACGAAAGCATCGCCAGGGCCGACTTCGACCGGTGTGCCGCCGTCGGGCGTGATGATGATGCGGCCGGCGATCATGTGCACGAACTCATAGTCGGTGTAGGTCGCGTGATAGGTGCCGGGCGACGCCCGCCACGTTCCCGACATCACCTTGCCGTCCTCCGTCGTGTGCTGGACAGCGGTTTGCATGGTGGGGTGGCCCTCGACCACGATCCAGCCAGGCAGGTCGCCGGCTTCCGCGTGTTCGACGGGGCCGAATTTAAGGATCGTCTTGTTCGTCATGCCGGGTTCCTTCTGCTTCATGTGTCGCAGAGGTCGGATAGCCGATGCATGGGACCGGGGCAATGCATGCGCGATGACAACGAGCGGCGTTTACGCACCCAGACAGCACGGCCTGGAGAGACCTGCCGCCCGCGGAGCCTACGGCTTGTGACGGGCCGAGACCAGTTCCGCCTTGCGCCGCGCCGTCTCCAGCCCAAGGCCGATGAAGGCGCGCGCGTGCTTGGCGAGCGCCATGTTGTCGGCCCACAGATTGCGCCAGATGGCAGTCTTCTTCGACAGGTTCTCGTCGACGATCTCCGACGAGAAGGATTCGAAGCTGAGATCGTCGGCATAGCCGACGGCGGTCAGCGCATCGAAAATCGCTGCGAAGTCGATATTGCCGGTGCCGAGGAAACCGCGATGGCTCTCGCCGATATGGACATAGCCGATCTTGCCCGCGGCGTGGCGGATGGCCAGTCCGACATCGGCCTCCTCGATGTTCATGTGGAACGTGTCGAGATGCAGGAAGATGTTGTCCGAGCCGGTATCCTCGATGAAGGCGAGACCTTGCGCGGCGGTGTTGAGCAGATTGCTTTCGAAGCGGTTGACGATTTCGAGATTGAGCGTGACACCGGCCGCCTTCGCCGTCTCGGCAACTTTCGCCAGTGCAGCAGTGCTGCGGCTCCATTGATCGCGCGTCGGCGCTTCGAGCTGCAGGCCATGGCCGGCCGACAGGATGCCGGCGACCTTGCGGCCGCCAAGATCGCGCGTCAGCGCGACGGTCTCGTTGAGGATCTCGACGCCCCGCGCGGCGACCGCCTTGTCGGCGCTCGATATGTCGCCGTCACCAGGCAATCCGATGCTGATCGCCACGCCGAGGCCGAGATCGGCGATGCGTTTGGCAAGCCCGCCAATGTCGACATCGGCCGGGTCGAGATAGGAGAATTCGATCAGGTCGAAGCCGGCCTCCCTGGTGTTGGCCAGCGTGCGTTCAAGCTCGCTCTGTGCGGAGCTTGCCGACCAGACAAAAGAATGGATTCCGATGCGCGCCATGATCGTCTCCGGTTTGCGGCGATGAAGAAAGACGCGGCCGGACAAATCCGGCCGCGCTTGTTGGAGTGATCAGCGGGCCGCGGTCCAGCCCTTGTAGTCCTTCAGGTTCTCGGCGGTGATCAGCTTCGGATCGAGCAGCACGGTGGCCTCAGCCGGCTTCTTGCCGGCGAGCAGCTCCGCCGCCATCGTCAGCGACTGGCCGGCCATCACATAGGGATCCTGCGAGGCCGAGGCCTTGATCATCGAGGAGCCGGAAGAAAGCTCCTTTTCGATATCGGGCGCGCCATCGACCGCGGTGAAGATGAACTCGGAGCGGTTGAGCTGCTTGGCGGCGAGCTGGGCGCCGATCGCCGTCGGATCGTTGATGGCGAACACCGCGTCGATCTTGTCGAAGCGGGTGAGCAGCGACTGGAACACTTTCAGGCCACCGTCACGCGAACCTTCGGCGTTCTGGTCGTCGGACAGGATCTTGATGTCGGCATGCTGCGAAAGCACGTTCTTGCAGCCCTTGACCCGCTCCAGGATCGACGATGATGCCGGGCCGTTGAGGATGACGTAGTCGCCCTTGCCGCCGGTGTGATCGACCAGATACTGGCAGGCCTCCTCGCCGGCCTTGACGTTGTTGGTCATCACGGTGACATCGGCGCCCGGCGCCGAGACGTCGAAGGCGGCAACGATGATGCCGGCAGCCTGTGCCTTCTTCACCGCCGGCGCGATCGCCTTGGCGTCGACCGCGTTGAGCATGATCACGTCGACACCCGCGGCGATGAAGGAATCGACCTGCGAGACCTGCTTGTTGAGATCGTAGTCGGCCGACACCGACGTCACCTCGACCTTCGGATTGATCTTCTTGGCCGCGTCCTCGATGCCCTTGATGGTGGCTACGAAGAAGGGGTTGCCGAGCAGGCCGACCGAGATGCCGACCTTGTTGAGGTCCTTGGCCGATGCCGGCGCGATGGCGACGGCCGCGAACGCGGCGCCGCAGAGCAGTTTGGCGATGGTCTTCATTACGCTTACTTCCTCCTGATGCCCCGCGCCTCTCACGGTGCGTTACACAAGCCGGTCTTTGATGCCGGCGACTAGGTCACTCACGTTCTCGCCCCTGCCTGGAGCCGGTAGCGGTCGAGGGCGACCGCCACGATGATGACCAATCCCTTGATGATGTACTGCCAGATGTCCGAGACACCGGCCAAGATGAGCCCGTTGGACAGAACCGCGATGATCAGGCCGCCGATCAGCGTGCCCCAGATCGAGCCGACGCCGCCGACGAAACTGGTGCCGCCGAGGATGACGGCGGCGATGGCGTCGAGCTCGTAGGACTGGCCAAGCTGCAGGCCGTTGGCGGCGTAAAGCCTTGCCGCCGACATGGCGCCGCCGAGGCCGGCGAGCAGGCCGGACACGCCATAGACGAAGAGCAGCACCAGCGGCACCTTGATGCCGGTCAGCCGCGCCGCCTCGGCATTGCCGCCGACCGCATAGATCCAGGCGCCGAGCACGGTGCGCTTGAGCACCAGCCAGGACAGCACGACCACCGACAGCGCGATGACGACCAGCCAGGGAATGCCGAACAGCGAGCCATTGCCGATGAAGTCGAACGGCAGGTCCGAATTGAACACCGTCGTGTCCTGCCCGAGCAGGCGGGCAACGCCGCGCACGGCCGTCAGCGAACCCAGCGTGACGATGAAGGGTGGCAGCCTGATATAGGCGACGAGCAGCCCGTTCACGAGCCCGAAGCCGAGGCCGACGAGGATGGCCGCCGGCACGCCGAGCAGGCCCCAGTCGGGCACCAGTGACACCAGCACCGCCACCATCGCCGACGCGGCGAGGATGGAGCCGACCGACAGGTCGATGCCGCCGGTCAGGATGACGAAGGTCATGCCGGCGGCGAGCACGATGTTGATCGACGATTGCTGCGTGACGATGAGCAGATTGGTTTCGGTGAGGAAGCGCGGATTGATGAACTGGAAGCCCGCCGCCAGCAGCACCAGCACCGGCAGCATGCCGAGCGCCGCGAAGGCTGTGCGCAGCCGCCGGCTCCTGACCGCCGCCTGATCCACGCTCGTCGTCGTTCTGTCGGTCATTCCTGGGCCGCTCCCGTCGCAAGTTCCATGATCGCCTCCTGACGCAGCGGCTCGCCTCCGGATGCCGTCACCTCGCCTGCTATGGCGCCGTCGCGCATCACCAGCACGCGGTCGGCGACGCCGATCACCTCGGGCAATTCGCTTGAGATCATCAGGATGGCGATGCCCCGGTTGGCGAGGTTGTCGATCAGCCGGTAGATTTCCGACTTGGCGCCGACATCGACGCCGCGGGTCGGCTCGTCGAGGATGACGACTTTCGGCTCGGTCTCCAGCAGCCGGGCGAGCAGCACCTTCTGCTGGTTGCCGCCCGACAGCGAGCCGGCATTGGCCTGCGCCGAGCTGGTGCGGATCGACAGGTCCGCGATCGCCTTTGCCGCGCGCCTTTCGGCGGCGCCGAAGTCGCGCAATCCGCCGGTCAGCGCGTCCCTGGCCAGCACGCCCATGCTGATGTTGTCGGAGATCGACATGTCGAGGAACAGGCCGAGTTCCTTGCGGTCCTCGGTCAGGTAGGCAATGCCGGCGTCGAGCGCTTCGCGCGGCGAGCCAATGGAGATCGGTTTGCCGTCGAGCTCCAGCGTGCCGGCGCTGCGCCTGTCGGCGCCGAAGATCAGCCGGGCGAGCTCGGTGCGGCCGGAGCCGACGAGGCCCGCCAGGGCCAGCACCTCGCCCTTGTGCAGGTCGAACGAGCAGTTCTTCAGCAGGCGCCCGTCGGACATGCCGCGCACCGAGAGTGCGATGGCGCGCTTCGCGTCCGGCGGACGATGATCCTTCTTGTAGAAGGCGGAGAGATCGCGGCCGACCATCATCGACACCAGCCGCGAGGCGTTGAGGTCGGCGCGCTCCAGCGTGCCGACATAGCCGCTGTCGCGCAGCACGCTGACACGGTCGGCGAGCTGGTAGACCTCTTCCATGCGATGGCTGATGTAGATGATGGCGATGCCTTGCGTCTTCAGCGTCGCGATCACTTCAAACAGGCTATCGGTCTCGCGCGACGTCAGCGACGTCGTCGGCTCGTCCATGACGATGATGCGCGCATTGGTCGACAGCGCGCGCGCAATCTCGACCAGCTGGCGCTCGCCGAGCGACAGGCTGGAGACCAGCGCACGCGCCGAGAAGGAGACGCCGAGCCGCGCGATGATTTCGTTCGCCCGCCGGTTGCACTGATCGCGGTCGACAATGCCGAACCGCCGCGGCTCGTTGCCGAGGAAGATGTTCTGCGCCACCGTCAGATTGGGCGCCAGCGACAGCTCCTGATAGATCACCGCGATACCTGCGGCACGCGCCTTGATCGGATCGCCGGTTGCGGCGGGCGCGCCATCGATCAGGATCTCGCCGCCGGCATCCGGCCGATAGGCGCCCGACAGCACCTTCATCAGCGTCGACTTGCCGGCGCCGTTCTCGCCCATAAGAGCATGCAGCTCCCCGGCATGGACGGTGAGTGAAACATCATGCAAGGCGCGGATCGCACCGAAGGTCTTGGAGATGTGCCGCATCTCCAGCACCGGATGGCTGCTTGCCTGTTTCTGCGCCGTCGCGCTCATCGTGCACCACCCGCCGCCTTGATGGCGGTGCCCTGCCCGCCAACGCGATCGCGCCAGGCGTCGCGATAGCCGGCAAGGCCGGCGAAGCGTGCCGCATGCACCGGCTCCGGCGCCTCGGCGACGAAGTCGCGCCCGACGCTCTCGAAGGCTAGTGCTGCCGCGCCCGTGGCGCTGCCCTCCAGCGTGGCGCCCTGCAGGAAGGCCTGGCCGGGACGCAGCTCAGCCAGCAGTCCGGCAAGCAGGCCGCCAGCGTTCAGCCCGCCATCGACGATGACGGTGTCTTGAGACTGGATGAGGTCAAGGCAGAGATCGACCATCAGTGCCACATAGAGCAGCGCCGCCGCGGCGCGTTCTGCGGCATAGGGCGTGCGCCCGACCAGCCGGCCGGGGCGGTCCGGCATCGGCCCGCCCGGCGCGAAGCTCGGCAGCGCCATGATGCCGGCATCGATCGCTTGCTGGACCGCGCCAGGCGGGATCGCGCCTTGCCAGCCGGCGCTGATGGCGGCGAATTCGCGCCCGCCCATGAAGCGGATGGTCGGCACCGGGCCGCCGTCGACATCGACATTGACCAGCATGTCGCGGTCACGGTCGAGCACGTCCAGCGGGCAGCCGGGATTGAGCACGACGACCCAGGTGCCGGTCGACACCACAGTCAGCGGGCCAAGCTCCTGGCGGCGATAGGCATGGAGCGCAGCATTGGAGTCGTGGACGCCATTGTGGATGGCGATCGGCCGCGAGCTGCTCCCGAGACGCCGTTCGCCGATGACCGCGCCGGCGCGTGCGAAGGCCGGCATCTGGCCGCGCCACCCCTCGGCATCGACCAATGATGAAAAGTCTTGGCTGCGCGGCGCCCACAAATGCGAATGGCAGCCGAGATAGGACACCTCTGAGACCGGCCTGCCGCCGAGACGCCAGCTCCAGTATTGGGGGTAGCCGAGGATCGATTTCGCCGCCGCGAACGCATCGGGATCGACCTCCTGGACCCACAGCATGTGTCGACCATAGTTGAAGCCAAGCGGCAGACGGGGCGAGAACGTCTCGGCGAAATCCGGGATGCGGTGATCGATCCGGGCAGCGATTTCGGCCGGCGGCTCCTGCTCGTAGTCGAGGATCGGATGCGTCAGCGCCGCGTCGTCCACAAGGGCAAAGGTACAGCCATGGCCCGACACCATCACCCCTTCCACGCCATGGTTTTCGACCGCCTCCGTGACGGCACCGAGCGCCCAGTCATGGAGGGCGGCCTCGTCAAGCACGCTGAAGCCGTCCTGGTGCGTCCATTTCGGCTGGGTCCGGCGTTCGTCAAGGATGCCTCCATCCTGGCCGAAGACGAACAGCTTCGAATTGGTCTTGCCGAAATCGAGTACCGCCACTTTCACGGGACGGCTCCCGAGGTGGACGCGATCCGCACCATGACGCCGGCATCTTCCAGCATGCGCGCATCGGCATCGGAAAGACCGTCGTCGGTGATCAGCGTGCCGATGCGCGACAGCGGCAGAGCGACATTGCGCGCGTGGATCGACAGTTTGCGGCTGTCGGCCAGCACCACGATCTGGTCGGCGCAGAGGCTGAGATCGACAATGGAGCGCACCAGCAGCGGATGCGATTCCAGCACGCCTTCCTGGTTGAGGCCCTGCGCGCCGAGAAAGAATTTCGAGGCGTAGAAGGGCGTGGCCTGGGTCAGCGAATGGATAATGCCGGGTTCGCGATGGAGCTCGCCGCCGGCAACCGTCAGGCTGCAATAGCCATGGTCGCTGAGATAGGCCGCCAGCGGCATCGAATTGGTGTAGAGGCGGATGTTGCGCTCAGCGAGCTTGACGCCGAGATGGAAGCAGGTCGAGCCGCCATGGACGATGACGGCGTCGCCATCGCGCACCATGGTCGCCGCGATCGCCGCGATCTGCCGCTTGGCCTCGACCGCGAGGTCACGGTTCTCGTCATAGGGCCGCGCATAGGCCACGCCCGCATGCGATGCGCCGTCGAGCGCGGAGATACCGCCATAGACCTTGCGCGCCTCGCCGGCCTCGTCGATCCGGTCGATGTCGCGCCTGACCGTCGCCGCCGAAACGCCAAGCCGCTCCTGCAGCTCGCGCACCGAGGCGAACGGGCGGTCCCGCAGCAGTTCGACGATCTGACGCTGGCGGCCGGAATCGCTCAACTCATTCCTCCCAAGTGCCATTTTCCACGGCAGTTGGTGCAACTTACTCAACATTAGTCAGATTGCAAGCTAGTTTTGATGATAGTAGATCACTGTTGACGTAAGTCGCTCGCATCTGCGATATCAGCGCCAACACCGGCCCCAGCGGCGGGATTCCGGGCAAACGTTGAAGGAAAGGCGCATGGCATCCCAAGCTGACGCGCAGGAACTGGCGGCCTTGCGGGCGCTTTCGGCCAGCATCGGGCTCAACCCGCATATGACCCAGGCTGCAGGCGGCAACACCTCGCTCAAGGCCGGCGACACGCTGTGGATCAAGGCCTCCGGTACCTGGCTGAAGGATGCGCTCAGCGACGACATCATGGTGCCGGTGGCGATGGCGCCGCTGCTCGAGGCGGTCGAAGAGGGCGATCCCGCCGCCGACAAGCCGCAGGCCTTCGCCATTAATGAACTCAACCCGCGCGGCCTGCGCCCGTCGATCGAAACCACAGTGCACGCCTTGATGCCGCAACGCGTGGTTCTGCATGTCCACTGCGTCGACACGATTTCGCTTGCCGTGCAGGCCGATGGCGAGGCCGAGGTCGCCAGGCGGCTCGGCGGCATCGAATGGGCCTACGTGCCCTACTGCCGGCCGGGCCTGCCGCTCGCCCGCGGCATTTCCGAGAAACTGCGGCCTAATGTCGATGTCCTGATCCTTGGCAATCATGGGCTGGTCGTCGCCGCCGACACCGTCGCCGAGGCGCAGCGGCTGCTCCACCGTGTCCGCTCGCTATTGGCTCGGCCGGCGCGCGCGACAGCCGCGCCCGATATCGCGGCTCTGACGGCGCTTGCCGCCGACAGCGCCTATCGGTTGCCGGCGGATTTGGAAGCCCACGCAGTTGCGCTCGATCCGCAAAGCCGCCGCATGGCGGAGGCCGGCAGCCTCTATCCGGACCATGTCATCTTCCTCGGCCAGGGTTCGGTGGTGGCCAAGCCGGGCGAGAACGCGGCGGGGGTCGCCACGCGCCTCGGCGCGGCACCCGTGGCAATCCTGTTTCCCGGCGCCGGCGTGCTGGTGCGCGGCGACGCCAGCGCCGGCGCCGACGCCATGCAGCGCTGCCTCGCCGATGTGACGGCACGCGTCGATGTCGCGGCGCGGCTGAATTATCTCACCGCTGCCGAGAACGACGAACTGGTCAATTGGGACGCCGAGCAGTATCGCCAGAAGCTCAATGCCACAGGCGGCTAGCAAAGGACTGAAGACATGATGCCCCTTGTCATTGGCATCGACATCGGCACGTCAGGCGCGCGCGCTGTCGCCATGCGCCCGGATTTTTCCATTGCCGGCCAGTCCGCCGTTCGGCTCGACAAATTCGGTCAAAATCCCCGCGAGCCCTCGGCATGGTGGCAAGCGGTCCAGGCGGCTCTGATGGAACTTCTTTCGGGCATCGACCGCACTGCTGTCCGCGCCATCGCCGTCGACGGCACGTCGGGCACGCTGCTGCCGGTCGACGCCGCCGGGCGGCCGCTGGCCGAACCGCTGATGTACAACGACAAGGTCGACGACGCCGACATCCTGGCCGCCATCGCCCGCGAGGCGCCGGACGCGAGCGCCGCGCACGGCGCGACTTCAGGCCTGGCCAAGGCGTTGCGGTTCCAGCATCTGCCCGGCATCGCGGCCGTGCTGCACCAGGCCGACTGGATCGCCGCAAACCTCTCCGGCCGCTTTGACGTGAGCGACGAGAACAATGCGCTGAAGACAGGTTATGATGTCGAGGCGCGCCGCTGGCCGGACTGGATCGCGGCCACCGGCATGCGCATGGACTTGCTGCCTGATGTCGTCGAGCCGGGCGACGTCACCGGCACGCTCACCGCGGCCGCCGCGGATCTGTTCGGCCTGCTACGCGATGTGGCCGTGGTCGCCGGCACCACGGATGGCTGCGCCTCGTTCCTGGCGACGGGCGCCACTGCCACCGGCGACGGCGTAACGGCGCTGGGATCCTCACTCACCATCAAGATCCTGTCCGACCGGCCGATCTCGGCGCCGCGCTTCGGCATCTACAGCCATCGCCTCGGCGACACCTGGCTGGCCGGCGGCGCGTCGAATTCCGGTGGCAAGGTGCTGGCCCGGCATTTTCCGCTGGCGCGGATCGTCGAACTCAGCTCGGCAATCGACCCCGCGACGCAAACCGGCCTCGACTACTATCCACTGAGTACGCCGGGTGAACGATTTCCGATCGCCGATCCCACCTTGCCGCCGCGTCTTTCGCCACGACCAGCTGATGATGCCGACTATCTCAAGGCGATGTTCGAGGGCATGGCTGCGATCGAGGCGCTCGGCTACCGCAGGCTGACCGAACTCGGCGCGCCGGCGCTGACCTCTGTCAGGAGCGTCGGCGGCGGCGCGGCAAACGCGGCTTGGACGGCGATCCGGCAACGCAAGCTCGGCGTCGATTTCCTGCCCACGCTTTCCGACGAGGCGGCCGCCGGAACGGCGCGGCTGGCGCTCAAGGGCGCAAACAAGGCGGGACTGGTATGAGCGCGAAAACAATCGAACGCCTCGACGGTATCGGCCCGCTGGCTGAGCGCTACCAGGTCTTCCTGCTCGACCAGTTCGGCGTGCTGCATGACGGTCAGGCTCCTTATCCCGGTGCGGTGGAGGCATTGTCGGCGCTGAAGCGCGCCGGCAAGACGGTGGTGCTGATCTCCAATTCCGGCAAGCGCGCCAGGCCCAATGAGGTCCGTCTCCTGAAACTTGGCTTCGCCGCCGGCAGCTGGGACCATTTTGTCTCCTCCGGCGAGGTGGCGTGGCGATCCTTCAACGACATGGCGGCATCGGGAAAGCTACGTCCGGGGACAAAATGCCTGCTGATCAGCCGCGACAACGACCGCACGGCGATCGAGGGCTTGCCCTTTGTGCTGGCCGAGGCCGGCGAGGACGCCGAACTGGTGCTGATCTCGGCCAGCGAAGGCGATCGCTACGACCTCGACCATTATCGCGAACTGCTCGCCCCGGCGGCGGCGCGGCAGGTGCCTTGCTTCTGCACCAACCCCGACAGGATCATGCTGACGGCGGTCGGGCCGCGCTTCGGCGCCGGCGAGATCGCCGATCTCTACGAAAGCCTGGGCGGCAGCGTCATCCGCGTCGGCAAACCCTATCCGGCGATCTTCGATGCGGCTCTTGCGCTGGCCGGCGAGCCTGAGCGCGGCAGCGTGGTCTGCGTCGGCGACAGCATCGAGCACGACATTGCTGGCGGCAACGGCGTCGGCATCGCCACGGCGCTGGTGCTCGGCGGCATATTGGCGGACACACCGGATCTTGCCGCCGTTTTCGACGAGCAGCAGGCCTGGCCCGACTATGTCACGGGGTCCTTCAGCCTTCGCTGACCGCTTCGAGCATGCGCTTGGCGCTTTCCTCGTCGGTGATCAGGATCGTCGGCGCGATCAGGTTCATGGCGCCGAGCAGCGCCTCGGTCTTCTCCTCGCCGCCGGAGGTGAGGATGCGGATCGGCGCCGCGCGCAGGCGGTCGACTTCCACCGACATCACATGGCTGTTGACGGGATGGTCGACCAGATCGCCATTTCGGTCGAAGAAATGGAACAGAAGGTCGCCGACGGCGCCACGCTCGAGCAGGGCCTCGCGGTCTGCTTCCCTGAGAAAGCCGCCGCGGGAGAAGGTGGTGGCCGAGGCGATGCCGCCGACGCTCAGCAGAACCGCATCGAGCACGTTGGCCATCTCGAAAACCTCCTGCAGGCCGCAGCGCTCGACCAGTGCGATCTTCGTCTCGACGCTGTCGACGACGGCCGGCGTCGGGATCAGATAGCCGTCGCCCTGGAATATCTGCGCGAACCGCCAGGCGAACTCGGCCGGGTTGTAGCGCCGCACGACGCCGACACCGCCGAGCAGCGAGATGACCTTGAAGTCTGAGAGCGACTTGGCGCTGATGAAGGGCAGGCTGGAGAACAGCGTCCGGCCCCAGCCGACGCCGACGCGCATGCCGGATTTCATCGTGTCGGACAGGAAAGCGCCGGTCTTGGCGCTGATCGCCGGGATCGGATCGGCATTGGGTGCGGTGAGCGGGGCGACCAGCGCCTGCTGCAGGCCGAACGTCCGCTCCAGGGCGCGCTCCAGCCGCACGATCTCCGACAATTCGCTCTCGATGGTGATCTTCACCTCGTTGCGCGAACGCGCCTCGGCCAGCATGCGCACGATGGTGACGCGGCCGACGCCAAGCACGTCGGCGATCTCGTTCTGCGTCATCTGCTCGACGAAATACATCCAGGCGGCGCGAATCCTGAGGCGGTCCGTCCGGCTTTCACTGGCGACCTGCTCGGTCGCCTCGGCTCCTGCCCGCCTCTCTTCGGCCCGCCCCTCTTCGGTTTGTCGTCGCCTGGCCAATCATCCCTCCCCCGCGGCGACGGTCGAGCGCGCCGTCGCCGATTCTGCGTGCTGGTCTAGTATCGCCTATTGATCTACCAATCGATAGGAACAATGTAGAGTCGGCGGCTGGCCCCTCGCCGGCCGCCCTTCAAGCTACTTTCGAGGCAGACCGCGATGCTCCGACAAATCTCCGAAGACGTCCGCGTCAATTTGAAGGATCGGTTGCGGGAAGTCCGCGACATCATCCGGCAAAGCCGTCATGACGGCACCGGTGACGCCAGCGTGCTGCGCGAAGCGACCAGCCATCTGCCGCCATTTCCGGGCAAGGGCATCGAAGGCCTGCTCAGCCATGCCGCCAGCGCCGTCGACGAAGCGCTGTCGATCGCCGAATCCTTTGTTCCGCATGAGCGGCCGATCAAGGTGGACGGCACGACCGTGAAAGGCCTCGGCACCTATTTCCCGGCCGGGAACGAAGACCAGCAGTTGAGCGCCGAGCGCCTGTTCCGGCGCGACATGTACTATTTGACCAAGGCGGTGCTCGCCGGGCTGAAGATCGACAATGCCCGCATCCACGAAGCCGATTTCGCCGCCGCGCATGCCACGATGCGCAAGCGCCATGGTGATCTCCTGGCCGCGTTGACCGCGCCGGGCGCCGGGCTGCAGGCAATCGCGGCCACTTGCGCGGCGCTGCTGGCCGAACTGCTCAACCAGCGTCCGGTGCACCTTGGCGAAGCCGCGCCGGAAACGGCCGGGGAGCGCGCGCTCGACATAAGCTGCCTGGCGCCGGTGGTTCTGGCCTGCGGCCTGGCGACAACCGGCCGTGACGGCGCGCCGGAGCCCGACATGCTGGAGATCGCGATCCTGGCTGCCGATATCCGTCACGACCGCATCGCGCAGGCCTGCGCCAAGGCAAGCCCGGTCGAGGAACTGACACCAGTCTTTGCCACCTTGCTTGCGCATTTGCCGTAAGCTTCCGGCGCGCACGCGAACACAATTGCTTGCGTCGAATGTCGGAATTGGGCGCCAGCTCAGCGCATTTCATAGCGACTCCCTCACTATGGCCGGTATAAATTATCGATCAGGTCAGTGACTCGGGGAGAATCTGCATGCGCGGTCATTGCTTATGCGGCGCTATTGCTTTTGAAGTCGACGGCCCGACACAAGCATGCGTGAGCTGTCATTGTGAAAGTTGTCGGCGGCAATGTTCTGCGCCGATGACCACCTACATTGGCGTCTTGGACGACCAATGGCGGTGGCTGGGCAAGCCACCGAAGATATTCAACTCTTCTCCCGGTGTGGAAAGAACATTTTGCGATCACTGTGGCTCGCCGCTGTCCTTCTGCTCAAAGAACATGTCCGGTGTCATGCATTTTTTTGCCGCGGCGATGGAGGAGCCGGAAAAATTTGCACCAACGCTGCACGTCGCTTTTGAGGAGAAGCTGCCTTGGTTGAAACTCGCCGACGGCCTGCCGACACGTGTAGGGCCTGACTATACGAAAGACTAGGCTTCGCACTCCGCCCAAGGCGAACCAAAGCGCAAGGTGATATCGCCCATGTCCCATGATCAGTCTCCCATCAAGGAGATCGAAGCATTCTAGAACTTGCTAGCCTTTATGGGTATGCAGGCTATTCCCCAGCGGCCATGGCCGTGATTGTCTTCTTGGCGCGCTGGATCGAGGCCGGGCTCATCGAAAGCTCGGTCAGGCCCATCTCGATGAAGGCCGGGATCAGATCCGGGCGTCCGGCCGCCTCGCCGCACATGCCCACCATGATGCCGGCGGCGACGCCGGCTTTGGCCGTCAGCTCGATCGCCGACATGACCGCCGGATTGGTGACGTCATTGAGCTTGGCGACGGTCGGGTTGAGCCGGTCGGCGGCCATGATGTACTGGGTCAGATCGTTGGTGCCGATCGAGAAGAAGGCCACTTCCTTGGCCAGCGCCGGAGCGATCAGCACGGCGGCCGGAGTTTCGATCATCACGCCGAGATCGAATGTTGCATGCGGCACGCCTTCGGCCTTGAGTTCGGCGGCGCATTCATCGACCAGTGCGCGGGTGCGCGTGACTTCGGAAATATCGGACACCATCGGCAGCATCACCTTGATGTTGCCCTGCACGGCCGCCCTCAGCAGCGCCCTGAGCTGGCGCTTGAAGATATCCGGCCGGTCGAGGCACATGCGGATGCCGCGCCAGCCGAGAAAGGGATTGTCCTCGTCGGGAAACTCGATGCCGGCGATCGGCTTGTCGCCGCCGATGTCGAGCGTGCGTACGATGACCGGATGGGGGGCGAAGGCCTTGGCCAGCGCCGCATAGGTCTCGGCCTGCATGTCCTCCGAGGGGAGGTGCATATGGCGCATGAACAGCAACTCGGTGCGGAACAGCCCGACGCCCATGGCGCCCGCTTCCTGCGCCGCCTCGATTTCCTCGAGCGAACCGATATTGGCCGCAACCTCGATCACCTTGCCGTCGGCGCGCTTCGGCGTCACCGTCTTGAAGGTGGTCAGGCCGGCGCGTTCCTTCGCCGCTGCTTCGACGCGGCCCCCATAGTCGGCGCGTGTCGCCGCGTCCGGGTCGACGATCACATGGCCGGTGTTGCCGTCGAGCGCGACGTCGCGCGCGGTGCGCAAGGCATTGACCTGGTCGCCAAGGCCCAGCACCGCCGGAATGCCGTGCGAGCGCGCGATGATGGCGATGTGCGAGGTGGCGCCGCCATGGCCGCAAATCACCCCGCCAATGCGTTTCAGCGGCGCACGCGCCAAATCCCAGGCGCCGATATCGTCGGCGATCAGAATGGCGCCTTCGGGCATGCTTTCGAGGCTGACGTCGTCCTGGCCAAGCAGCACCAGGCAGATCTGCCGTCCGACGGCATGGACATCGTCGGCCCGCGCATTGAGGTAGTGATCGTCAACCGCGCTGAAATCGGCGGCGATGGTGGCGGCTGCGGTAATGACGGCCGAGACCGCGTCGTTGCCGCCCCTGATCGCCTTTTCGGCCTCGCCGGTCAGGCTGTCGTCGGCGGCGATATCCCTGAGTGCCGCGACGATGCCTCGGTCTCCGGCCGACAGGCTGTCCTGCGCCAAGGCCCGGTCCATGCGCGCCTGGACGGCGGCGACGGCGGCACGGAACCTGTCAATCTCGCCGACGATCTCGCTGGCCTGCAACACGCGGCCCTGTGCGGCGATCTCGGGCGGGAAATGCGCGAAGGCCGGCCCGATCGCGACGCCCTCGCTGGCTGCGACACCGCGCAAGCCGTTCGCTTCGCCTGTTACAGCCGGCACGGATTGGGGTGCCGGTGCGGGTGCCGCCTGGCCGGCATCATTGGCCGGGCTCTGCGGCTCGGCCTCGTCGTCGAGACCCGCCTCGGGGTTTTCCAGATAGCCGATCAGCGCTTCGATCGCCTCGATGGCATCGGCGCCGTTCGCCCGCACGGTGACTTCCTGGTTTTCCTTGACCGCCAGCAGCATCAGCTTGACGGAGCTCTTGGCGCTGACCGCCTTGCCGTCCTTGACCAGTTCGACATCGGATTCGAAGCCCTTGGCGAGCTTGACGAACCGCGTGGCGGGACGGGCGTGCAAACCTTCATGCACTCTGACGATGGTCGAGCGTTCCATGGCAAATACTCTGCTTTTCCTAGAGCAATTCGTCGTTTCTCGGAAACGGCGAATTGCTCTAACTCTTTGTTCTAACGCAATTCCGGGCGGAAAACCGTTTCACACTTTTCCTAGAATTGCTCTGGAGCCAAAACCAGATGGGCTGCGGCGCGAATGCTTCAGGCGGCGATGGTGATGATCGCGTCCGTCTTCAGGGCGGCTACGAGCGCCTGGGCATCGACCTGCGATGCACAGATTTCGCCCGGCCTCTCGGCCTCGGTGGCGCCGTTGAACGAGATGACGACATGGCCCATCTCGAGCACCTTGCTCCACGCACTGGAGCCGACGGCGGTTATGACAGCGGAAACCGGACCAAGGGTGATCGACGCGCCCTTTTGCGGCGCGCCGTCGCTGGGTCCGAGCTCCGTCTTGTGGAGCACCGAAACCTCGGCAAGCTCCGGCGGCGAGCCATCCGCAAACAGGATGACCACGCCCCCTTCGGCAAGATCCGCCACTTCGGGTCCGATGGAAGTGACCCTTGTTCTCAGCAGAACCGACATGTGGCGAACCTCATTTCCTTACTGTTTTTAAAACACGATCAGGCTGACGACCCAGGCGATCAGCACCGAGACCGGACCCATGATCTGGCGGCTGATGAGCACCGCCGGCACACCGATTTCGATCGTCTTCGGCTTGGCTTCACCGAGCGCCAGGCCGACGGGGACGAAGTCGCAACCCACCTGGGTATTGTAGGCAAACAGCGCCGGCAGCGCCATTGCCGGCGAAATCGTGCCGTTGGCGATCTGCGGGCCGATGATGGCGACGCCGATGACCTGCGCGATGACGGCGCCTGGCCCGAGGATGGGCGACAGGAATGGCAGGCCGCAAATGGCCGAGATGATCAGCAGGCCGACAATATTGTTGGCCAGCGGCCCCATCGGCTGGGCGAGCACGTCGCCGATGCCGGTGTAGAGGATCAGGCCGATGAGCATGGTCACGAAGGCCATGAACGGCAGCACGTTGCGCACCACCTGGTCGATCGTGCGGCGGCCGGCATTGAAGAAGATGCCGACCACCCGGCCCATGACGCGGCCGATCGAGCTGATCAGGCCGATCAGCCCGCCTTCGCTCGGCAGCGGCTGTGGCGCCGCGGCAGCAGTGTTATTGCCTGAACTCATCGATGCTGCTCCCCCCGCAGTGGTGACCGCCTCGGACCCGTCCGCCATAGTGACGTTGGCCGGCTTCACGCCCGAAACGTAGATGTCCTCCGTGATGAACTGGGCGAGCGGCCCAGCCTGGCCGACCGGCGTCAGATTGACGGTCGGGATGCGCTTGCGCGGATAGACGCCGCAACGTGCGGTGCCGCCGCAATCGACGACGACCACCGCCATCTCACCTTCGATTGGCGGCGCCTTGAAGCCGTCGACGGCCGTGGCGCCGGTCATGTCGGCGATGAGTTGGGCGACGGGATGGATGCCGCCGCCGGTGACGGAGACGACCTTGTCGCGCTGCGCGGTCGGCTCGATGACGAGCGGGCCGCCCCAGCCTGTGTTGCCCCGGGAGATCTTTACGGCTTTGAATGTCCTGTCCATGATGTCCTCCCCGCCCTTACAGCTCGACGCCCTGGCGGCGTGCCATGATGGTGGTGATGCGCTCGGTCAGCATGCCCTTGAGCAGGATGACGACGAGGCCGACAATGGCGTACCAGATCGCCACTTTGACGTGGTAACCGGCGACGACAACGCCCTTTTTCTCGAGCTCGAGCAGAGCCACGAGAATGCCGCCCCAGACGAAATATTCGCCGGGATTGATGTGCGGGAACAGGCCGAGCGGCGGATGCACGTAGGACACGGCCGCGTCATAGAAGGCCGGCTTGTGCTTTTCTTCCAGAAACGATCCGAACGTGTAGGCCATCGGATTGGTGAGGAAGAACACCGCCAGCAGCGGCAGCAGCGTATAGCGGGTCAAGGCAATCCTGCCGGCGCCGCGCGCCAGGCCATGCACGCGCTCCTCGCCGACCAGTTCGGTGACGGCGTAGAAGGCGGTCATCAGCACCACCAGCGTCGGAATGATGCCGGTGACGAAGCCGGCGAACACTTCGCCGCCCTTCTGGAAGATGCCGATGAAGTACTTGCCGATGGCGGTCAGCCAGCCGAGCTGCTCTTCCTGCTGGACTTCCTTCAGCTTTTCCTTGAACTGATCGACGGTTATGGGTCCGCTGTCTGCTTGCGCCAGGACAACGAGATGGTCGGAAGCATGCTCGACGGCGAGCTTGCCATGCAATGCAGCATCCGAGACCATGGCACCTGCGACATGCAGATTGTGCACGGCCATGTCGGCATGCTGCGCCAACAACGAAAATACAGACATTTCTCCTCCTTATGCCGCCCGCCGGTTATCCCAGTCGGTGCGGCCTCCTCTAGGCCCTTGCTACGTTCAAACCGGATAGACCCGGCTTCTTCCCCGGCTCCGACCGTGCTTTGTCGATCTGTTCGATCGCCCGCTTCACGGCCTCGGCCACACCGGGTTCCCCCTCCCCCATGATCGCAGGGTTGGACCGGACTCGATCGAGGGGAACACCCTCGAATTCTTCATGTCTTTTGAATTTGGTGAAGACGGACCGGCCGCTCATCACCATCAGGCGGCGCACGATCAGGTCAGGCGTCACCACGACGAGCGCGATGGTGCCCTTGGCCAGCCGGCCGCGAAAATTGCCGGCTCCGACGAAGCCGTCCTTGTACTGGTCGGTGACGCCCCGGAAGACATCCGAATAGTGCCGCATCTGCAGCCAGACGCCGAGCGACTGCAGCGCCCACACAATAACCAGCAGAAGCAGTCCCCACTGCCAAATCGCCATTCGGTTCTCCTCCCGAAGCCTATGTTGAACCGCACCTTGGACCGGCACGCGACAACATCAAAGTGAGAACATTTGTTTCCGCGAATGTCAATATGTATGATATTGGCCTCCGCTACGCCATCCACAGGGCCGTCTGCCGATTTCGGCGGCGGCATGGCTGTGGTAGCCTGTCGTCAAACGGGATGCATGAAATGGAACTGCCCTTCAGGGATGAACTGGCCCTTATGCCCGACCTGCGCCACCGGTTGCGGCAGCTGCGCTGGTTCCGCGCCACTTTCCGCGGCAGCGCCAAGGTGGTCTCGGACACATTCGGCGTGCGCTTCGAGATCGACGAGGCGAAGTTGACCCGAGCTTTTCTCGACTGGGTCGAGATCATGGAGGCACAAAAGCGCTTTGCCGCGATCGACCGCGCCGACTTCATCGTCTTTGCCGCCGGCCTGGTGCTGCGCGAGTTGATCAAGCAGGCGCCGGCCCGGGAAATCTCCGGCCTCGCCGAGCTCATCGAAACGGATCAGAATGCCGGCACGCTGGAAATCATCCGCTTCTGGCCGGAAGGTTTCCTCTACACCAACTACTGCGTCTCGGTGATTTCGGCGATCTATGAGCAGGAGTTCGGCAAGGCGCCCAGCATCGACAAATGCGCCGACGATCTGCGCACCTGGTGGTCCTATCGCGAGAATGTCACCGAGATGCCGGCCTACGCGGTGGCTTTCCTCGACCGCTTCCTCGGTGCCGAGCCGAACTGGATCACGCCGGACCGCGCACAGTCCCGGCAAGCCATGCAACGGGCGCTCGGATCCGGCCGCGCAAGCGACGCGCTGCGCCAGCTTTGACTGCCCGCCATTTCAGCCCCAAATCGTGCCCGAGACATCGCACTATTGAACATCTGACTTTTTGCCGATAGCGATGTGCGGAATTGACGTGAGGAGACGAGCGCGTGGCGCGACCAAGGCCTATCATTTTCGATTGCGACGGTGTTCTCGTCGACAGCGAGCCGCTGGCCGCCAGGGCATATGAGCGCGTCTATGAAAAGCACGGCATGCCGGGCGTCCATGGCGGCATCATCGCCCAATGCGTCGGCATGAAGCAGTCCGACATCATCGCCCGGATCAGGGAACTGACCGGCCACCAGTTTCCCGCTGCCGCCGATGGCGATATCTGGGCAGAGACCAAAGTGCTGTTCACCGAGGAATTGAAGCCGACCCCGGGGATCGCGGCATTTCTGGAAACGCTCGAGGGCGACCGCTGCGTCGCCTCATCGTCCTCCGTCGAGCGCATAAACCACAGCCTTGCCGTCACCGGGCTGGCGCATATCTTCGGCGAGGCGATCTACAGCTCCTCGATGGTCAAGAACGGCAAGCCGGCGCCCGACATCTTCCTGTTCGCCGCCGCCAGGATGGGCGCCGACCCGGCCGACTGCATCGTCATTGAGGATTCGCCCTTCGGCATCCAGGGCGCGGTCGCCGCCGGCATGACGGCGATCGGCTACACCGGCGGCGGTCACACCTATGCCGAGCACGCTGCGCGACTGACGGCGGCCGGCGCCGATTTCGTCTGCGCCGACTGGCACGAAGTTAGCCGGCAATTGTCCGGGCTCGGCGTGCCGGCCTGATCTAGTAGGGACTGGGTAATCTGAGAGCGGCCCATTCGCTGGGCGGAATTGGTGCGCCCACGCGGAAGTTGAAGGATACGACCTTCGTCGCATCGGTGTCGACCTCGCACCGAAAGCTCAGATGGTACCATGTGGTTGTCGTGCTGAACGCAACATCCGGGGCGTCTAGAATATTGCCCACCTTCAGCGGAATAGACGGTACCCATTTGGGAAAATAGGAAGCATCCAGCAGCTCCTGCTGCAATGCGCTGGCGCAGAGTTTGGCCGCACGCTGACCGCGAGGCACCCCGCCCATCGAGGTCGTGGCCAGCGCATCGCCGGTAGCGCCCTGCGAGTAGAGCCTGCGAACACCCGGAAGGCCCGAGTCCTTCCGAGATGCAGACTTCAAGGCCTTTGAGAGACTCGGCTTCGGCGCATTTGCGGGTTTGGGCTTTGGTGCTTCGGCTGATGTGGGAAGCTCGATCTCGCCGCCGCTATCGGCAGCCAAAGGCGCTGGTGCCGCGCCCTGTTGCTTGGCGTCGTCGAGCGCCGCCTGTTTGTCTGGCTCCTGTTTAGCTGCCTGTTGTTTATCCATCTCCGTGCTTGAAGCTGCCTGCTGCTCGGAGTCTGGCGGCGTGACAGGTTGGCTGTCTGCAGGCTTCGGCACGGCAGGCGGCTTCGAATCGTCATCCTTGGCCGGCGACGGCGAGCTGTCTTGGGCGCTGGCCCCATCCAGGGATTTCCTCGGGCCGGTATCCTTGTCGCCGTACTGAAAAACAGGCTTCAGGACCTCGACTGGCGGTGCCTTCGGCTGCTTCTCCGACGGAGGTTGTTTCTCAACTTTCTGCTCAGGCGGCTTTTCAACCTTCGGTTCCGGTGGCTTTGGCGCCGGCGGAACAGGTTTCGGCTTTGGCTGATCGGGCGGAGGCACGATGGCGACATTGACTGGCTGCTCCTCGCGCGGCTGTTGGGGAGCCACGGGCAGGCCATACACAAGGAGCGTCGCGACAAGCACGTGCAGGATCAGCGATGCGGGGATGCCCCACATCAGATTCCGACGCCGTTCTCGTGCCTCGTCCTTCATCATGACCGATGTGGAATGAAATAGCGGCGGCTTCAAGCACAGGCGCGGGATTGGCGCGGTTTAGCCGCTGGCAGCTTGTCGATTTGGATCACCACACCCAGGACGAGCCGGCCAAGGCGCTGGGGCGGCTCAATGAGCGGCCGCCCACGATCCGATCCATCAAGACCTGAGATCAGCCAGTTCGCCGCCAGGATGGGTGCCGACCCGGCCGACTGCATCGTCATCGAGGATTCGCCCTTCGGCATCCAGGGCGCGGTCGCCGCGGGCATGACGGCGATCGGCTACACCGGCGGCGGCCACACCTATGCCGAGCACGCCGCGTGACTGACGGCGTTTCGTCTGCGCCAATTGGGAAGAAATTAGCCGGCAATTCTGCTTTGCGTGCCAGCCTAATTTAGCGGATACTTGGTGAAACCACGGCTGGCCCATTCGCCAGGCGGGACTAGTGACCCCACACGGAAGTTGAAGGATAGGACCCTCGTCGCATCGGGGTCGACTTCACATCGGAAGTTTAGATTGTACCAAGTGTTTCTGGTGCTGAAGGCCGCTTGAGCTGGGTTGAGAACATTGCCTTTGTCCAGCGTAATGGTTGGCACCCATTTGACCGAATAGTCGGCACTTTGCAGTTTCTCGCTCAGAACATTGCCGCAAAGGGTGGCCACGCGCTGACCCCGCGGCACATTCTCCATGGAGCTTGTGGCGAAGGCATTGCCGGTTGCGCCTTGCGAATAGAGCTTTCGCACACCGGGAAGGCCCGAATAGATCGGCGATCCCGCGGCTGCGGCGTCGTTCGTGGGACTTGGCCTTCTGGCATTCCCGCTTGGGGCCTTAAAGGCTTTTGCGGATTTGAAATTCATCGTCTTTGCAGGTTTTGGCTTTGCCTTTTCGGCAGAGGGTGGCGGCGCTGGCTTATCACCAGTCTCAGCCGCCAAGGGCTTTGGCGTCACAACCGCTTGCTTTTCGGCGGGTTGCGGTGCGAGCTCCCGTTTGTCCGCCTGCTGTTTGTCAGCGTCCTCGGTCGCCTGCTTCTCCTCGTTTTGCGCAGGTTTGGCGTCCGGCGCGGCGGCCTCCTGCTTTTCCTCGCCTTGCGCGGGCTTTCCATCCGGCGCAATAGTGGCCGGCTTCTCGTCAGGCTTGCTGGGCTCTGCCTTCTGCTGTGGCGTTGCAACCGGGGCGGGCCGGGTCGGCACGGGTGTCGGTGTTATAGGCGGCTTCACCGCCTCATCCTTGGCCGGTGACGGCGTGTTGGGTTTAGCGCTGTTTCCGTCGAGCGATTTCTCCGGCCCCGTATCCTTCTGGCCGTACTGGAAAACGCGCTTCAGAACATGGTCGTCTGGCGGTTTCGGGGGCTCCGGAGGCGGCTTTTGTTCAGGCGGCTTTTCAGCCTTCTTTTCAGGTGTCGGCTCCGGTGGCTTTGGAGCAGGTTTCGGCTTAGGCTTCTCGGGTGGCGGCACAATCGCGACATTGACGGGCTGTTCCTGCTGATCCGGCTGCTGCTCGGATCTCGGCACGCCAAAGAACAAGAACGCTGCGATCAAGGCATGCAGGATCAGCGATGCGGCCAAGGCCCATCGCCAATTGCGAAACCACTCTCGTATCTTGCCGTTCATTACGCCCGATGTGGAATGAAATAGCGGCGGCTTCAAGCACAGGCACGGGATTGGCGCGGTTTAGCCGCTGACAGCTTGGTGATCGGGATGGTCAAACACGGGGCAGCTTTCACCGGTCCGCTGACGCGCATCAATGAGAAGCGTCCATCCTGACATTCACGACAAGCCGGTACTTATCAAGCCCCGAGGCTCTGTCCCGCGACCGCCACTGCCGCCGGGATCAGCCAGCCGGACTTTATGCGCAGCCGCGCCTGGGCTCCGCTCTCCAGCGTAAGCGGGTCTGGCTGCTCGAAATGCAAAGTGAGGTCAGGACCAGCGGCAGGCGCGAATTCGATGCGCGCGCCGCCACCCTGGTAGATCACCCGTTTGACGAGGCCGTCGAAGCCCGGGCCGTCGGTTGACACGTCGAGATCGGCCGACCGGCAGCAGATCTTCGCGCCCGCGCGTGGCGGTTCGCCAGCGCGGCAGCGGACCACCAGCTCGGTTCCGAGAACCCTGACCTTACAATGGCCACCGTCTTCGCCCGTCAGGACATCCGCCGGCAGCAGGATGCCTTGCGAGATGAAGGAGGCCACCATCTCATTTGCCGGCTCATGATAGAGTTCGCGCGGCGTCGCCAGCTGTGCCAGGCGCCCATGGTCCATCACCGCGATGCGATCGGCCAGCGCCATCGCCTCGGCCTGATCGTGGGTGATGTAGACGATAGTCGTGCCGGTGCGCTTGTGGAAGGCGGCGAACTCGTCCTCCATCGAGGCTCTCAGATGGACGTCGAGATTGGCGAGCGGCTCGTCGAACAACACAAGCGACGGTGCGGCGACAAGACAGCGCGCCAGCGCCACACGCTGGCGCTGACCACCGGACAGATTGGCCGGCCTGCGCTCGCCCAGCCCCTGCAGATTGACCAGAGCCAGCGCGTCTTCCACCTTCTGGCGCGCGACGACCTTGTCGAGCTTCGCCACCTTCAGCGAATAGCCGATATTCTCTGCCACCGTCATGTGCGGCCACAGGGCGTAGTTCTGGAAGACGATGCCGACACGCCGCTTTTCCGGAGCGACGCTGCCGCCGCTGTTCGACATGACATCGTTGCCGATGCGGATTTCGCCCGAGCTCACTTTCTCGAAGCCGGCGACGAGCCGCAGCAACGTCGTCTTGCCGCAGCCGGACGGCCCGAGCACGGCCAGGAACTCGCCGTCGGCGACGTCGATCGAGACGTCCTTCACGGCGTCGAAGTTGGCGAAGCTCTTGGTCACATGGTCCAGGCTCAGTCGCGCCATGGCAGCACTCCGTTGGGAAGGTAGGGGGCAAGCAGATTGGTCACCAGCATCAGCACGAAGGTGACCGCGACCGTGACGACCGACATTGCCGCCGCGTAGTTGGAATCGCCGCCCTGTTCGAAGGAAAACATCACCACGCCGATCGTCTCCGAGCCTGACGACCACAGCAGCGCCGAGACGGTGAGTTCGCTGAGTGCCGTCATGAAGATCAAAAGACCGCCGGCGATCGCCGCCGGCGCGACCAGTGGAAAGATGATGGTGCGCATGCGCGTGAACAGCCCGGCGCCCGCCGTCTGCGCGGCCTCCTCCAGCGCCCGGTCGATCTGTTGGTAGCCGCTGATGGTCGGCCGCAGCGCCAGCACCAGGAAGCGGGCGAGGTAGGCGTAGAGGATGATCCAGACCGTGTTGTAGAGTTGGATGCCGGTCAGTGGGATCGGCCTGAGGAAGAGCAGCAGCGAGGCGATCGCCAGCACCACGCCGGGCAAGGCATAGGGCAGTTCGACCGCCAGATTGAGCAGCCGCACCCAGCGCTGCTTGCCCCAGGCGATGAGATAGCCGACCGGCACGGCGACGACGACCGCGAAGAAGGCGGCCGCGATCGACAGCCAGAAACTGTTGAAGAAGGCGCGATTGGCGGCATCATGCTCGAACAGCACGAAACGATAATTGTCGAGCGTCATCGTCTTGGCGGTGAGCGCGATGCCATAGCCCGGCACCAATGAGGTCAGCACCAGCCCGAACAGCGGCAGGAACAGCACCAGCACGATCAGCAGCCACATGCCGACCTGAACAACGGGCCGCCAGCCGCCGAGTTCGTAAGGTTCGGCCGGCAGCGATGTCGAAGAGATGCGGTAGTCGCGGCGGCGGCTCATCACCTCCTGGGCGATAATGCCGGCCATCGCGATCACGCCGATCAGCACCGAAAGGAACGCGGCCTCGCCGAGCACGGCCGGACCACCGCCGGCCAGCTTCTGATAGATGAGCGTCGGCAGCACCAGATAATTGGCGGGAATGCCGAGGAAGGCGGGAATGCCGAAATTGCCGACGCAGGACACGAAGGCCAATGCCGCGGCCGCCATGATCGACGGCGTCATCAGCGGCAGCACGATGGTGGCGAGCACGGTGGACCAGCCGGCGCCGCCGGCGCGTGCGGCCTCGACCAGTTCGCGCGGCAGCTTGCGCAGGCCGGCCCGCACCAGCAGGAAAACCAGCGGGCCATATTGCACGCCAAGCAGCAGGATGATGCCCGAGGTCGAGTAAAGCGGGTTTTTCGTGCCGAGCGGCGGTGCCGCGCCGAACAGCTTGAGGAATGGGCTTGCCGGGCCGAACAGCTGCAGCCAGGCCAGCGCCGTCACCTGCGGCGCGATCATCAGCGGCATGACGTAGCACAGCACCAGGGCGCTGCGGCCGCGTATGTCGGTCAGCGAAACCAGCACCGCCACCAGCGTGCCCGACAGCACCGCAAGCAAGGTGCCACCGATGCCGACGACCAGCGTATGCCATGTCGCGACCCAGGTCGCCGGGCTTCTCAAGCCCGCCTCCACGGCCACGGTCGACAGCGTGCCGCCAGGTGCGATGATCTCCTTGATGAGGCGCAGCATGGGCAGCAGCGAAAGCAGCACGATGACGACGGCCACCGCCGCCGTCAGGACCATTTCCTGGCCCCGGCTTTCCCTGATGCGTGTCGACATAATTGCGCTTCCTGGGATCGGTGCGGGCGGGACGCCGCCGGAAACGGCATCCCGCCGCGATTGCCGGCTCAGCCGCCGAACAGTTCCTGGAACTTCGCCTTGTCGGCGTCGGTCTTGGCGACGATCACCTTGGTGTCGAACGGCATCACCTTGACCTTGACGCCTTCCGGCAGCCATTCGGGATGACCGAGCGAGGCGCGCGCCGGCAGGTACCCCATGGACAGTGCCAGCTTCTGGCCTTCATCCGACAGAATGAAGTCGACGAACTTCTTGGCGCCGTCGACATTCCTGGCGGTCTTCATGATGGCGACCGGTTCGGTCACCGCCGGCACGCCTTCGCTCGGGAATACGAACTCGACCGGCGAGCCCTTTTTCTTGGCGTTCATCGCCATGAAGTCGACGAGGATGCCATAGGGCTTCTCGCCTGAGGCCACCGATTTCAGCACCGCGCCATTGCCGCGCACGCTGACGGTGTTGTTGGCCTTCAGCTTCTGGAAGAAATCCCAGCCATAGTTGGTATCGCCGGCAAAACCGGAGAGCAGATAGGCGGCCGCACCCGAATAGAGCGGGCTCGGCATGACCAGGCCATCGGCATAGGCGGGCTTGGCGAGATCGGCCCAATGCTGCGGCTTTTCAGCAGCCCCGGTGTTGTAGACGATGCCGGTGGTGATCAACTTGCTGCCGAAGTAGGTCTTGTCGGCATCATAGGCATCGGCCTCGATGCCGTCGAGCTTGGCCTCGGGATAAGGCAGCAGCCGGTCGTCCTTCTTCAACAGCTCCATCGAGACCGCGTCGGCGATCAAGAGCACGTCGGGCTGCGGGCTGCCGGCGGCGAACTCGGCCGCCATCTTGGTCAGGATGTCGCTGGTCCCAGAGCGATAGATAGTCACGTCGATGCCGGGCTGCGCCTTCTTGAAGGCATCCACGGTCTTGGCCGCATCGGCTTCCGGCTGCGACGTGTAGAGCGTCAGTGTTTCGGCATTTGCCACGCCGGCAAACAAAGTTGCCGCGAGCGCCAGCTGGCTGGCCAGCAGCTTGATGAGTAGCGTCTTCATGAGACCTCCTGTCTTGTCTGTGCATGACCGGTCCGGCTCCTGGCCGGCTCCGCGTCCCTTCCTCCCTGCACGGCGCATATGACTGGTGGATGACAGCGGACATGCGCGATCAGATCAAGCGACGGCTTGGCGTGAGATGCTCTCACGGCACGACAGGAAGGCCCACGGAATTGGCTTTCCGCGAGCCTCATGGGCGCGACTGCACGCCGGACTAGGAGCTATGTTTCCCGATGCTGGTAAAAGGTGCCTCGACTGCCCCTACACCAGCATGCCCATCGGGTTCTCGATCAGCCGCTTGAAGGCGACCAACAATTCGGCGCCGAGCGCGCCATCAACGGCGCGATGATCGGTCGACAGCGTCACCGACATCACGGTGGCGATTTTGATCTCGCCATTCTTGACCACAGCCCGCTCTTCACCGGCGCCGACCGCCAGGATCGTCGCATGCGGCGGATTGATGACGGCGGCGAAGTCCTTGATGCCGAACATGCCGAGGTTGGAGACCGCCGTCGTGCCGCCCTGATACTCTTCCGGCTTCAGCTTGCGGCTGCGGGCACGGCTGGCCAGGTCCTTCATCTCGTTGGAAATGGTCGACAGCGTTTTTTCGTCCGCATGCCGAATGATCGGCGTGATCAGGCCGCCGGGGATCGACACGGCGACGCCGACATCGGCATGCTTGTGCTTGACCATGGCGGTTTCGGTCCACGAGGCATTGGCATCCGGCACCGCCTTCAGCGCCATCGCCATCGCCTTGATCACCATGTCGTTGACCGACAGCTTGTAGGCAGGCACGTCACCCTTTTCGGTCTTCTTCATCGGTGCGGCGGCATTGATCTGCGTGCGCAAGGCCAGCAACGCATCGAGTTCGCAGTCGAGCGTTAGATAAAAATGCGGGATGGTGGACTTGGCCTCGACCAGGCGGCGCGCGATGGTCTTGCGCATATTGTCGTGCGGGACGAGTTCGTAGGAGCCTTGCTCGAACAGCTTCAGCACTTGGTCGTCCGACATCGGCTTCACAGCCGGCGCGGGAGCGGCAGCCGGCGCACCGGCCGGAGCCTTGGCGGCGGGCGCTGCCTTGGCACCACCGCCGGCAATCGCTGCATCGACATCGGCCTTCACCACACGGCCATGCGGGCCGGTGCCGATGATGCCGGCAAGGGCAAGACCTGCCTCACGAGCCAGACGTCGGGCAAGCGGTGTCGCGCGTTCGCCTGGCGGTGATTGGCCAATCTCCCCCCTTGTGGGGGAGATGCCCGGCAGGGCAGAGGGGGGCATGACAGAATGCGACGTTGGTGGGACGACGTCCCCCTCTGTCGACTTCGCCGACATCTCCCCCACAAGGGGGGAGATTGGCGCCGCGTCTTGCTTGGCCCCATAAGCCTCATCGTCGGCGTAAATCCACGCAACCGGCGCGCCGACGGGAATGTCGACGCCTTCCTTGCCTGAGACGTCGCGCAGCACGCCGCTGGCCGGCGCATCGATCTCCATGGCCGCCTTGTCGGTCTCGATCTCGAACAGCACATCGCCCTTCTTGACCCGGGCACCTTCTTCGGCGAACCAGCGCGAGATCTGTCCGGTCGCCATGTCCATATCGACCTTGGGGAGAATGACTTCGGTCGGCATGTCTCAGCGAACCCCTTTCACGAGGTCGCGCGCGGCGCTGATGATGTCGGGAACCTGCGGCACCGTGGCCTTTTCGAGCTCCGGATTGTAGGGGATCGGCGTTTCCGCGCCGCCCAACCGCACGATCGGCGCGTCGAGATAGTCGAACGCCTCGCTCTCGGCGATCATGGCGCTGACCTCGGCGCCGATGCCCAGCGTCTTGACCGCTTCGTAGACGCACATCAGCCGCGACGTCTTCTTGACGCTGTCGATGACGGTCTGCTTGTCCATCGGCCGGATGGTCCTCAGATCGACGACTTCGACGTCGATGCCTTCGGCTTCCAGCGTGGCGGCGGCGTCGAGCGCCTTCTGCACCATGATCGAGGTGGCGACGATGGTGAGATCGCGGCCCTCGCGGCGGATGTCGGCCTTGCCGATCGGCACGGTGTAATAGCCCTCTGGCACCGGGCCCTTCATCTTGTAGAGCAGCTTGTGCTCGAAGATCATCACCGGATCGGGATCGGCGACCGCAGCCAGGAGCATGCCCTTGGCATCATAGGGCGTCGCCGGCTGGATGACCTTCAGGCCTGGCACATGGCCAAGCCAGGCTTCGAGGCTTTGGCTGTGCTGCGCGGCCGCACCCGTACCCGAACCGGCGGGAAAGCGCATCACCACGGGAACCGAAACCTCGCCTCCCAGCATGAATCGCATCTTGGCCGCCTGGTTGACGATCTGCTCCATGGCGAGCGTGGCGAAATCGGAAAACTGGAATTCGAAGATCGGCCGCATGCCGGTGAGCGCCGCACCCACCGCCACCCCCGCGCCGCCCAGTTCCGAGATCGGCGTGTCGATCACGCGCTCAGTGCCATAACGCTCCACCAGATCGCCGGTCACCTGGAAGGCGCCGCCATAGACGCCGATATCCTCGCCCATCAGGAAGACGCGCTCGTCCATGTCCATGGCGATCGCCATGGCTTCCTGGATCGCCTGGGCGTAGCTCAGTTCACGCACCGTCGCGTCCATCACGCCTGCTCCGTATACACGTAATTTCCGGTCTCGCTGACGTCAGGCGACGGGCTCGCCTTGGCGAACTCGATGCCGTCGGCGATCTCCTGCGACACCGCACTGCGAATGGCCTCGATGCCCTTGTCGTCGATGAAGCCGAATTCGCGCAGCTCGTTCTCGAACAGCGTGATCGGGTCGCGGTTCGACATCCAGTCCTCGATCTCTTCCTTGGTGCGATAGCGATTGCGGTCGCTCTTGGAATGGCCGCGATGGCGATAGGTCTTGGATTCGATCAGCGTCGGCCCTTCACCGGCGCGGGCGCGCTCGACGGCCCTGTAGGACGCCTCGGCGACTTCCGAAAAAATATTGCCGTTGACGATGACGCCGGGCATCGAATAGGCGGCGGCGCGGTCGGCGATGTTCTTCACCGCGGTCGAACGGGCGGTCGAGGTCGACATGCCATAGCCATTGTTCTCGCAGACGAAGATGACCGGCAGCTTCCAGACCGCCGCCATGTTGAGCGCCTCGTGGAAGGCGCCTTCATTGTTGGCGCCGTCGCCGAAGAAGGAGACGACCACCTTGCCGGTCTTCATCATCTTGGACGAGAGCGCCGCCCCGACGGCGATCGGAATACCGCCGCCGACAATGCCGTTGGCGCCGAGATTGCCCTTGGCGACATCGGCAATGTGCATCGAGCCGCCGCGGCCCTTGCAGTAGCCCGTGGTCTTGCCGAAGAACTCGGCGAACATGCGCTTGACCTCGGCGCCCTTGGCGATGCAATGGCCATGGCCGCGATGGGTCGAGGTGATCTGGTCATCCTCGCCAAGCGGCATGCAGATACCCATGGCGCTGGCTTCCTGGCCGATCGACAGATGCATGGTGCCGTGGATCAGGCCGCGCATGTAGCTTTCCTCCGCGCCCTCCTCGAAGCGGCGGATAAGATACATCTTGTAGAGCACCTCTCTGAGCTGCTCGGCGCTGTACTGGCGATAGACGAAAGGCAGGTTGGCGCGACTGTCCGCGACGGCTTTGCTGGCACCAGCCATGATCAGGCTCCCACGGTTCCGTAGACGAGCTTGTCCTGGCGGGCGCGCAGTTCGGCGATCTTGGAGCCAGGGGCAGGCACCGCATTGGCATAGGTGATGAGCTCGCCCTTCTTGATCGGCGCGGTGACCGAGCCGCCCTGCAGCAGGCCGCAGGGAATGGCCTTGGCGGCATGCGCTTCCGGCGCCGTCATGATCCAGGCGCGGTAGCAATATTCGCCGATCGCATCGAGCTTCTCGCCGGGCTGCATGTCTTTCTTGGCCACGGCGGCGACTTCGGCCACGGGCTTGGCCAGCGGCACCATGTCGGCCTTGCCGTAGAGCACGACGCGGGCACAGGTCAGCGGCACTTCGAGCGAGGTCAGGTGATAGGGGCGATGGAAGGTGAAATACGGACCCTTGCCCATCTTCAGATCCTCCATGCGTTCCGAAATGCGCGGATGCGACATGTCGGCAACGACGAAGACGCCAGGCGCCACACCCTTGCCGATCGAGTAGTCGACGACGCCGACCCTGGATAGCACGCCGCCATCCTTTTCAGGCACCAGCACTTTCGAGAGCTCGCCGAGCGTCGCCGCGGGGCCATGCATGCCGGCCTTGTCGGGCACCAGCCCGGTGGCATTGGCGATCGCCGCCATCTCGACCATGGTCTTCGAGCCGTCGACGAATTCAACCAGCATGCGCACATTCATGTGCCTGCGCTCCGCCTCTTCCTCATGGGCGGGCGGCGTGGCGTCGATGTTGAGCGGATTGTTCTTGCCCTTGCCGGCGGCCACGATCGGATGGCCCATGGCCGAGACGAATTCGATCAACTCCATGCAGGAGGACGGCTCGTCGCCGGCGCCCAGCGAATAGGTGACGCCGAGCCTGTCGGCCTCGCTCTTCAGATAGGCGCCGATGGTGACGTCGGCCTCGACATTCATCATCACCAGATGCTTGCCGTGTTCCATGGCGCGCAGCCCGATCTCGGCGCCGACGGCGGGAACGCCGGTCGCGTCGATGACAACGTCGATCAGGTCATTGTTGATGACCAGGCTGGCGTCATTGGTGACCGCCACCTTGCCGGCCTCCATGGCAGCCGTCATCGCCGAGGCGTTCGACACTTCGCGCGCATGGCCGGTTTCCTGGAAGGCGATGTCCACCGCCCTGCTGGCGGCGGGCAGGTTCAGTTCCGAGATCGCGCCGATCTCGATGCCGGACATATGGGCGACGCGGGTGACGATGTCGGTTCCCATCTCGCCGGAGCCGATCAGGCCGATGCGGATGGGCTTGCCCGACTTGCCGCGCTCATCGAGATCGCGGGCAAGGCCCGTCAACGAAATATTGGAAGCCATACCGCTCATTCCTCCCACATTGCAGGCTTGTTCATTCGCTTGACGGGTATTGAACATCTGTATTTCTGTCAAGACTAATGTCCAATTCCGTGTGCTTTTTGGCACCCTTTCGCGGAGACCATGTGTGCGCCAAAAACGCCGTGAAGGACGGCAACCGCGCAGGACGGTACGCAGGCAGACGTTCGCCGGGATACTATCCTTGGTGCACGGGAAATGGGCGGCCTCGTTTGGCCGACCGCGACGCTCGCCGCGTCACGGTCAGCGGAAGCCCTTCTCGGAATCGGGAACTTTACAGAACTCGATCCGATAGCGGCGGCACCGGAAAATCGTGGAAATGGACGATGACGCCATCCGCATCGATGAAGATCACCGCATAGGCGGGGGGCTCATGACCCAGGCTCCAGCTCTGCGAAAAATCGAGCGCGGTCTGATGGTTGGTGCTGCGCAGCGTGCTGACGGGAATCCCGCGCCAGCTCCCAGCGATCGACCGATGGACATGGCCGGCGAAGATATGCCGGACATTGTCGTGGCGCGACAGGACGTCATGGAAGGCATCGGCGTCGGCGAGCCTGACCTCGTCGAGCACCGGCATGTGTATCCGGAACGGCGGGTGATGCATGAACAGGACGACCGGCCGGTTCCCTGCCTCTTGCAGCCGTTCATCGAGCCATTCGAGCCGCGCGGCGCACAGCCTGCCCTCGACATGGCCGCTGTCCAGCGTGTCGAGCAGGATCAGCCGGCCCTCGCTGCCATCGAACACGCTCTGCACGAACCCTTGCTCGGCCCTAGCGTCGGGAAACATTTCGAGGAAAAGCGCCCGGTCGTCATGGTTGCCGAGCATCAGCCGGCAGGGCGCAGAAAATTGCGACAGCCTGTCCCGCAACGCCGCATAGGCTGCCCGCTCACCATCATTGGTCAAGTCGCCTGAGATCACCACCAGTTCGGCATCGGCGTGGTTCTTGCCGATGTCGGCAATGCAAGCCTCCAGCCTTGCCAGCGGGTCGGAGCCATAGAGGCGGCCACCCGGCGTCATCAGATGCGGATCGGAGAGCTGGATGATTTTCATGGACCTTGACCGCACCCTTCCCGCTGGCGCCGCGTGGCGCCAGCCAGAAACGCAACGCCTTGACTGACCCTCTACTGCGCCGTCCAGCCGCCGTCCATCGGCAAGGTCGTGCCGGTGATCTGCCTGGCCGCATCTGAGCACAGGAACAGTGTCAACGCCGCAAGTTCCTCCACGGTGACGAATTCCTTCGTCGGCTGTGCGGCGAGCAGCACGTCATGCTTGACCTGTTCCTCGGTCATGCCGCGCGCCTTCATCGTGTCGGGGATCTGTTTCTCGACCAGCGGCGTCCAGACATAGCCGGGCGCGATAGCGTTGACGGTGATGCCGTCCTGCGCCACTTCCAGCGCCACCGTCTTGGTCAACCCTGCAATGCCGTGCTTGGCCGAGACGTAGGCCGACTTGAACGGCGAGGCGACCAGCGCGTGGGCCGAGGCCGTGTTGATGATGCGGCCCCATTTGCGCGCCTTCATCCCAGGCACCGCCGCCTTGATGGCATAGAAGGCCGCCAGAAGATTGATGCGGATGATGGCTTCCCATTTGTCGTCGGGAAACTCCTCGATCGGCGCGACATGCTGGATGCCGGCATTGTTGACCAGGATGTCGAGGCTGCCGAATGCAGCCTCGGCGTCATGCACCATGGCGCTGACCGCGGCGCCATCCATCATGTTGGCGTCGGAGTAGCGGCACTTGACGCCGAAATCCTTCTCGATGCCCGCGCGCTCCTGCTCGATGGCCGCCGGATCGCCGAGACCGTTGATGGTGACATTGGCGCCCTCGGCGGCGAAGGCGCGGGCGATGGCCAGGCCGATACCACTGGTCGAGCCGGTGACGAGGGCATTCTTCGAAGACAGGGAACCCATGGTGATCTCGCGAGAGGTGGGAGGGGAATGAGAGGATATAATTGTGCGTCGCAACATGACAATGACAGAGCCATGTGTCGATGCGATTACAGCCAGACGACAGCGCCGGCATGGCTCTCGACCGCTGCGAAACCACGGTCGTTCGACTGACACGGCACTGTCATGGTGCCGTGCAACATAATCGGCTGCGCATTCGCGCGGTCATTCCTGAACGAAATTCATCCGACAGAATCTTGGGGGTGCAGCTTGGAAATCGCCGATGTCGTGAAGCGCGCCTATGCGATGCCGCTGACCAATCCGTCCTTCCCGCCTGGTCCCTACCGATTCTTCGACCGCGAATACATCATCATCACCTACCGCACGACACGCGAGGCGCTGGAGGCCGTCGTGCCGGCGCCCCTGGAAATCGACGAGCCGCTGGTCAAGTATGAATTCATCCGCATGCCCGACTCCACCGGCTTCGGCGACTACACCGAGACCGGCCAGGTCATTCCGGTGAAGTACAAGGGCCAGCATGGCGGCTACGTCCATTCGATGTATCTCGACGACGACGCCCCGATTGCCGGTGGCCGCGAGCTGTGGGGGTTTCCGAAGAAACTGGCCAACCCCAAGATCGTCCATGAAGGCGAGGTGATCGTCGGCACGCTGCATTATGGCAGCGTTCTGTGCGCCACCGGCACGATGGGCTACAAGCACCGGGAAGCCGATCACGATTCCGTGCTCGCATCGCTCGCCGCGCCCAATTTCCTGATCAAGATCATCCCGCATGTCGACGGCGGCCCGCGCATCTGCGAGCTGGTGCGCTACTACCTCACCGACATCACGCTGAAGGAAGCCTGGACGGCGCCCGCGGCACTGGACCTGCGGCCCCATGTCATGGCCGACGTGGCGAAGCTGCCGGTGCTCGACATCATATCCGCAGTCCACTTCAAGGCCGATTTGACGCTTGGGTTGGGCGAGGTCGTCCACGACTATCTCAGTGATCACAACCGGCTCGCAACCAGCACGACCCAGCCGGAGAAAATTCGTGCTTGAACGTCACCGAAGCAAGGAAGCCGCCGCCACGATCGCGGAGATATCGGCGCAGTATGACCGCATCGCTTTGGTGTTCCAGGGCGGCGGCGCGCTTGGCGCCTACCAGGCCGGCGTCTACCAGGCGCTGGCCGATGCCGGCTGCGAGCCGAGCTGGCTGTCCGGCGTGTCGATCGGCGCCATCAATGCCTCGATCATCGCCGGCAATGAACCCAGCCGCCGCCTGCAGCGGCTCGAACAGTTCTGGCAGACCATTTCAGGCCGCAAGATCTGGAGCTACACGCCGGAAGGCGACATCTACCGAGACATCCGCAACCGTACCTCGTCCTGGATGACGATGACCATGGGCCAGCCCGGCTTCTTCAAGCCACGCAACCCCAACCCATGGTTCGAGCCGCAAGGCGCCGAGGGTGCGACCAGCTTCTACGACACCGCCGAGCTGAAAGACACGCTGGAGAGCCTGATCGACTTCGATGTGCTTAACGACGGCAAGAAGCGGCTGAGTGTCGGCGCGGTCAATGTCCGGACCGGCAACTTCGTCTATTTCGACACGGAAAAGGTGCGCATCGGACCCGAGCACATCATGGCCAGCGGCGCGTTGCCACCGGCCTTTCCGTCGGTCCGCATCGAAGGCGAATATTATTGGGACGGCGGCATCGTCTCCAATACGCCGCTGCAATATTTGCTCGACCAGGAAGAGGACCGTTCGTCGCTGGTGTTCCAGGTCGACCTGTTCAGTGCCCGCGGCGTGCTGCCGCGCAGCATGCCGGACGTGCTGTCGCGCCACAAGGACATCATGTATTCCAGCCGCACGCGCCAGAATACAGACAATTTCAAGCGCATCCATGGCCTGAAGATGCGCCTGCTCGATGCGCTGAAGCGCGTACCCAAGGAGCAGCTGACACCGGCGGAAGAAGCGCTGATCGCGGACTATTCGGACGCCGGCCTGGTCAACATCGTGCACCTGATCTACCAGCACAAGGGCTATGAAGGTCACGCCAAGGACTACGAGTTCTCCGGCACCTCGATGCGCGAGCATTGGGAGACCGGCCTGGAAGACACGCAGCGCACCTTGCGCCATCGCAAATGGCTGACCATGCCGGCCAATGCCGACGGCGTTACCATCCACGATCTGCACCGCGAAGACCCGACCTGACATTTGCGTCCAGGACAAGCGGAGCAATCTTACAAAGCGGACTTCGCCCGCGAACGGAATCCTTCGCTGGTTGGTCAACCGACGCCGCGCATCGTGCCTGTCACGAGCGCTGCCCGGACGTGCGGGACAAGGATGCGATCCGCCTGGCCGTCACCATGAGTCCCGCGGCAGCTCGGCGAAACTACGGTGCAAACGCGTAGGCACGCCGTCGAGCAAGCTCGGCCGGACTGTGAAGTTCTTCTTCACAGCCTATCAACATTATCGCGGATATTAGCTCGCTGAAAGCAGGCGTACATCTGAGCGCAGGCAAATGCGCTGGGCTCAATGGAGTACCGCTGATGACCGTCGAAGCTGTTTCCCCTGCAGTCGTTCCATCGCGTGACGCCTGGCGCAGCCTGCTCTGGTTTGCGCCGCTCACGTCGCTTTGGCTCCTGGTGATCTACAGATGGCCGGCGATTCCGGCCACTGGCGTTCCGACCACGGCCCATCAGCTCGCTGCCCACGGGCTCATCGCGCTGGGATTATGGCTCGGCCTCGAACACACGAGCCTGACGCCAGCTCAACGCCGTACGACCTGGCTGGCGATCATGATTCCGGACACGCTGTGGCTCGCCTTCGCCTGGAGCGCCGCGATCAACGGCGCCTTTCACGCGGGCACCGCGTCTTTTCCGGTATTGCCATCGGCGATCTTCCTACCGGTGATCATCGCGGCGCCGCTCTTGCTGCTCTCGAAGCGGATCGGGCTAGTGCTCGATGCGATGCCAGCGAGCTGGCTCGTCATGCTTCAGCTCTACCGCGTATTCGGCACCTGGGCTGTCGCAGCCTGGCTGCGCGGTGCGCTGCCCGGCGCGTTCGCAGCGCCGGCAGGCATCGGCGACATGCTGACCGGATTGTTCGCGTTGCCGGCTGCGATCGCAGTGGCGACCGGCACAGACAAAGGCCGGAGGGCGGCAATTCTCTGGAACATCCTCGGGCTTGCCGACTTCGCTGTCGCGATCACCATGGGCATGATCACCTCGCCCGGCCCGTGGCAGTTGATTGTCCCGGATGTGCAGAGCATCGGCGCCGGCGATTATCCGGGTGTGCTGACCCCTGCTTTCGTGGTGCCAAGCTCGATCCTGCTGCACATGTTGTCGCTACGCCAGTTGCGCCGCCGTAACAGGGCGGAAGTTGCGCGGCGGTGGGAGCCGGCCAACGGGCCCATCGAAAGCTGAACCGTTCGAAGCGGCGCGCCCGTCTGGGAAGGCGCGCGCTCTGACCCTTCATTGGTCTTCGCAGGATGGGCCGACAAAGAGAAACGGCGCCACAGGTGGCGCCGTTCTTTCGAGGGGCTGACGCTCAGAACACCTGGCGGAAAACGATGAACAGCACGAAGGCGAGCGTGATCGAGCACGGCAGGGTCAACACCCAGGCCAGCAGCAGGTTGCGCACCGTCGACCATTGCAGGCCCGAGCCATTGGCGGCCATCGTTCCGGCGACGCCGGACGACAGCACATGGGTGGTCGACACCGGCAGGCCGAGCCGGTCGGCCATGCCGATGGTCACCATGGCGACGAGTTCGGCGGCGGCACCCTGGCCATAGGTCAGATGGCTCTTGCCGATCTTCTCGCCGACCGTGACGACGATGCGTTTCCAGCCGACCATGGTGCCGAGGCCAAGCGCCAGCGCCACCGCGACCTTAACCCAGATCGGGATGAACTTCGTCGCGTTGTCGACGGCCTTATGATAGTCGGTGACCGCCTTGAGATCGGCAGCCTCCATCGGCAGCAACTTCTTCTTGTCGATCAGCTTGAGTGCCTCGCCGATCAGGTAGATGTCGTTGCGGGCGTTGCTGACTAGATCGGTCGGCACGTTGTCGACAGTGGCATAGGGCTGCAGGCCCGCTGTCGTATTGTGGATATAGGTCTGCAGCGCGGCCGTCGTCTGGTCGTTCCAGGTCCGGGTGCGCACGGCATCCTGCACGGCTGCCTTGGCATCCTTGGCATCGGTGACGGTGACTCCCGGCTTGACATATTTGCCCAGCGCGGTCTCGACGTTGACCGAAGCCGCCTTGTAGGCCTCGAGATAGTTGATGTCGGGCGTCCGGTTCAGCGCGAAGGCCGTCGGCACGACACCGATCAGGATCAGCATGATCAGGCCCATGCCTTTCTGCCCATCGTTGGAGCCGTGCGCGAAGCTGACGCCGGTGCAGGTGAAGATCAGCAGCCCACGGATCCACCATGGCGGCGGCGTGTTGCCTTTCGGTGCTTCGTAGAGGGCCGGATTGCGGACGAGCAGCTTCATCGCATAGAGCAAGATCGCCGCGGCGAAGAAGCCGATGATCGGCGACACCAGCAAGGTGATGCCGACATTGGTTGCCTGCGACCAGTCGACACCGCTGGTGGCACTGCCGGCAGGCGCCATGAACTGGTTGGCGAGGCCGACGCCGATGATCGAGCCGACCATCGTGTGTGAGCTCGACGCCGGCAGGCCGAGGAACCAGGTGCCGAGGTTCCACAGGATGGCGGCGACGAGCAGCGCGAACACCATGGCAAAGCCGGAGGACGAGCCGACCTGCAGGATCAGCTCGACCGGCAGCAGCGACAGGATACCGAAAGCGACCGCGCCGCTGGAAGTGAGAACCCCGAGGAAATTGAAGGCACCCGACCACATGACAGCGAATTCGGCCGGCATGGAGCGTGTGTAGATGACCGTCGCCACCGCATTGGCCGTATCATGGAAGCCGTTGACGAATTCGAAGCCGAGCGCGATGAGCAAGGCGATGCCGAGCAGGATCCACGGCACGGTCTTGGCCTCGGCCAGATCCTGGCTGAGCGCGTAGCCGACATAAACGACGCCGACGAGCACCAGCACGCCGAAGGCCGGCAGGAACCACTTCGCGCTACCCGAACTGTGCAGCGGATGATCCGGTCTCGGAATGCCCGCTTCACTAGAAACTACGTCCACCATGTCCCACTCCTATTGCATTGCAGCAAAGAACCGGGACGAACGCTATGTCCGCACAATGAACCCTGTATGACGATATCGAACACAACCTCTGAGGGATATCCCAGGCGAAAAGCCGGGCGGTCGACGCTTCAGGCGCCGCTGGATCGCGTCTTCAGGATCGCCGAGAACAGCGGATCGAAGGCGCGGCTGATCGGTGCCGCGGCAGCGCCCAGCGCGATCGACCAGGGGTCGGTGGTGCCGAGTTGCAGGCGCGGCAGGTTCCTTCCTGGCCGGTCGGCGATCGACGGCAGCAGCGGGTGCATCGCCTCGACGAGCCGGCGCGCCAGCGCTTCCGGCGCGCCGCTGGTCAGGATCACGGTCTGCGGATCGAAGATCGTCTCGATGAGATGCACGCTCCAGCGCAGATCATGCGCGGCCCCGTCGATCCAGGCCATCATCTTCGTATCTTCGGCCAGCACCAGGGCGTTCATCTGCTCGTAGATATCGCTGTCCGCCGGGTTGAGGGCGAGATGCTGGTAGAGCGAAGCCAGCGAAGCGCGATGCTCGAGCGGCGTCGAGCCCGGGCCGGCCGGCGCCAGCAGCGCCATGCCGATTTCGCCGGCATTGCCATGGCCGCCGCTGTAGAGTTCGCCATTGAGGATCAGCCCGGCGCCGATGCCGTAGCCGACATAGAGGCAGACAGCGTGGTCGACGCCATGCGCCGCGCCGACGATACGTTCGGCGGTGGCGCAGGCGGCGGCATCGTTCTGCAGGCCGACATTCAGCCCCGTGCCTTTGGCCAGCGTCTCCAGCAGCGGAAATTTCTGCCAGGCCGGCATCATCCATTTGTCGTCCGAATCCTTCAGTCCGAAAGGACCGGGCATGGCAACGCCGAGACCAACCAGGCGTTTTTCCGACTGCGCCGAAATGTCGGCCAGGTCACGGCGCACACCTGCAATCAGCTTCAGGATGATCTCGACGCCCTTCGACGGCTCATCGAAAGGCAGGTTCGCCTCGGCCCGCGCCAGCACGCTGCCCATCAGGTCGACGGCCACAGCGCGCGTCAGATGGCGGTCGATATGCAGGCCGATGGCGAAGGCGCCCTCGGGCACCAGCCTGTAGGGGGTCGACGGCTGCCCCCTGCCCTTGCGCACTGCATCGAGCGCGACGACCAGGCCGTCGCTTTCGAGGTCCTCGATGATGTTGGAGACCGCCTGCTTGGTGAGCTGCGTCGCCCGCGCCAGGTCGGCTCGCGACAGGGCGCCATTGAGGCGCAGCGCCTCGATCATGACCCGGCGATTATGTGCGCTGGTGCCTTCCTGGTTGGTGCCGCTTTTGGCGCGGATCGGGCTGATGTCGTCCACCGGCTTTTCCCCTCTTGACTCCATTAGAATATTGATCGACTAATTAAGTCAAGCGAGTTGACTTAATGCAAACCGAATGTCCCAAAACAAGATGGCCAAGGCGCTCCGCCTGTCGCCACTGGTCAGCCGGGTAAGCATCAGGTCACGCGACATGGATCAGGGAAGGCGATGCGACATGCGCGTATCGCCGGCCCGTCAACACCGGAAATGGGAGAAGAAGATGCTTAGGACAATCACCAAAACACTGGTCGGCGCGGTCTTCGCCGGAGGACTGCTAGTCCCGCACGCTTTTGCCGAAACGACGCTCAATGCGCTGTTCATGGCGCAGGCCGCCTACAGCGAGGCCGATGTGCGCGCCATGACGGACGCCTTCACCAAGGCCAATCCGGACGTCAAGGTCAATCTCGAATTCGTTCCCTATGAAGGCCTGCACGACAAGACGGTGCTCGCCCAGGGTTCGGGCGGCGGCTACGACGTCGTGTTGTTCGACGTCATCTGGCCGGCCGAATACGCCACCAACAAGGTGCTGGTCGACGTCTCGTCGAAGATCACCGACGATATGAAGAAAGGCGTGCTGCCCGGCGCCTGGACCACGGTGCAGTATGACGGCAAATACTATGGCATGCCGTGGATTCTCGACACCAAATATCTGTTCTACAACAAGGACATCCTGGAAAAGGCCGGTATCAAGACGCCGCCGAAGACCTGGGAAGAGCTTGGCGCGCAGGCCAAGATCATCCAGGACAAGGGCCTGCTGAAGACACCGATCGCCTGGAGCTGGTCGCAGGCCGAAGCCGCGATCTGCGACTATACCACGCTGGTCAGCGCCTATGGCGGCGACTTCCTCAAGGACGGCAAGCCGGACTTCCAGAATGGCGGCGGCCTCTCGGCGCTGAAATACATGGTCGACAGCTACAAGTCCGGCCTCACCAACCCGAATTCCAAGGAATTCCTGGAAGAGGACGTGCGCAAGGTCTTCGAAAACGGCGACGCCGCCTTCGCGCTGAACTGGACCTACATGTATAACATGGCCAACGATCCGAAGGACTCGAAGGTGGCCGGCAAGGTCGGCGTCGTGCCGGCGCCGGGCGTCACCGGCATCAGCGAGGTGTCGGCCGTCAACGGCTCGATGGGCCTTGGCGTCACCGCGGTCTCGAAGCATCCGGACGAAGCCTGGAAATACATCGAATACATGACTTCGCAGGCGACGCAGAACCAGTATGCCAAGCTGTCGCTGCCGATCTGGGCCTCGTCCTATGACGACCCGGCCGTCACCAAGGGCCAGGAAGAACTGATCGCCGCCGCCAAGCTCGGCCTCGCCGCCATGTATCCGCGTCCGACCACACCGAAATACCAGGAACTGTCGACCGCGCTGCAGCAGGCCATCCAGGAATCGCTGCTCGGCCAATCCTCGCCGGAAGACGCCCTGAAGACCGCCGCACAAAACAGCGGCCTCTGAGCACTAGTCTCCAGTTGCGGGCGGCACTACAGCGCCGAGCGTCCCTTGGACGCGCAAAGGACGCTGTAGCGCTTTTGATCTTGCGCATGATCCTTTCCGGAAGTCGGTTCCGACTTCCGGGGTCATGCGCGAGTGCCGCCCGTGCTATGTCTGAAATCACCGTGAATCAAGAGAGGCTGCTCCGATGTCGAGCACCTGGATGACGACCCGTGCCTGGTTGCTGATGCTGCCGCTGCTCGTGGTCATGGTCGCCGTCATCGGCTGGCCGCTGGTCGATACGGTCGGTCTTTCCTTCACCGACGCCAAGCTGGTCGGCACCGGCGGCAATTACGTCGGCTTCGACAATTACACCAACATGCTGTCGAGCTCGAATTTTTCGCGCACGCTGGTCACCACGACGCTGTTCGCGGTGATTTCGGTTGCTGCAGAAATGGTGATCGGCGTTCTCGCCGCCTTGCTCCTCAATCAGCAGTTCCACGGCCGCGCCATCCTGCGCGCCCTGATGATCCTGCCCTGGGCATTGCCGACCGTGGTCAACGCCACGCTGTGGCGGCTGATCTACAATCCCGAATATGGCGCGCTGAACGCCGCCCTGACGCAACTCAATCTCATCGACGCCTACCGCTCCTGGCTGGGTGAGCCGGGAACGGCGCTTACGGCGCTGATCGTCGCCGACTGCTGGAAGAACTTTCCACTGGTGGCGCTGATCGCACTCGCCGCTTTGCAGGCGGTGCCACGCGACATCACCGCCGCCTCGCTCGTCGATGGCGCGGGACCGTTCAACCGCTTCCGCTTCGTCATCCTGCCCTATCTCGCCGGCCCGCTGATGGTGGCGCTGGTGCTGCGCACCATCGAGGCCTTCAAGGTCTTCGACATCATCTGGGTGATGACCCGCGGCGGCCCGGCCAACAGCACGCGCACGCTGTCGATCCTCGTCTACCAGGAGGCCTTCTCCTTCCAGCGCGCCGGCTCCGGCGCGTCGCTGGCGCTGATCGTCACCTTGCTCGTCACCGTGCTCGCCGTCGCCTATGCGGCTCTGGTCAGGAAGACCGCCGGGAGTGCCGCCTGATGGAACGCAGAAGCCCCGCCTTCACCCTCTTCATCCATGCCTGCGCGCTGCTGCTCGCCGCCATTATCCTGGCGCCGATCGCCTGGCTGTTCATCATGAGCATTTCGCCGGCCGCCGATCTCGCCGCCAAGCCGCTGCGCTGGTGGCCGCAGGCCGCCGACTTCTCCCGTTACCAGACATTGCTGTCGACCGCCGAAAACAGCGCCGGTGCCGCCTTCACCTCGTCGCTGCGCAACAGTCTGGAGATCGCCGGCATGGCGACGCTGGCGGCACTCGCTCTGGCCATCCCCGCCGGCTGGGCGGTGTCGCGAACGCCGGCGATCGGCTGGTCGCTGTCGATGGTCATCGCCACCTACATGCTGCCGCCGGTGGCGCTCGCCGTGCCGCTCTATATGGGTCTGTCGCATCTCGGCCTGCTCAACAATGTCTTCGGCCTGGCGCTGGTCTATCTGACCATATTGGCGCCCTTCACCACCTGGCTGATGAAATCCGGTTTTGACTCGATCCCGCGCGAGATCGAGGCGGCGGCGATGATCGACGGCGCCGGCCTGTTCCAGACGCTGCGCATCATCACGCTGCCGCTCGCCGCGCCTGTGATGGCGACATCGGCGCTGTTTGCCGTGCTGCTTGCCTGGGACGAATTCTTCTACGCGCTGCTGTTCACCTCCGACCAGCGCGCCAAGACCTTGACCGTCGCCATCGCCGATTTGGCCGGCGGCCGTGTTTCCGACTACGGGCTGATCGCCACCGCCGGCGTGCTGGCCGCTTTGCCGCCGGTGCTGATCGGCCTCGTCATGCAGCGGGCGCTGATCTCGGGACTGACCAGCGGCGGTGTGAAAGGATGACGATGACTGCAACAAGATCTCGGCCGGTCGGATTGGCCGCCATCGACCGCGAAATGGCGCGCCAGCATGCGGATGCGCGTGCTTCGTTCGAACACAACACCGCCATGGCGGCTGAGGTCGCCGCCTCGATCAGGAAGACCGGCCGGCTGCTGCTGCTCGGCATGGGCGGCTCGCATGCCGTCGGGCGCGCCGTCGAGCCGCTCTATCGCGCGCATGGCATCGATGCGCTGGCGCTGCCGCTGTCGGAACAGCTCGGCCAGCCGGTGCCGCTGGACGGCAAGACGGTGCTCGTCACCTCGCAGTCCGGCGAGAGCGCGGAGGTCGTCAGGTGGTTTGCGGAAGCCGGAAGCGTTGCCGAGGTTTTCGGGCTGACGCTCGAAGGCGGCTCCCTTCTCGCCCGCACCGCACCTTGCCTGGTCGGCGCCGGCGGCACCGAACTGGCCTTCGCCGCCACCCGCAGCCTGACCGTGACCTTCGCCTTGCATCTGGCCATCCTGGCTGCGTTGGGTGAGGACCCAAGTGCCGCCCTTGGCGCGCTGGATCACAAACAGGACAACGACATCTTGCAGGCGCTCGCGGCGTTTGCGGAGGTGACGACCATCGTCACCTCGGGCCGCCGCCTGCAAGGCGTGGCCGAGGCGCTGGCGCTCGGCCTCACCGAACTGTCGCGGCTGCCCTGCTTTTCGCTCGAAGGCGGCCAGTTGCGGCACGGACCGATGGAGATGCTCGGCCCGAAAATCGGCGTCATCCTGTTTCGCGGCGACGATCCTACGGCCGAACTGGTGACGGCGATGGCCCTTTCCGTGGTCGAGGCCGGCGCACCGCTCGTAATCTTCGATGCCTCCGGGCAATCGCCGGTCGCGGGCGCCGTCACGCTCTCCTTCAAACCGGCTTCGGGTCTCGCCGCGATAGTCGCCATGCTGCCGGTGGCACAGCGCCTGATGATCGCCTTCGCCGACAGCCGCGTCGACAATGCCGGCACGCCCGTGCGCTCCACCAAGATCACCAGGAGCGAGTGATGCGTCCGCTCGCGGTGATCGGCAATGTCAATGTCGACCTGATCGTCGGCCCGGTCGCGCCGTGGCCGAAGGCGGGCACGGAAACCGTCGTCGACCATGATGAATTGCGTGTTGGTGGACAGGCCGGCAATACCGGGCTCGCCTGGCAGGCGTTGGGCATTGATTTCGAGATCGCCGCCAATGTCGGCGACGATCAGTTCGGCCACTGGCTGCGCGAGGCGTTCGGCAGCCGTGCCGACAAATGGCCGGTACGCCCGGAGAGTACGACGCTGTCCGTCGGCATGACCCACCCCGACGGCGAACGGACCTTCTTCACCACGCGCGGACACCTGCCCCGCTTCAGCCTTGCCGATGTATTTTCGGTGCTCGATGGCACGCACCTCACCGGCGGCTATGCGTTGCTGTGCGGCTCCTTCCTTACCGATGATCTCACCCGCGACTACGAGGCGTTCTTCGACTGGGCGGACCGGCACGACATCGCGGTGGCGCTGGACACCGGTTGGCCGATTGAGGGCTGGACCACGGCGAACTGCAAGGCGGCGCGCACCTGGCTCGCGCGCTGCGACCTTGCTCTGTTCAACGAGGTGGAGACCGTGACCCTGGCCGGCCTGCCCGATCCGGTCGAGGCGGCGCGGCAAATCCAGTCCAGCATGAAGAAGGGCGCGACCGCCGTCGTCAAGCGCGGTCCCGAAGGGGCGATCGCCATCGGCCCCGGCGGAGCGCTGGTCACGGCGACCGCTCCCGACGTCAAGGTCGTCGATACGATCGGCGCCGGCGATGTTTTCAATGCGGCCTTCCTGGCCGCACTGGCGCAGGACCAGACGCTGACCGCCTCACTTGCAGCAGCGACGCAGGTGGCGTCGCGCGCCATATCAACCTTGCCCCGTAACTACGGCGAACCGATGCATCCAAGGGAAGCCACGCATGAGCGCGCTTGAAATCCGCAACGTCCGCAAGAATTACGGCAGCGTCGAAACGCTGAAAGGCATCGACATCGCGCTGCAGAGCGGCGAATTCCTTGTGCTGCTCGGCTCGTCGGGCTGCGGAAAGTCGACGCTTCTCAACATCATCGCCGGCCTCGCCGAAGCGACGAGCGGCGACGTGTTGATCGGCGGCCGCTCGATCCTTGGCGTTCATCCCAAGAATCGTGACATCGCCATGGTCTTCCAGTCCTATGCGCTCTATCCGAACCTGACCGTGCGCCGCAACATCGGCTTCGGGCTGGAGATGCGCGGCGTCGCCGCCGATGAGCGCGAAAAGGCGGTGGCCGAGGCGGCAAGATTGCTGCAGATCGAAGCCCTGCTCGATCGCAAGCCGAGCCAGCTTTCCGGCGGCCAGCGCCAGCGCGTCGCCATCGGCAGGGCGCTGGTGCGCAAGCCGCAGGTGTTCCTGTTCGACGAACCGCTGTCCAATCTCGACGCCAAGCTGCGCCTGGAAATGCGCACCGAACTGAAGCGCCTGCACCAGATGCTGCAGACCACCGTCGTCTACGTCACCCACGACCAGATCGAGGCGATGACGCTGGCGAGCCGCATCGCGGTCATGCGCGACGGCAGGATCGAGCAACTCGGAACGCCGGAGGAAATCTACAATGAACCGGCAACGCTCTATGTCGCCGGCTTTGTCGGCGCACCGTCGATGAACATGCTCGAGGCCACCCTCACGGACGGCAAGCTGGCAATCGATGGTTCGGACGCGCGGCTGCCCTTGCCTGCCCGTTTCAGCCATGCGGTTGCGGACGGCGCGCGCGTCATAGTCGGCATAAGACCCGAAGCACTGCGGGTCGCGGCGGATGCATCAGCGCCGTCACTGCCGGTGGAAATAGAAGTCGTCGAGTTGACCGGTCCCGAACTGGTCACCACCGCGCGGATCGGCACACAGCGGCTGACGGCCTGCCTGCCGCCGGCGTCCCGCGTCGCGAAAGGTCAGGCAGGCAGCTTCGCCTTCAGCGAGCACGCGCTGCGGCTCTTCGACCCTGACACGGGCAAGGCTTTTTGAGTCAGAAACCGGCGCCTGCCGGCTGAAGGCCTTCAGGATTGCGTCCCGGAGGCATGCTCGGCATCGGGTGATCCGGCGATTTCCAGCAGGGACGCTACCAGCAGTTGCCGTTCGTCCTTGGACAGCACGTCGGAATCGAAGAGGTTCATGCTGCGCAGCCCCTCGATGGCAAGATAACACACCAGCAGCGATTTGAGGTTTGACGTTTCGCCCTTCAGCCGTTCGAACAGCTGCCGCTTGAATGTCTTTATCGGCGTCATGAAATCGGGATCCTCGGCGATCGCCGAAAATATCCAGGAGGCCGAGGGTCGCTTTTCCTCGCAATCATCGGCCGACAGCCTGATGTAGACGGCGAGCGGATTACTGCCATCGTCGTTGCTGCCGGCGGTCTCCAGCGCCTGTTCGAAATCGCGCAGATAGCCTTCGACCAGCCCTTGCATCAATTTGGCCTTGGTCGGGAAATTGTAGAGCAGCCCGCCCTTCGACACGCCGGCGCGGCTGGCGACGGCATCCAGCGACAGGCTGCCGGGCCCGGATTCGCGGGCAACATCAGCCGCTGCCGCGAGTATCTTCTCGCGCGAGTTCGGTCGTTGGGCTCTCATGGCGCCTCCCTTCGCAAGCTTAGGCCCAATTGACAAGACCGTCCAGACGGTACAGTAAAGCCGCCACTATTTGAAATCGGGACCCGCAGTCGATATGTGTCCCGATGTCCGCGCTTCGCGCCGGATTTCGACTGAGGGGACTTCCTTGTTCAAGCGCATACTCCGTATCTTTCTCATCATCGTCGTTCTGGCTGTGCTGGTCATTGTGGTCGGCGGCATCGTCGGTTTCAACTTCCTGCGCGACAACGGCATCAAGCAGTATTTCGCCACGATGAAGCCGCCGGCGGCGACCGTGTCGACGACCATCGCCAAGCCGTCGAGCTGGACGCCGGGCGTCGAGGCGATCGGTACGGTGCGAGCCGTGCGCGGTGTCGACCTGACGGTCGAGACCGCCGGCATCGTCAAGGAAATCCCCTTCCATGCCAACCAGAAAGTGGCGGCCAATGCGGTGCTGCTGCAGCTTGACGACGCCGTCGAGCGCGCCGATCTCGACGCGCAGAAGGCGCAGGCCGCGCTCGATCAGGTATCGCTCACCCGCGCCATCGAACTGACCAGGCGTGGCGTCGGCTCCGACTCGACGCTGGACACTGCACGTGCGGCGGCCTCCGCTTCGGCGTCCCAGGTCACCAAGCTGCAGGCCGTGCTGGACCAGAAGCAGCTGACGGCGCCGTTCGCCGGCACGGTCGGCATTCCGAAGATCGATATCGGCCAGTATATGGCGCCCGGCACCGCCGTGGTAACGCTGCAGGATCTCGACACGATGCGGGTCGATTTCTCGATTCCCGAACAGCAGCTGCCGCTGCTCAAGATCGGCCAGACGGTTCGGCTCGGCTTGAGCGGCGCGGACATGCCGTTTGCCGGCGAAATCCGGGGCATCGACCCCAAGATCGACCCGTCCAGCCGGCTGGTGAACATTCGGGCGGAAGTCGCCAATCCCGACGGCAAACTGACCCCTGGCCAGTTCGTGCAGGTGCGTGTCGAACTGCCCGAGGAGCAGAACGTGCTGGCGCTGCCGCAGACGGCGCTGACCACCAGCCTCTATGGCGACTATATCTTCGTGGTGCAGCCAGCCAAACCCGCCGGCACGGCCCCGGCGCAGCCCGCCAGGCCGGAAGAAAAGCCAGCCGCGGCGGCCACCGACAAGCCGGCTGATGCCAAACCCGCGGATGCGATGAAACCGGCTGCTGATGCCATGAAGCCTGCCGCCGATGCGGCCAAGCCAGCGGACAAAGCCGCTTCCGATGCCACCAAACCGGCTGCCGACCCGGCCAAGCCGGCGGTGGAGGGCGACAAGCCCGCTTTGGTGCTGTCGCAGGTCTTCGTCAAGCCTGGCCGCCGCAATCAGGGCATGGTCGAGATCGTTGAAGGGCTGAAGGCCGGCGACGAGATCGTCACCGCGGGTCAGAACCGCCTCTTCAACGGCATGTCCGTCAATGTCGACAACACCATCGACCCGACCAAATCGGCGAACAAGCAGGCCGACCAGCAATGAGCTTCTCCGATCTCTTCATTCGCCGGCCCGTCCTGTCGACGGTCCTTGGCTGCCTGATCCTGCTCCTGGGTTTCCAGGGCATCTTCAACCTGTCGATCCGGCAGTATCCGAAGGTTGACGAAACCGCGATCACCATCACGACGGCCTATCCAGGCGCCAGCGCCGACCTGATCCAGGGCTTCATTTCCGCCCCGATCGCGCGCGCCGTCGCCTCGACCGAGAACATCGACTACGTCACCTCGTCCAGCCGTCCGTCCTCCAGCACCGTGACGGTGCAGATGAAGCTTGGCTCCAACCCCGACGTGGCGCTGACCGAAGTGCTGTCCAAGGTCCAGGGCGTGCGCGGCACCTTGCCGGACGCCTCCAAGGATCCGGTCATCGTCAAGGGCACCGGCCAGCAGTTCGCGATGATGTACATCTCGATGCAGAATCCGAACATGACGAAGGAGCAGCTGACCGAATATATCGAGCGCGTCATCCGGCCCCGCATGTCGACGGTCGAAGGTGTCGCCGACGTGCAGATCTTCGGCGCCCAGGAATACTCGATGCGCGTCTGGATAGATCCGATCAGGCTTGCAGCGCGCGGCGTGACGGCGGCGGAAGTGCTGACGGCGATCAACAATTCCAACTTCCTGTCGGCGCCCGGCAATACCCAGAACGAATATGTCGTCTCGTCGATCAGCGTGCGCTCGACGCTGCAGACACCGGAAGCCTTCGCCGAACTGCCCCTGCGCTCGACCGACGGCAATGTGGTGCGGCTGCGCGACGTCGCCCGCGTCGAACTCGGCGCCGCCAACACCGATACCAGGGTCAGCTTCAACGGCAAGCCTGGTACCTTCCTGGCCATCTTCCCGACCCCGGCAGCCAACCCGCTGACTACGGCGGCAGCGCTCACCAAGCTTGTGCCGCAGATCCAGGAAACGCTGCCGAAAGGCATGACGATCGAGGTCGTCTACGACGCGACCGGGCAGATCAGCGCCTCGATCGAGGAGGTGTTCAAGACCATCGGCGAGGCGGTTGCCATCGTCGTCGTGGTCATCCTCCTGTTCCTTGGCTCGTTCCGTTCGGTGATGATGCCGATCATCACCATTCCGCTGTCGTTGATCGGCGTCTGCTTCCTGTTGTTTGCGGTGGGCTATTCGATCAACCTTCTGTCGCTGCTGGCCATGGTGCTGGCGATCGGTCTTGTGGTCGATGACGCCATCGTGGTGGTGGAGAACATCCACCGCCACATGGAAGAAGACCACATGACGCCCATGCAGGCCGCGTTCAGCGGTATGCGCGAAATCGCGTCGGCCATTGTCGCCATGACCATGACGCTGGCCGCCGTGTTCGCGCCGCTGGCCTTCACCGGCGGCCTGACCGGCGCGCTGTTCCGCGAATTCGCGGTGACGCTCGCCGGCTCGGTCGTGCTGTCGGGCGTCATCGCCGTCACCATCACCCCGATGATGTCGGCGCGCCTGTTGAAGGCCGGCACGCCAGGCCGTTTCCAGCGCATTGTCGACGGCATTTTCGCGCGGGTCGAGCACGTCTATGAGCGTGCCGTCACCGGTTCGCTGAACTATCGTCCTTTGACGCTGATCATCGTGCTGGCGCTCGTCGGCGTGACCGGCTTCATGTTCACCAAGACCTCGAGCGAGCTGGCGCCGGAAGAGGATCAGGGCTTCCTGCTCTCGCTCGTGACCGCACCGACCTATGCGACATCGGATTACACCGAAACCTATGTGAACCAGATGCTCGGCCTGGTGAGGGATATTCCGGAAACCCGGGCACAATTCTCGGCGGTCGCCTTCGGCGGCACGACGAACAGCGCCTTCGTCGGTTTTGCCTTCAAGGATTGGGCGGAGCGCAAGCGCAATTCCAAGGAACTGCAGGCCGACATCACGGCTCGTCTCGCCAAGGTGGCGGGCGTGCAGGCCTTCGTCTTCGCACCGCCGACGCTGCCGGGCTCCGGTGGCGGCCTGCCGATCGCCCTGGTGGTGCGCTCGACCGGCGATTCCGCGGAAGTGTACAAGGCGGCCGAGCAGATCAAGAACAAGGCCCAGGCCTCCGGCCGTTTCATCGTCGTGCAGAACTCGATGTCTTATGACTCGCCGCAAGTGACGGTGACCATCGACCGCGACCGCGCCGCCGCGCTCAACCTGCCGATCGCCGATATCGGCCGCACGCTGACGCTGCTGGTCGGCGGCGCCGAAGTGGCGCAGTTCGACCGCGACTCCAACAGCTACGACATCATCCCCCAGGTGCCGCAGCAGTTCCGCGACAACCCCGAAAGGCTCGGCGAGTATTTCGTGCGCAGCGTCACGGGCGAGATGGTACCGCTGTCGGCCGTGGTGAATATCTCCAACAATGCCTCGCCGGCGGCGATCGAACAGTTCAATCAGCTGAATTCGTCGACCATCTCGGCGCTGCCGCTGCCCGGCGTCACCACTGGCGACGGGTTGAAGGTCCTCGAGGATATCGCCAGGGAGAGCCTGCCCGACACCTTCTTCATCGACTATTCCGGCCAGTCCCGGCAGGAGAAGGAACAGGGCAACACCATCCTGATCGCTTTCGCAGCGGCCGTCATTGTCATCTACCTGGTGCTGGCGGCGCAGTTTGAAAGCTTCCGCGACCCGCTGATCATCATGATGGCGGTGCCGCTGTCGATCTTCGGCGCGATCGTGCCGCTCAATCTCGGCCTCGGCACGCTCAACATCTACACGCAGGTCGGTCTGATCACGCTGATCGGCCTGATCACCAAGCACGGCATCCTGCTGGTCGAATTCGCCAACCAGCAGCGCGAGGCGCATGGCATGCGGCGGCGCGACGCCATCATCGCCTCGGCCAAGGTGCGCCTGCGGCCGATCCTGATGACGACGGCGGCGATGGCGCTGGGCGTCGTACCGCTGATCACATCGAGCGGCGCCGGTGCGGCGGCCCGCTATTCGATGGGCCTGGTCATCTTCACCGGCATTCTCGTCGGCACCATGTTCACGCTCTTCGTCGTGCCCATGTTCTACACCTTCATCGCCAGCAAGGACCTGCCGCATCTTGCGGAAAAGCCGGATCCGAGGCTGATGCCGGCATTGCCAGACTGATAGAAGCCAAAAAAAGAGGCCGGGAATTCCCGGCCTCTTTTTTTGGCTGCGCTCGATACCGCCGGGATATTCCGGAGGGAGTCCTGGACTTGCGCGGCAGTCCGCCGGCCCGTTCCTCAGCCTGCTACTTGACGATGACGATGCTGGTGTTGGCCGGCCCGAAGGTCTCGACAAGCTGATAGAAATCGGCGGCATTGTCCGGGTGCAGCCGCACGCAGCCATGCGAGGCCGGCTGGCCGAGGCGCTTGATGGCATAGGTGGCGTGCACCGCGTAGCCGCCGCTGAAGAACACGGAGTGCGGCATCGGCGCGTTGTCGTACTTCTTCGAATACCACATCTCATGCATGCGCGTTGGCTTGAACGAGCCGGTCGGCGTCACATGCGCCCTGTCGCCGGTGGAAACCTTCCAGGCGAAGGTCGGCCGTCCATCGACCGAGACCTCCATGATCTGCTGCGAAAGCGAGACCCGCGCCACGATCTTGTTGGCGGCATGGGCTGCGTTGACGCCGAACAGAAGCGCTGCACCCGTGAACGCAGCGGCGGCGATGTTGATGAGCTTGGCGGAAATGGTGGTGTGCATGATGTCCCCTCTCTCTGCCGGTCAGGCCGGCTCCAATTCGATGAACGGCTTATCGTTGCGGCGTGTTTCGAGGAGATTTCGCGAAATGCTCGTTTGTGTTTCGAATCTGTTTCCTCTGGTTAACGGGCCAAGCGATCACCGTAACGACGATCGCACCCGAAGACGGCGGCGAGATGCAGCACATAGGTATTCCCGGCAAAACGAAAGTTCGAGTTACCTCCATATGAAAGATTAGAGGCCAATCTCGAAACCAACCAGCAACAGAGCGCGGCTTTGGGCGGCATGATCCGGATACGGGCCACACGCAGGGTTGACGTAACGAAAGCAGACGGCAACGACCATGGGAACGAAAACGAACACACGGTTCTGGCTCTTCAGGATCAGCATCGCGGCGGCAGTCACAGGCGGTGTCGGCACGGTTGCCGGCGGCCCGGTGGCAAAGCTGGCGGCGATGAGTTCGAGCGAGATCTCTACCCTGCACGTCGCCCTGTTTTCCGCCTCGGTCTGGATTGTTTCCAGCCTGCGCATTACCCGGCTCAAGGACCTCTGGCGGGTTGGCCTTCGGTTGCTGGCATTGCGCGGCCCCTCCGGCAACTTGCTGCCGAGAGGACCGAAGGCCCGCGCCGCAGCGGGGGGCTCCGTGAGCGGCGCGGGCACTTCGGGAGTTTCCTGAAGCGACCCGCGACATATTCATTTTTGAGGAATTCTGGGAGTTGGAACAATGAAGACGAAATTCGCCGCCTCGGTGCTTTCCGCACTGCTCTATGCGCAGGGCCTGCTTGGCTTTGCCGCCCTGGCCACCGTGCTCCTCAAGGAGCGTGCTCACGCGAACGAACTCGTCGTGAGCAGCGACATGCCATCGGGGCCGTCGCTGCTGGTGGTGCGCTGAACCGCGAGAGCATCGGCAGGAGGAAAATCCGATGCTCAGCCAGAAAGATAGCCCGGGTACGCCGCCGTCAGTCGGTGAATTGCCGTGGCGGATCGAACCGGTAGCCCGCGCCACGTATGGTGGTGATGGTCTCTGTGTCGAGCTTGCGGCGCAGCCGCACGATGCGCGAATCGATCGAACGATCGAAGGCGTCGGCATTCTCGGCCGGTGCCGCGGCGATGATGTCGTCACGCGTCAGCACCTTGCGGGGGCTCGCCAGGAACAGCCTGAGCAGCGCCACCTGGCCGGGCGAAAGCTGTTCCTCGGTACCGGACCGGTGCATGACGATGGCCGATCTCAAATCGACGGTCGCGTTCTCCAGCACGATCAGTTCCTGCGTGCCCCTGCCACGACGCGACAGCAGGCCGCCGACCCTGGCGGCAAGCTCCCTGACATTGAGCGGGCTTTCGACGACGTCGGCCGCACCCAGTTCGAGCGCCAGAACCTTGTCGACGAGATCGGACGGCCGGCAGATCAGGATGAAATCAGGGCCGTCCCGGCCGCCCTCGCCCTGGCCGCCATAACGCCTGAGCAGATCCCGCCCTTCCGCCTGGCTGAGACTGTCACCGACGACAACGACATCAATGCCTCCGCCCGCCAGCAGCGATTCCGCCTCCCAGGGCTGCCGCGCCTGGCGCACATCATGGCCACGCCGCTCGAGATGGTCGGCAAGTTCGGTCGCGACCACGTCGGCGACGGAAACAAGCGCAATGACGGCTCGTGCAGCCATGTTTTCCAACCGTTCCCTTGCAACCGGATATGAGTGCTGGACATGATGTTTATACCCAATCTACTTTCCACTGAAAGTGGGAGCGAGAGCATCGTGCGGGCAAGAATAGTGATCGTCGAGGACGAGCCCGACCTGAGGGACGCGGTTGCCGAATATCTCGGCGCCGCCGGCTATGATGTGGCGACCGCCGAAACGGCCGCCGCCGCGCGCAGCCTGATCGAGACCCAAGCCTTCCATCTGGCCATTCTCGACATCGCCATGCCCGGCGAGGACGGGCTGTCGCTCGGCCGCTGGCTGCGCTCGAGAATGCCGATCGGCATCATCTACGCGACCGCCGCCGGCACGGCGCTCGACCGCATCGTCGGGCTGGAGCTCGGAGCCGACGACTATATCGTCAAGCCATACGAACTGCGCGAAGTGCTGGCGAGGGTGCGCAGCGTGCTGCGGCGCGTTCCGCAGCCGACCGAACTGCTCGACAGGAAGACCAGGACGGACCGCCGTTCCGTCACCTTCGGCCCGTTCCAGGCCGATCTCGACGGCAGGCTGGTCACCGGCGCCAACGGCACCGTGATCGACATGGCCAAGAGCGAATTCGACGTGCTGGAGGTTTTCCTGACCCGCGCCAACCGGCTGCTGACCCGCGCCGCGATCTCGGAGGCGATCGGCTTCACCGAGGATCCGGAATCGTCGCGCGCCGTCGACATCCGCATCATGCGCCTGCGCAAGAAAATCGAGGCCGATCCGGCCAACCCGAAATTCCTGCGCACGGTGCGCGGCGAAGGCTATATCTTCTCGCTGCCGACCGGCGACAGCAACTGAGCGCGAGGGCCTGTAGGGGTCACAGGTTCACAGCCGTTGTTCGCCGATCGACTGGGCCGATCGGATTGACGTGACTTTGGAATAACGGCTGAAAATGACGGGCGAAGCAACAAGCAGGGATATGCAGGGTTTCAGGCAGGGCGCGGCGATGGCGGCCGTGCGCGTCGTTCGCCGGCTGCGCGAGGCCGGCGACTGGCAGCGCGAGATGGTCGGCATACTGGAAACCCTTTGCCGGGCCATCGAATGCCAGCGCGGCATCCTGTTCCGCTTGCGCGAACTGCCGGGCCAGGGTTTTGCCCAGTCGGTTGCCGCCTACTGGATCGATCCCGACTTTGGCGGCGAACTGGCCTCGCCGACCGTCATTGTGCAGTCGATCGTCAATTCGGATCCGCTGCTGGAGCGCGTCGCCGAGGACGAACGGCAGGGCAAGATCTTTGCCGGGCATACGCGCAATCTCGAAGGGTTCCTGAGAACCGATTTCGAAAAGCAGAACATCAAGTCGTTCCTGTCGGTGTCGGTCTTCGCCCATGGCCATCTGTGGGGCACGCTCGCCGTCAATGACTGCGTCGACGAGCGCGAATGGACCGACGAGGAAGAGGCGACGCTGCACATCATCGCGCTCGCCATCGGCGACGCCATCGAACACTCGCCCTCCGACGCCCATGCCAGCGAAGTGATCCGCCGCACCATGCTGCAGGCTTCCCTCGACGCCATCATCGTCATCGACGAGGCCGGATCGATCATCGAATTCAATCCTGCCGCCGAAAAGATGTTCGGCTTCCAGCGCAGCGATATCCTCGGCAAGGACCTGCTCGACACCGTCGTGCCGGAATACTACCGCAAGGGCTATTCCTCGGGCGCCGACTACATGTCGGGCCGCGGTGCGCCGATGGTCGGCCAAAGGCTCGAGACCGTGACGCAGAATGCCGCCGGCGAGGTGTTTCCGATCGAGCTGACGGCGACCGAGATGCGCGTCGCCGACCGCCGCCTGATCTTCGGCTCGATCCGCGACCTGCGCGACAGGCTGCGCGCAGAGGAAGAGATCAACCGGCAGCGCGAGAAGCTGCACCAGAACGAGAAGATGGCGGCGATGGGCTCGCTGCTTGCCGGCGTTTCGCACGAGCTCAACAACCCGCTGGCGGTGGTGGTCGCGCAATCGACGCTGCTGCACGAATTCGCCTCCGACCCGCAGACCAAGGTCCGCGCCGAGAAGGTGCGTGCCGCGGCCGAGCGTTGCGGCCGCATCGTCAAGAGCTTCCTGTCGATGGTCCGGCTTCATCCCGCGGCCCAGGCCGAGACCGATCTCAACCAGGTGATCCGCGCTGCCCTTGAGGTGACCGCCTATGGCGCACGCTCGAGCGGCATCATCATCGACACCGATTTCGCGCCCGGTCCGCTGCTGGCCATGGCGGACGCCGACCACGTGACGCAGGTGGCGGCCAATTTCCTCATCAACAGCCAGCACGCGCTGGCAGGCATTGCCGGCGACCGGCTGATCAAGGTGCGGACCTTCCGCAGCGATCGCGACAATCCCTGCTTCTCGGTCGAGGACAACGGGCCTGGCATTCCCGAAGCGATCCGCAACCGCATCTTCGAATCCTACTTCACCACCAAGCCGGTTGGTGTGGGCACCGGCATCGGCCTGTCGATCTCGAAATCGATCATCGAGCGGCACAATGGCAATGTCTGGTTCGAGGAAGTGGAGCCCCGAGGCGCGCGTTTCGTTGTCCAGTTGCCGCCCATTTCGACGGGCATCGCCGCTGCCGGCGAAAGCCAGCCACGCTCGAGCGGCCTGCGTCATGCCTTGATCATCGACGACGAGCCTGATGTCGCGGGCTCCTTGTCCGACATTCTCGAATTGATGGGCATCAAGTCGCGCATCGCGCCGGTGTGGGAATCGGGCGCCGCCACCTTGAGCGGCCACATACCGCCCGACATCGTCTTTTCGGACCTGCGCATGCCCGGCACATCAGGCATGGCCATCTACCGCGAGCTGCTTGCCGAGCGGCCCGAACTGGCACGGCGTTTCGTGCTGGTCACCGGCGATCTCATCGGCGCCAAGGCGGAAATCGAAGCCTTGCCGGCGCAGCAGCGGCCGCAGATCCTGGAAAAGCCGTTCAGCACGCTGGACGTGCGCAGCGTGCTTTCATCCATTGCTGAGCAGGCCGCGTTGAAGGGCTAGAGCAGTTGACCGTTTCACTGAAACGGCGAACGGCTCTAACTCTTTGTTTTGACGCAATTCCCAAGGAAAGCGCTACGCGCTTTTCCCGGGGAAAAACCGCTCACACTTTTCCTGGAATTGCTAAAAAAGAAGCTCCCGGCCGACTGTGCGGCGGGAGCTCAATGGAGCGCTGGAGGAGCGCTCGGGGAGGTCAGAGCAGGATCCCGAAAGGGAACGGTTCCGGGATCACGCTTCGACGGAAATCAGAAAATGTTTGGCGTGTTGGTCAGCGGCGCGGCATTGGCGATCATGCGGATCGCGCGGGCCTTGTGCGTCCCGGACTGTTCGGCGATGGCGCGCAGGCAATCGACGCTCTCGGCGCCCCATGCCTGCCCCTTGCAGGCAAAGTCGAGCGCCGTCATCGGCAGGCGAGCGGTCTTGATTGTCGTTGGCGCCCCATCGAGCACATTGGCCGGCGGATTCAGCGAGGCGAAGGCCGGCCCGACTGTCGGCGTGAGCGCCATGCCGATGACGGCGCAAGCAGCCAGCCCCATGAACATGGCCATGGGGTGATCGCTGGCGCGTTGGCGTAGCGCCAGTTTCGGGCGGCGGTCAGCGCGCTCCGGAGCCTGGAGGCGGTGTTCGCTGGTGATGATCTCGACTTTCGCATGCATTGCCTTCCCCTTCGCTGCGTTTCTTTTAATGATGAAACGAACTTAATCGCACTTTGTAACAGCACAAAATTGGTGTAGCTCTGGTAATGTAACCATATTGAAACGAGGATATCGGGCAAAACCGGGCATAATCGGTCAGCCCACTCGCCTTCCACCGATACAAGCAACCTCAGCCCCGACTCCGCCGGGCCGCCCAATCCAAGCGCCTGCCGAACAGCAGATCGGCCGCGGCGCGGCGAGCGTTTTGCCACCGGCAAGGTGACTTATTCTGCAGCCGTGCGCTTTGCCAAATCACGCTGAAATGGCGTTTCGGAAACCGGAGCTAACACCCGGATTCTCCGCGGTTTTCTCGGGCATCCGCAGCATCGAATTCAGCCAAGAACGATGCCTGGACTCCGTCCAAAAATTCTTGCTATTTCCACAAGCCATTGCATTTCAATGCAAAATATGATTTTATTGAATGATTATTCAACAAAAAGAAGAGACGTTTTATGAACCCGCACCTCCGTGACGTGGCGATCCCCAACGATTGGGACCGGCGGGGACTACCGGGCTGGAGTTACCATTCCGATGCCCTTCTCGAGCTCGAGAAGGAGCATGTCTTTCGCAACCACTGGCAGATCGTCGGCCATGTCTCCGACATCCCGAACGCCGGCGATTATCTGACCATGGATGTGGTCGGCGAACGCGCTTTGATCGTGCGCGGCAAGGACGGCGTCGTGCGCGGTTTCAACAATATGTGCCGCCACCGCGGCAGCCGTGTCGTCGCCGACAGCCAGGGCAATTGCAAGAACGCGCTGGTGTGCCCGTTCCATGGCTGGGTCTACAATCTCGACGGCACGCTGCGCGGCGCCGCGCGCCCGCGCTCCTTCCCCGATCTCGACAAGACCGAGTTCGGCCTGATGCAGCTCGATCTCGAAGTCTGGATGGGCTTCATCTTCATCCGTTTCCGCAATGGCGGGCCGCAGCCTTCGGTCGCCGAGCTGATGAAGCCGATCGAGCCCGAATTCGCGCATTACAAGGCCGCCGACATGGTGCCGTCCTGGGGCATCTGGACCCAGAAGACACCGGTCAACTGGAAGTCGGTGCGCGATGTCGACAATGAGGGCTATCACGTCGCCATGGCGCATCCTGCCCTGCAGGACCTTTATGGCGCGACCTATTTCGACGAGCCCTTCATCAACGGCGTGTCGCGCTCCTTTGCCACCTACAACCCGCATGCCGGCCGCCGCTGGAGCGTCAAGAACTACGTCAAGATCGCGCCAGAGCCGACGCATCTGCCGGACCATCTGAAGAAGGCCTGGGGCTATTACGGCATCTTCCCCAACGCGGTCATTTCGGTGATGCCGGAATCGGTGCAGTTCTATCAGGAGTTTCCGCTGTCGACGGGCGAGACCCTGCTGCGCGGCGCCATCTACCGTTACCGCGACGAAAGCCGCGAACAGGCCGCCGCCCGCTACCTCTCCTTCCGCATCGACCGCGACACCATGTCGGAAGATGTCCAGCTGTCGGTGTGGTCGAACGAATCCATGCTGTCAGAAGCCTTCGAGGGTTTTTACCTCTCCGACCTCGAATATGGCGTGCGCACCCATCACGACCATCTGCGCAAGATGCTGCCCGTGCTGGGCCTTGAGACGGCGCCGGAGGAGAAGGACATGTGGAATTTGAACGACGCGCTGAGGTCGCGGTCGTAGCTTCCTTCTCCCCGTGAAACGGGGAGAAGGAATGATGTTACCCCCGCCACACGCCCTCTTTCCACAGATCATCCATGGTCCGCGAAATGCCTTCGCGCAAAATGCCGACCATGTCGTCGATCTGCTCGCGCGTGATGATCAGCGGCGGCGACATCACGCACATGTTGATCAGTGGCCGTACCAGCAGGCCGAGCTCATGGCAGTGGGCGTCGATGCGTTTGCCGACATCCTTGTCGAGCTGCAGCGGGTTCTTGCTTTCGCGGTCGGCGACGCATTCGACGCAGCCCATCAGCCCGGCGCCGCGCACCTCGCCGACCAGCGGCAGCTCTTCCAGCGTCTTCAGCTGCGCCTGGAAATAGGGCGCGACCGCCTGCGTATGGGCAAGCACGCTCTCTTCCAGCAGGTCGAGGTTTTTCAGCGCCACGGCACAGCCGACGGGATGGCTGGTATAGGTCAAGCCATGGCCGAACATCGCATCGGGATGGTTCGAACGGCGCAACTCCTGCAGCAGCCGTTCCGAGATGATGACGCCGCCGAGCGGGAAATAGCCTGAGGTGACGCCCTTGGCGAAGGTGATCATGTCGGGATCGATGCCGAACACGTCACCCGAGGCGAAGACATGGCCAAGCCGGCCGAAGCCCGTCACCACCTCGTCGGAGACGTAGAGGATATCGTTGACGCGGCAGATCTCGCGGATGCGCTTGAGATAGCCGTCGGGCGGGATCACGACGCCTCCCGATGCTTGCACCGGCTCGCCGACGAAAGCGCCGATTTTGTCTGCGCCGACACGGGCGACCGTGTCGCGGAACTGGTCGACGAGGAAGTCGGTGAAGGCGGCAAGGCTCATGCCTTGCGGGCGGCGGAACGGATCGGGAGAGGACAGTTTGATCACCAGCTCGTCGGCGCCGTCCATCCAGTCGCGGTCGCGCGGGCGGCCATTGAGCGAGGCCGATAGATAGGTTGAGCCATGATAGGCGCCGCCGCGCGACAGGATCAGCTTCTTTTCCGGCCGGCCGCGCACATTGTTGTAGAACTGCATGAAGCGCAGCGCCGTCTCCACGGCCGAAGAGCCGCCGGTCGTATAGAAGACATGGCTGAGATCATCAGGCGCATGGCCGGCGATACGCATGGCAAGTTCGGCCGACGGCGCGTTCATCGTGTACCAGGGCGTGTTGTAGGACAGCGCCATCGCCTGGTCGTACATCACCCTGGCCAGTTCCTCGCGGCGGTGGCCGACATTGACGCACCACATGCCGGCAGGCCCGTCGATCAGCCGCTTGCCGGTGTTGTCGGTGATGTATATGCCGTCGCCTTCGCCAATCAGCGCGCGGGCTTCGGCACCGACGGAACCGGCATAAGGCCAGGGCTGGATGAGATGGCGCTTGCCCAGTTCAATGGCATCGTCACCGCCGGACGCTGCCATTTCGGTCGCCTTCAGGTCTCTCACCGCAGCCATTGTCGTCTCCACATCTCTGTCGATTATTTCTTGGACCTCAAATTCGGCGGCAATGGCCGGAAATGCCGGCTTTCTTCACCTAATTTTGAATGTCCATTCAATCAATATCTCAGAAATAGCGCTTGATTTCAATCCACGGATGCGCGCATGATGAAAGAAAGCCGGCAAGCTAGGAACGCGACCAGCAAAAGTGGTCACCGGTTTTGCGTTCGATCGCGTTCCAAGGATAAGTGGGAACAAACAGCCGGCGTCAGCACAATGGGATGCCGCATGGCGGAACAGTCCAGGCCAGCAACCGAGATTACGCCCGGAGCCTTGCCCGCCGGAGTCTTGCCCGCCGGAGTCTTGCCCGCCGGAGTCTGGCCCCCCGGAGGCTGGCCCCCCGGAGGCTGGCAATGACGGCGGCAGTGGAAGGGTCGCCCCCGTTGCGCATGACGCGGGCCAGACGAAATGCCCTTCTGCAATCCGAACCCGTCCAGGGCTTTGCCCTGATCAGCCCGACCTTTCTCTACGCCCTCATCCTGCTGGTCCTGCCGATCCTGGTGGTCATCGCCCACTCCTTCTGGACCCAGCACTACCTGACCATCGACCGCACCTTCACGCTGGAAAACTATCGCGTGGCGCTGACCGAGCCGATCTATCGCGATCTGTTGTGGCGCTCGCTCTACATCTCGCTGACCGTCAGCCTGTTCACTGTCATCCTCGCCTACCCGATCGCCTACTTCATTTCCTTCCATGGCGGCCGTCACAAGAGCCTGTGGCTGTTCCTCATCACCATCCCGTTCTGGACCAGCTATCTCTTGCGCGTCATGTCGTGGAAGGTCATCCTCGGCTATAATGGCGTGCTCAATTCCGGCCTGATGGGCCTCGGCATCATCGACGAGCCGTCGACGGCGCTACTCTACAATTCGAGCGCCGTCATCATCACGCTGACCCATGCCTGGGCGGCCTTCGCCATCCTGCCGATCTTCGTCTCGCTGGAAAAGGTCGACCGCACGCTGGTCGAGGCAGCCACCGATCTCGGCGATGGCCCCTTGCGCTCATTTCTGCGCGTGACCTTGCCGCTGTCGGCGCCGGGAGTCATCTCGGCGGCGCTGATCGTCATGATCCCGACCGTCGGCGACTATGTCACGCCGAAGCTGGTCGGCGGTAAGGACGGCGTCATGATCGCCAACGCCATCCAGGCGCAGTTCGGCAAGGCCGCCAACTGGCCGCTGGGTGCCGCGCTTTCCGTCACCACCATGCTGATCGTCACCCTGATGGCCGGCGCCACGGTTCTGATCATCCGCGCACTGCAGAGGCTGGCACGATGAGGGTGCGGGGTTTCCTGTCGGGCGGCTGGCTGTCCGTCTATGCGTTCCTCTATATCGTCTTCCTCTATCTGCCCGTGATCTTCCTGCCGATCTTCTCGATCAACACGGCGCCGACGCCGAAATTCCCGCTCACCGGCTTCACCTTGCAATGGTATGCGGACCTGCCGCACACGCCGGCTCTGCTCGACGCCGCCTGGAACAGCCTGAAAGTCGGCGTCTGCGCCTCGGTTCTGGCCACCGTGCTCGGCATCCTCGCCGCCCGTTCGATCACCCGCTACCGCTATCCCGGCCGCCGCACCATCAACGGCCTGATCATGGCGCCATTGGTGCTGCCCGAGGTGATCGTCGCCATCTCGATGCTGCTGGTGATGCTACAGCTGGGCCTCAGCCTCTCGCTGTTCACCGTCGTGCTGGGCCACGTGCTGGTCTGCATCCCCTATTCGATGACGGTGCTGACCTCCGGTTTCGAAGGCTTCGACCGCAGCCTCGAGGAAGCTTCCGCCGATCTCGGCGAAAGCGCCTTCGGCACCTTCCGCCGTGTGACGCTGCCGATGGTGGCGCCGGCCATCATCTCCAGCCTGCTCGTCTGCTTCACCATCTCGCTCGACGAGTTCATCATCGCCTTCTTCCTGACCGGCACCGAAGCGACGCTGCCGATCTACATCTGGGGCCAGTTGCGTTTCGCCTCGAAACTGCCCGGCGTGCTGGCACTGGGCACGCTGCTTCTGGTTGCCTCTTTCCTGTTGATGACAATCGCCGAAATCCTGCGCCGCCGCGCGGCCAGACGCACCCAGAACGAGGGAGGCCTCTATGCCTGAACAGCCGATCGAGCGCCCCCAATCTGACCAGGCCCAGTCTGACCGGGCCCAATCCGATCGGGCAATGATCGAGATCCGCAACGTCACCCGCAGCTATGGATCGTTCAAGGCACTGGACGATGCCTCCCTGACCATAAGGGAGGGCGAATTCTTCTCGCTGCTCGGCCCGTCCGGCTGCGGCAAGACCACGCTTTTGCGCATGATCGCCGGCTTCGACAACCCGACCAGCGGATCGATCGCGGTCGGCGGCCAGCCGATGGAAGGCATTCCGGCCAACCGCCGGCCGACCAACATGGTGTTCCAGAGCTACGCGATCTTCCCGCACCTCAATGTCGAGCAGAACGTCGCCTATGGGCTGAAGCGGCTGAAGCTGCAGGGCGGCGAGGAGAAACGCCGCGTCGAGGAGGCGCTGGCGCAGGTGTCGCTGACGGGGCTCGGCAAGCGGCTGGCGACAGAATTGTCCGGCGGCCAACGCCAGCGCGTGGCGCTCGCCCGCGCGCTGGTCATGCGGCCCAAGGTGCTGCTGCTCGACGAACCGCTGTCGGCGCTCGACAAGAAGCTGCGCGAGCAGATGCAGGTCGAGCTCCGGCGCCTGCAGCAGGCCGTCGGCATCACCTTCGTGCTGGTCACTCACGACCAGTATGAGGCGCTCGCCATGTCCGACCGCATCGCGGTGATGTTCGGCGGCAGGATCGCTCAGGTCGCCTCGCCCAAGGAAATCTACCAGCGCCCGGTCAACCGCCAGGTCGCCGACTTCCTCGGCGGCATGAACTTTGTGAAAGCCGAGATCGTCGAGGAGAACGGCGCGTCGCTGATCGTCGACACGCTCGGCTTCGGCCGCGTCAAGACCGACAAGCCGAAGGCCTTCGTGCGCAATGGCGGCGGCGCTACACTCGGCATAAGACCCGAGCGTCTGCGCGTGCTGTGGGACAATGCGACGGCAAAATTCGAGGTCGCCGGCAAGGTGGTCGAACGCCATTATTTCGGCGAGATCACCCATCTGATCGTCGAGATACCCGGCTTGGAAAAACCGCTCTCGGTGACCGAGACCAACGATTTCGGCGCCGACGACATTCCGGTCGGCACCACGATCCGACTTGCCTACGATCCCGAGGCGCTGGTGGCGATGGGGGATTGAAGCTCGGCGATTATTTTTCTGGCCGCGATGCGCCCGGCGACGATCGCGCCTTCGACATAACCGGGAAATGACGGCGACAGCTCCGAAGCGGCGAAATGCACCGGCGGCGCACCCGAAAGAATCGTCCGCTCGGCATCCCTGGCCGTCACGTCGACGATGAGGTCGCTATAGGCGCCGCCGCTCCAGCGATCCTTTATCCAGTCGCGCGAGCTGAAATCGATGATGTCGCCGGCATCGGGGCCGAGCGCCTCCTGCAATCGGCCGGTCACTTCCGCGCGCAGCCCCGCCTCGTCCAGCACACGCCAGCGCAACGCCAGCGGCCCGCCGACGAAGACGACGAGCGCGGCATGCTCCGCGTCCTTGCTGGCGTCGCAGGCAAACAGCCCCGGCAGATCGCGCCACATCACCATGCCGCTCAAACCCTGCTCGCGCCAGAATGGCCTGGGATAGCGCACGAGGATCTTGATCACCGCGCCACTTTCCCAGACGCCAAGCGCCTTCGCGAGTCTCGCCGGCAAGGTAGGCGCGAAATCGAGCTTCGCGGCCGTCGCCGGCGGCAGCGCGACCAGCAGCTGGCGCGCTTCCATCGCACCTTTGCCCGTGACGACACGAACGCCCTGCGGCCTATGCTCGACGCGCGTGGCCGGTTCGCCGAGCCGCACCCGGTCGCCGAGATCACCAGAAATATCCTCGGCAAGCGACTGCATGGTCTCGCGCAAGGAATATTGCAGCTCCGGCACCTCGTTGGTGATGCGCCGATCATTGTCGATCAGGTACCAGAGCGGCACCCTGTCCATCGGCAGGCACCACAGGCCTTCGATCATCGAGCGGAAGGCCGTCCTGGCATCGATGGGATCAGGCTGGCGCTCGAGCCAGGCGGCGACACTCATGCCTTTTATCGACGGGTCGTCCGGCTCGATGCCGTTCATGCGCTCGCGGATCGCCATCGCGCCGTGATAAGTCTGCTTGGCGTCTTTGGGCGGCATCGACGGATGCGTGATGAAGTCGCCCTCGACATAGGTTTCGACGAATGTCTTGCCGCGCGCCCTCGCCAGCGCCATCAGTTCCGGCATGTCCTCGCACAGGAATTGGCCGCCGCTGTCGATGCGCTCGCCAAGTCCATTCCGAACGGCTTCCACCCGTCCGCCGACACGATCGCGTGCCTCCAGCAGCACGAAATTGATGCCAGCCCGCTTCAGTTCAAGCGCCGCCGACAGGCCGGTGAAGCCGGCACCAACGATGACGACGTCGGTTCTTTCCAGTTCGTCCGTCAATAGCCGGCCTTGATCTTCTCGAATTCGTCGACCATGCGCTTCTTCAGCTCGGGCGCGACCGGCTGCTGGAACAGCGTCTTGTCGAGGAACTTGTCGATGTCGTCGAAACCGCGCTCGGCCAGCACCTTGTGGTCGATCGCGGCCATGCCCGCACTGTTGCCATGGCCGTAGCCGAACGTCGTGACCATGTATTTCGAAATATCGGGCGCGTTGACCGCGTTCAGGAAATCATAGGCCTGGTCGAGCTTGCCCGGCGCGTCCTTCATCAGCACGTAGCCGCACACCCAGGTGGACATGCCTTCCTTGGTATCGCGGTTCATGGCGATGGGAACACCTTGGCCGCTCATCGCGATCAGCGTCTGGCCCCAGCCCCAGGCAAGGTCGACCTCATTGCCGGAAAAAGCCTGGTCGATGTCGCTCGAGTCAGTCCAGTAGAGACGCACGTTTTTGTGCACCTGGCGCAGGAAATCCGACGCCTCCTTGAACTGCGCGTCGGTCATCTTGGTCCAGTCTTTCAGGCCGATGACCAAGCTCGCCAGCGCGTAGGCATCGTCGACATTGTCACCGATGGTGACTCGGCCCTTGAATTTCGGATCGGCCAGGATGCGCAGCGACTGCGCTTCTTGAGCCGTCACGTTGTCGGTGCGGTAGAGCAGTGCCGTGTTGCCCCAGTCGAACGGCATGAACCAGGCCTTGCCGTCGGCCGTGGTGGTGAGGTTCTTCATCGCCATGATGCCGGGATTGAGGTCTTTCCAGCCCGTGATCTTTGACGTGTCGAGCGGCTGCAGCAGGCCCGCGTCGCGCCATTTCGCCACGCTTTGCGAACAGGGATGGGCAATGTCGGCCTTGAAGCCCGCCCGCATCTTCTCGAAGGCCTCGTCCTCGTCACCGAAGAAGGCAAAGGTCGGCTCGGCGCCGTGTCTGGCGGTGTAGGCGGGATGCAGCAGTGGGTCCTCGTAACCGGACCAGTCGAACACCACGAGATCGCCGCCACCTTCCGCCCAGGCATAGACCGCGCCGGCGCCGATCATGCAGGCGGCGGCAAGCGCCAGGCGGCTTAGCATTGGCATCATGGCAAATCCCCCATCGCGAAAAAGCTGCTGCGAAGTTAGGAGAAATCATCCGCTTTGGCGAGGCCCGCCCGCCCGCCATGACGGCAACGGGCGGGCCGTCGTGCCGATCAATACCCGGCTTTGATCTTCTCGAATTCGGCGATCATCTTCAGCTTGAGGTCGGACGGCAGCGGTGACTGGAACAGCGTCTTGTCGACGAATTTCTGCACGTCGTCATAGCCTTTTTCCCTGAGGATCGACTGGTCGACGCCGGCCATGCCCTTGGCGTTGGCCTGGCCATAGCCCCAGTCCTTGACCAGCACCTTGGCGGTTTCCGGATCGTTGATGGCGTTCAGATAATCATAGGCCTTGTCGATATTGCCGGGCGCGTCCTTGAACAGCACATAGCCGCAGACCCAGGTCGAGATGCCTTCATTGGTATCCTTTACCGACTTGATCGGCACGCCTGCCTTGACGGACTGCACTGTCGCGTCGTTCCAGGCCCAGGCGAGGTCGACCTCGCCGCCGGACAGCAACTGGACGATATCGGTGGTGTCGGTCCAGTAGGAGCGGACGTTCTTGTGCACCTGGCGCAGGAAGTCGGAAGCCTGCTTGAACTGGTCGTCCGTCATCTTGGTCCAGTCCCTCAGGCCGATGGCGAGGCTCGCCAGCGCATAGGCGTCGTCGACATTGTCGCCGATCGACACCCGGCCCTTGAACTTCGGATCGGCGAACGCCTTCAGCGACTCCACATCCTTGGCGTCGATCTTGGAGGAGTTGTAGGTGAGCTGCGTGTTGCCCCAATCCCACGGCATGAACCACGCCTTGCCGTCGTCGGTGGTGGCCAGATTTTTCATCGCCATGATGCCGGGATTGAGGTCTTTCCAGCCTGTGATCTTCGACGTGTCGAGCGGCTGCAGCAGGCCCGCCTCGCGCCACTTCGTCACGCTCTGCGAACAGGGATGACCGAGATCGGCCTTGAAGCCCGAGCGCACCTTCTCGAATGCCTCATCCTCGTCGCCGAAGAAGGCGAAGGTCGGCGAATCGCCGTTCTTCTCGACATATTTTGGATGGAAGCTCGGATCCTCGTAGCCGGACCAGTCGAATACGATCAGGTCCTTGTCGGCGGCGACGGCAAACGCTGCCGCCGAAGCCGCAAGCGCGCCGCCCAGCGCCAATGTCAATGTCAGGCGTCGGCTAAGGTTCTTCATGCTGTTCCATCCTCTTTTGGTCTTGCCGGTCTTGGCGGCCGGCTGTTGCTAACCGTAATGCTTCGGGAAGGCAGCGGCCAAGAAAGCGTTGGCGGCCTGCAAGGCTGTTTCGCGCGTCGTGTCCTCGGTGCCCATCATCAGCCGCAGCCACAGCCCCTCCAGCATGGCCGACAGCGCCAGCGCCATCACCTGCGGCTCATAGGCATATGAGCCGCTTTGCTTGAGCGTCGTGCAGAGATCGATGAAGACCTGCTGGTAATAGGCATCACGCGAACTGCTCAGCGCCTGATAGGTCGGACGCGATTTGGCCTCGCCCCAAAAGGCCAGCCAGGCGGCGAGCTTGCGCTTGTTGCAGATCGAGCGGTCGAAGTCGGCCCAGACCAGCTGTTGCAGCTGCCGCGCCGGATCGTCGCCTGCCTTCTCCAGGGCGGCGCGCCAATGCGCCGAATACTCGTCATACATGTGCTGCAGCGTCGCGATCAGCAGCTTTTCCTTGCTCTCGAAATGGAAGTTGACGATGCCACGCGAGAGGCCCGCGCCATCGGCGACATCGGCCATCGTCGTCTCGGCATAGCCGCGTTTGGCCAGCGAATCGATCGTCGCCTCGATCAGCTGCAGCTGACGGACCTCCTTCGAAGCCTTGCGTCCGCGCTTTTCGGTCTCGGCTTTCCCCGCCGGTTCAAGGAGGGCATCCTTGGCGTCTGCCGTTTTCATGGGTGTGATCGTCTCCAGCATCGCCGGCTATCCAATCGCATCCGGCTTCCAACCGCGCAGATGAGTGGGACGGTGCTCGCCACTGTCAAGCACCTTCTGCATGGCCTCCCAGGTTCGGATGTTCTTGTCGACATAGGCAGCGCCGACCACGGCGGCGACCGGCGTATAGAGCGGTCCTTTCAGCCTTTCCAGCTCGCCGCGCGCCACCTCGCGATACCAGGGGTTGCGGTCCCTGACGGTGACATCGGCAAAGCCGGCGTTGCGCATCGCGTGCGCATAGCGCGCCGGCGAGGCCATGGCGAAGGACAGCCCTTCGGCGGCGATATAGGCCTTCATCTCGGGCGACGGTTCACTGTCATGCCCGATCATCCAGTTGGAGGCGGCAAAGACGCCACCCGGCTTCAGCACGCGGAAGATTTCGGCGAACACGCCGTCCTTGTCTGGCACATGCAGCAGCGCGTCCTTGGAAAAAACGGCATCGAAGGAGCGATCGGCGAAAGGCAGCGCTCCGGGTGGCGCCTGGACGAAGCTGGCGCGGTCCGAGAGCCCGCGCCCGGCAGCTCGCCGCCTGGCCGCCTCGATCACTGGCTGTTCGACATCGAAACCGGTGGCGCGGGCAGCGCCATGGCGCTCGACCAGATGCAAGGTGATGCCGCCGGAGCCGCAGCCGATATCGAGAACCGTCTTGCCCTCGAGCGAAAGCCCTTCGACGACCCGGTCGACCTCTTCAGGTCCGCCCGGAGACAGGTAGCCATCGCCCCACAGCGCCTCGAGGAAGCGGATGGCGGTGTCGTCATACTCGGCATCTGCCGTTTCGATCATCAGCCCTCGATCCCAACCGATGAATGCTCAGTTCGAACGCCGGCAAAGCCTAGCGCATGTCTGGGAAAACGCAACATCATTTGTTGAACATTCATTCAGTATGGCTGGACAGAATGGCCGATACCGTGCCAAATTCCGTATATTCGGGAACAGATCACGCAAAAATGAACAGCGGGTCGCACAGGGCAATTCCAGGAAAAATGTGGGCGGCTTTCCCTTGGGAATTGCGGAGAAACAAAGAGGCTGGGCCACAATGAAAGCTTGGGATGCGATCGTCATCGGCGGCGGACACAACGGCCTCGTCAATGCCTGCTATCTGCAGCGCGCCGGGCTCGACGTGCTGGTGGTGGAGAAGAACGACTGGGTCGGGGGCGCGGCCACCAGCCGCGAGTTGACGCCGGGCTTCGTCTATTCCAATTGCTCCTATGTCTGCTCGCTGTTCCGCCCCGAAATCATGCGCGACCTCGAACTGCCGCGCTTCGGCCTGCAGGTCATTTCCTATGAGGGCGGCGCGGTGTTCACCCGCGACGGCGATTACCTCGCCAATTACCGCGACCATGATGCGCACCGCCGCGAATTCGCGCGCTTCTCCAGGCGCGACGCCGAAGCCTATGACCGCTACGCCCGCGACGTGACGCGGCAGTGCCGCTTCATCCAGCCGCTGCTGATGCGCACCGCTCCGGACCCGACCAGCTTCAAGCCGCGCGACATCGGCGAGTTGCTCTATCTCGGCAAGAAATTCGCCGGCCTGTCGGCGGAGGAAATGGCGCTGACGCTGCGCTTCTGGACGATGTCGATCTCGGATTTCCTCGACGAGTATTTCGAGACGGATGTCATCAAGGCGAACTTCGCTTTGTCCGGCATCATCGGCACCGCGCTCGGGCCGATGTCGCCCGGCACGGCCTACGTGCTGCTGCACCACTATATGGGCGAGGTCGATGGCTCGGTCGGCGCCTGGGGCTATGCGCGCGGCGGCATGGGCGCCGTCACCAAGGCGCTGGCCGCGTCGTTCAAGGCCTCGGGCGGCACCATCCGCACCGGCGCCGAGGTCGACCACGTGCTGGTGAGCCGCGGCAAGGCCAAAGGCGTGGTGCTGGCCGGCGGCGAGGAGGTTTACGGCAAGCTCGTCGTCTCCAATGCCGACGTGAAGCGCACCTTCCTGAAGCTGGTCGAGGAAAAGGAACTGCCCGATATTTTCCTGCGCCGGGTGAAGAACTTCAAGATCCGCGGCTCGTCCGGCAAGGTCAACATCGCGCTCGATTCGCTGCCGGAATTCCCGGCGCTGGCGAAGGATTCGCCGGTCTATCGCGGCGACATGCATTTCACCGATTCGATCGAGCGCATGGAGCGCGCCTATGACGACTGGAAGGCCGGGCGCTGGTCGGCGGACCCCTTCCTCGACATGGTCATCCCGACGACGCTCGACCCGACCATGGCGCCGCCGGGCAAGCACTTCATGAGCTGCTTCGTGCAATACGCCCCGCCCAAGGTGAATGGCCGCGACTGGACCGACGCCGATCGCGACGGCTTCGCCGAGAGCGTAGTTGCGCAGATCGCCGAGTACTCGCCCGGCTTCCGCGACCGCATTGTCCATATGGAGGTACGCACGCCGCGCGAGATCGAGGCCGAGGTCGGCTTGACCGAAGGTAATATTTTCCAGGGTGAACTGACCTTCGACCAGCTTCTGTTCAACCGCCCGGTGCCCGGCTACGCGCAGTACCGCTCGCCGGTTGGCGGGCTCTATATGTGCGGCTCCTCGACTCATCCGGGCGGCGGTGTCATGGGCGCGCCCGGCCGCAATGCCGCCGCCGAAATCCTGCGCGATCTCGCCAAATCCACCTCGCATATGAGCCTCGCCCATGACGTCATTTGATGCAATCGTCATCGGCGGCGGCCACAATGGCCTTGTCGCCGCAGCCACGTTGGCCAAAGCCGGCCGCAAGGTGCTGGTGTTGGAGGCTGAAAGCGAAGTCGGCGGTGCCGCGCGCACCGAGGAATTCGCCCCGGGCTTTCGCGTCTCGTCGATCGCCCATCTGCTGAACCGTCTGCATCCCGATGTGGTGAAGACGCTGGAGCTGGAGACGCATGGGCTGCAATTCGCACGCGCGGACTTCCTGCCGTCGGCGGCGCTGTCGAAGGACGGCCCGGCGCTGATGCTGCATGGCGCCTATGGCGAGGTGCTGACGGGCGCCAGTCCCTCCGAACAGTCGGCCTGGAAAGACCTGCGCGCGCAGCTGCTACGCTATGCCGGCATCCTGAAGCCCTTCCTCACCCGCCGGCCGCCCGATCTCGCCGGCATGTCGTTGATGGAGACCGCTTCGCTCGGCCAGACCGCGCTGGCGCTGAAAAAACTCGGCAAGGAAGACATGCGCGACTTCCTGCGCGTTCTGTTGATGAACGTCGCCGACCTGCTCGACGAGCAACTCAGGGATGACAGGCTGAAAGGCCTGCTCGCCTTCGACGCCACGCTCGGCAGCCATCTCGGCCCGCGCTCGCCGACCTCGCTGCTCGGCCTCTACTATCGCCTGGCTGGCGAGGCCGGCGGAGCGGCCGGCGCGCAGGTCCTGCCGCAAGGCGGCATGGGCGCCGTCGTCGCCGCCATTCGCGCCGCGGCGGAGAAGGCCGGCGTCACCATCCGCACGTCGGTTGCAGCAGCAAAAATCATCGTCGAGAAGGGCCATGCCGTCGGTGTCACCCTCGGCACTGGCGAGGAACTGCGCGCCAGGACTGTTGTCTCGGCGATCAATCCGGCGACCACTTTTCTCGACCTTGTCGGGCCGCGCGAGATCGACACCGGCTTCGTGCGCAAGGTGAAAAACATCCGCATGAAGGGCGATGCCGCCAAGCTGCATCTGGCGCTCGACCGGTCGCCGCAATTCACCGGCGCCGATGCTGCCGCTCACAAGGGCCGGCTGGTGATCGCGCCCTCGCCCGATCATGTCGAGCGCGCCTTCAACCCTTGCAAGTATGGCGAATTCTCGCCTGAGCCGGTGCTGGAAATCACGCTGCCCAGCCTCGCCGATCCATCGCTCGCGCCGGATGGCGCCTGTGTGCTCTCGGCGGTGGTGCAATACGCGCCCTACGCGTTGAAGGAGGGGTGGGCTGCGGGCAAGCCGAAATTCATCAAGGCAGTCATGGCGCAGCTCGAGGCTTACGCGCCTGGCATCGGCAAGAGCGTTGTTCACGCCGAGCTTTTGACGCCGGCCGATATCGAGACGCGTTACCGCATGCCCGGCGGTCACTGGCACCATGGCGAGCTGCAGGCCGACCAGATGCTGATCTCACGACCCGTCTCCGGCTGGTCAGGCTACGACACGCCGGTCGAAGGGCTATTCCTGGCCGGCGCCGGCTCGCATCCCGGTGGCGGCGTCTCCGGCGCTCCTGGCTTGAACGCCGCGCGGCGCATCATTGCGATGAAGGGATAGGTCATGGCCCAGGCAACCAGGAAGAAGCCCGTTGCAAAGACGGCCGATGCGGCTGTCTCCGCCCGCATCGCCGCGCAATCGCATTTCCGCACGCTGCGCCTCGGCACGCCGTTCCAGCCGCGCCTCGATGCGCTGGCCAAAACGCAGGACTGGTACAATTGGGCCGGCTACCGTGCGCCACATTCGCTGTGGGACGAGGAACTCGAATATTTCGCCATCCGCAGCCAGGCGGCGCTGTTCGACATCTCGCCGATGACCAAATACCGGATCGAAGGGCCGGATGCCGAAGCCTTCCTCGACCGTGTCACGCTGCGCGATGTCACCAGGCTCAGGCCCGGCCGTGTCCATTACACGGCATGGTGTGACGACGAGGGGTTTGTCCTCGACGACGGCACGCTGTTTCGCCTGTCGCCGACGCGTTTCCGCCTGTGTTCGCAGGAACGGCATCTGCCCTGGCTGCTCGACAGCGCCATTGGTTTCGATGTGACAGTCGAAGAAGAGACCGAGGCCGTCGCCGGGCTCGCCCTGCAAGGCCCCACCTCTTTCGCTGTGCTGCGCGAGGCGGGCTTCGCCGGAGTCGAAAAACTCAAGGTCTTCGACCTTGCCGATTTCCCGCACGACGACACAACCGTCATCATCTCGCGCACCGGCTTTACCGGCGATCTCGGCTACGAACTGTTCGTGCCGGCCGACAAGGCGCTGAGCCTCTGGGACCGGCTGATGACAGCGGGCGAGCTGCGCGGCATCCGCGCCGTCGGCTACACCGCGCTCAACCGCGCGCGGCTCGAGGCCGGGCTGATCGTTGCCAATGCCGACTTCACCACCGCCGGGCACGCTATCCGCGCCGATCGCTTGCGCAAGCCCGACGAGATCGGGCTTGGCTTCATGATCGATCCGGAGAAAACCCATTTCAACGGCCGCCGCGCCGTCCTCGAGGCGCGCGCCAAGCGCAAGCTGCGCCATGTGCTGGTCGGGCTGGAGATCGAAGGCAACATCCCCGCCGAACACGCCATGGTCTACCACAAGAAGCACCAGGAGGTCGGACTGGTCAGCGGCGCCATGTGGTCGCCCATGGCCAAGCGCAACATCGCCATCGCCTCGCTGGCGCGGCCCTATGGTGATACTCTCGTGGAAGACCTCTGGGTCGAGATCTACGCCATGCGCGAGCTGCAGTATCAGAAGCTGATGAAACGGGCCAAGGTGGTGGCGCGGCCCTTCATCAAGCTCGACCGCCGCACCGCCAATCCGCCGGCGGATTTCTGACCATGGCCGGCGAAGCAGAGCTGGAGGCGGCCGAGCAGTGGGAGCTGGTCAACACGCCACTTGGCGAGAAATGGTCCGGGCGCACGCGCTATGCCGCCGCCATGTTCTTCTACAAGCGCGGCGAGATGAGCGCCGAGACGCTCGAGGTCTACCGCATCTGCGCGCGGCTTGATTCGGAAAACCCGCTGCCGATCATCCGCGACCGCGACGTCGGCAAGAATTGGCTCAAAAGGATCGGCTTCGAGTAGCGCCTGCGCACTAGCCAATGGTTCTTTCGAGCATACCCAGCCAATTGCGATACGCGATCTTCTCGATCAGCGCGCGGCCAAAACCACGCGCGGCCAGGGCATCGATCAGCTTCGGCAGGCCGGCGACGTCGCCGATGACGGCCGGGATCATCGCGCCGTCGAAATCCGAGCCGAGACCGACGCCGTCCTCGCCCAGCGCCTGCAGCAGGGAATCGACATGACGCACCATGATGTCGAGGCTGGTGTCGGCATTCATGCGGCCGTCCTCGCGCAGGAAGCCGGTGGCGAAGTTCAGCCCGACCATACCGCCGGACTCACGTATGGCGCCGAGCTGCCAGTCGGTGAGGTTGCGTGAATGGGTGCAGAGCGCATGCACGTTGGAGTGGGTGGCGACCAGCGGCGCGTCACTGAGACCGGCGACATCGCGAAAACCCTTCTCGTTGAGATGCGAAAGATCGATCATGATCTTCAGTTCGTTGCACGCCTTGACCAGCGCCTTGCCGGCATCGGTCAGCCCCGGGCCGGTATCCGGCGAGGACGGAAAGCGGAACGGCACGCCGTGACCGAAAGCATTCGGCCGGCTCCAGACGATGCCGAGCGAGCGCAGGCCGGCGGCATGCAGCACGTCGAGCATGGTCAGTTCCGGATCGATCGCCTCGACGCCCTCGATGTGAAACACCGCGGCGATCGTGCCTTTGGCCATGGCGTTGCGCACATCGCCGGCGGTGCGGCAGACGGCCAGAGCCCCGGCCCGTTCCAGCCGAAACAGGATCGAGGCCATCGCCATCGTCGAGTTGAGCGCTTCGGCGCGCGGCACCTCCGGCGGCAGCGGCTCGCTGTCGCTCGGCGCCAGGGGCACGGCGCTGCGCCTGGCTTTCTCGACCGGCGGCGGAAAGATCGCGAACATGCCGCCGGCAAAGCCGCCCGCCTTGGCGCGCGGCAGGTCGATATGGCCGCCCGACTTGCCTTCGACGAACAGCTTTTCGACGTCCCTGTCCTTCGATTGATACAGCCTCAGCAGCGTATCGTTGTGGCCGTCGAAGACGGGGACGAGGTCGGTTTCGGTCATCGGGGGATCATTCAGTTCGTTTGTCGGCACGGCGAGACATCATATCTAGGCAAGATATCTGGTCGCGGCAAATGACAAAGCCAACCGGCAGCGGGGACTGCCCCTTTATCCCCCCGCTGCCTATCGATGAAGCGCCTGCGCCTCTTAGTGCTTGAGCACGTCAGCCCATTCCGCGTGGCGGCGGAACTGGGCGTTGGCGAACGGGCACAGCGGGATGATCTTCTTGCCCGCCGCGCGCGCATCCTCGACGGCGCGGGTGACGAGCCGAAGCCCGGCGCCCTGGCCGCGAAAAGCGTCCGGCACTTCGGTGTGGTCGATGATGATCTGGTGTTCACCGATCTTGGTGAAGGTCATCTCGGCCTCGGCGCCGCCGGGGCCACGCAGCACATAGCGCCCTTTGGAGCCGCGGTCTTCCAGTTCGATTTCAGGCAGTTGGTCGGGCATGTCTAAACTCCTTGAGCGACACCGGCAAAGAGCCGCCGCGCCGCTTCGATTTCATTTGGCCGCACCTCGTGCCCGCCTTCGTGCCACTCCACTGTGACATCGGCGCCGTCGGCACGCAAATAGGCCTCGAGCCGCGTCGTCAGGTTCGGCGGGCAGATCGGATCGCGCTTGCCGGCGGTCAGCAGCATGTGACGGCCGGTGAGGCTGCCCTGAACCTGCGGTTCGAACGGGATCAGCGGATGCATCAGCACCGTGGCGTCGAACAGCTTTGGCTCGGCGAACACCACGGACGCCAATATGTTGGCGCCGTTGGAATAGCCGAGGCCAAGCACCGCCGAGGGCTTCGCTGCCTCGACATGCGCCTTGACGAAGGCCGCCATCTTGCTCGTCCCCCGCGCCAGGTCGTCCATGTCGTAGACGCCCTCGCCGGTGCGACGAAAGAAGCGCGCCGCGCCATATTCGGACACATCGCCGCGCGGCGAGATGATGGTGGCCTGGGGCACGAGATCGCGCCCCGGCGACAGAAGCTGGCTCTCGTCACCGCCGGTGCCGTGAAAGACGAAAAGCATGGGGCCGCCCGGCGAACCGGGCAGCACCTTGTTGATGTAAGAGTCCTTGCTCATGACCTCAGCCTTCCAGCTTCTGCAGATGCTGTTCGAGATAGGGCCGCAAATGCTGATGCTGCGTCGGCAGCTTCAGCGCTTCGCCCAGATGCGCAGTGTCCTCATCGCGGTCGAAGCCCGGCTCGTTGGTTGCGACTTCGAACAGAACGCCGCCCGGCGTGCGGAAATAGATCGCCCAGAAATAATCGCGGTCGATCACCGGCGTCACGCCGTAGCCCGTGTCCATCAACGCCTTGCGCACTTCGAGCTGCTTGGCGCGGTTCTCGACGGCGAAAGCGACGTGATGCACCGAGCCGGCGCCGAGATCGGCGAAGGCCGCGGTCGGCAGCGATTCAATATCGACGACATCGGCGCCGTTGCCGTTCTTCACGGCAAGCCGTCTGACATTGCCTGATTTGTCGACTTCCTCGTAGCCCATGAACTTCAACAGCTCCTCGGTGGCGCCGCCATCCTTCAGCCTGAGCGAAACCGAGTGAAAGCCGCGGATCGCCTCATCGGTCGCAATGCCGCCTTTGGCCCACGGCGCTCTGCTATCGGCCTTGTCCTCGACAAGCGCGAAACCGTCGCCATCGGGGCCGGCGAATCTGAGCCGCTTCTCACCAAAACTCTCCTCGTGGGAAACACCGCTCACGCCTTCGTCGGCGAAGCGCTTTTCCCAATAGGCGAGCGTGCCTTCCGGGACAGAGTAGACTGTGGTGCCGACTTCGCCGACGCCGGGGCGGCCCTTGCCGATGTTGGGAAACGGGAAATAGGTCATCACCGAACCGGGCGTGCCAACCTCGTCGCCATAATAAAGATGGTAGACGTCGGGCGCGTCGAAATTGACCGTCTTCTTGACCCGGCGCAGGCCGAGCTTGTGGGTGAAGAAATCATTGTTCTGCCGGGCATCCCTCGCCATCGAGGTGACGTGATGGAGACCCTTGATCTGGTCGAGCATTGTCTTGCTCCTTCATTGTTGTTTGTGCGGCCCTCGCCGCTGTCCACGCCAATATGAGGACGCGGCCGCTTGCGGCAAAGGCGGCAAACACAGAATGGACTGTGCTGTAAAAGTGAACAATAAAAAGAGCCTTGTTCACCGAACGACTACCACGGGCGGTCTTGCGCCCTTGCTGGAAATCGGTTCCATGAATGGCATTCGACCATGCAGCGAAAGGTATCGCGAGTGACAGGAAAAGCCAGACGCCCGAACGTTCTCCTGATCACCTGCGACCAGTGGCGCGGTGATTGCCTGTCGGCTGCCGGCCATCCCGTGGTGAAGACGCCGAATGCCGACGCGCTGGCCGCCGAGGGCGTGCTGTTCAAGCAGCATTATGGCGGCGCGGCCCCTTGCTCGCCGGCACGTGCCTGCCTCTATACCGGCCTCTACCAGATGAACAACCGCGTCTGCCGCAACGGCTCACCGCTGGACGCCCGTCATGGCAACATCGCGCAGCACGCACGCAGCATCGGCTACGATCCGACGCTGTTCGGCTACACTGACGTGGCGCTCGACCCGCGCCTGCTGACCTCGGGTGATCCAAGGCTGAAAACCTATGAAGGCGTGCTGCCGGGGTTCACGGTACGCCAGCTGCTGCCGGAGCATCAGAAGCAGTGGCTCTCCTGGCTGAAGCAGCAGGGCGTCGACGCCAGCGCCGGATCTCCAGGCATCCACCGTCCCGTAGGCGATGAAGACGATGACAGCGTGACCGAGGCGCCGCCGATCTATTCGAAAGACCATACGCCGGCGGCTTTCCTTGCCGGTGAGTTCATCCGCTGGCTCGGCGAGCAGGAGCAGGCCGCCCCCTGGTTCGCGCATCTGTCCTTCATCAGTCCGCACCCGCCTTTCATCGTGCCAGAGCCCTACAACACGCTATACGATCCGGCCGACGGCCCCGCCTTTTACCGCGCCGACAGCTGGCGGGCCGAAGCGCAGAGCCATCCCTATCTCGCCTATGATCTCAGCCAGCGGAATCGCGCGAATTTCCGCCCCGGCGCCGCAGGCAAGGTGCATGACTGGAGCGAGGATGATTTCCGCCGCATCCGGGCGATCTATTACGGCATGATCTCGGAGGTCGATGCACAGCTTGGCCTGATATGGCAGGCGCTCAAGCTTTCAGGCACATGGGACGACACCATCGTTGTTCTCACCTCGGACCACGCCGAGATGATGGGCGACCATTTCATGCTGGGCAAGGGCGGCTACTTCGACGGCAGCTACCATATCCCGCTGATCATTCGTGACCCGCGGCATCGCAAGGCGGCCGGCAGCGCGGTCGATCGTTTCACCGAGGCGGTGGATATCTTGCCCACGCTCATAGACCTGCTTGGCGAGCCGCCCGAGCCGCATCTCGACGGATGCTCGCTGAAACCATTCCTGAGCGGCGGAAGCCCCGCCGCCTGGCGCGACGCCGCACACTGGGAGTTTGATTTCCGCTCGATCGCGGACGGCGAAGCCGAAGCGCATTTCGGCATTGGCTCGCGCCAGTGCAACCTGGCTGTCATCCGCACCAAAAAATTCAAATACGTGCATTTTGGCGGCGGTTTGCCGCCTCTGCTTTTCAACGTCGAGGCAGACCCTGGCGAACTGACCAACCTCGCCACCAGCCCTGCGCATCTGTCCACCCGTCTGCAATTCGCCGAGCGGCTTCTCGCCTGGCGGGCCGAACATCTCGACCAGTCGCTGGCGCTGGCGGAGCTGACGGAAAATGGCGTGGTGGGACATGTCAGCAAGGGAATAGGCAGTAGGGAATAGGGCTTGCCTACTGCCTACTGCCTACTGCCTACTGCCTACTGCCTACTGCCTTACTTCACAATCATCCGCTGCTGGTCGCGCTTCTCGGCATAGCTGCCCTTGTCATAGGCAGGCTGCGCCTCGAGCTGTTCCTTGGTGAAAGTGGTATAGAGATACTTCTTGCCGTTCTTGTCGGTCATGAACTTCAGATTATCCAGGCCGACCGCCACCTCCTTCGTGCCGATGCCAAGGAAGCCGCCGACATTGACGATCACCGCATCCGTCTTCTTGTCGGGCGTCAGCACGACATCGCCGATCTCTCCGACCTTGGCGTCATTGGCGCCGTAGACAGTGGTGCCCTTCAGATCGCTGGCCTTGATCTCGCCGACCGGCATCGCGGTCAGCGTCGACTTGTCGATGGCAGCGGTCTGCGTCTGGTCAGGAGCGGTCGTGGCCGCCGGTGCTTCGGCCGTCTTGCCCGTGGGGGCGGTGGCAGGAGCCGTGGTCGCGGCCGGAGCTGTTGCCGCCGGCGCATTCGATGCCGTCGTTGCCGGCGCTGGATCATAGGCCTTGCGGTTGAAATCCGGCTGCGCCTGCAGCGCTTCCTTGGTGGTCTGAGCCACCAGCCAGCGGTCACCGTTCTTCTCCGCCCACTGCGCCTTGTTGAAATCATAGGTGACATTCTTGGCGCCGAGGCCAAGGAAGCCGCCTACGCCGATCACTAGGGATTCGGCCTTGCCTTCCTTGGACAGCACGATGTCGTTGACGCTGCCAATATTCTGCGCATCATCGCCCGTGCCGTTGTAGACGGTTTTGCCAATGATGTTGGTGGCTAGGTTGCCGTCGGCGCGCTTCACCGGTTCGGCCGGGGCGGCTGCGGGAGCCTGTGCGGTATCCGTTGCCGCAGGCGTTTTCGGTGCTGCCGCGTCGGTCGAAGTGGCAGGAGCCGGCGCAGACCCATAGGGCTTGCTGTCGAACTCCGGATGCGCCTTCAGTTCATCCTTGGTCGTCTGGGCAACCAGCCAGCGGTCGCCGTTTTTCTCGGCCCATTGCAGCTTGTCGTAGTCGAAGGCGACGTTCTTTGTGCCAACGCCGAGGAAACCGCCGACGCCGATGACGACAGATTTGGCCATGCCGTCCTTGTCGAAGACGACATCGCTGACCTTGCCGATGTTCTCGGCATCATCGCCGGTGCCGTTATAGACGGATTCGCCGATGATGTTGGTGACGATGTTGCCTTCAGCGCGCGGCACCGGAACGGCCGCGGCCGGCTCCTGGACGGACGGTGCGGTGGCAGGTGCGGGGGTCGTCGTGCTCTGCGCGAAGGCGCCCGTCGAGATCAACGTTGCGAGTGCGGTCGTGGCTAAAAGGGTGCGTATCATGGTAGTCTCTCCTGGTGCGTGATTTCGTGCACGCCGCGCCCGCTTGAACCGTCGCTGGGAAGATCGGGCGCGGCATCTCCACGGGTTCACAACGTCGTGACCATGCTGTTGTTCCGACAAAATTGGCGTGGATTTCGCGCCGGAAAAACACGCAGCAGTTGCGCGGGCGGCTGTGAACACGCGCTGAATCGCACCGTTTCCAACGGAACCTTTCCGGCATCGCCACGTTTCAGCCTGCGGCTGGGTTCGTCCCGGCCCTTTTGGGCTGACCTAACGGAGCGGGGCATGAAATTTGCTGCGGTGCTGAACCGGGATGGCGGCACCTTGCGCACCACCGACCTCGCCGCCTTTTCCGACAGGATGCGCCAGACGCTGGAGGCGGCAGGCCATTCCTTGAGCATTGACGTGGTTGCCGGCAAGGACGTTGTGGAAACCCTCGACAACGCTGCCTCGCGCCGCGCCGTCGATGTCGTGCTGGCGGGTGGCGGCGACGGAACCATTTCGGCGGCGGCCGCGAGGCTGATGGGCAAGAAAAAGGCGCTTGCCATCCTGCCGGCCGGCACCATGAACCTGTTCGCGCGTGGCCTGGGCATTCCGCAGTCGCTCGACGCCGCGCTGAAATCCTTCGCCGACGGTGAGATCATCGCCGTCGACATGGCCACCGCCAACGGCCGGCCCTTCATCCACCAGTTCTCGATCGGCATGCACGCCAAGATGGTGCAGTTGCGCCAGGGAATGGAATTCGGCTCGCGGCTGGGCAAGATCGGTGCTTCGGCCAAGGCGGCATGGGCGACAATCAACAACCCGCCGGCGATGAACGTCACGCTCGCTGTCGGCAAGGCCGAGATGACGGCGCGCATCTCAGGCATCGGCGTCACCAACAATCTGTTCGGCGAAGGCCATCTGCCCTATGCGGACAACCCTTCGGGTGGGGTGCTCGGCATCTATGTCACGGTGGCGCAGCAGCGCGCCGAACTGGTGAAATTCTTCTTCGACGTGGCGCGCGGCAGATGGCGCGACAATGAACATGTCGAAATCCATCAGGCCGACCGCACCGTCCTGAAAATCCATTCCGGCAGCAGAAAGTTCCGCGCCGTCATGGATGGCGAATTGGTCAGGCTCGAGCGGGAGACGACGATCGAAATCCGGCCCGGCGCGCTGAATGTCCTGGTGCCGGCCAGCATCGCCGCGGCTAAGGCCGCCTGATGCGATCTCCAACGATGACGGCCGAAAATCTAGCCGCTCGGCGCACTTCCTTGCTGCGTCGCCGGTGTCTTGGCCACCTCGCCATAGATTTCAGCGATGCCCCAGGCCGCAACGGCCAGAAGCAGCGCGGCGATCAGGATGCGCAAGCCATGCCAGCCCCATCGGCCCTGCCGCGCTTTGTCCTCGGGAATGATCTTGATCATGGCCGGTCCTTGTTTCGTTTTGCGCCTGTCGGCGCACTCGGCAAATCACGGTCGGGTAACGGTTCCTCGTTAGGATGGTTCCGGGAGGCCAGCTTGTCACGGGCCGGTGCATCGGCAAGACGGCGAAGACCGGCATGGGCATTTGGGGATTTGGGTGGATAGCAAGGCGGAAATAGGGGCGAGCCTGCCGGCCGAGGTAGCGCTCGCGGTCAATGCTGAAGACCGGCTGGCCGTGCTGCACGGGCTGGAGATGCTGGATACGGCGGCCGACCCGGATTTCGACCGCATCACCAGCCTTGCCGCGGCCGTGATGCAGGCGCCCACCGCCCTCGTCACGCTCGTCGACATCGAGCGGCAATGGTTCAAGTCGTGCTTTGGTCTCGACGAGACCGAAACCGCGACCGGCATCTCCTTCTGCGCCCACGCCATCGCCGCCGGCGACGAGCCCATGGTGGTGACGGACGCAACGACGGACCCGCGCTTCAGAACCAACCCGCTGGTCACCGGCAAGCATCATGTGCGCTTCTATGCCGGCGCGCCGATGGTGGTGGCAGGCGCCAGGATCGGCACGCTGTGCGTGCTCGACCGCAAACCGCATGCCTATCCCTCCGGCGCCAAGCTCGATCAGTTGAAGACGCTGGCCGGCCTCGCCGCCAGCTTGTTCACCTTGAAGGACGCGACCCGCAGCGGCGCCATTGCCGAGGCAGCGCTGGCGCGCGAAGAAAAACGGCGCGCCATCGCGCTCGACGCGGCATCGCTCGCCAGTTGGGCATGGGACATCCGCACCGACATGATCGAGTGCGATGTCCGGCTGTCGGAACTGTTCAACCTGCCGCGCTCGACCCGGCTGCGGGCGCGCGACATCCTGACCGCCATCGACCCCCGCGACGTCTACCAGACCGAAACCCGCTTTCGCGACGCCCTGTCCGGCAGCGACGACTATTTCGGCGAGTACCGGGTGAAGGACTTTCATCCGCCGCGCTGGGTGGCCACGCGCGGCCGCGTCATCGAGCGCAACGGCGACGGCAAGCCGACGCTGATCTTCGGCGTCAACTATGACATCTCCGAACGCAAGCTCGGCGACGAGCGGCAGCGGCTTCTGCTGCGCGAGCTCAACCACCGCGTCAAGAACACGCTGGCGACCGTGCAGGCGCTGGCGACGCAGACCGTGCGCCATGCCCGCCAGCCCAGCGAATTCCTCGAAGCTTTCAGCGCCCGGCTTCAGGCGCTCGGCATCGCCCACAACCTTTTGTCCGACCGCGAGTGGCGCGGCATCGGCATCCGCGAACTCGTCCAGATCGAGATCAGGCCCTTTGACACCGCCGACCAGCCGCGCATCACAATCTCCGGCGCCGATCTCTTGCTGTCGCCCGACCAGGCCGTCGGCCTCGGCCTCATCCTGCACGAACTGGCCAGCAACGCGCTGCAACATGGATCGCTGTCGATTGCATCGGGCAAGGTCGATCTCGACTGGAAGACGCAAGGCAGGAAGGGCCATCGCCGCCTGGTGGTGACCTGGCGCGAAAGCGGCGGCCCCGAAGTCGCCCCGCCGGAGCGCCACGGCTTCGGCTCGATCCTCATCCGCCGCAGCCTGGCCAAGGTCATTTCAAGCCAAGTGACCCATGAATTCCGCAGGGAAGGCGTGTTCGCCGAAATAGCGATGCCGCTGGAAGATCTGTCCAAGTGACGGATCTCTGATTCCAGGCCGGACGCCGGCGTTATTTCCCCTCCCCGGGATCGTCGGGCTTCACATTCTCCCGGTAGATGGCATAGGCGGCGAGCGCTATAGCCGGGCCCAAAATGACCCCGAGGCCGCCTTTTCCCTTGAGCAATGCCGGCAGCACGGCGAGTGCGGCCGTGATGCCGATCGCCTTCATGTCGGCACTGCGCCGCCTTGCCTCGCGGCGGGTACGGGCACCCGACATCAAACGATGGACCAGAAGAACGAGGCCGGCGATCACCAGAAAGCCGACACCGAAGCCAAGCGCCACGGCGAACGATCCATAGCGGGCGGCGGCCCAGATATAGGCTGCCCCGACCAGAAAGCCGAGACCGCACAAGGCCGCCAAAGCGGCAAGCGCATAGACGATGGCCGCCGTACGTGCGCGACGTATGGCGGCCACGGTTTCACCCGAAGCGAAACCCGAGAGCAGGGATGCCAACAGTCCCATTGGGTGGAACTAGCGCCGCGCGAGCAGCGCGAAGAGGAAGCCGACGCCGGCGGCGATCGCCAGCGATGTCACCGGCTTTTCGCGGACATTTGCCAGCAACTGCGCCTCGATGTCCTTGGCACTGCCGCGCAGGCTGTCAAACGCAGCTTCGCCCTGTGCGCGCAATTGCTCGACGCCCTCGGTGGCCGCGCGGCGGGCAGTGCCATAACCATGCTCACCAGTCTTGGCCAGCTGCTTGGTGAGCTTGTCGATGTCGGCCTTCAACTGCCTGATGTCGGCCTCGAGGTCCGAATTCGCCCGCGCCTCGTTGGCGGTCTTTCCTGTGGCGGTTGCCATTGCTTAACTCCTTGTGATTGCTCGATTTCAAACGCGCCTTGCGTCTCAAGGTTCCGGCATCGGGATAAACTAGCCGAAAACATGCGCATACGCACCAATCGCCAATCCATGGCCAGAAGCGCGTCTCAGATCAGGGGGCGACGCCCCTCGCCCAGCCCTTCCCAGCCGGCGAGTTGCTTGAGCCTTTCCGCATCGACCACCTCGCAACCACCATCGCGCCAGAGGATCAGCTTGCGATCCATCAATTTGCGGATCGTCTTGTTGGTATGAACCAGCGAAAGGCCAAGCGTGTCGGCGATATGTTGTTGCGTGACCGGAATCTGAATGGATTGCTTGCCGTTCAGCCCAACGACCTTGGCACGGCTGCCGATGAAGGCAATCAGATAGGCGGCGCGCTCGATCGCGCTGCGCCGGCCGACACTGAGCAGGTTCTCGTCCAGCATGCGTTCTTCGCGCGATGCGATCCAGGTGATGTCGTAGGCGAGGCCTGGATGGTTGCGGTAGAGTTCATGCAAATTGTCGCGCTCGAAGACGCAAAGCAGCATTGGCGACAGGGCCTCGACGGAATGCTGCATTTCCCCCATGACGCTCCCTTGCAGGCCGATGAGATCGCCGGGCATGAGGTAGTTGAGTATTTGTCGGCGGCCGTCCGGCAACAGCTTGTAGCGGAACGCCCAGCCGGACAGCACCGTGTAGAGATGGGCGCTGTGGCTTCCCTCCACGAGAACCGTGGCGCCCTTGTCGACCGCCAGTTCGCCCTTCTTGAAGGTGCTGATGAAGGCCAGTTCCTGTTTCTCAAACTCGCGGAAGACCGGCAATGGCCGCAAGGGACAATTCTCGCAAGGATACTGTCGGCTGGATAAAGCGCGCCCGTTCTGGCCTGGCATTCCAACCCCTCTTCGAAAGCCTGCCGGTCAGCAGGTATGTCGAAAACGTTTTGCCGGGATCGGAGTTCCGGGGTAGAGGCATGTCTTTTTTAAATGACAGCGCGCCGAATTGCGATCATGACTCCCGGCGTTTCAAGGAGCGATTGCCCGTGCCCCATTTGCTTGACGGATTGCGAATTCTTGTCCTGGAGGACGAATTCCTCATCGCCATGGATGTCGAGCAGCTGTGCCGCGACCACGGGGCCGGCGAGGTGGTTGTTGCACGCGACCTGGCCGAGATCGACGGCCGAAAGGTCGCAACGCAATTCGACGCAGCCATCGTCGATCTGATGCTGGGCGGCACCTCGACGCTCGAATTCGCCGCCGGCCTGCGTGAGACAGGCGTGCCTTTCGTGTTTGCTTCCGGCTATTCCGATCCGGACGAGATCAAGGCATCCTTTCCGGGGGTGAGGCTGGTCACCAAACCCTATTCAGGCGAAGATCTCGTTGAAGCGGTGGCGCTGGCCTATGGGCGCGGCTTTCCAGGCTGAGGTCGATCCGGGTTCCGGTACCACGTCAATGCGCCGCAGTCCCCGTGACCTGGGCAGAGATCGCATCGGGACCATATTCGTCCTCGCCGGAAATCTTGAGAATCTCCTGCAGACGTGTGCGCGCCCTGCTGACGCGGCTCTTGATCGTTCCGACCGCGCAACCGCAGATTTCAGCGGCCTCCTCATAGGAAAAGCCCGATGCGCCGATGAGAATGATGGCCTCGCGCTGGTCTTCCGGCAACTGCTCGAGAGCACCACGAAAATCCTTGAGATCGAGTTGGCCATGCTGGGCCGGATGCACCGCGAGCCTGGCCGTCATGATGCCGTCGCTGTCCTGCACTTCGCGGCCGCGTTTGCGCATCTGCGAATAGAATTCATTGCGCAGGATGGTGAAAAGCCATGCCTTGAGGTTGGTGCCGGGCTGGAAGCTCTCATGCTTGTCCCAGGCCTTGACCAGCGTTTCCTGAACGAGGTCGTCGGCCTTGTCGGCATTCTGCGTCAGCGACACGGCAAAGGCCCGCAGGCTCGGGATTGCCCCAAGCAGATCGGTCTTGAAGCCTTGGGAGACCGCTGCCATGCCTCAGTCCTTCTTCTGTGCGGGTTCGGCCTGTTCCAGCTGGCTGAGCAGCTGGGCAAAGCGATCCGGCACATCGTCGGAGACCAGCTCGTCATAATATTGTTTGAGTTTGCGCCCGATTTCGGAGTTGGGCCCGAGCGGGTCACCGACACCGTTCCGGCGCCTGCCCTCGGCGCCAGCCAAAATATCTTTCGTCATGTCCTTCATTTCGCCCTTATATTCCCAGCATCAGGCCGCTCATACTCAACTCAACACAAGGCAAGCGGCACCCTCGTCTGGTTGCCCAACCCGACACCAAACGCCGTTCCCGACTTTTTGTTCCATATCGGCCGGAACTTTTTGAGAAAATACGCGTTGTATTAGCGGGGCTTGCAATCAGCTTGACCTGCAACGCGTCATACTGAGGGAGACGTCTTATCATGAGTTTATCCGCCACCATCGCACCGCACCTGCCGTTCCTGCGCCGCTTCTCGCGCGCCGTCTCGGGATCGCAAGAGAGCGGCGACGCGCTGGTCGCTGCGATGCTTGAGGCCATCATCGCCGATGTCGACATCTTCCCCGACGCATCGAGCGACCGTATCGCCCTTTACAAGGTCTTCGCCAAACTTTTCACGTCCGTCGCCATCCGCGTGCCGCAGGAGCAGGCCCAATCGGCGTGGGAACAGCGTGCCGCCGCCAATCTCAATGCCATCGCGCCCCTTCCGCGCCAGGCCTTCCTGCTGGTTGCCGTCGAAGGTTTCAGCGAAGACGAGGCGGCCGAGATCCTCGACGTCGGCGACCAGCAATTCTCCGAGCTGCTTGCCCAGGCAAGCAACGAGATTTCCCGGCAGGTGGCGACCGATGTGCTCATCATCGAGGACGAACCGCTGATCGCCATGGACATAGAGGAGATGGTCGAGAGCCTCGGTCATCGTGTCGTTGGAACGGCGCGCACGCATGCCGAAGCGGTGACGATGTTCGGCAAGACACGACCGAAGATGGTTCTGGCCGACATCCAGCTCGCCGACGGCAGTTCGGGCATCGAGGCGGTCAACGAGATCCTGTCGTCAACCTCTGTGCCGGTGATCTTCATCACTGCTTTTCCCGAACGCCTTCTGACTGGCGAGCGCCCCGAACCGGCCTTCCTGGTGACCAAGCCGTTCAATCCCGACATGGTCAAGGCACTAATCAGCCAGGCGCTGTTCTTCGACCGTCAGGCGAAGGCCGCCGCATAGGGGCGCGACCTTTCCAGCCGGGAAAGCAAACCAAAGGCCGCCCGATGCGATGTGTCGGGCGGCCTTTTTGGCAACCGGACCCATCAGTCGCGAATTTGAAGCGCTTTACCTCGAGCAGTTCACCGCTTCAAGTAAACGCCGAGCTGGCCTAAGTTGTTGTTTTGACGCAATTCCCAAGGGAAAGCGCTACGCGCTTTCCTGGAAAACCGCTCACACTTTTCCTGGAATTGCTCTAACGATTTGCAAGCATCGCCTTTTTCGGCAAAGGGTGGAACAAACCGCACCCACCCACGTTTTCCCTGCAGCATTCGGAAGGAGATGAACCATGCTTTACTGGGCGCTCGTATTTCTCGTCGTGGCGATCATCGCCGGCGCGCTTGGTTTCGGCGGCATCGCCGGTACATCCGCCGGCATAGCGCAGATATTGTTCTTCATCTTTCTCGCCTTCCTGGTCATTTCGCTCCTGGCCGGCCTGTTCAGACGGGCGTGAGGGCGAACGCTTCTTCGAGCGAACACTGGAAGCCGCACCCCTCAAACGGTTTCCAGCCACCGCCGGGCGGTATCCTTCAAAGGGAGACCGTCCGGCGGACCGTTTTAGGGGCAGGTCCCCGGAAATTTCATTTGGGAACCCATTTCAAAGTGAGCCGTTCAGCCTGAATTGGGTGGACCGATCAATCGATGCGTTCCAGGACTGCAGATAAGACGGAAGGCGCACGGAGCGACGAAGTCATCGCCCTGCATCCGGCCGAAAGTGGCATGCAGCTTGGCCGGGCTCTTCTCCACGCGCTGCACAATGCCGGCATTTCCGTCCTCTATCAGGATCGCGAGATGAAAACCGTCTGGGCCCGCAACATGCGCGCGCCCTGGATTTCGGACAACTCCGACGGCAATGGCATCCTGCCGATGGCGCAGGCCGACCGCATCAGCACCGCCAAGCGCGATGTGGTCGCCACCGGCAATCCGGAGCGCCTTGAGATCAGTGTTCCGGTCGAAAACGGCGTCCGCTGGTTTCAGGTTTGGGTCGATGCCGACCGGGGCGACGCCGGCGACGTGCAAGGTGTCGTCACCACCATGGTCGAGACGACCGAGCAGAAGCGGCGCGAACAGACCCTGACGACGCTGTTGCGCGAGGTCAGCCACCGCTCGAAGAATTTGCTGGCGATCATCCAGAGCATCGCGACGCAGACCGGTCGCTATTCCGACGGCATCGGCGACTTCCTCACGCGCTTTCGCGGCCGACTGCAGTCGCTCTCCTCCTCCCAGGATCTGGTGACATCCTCCAACTGGAGAGGTGCGGCCCTTCATGAACTGGTGACGAGCCAGGTCGGCCGCTATGGGACGAACACATCGCACAGCCTTCGCCTCCGGGGCGCCAACCCTTATCTCAATCCCAATGCTGCGCTGCATATCGGCCTGGCGATGCATGAGCTTGCCGTCAACTCGGTCAGCTATGGCGCCCTGTCCCGGCAGGATGGATTCGTCGAAGTGACCGCCAATCTCAACATCATCGCCCCTGGCGAGGTTGCGCTGTCGCTGACATGGGCCGAAGCCATAGGAACCAATGACGGCCGGGGGGGTCAAAAGCGTTTCGGCAGCGTCGCGCTGGAGCGGGTGGTGCCGGCATCCCTGAGCGGAACCGCAAGCCTCGACATCGCGGACGGCCGCCTTGAATACCGTCTTGTCGTCCCGCACAGCAATTTCGAGACGCAGTGAGCGGTCGCCGGCTGCAATCAACGATCCTTAACCGGCTGTTCACCATACGAGCGGATGCTGTTTTACCCAGATGCCGCTGCGATCCACTGGGTTGCGGCACGGTGTGGGAGGAATGCTTGACGGTCATCGACATGAACAGACTGGAACAGGCCGCCCGTGTTTCGGTGGGCGACTTCCACGATCCCGAAGCATCCGCAGAACCGCTTGCCTCGCCGCATCACACATTGCCGTGGGGCATCGTCCTGGCGGCGGCCTCGACAATTCTCCTCATCGCCCTGTTCAATCTGACCTGACCGAACATTCCCTGCCGACAACAGTGCGCGCTGTTAACCGCTTGCAGCGCCGGCATTATTCGCATGTCCCCCCGACCGCTCCGGAACTTTTGGCCGATATGGGCCGTTGTTGTGGCGAGAGGACATGTCGCCATGGAACACATCGCTGCATTGTTGCTTGTCATCGGCTGCAGCAACTCGATGACCGATTGTCGTGAACTGCAGGTGCCGGTGAGCATTTTCGAAACCGCCGACGAATGCACCGCCGAACGCCCTTTCGCCATGGGCGACGTGCAGGGGCAGGCGCAGCATATCGTCGCCAAATGTCTCGCTGTCGATCCCGCACTCGAGGATGATTATGACCAGGTCGTCTGGAACGTGCGTCCCGACGGCAGCCTCGACGCCTCTCTTGCCATTTCCAGCCTCGTCATGGCATCGAATGCGATGCGCCCAGAAAAAGACTATCTTAGCCAAGAATAAATTCGAGCAGCAAAGGCCGTCATTTCATGCTAAATGGCTGCTGGAGCTTACCAAAGTGTGGACACAAAGTGAGGAGTGACTCTATGCGGAAGATGATTATTGCCATGGCTGCGGTGGCCGCTCTCAGCGGCTGCACCACGACCGAGCAGGACGTTGTTGGCGGCGGCTTGATTGGCGCCGGCGTCGGCGGTCTGGTCGGCGGCGGCAAGGGCGCGCTGATCGGTGCGGCTGTCGGTGCCGGTTCCGGCCTGCTGGTGCGCAACCTGCGCAACGGCTATTGCCAGTATCGCGATCATCGCGGCCGGATCTACACGGCGCGCTGCAACTGATTCGGCGATAGTCGAAACTTCGATCCGGAGGCCGGTCCGCCGGCCTCCGGATTTTGCACGTATGGGCGTGCCATTGCTGTCCGCCTGACTGTTCGCCGTCAGCCTGTCAGCGGAATTCTGATTTCCACCTTCAGACCATCGGCCTGATAGTCGCGCTTGATCGTGCCGCGCAATTCGCGCGTGACGTTGAGGTCGATCAGCTTGGTGCCGAATCCGGTCTCGGCCGGCGCCTCGACTTTTTTCTTCCCGGCCTCCCGCCAGTTCAGCGCCAGCGTCCGCTCCCGCCCGCGCCCTTCCACCGACCATTCGACCTTGAGCGCCCAGTCGCTTCTGAGCGAATTGGCGGAATTGCCGGCTTCACCATATTTCAGCGCATTGGTCGCAAGCTCATGGAAGGTCAGGCCGAGCGCCTGCGTCGTGGTCTCGTCGAGCAGCACCTCCGGTCCCGACAACAGCCCCTCGGGCAGGTCCTTGCCGAACACCTGGCCAAGCTCGATGCGCAGGAGGTCGGCGAGATCGGCCTTCTGCCAGCGCGAGCGCGTCAGCATGTCCTGGGAGGCGGCCATCGCCTGCAGCCTGGCCGAAAAGGACGCCGAAAACTCGTTGACGTCCGTCGCCCGCGACGCCGTCTGCCGCGCGATCGCCAGAACCCGGGTGATCGAATTCTTGATGCGATGCTTCATCTCCTGCAGCATCAAGTCCTTTTCGAGCAGGCTCTTTTCGGTTGTCTCGTGCAGGCGCGATGCCGCCTCATAGGCACGCTCCTGATAGCGCGCCACCAGTGCGATGGCGCCCGCCGCGAGCAGGCCGAACAGCCCTAGCATCACCGGGATGGCGCGCGACGACGGCTGCGAGAAGGCGCTGGTCGGCCGGAACAGCACCGTCCACGGACGGCCGGCCACCGTGATCTTGCGGGTGACGAGCAGCCGATCGCCAAAGGCGGAGGCCGGCGGCGTCTCCGACCGGAACAAGAGATTGTCGCTGTTCACCTCGCCGTCATAGATCTCGGTGTTGACCGGCAGCAGCGGCGCGCGGCTGAGCGCGATCTGGAACAGGTCGCGAGCCCGGAAGGCCGCATAGAGAAAGCCCGCGGTCGAGGATCGCGATGCGTTGATGACCTCGGGCGCGGTTTCGACATTGAGCCGCACGACGACCAGGAAGCCGGGGAAGGTCTGTGTCGCGCCGGTGCCCTGGCCGAGCTGCACCAGCCCGCTCGCGTGCTGCTGGTCGTCGGCCATCGCCTTTTCGATTGCCGCGCGCCGCATCGGTTCGCTGAACATGTCGTAGCCGATGCTGGCCTGGTTGGACGGATCCAGCGGCTCGAAGAGCATGATGGGCGCGCGCCAGGGCTGCGTGGTTTCCGGATAGATCGGGTGGCTGACGCCAAAATTGTGGAGGATGTCGCGTTCGAGCGCTGCCTCGTCACCTGTCTTGACCAGCCCGAGGAAACCGATGCCGCGCAGGCCGGCGAAATTGTTGTCGACATCCAGCGCGTTGAAGAACGCCTTGAACTCGGTCTGCGAGATATCGCCATTGCGGGCGTCGAACAGGGCCTGTGTGGATCGCAGCAGCGACAGATGCAGGTCGATACGGCTCTCGATCCGGTTGAGGGCGTCGTCGGCCGCAGCTTCGAACTTGATGCGGGAGGCTTCCTGCGTCGCGAAATAGGCGAACCCTGCCATGGTCATGCTGATCAGCGCTACTGCGATGAACGCGACGATTGGAAAAAGTTTCTTCAACGGATGATGCGGCCCATGAGCAATACCGGACCTTTATGCGCAAGTCGTCAGGCCAACACAATGGCAAGGCCAAGCCATCGCGATCACTGGCATATCACGTGAGCGGCAACCGGCCATGCCGATCAAGCCCATACCGGGCCGCCGGCAGGCCTCAGGCGGCGATCTTCAACGCGCCCGGCCCGGGAATGGCGCCCGGAGGACATTTGCCCAGAATGATCATGCCGAGCACCTCGTCCTGGGTGACATCGGTGGTGCGCGCGGTGCCGACGACCTGGCCGTTCTTCATCACGCAGACCCGGTCGGCAAGTTCGAACACATCGTGGATGTCGTGGCTGATCAGGAAGATGCCGATGCCATCGGATTTCAGCTGCTTGACCAGTTCGCCGACCTGCGCCGTCTCCTGCGGACCAAGGGCTGCCGTCGGCTCGTCCATGATCAGGATGCGGGCGTTGAACAGGATCGCGCGTGCGATCGCCACCGACTGCCGCTGGCCGCCCGATAGCTTGATCACCGGCTCCTTGAACCGCTGGAAGCGCGGATTGAGCCGGCCCATCACCTTGCGGGCCTCGGCCTCCATGGCAACATCGTCGAGCGTGCCCCAGCCGGTCATCAGCTCGCGGCCGAGGAACAGATTGGCGGCGGCGTCGACATTGTCGGCCAAGGCGAGCGTCTGGTAGATGGTCTCGATGCCGTATTTCTTGGCGTCGCGCGGGTTGGAGATCGAAGCCTCCTCGCCATTGACAAAGATCTGTCCGGCATCGCGCTTGTAGGCACCGGACAGGATCTTGATCAGCGTCGATTTGCCGGCGCCATTGTGGCCGAGCAGCGCCACGACCTCGCCAGGGAAAAGATCGATCGAGGCATCGTCGACGGCGCGGATGCCCCCAAAGGCGATCGAGATGTTGCGCATGTCGATCAGCGGCGTGCCAGAGGGCGCAGTTGTGGGGGCAGTTGCGGGAGCGATTTTGTCGGACATGATCATTTCTCCCCTAAACCCGCTTGCGATAGACGGTGTCGAGCCACACCGCGATGACCAGCACGGCGCCGACGACGATGCTCTGCAGCGGCGAGTCGATGCCGAGCAGCACCATGCCCGACTGCAATGACTGCATCAGAAGCGCGCCCAGCATGGCGCCCATCACCGTGCCGGCGCCGCCGGCGAGCGACGTGCCGCCGATGACGGCGGCGGCGATGACCAGAAGCTCGTCCAGCGTGCCCAGCGCATTGGTCGATGCGTTGAGCCGGGCCGAAGAGATCGCCGCGCTGATCGCGGCCAGCACGCCCATGATCATGAAAACCTTCATGGTCACCCAGCGGGTGTTGATACCGGCAAGTTCGGCCGCCTCCGGATTGCCGCCAATGGCGAAAACATAGCGGCCGAAACGCGTGCGCTTGGTGATGAACGTCATGATAATGCCCACGGCCACCGCCATCAGCACCGGTATGGCAATGCCATGCGCGATGTACAGCCCGCCTTCGGGAACGGTAATGCCGTTCTGCTGGGCATACTGGCGCACGATGCCGATCGGCCATGGATAGGAATTGGCGATCCAGACGGCGCCAAGGATAGCGGCGCAGGCAACCCCGCCAAGCAAAATCTCGGCCCAAACCGGGCGCAGTGGAAAGTGGAACCGTTTGCGCTGTGACCGGCCGTTGAGCAGCGCGAAGGCGACAGCCGCGCAAGCGACGATTCCGACGATCCAGCTGGCGGTGGCGCCGATCGAGCCGCGTGGTCCGCCGCCCATCAGTTGGAAGGTTGTGTCGAGCGGCGCGACCGTGCGGCCGCTGGTGATCAGCCATGCCATGCCGCGCCAGACCAGCAGGCCGCCCAGCGTCACGATGAAGGCCGGAACCTCCATATAGGCGATGATGAAGCCCTGGAATGCGCCGATCAGGAGGCCAAGCACCACGCCGGCCGCCAGCGCGATGATCCAGAGCCAGGGATTTCCAAGCTGGAAACCGACGACGCGGATGAGGAATTCAGCCTGCGCCACGCCCATGATCATGCCGATCACGCCTTCGACGGATCCGACCGAGAGGTCGATGTTGCGCATGACGATGACCAGCACCATGCCGGTCGCCATGATCGCGACCGACGAGGTCTGCACCGACAGGTTCCACAGATTGCGCGGCGTCAGGAAAAGCCCGCCCGACAGGATATGGATGCCGACCCAGATGACCAGCAGCGCGCCGACCATGCCGAGCATGCGCGTATCGAGCTCGGTAGCCTTGAGGAACCGCCCGACGGCGCTGAGTTCGGATGCACGCGCCCTGTCCGCCGCAGTGCTGCCGACCGGTTGATTAGAGGTCGTGTCGGTCATGCTATCCTCCCACCGGTTTACCGTCTGGCGCGGGTACCGAACATGGATGCTATTTGCTTTCCGCGGTCATTTGAAGCGGGAAGCCCCTTGAGAAACGCCGCGGCTTTTGGGCCGCGGCGTCGATATCGAACGGTATTGCGCCGTTTACTTGCAGGCTGCGACGCTGCCGGCGGCGACACCCGCGCAGACTTCGTCCTTCTTGATCCAACCGGCGTCGATGACGACGTTGAGATTGTCCTTGGTGATGGCGACCGGGGTCAGGAACAGCGACTTGACGGTGTTGCCGCCAGGCGTCGTGAAGTCCTTTACACCGGCGATGTCAGCCATCTTCTTGCCGTCGGCCAGCTGCGAGGCGATCTCGGCGGCGTTCTTGCCGAGTTCGCGCGCGTCCTTCCACACCGACACGGTCTGGGTGCCGAGCGCGATGCGGTTCAGCGCGGCATGGTCGCCGTCCTGACCCGAGACCGGCACGGTGCCGGCAAGACCCTGCGCCGTCAGCGCCGCGACGACGCCGCCGGCGGTGCCGTCATTGGCAGCGACGACCGCGTCGACCTTGTTGTCGTTGGCGGTCAGGAACTGCTCCATGTTCTTCTGGGCGTTGGCGGGCAGCCAGCCGTCCGTATAGGCCTCGCCGACATTCTTGATCTTGCCGCTGTCGATGGCAGCCTTGAGCACTTCCATCGAGCCCGCGAACAGGAAGTCGGCATTCGGATCGGCGCCCGAGCCCTTGATGAAGACATAGTTGCCTTCCGGCTTGGCCTTGAACACCGCGCTGGCCTGCAAGCGGCCGACTTCCTTGTTGTCGAAGGTCAGGTAGAAGACGTCCTTGTTCTCGATCAGGCGGTCATAGCCGACGACCGGAATGCCTTCGTCCAGCGCCTTCTGCACGGCCGGGCCGATGGCCGAGGCATCCTGCGCCAGGATGATCAGCGAATTGGCGCCCTGCGAGATCAGGCTCTCGACATCGGTAAGCTGCTTGCCAGGATTGGACTGCGCGTCGGCGGAAATGTACTTGTCGCCGGCGGCCTCGATGGCCTTCTTCATGGCGGCCTCGTCGGTCTTCCAGCGCTCTTCCTGGAAGTTGGACCACGAAACGCCGATGACCTTGTCCTTCGCCTGCGCGACCGACGCCAGCGTCAGCGACATGGCGACACCCGCCAGGATGGCGGCTGTGAATCTCTTCATGATATTCCTCCCTGCGCCGCGTATGGCGCGACCAAACTGGCCCGAAGGCCGGCACAGAGGCTCTATTTTTTCGAGCCTCGAAAAAACACTGATCCAACACCGGAACGCTGTCAACAACGATTCTGAGGGATTTTGATGTCCTTATGAATTTTTTTCGAGCCTCGGAATAAATAAATGACAGGACGGGCCGCTTCTGCCAGTATTTGATCGTGTCGCCGGCAGCGTTCGAGGGAGGACCGGAAGAACCGCGGCGACGGGGAGGATGTGAGAAACATGTCGGTCGGAATCCGCCACGACGATCTGCGCCGGCGCAACCGCGCCATGGTGATTGCCGCCGTGCGCCGGGCCGGTCGGCCCTCGCGCACCGAGATCGCCGCGACCACCGGCCTCAGCCACTCGACCATATCGGCGATTTCCTCCGACCTGATCGGCGAAGGCATACTGGCCGAGGGAAAGCCGAGCGAGGCCGGCGCGCTGAAACGCGGCAGGCCGCAGGTCGGTCTCGGCCTTAACCCGGAGGCCGCGGCAGTGATGACCGTGGTGCTGTCGCTGAACTTCCTCTCCGTCGCCGTCATCGATTATGCCGGCCAGGTGATATCGGAAGAACAGCGCCGGCTGGATACGCTGACCATGTCGCGCGAGGCGCTGATCGGCGAGTGCGTGGCCATCGTAAGGCGGCGTCTCGAGGATCCCGACATCGACGTGCGCAGCGTCGCCCGCATCGCGCTGGCGATCCAGGGCATCACCGACACCGAGGCCCGGGCGATGCTGTGGTCGCCGATCACGCCGCAGACCGATATCGCCTTCGCCGACATACTCGAAGCCGAGTTCGGCATCCCCGCAACCATGGAAAACGACTGCAACATGATGGCCGTGGCGCTGCGCTGGCGCGATCCCGAGCGCTACCGCGACGACTTCATCGCCATCCTTTTGTCGCACGGCATCGGCATGGGGCTGGTGCTGAAGGGCGAGCTGTTCACCGGCACCCATTCCTCGGGCGGCGAGTTCGGCCACATGATCCATCGGCCGGGCGGCGCGCTCTGCCGCTGCGGGCGGCGCGGCTGCGTCGAGGCCTATGCCGGCAATTATGCCATCTGGCGCAACGCCAGGCAGCTCAGCGAGGACACCGAGCCGGTGGCCGATGTCAGCGACGCGCAGATGCGGGCGCTGGCCGCGACGGCGCGCGAACGCGACGGACCCGAGCGCGAAGCCTACCGCAAGGCCGGCGAGGCATTGGGCTACGGCCTCGGCAGCCTGTTTGCGCTGATCGATCCAGCACCCGTTGCCATGGTCGGCGTCAGCGCCGCCGCCTTCGACCTGATCGAGCCGGCATTGCGCGAGGCGATCGCCCAGACCGCCGGTGGCCAGCACTCGGAATCGATCTCCTTCGACACCGAACCGAACGAACTGCCGCTGATCCGCGAAGGTTGCGCCATGCGCGCGCTGACCTTTGTCGACCAGGAGATTTTCGCGCCGGGCGTGCAAACGAAAGCAGGCCTTGCCGCGAAGAAAAACGTCGCCTGATTCAGGTCGTGCTCAATCCTCGCGGATCGCGTAGCCCGCCCCACGAATGGTTCTGATAACATCCGGCATGCGGCCATTGTTGACCGCCTTGCGCAGGCGGCCGACATGCACGTCCACGGTGCGCTCGTCGATGTAGATCGTCTCGCCCCAGACATTGTCGAGCAGCTGGCTGCGCGAGAACACGCGGCCGGGATGACGCATCATGAATTCGAGCAGGCGGAATTCAGTCGGCCCGAGCCGGATCTCGCTCTTTTTGCGATAGACCCGGTGTGATTCACGGTCGAGCACGATGTCGCCGACCTTGAGCACGCTGGACAGCACTTCCGGCTTGGCGCGGCGTAGCAGCGCCTTCACGCGAGCCATGAATTCCGGCGTCGAAAACGGCTTGACCAGATAGTCGTCGGCGCCGGTGGAGAGCCCACGCACACGGTCGCTTTCCTCGCCCCGCGCGGTCAGCATGATGATCGGCAGCCGCTCGGTCTCGGGCCGCATCCGCAGGCGCCGGCAGAGTTCGATGCCGGACACCGCCGGCACCATCCAGTCGAGCACCAGGAGATCGGGCACGTTCTCCTGCAGGCGGATTTCGGCTTCGTCGCCGCGTGTCACCACCTCGACCTGGTAACCCTCCGATTCCAGATTGTAGCGGAGGAGCACGCCGAGCGGCTCCTCGTCCTCCACCACCATGATGCGTGGTGCGATCATCGATTGGTTACCCCTGCGCTCAGGCCGCCGGCGCCGACATCGCCGTCTCGTCCTGTTTTGGACGGTTGGCGGGCAGTTGCGTGCCGGTCAGGACATAGTACGCATTCTCGGCGATATTGGTCACGTGGTCGCCGATGCGTTCGAGATTCTTGGCGCAGAACAACAGATGCGTGCAGGCCGTGATGTTGCGCGGATCTTCCATCATATAGGTCAGCAATTCGCGGAAGACCGAGGTGTATTTGACGTCGATGCGCTCGTCGTCGGCGCGCAGCTTCGCCAGTGCCGCGGCATCGCGCGCCGCATACTCCTCGATCACGCCCTGCACCTGGATCAGCACCAGCTGCGCCATGGCGTCGATGGAATGCGACAGGTCGCGCGGCGTGGCGCTGAGGCCGACAGTGCCGACCCGCTTGGCGATGTTCTTGGCAAGGTCGCCAATGCGTTCGAGGTCACCAGCCATGCGGATCGAACCGACCACATGGCGCAGGTCGTCGGCCATAGGCTGGCGCTTGGCGATCAGCGTGATGGCGCGGTCGTCGAGTTCGCGCTGGCGCGCATCCATGATGGCGTCGTCGGAGACGACGCGCTGAGCGAGAGCATTGTCGGAATTCAGAAGCGCCTTGGTGGCGCCGCCGACCATCGAGCCGGCGAGGTCGCCCATGTCGCTGATCAGCCTGCTGATCTGTCCGAGATCCTCGTCGAAGGCTGCGACTGTGTGTTCGGCCATGATCCTGGTCCTCGTATGCGTGCGATCAGCCGAAGCGGCCGGTGATGTAGTCTTGCGTGCGCTTCTCGCGAGGCGACGTGAAGATCTTCTCGGTGCGGTCGAATTCAACCAGTTCGCCCAGATACATAAAGGCCGTCTGCTTCGACACGCGCGCCGCCTGCTGCATGTTGTGGGTGACGATGACGATCGTGTAGTCGGCCTGCAGCTCGTCGATCAGTTCCTCGATCTTGGCGGTCGACAGCGGGTCGAGCGCCGAGGCCGGCTCGTCGAGCAGGATGACCTCCGGCTTCACCGCCACGGTGCGGGCGATGCACAGCCGCTGCTGCTGGCCGCCCGACAGGCTGAGGCCGCTGGCATTGAGCTTGTCCTTGACCTCGGTCCACAGTGCCGCGCGCTTCAGCGCCTGCTCGACACGGCCGTCCATCTCGGCCTTGCTGATCTTCTCGTAGAGCCTGACGCCGAAAGCGATGTTTTCGTAGATCGACATCGGGAACGGCGTCGGCTTCTGGAACACCATGCCGATCTTGGTGCGCAGCAGGTTGAGGTCCTGCGAACGGTCGAGAACGTTCTGGCCGTCGAGCAGCACCTGGCCCTCGGCGGTCTGCTTGGGATAGAGCTCGTAGATGCGGTTGAAGACGCGCAGCAGCGTCGACTTTCCGCAACCCGACGGGCCGATGAAGGCGGTGACGCTGCGCTCGGGCAGCGATAGCGTGATATCCTTCAGCGCCTTCGACTGGCCGTAGTAGAAGTTGAGGTTCTTGACCTCGATCTTGGCCTTGGTCACCGCCTCGGCGGCGATCGTCATGTCTGGAGACAACATCTGGCTCATTTGTCCTCTCTGCGTCCGGTCAGGCTGCGCGCAAAGATGCTGAGCGCGAGAACCGTCAATGTGATGATGAGTGCGCCGGTCCAGGCCAGCTGCTGCCATTCCTCGTAGGGACTGAGAGCAAACTGGAAGATGGTGACAGGCAGGCTGGCCATCGGCGCGTTGAGATTGCTCGACCAGAACTGGTTGTTCAGCGCCGTAAACAGAAGCGGTGCGGTCTCGCCGGAGATACGGGCGATGGCCAGCAATATGCCGGTGACGATGCCCGAAAGCGCGGCGCGATAGGCCACCGAGCGGATGACCACCCAGCGCGGCGCGCCGATCGCGGTGCCGGCTTCGCGCAAGGCGTTCGGCACCAGGTTGAGCATGTCCTCGGTGGTGCGCACGACGACGGGAATGACCAGGATGGCAAGTGCCACGGCACCGGCGATCGCCGAGAAATGCCCCATCGGCCGCACCATCAGCTCATAGACGAACAGACCGATGATGATCGACGGCGCCGACAGCAGGATGTCGTTGATGAAGCGCACCACCGTGGTGAGCTTCGAGAAGCGGCCATATTCGGCCATGTAGGTACCGGCCAGCACGCCGATCGGCGTGCCGACGATGATGCCGATGATGGTCATCACGATGCTGCCGTAGATGGCGTTGAGCAGGCCGCCGGCATCGCCGGGCGGCGGCGTCATTTCCGTGAAGACCGAGAGCGAGACGCCGGCCAGACCCTTGTAGAGTAAGGCGCCAAGGATCAGCGCCAGCCAGGCAAGGCCGATGCCGGCGGCGACGACGCACAGCATCATCATCACGCCATTCTTGCGCTTGCGGCTCTGGTGAAGCGATGCGGCTGTCGACATCGGTCAGGCTCCCGTGCGGGCGTCGATGCGCATCAGCATGTAGCGGGCGATGGCAAGGATCAGGAAGGTGATAACGAACAGGATCAGGCCGAGCGCAACCAGCGAGGACGTGTAGAGATCGCCGACCGCTTCGGTGAATTCGTTGGCGATGGTCGCCGAGATGGTCGTTGCCGGCGCAAACAGCGACGTCGAGATGCGGTGCGCGTTGCCGATGACGAAGGTCACCGCCATCGTTTCACCGAGAGCGCGGCCGAGAGCGAGCATGACGCCGCCCATGATGCCGATGCGGGTGTAGGGAATGACGACGCGGCGCGTGACCTCCCAGGTCGTGCAGCCGATGCCATAGGCCGATTCCTTCAGCACCGACGGCACCGTATCGAAGACGTCCTTCGTGATCGAGGTGATGAAAGGCAGGATCATGATGGCCAGGATCATCGCCGAGGTCAGCAGGCCGATGCCATAAGGAGGACCGGCGAACAGTCCGTTGAGGCCCGGAATGCCGTGGAACATGCTGATGATGAGGGGCTGCACCGTCGTCTGCAGGAAGGGCGCCAGCACGAACAGGCCCCAGATGCCGTAGATGATCGAAGGGATGCCGGCCAGCAATTCAACCGCCATGCCGATCGGGCGCCGCAGCGGGCGCGGGCAAAGTTCGGTGAGGAAGATGGCGATGCCGATGCCGAGCGGCACGGCAATCAGGATGGCGATGGCCGAGGTGATGACGGTGCCGTAGATCGGCGCCAGGGCACCGAACTTCTCCGTCACCGGGTTCCAGCTTTCGCTGGTCAGGAAGGAGAAGCCGAAGGTCGACAGGGCTTGCCAGGAACCGGCAAACAGCGAGATCGCAACGCCGCCGAGCAGGACCAGCACCAATATCGCGGCGGCGCGGGTTGTCGCATGGAAGATTGCGTCGGTCAGCGCGAACCGTCGAACGGTGGCATCGCGCGAACTTCTAACGGCTGGCAAGGCTTCCTGGACAGCGCTCATGTCAAGCTCGGCTCTTTCAAGTTGATGAGAAAAGGAGCGCCGCGGGCGCGGCGCTCCTTCGCAGGATGTTACTCGCCGGCGTAGACGGGCTTGCCGCCGGCCTGGATGTCGGCCTTCCACGAAGCCTTGATCAGGTCGACGACGCTGTCGGGGATCGAGACATAGTCGAGCGCCTTGGCGGTTTCCTTGCCGTCCTTGTAGGCCCAGGCAAAGAACTTCAGGGCTTCGCCGGTGGCAGCGGCATCATCCGGAGCCTTGTGGATCAGGACCCAGGTCGAGGCCGCGATCGGCCAGGTGGTGTCGCCGGGCTCGTTGGTGATGATGACGTTGAAGTTCTTGGCGCCCTTGAAGTCGGCATTCGAAGCGGCAGCGCCGAAGGATTCGAGCGACGGCTCGACGACCTTGCCGGCTGCGTTCAGCATCTTGGAGTAGGACAGGTTGTTCTGCTTGGCATAGGCGTATTCGACGTAGCCGATGCCGCCATCCGTCTGCTTGACGGTGTTGGCAACGCCTTCGCTGCCCTTGGCGCCGACGCCCGTCGGCCATTCGACGGCGGTGTCCGAACCGACCTTGTCCTTCCAGTCGGGCGAGAGCTTTACCAGATAGTTGGTGAAGTTGAAGGTGGTGCCCGAGCCGTCCGAACGATGCACGACGGCGATCGCGGTCGACGGCAGGGTGAGGCTGGGGTTCAGCGCCTTGATCGCGGCATCGTCCCAGGTGGTGATGGCGCCGAGATAGATCTGGGCGAGCGTCTTGCCGTCGAGGACGAGTTCGCCCGGCTTGACGCCGGTGAGGTTGACGATCGGCACGATGCCGCCCATCACCATCGGGAACTGCACGAGGCCGTTCTTTTCCAGATCGGCATCGGACATCGGCTTGTCGGTGGCGCCGAAGGTCACGGTCTTGGCGATGACCTGCTTGATGCCGCCGCCCGAACCGATCGACTGATAGTTGAGGCCGACGCCGGTGTCCTTCTTGTAGGTGTCGGCCCACTTGGCGAACACCGGATAGATGAAGGTCGAGCCAGCGCCGGAAAGGTCAGCTGCGATGGCTGCGGAAAGGGTGAAGGTAGACGCTGTAGCCATTGCGATCGCAACGGCCGCCGAGCGGATGAAATGTCTCATGTGGCCTGCTCCTGTTCGGAAGATGGTCTCTCGGCGCCATTCCTAACCAGCGCCCGCTGAGGCCAATAGCCCTCGATTATTACAGTCGCATGACAGTTTCGTGTCAGCCCGGTAACGCGTCGCCGGCGCTGGAAAAGGCGGTGGCGTCGGGTGGCCGTGGCCTGACCCGAGTTTGCGCCCGGAATCAGGGACTTGAGCCATCCGCCGGCCGGAGCCGCCGCCCGATTCGACGGGGCGTTCTCAGATGAAGAAAATCCGGACGGGAGCGCGTTGCTCAAGGCCAGAGCGTGTCATGGCCGGGCCATCGCCAAAAACAGGTCCGTTGGGGTAGGTTGACGCTGTTTCTTGCCGGCGGTCGCTGCTCCCGCCCGTAACTGCAAGGGCGGAATTCGATTTTGCCATTGTCCCGGCTCGGCGCCGCCTTTGGTATGGTGCGATCGCACCATAGGCATTGCACGCAGGGGTAGCAGCAGATCTGCGATTGATTCCCTCGGTTTGCCCCTTCGGACCCCTGGAATCGGGCGACGCGCAGCTATCCCGCGTTGCGCTGGACCTGGCGGCCGGCGCCGAGCCAGCGCTCGACTTTCTCCAGCAAGGCCCTGGGGCTGATCGGCTTGGGCAGATAGTCGTCCATGCCCGCCTCCAGGCAGCGTTCGCGATCGCCCTTGAGCGCATGCGCTGTCACGCCGACGATCGGCACGTGTGTGCCGGTTTGCTGCTCCAGCTGACGGATCGCGGCGGTCGCCTCGAGCCCGCTCATTTCCGGCATCGAGACATCCATCAGGATCATGCACGGATTGAGCTTGCCGAAAGCGTCTAGCGCCTTGCGGCCATTGCCGACGATCTCGAAACCATAGCCGGTCTCGCCGAGGATCTGGGTGAAGACCATCTGGTTCACCTCATTGTCCTCGGCCACCAGTATATCCAGCCTGTGTCCGTCGCCGCCAGTGGCGGGCAGCCGGGGCCGAACCGGGGGCGGCTGCAATTGCGCGCGCTGTTCGGACAGCGCCAGCGGCGGCGGCTGTGGAACATCAGGCCTTTCGGCTGCAAGCGGCTGGACGGCGTGGCTGTCCGTGGCGTGGCGATGGCGCTGGATGGTCGCCACCAGCGTCTCCAGGAGCACCGAGGAGCGCGCCGGCTTGATTAGCTGGGCGTCGATGCCGAGGTCGCGGTAGCTGGTGTTGGCGAGCGATTGGTCGACCGAGGTCAGCATGATGATGGGCGTGTCGGCGAGGCCTCCGGTGTTGCGCACGATGCGCGCCATTTCGGCGCCGCTCATCTCGGGCATCTGGTAGTCGAGCACGACGCAATCCACGGGCACGCCATAGGCGGCGGCCGCGATCAGCACCTTGAGGCCCTCCGCGCCGCTTTCGGCCGCACAGGAATCGAACGTCCACGAGGTCATCTGCTCGGTCAGGATGGCCCGGTTGACGGCATTGTCGTCGACGATCAGCACGCGGGCTCCCGTCACGTCCACCGGCATGATGCGCTGCCCGTTCTGCTGTCCGGCCCTGGGCAGCGTCACGGTAAACCAGAAGGTCGAGCCCTTGCCCTCGGCGCTCTCGACACCGATGGTGCCGCCCATCAGTTCGACCAGCCGTGAGGTGATGGCAAGGCCAAGCCCGGTGCCCTCGTGCCGCCGTGTCGAAGAGGTGTCGACCTGGCTGAATTTTTCGAACACCAGCTTCAGTTTCTCCTCGGGAATGCCGATCCCGGTGTCGGTGACCGAGATCGTCAGCCTGGTTCCGGTCGGAACCCTCTCACCGGTCACGTCGACCAGCACATGGCCTTCGTCGGTGAACTTCACCGCATTGCCGAGCAGGTTGGTGACGATCTGCCGGATGCGGCCGACATCGCCGACGAACAGGCTTTCGAGCCTCGGCTCGACACGCACGATGAGTTCGAGGTCCTTTTCCTTGGCGCGTGTCGACACCAGCGTCGCCACGTCCTCGATCGCCTCGGCAAGATTGAAGGGCGCCGGATCGAGCACCATCTGGCCGGCATCGATCTTGGAGAAATCCAGGATGTCGTTGATGATGGTCAACAGCGCGTTGCCCGACTTGACGATGATGTCGGTGAACGTCTTCTGCTTGGGATCGAGATTGGATTTGGCCAGGAGTTCGGCCATGCCCAGCACACCGTTCATCGGCGTGCGGATCTCATGGCTCATATTGGCGAGGAATTCCGACTTGGCGCGGTCGGCGAGCACGGCGCGCTGGCGCGCCTCGCTGAGTTCCGCCTCGCGCATCTTCAGTTCCGTGATGTCGGTGGTTGACCCGATCAGGTAGAGCGAACCGTCCGACGCGATCATCGCGCCCTTGCGCGCGAACTGATGCCTGACGCTGCCGTCGGCAAGCCGCACCGTCTCCTCTACCTCCTGGGTTTCGCCGGTGCGCAGCACGGCCAGATCGCCGGCCACGAAAGCCTCGCCGTCCTCCCCGAAAATCTCGATGTCGGTCTTGCCGATCGCATCTTCCCTGCTGAGACCGGTCAGATCGCACCAGCCCTTGTTGACATAGAACTGCCTCAGATCGGAGCGCTTGGCGTAGATCGACACCGGTACATTGTCGATCAGGCTGCGGAACACCTCGTTTTCGCGCATGCTCTCTTCCAGAGCCTTCTCGCGCGCCTTGACATCGGTGATGTCGGTGCTGGAGCCGACCAGATGCACCGATCCGTCTGTCGCCACCAGGCGGCTCTTGCGCGTCATCAACTGCCGCACCGTGCCGTCGCGATGGGTGACAGGCTCCTCGACCTCAATACCCTTGCCGGTTACCACGACCTGGGTGTCGTCATGGCTGTAGCCTTCCGCGTCTTGCGTGCCAAACAGCTCACGGTCGGTCCGGCCGATGACGTCTTCCTTGGCGATGCCAGTCAGCGCGCACCAGGCCTTGTTGACGAACTCGATGCTCAAATCCTGCGCCTTGATGAAGGCGGCCACCGGCAACTCGTCCATGACGTGGCGGAAGAGATCGATCTGGCGCATCGAGTCGCGCAGCGCCGCCTCGCGGCTCTTGATGTCGGTGATGTCGACGCGCACGCCGATGAACGTCCCGTCATCGGTGCGCATGTCGTAGACCTGGTACCAGCGCCCATCGGCATTGAGGCGCTCGTAGGAAGAATTTGGCAAGCGGTAGCGCGCCAGCATGCTGTCGAGCCAGTGCTCGGGTTCGACCTCGTACAGCCTGTCGATCCCGGCATCGCCGCTCGAGCGGAAATAGCCGATCGACTGGCCGAATTCCAACGCCTCGCGGAAGCTGCAGCCAGGCTGCCAGAAGGGCTTCAGCGCTGGCAGCGTGTCCTGCAGCTTGCGGTTGGCGAAGACGAATTTGTCGTCACGGTCGTAGATGATGACGCCGGCCGGCAGCGATTCCAGCACGCTGGCGAGATGCTTGCGCGCGTCCTGTGCCTCGGTCTCGCGCCCCTTCATGTCGGTGACGTCGACATAGGAGATGAGCCGCTTGCCGCCGGGCAGCGGCGCCAGCGATGCGACAAGCGTGCGCCCGTCATTGTGCGGCAATTGCTTGGAGCCGGCGACGCCGGCCCTGATTTCGGCTTCGCGTTCCGTTGTATGACGTTGCCAGGCAAGTTCATCGGCGCCGTAAGGGTCGATGGCGCGGCTGGCTTCCATCAGTTCGCGAAAGGCCGAGCCGATCCCGGCGCGGCCTGGATCGATCCTCCAGAAGTCATAGAAGGCGCTATTGATAACTTCGGCGCGCATATCGGCATCGAGGACCAGGACACCGATCGGCATCTCATCGACCATGGTGCGCAGATTGACGAAGGTCTCGGCGATCTTGGCGTTGGCGCTTTCGATCTCGGCATCGCGACGCTTGAGTTCGGTGACCTCATAATAGGTCAAGAGCCGCTTGCCGCCGGACAGCGCCGTCACCGAGAACATCATCGTCCTGCCGCTGGCATGGACAAATTCGCGAGGCGCGACTGAGCCGGCGCGAATCTCCTCGATACGGCTGGCGAGATAGCGCTGCCACTGCTGTTCGTCGATATCGCCATAGATGCCGTTGCGGCGGTTGAGTTCCATCAACCGGCTGAACGGAGCGCCGACGGTCACGGCACCATCCGGAATGCTGGACAGGTCGCGATAGGCCTTGTTGACGATCAGCGTGTCGAGCTTGGCATCGAGAAGCACGACGCCCATGTGCATGGCGTCCATCGTCCGCTCGAGATCGGCAAGATGCCGGTCGGGATCGCTGCCCGACAACGGGTTTTGCTCCACGGTTTCGAAGGCGCCGGCCAGTGTGGTGACGTTGCGGCCTATGCCGCGATAGCCGGCAAATTTCCCCTCGTTGTCGAACCGTGGGAAGCCAGACGTCAGCACCCAGCGGCAGTCGGCGCCGCCCGCCTTCAGTTCGTAGACGAAGTCGCGGAACGGCCGGCGTGCCTGCAAATCCTCCAGATGCGCCGCCGCGCTGCGGCTGCCTTTCAGGTCCTGGTTGAGGAAATCGAAGCGGAACCGGCCCAGCACATCAGCCGGATCGATACCGGTGGCCGCCTGGTACGTGGGTGAAAGCCAGGAGAATCGCAGTTCGGCGTCGGTCTCCCAGATCCAGTCCGAGCCCGCCTCGAGCAGTTGGCGAAGCGCGTCGGGCGAATCCCTGTCCGCGCATGGCGGTGCGTCGCCGCGATGCACCGGCTTGTCGGGCCCACGCTTGCCGCGCGCGCCGATTGCTTCGTCCGCTTCCGCCATCCTGTCCCCACCCCGAAAATCAAGGCCGAACCCTCCCTCCGCGGTTCGTCGGCGGAATGTGCCCGAGAAGCATTAACGATCCGCTAACCTTAACGGCGCAACCAGCACGCTCTTCCTGCGTTATTCCGTCCGGTTGTCGGGCAGGCCAAGGCCGCGTTATAAGCCCGCGCAGGGGTGTTGCTAATGTATCGACGGATAGGGCCTTTCTTGCTGGGCGTGGCGCTGCTTTTCGGCAGCGGCTGTGCGCGCAGCTATGACGGCACGGTCATCATCCCGCGGCCGCTCGACGCCAGGCGCTTCTGGGAACGGCCGCCGCCCAATGTCGACTACGTGCCGCCGGCCGACAACGATGCCTCTCCGGTGTCGCCGCAGCCGCCCGCACAATTTTCCGAACGCAGGGTTTCGAAACCGGCCACGCACAGACGGCATCAGACGCGATTTTTACCGCCGCCTCCCCCACCGTCGGACCCGGAAAAGCAATTGGCATGCAGGAACGTAAGCGCGCCAGGCGAACGCGTTCGCATGGTCTGCGAATAGGGCAATTCAGGAAAGTTCCCCGCGGCCTTACAGCGATGCCGCGCCCTTCTTCGGTTCCTTCGCGCCAAGCTTGTCGAGCGCAAGGCGAACCTGGCGTAGATCGTCCTGCCAGCCGTCATCATCATCCATGGAACTCTCCGACGCGGCCCGCTGCAGGCCGCGCGCCTCGGATTCGATCTCACGCAGTTCGGCGACCTTCTCGTCATGGGTCAGGGAACCGTTCTCAACGATCTCCAGAACCCGCATTTCCCTGAACGTAGCCATGGCGTTTCTCCCGGCTGTTGTCGATCACAACGCCGTGAGCGCCCCTCCGTTCCAGATGGTCCCAGAGCCCGCTACGCTCGTTGCAGCCTGTTATCCCAGGAATGCGGAGGGTAGAGAGGTCATTCAGCCGGAAAGAAGGCCGGGCCGACCACGCGCACCGGCCGCGTACCGGCTTCGATCGACTGCAACTGAGCGGCACCCGAGGCCTCGGTGCCGGACTGCGGGGTTGCCGCGACAAAGAGCTCGGACCGCCGGCTATCGGAACTGCCGCGCCGTGGTTCCCCCCGGGGGCGATCAAGCCGGCGTGACCGAAGCTTGACGCTGAAACCTTTGCCTGACTGCCGCGTTGAAGGCACAGGGAGAACGCAGATGTCGATCCACTTCACGGTGTCGGAACTGACAAGAAACCTTTTTCATTCTCTCGGGTTGGATCACGAGCGCGCGCCACGACCGCTCAATCCCGAGGAAAACCTGTTGCTTGAGTGCTATCTGGCCGGGCAGATCCCTGAATCGGCCTGGAGCGACTATGTTTTCGAGACACCGGACCTGGCACGGCATGCGGAGGTTCGACGCCTGAGCCATTGAGCAATGGCTCAGAAGGGGCAGTGCCGGCCGCTATTTCTTCGGGGAAACCAATTGCAACGTGAAAACGTTGCCGCCAATGCCTTGCGCCAAAGCCGGTGACAAACTCAGAGGCGTGCAATTCTTGACGGCGGCGATGGCGGCGTCGATGTACGCCTTTCGCGCCTTGTCATCGCCGGCCACCTTGGCGGCGGTCGGCCGTGGCGGACCAATCAGCGAGCCGTCACGCTTGAAGCTGAAACTCAGGGTTACGGTCGAATTCCCCGCATCCGCCGGCGGCGTCCAGCACGCCTGGATCGCGTCCCCGACATCATCCATTGTGTTGAGCACGGCTGCCTGTGACGGGAGAAGCGTCCCAGCCAGCATTCCACCGGCGTTCATCAGCATTGCCGCCACGCATTTCATCGCAAGCCCTCATCTCATTCCAGGCCGGCATTCCAAGCCGGATCCGCTGAACGGGATGTTAGGTACAACACCGGCGATGACAATATCCCGACGCAAAAAGTTGATGCTCCGGCACGGTCCTATCACCGTCGCGCGATGTCCCGGCATGGGTCCAAAAGGCAAAAAGGCCGGCACGGAGCCGACCTTTCCTTCCACCGATATTGCGCCAGTACATCCGTGGTCGCGTGGTGAATTCCCGCCAGTAGACAGGGCTTTGGTTAACGAATCCTTAAGCCGAAGCCTTCGCCTGCGACCGCACATAGGCGATATAGCCGCGAACGTCGCCGGCCGGCTCGGCATAGGCCTTGCCGAGCTTCTTCTCGATGGCCGCCATGTACTCCTGCGCCCATTTGGGCAGCGCATAGTCGATGACCGCCAGGAATTCGAGCGTCGCCGCCAGCCTTATGTCGGCGATCGAAGGGTTGTTGCCGCCGATGAACGGCTTGCCGTCCCTGAAGAAGCTGTGGAAGACCTCCAGCGGTTCGGCGATCGCCGCCATCGCGGCCTTCTGTGCCTCCGACTTCCTGTCGGGATGGGCATCGCTGTGGCCGACCTCGCCGGCATATTGCGGAAAACCCAGCGCCGGATAGGTGGCGCGCGCCACATAGGGGTAGAGCGTACCGATCAGGTAGAACATGGCGCTGTCGATCATCGCCCGCTTGGCTGGCGCCTTGGGATAGAATTTCTCCAGCCCGTGCTTGTTGGCGAGATACTGCATGATGGCGCAGCTTTCCCAAAGCACGCCCCTGGGCAGCCCCTTGTCCTCGATCATAGGCGTCAGATGCGCCGGATTGCGCGCCAGATATTCGGGCGAACGCGTGTGGCCCCAGGCGTCGGTCTCGGCGGAGTCGAACCCGGCCGCGCGGGCAAACACCCGCACCGTCATGTTGTTGACGCTCGGCTTCAGCATGCTGAGCTTCAACGCCGGCTTTTTCGCCGACTTGGCCTTGGCGGTCTTGGGCGCCGACTTTTGCGCCGCCGGTTTCGCCGCCGGTTTTGCCGCGGCTTTCGCGGCCACCTTCGGCGCGGCCTTTGCGGCTGCCTTCATCGCCGGCTTCGCGGCTGCTTTCGCCTTTGCCTGGGCAACTGATTTCCCAGAGCTCTTGGTCACTGTCTTTGCCATTGTTATCCTCCCTCTGTTTTGTTGGCCGTCAGTATGGATTCTTCGGTGCCCGGTCGTCCGACAAGGTCGCGCGGGAGCTTTCGACAAGCACCTGGATCGCATCGGCGAGATGCACTTCCGCTATGTTGTAGTCGCCGCGCCCGACGCGCAGCCTGTGCGCCTGCATCAGAACATCGGCATGGGTGAAACCCGCCGGCGGCTCGAAGCGGTAGGAGGCGAGTTCGATCAAAAGGCCAAGCGGATCCTCGAAATAGATGGAATCCATGAAGCCGCGATCCTTGACGCCGCTGTGCTTGATGCCGCGCTCGTCGAGCCGGGCGACCGCCTGCAGGAAGGTGACCCGTGAGACCGCGAATGCGATGTGGTGGACGCAACCCGGATCGGTTGGTGTGCGCCGCTTCTGCGGCGTGCGGCTCTCATCGGTGAAGACGGTGATCAGCCGGCCGTCGCCCGGATCGAAATAGAGATGGCTCTCGCTGGCCTTGTCGAGGTTGGGCTGCTCGAAGATGAAAGGCATGCCGAGCACGCCTTCCCAGAAATCGATCGAGGTCTGGCGCCCGGCGCCGACCAGCGTGATGTGGTGGACGCCTTGTGCTTGCAGTTTCTGCATTGGCCTTCTCCCCGCGGCATCGATTGCCCGTCAGGATCCGCCTGGCACTCGGCGGTCTGTGCGCCGCCTGAGCCGGGCCTCGAAATCCATGACATGATGCTAATGCAATCGGCCCCGCCGCGCCAGAAGCGGCAAGTCCCATCGTTGCGCGACGGCGAACCGCTCGTGGCCGCAAAGCTGCAGGATCCATCCAAGTGATGAGGCACGAGTGCAACGCCAAGGCCGACCGCATCGCGCCCTGCCGAAGCCAGGACTAGGCGACGGCCCTGTACTCGGCTTCCGCAATCATCCCCACACCGCCACACTCGGTGCAAATGAGGGTTTTCCCCGGGCAACTGGTCTGATGCGTCCCTTGCGGACAGCAATGGCCTTTCGACGCACTCCATCTCGAGCAGTCAAACACCTTGCCGCCGCCATGGCAGCGCGCGCAAATCTTTCCTGACGCCATTCCAACTCTGCCCAACCCAAATCCGCGCTGCCGCGGATGCCATCCCAACACGCCGTAAGTAACAGAGATCGTTGCGCTTTCAAGCGTCGCGGCCTGACTTAAATTGGGGGGATTCGGGCGTGCGGACCGCCGGCTATCGCGGGCTTCGCCAACGGCCAAACACAATCCGCGCGGATGCGCCCCCAAGTATTGTCCAGGCTCTCTCTATTGTAGAGAGGATGGCCCTGAAATGTGAATAAGGCTGTTTCCTTCATCTATTCGGCCGATGCGGCATCTCATCCCGAGGACTACATTTGATGATGATCCTACGGATCAATGAGTAGTCCGAAGCCAGTCCCCTTTGCGGCTACTCCAAGGGCCCCGCTTGACTCCCGGTCGGCGGGGCTTTTCCGTGCAATCAACGGACGACCTTGCGGCGTAAAAGCCGATGGTCGAGCAGCCCGGAATTGCCCCGATCAAAGATTGAAGACGTGCGAAGCGGTCAGCCCGGCCAGCAGGACCCCCGCGAGCAGAGCGATGATCGAGGCGAGGAACCAGCGCAGCGTGACCTGATAGACCGGCTCGTCGTCGTCGCGCGGCAGCAGCGAACGCCACAATGCGACGAGTTGGAGGACGATGGCCAGCGCGAGCAGGAGCGTCGCCAGGATCGAGGCGGCCGTCCATCCGCCATCAGCTTCGAAATTCCAATACCGCAGGAAAAGAAGCGAAAAGCCCAGCAATACGGTGATCGCGGAGATCACACCCTGTCGGTAGCCGTTGGGCAAGGGAACTCTGCGCGCCTCGATTGCCTGAAAACCCTGCTCGATGGTTTCTTCGGGATAGCCGTCTTGACGCTTGGGTGAGTCGATCATGAAGGCAACATCTATCTTGGCAGGCCTTTGGACGTCGGCGCAGGCCTTCCTCGATCGATACGACCGAGGAAGCCTTGCAGCTGTCATCATCATCCCTGTGCCTTCCTCGCGCAAGGCGAGCGACGTGACGGAGGCGATTCACCCGAGCGGCCAGACCACTCCTGAGCATAAGGATGAGCATAAGGAGAGGAACGATTCGACCGGCGTTCGCGTTATTTACAATCGAACCGATGGAGGTAACCGTGAGGAAGCTGATACTCGCATCCGTGCTCGCGTTTGCTACCACGGCCGCCGTCATTTCGCCGACCCAGGCGCAGTTTCTCTTTTCGCCCTTCGGCGGCTATTATGGTGGTTTCGGAGGGTTCCCTTTCCCCTACCGCTATAGCGACGATTACTACGGCGGCCCGTACTACGAGCCATATCGCCCATACTACCGATATCACCACAGGTACTACCACCGCTATTACTACCCGCATAGGTACTACTACCCGCACCGGTACTACTACCATCATAGACACTATTACCACCACCACAGGCACCACCACCACAGGTACTATTATAGGTAGTCCATTGGGCATCTGCGCCCTTCACCGTTAGGCGCCAGGTTCGGCGCGTGGCCGACTTGTGTTTCCGGTATCAGCCGGCCATGATCTCAATCATGGAAAAGCCGATCGTGAACGTCGAACACATTCCCAATCCGCGAATTAAGGAACGCGAGAAGGTCGGACTTCACCCGGCATGAGCAATTGGGCCTAAACGGGAGAATCGCTCTCGTCATCACGAACTCTGTTGGCACGATGTGGTGCGCCTATGTCTTTGCGGGGATCGCCCTCATCAGCTTGCCGGTTGCCATCCAGGGTGGAGTTGCGACGCTGATCGCTTGGATCGCACAAACTTTTTGCAGCTGGTGCTGCTGTCGGTAATCATGGTTGGCCAAAAGGTTTCGGCCGCCGCCTCGGACAAGCAGGCGCTGCAGACCTACAAGGACGCCGAAGCGCTCTTGAAAATCCAGGAAGAGGTGCATCGGCTCATCGAGGTCAACAATAGCCTGACCGAGCAGATCCACCGCGCCGTTACGGCGAAGGGGACGCCAGCTGCCTAGCCGCTGCCCGCAGTTCCCATCAGGGCAACCCCTGGCCGGTATTCCCCAGACAGCCTATTTGACCGTTGCTCGACGGTTTTGATCCACACTCAGTTAAATCATTGAGTCTCTTGGTACGCCCAAGGGGAATCGAACCCCTGTTCCCGCCGTGAGAGGGCGGTGTCCTGACCGCTAGACGATGGGCGCGCTCAAGAACCGGCGATATAGGCTGACGGCTCGGAAAAAGCAACCGGGGTTCGGCGGCTTTGCTGTGTCGAACAAAAAGCCGCCCACGCTTTACCGTTTCGGCTCGATCAGATCCCAGAGATTGCCGTGCAGATCGGCGAAAACCGCGACCGTGCCATAGGGCTCGAAACGCGGTGCCTCGCGGAATTCGACGCCCTTTTCCAGCATCGCCGCATGGTCGCGGGCAAAGTCGTCGGTTTCGAGGAACAGGAAGACCCGGCCGCCCGTCTGGTTGCCGATGCTTTGCCTCTGCGCCTCATCGGACGCCTCGGCTAGCAGCAGCCTGGCGCCCTGCCCATTGGCCGGCGCGACCGTGACCCAGCGCTTGCCGCCGCCGAGATCGACATCCTCGAGGAGCAGGAAACCCAGCCTGCCGACATACCAGGCAATCGCCTCGTCATAGTTGGCGACGACCAGCGCTACGGTTGCAACACGACGATTTCCGGCGAAGCCTGTCATGCCCGAGGCCTGTTCATTTCTGCGACAGACTTGTTTGTTGCATTGCCGCCGGCCTATTTGGTGCGGATTGCGAACTGCCCGATCAGGCGGCGCTCGGCGATGTCATAGACGAAGATCGCACGGCCGCCGTCGGCAAGCTCGGCGTCGATCGAGATGCGATTGCCGGATAGCGACTGGCTGACCACTTTCGCCCCGACCGGCAGCACGATGTCGCCGCTGAGCGGCTCGCCGGCCGGCACCTGGATGTCGCCCGCCAGCGGCGGGCTTGCCGGCGGTGCCTTGCGGGCTTTGTAGACAATCGCCGCGATCACCACCATAAGAGCCAGCAACAGCAGGCCGAGATTGATGGCCATGAAGCGGACGAGCTTGCCACGCATCTTTTCGACCTCGGGGTCGAGCGGCTTTTCCTGATCTTCGTCGGCATCGGGCCGGGCCATGGCAAATATTCCGGAACGGTTTTCGATGAGCGCTCATAACGAAGAGGCCCCCGAATTGATAGAGGACCGATTCATGGCGGCCGAGCCGACAGTGCTGGTGGTGGGCGCGGATGCGGCCGGCCAGCGCCTCGACCAATGGCTGGCCGCGAGCCTCGGCCCCGATATGTCGCGCAGCCGCGTGCAGATGCTGATCAGGCAAGGCGCCGTGAGCGTCGACGGCAAGCCGGCCGACGAGACCAAGCGCAAGATGTCCGCAGGCGAAAGCGTGTCTATCGCCATGCCGGAGCCGGAGCCGGCCGCGCCGCAGGGTGAGGCCATCGCGCTCGATGTACTCTACGAGGACGACGCGCTGATCGTCATCAACAAGCCGGCGGGACTTGTCGTGCACCCCGGTGCCGGCAACTGGACCGGCACGCTGGTCAACGCGTTGATCCATCATTGCGGCGACAGCCTGTCGGGCATTGGCGGGGTGCGCCGGCCGGGCATCGTCCACCGTCTCGACAAGGAGACCAGCGGTGTCATGGTGGTGGCCAAGACCGACCGCGCCCACAAGGCGCTGTCGGAGGCCTTCGCCGATCACGGCCGGACCGGCGATCTCGAACGCGCCTATCTGGCGCTGGTCTGGGGCATACCGCAGAGGCCGACCGGAACGGTCGACGCGCCGCTTGGCCGCGCCGCCGACCGGGTGCGCCGCGCCGTGGTGCCGGAAGGCCGCGACGATGCCCGCCACGCCGTCACCCACTTTGCCGTTCAGGAGCGTTTTGGCGAAAACCAGCAGGAATTCGCCACCGCCAGCCTGGTCGAATGCCGGCTGGAAACCGGCCGGACCCATCAGATCCGTGTCCATATGGCCCATATCGGCCATCCGGTCATCGGCGACCCCGACTACGGCCAGGCGTTCCGCACCAAGGCCAACCGGCTGCCGGAACCCCTGAAAAGTCAGGTCAAGGCTTTTTCCCGGCAAGCTTTGCATGCCTGGCTCCTTGCATTTCGCCATCCCGATACCCATTTAACGATGAGGTTCGAGGCGCCGATACCTAGGGACATGGAGGAACTCGTCGGCGGCTTTCGCAATCTCTGAACCTGCCATCAACATCTCGAAACCAGCCATCAAAAAACCTGACTGGCATTGTTCACTTCAGCGTGACACACTGTTTCGTGTTGAACAAATGCCTGTCTTTTCTGGTTTTGTTCCTGTATAAGACTGTATGCCGCGAGCGAGCCTTTTGGTGTTCGCGTCACATGCCTGCCGCGTTTCGGGGGCATCACTCCAATAGAGAGGGGGCGCTATCATGGCCCAGTCACTACCTAGTATTGTTTCCGGCGAAGGCGGCCTCAGCCGCTATCTGGAAGAAATCCGCCGCTTTCCCATGCTTCAGCCGCAGGAAGAGTACATGCTCGCCAAGCGTTATGCCGAGCATGAAGACACGTCCGCCGCGCACAAGCTCGTCACCAGCCATTTGCGGCTCGTCGCCAAGATCGCCATGGGCTATCGCGGCTACGGCCTGCCGATCGGCGAGGTGATCTCGGAAGGCAATGTCGGCCTGATGCAGGCCGTCAAGAAATTCGAACCCGAGCGCGGCTTCCGCCTCGCGACCTACGCCATGTGGTGGATCAAGGCCTCGATCCAGGAATACATCCTGCGCTCGTGGAGCCTGGTCAAGATGGGCACGACCGCCAACCAAAAGCGTCTGTTCTTCAACCTGCGGAAGGTGAAGGGCAAGATCCAGGCGCTGGATGACGGCGATTTGAAGCCCGACCAGATCGCCGAGATCGCCACGCGGCTGAACGTTACCGAGGCAGAGGTGGTGTCGATGAACCGCCGCCTGTCAGGCGACGCTTCGCTCAACGCGCCGATCCGGGCGACGGAAGGCGAATCCGGCGAATGGCAGGATTGGCTGGTCGACGACCACGAAAGCCAGGAAGAGATGCTGATCGAGCAGGACGAGCTGGAGAATCGGCGCGGCATGCTGTCAGGCGCTCTTGCCGTGCTCAATGAGCGCGAGCGGCGCATCTTCGAGGCCCGTCGCCTCGCCGAGGAGCCGCTGACGCTGGAAGAGCTCTCGGCCGAGTTCGACATCAGCCGCGAGCGCGTGCGCCAGATCGAGGTGCGCGCCTTCGAGAAGGTGCAGGATGCGGTCAAGGCCGCCGCCAAGCGCCAGACCCAGGCGCTGCGCACCATCGAGGCGCAGCCGGCGGCTTAAGCCAGCTTCGGCGACAAAACATCAAGGCGGCGCCAGGATACTGGCGCCGCCTTTTTCGTACGCGGGGTGTCGCGGCGATCGCCTCAAAGCCCATCCAGCGGAAATTTCAGATACCGCCGGCCATTGGCTTCCGGTTCCGGCAGCCGGCCGCCATTCATGTTGACCTGCAGCGCGTGCAGGATCAGCCGCGGCATCGGCAATGTCTTGTCGCGTGCCTCGCGCAGCGCCACGAACTCGGCCTCGCTGTGCGCGGCAGCGAGATGGATATTGCTGGCCCTCTGCGCGGCCACCGTGCTCTCCCACAAGGGCTCGCGGCCGCCGGCCTGATAGTCATGGCCGACGAAGACGCGCGTCTCATCGGGCAGCGCCAGTATCTCCTGGATCGAGCGCCACAGCCGCGCGGCACTCCCGCCGGGGAAATCCGCCCGCGCCGTACCGCTGTCGGGCATGAACAGCGTGTCGTGCACGAAGGCGGCGTCGCCGATCACATAGGTGATCGAAGCCAGTGTATGTCCGGGTGAGAACAGCACCTTGACCGGAAGGGTCCCAATCAGGAAGGTCTCACCTTCCCTGAACAGCCTGTCCCACTGCGAACCGTCGGCGGGAAAATCCGGCCAGTTATAGATCGCCTTCCACAGGTTCTGGACGTCGACGATTCTGTTACCGATCGCCGTCGGCGCCCCGGTCTTCTGTTTCAGATAGTGCGCGGCCGAGAAATGATCGGCATGCGGGTGGGTGTCGAGGATCCACTCGGGCTCCAGTCCGTTCTCCCCCACGAAATCGAGCAGGGCATCCGCGCTCTTCGTTCCCGTCGCACCGGATTTCTCATCGAAGTCGAGGATCGGATCGATGATGGCGCAGCGCCTTGTCGCCGGATCGGTGACGACATATTGAATGGCTCCGGTCGGCTTGTCGTAAAAGCCCCTGACCTCAGGTCTTGCCAAAGCCAATTCCAAGCCGAACTCCCCCAACCCAGCCGACAGGAACGATTTTCTCCGCCAAGCTCCAACAGGAGCATGGTTGTCCACCGAGGCAGGCCAGTCAAGCATGACTTGGCCCGCCTGGGTGGGAAAGGCAAAAGCCGTTCCGGCGCCTGTTTCAGGCGGACGGCTGTTTGGTTTTCCTGAGATAAGGCAGGATGGTGTCAAAGGCGCCAAAGCGCTTGATCGCATCCTCGTTGGAAACGGCGGCGGTGATGATGACGTCCTCGCCTTGCTTCCAGTTTGCCGGTGTCGCCACCTGATGCTTGGCGGTGAGCTGCATGGAATCGACCGCGCGCAGGATCTCATCGAAGTTGCGGCCCGTAGTCATCGGATAGGTCAGCACCAGCTTGATCTTCTTGTCCGGTCCGATGACATAGACCGAGCGCACGGTGGCGTTGTCTGCGGGCGTTCGGCCTTCCGAGGTCTCGCCGGCGCCGGCGGGCAGCATGTCGTAGAGCTTGGCGACCTTGAGGTCCTTGTCGCCAATCAGCGGATAATGCACCGTCTGGCCGGTCGCCGTCTTGATGTCGGCCTGCCATTTGTCGTGGCTCGCAACCGGATCGACGGAGATGCCGATGATCTTGACGTTGCGTTTCTTGAACTCGCCTTCCAGCCCGGCCATCGTGCCAAGCTCGGTCGTGCAGACCGGCGTGAAATTCTTCGGGTGGCTGAACAGGATCGCCCAGCCGTCACCGATCCAGTCGTGAAAGCTGATCGTCCCTTGCGTGGTCTCGGCGGTGAAATCCGGTGCGATGTCGTTGATACGAAGGCTCATGGTTCCTACCCCTGTGAATGCCGCCCGTTGGCGGTCTGCCACCCTTTTTACCACTCCATCGGCGACGTTCAAAACGGTGAGGCCACCCGGCAGTGATGCAGGCCGCGAAAAATTTTCGCCTTTTCCTGGGGAATGTAGAAATTTCGCTGTCGGCGTCGCGAAAGACTAGGATTTCACGGCCAGCGACGTGGCGAGATCTTCCATGCGCTGCGCCAGCGCGCCAAGCGCGTTGGTCAGCACGCTGTCGCTCTTGTCAGCCTTGGTCAGTGCCTCGTCGCGCGTCTTGCGCAAGGTCAGCACTTCGCTTTCCATGCCCTTGACGCGCTTCTGCAGTTCCGAGAGTTCGTCCATCACCATGATGCCGGCCATGACGGTCAGCCGCTGGTCGCCGATTTCGCCAAAGGAATCCTTCAGATGCGAGACATAGCGGTCGAAGCGTTCGGCGAGATCGATCAGATGCTCTTCCTGGCCTTCGTCGCAAGCCATCCGATACTGTTTGCCGTCGATTGAAACCGTGACCTGTGCCATGGGCCAGCTCCTATCTGTCCAACACGGCGCGGATGGTTTCCATGGCGGTCACCAGCCGTCGCGAGACTTCCTTGTTGGCATCCTCCAGCCGTTCGGCGCGCGCTTCGGAATTGTCGAGTTCCTGCGCCAGCCTGGAGCGGTCGGCATTCATCCGCTGCACCTCGGCCTCGGCTTCCGAGTAATCGCGTTCATGCTCCAGCTTGGCCGCGACGGCGCTTTCCAGCCCCTCAATGGCCTTGCCCAGCCTGGCGATGACTTCCTTGAGCGTGGTTTCCCCGGTCATGGCCTTCGTCCTGTGCCCTGCCCATCACCGAATCGTTCGCGTTCAGAACGCGTTATCCGTGAAACATTAGGCACCGGGTGAAGGCAACGTCAACAAAGCTCTCGCGACTGTCCCCCGCTAACGCTAATGTAGGGCCGCCGCCAGCATCACAAGACCGGCAAATCTGCGCCCGATTTGTTGACTAAAAGCCCGCGCCTGCTATGTGTCGCGCACCTTTTCAAGGGCGCTCCCAAGCCCCCAAACCCCCACCTTTGGAGGAACCATGACGTCGCGTGAACAACATGATCGGATGGCCAATGCGATCCGCTTTCTCTCCATGGATGCCGTCGAGAAGGCCCAGTCCGGCCATCCCGGCCTGCCCATGGGCTGCGCCGACATTGCAACGGTGCTGTTCACCCGCTTCCTGAAATACGATCCCAAAGCCCCGCACTGGCCCGACCGCGACCGCTTCATCCTGTCGGCTGGCCATGGCTCGATGCTGCTCTATTCGCTGCTGCATCTGACCGGCTACGAAGACATGACCATCGACCAGATCAAGCACTTCCGCCAGCTCGGCTCCAAGACCGCCGGCCATCCCGAATACGGCCACGCCACCGGCATCGAGACGACGACCGGCCCGCTCGGCCAGGGCCTCGCCAATTCGGTTGGCTTCGCGCTCGGCGAGCGCATCATGAACGCCGCTTTCGGCAACGACCTCGTCAGCCACTACACCTATGTGCTGGCCGGCGACGGCTGCCTGATGGAGGGCGTTTCCCAGGAAGCCATTGCGCTGGCCGGGCATCTCAAGCTCAACAAGCTGATCGTCTTCTGGGACAACAACAACATCTCGATCGACGGCCCGGTCTCGCTGGCCGACAACACCGACCAGGTTGCCCGTTTCCAGGCCTCCGGCTGGAACGCCAGCCATATCGACGGCACCGATCCGGAAGCCATCGCCTACGCCATCGAAGCCGCCCGCCATTCCGACAAGCCGACGATGATCGCCTGCAAGACGACCATCGGCTTCGGCGCGCCGACCAAGGCCGGCACCAACAAGGCACACGGTTCGCCGCTCGGCGCCGACGAGATCGCCGGTGCGCGCAAGTTCTTCAACTGGGAGTCGCCGCCCTTCGAGATTCCGGCCGACATCCTCGATGCCTGGCGCACCGCCGGCAAGGCCGGAGCCAAGCCGCGCGCCGACTGGGAAGGCCGTCTCGCCAAGGCCGAGCCGAAGCTGAAGGCCGAGTTCGAGCGCCGGCTCGCCGGCAAGCTGCCGTCCAATTTCGACGCCGTCATCGCCGACTACAAGAAGAAGCTCTCGGCCGACAAGCCGAAGGTCGCCACCCGCAAATCGTCGGAAATGGCGCTTGAGGTCATCAACGGCGCCGTTCCGGAAACTATCGGCGGCTCCGCCGACCTGACCGGCTCCAACAACACCAAGACCAGCCAGACCAAGAACATCACGCCGGACGATTACGGCCAGCGCTATGTCCACTACGGCATCCGCGAGCACGGCATGGCGGCGGCCATCAACGGCCTGACGCTGCATGGCGGCCTCATCGCCTATGGCGGCACCTTCATGTGCTTCTCCGACTATGCTCGCCCGTCGATGCGGCTTTCCTCGCTGATGGGCATCCGCTCGATCTTCGTCATGACCCATGATTCCATCGGTCTGGGCGAGGACGGCCCGACCCACCAGCCGGTCGAGCATCTGGCAGCGCTGCGCGCCATTCCCAACCACAATGTCTTCCGCCCGGCCGACGCCGTGGAAACCGCGGAATGCTGGCAGATCGCGCTCGAATCCGAAAAGACGCCGTCGACGCTGGCGCTGACCCGCCAGAACCTGCCGACGGTGCGCATCGAGCACTCGGCCAAGAACCTGAGCAGCCAGGGCGCTTACGAACTGGCCGCGGCCAGCGGCGAGGCGGCAGTGACGATCTTCGCCACCGGCTCCGAGGTCGAGATCGCACTCGGCGCCCGCGACCTGCTCGAGAAGCATGGCCACCCGACCCGCGTCGTGTCGGTGCCTTGCTTCGAGCTGTTCGACAAGCAGAGCGACGACTACCGCAAGAAGACGATCGGCAACGCGCCTATCAAGATGGCGATCGAGGCCGGCATCCGCCAGGGTTGGGACCATCTCATCGGCTCGGACGGCATCTTCGTCGGCATGACCGGCTTCGGCGCCTCGGGCACGATCGAGCAGCTCTACCCGCATTTCGGCATCACCGCCGAGGCGGCGGCCAAGGCGGCGGAAGCCCGCCTGCACGCCAAGTAAGGCTCAGCATGCCGCCCAAAACTGTGTCGCGGTTTGGGATAATGGCATGCACAAAACAGAAATGCCCCCGGCGAAACCGCGCAAAGCGATTTCGCCGGACTGGCCCAACCTAATCGATTTAAATCTGCGTCGCTGCGGCTGGATTCTTTGCCCATCCGCCGCTATGAAGCTGCGGACCCCATCGTCAGCCTTCCAGCTCCCAGGGAGAGAAAAATGACCGTCAGAGTTGCCATCAACGGATTCGGCCGCATCGGCCGCAACATCCTGCGCGCCATCCATGAATCCGGCCGCAAGGACATCGACGTCGTCGCCGTCAACGATCTCGGTCCGGTCGAGACCAATGCGCACCTGCTGCGCTACGACAGCGTGCACGGCCGCTTCCCGCATGAAGTGTCGGTTTCCGGCGACCAGATCACCGTCGGCAAGGAAAAGTTCAAGGTCACCGCCATCAAGGATCCGACGCAGCTGCCTTGGAAGGAGCTCGGTGTCGACATCGCGCTCGAATGCACCGGCATCTTCACCGCTCGGGACAAGGCCGCCTCGCACCTGACCGCCGGCGCCAAGCGCGTGCTGGTCTCGGCACCTGCCGATGGCGCCGACCTGACCGTGGTCTACGGCATCAACCACGACAAGCTGACCAAGGACCATATCGTCATCTCGAACGCGTCCTGCACCACCAACTGCCTGGCGCCGCTGGCCGCCGTGCTGCATGAGACGGTCGGCATCGAAAAAGGCATGATGACGACGATCCACTCCTACACCGGCGACCAGCCGACGCTGGACACCATGCACAAGGATCTCTACCGCGCCCGTGCAGCGGCGCTGTCGCAGATCCCGACCTCGACCGGCGCGGCCAAGGCCATCGGCCTCGTGCTCCCCGACCTCAAGGGCAAGCTCGACGGCATCTCGATCCGCGTGCCGACCCCGAACGTCTCGGTCGTCGACTTCAAGTTCATCGCCAAGCGCGCCACCACCGTGCAGGAAATCAACGAAGCGGTCATCGCCGCCTCCAATGGCAAGCTGAAGGGAATTCTCGGCGTCACCCATCACCCGAATGTCTCGATCGACTTCAACCATGATCCGCGCTCCTCGATCATGGCGCTCGACCAGACCAAGGTGATGGACGGCAACTTCGTTTCGGTGCTGTCCTGGTACGACAATGAGTGGGGCTTCTCCAACCGCATGGGCGACACCGCCGTCGCCTTCGGCAAGACCATCGCCTGATCGAAGACTACCTTCTCGAGACCTGAAACGCCCGGCTTCGTCCGGGCGTTTTTCATTTGCCGGAGCAGCAACGCCAGTTGCCGGAAAATCAGCGGCATAGGGCAAAAAACCACCCTCCCGCCTTGCACTGGCCATGCCTTCGCCCCACTCTCCCGTAAATCGATAGAAAGAGGAATTCGAGGGGCAAATCACGGATGGAGCATGCGATCTATCTCGTTACGCTGGTCGGCACGGCGCTCGTTGTCGCCGCCGCGTTTTCGAGCCTGATCGCCTTCCGCTTCGGTGCCCCCCTCCTGCTGCTCTTTCTCTGCATCGGGCTCGCCACCGGAACCGATGGCCTCGGCATAGAATTCGACAATGCCCGCATCGCCTATTTTGCCGGCTCACTGGCTCTCGCCGTCATCCTGTTCGATTCCGGCTTCGGCACGCCGCTCAACGCCTTGCGGCAGGCGGCCGGCCCGGCGCTGTCGCTGGCGACCTTCGGCGTGCTTCTCACCACCGGCCTGTTCGGCGCCGCGGCCTACTATCTGCTTGACCTCACCTGGCTGGAATCCTTCCTGCTCGGCGCCGCCGTCGCTTCGACCGACGCCGCGGCGGTGTTCTTCCTGCTGCGCGCCGGCGAGATCAATCTGCGTGAGCGTGTGCGCTCGACGCTCGAGGTGGAATCCGGCACCAACGACCCGATCGCCATCTTCCTGACCATCACCCTCGTCGAGGTCATCGCCGCCCACGCCAACCCCGAAACCAATGTCCTGGTCACCAACCTGATCCTCGGCTTCCTCGTCAATATGGGCCTTGGCGCCGTCGTCGGCGCGCTCGGTGGCCTTGCCATCGTGCGTCTCGTCGACCGGCTCAATCTCGACCACGGCCTGCTGCCGATCTTCGTGCTGACCCTGTCACTGATGGTCTTCGCCGCCGCCGGCGCCATCGGCGGCTCGGGCTTCCTGGCGGTCTATATCGCCGGCCTCATTGCCGGCAATTCCGACATCCGCGCCGTCACCATCCTCAAGCGCTTCCAGGACGGCATGTCGTGGCTGGCGCAGATCATCATGTTCCTGATCCTCGGCCTGTTCGCCACCCCCTCGCAATTTCCGGCGATCATGGTGCCGGCGATAGCGCTTGGCCTGTTCCTGATGTTTGTCGCCCGCCCGATCGCTGTCTGGCTCTGCCTGATCCCGTTCCGCCTGCCGCGCCCCGAAGTCGCCTTCGTCTCCTGGGTCGGCCTGCGCGGCGCCGTCTCGATCCTGCTCGCCATCACACCGCTGCTCGGCGGGCTGGAGAACGGCCGCACCATCTTCAACGCCGCCTTCATCATCGTACTGGTGTCGCTGGTCATCCAGGGCTGGACCGTCGGACCGCTGGCGCGTCGCCTCGGTCTCATCGTGCCGGCGCGCCTTGGACCGCTGGACAAGGTCGAGCTGGAATTGCCGGGCTCCGCCCATCACGAGCTTCTCGCCTATCGCGTGGCGCATGGCAGCCCGGTGGCGCGCGGCGAGCGCATTCCGCGTTGGGCGCGGCCCTCGCTGGTGCTGCGCGACGGCCGCTCGATGCGCTTTCAGGACATGGGCCGGCTCGCCGCCGGCGACCAGGTCTACATCTTCGTGCCGGACCGCTACCCGCGCCTGCTCGACAAGCTGTTCGCCAGCCGCGCGGTGGTCGACCCGGAAGACGCCGATTTCTTCGGCGCCTTCGCCGTCGACCCGGCGCGCGCCGCGGCCGAATTGGAGGCAGCGTACGCGCCGGGTCTGACCGAGGCGGAGCAGAAGCTCACCGTCGGCGCGCTGGTCACGGCGCGGCTTGGCGGCCATGCCGAATACGCCGATCGCGTGCTGATCGGCTCGATCGAGCTGATCGTCAGGGATGTCGACGACAAGGGCAGGATCACGGGTCTCGGTCTTTCCTTCGAGCCGACCGCGCCGGTGGCGCGGGTGCCGGTGTTCCTGAGCGCCGGCGAGATGGGCGACCGCCTCGGCGCCTTCATCCGCAATTGGCGCAAGCCGACCGAGACGCAGGAAGCGGCAGCACAGGCCGAAGACGCCCCCAAGCCGCCGGTTGAAAAAGCCACGACCGGGAGCTGAGAAGGGCGATCGCTGGCCCTGCCCCGTCATCACCGGGCGATGTTCACGGACTATGTTCCTGCCCGCCTGAAAATTTCGCATCGCGTCGCGGCCAAAGCCTTGCATCGTCACCGATGCGGGGTATGGTCCCGGCGATTTTCCCGAGGAAAGGAACCCGCATGGCCGCCTTCAAGACACTGGACGATATCGGCAACATCAGCGGCAAGCGCGTGCTGGTGCGCGTCGACCTCAACGTTCCCGTCGCCGACGGCAAGGTCACCGACGCCACCCGCATCGAACGCATCGCGCCGACCATCGCCGAACTGTCGGGCAAGGGCGCCAAGGTCATCCTGCTCGCCCATTTCGGCCGGCCCAAGGATGGGCCATCCCCGGAATTCTCGCTGGAGCCGATCGCCAGGGCGACGGCCGAGGTGCTCGGCCGTCCCGTCGGCTTTGCCTCGGATTGCGTCGGCGACATGGCGGGAAGTGCTGTCGCGGCCATGAACAAGGGTGACGTGCTGCTCTTCGAAAATACCCGTTTCTACAAGGCCGAGGAGAAGAACGACCCGGCCTTCAGCGAGCGGCTCGCCGCCAATGGCGACATTTTCGTCAACGACGCCTTTTCCGCGGCGCACCGCGCCCACTCTTCCACAGAGGGGCTGGCGCGTCTGTTGCCTTCCTTTGCTGGCCGCACCATGCAGGCCGAGCTCGAAGCGCTGGAGAAGGGCCTGGGCAACCCGGTCCGCCCGGTCGTGGCGATCGTCGGCGGCGCCAAGGTCTCGACCAAGATCGACCTGCTGATGAACCTGGTGAAGAAGGTCGACGCGCTGGTCATCGGCGGCGGCATGGCCAACACCTTCCTTGCCGCGCGCGGCACCGATGTCGGCAAGTCGCTGTGCGAGCATGATCTTGCCCCCACCGCCAAGCAGATCATGATCGAGGCCGCCGAGGCCGGCTGCGCCATCATCCTGCCGGTCGACGGTGTCGTCGCCAAGGAATTCAAGGCGGGCGCCGCCTGCGAGACCGTCGCCATCTCCGACGTGCCGGCCGATGGCATGATCCTGGATGTCGGCGAAAAGACCGTGAAGACGATCGGCGAATGGATCGACCGCGCCGCGACACTGGTCTGGAACGGCCCGCTTGGCGCCTTCGAGATCGAGCCGTTCGATCACGCCACGGTGGCGGCGGCAAAACACGCGGCCGCGCGCACCAAGGCCGGCAAGCTGGTCTCCGTTGCGGGTGGCGGCGACACGGTGGCGGCGCTCAACCACGCCGGCGTCGCCGACGACTTCACCTATGTCTCTACCGCCGGCGGCGCCTTCCTGGAATGGATGGAAGGCAAGCCTCTGCCAGGCGTCGACGTGCTGAAGCGCTGAGGCGCGATCAACACAAAGAGGCGCCCGGGACTTTCAATCGATTCGAGCTTTCCGATGCCATTCCTTTGGCGGTAGATTTCCGTTAAGCGCGGAACGAACCCTTTTCAGGAGAAGCATGATGAGCGAACGTCTCGAAGACATTGCCGCCGCGATCGTGGCCAACGGCAAGGGCCTGCTGGCCGCCGACGAAAGTTCCGGCACCATCAAGAAGCGTTTCGACGTCATCGGCGTCGAATCGACCGCCGACAGCCGCCGCGACTATCGCGAGATGATGTTCCGCGCCAGGGACGCGATGACCAAGTACATTTCCGGCGTCATCCTCTATGACGAGACCATCCGCCAGAAGGCCGCCGACGGCACGCCTCTGGTCGACATCATCAAGGCATCAGGCGCCATCCCCGGCATCAAGGTCGATGCCGGCGCCAAGCCGCTGGCCGGCTTTCCCGGCGACACTGTCACCGAGGGCCTCGACGGCCTGCGCGAGCGGCTTGCCGACTATTACAAGCTCGGCGCCCGCTTCGCCAAATGGCGCGCGGTGATCGACATCGACACCGGCAAGGGCGTGCCCTCGGCCAATTCGATCAACTCGAACACCCACGCGCTCGCCCGCTATGCCGCCCTTTGCCAGGAAGCCGGCATCGTGCCGATCGTCGAGCCGGAAGTGCTGATGGACGGCGCCCACGACATCGGCACCTGCTACGACGTCTCGAAGGCGACGCTGATCAAGCTTTATGATGAACTCCATGCGGCGCGCGTCGTCCTCGAAGGCACGATCCTGAAGCCCAACATGGTGCTGTCGGGCAAGAAGTCGGGCACTGTGGACAGTCCCGAAAAGGTCGCCGAGATGACCATAAAACTGTTCCGCGAGACGGTGCCGGCGGCGGTCCCGGGCATCGCCTTCCTCTCCGGCGGCCAGGAGGACGAGGAGGCGACCGCCAACCTCAACGCCATCAACGCCATCGGCCCGCACCCGTGGAAGCTGACCTTCTCCTATGGCCGCGCGCTGCAGGCCGCTCCACAGAAGGCATGGAGCGGCAAGGCGTCGAACGTCGCCGCCGGTCAGGCCGCCTTCACCCATCGCGCCCACATGAACTATCTGGCGGCGCTCGGAAAATGGAAGGCAAGCCTCGAACAGGCCGCCTGAGCACAGCGCTTCCGTCATCGTTCAAACCCGGGCCAATGCGCCCGGGTTTTTGTTGTCTGCGATTTGGGGGAAGACCTCTTCATCCCTATTTCCTCTGGGCGTTGCCGGCGATGTCGGTTTGCGCTCGTCCCGAACGTCCTTGGGATGAGAGAGACAGGGAGAGGTTCATGCATCGCAACAAGGTCGTTTCACGCGAAGACTGGTTCCAGGCGCACAAGGCGCATCTGGCGCGTGAGAAGGAACTGACGCGGTTGCGCGAACGTGTTGCGGCCGAGCGGCGGGAACTGCCCTGGCTGAAAGTAAGGAAGGACTACGTCTTTGAGACGGAGCAAGGGCCGAAGAAACTGGCCGAGCTTTTCGCCAACCGCAGCCAGTTGATCGTCTACCACTTCGTGTTCGCGCCAGGTTCCACCCATCACTGCGAAAGCTGTGCCTTCGTCGCCGACCATATGGACGGCGCCAACCGGCATCTCAGGCATCATGACGTGTCGCTTGTCACCATATCACGGGCGCCGCTCGTCGAGCTGCTGCCCTACAAGCAGCGCATGGGCTGGACATTCGACTGGGTGTCTTCCTATGCGTCGGACTTCAACTTCGATATGCAGGTGTCCTTCACCGACAGACAGATCGCATCCGGCGAAGCGGTCTACAATTTCGAAACACCGGTGCTGACGTCGAAGGACCTGCCCGGCACCACCGTCTTCTACAAGGGCGAAACCGGTGACATCTTTCTGACCTTCATGTCACGCGCCCGCGGCAGCGAGCAGTTCATCGGCGCCTACCAGTACCTCGACATTGCACCGAAAGGTCGTGACGAGACCGGTCCATACGGGACCTTCATGGACTGGGTGCGGCTGCACGATGAATATGGCAACAGGTCGCAACGGGACGATGTATGCCCTTAGAGCAATTCCAGGAAAAGTGTGAGCGGTTTTCCGTTCGGAATTGCGTCAAAACAAAGAGTTAGAGTGGTTCGCCGTTTCCATGAAACGGTGGACCGCTCTAAGGAACCGGCCGGCGATGCAAGGATCCGTTCACCTCGGCCCAAACATGCGCTAAGCCTGCCACAGATCATTCCACGGTTCCGCCATGCGCTTCCCGGCCTTTCTCACCTGGCTCGCCTTCCCCGTCTATGTCTGGCAGGGGCTCGGCGTACGCCGCCGCACCACGCGCATGCTGCCGGCACAGGGACCGGTCATGCACGATCTCGCCGGCAAGGCGCCTGATATCTCGCTTCTGGTGCTGGGCGACTCCTCGGCCGCCTCGGTCGGCATCGGCAATTCCGAGGACGGGCTTGCCGCGCAGCTCGCTGTGCTGATCTCGCAGCACACCGGCCGCGCCGTGCGCTGGCGCGCCGCCGGCTTCAATTCGGCGACGTCGGGCCAGATCCGCGACCATGTCCTGCCCAATCTGTCGGCCGACCCATGGACGCATATCGTGCTTGCCATCGGCACCAACGACACCAAGAATTTTCATTCGGTGCCGCGCTTCAAGAAGGAGTTCGGCGGCCTGCTCTACGGCCTGCGCGCCAAATGGCCGGAAGCGCGGGTGGTGTGGTCGCCCGTGCTGGAGTTCACGCGGGCGCCGGCCATGCCGCCCCTGCTCGGCAAGATCCTCGAGATCCGCGCCACCGCGATGAACCGGATGGGCGAACGGCTCTGCCTGGAGCGCGGCGCGGTGCCGGCCCCACGCCTGCCGATCACCAATCCGGAACAAGGTTTCGCCTCGGACGGCTTCCACGCCTCGGAGGCGGGCTACCGCGCCTGGGCCGAGCATCTCGTCGGCCTGGTGCTCGCCAGCTGAACACCGACGGCCGATACGGCTTGCAGACCTATGTCAAATGCCCGAGCACGGCCGCCAGCGAGATCGCGGCCATGGCCAGCAGCGCCAGCTTCCAGAAATCGCCGCGGCGCTTGAGTCCCGGCCAGCCGATCGGTTTGATCAGCTGGATGACCATAAAGCCGACGATGACAAGGGCGAGGAGTTTCGTCATGCCGCCTTTGACCAGCAACGTCGCCGGCTGTCAAAGCGCCTTGTTCGATCTCTGAGAAAGAACAGGCGCCACAATCCGAACCGGAAACGCGGCGCCCACCTTTCAGGCAGTGATCTATTTCAGCGGCCTGAGGCCGGCTTCGATCGACGAGCGCTTCGGTTCGAGGAACGGCGGCAGGGCCAGGCTTTCGCCCAGCGTCTCCAGCGGCTCGTCGGCGGTGAAGCCCGGCCCGTCCGTGGCGATCTCGAACAGGATACCATTGGGCTCACGGAAATAGAGTGAGCGGAAGTAGTAGCGCTCGACCTCGCCGCTCGACGGCAGGCGGAATTCGGCCAAACGGGCGGTCCATTGATGCAGTGTCTCCTGGTCCGGCGCCCTGAAGGCAACATGGTGAACCGCACCAGCGCCTTGCCTCGCGGGAGCCAGCCCGGGCTGCACGGCGACATGAAGCTCCGCCGCCGGCCCGCCAGCGCCCATTTCAAAGACGTGGACCTGGCCCTCGCCATCCGGCGAAGCATAGTCGCGGCCCTTTCGCATGTTCATCACTCGGGTCAGCACCGCCTCGGTGTTGGTGATGTCGGGGACGCTGATGACGATCGGCCCGAGCCCGCGGATCTGATGCTCGGCCGGCACCGGGCTTTGCGCCCAGGGATGGCTGCCGCCCTTGCCGCCATCGCTGACGAGCCGCAGACGCTGGCCTTCAGGATCCTCGAAATCGAGGGAGGGGTAGCCGCCGATGTCGGCAATCTCTCCTGTCACGATGTTTTCGCCTGCCAGGTGCTGCTTCCACCATGCCAGGCTCTCCGGGCTGCCGACCCTGAGGCTGGTCCGCGCGATGCTGTGGGTGCCGCGCCGTTCGCGGCCAACCGGCCAGTCGAAGAAGGTCAGGTCGGTGCCTGGCGTCGCTTCGCCGTCGGCATAGAAAAGGTGATAGGCCGACGTGTCGTCCTGGTTCACCGTCTTCTTGACCAGCCGCAAGCCCAGCACCTTCGTGTAGAAATGAAGATTGCCCGGTGCGTTGGCGGTGATGGCGGTCAGATGGTGGATTCCTGTCAGTTGCAGGCTCATGGTCGTCTCCCTGGCTTTGGGGAAGAATTTTCTCCCTTCATATCAGAACTCCGGTCACCTCGCTGAAGGCCGCCGATCCCGACAGTCCGTCGTCCATGACTGAACAACGATGCCCCTCCGGGCGCCGTTGTGGTGAACAATCCCCATCCATGAGCTGGTCGAAGGGTCACCATCCGAGGACGCTTCCAACAACCGGAGCGATCGTCGCGCGCCCTGCCATCCTCCTGACAGACTGCTGTCAGGAGGGGTATGCGATACTGCCTCCAGTTAAAGAGAGGAGAATAGTCATGAACGGTTTCACCATCCTGCGCGGCATGCAGCACTATGTCGGCAAGGTTCGCACCATGCGCAACGAAATTCGCACGCAGCGTTTCCTGAACACGCTGCCCGCGGACATCCGCAAGGATATCGGCTGGCCTGATATGTATGCCGAACGTCGCATCCGGGGCAATTGAGGCGAATTTTTCGACATCGATATTGGACACGGATGCGCCAATGCCCAGATATAGGTGCGGCGCGCTGGGGGACGGAGCGAGCTTATGCCTGATCAGAAGACAATCGGCTTCGTCTTCATCGAAGGTTTTGCCGACTGGGAATATGGTTTGCTGGCCGCCTCGGCGGTTGAGTGGTTCGGTGCTCGTGCCGTGTCTTTGACCCCGGGACGCAGACCAGTGACCGGGATCAGCGGCTTCCGGCTGGCGCCCGACCGCTCAGCCGGCATCGACGAGAATGCCGATCTTGACGCAGTCGCCGTCATCGGTTCCGACCAGTGGGCGGGCAAAACGCCTCCCGATGTCGCTCAACTGCTCAATGCCGTTGCAACGCGCAGCGGCGTCGTCGGCGGCATCTGCGCCGGTACGCTGGCACTGGCCCGGGCCGGCATGTTCGAACAAGCCAAACATACCAGCAATGGCCGCGACTGGATCAACGGACATGAGGCCGGCTATGCCGGCCACGGCAACTATCTGGACGTGCCGCATGCGGTCACCGACGGCAAGATCGTGTCCGCGCCAGGTTCGGCGCCCGGCACCTTTGCCCTTGCCTTTCTGAAAACGCTCTATCCCGAAAGAGGCGTCGATCTCGCACGGATGCGGACGCTGTTTGCCAAGGAATATGCTGAAGCCTCCTGACAGTATGCTGTCAGGAGGGACGTGCGATGATGGGATAATGCGCATGGCCGGCCGAGAGAACGATCGATGAAAAGTTGGAACGACAGGCTGAACACGCCTGGCATCAACGGTGTGAAACCAACGCCGCGCACAGTGGGTGACGTGGTCGAAGGCCAGCCGATGCTGGTGCCGACCGCGCGCCAGGTCGACGCTTTCATCCGCTCGATTCCCGAAGGTGTCGAGATGGATGTCCGTGCGTTGCGCACCGCCCTTGCCATCGAACATGGCGCCGAAGTGACATGTCCGGTCACCATCGGCTACCATTTGCGCACGGTTGCCGAAGCCGCCAGGGAAGATCTCGAGCGCGGCATGACTCTGAGCGACGTCGCCCCCTTCTGGCGCGTGCTCGATGCGAAGACGCCGACAACGAAGAAACTGTCCTTTGGCGCGGAATTCATCGCCGCGCAGCGCAAGCGCGAAGGACTGAAACCGTAATGAATGTCGCCTGGAAGCGGCTCCGGTCCGGGAGCCGCTCCAGCAACAACACTGGGGAAGCAAACGATGCGCCGCGCCGACAGGCTCTTTCAGATCGTGCAGCATCTGCGGGGTGGCCGTCTGGTCACCGCCCAGAAGCTCGGCACGTGGCTCGAGGTTTCCGAGCGGACGATCTATCGCGACATAGCCGACCTGCAGTCGACGGGAGTGCCGATCGACGGCGAGGCTGGCGTCGGCTACATGATGAGGGAGGGTTTCGATCTTCCGCCGCTGATGTTTACGCGTGACGAGATCGTGGCGCTGGTTGCCGGTGCGCGCATGGTGCGCGCCTTTGGCGGCGCCGCCATGGCACGGGCCGCCGACGAGGCGTTGGTCAAGATCGGCGCGGTGCTACCCGATACCGAGAAGGACCGCATCGCCCGTACCGAGATCCACACGCCGATGTGGGTGGTCAGCGACGCCGCCCGCGAGGCGATCGACCTGATCGAGCGTGCAGTCGAAAAGCGCCAGGTGCTGACCATCGACTATTGCGACGAGGCCGGGCGCGGCACCGCGCGCGACATCAGGCCGCTCGGCCTTTGGTTCTGGGGCAAGGTCTGGACGCTGGTCGCCTGGTGCGAGATGCGCGACGACTTCCGCGCCTTCCGCATTGACCGCATCGCCTCGGTGGTGATCGCCGGCCGCATCTTCAAGCCGGAGCGCGGCAAGCAGCTTGCCGACTTCTACCGCGCCGTGGAGCGCAGCGAGGATTACGGCATGGCGCCGGACCGCGTGGCGCGAAGCTAAGACTGCGTATGGAACAAAAAAAGCCCGCTCGAAGCGGGCTTTTTTTAAGCGCGACCTGCCTTTTCGCTATGGCTCCGGGCGTTCGTCGCTTCAATAGTTGTCGATTGATCGGCCAAGGCCGACCTCTCCTCACTCGTCGTCAGCGTCTTCGTTCTTCGACTTCAGCGCCGAGAGCTTGGCGAACACGGCGTTGGCGTCGAGTTCGGCATCCTCGTCCTTCGGCTTTTCGGGCGCCGGCACCAGCCGCTCGGTCAGGGCCGCCGGCAGCAGCGTGTCGCCGACCGGCTGGGCCTGTTCGCGGCCGCGCGAGGCGCGGTTGACTTCCATGTCGAGGTCGATCTGCGAGGCGAGACCCAGCGTCACCGGGTCCATCGGCTGCAGATTGGCCGAATTCCAGTGCTTGCGTTCGCGAATCTGCTCGATCGTCGACTTGGTGGTGCCGACGAGACGCGAAATCTGCGCGTCCTTGAGTTCGGGATGGTTGCGCACCAGCCACAGGATGGCGTTCGGCCGGTCCTGGCGCTTCGACAGCGGCGTGTAGCGCGGGCCTTTGCGCTTGGATTCCGGCACCCGCACCTTGGGGTCGGAAAGCTTCAGGCGCTGGTTCGGGTCCTTCTCGGCGCGCGCGATCTCGTCGCGGGTCAGCTGGCCGGTCATGATCGGGTCCATGCCCTTGATGCCTTGCGCCGATTCGCCGTCGGCGATCGCCTTGACCTCGAGCGGATGCAGTCCGCAGAACTGCGCGATCTGCTCGAAGGAGAGCGCGGTGTTGTCGACCAGCCAGACGGCGGTCGCCTTGGGCATCAACAGCGTATTGGCCATTTCAAAAATCCTTCTCGTTCGCCCGCGTTCCCGCGCGGGCGGTGGTTTAGAGCCACCAAAATGGGAAATTCGCGGCCTGTATAACCGTTCCCTTGCCGTTTCGCAATGTTTTTGGCGGCGCGGCCGCCCCGATGGGTTCGAGAGCCGGCAAGCGCGTTCGGATGGCTGAGCCGCAGCGACGTTAGCCAAGGGGACCGGCACCTTTGAGCAGGCCGCAGAAGTGCTGCGCGCTCCTGGAATTGCCAGGGCAACTGCCTGGCCCCAAAAAGACAAAACCCGCTGGACGAGGTCCAGCGGGCTCGGAACCGGAAACGGGGAACGTCTGCGACGGCTCTACTTCTCAACACGAGCCCGGCCCTGCGGCCGGGTCATGCTTGATATCAGATCGCCTGGCGGGCGATCCGTTCGATGTCGGCGCGGTTGATGCCGAGATCGCTGAGCTGACGCGCGTTGAGACGGTTCAGTTCGCGCACGGTCTCGTTGTACATGCGCCAGTTACGGAAAGCGCGGATCGGGTTCATGGTAGTCCTCCTGATGGGGTGTTCGTTTCGATGCTGCACAGATAGTGATCATCGATGGGGACTTGAACGGCCGATTTTGCATAGCAATGATGCAAATGCTGCATTGCACCATTAAGCCTCTGTTCATCTTGTAGGCAGCCTGGCCCAGGCCCGGACGTGTCGAGATTCAGGTCAGGCCGAGCCGAGAATGGTGGTTTCCGAGAACCGGAGCGGAGCGTACTAGGGTACGTGAGCACCGGAAGCGCAGGAAGCCGCCATTCGCAGGCCGGGCTCACCTGAATATCGCCGTCCTAGCCGACGTCGAGCACGATCTTGCCAATATGCTCGCCCTCCTCCATCCGCTCATGCGCACGCCAGGCATCGGTAAGCGGGTAGATCATGTCCATGACAGGTGCGACCTTGCGTGTGCCGAGCAGCGGCCACACCTGTGCCTCCAGCGCCGCTGCGATCGCCGCCTTGAACTCGACAGTGCGCGGCCTGAGCGTCGAACCGGTGTGGGTCAGCCGCTTGACCATGATCTTCGAAAAATCGGCGCTGGCGACAGCACCAGCCTGCACGGCGATCTGGACAATGCGGCCCTCGACGGCTGCCGCCTCGTAGTTGCGCTGGACATAGTCGCCGCCGACCATGTCGAGGATGACAGTGGCGCCCTTGCCATCCGTCGCCTCCTTGACCGCCGTGACGAAATCTTCCTCGCGGTAATTGATCGCCCGGTCGGCGCCGAGCTTCAGGCAGGCGTCGCATTTCTCCTTGGACCCGGCGGTGGTGATGACATAGGCGCCGAAGGCCGAAGCCAGCTGGATCGCCGTCGTGCCGATGCCGGACGAGCCGCCATGCACCAGCAGCGTCTCGCCTTTCTTCAGGGCGCCGCGTTCGAACACATTGTGCCAGACGGTGAAATAGTTTTCCGGCACCGCCGCTGCTTCGGTGTGGGTGAAACCGGCGGGCAGCGGCAGCACGCTGCCGGAGTGAACCTTGACATATTCGGCATAGCCGCCGCCGGGAGTCAGCGCGCACACCCGGTCGCCGATGCGCCAGCGCGATATCTCGTCGCCAAGGGCAGCCACTTCGCCCGACACTTCGAGGCCCGGCAGGTCCGATGCGCCGGGCGGCGGCGGATAGGCGCCCTTGCGCTGCTGCACGTCGGGCCGGTTGACGCCGGCGGCATGCACCTTGATCAGGATCTCACCTGGGCCGGGCTGCGGCACATCGCGCGTTTCCGGTTTCAGCACCCGTGGGCCACCCGGTACCGAGATAGCGATTGCCGTCATCCTCGCCGGAATTTTTTGTCCGCTCGCCATGAAGTTTCCCGTCTTTCCTCGCCGCATTCTTACCGGCTGTTTGCATCGACGCCCTTGCCCTATGTATGCTGATTGCCAAATCAGGCAAATGGCCAATCTGGTGTGGCGGAGGAGGAGCAACGATGGCGATCTTCGACGACGAACCCAAGAAGAAGGCACGCCCGCACGAGATCGGGCAGGACCTGTCGCTGCTCTCGGTTGGCGAATTGTCGGAGCGCATCGGCATCCTTCGCGACGAGATCGCCAGGCTGGAGGCGGAGCTCAAGGCCAAGGACAACACAAAGTCGGCCGCCGAGGCACTGTTCCGCCGCGGATAGAGGATCGGGACGCAACGGCTCGCCGCTGAAAAGCCCGAATGCGACTGTCTTCAGACCCTGCCATCCCTTTCAGCGTCCAGCCGGATCAAAAAATGCTCGCATCCTACCGACCGATCCTCTCCCTGCTTCGCGGCACTGCTTTCCTGCTGGCGGCATCGGGCCTGCATGGGCTGCTGCTTCCCCTGCGCGGTCAGGTGGAAGGGTTCTCGACCGCATCGCTCGGCCTGATGGGCACGGCCTGGGCCGGCGGCTTCGTCACCGGCTGCTTCTTTGCCCCGCGCATCGTGCGCCGTGCCGGGCATGTGCGCGCTTTCGGCGCCTTTGCCGCGTCCGGAGCCATCGTGGCCCTGCTCACCGGCCTGATCATCGATGAATATGTCTGGATCCTCTTGCGCGCCTTCACCGGCTTCACCATGGCTGGCGCCTTCATGGTCATCGAGAGCTGGCTGAACGAGAAGGCCACCAACGAGAATCGCGGCACCGTCTTCGGCCTCTACATGATGGTCACCTATGCCTCGATCATGGGCGGCCAGATGATCGTCGCCGGCGGTGACGTGAAATCGGCCTCGCTGTTCATGATCACCGGCATCCTGTTCTGCCTGTCGCTGCTCCCGACCGCGGTTTCGACGGCGTCGCACCCCAAGCCGCTGCAGGACGTCAAGCTCGACGTCAAAGGGCTCTACGCCAACTCTCCGGTATCGGCGATCGCCTGCCTTTTGATCGGCATCGCCAACGGCGCCTGGGGCACGCTTGGTGCGGTCTATGGTGCCCGCATCGGCATTTCCACCGCCGAGATCGCCTTGATGATGAGCCTTGTCGTCGTCGCCGGTGCCGCCATGCAGCTGCCGGCCGGTCGTCTGTCCGACAAGACCGACCGGCGTTTCGTGCTGGCCGGCGCCGCTTTCGGCGCGGCGCTGTTCGCGCTTCTGATCTTCCTGTTCGAACCGCGCTCGGGCATCTTCGTCATCGTCTTTACCGCCGCCTATGGCGCTTTTGCCTACACGCTCTATTCGATCGCCGTTGCGCATGCCAACGACCACGCCCGTGCCGAGGACTTCGTCAAGGTGTCGGGCGGACTGCTGCTGCTTTACGGCTTCGGCACCATGATCGGGCCTTTGCTGGCGGCGGCGCTGATGGGCTGGATGCGCCCGGAGGGCCTGTTCCTGGCCACTGCCTTCGCGCATCTGTCATTGGCAGGCTACACGCTGCTGCGCATCAGCCGCCGCGCTCCGGTGCCGATCGGCGATCGCGACGCGTTCAAGACGCAGCCGGCCGACCGCTCGGTGACGCCGGAAGCATTGCGGCTTGACCCAAGAAGAAAAGCAGAAGCAGACAGTTGAGATTCGAAAAACTTTGCCTCACAAATGAGGCATGATGTTTTCCGACGCCTTCATGGCGATCGCCGACCCCAATCGGCGCCACCTTCTGGAAGAACTTCGACGCGGTCCGAAGACCGTCAACGAGTTGGCGGCCGGACTTCCAGTCTCGCGCCCGGCCGTATCGCAGCATCTGAAAGTGTTGCTCGACGCCGGATTGGTCAACGCCAAGGCTGAAGGCACGCGGCGCGTGTACACGGTAAGCAATGCCGGCTTCCTGAGACTCAACATCTGGCTCGATCAATTCTGGGAAGCGTGACCGTTTCTGGTCGCCGCCGAGCAATTCCTTCAAGTCGTTTTGTCCAGAAAGGCGTCGAGCAAATCGAGCAACACCCCCGTCCCGTGCTCGCGCGTCGACGGCGTGTCATGGCCGTCGAGGAAAGCGCCCTGCTCGGTCAGCACCAGCCGCGTGCCCTCGCCCTCGGCAAAAAGTTGGATCGTGGCCAGCGACACGGAGATGCGGGTTTCGCCAAACAGCATGTCGTAGCTGTAGACGATGCGCTGGTCCGGCACGATGTCCTGATAGGTGGCGGTATAGACATGGATCGGACCATCTTTCGGCCCGCCGGCATTTACCTCCTTGCCGCCGACGCGAAAGTCCATTTCAAAACGGCCGGGCATCGGATTGTCGGGATCGGTGAACCAGCGCCGCTTGGCGTCCGCGTTGCCGAGCGCGAAGAAGACTTTCGACGGCGGCGCCGGATAGAGACGCTCGATGATGAAGGTGGAATGGACGACTGATCGTTCGGTCATGTTGGTTTCCTTCAGTTTTCGTCTTTGTTTTGCGCCAGAAAATCGCCCAGCCGATCCAGCCGGCGCTCCCAGGCGAGGCGCCGCTCGTTGATCCAGTGTTCGGCCGCCCTCAGCGCCATGGGCTCGATCTGGCAGGTCCGTACCCGCCCCACCTTCTGCGTGCGCACCAGGCCGCTCGCCTCCAGAAGGTTCAGATGCTGGACGACGGCCGACAGCGACATCGCCAGCGGCTCGGCCAGTTGGCTGACCGAGGCCGGGCCGCGCGACAGCCTGTCGACCATCTGCCGCCGCGCCGGATCGGCGAGCGCCTGGAACATCAGGTCGAGCTGGGCGGGATCGTGCAGCATCCCGGTCAGCCGTTATTGTAGGGGAAGAACTTGAAGTAGGGCTGCGCCTCCTCGATCACCTTGGCAAAGGCGGGGCGCTGCAGCAGGCGGTCGTGATAGCGCTTCACGGCGGGATATTTGTCGCCGAACGGCTCGACCTTGTTGGCATAGAAGAGCGCCGGAGACGCCGCGCAATCGGCCAGGCTGAAGGCCTCGCCCACCGCCCAGGTCTTCGATTGCATCTCCTGTTCGACGATGGCGTAGGAATTGCGCAGCTGGCCGCGCGCCTGCTCGACGCCGAACGGATCGGTCCTGTCCTGCGGCCGCAACCGGTCGCCGACGATCTTCTGCATCGGCTCCTGCACATAGAAATCATAGAAGCGGTCGGCCTGGCGGACCGCCAGCGCCTGGTCGATATCGGCGGGAACGAGCTCGACCGGCCCCGGATAGTGCGCGGCCAGATATTCCACGACGATGGTCGATTCCAGCACCGAGCGGTCGCGCGCATCGTCGCGCAGCGCCGGCATCTTGCCGCTCGGCGATATCTTCAGGAAGGCCGCGCGCGAGTGCTCGTCGCCGAGATCGACGATGACCGGCTTGAAGGCCGTGCCATTCTCGTAAAGCGCAATCAGCGGCTTCCAGCAGAAGGAGGCCAGCGGATGGAAATGCAGCGTGAGGGACATTTTTTGCTCGTCTGTTTCGTGGTTCGTCGATGGGCGGGAGATCGACACTGAAGCATTTACTTAACTATTGCGCCGTGCCTTGTCCGTCAAGACCACCTGCGAAGGTTCAATTGGATCGGATATGCGCAACAATGGCGGCTGATATCGCCGGCCAGTCTTGCGGATGCAGCTCATGGCCGCCGCCCGCGACGCGAAGGAGTTTCGCGCCGGCGACCGTTTTGGCCAGCGCCTCGCCATGTTCGACCGGAAAGATCGGATCTGATGTGCCATGGATGACCAGCAGTGGCGCCGCCATCTCTTGCAGGCGACCCTTCCACGCATCGCCACCCTTGAGTGAAAAATGATTGGTAGCGCTCAGGAATCCGCCGGAGCGGTCGTAATCCTTTTCGATGAAGGCTCTCATCTGGACCTCGTCGAACGGATGTGTGGTGCTGGCGATCGCCCTGGTATCCCTGACCATGAAATCGATCACTTGGCGGCGGTCCGACCAGTCGACATCGACGCCTGCGGCCGAATGCTCGATATAGGCGTCGGTTGTCTGCGGCAGATGCGAAGTGTCCATCCCCACCGGCGAACTGCTGACCACCGTCAACGACGCGACGCGTGACGGGTGCTTGAGCGCCACGAGTTGCGCGATCATGCCGCCCATCGACATGCCGGCGACATGGGCCTTGCCAATGCCATGGCTGTCCAGCACGCCAATCGCGTCATCCGCCATGTCGTCGAATGTGTAGGGCGGCTTGCCCGGCGGATATTTGGTCGATCGGCCGGTATCGCGATTGTCATAGCGGATCACATACAGGCTGGCATCCGCCAGCTCACGGCAAAATGTCTCCGGCCACCACAGCATCGAGGCCATCGCGCCCATGATCAAGAGCAGTGCGGGATTTTCAGGATCGCCGAAGGCTTCGGATTTGATCTCGGGGCGATTGATCGTCGTCATCACACAGTCTCCTGATCTGATTGCATTTTGCAATCGGTTGCACCATAATAAGACTGATACGATAATGCAACTGGTTTTGTGTGGAGAGAATCGAATGAGCCTCGATCGCCGGTCCGGCTGCCCGATCAACCTGTCGCTGGAAGTGTTCGGCGACCGCTGGAGCCTGATCATCCTTCGCGACATGATTTTCGGCGGCAGGCGGCATTTCCGCGAACTGCTCAACGGATCGATGGAAGGCATTGCCTCCAACATCCTCGCCGACCGGCTGAAGCGGCTGATGGAACTCGGCATGCTGACCAAGGCCGACGACCCCAGTCACAAGCAGAAGGCGATCTACAGCCTGACCGAGATGGCCATCACGCTGGTGCCGATTCTCGCCCATCTCGGCGCCTGGGGCCGGGTCTGGCTGCCGACCAGCGAGGAGCTCTCGATCCGCGCCGAGCTTCTGGAAAAGGGCGGACCGCCAATGTGGGAGAAATTCATGGACGAGTTGCGCCATGAGCATCTGGGCATGCCGCTCGACTCGGCATCCGGTCCTTCCGTCCGCGCGACCCTGCAGGCCGCCTATCAAGCCGTGGTCGCCAGCAAGGCTCTCAGCGCCAGCCCAGCCGCGTAACCAACTATTTTCCCCCGTTGCGAGGCCGGCTCTGCTAGAAGAAGCGGAAACCACAATTCACGGGATTGGATAAGGTCTTGGTTGAGAACTCTCGGGATGCCGCCCGCGCGCGCGCCGATCTGCGCTTCAAGAAGCAGGAAGAGGCGGCAACGGTTCGCCAAAAAGCAATGGCCGAATATGCAGCGGAGAGCGACGCCCGCAAGGCCAAGACCGACAAACTACGGGCTCTGCGGCTGGCCAAGGAAGCCGAGGACCTTGCCAACACAGCGGCGGCGCCCGCCAAGAAGCCTGCCCGCGCCAAGAAGAAATAGCCGCACGGCCCTTCGGCAACCCGGCCTGACCAGCCGACACTGTCGCCTGTCGATCCAGCCGCTCGCCGGCGCCGTCCTGGCAGCAGCCCTTCATCCCGCCGCTTCACAAGAAGCAATTTCAACCGAAACCGGGATTGCTTCGGCCGGCCGGCCGCCGATGATTGTCCCTTTCCAACAGGAGATTGCCATGACCGCACTGCCGCTCGAAAAAGCCAGGCAAATCATCGATGCCGCCTTCGCCAAGGGCGCCGTTCTCAAGCTCAGGCCGCTCGGCGTCTCCGTTCTTGACGCCGGTGGCCATCTGGTCGCCTTCGAGCGCCAGGACGGCGCCTCGTTCCTGCGTCCGCAAATGTCGGCGGGCAAGGCCTATGGCGCACTGGCCATCGGCATGGGCTCGCGCAAGGTCGAAGCCTTCGCCAAGGAGCGCCCGCATCTGGTCGCCGGCATCTCCGACGTGTCGGGCGGACGTGTGCTGCCGGTCGTCGGCGGCGTGCTGATCCGCGACAAGGCTGGCACTATCGTCGGCGCCGTCGGCATTTCAGGCGACACGTCGGACAATGACGAGGCCGCGGCCATCGCCGGCATCGAGGCCGCCGGCTTCACCGCAGATCCAGGCTGAGTACTAGTTGAGGTTGATGTCCCGGCTCGCCGACCGCATCGACACCGCGAAACCGGCCAGCACATCGAACAGCGCGATGATCATCAGCGTGAAGAAGATCGAGTGCGCCGCGCCCTTGACCAGCAGGAACTCGACCAGGAAAGCGACGAAGACCAGCGTCGACAGGAGATGATCCATGATCGAAGCGCCGGTCGTGCGCGCAGACTTCACCATTTCGAGGAACAGGACGATCAGCCCGATCAGTATCATCAGGTCGCCGAGCGTCATCGAGAACACCCCGCCCGACATCATGCGGAACGAGAAGATCTCGTTCTCCCACGGGTCGTCGCCGCCGCCGAAAATTCCGAGCAAGCCAAGATTGTAGAGAATGAAAGGCACGATCAAAAGCGGGACGGCACCGAACATCTGGCGTCTCCATATGGGGGCACCTTCTGTAGAATGCGCCACCGCCACGCCGTCAAGATTTTTCGTGCGAAGCCGCAAACACGGTCGAAGACCGGATGCAACAACCATGTCAGCCGGCTTGGAGCAGCGTGAGACAGAGGCTCGGCACTTGAAGGGCCGGCGCGCGCTGCGCGCCGGTGCAGCCTGAGCCTGTGCCCCGGCCATTAGGTTCGTCAAACGCAAAAAAAGACCGGCCTGAGGCCGGTCTTTTGCAACTAACCCTTCAAAAAAGCTGATCTCAGCTTTCCTTGGGGGTCAGCACCTGGCGACCGCGATACATGCCGGTCTTCAGGTCGATGTGGTGCGGACGGCGCATTTCGCCGGAATTCTTGTCCTCGACATAGGTCGGGGCCTTGAGGGCGTCGGCCGAGCGGCGCATGCCGCGCTTGGACGGAGAGGTTTTGCGTTTCGGAACGGCCATGGATATGCTCCACTACATGGTCAAAAGGCCCGCCCGCCCTCGTGAAAGGGCCATGTCGGGGCCTAAATCTGAGAAAGTCGGGTGCCTATACACGCCTGACACTGTTTTGGCCAGCGCTGCCATGAATTTTTTTGAGTCGGCTACTCGAGACAGCCAACATAAGCGCCGGAGCGGCCGGCCCTGCGCTCGATCAGATTGGCGAGCCGTCTGAGGCCTGGTCCGGGTTTGGCCGGATTGCGGGCGATCGGATTAGGCAAGGTGACGGCGAGAAGCGCGGCCTGCCGACGCGACAGCTGTTTTGCCGGAATGCCGAAATGATGCTGCGCCGCCGCCTCGATGCCGTAGATGCCCGGCCCCCATTCCGCGATGTTGAGATAGATTTCCATGATGCGACGTTTCGACATCACCGCGTCGAAAAAGACGGCGAGCGGCAGTTCGACCACTTTGCGCACCGAGCCCAGCGGGCGCGACCAGAGAAAAAGGTTCTTCACCGTCTGCATGGTGATGGTCGAGGCGCCGCGTGTCGCCTCGCCGGCCAGCGCATCGTCGACGACGCCGCGCAATTCGCCCAGATCGACGCCGCGGTGGAAACAGAACTGCCCGTCCTCTGACATGATGACGGAATGGGCCAATACCGGTGCGACATCGTCGATCGACACCCAGCGCCGGTCATAGCCGGAAAAGGTCGCCAGGTCTTTCAGCATCAGCGTCGACACCGGATGCACGAAGGACGGCAGGTAAAGGAAGGTCAGCATGGTCGGGATGAGCGCCAGGACGGCGGCCACGACAAGGCCGCGCCGGACCCAGCGCCTGAGACTGCGGCGGTTCACGCCGCGCGATCTCGTCGCCATGTCCAGCTTTTCGGTTTCATGATCGACGATCGGTTCCGCCAAGCCGCCCAACCCGTGCTTCTCCTCGCTCCGGCATAATGGCGCTTGCCTTCTTGCGCAACGTCTGAGTGTCGGCTACCGGTCCCGATCATGACGAATGACGACGAAATGGCGTTCGAAATGGCGCTCATCAGGCGGGCAGCCGCCGTCGAGGTGCTGCTGCGGCGCTTGCTCGACGATCGCCCGCTTTCGGGAGAGATCGCGCGGCCCGACCGCCTGATGGCGGCGATGCGCCATGGCGTGCTGAACGGCGGCAAGCGCCTGCGCCCCTTCCTGGTCATGGAAAGTGCCGCCCTTTTCTCCGCCGATGGCGAAGCAGCACTGCGCGTCGCGGCGGCACTCGAATGCGTGCATTGCTATTCACTGATCCATGACGACCTGCCGGCGATGGACGATGATGATCTGCGCCGCGGCCAGCCGACCGTGCACAAGGCCTTCGACGAGGCAACCGCGATCCTGGCCGGCGACGCCTTGCTGACGCTGGCCTTCGACATCGTCGCCAGCGAGGCGACCGTCCTGCCGGCGGATCGGCGAGCGGCCTTGGTGCTGGCGCTTGCCCGTGCGGCCGGAGCCGGCGGCATGGTCGGTGGCCAGAAGCTCGACCTCGAAGCCGAGCAGACACCGCCCGACGAAGCGGGCATCATAACGCTGCAGGCGATGAAGACCGGCGCCCTGATCCGCTTCGCCTGCGAGGCCGGCGCCATCATCGCCGGCGCTCCGGCCGAGGACCGCGAAAGGCTGGCCGAGTTCGGCTCGGCCATCGGCCTTGCCTTCCAGCTTGCCGACGACCTGCTCGATTTGACCGCCGACGCCGGCCAGATGGGCAAGGCGACCGGCAAGGACGCCGCCGCCGGCAAGGGAACGCTGGTGGCGTTGCATGGCGCGAATTGGGCGCACAGCCAGTTGCACGGCCTTGTCGGGCAGGCCCACGCGCTGCTCGACCCCTATGGCGACCGGGCGGCGCTGCTGAAGGAGGCTGCGACCTTCGTCGCGACGCGCAACAGTTGAGCGCGGGCCGCGACGTCGGCGCGGGTTGAGACAAATGGGAGATCAGCTTCGATGTCGGCCAATCTGTTCGATCTCAGCGGGCGCCAGGCGCTCGTAACCGGCTCGTCGCAAGGCATTGGGCTCGCTCTGGCCAAGGGGCTGGCGCAAGCCGGCGCAAGCGTGATCCTCAACGGCCGTGACACGGCGAAGCTCGCCGCCACGGCGGCGCAGATCCCTGGAGCGCAAACGCTTGCCTTCGACGCGACCGAGCATGACGCCGTCCGTTCCGCGATCGACAATTTCGAGCTGTCAGGCGGACCGATCGACATATTGGTAAACAATGCCGGCATGCAGTTCCGCACGCCGCTCGAGGATTTTCCGGCCGATGCATTCGAGCGGCTGCTGCAGACCAATGTCGCCAGCGTCTTCCACGTCGGCCAGGCGGTCGCGCGCCACATGATCAGGCGGGGCCGCGGCAAGATCATCAACATCGCCTCCGTGCAGACAGCACTCGCCCGCCCCGGCATCGCCCCCTACACGGCGACAAAAGGCGCGGTCGGCAACCTGACCAAAGGCATGGCGACGGACTGGGCCAAACACGGCCTGCAATGCAACGCCATCGCCCCCGGTTATTTCGACACGCCGCTCAATGCGGCCCTTGTCGCCGATCCGGCTTTCAGCGGCTGGCTCGAAAAGCGCACCCCGGCCGGCCGCTGGGGCAAGGTGGAGGAACTGGTCGGCGCCTGCGTGTTCCTGGCCTCCGACGCCTCGTCCTTCGTCAACGGCCATATCCTTTATGTCGACGGCGGCATCACCGCATCGATCTGATCGCCGCGCCGCCGCGCGAACGAGCAATCCTGCCGGTCGCGCGAACGAAATCTTAATGTAAATGAAGCGTAATCCCGGTCGTTAAAATAATGCGTATGTGTTGGGGTTGCGCATGCCGGAATATTCTTCCTTCATCCGGTTTGTCCGGGTTCGCTATCTTTCAGGATTGCTGATTTTCGCGCTGGCTTCCACGGCCATCATGGTCGCGCTCAACCGCGTCAATTCCTTTCGTCATGAGATCGACGCGCTGAGCAGCAACCTCGTCGTCTTTACTCGCGACCTGCGCAACGCGACCAGCTTCGCCGAGACCACCGGTTCCGCCTGGCGCAACGAAACGCGCGACGCGCTGACCGCCTCGGCCCGCGACCATTCCGAACGCCTGACCAGCGAGATCGACACACTCTCCGCCCAGTTCGCCGCGCTGCGCTCACGCCTGTCGGCCAAGACCCTCAACGAACTCGAAACCGCCTCGGTCAACGGCGATCTGTTCTGGTCGGCGCACGACATGGTGCGCAATTTCAACCTGATGTCGGTGGCGCAGAAGGCCGATGAATGGAGCTATCGGGAAATCCGCAACCAGAACGACCTGTTCGTCCAGCCGATGCTGGTCCGCGTCCGCACCGCAATGGATGAAGAGCGCCATCTGGCCGACGCGTCCAGCGACCGCTTGCTGTTGTGGGCGAGCGGCCTGTTGTTCGGCGTGCTGGCCATTGTCGCCTTCTGGATCTTCCGGCCGATGGAGCAGGCGATCCGCCGCGCCTTTGCCCAATCGGCCGAATCCCTGTTCAAGGCCGAGGCCGCCGACCGCGCCAAGTCGGAATTCCTGGCCAATATGAGTCACGAGATCCGCACGCCGATGAACGGCGTGCTCGGCATGGCCGAACTCCTGGCCAAGACCGAACTGACCCCACGCCAGAAGACCTTCACCGACGTCATCGTCAAATCCGGCAATGCGCTGCTCACCATCATCAACGACATCCTCGATTTCTCCAAGATCAATGCCGGACAGCTCACCCTGGACCCCGCCCCTTTCCGTCTCACCGAAGCGGTCGAGGATGTGGCGACGCTGGTCTCGGCGCGCGTCGCCGAAAAGAACCTCGAACTGATCGTGCGTGTCGATCCGCGCCTGCCGGCCCATGTCGTCGGCGACGCCGGCCGCTTCCGGCAGATCGTTACCAATCTGGTCGGCAATGCGGTGAAGTTCACCGAGAAGGGCCATGTGCTGATCGATGTCGGCGGCGAAACCGTCAACGATGTCGTCCAGCTCAGACTGCGCGTCGAGGACACCGGCATCGGCATCCCGGCCGAGAAACTGCAGAACGTGTTCGAGAAATTCGCGCAGGTCGACGGCTCCTCGACCCGGCGTCACGAAGGCACCGGCCTTGGGCTTGCCATCGCCGCCCGCCTCGTCGACCTGATGGCCGGCAAGATCGGGGTCGAGAGCGAGATCGGACGCGGCTCCGTCTTCTGGTTCGCGGTGCCGCTGCCCGTGCACCATGCCGAGGCGCGCGAAGCGATCGTGCCGGTCGACGTCACCGGCGCGCGTGTGCTGGTCATCGACGACAATCCGGTCAACCGCGAAATTCTGCTCGAGCAGCTCAGAAGCTGGAGCTTCGACTGCGCCGCCGCCGAAAGCGGCGCGGTGGGGCTGGCCTTCCTCGATCGCGCCTGCCAGCTGGGCGCCAGCGTCGACTGCATCATCCTCGACTACCAGATGCCCGGCATGAATGGCGCCGATGTCGCCAGGGCGATCGCCGCCGACAGCCGGCTGTCGGCCATCCCGATCGTCATCCTGACCTCGGTCGACCAGGTCGATTTCGGCAAGATGATCATCGATTTCGGCATATCGGCGCATCTGACCAAGCCGGCGCGCTCGGCGGTCCTGCTCGGCACGGTCATCTCGGTCATCCAGAAGGCCCGCTCGCAGGGCGGCAAGGCGCAATTCATTCGCGAACCGGTCCAGCCGAAGCCTGTCCCGCAGGCGGCTCCGCCCGCCTTCACCGTCATCCGCGGCCCCGCCGTGCCGGTCATGGCAGTGCCGGAATCGACCGCCATGCCGAACGGCCCGATCGACATCCTCATCGCCGAGGACAATGAGGTGAACCAGCTGGTGTTCGGCCAGATCCTCAACGGGCTCGGTCTGAGCTACCGCATCGCCGGCAATGGCCGCACGGCGGTCGAGATGTACCGGTCGCTGCATCCGAAACTGATCCTGATGGATGTCTCGATGCCCGAGATGAACGGCTATGAGGCGACCCGCGCCATCCGGGCGATCGAGACCTCGTCGGGCGGTCACATCCCGATCATCGGCGTCACCGCGCACGCGCTGAAGGGCGATCGCGACAAGTGCATCGAGGCCGGCATGGACGACTATCTGCCGAAGCCGGTTTCGCCCGATCGCCTGGGGACGAAAATCGGCACCTGGCTCAGCGAAACGGTGGTGGCCAAGACGGCGTGAGATATAGTCGCGTCAGGCGACCAGATCAGCGCAACCGACCGATCGGGATGATTTCCGGAGAGGTGTCCGCATAGGGCTCGCCTTGCCAGTCGCCGAGCCATTGCTCCACCAGCAGGCCAGCGTCATCCAGCATCCCGGCAAGATCTTGCTTCTTCGGAAACGCGATTTTCGATTCGGCGCCCAGAATTGGTCTGCCGCCTGGAATTTCATAGAAGGTCGAATAGGTGACCACCGCGCTGGCGGCATCCCAGTCGGCATCATACCAGGCCCTGACCGTACCAAGGCTGGGATGCTCCACCATCCTTTCGGAGCGCTGCGGCGTCCATTCCAGCCATGCCTCCACGGCGGGATTTCGCGTGTCGAAGATGAAGCGCCCACCGGGACCGAGATGTTCGGCGATGGTGCGCAGCACCGCCCGCTGATCCTCGTCGGTCAGGAAAACCTGGAACACGTGACCGGTCAGCAGCACCAGGTCGAACCGTCTTCCGAGCCGCACCGTTCGCGCGTCGGCAACAACCCAGTCGACCTTGTCACCGCCGGTCCTGCGTCGCGCGACATCGAGCATGGCCGATGCGGGATCGACACCGGTGACGTTGCACCCTTGGGCCATTTCGGCGGCCAGTTGACCAGTGCCGCAACCAAGATCGAGGACCGAGCCGCCATCCCGGGCAAGACGGACGCAATAGTCGAAATCGGCGCGGCCATCCTGATTCTCGATGTCGTAGAACTGAACGAAGTCGGGATCATTGTAGATCAAATCGGTCATGCCGCCGCCTATAGCCCAAATGCTTGCCATGCCCGACAGGCACAATCCACGCTGTCGATAAGGTTGCGACCTTGCTCGGCCTTCATACTCAGCCGGCCGCGTCCAGATGGTAGCGTCGCATCCAGTCGAGACTTGTCTCGTCGGCGAGCTTTGCAACGCCTGGCCGGATGTCCTTGGCATTCGGCTGTTGAACGCCGAGGGCCTCGCAGATGGCCAGCAAGGCCGCCACCGGGTCAGCGGAAAGCCGCTCATAGCCGATGCGCAGCGGGGTCAGGCCTTGCGCGGCAAACCAGATGTTCCACGCCGCGTCATAGGCTTCGAGCTTGGCGAGTTCCCCTTTGATCCGCTCGAAATCATAGTGTGGTTCTTGCGCCGGTGCGACCCTTTCGATCTCGGTGCCGTCCGGCGCGATGTGCCAAAGGCCGGTCTGCTGCGCCTTGATCAGCGAGATCGCCTGCGCAAGCTTGTTCTCACGCGACAGATGTATGTAGAGAATGCGGCCAAAAGCTCTTTCGAAACGCGCCGCGTCCGACGCCAGCCCTGGTAAAATCCGGTCGAGGATCGCCGAAAGTTCATCCAGATTTTCGCGCATCAGGCGCAGGCCGAAAATCCCGGTGTCGCCCTTGCCGGCAACGATCGCCGCTTTGAGATAGGCGACATCGAATTCCAGTTCGCCCATCGTATTGCGACGGGGCAGTTTCCATTCCTCGGCCCACTCCGACAGGTCCTGCCGCCGATAGAAGGAGTGCGGATCGCCTGATGTCCCGGTGGAGGCCAGGAGCTTGCACAGCAACGTGCTGCCGGTTCTCGGCGCGCCGCAGATAATGTAGGCGTCGAACATCGCGCTGCCCTTGTCGTTCATCGCAGGCAGGGCAACCCCGGCCGGTCCACCGCCGCCTATAATTGAAATCGTTGCTGAATGCGACGAGCACATTCGAGCGGTGTGGACTGGCTGGTGTCGACCTCGAGGTCGTAACTTATCCCCGCGTGCACGCGCTCATATTGCCAGCGCGCCAGCCCCGGCAACCTGTCCGCGCGCCGGGCTTCGCGGGCCTCCAGAACCTCCAGCGGCGCCATGACGCCGACCAGATGGAAATCGAAGGCCGAGAGCAGGTCGACACAGTCAGATAGTTCGCCGTTGCACAACACATCGTCGACGATCAGGTCGTTGCCTTGTCCGGCCATGGCGGCAATGGCGTGGCGCATGCCGCGCAGGGTTCTTTCGCCCACCGGTCCGGCCCTGATGACGACCGCGGGTTTGCCGTCCTGCCGGACGGTTTCGTAGGAGAAGCCATCGGCATGATCCTGCAAGGCATCGGGCAGCATCTCGAGAAAACTGTCCATCTGGACATGCAGGAACGGCGCGGCGGTTATTGTCTGCAACGCCCTGGCGATCGAGCTTTTGCCGGCACTGCCGACGCCATTGAGCAGGACTATCCTGGCTTTTACCTTCGACGCTGCTTCAGAGCAACTCTCAACAACTCTCAACAAAAAGACTATACGGCTCCGGATCGAGCTACCGGTTGCGCACCACCACACAGGCCCCGCCGACGCTCTGCAATTTCTGGCAGATGACATTGGCGGCGGCACGATCGTCGATCCCGATCCTGACCGCATAGATGCCGCGCCGGCCGATTGGCGTGCGCACCCGGCTCACCACCGGATCATGGCCGGCAAGCAGCGCCGGAAACCGGCTCCTCACCCTGAGCCACTGGCTGATTGCAGCACTGCGGCGGAAATTGCCGGCCACCTGGACGCCCCATGGTTTGACGTTGATCGAGGCCATCGCCACGGTCTGCGACATGATGACAGGCAGTTTGCGGCAGGCGACGGCAAAATCCGTCTTGGCGTCGAGCGGCTCGATTTTTCCGGCATAGGCTGGGTCGGTGAACTTGTCGACCGGCTCGCCCATGACGTCGAAGACATAGCTCTCGGTCTCCATCGGCAGGAAGCCGCCCGAGCCCAGCCAGCGCGACACCCGGCTTTCGCCGGCATTGTAGGCGGCCGCTGCCAGGCCGAGATTGCCGTAGCCGGTTTTCATTTCGGCGAGATATTTCGCAGACGCCGGGATCGCCTGGTAGATGTCGAAGGAGTTTTCGAGGCCCCGCATCTTGGCGGTGCCCGGCATGAACTGGGCGATACCTTCGGCGCCGACGGGGCTGACGGCATTGGGATCGAAACGGCTTTCCTTCCAGATCAGCCTCGCGAAGAAATCCCGGGGCAGGCCGTTCTGGTCGGCGTGGGCCTGGATCAGGTTGCAGACCTTGTCGATCAGCCGCTGCTTGGCCGATTGCGGCGGATCCGCCTGGGCAAGCGTCGACCAGGCCAGCCCGCAAAGCAGAACCAGCGTCACCCTGAGGAAACGCTGCATTTCGTCTACTCTGCCGCGGCTTTGCCGCCGCGCCCAAACCTCTGCTCGATATAGTCGGTGACCATTTTCTCGAAATCCGCCGCGATCGACGTTCCGCGCAGCGTCGCCGCCTTCTTGCCGTCGACGAAGACAGGCGCCGTCGGCGTCTCGCCGGTGCCGGGCAGCGAAATGCCGATATCGGCATGCTTGGATTCGCCCGGGCCGTTGACGATGCAGCCCATCACCGCGACCTTGAGGTTCTCGACGCCGGGATATTTTTCGCGCCACACCGGCATGTTCTTGCGCAGATCAGCCTGGATGTTCTGGGCAAGCTCCTGGAACACGGTGGAGGTCGTGCGGCCGCAGCCGGGACAAGCGGCGACGATCGGCACGAACTGCCTGAAACCCATGGTCTGCAGCAGTTCCTGCGCCACCTGCACCTCGCGCGTGCGGTCGCCATTCGGCTCCGGCGTCAGCGAGATGCGGATGGTGTCGCCGATGCCTTGCTGCAAGAGGATGCCCATGGCGGCGGACGAGGCGACGATGCCTTTCGAGCCCATGCCGGCCTCGGTGAGGCCGAGATGCAGCGCATGGTCGGAGCGGGTGGCAAGCTCGGTGTAGACGGCAATCAGGTCCTGCACGCCGCTGACCTTGGCCGACAGGATGATCTTGTCGCGGCCGAGGCCGATCTCCTCGGCCATCTCGGCCGACAGGATGGCGGACTGCACGATCGCCTCGCGCGTCACTTCCTGCGCCGTCAGCGGAAAGCCCTTGTCCTGGTTGTCGTCCATCAGTCGGGTCAGAAGCTCCTGGTCAAGCGAACCCCAGTTGACGCCGATGCGCACAGGCTTGTCGTGTTTGATCGCCATTTCGACGATGTCGGTGAACTGCCGGTCCTTCTTGTCCTTGAAGCCGACATTGCCCGGATTGATGCGGTATTTGGCCAGTGCCTCGGCACAGGCCGGATGATCGGCGAGCAGCTTGTGGCCGATATAGTGGAAGTCGCCGACCAGCGGCACATTGATACCGAGCCGCTGAAGCCTTTCGTGAATGCGCGGCACGGCGGCGGCGCTCTCGTCGCGGTCGACGGTTATGCGCACGATCTCGGAGCCGGCGCGGTGCAGTGCCGCGACCTGCGCGACGGTCTGATCGATATCGGCCGTGTCGGTGTTGGTCATTGACTGCACCACGACAGGCGCGCCGCCGCCGACGGCCACGCCGCCGACATCGACGCCGACCGAGGTGCGGCGGGGGAAGGGAAAGGAAAAATATCCGGTCATGCCGGCAGCCTTTTGTCTCTGGGGCGCCGTGCGTCCGCTTGGACGCACAAGGTGCGCTCCCGGCCGATGCGCTGAAGTCCGGGCATGAGGTGGAGGAGCAAAGATGGCTTGTCAATGGCGACAGGTCGCCACTGGCCGCAATTGATCTCCGCTGGCGGCTTGAAACAGCGCACGGCCCGGCGATGGCCGAGGTGCAAAATAAATCTGAAGGGATGTTAGCGGCGGCTTATGAAGTCCCGCTGAAATCAAAACAACCACACCGGCGGCGATTGCCGCCGGCAAGGAAGACCGCATAGTGGCGGCTATGTCAGTCGGGCATCAATGCGTGGTCGGTTGCGCTTTCAGTTTCTCAATCGCATCCTTGAGTGCCAGCTTGCGTCGCTTGAGATTCACGATTTCGAGGTCGTCCACCGACGGGTGGTTCATCGCGTCATCGATTTCGCGTTCGATGTCGCCGTGTTTCCGCTGCAACTCATCAAGATGGGATGCAAGAGACATGATTGGTTCTCCCTTTCATGGTTTCCTCGATTGCAGCCATCACGGCGCGTCCACCGCAGGTCGCTCTGTGACGGCACAATGACACTTTGCCACCTTCCGACTGGGATGTCGAATGCTGCGTGGTAGCATTCCACGACAATGTGAAATGTGATATGGGCTGCGCGCCGGTGGCAGAAATTGCCGCCCCCGCCCAATCAGGCCCAGTTTTTGGGCGACGCAGACGTGCAGACGGTAGAGAATGTCCGATCAGGAACAGGCCGATATTCGCCTCGAATTTTCCCGGCTGAAGCAGGAACACGCCGATTTCGATGCGGCGATCAACGCGATGATCGCCACCAATTGCGACCCGCTGCAGATCCAGCGCATGAAAAAGAAAAAGCTCGCGCTCAAGGACCGGCTGATGAAGCTGGAAGACAAGATCATTCCAGACATCATCGCCTGAACGCGTTCCCCTATCCGCCGATCGAAAGCCTGCCGGCGCGATCACGCAGCAGGCCGATGAGACTGCCGGTCCGCTCCTCGGACGTGTCGATCGGAACAACCAGGCACATCGTCGCCTCGACCTTGCCCGGCGCTGAAAAGACCGGGGCGGCAAGACATTTCGTATAGGCATCGACCAGGCCCGAGGTGACGCAGTAGCCAGTCACCCTAGCCTTGGCGATGTCGTCGATGAAATCGTCGAGCCTCAGCTTGCGTCCGTCGGGCAGCACGAGATCGTCTTCCGACACCATGGCTTCGACCTCGGCCCGCTCCAGCCCCGCCAGAAGCAGCCGGCCGGAGGCGGTCCAGGGCAGCGGTATCTGCAGGCCGGTGGCGGAGCTGATGCGGAACGGCCTGGTGCCGGGGCTGGAATGGACGATGGTGTAGCGGCCGCTCTGCAGCATGCACAGTTCCGAGGTCTCGCCGGTTTCGCGCGACAGATGGTCGACCTCCTGGCGCCCGCGCCGCAGCAGGTCGTTGCAGCGCACATAATCCATTCCATAGAGATAGAGCTTCTTGCCGAAATAGACGCGGTTGCCGTCGCCCGCCATTTCCAGCAGGCCGGCGTCGACCAGCGACCGCACCAGCGTGTAGGTCGTCGAGCGGGGTGCGTTCACCCCCTTGGCAAGGTCGCCAATGCCGATCGCCCGCTGCGTCGTGTGCAGAAAGTCCAGGATCTCGAGCACCCGGTTGAGGCCCTTCTCGCGGGACGCCGTCGTCTTTTCGTCGGCCGAAACGGCCAAGGCATTACCGTCTTGCATTGTCGATTCCTGGTGTTAGTATCTGTCTTGTACAGGATACATGCGTCTCTTGTAAGAGACAACCACTTTGAAGCGCCGACGTGTGTCTTGCCTGTGCATGGGGAACACAACACGAAAGGAGGTCGCCGTGAACGACACATCCGGAAGACGTGATTTTCTGAAATTGGGAATGGCGGGACTGGCGACGGCCGGCGTGCTGGCAACCGTCGATGCGCAGAAGGCCGCCGCCCAGGCCGCATCCGACAGCCTGCTGCGCACCGTGCTCGACCGCGGCAAGCTGATCGTCGGCACCGGCAGCACCAACGCGCCGTGGCATTTCGAGAACGATGCCGGCGAACTGGTCGGCATGGACATCACCATGGGACGCATCCTGGCCAAGGGTCTTTTCGATGACCCGACCAAGGTCGAATTCGTCATGCAGGACCCGGCGCAGCGCATTCCCAACGTCACCACCAACAAGGTCGACATCACCATCCAGTTCATGACGATGACGGCGCAGCGCTCGCAGCTGATCAACTTCTCCCGGCCCTACTACGTCGAAGGCGTTGCCTTGCTGACGCTGCCCACCGCCGAGAACAAGACCTTCGACAAGCTGCTCGCCGGCGGTTCGGCAACGCGCATCTCCATCCTGCAGAATGTCGATGCCGAAAGCTCCGTCCACTATGCCTTGCCACAGGCACAGGTGCTGCAGATCGACACCCAGGCCAACGTGCTGCAGGCGCTGGAATCCAAGCGCGCCGACGCCGCCGCGGTCGATCTGTCCACCGTGCGCTGGCTCGCCTCGCGCAATCCGGACAAATATTTCGATGCCGGCAAGAGCTGGTATTCGATGCTCTACGGCGCTGCCTTGCGGCAAGGCGATCTCGACTGGCTGACCTTCGTCAACCAGACCTTCACCATCGCCATGTTCGGCCATGAATCGGCGCTCTACGATGCTGCCTTCAAGGATTATTTCGGCCAGGAGCCGCCGGCACGCCACCCCGGCTTCCCGGTCATCTGATCCGGATTGCGGAAGGGCGGTCCAGCCCTTCCGCAATCCACTCGACGCCCTTCGCACAAAGGCGCAAGCATGGGCTATGCCCTGAATTTCAACCTGATCTGGCGGCATTTCGACAAGCTGTGGGGCGGCCTGCTGCTCAGCCTCGAGCTTGCGGTGATCTCGATCGCCATCGGCACCGTCATCGGCCTGGTGCTCGCGGTCTGGTACGTCTCGGCCGGGCGCGTCGTGCGGGCGATCATCGCCGCCTATGTCGAATTCATCCGCAACGTGCCGCTGATCCTGCTCGTCTATCTCGTCTTCTACGGCGTGCCGACCGTGGTCGACCTGGCCTACAGCGCGCCGACCTCGTTCGTCCTGACGCTGTCGGTCTATAGCGGCGCCTATCTGGTCGAGGTGTTTCGCTCGGGCCTCGAAGCCGTCCCGCGCGGCCAACTCGATGCCGGCAAGGCGATCGGCCTGACGCCATGGCAAAGGCTCATCCATGTGCGCCTGCCGACCATGCTGCGCATCACGCTGCCGGCGCTGTCCAACACCTTCATCTCGCTGTTCAAGGACACCTCGATCGCCTCGGTCATCTCGGTGCCGGAACTCACCTTCGGCGCCCAGTGGATCAACTTCAACACTTTCCGCATCGTGGAGGTCTATCTGGTGACGACGGCGATGTATCTGTTGACCGGCTACATCCTGCTTTTCGGGCTCAGGCTGGTCGAGCGTCGGTTCAGGGCGGCGCGCTGACATGGCGAGCCAGATCCTCTACGCCCTGCCCTTCCTCGCCAAAGGCTTCGCCGTGACCCTTTGGGTGTCGCTCCTGGTCGTCACCCTGTCGCTCGTCGCCGGCGTCTTGCTTGGCGTTGGCCTGGTCTATGGCCCCGCCCCGCTGCGCTGGGCGGTGCGCATCTTCTCCGACACCATCCGCGGCATTCCGATCCTGGTGCTGATGTTCTTCGTCTATTACGGCCTGCCGGCGATCGGGCTGCATCTGCCCTCCTTCTGGGCCGCCGTGCTGGCGCTCACCCTGTTCAAGACGGCGCAGGTGATCGAATATCTCAGGGGCGCGGTCGCCTCGATCCCGAAAGGCCAGTCCGAGGCGGCAATGGCGATCGGGCTGACCTTTCGACAGCGGCTCACCTTCGTCATCTTCCCGCAGGCCTTCAGGCGCTTCCTGCCGCCCTGGATCAACGGCGTCACCGACGCCGTCAAGGGCAGTGCGCTGGTCTCGTTGCTCGGCATCACCGATCTGATGCAGGCCATCAACCAGGTCATCGGCCGCACCTATGAGGCGATGCCGCTCTATATCCTCGGCGCGCTCATCTATTTCGCGGTCAATTACGCGCTTTCGCTCGCCAGCCGGCGGCTCGAGCGGCGCTTTGCCTTCATTCGGGAATAGCACGATGTCCGACGCCACAAACGCCAGTCCCGCGCTGCTCGACGTGCGCGATGTCTCCAAGGCTTTCGGCACCGTCGAGGTGCTGCGTTCTGTCAGCCTTCAGGTGAAACGCGGGGAGGTGGTGACTGTCATCGGCCCCTCGGGCAGCGGCAAGACCACGCTGCTGCGCTGCGTCAACTTCCTCGAAAGCTATGACTCAGGCTCGATCCGCATCGACGGCAAGGAGGTCGGCTATCGCGAGGCCGGAACGCGCCAGCGCCGCAGCGAACGCGACTTGGCCGCGATGCGCGCCGAGACCGGCATGGTGTTCCAGAGCTTCAACCTGTTTCCGCATCTCACGGCGGCCGGCAACATCATGCTCGGGCTCACCAAGGTGCGGGGAAAGGGTCAGGCCGAGGCGCGCCAGATCGCCGAACATTGGCTCGGCCGCGTCGGCCTCGCCCACAAGGCCGACAGCCTGCCGGCCGAGCTCTCCGGCGGCCAGCAGCAGCGCGTCGGCATCGCGCGCGCCGTGGCCATGGAGCCGAAAATCCTTTTGCTCGACGAGATCACCTCGGCGCTCGACCCTGAGCTGGTCGGCGAGGTGCTGGCCGTGGTGCGCAGCCTCGCCGAGGACGGCATGACCATGCTGATGGTGACGCACGAAATGGCCTTCGCCCGCGACGCTTCGAGCCGCATCGTCTTCATGGCCGATGGCTGCGTCAGCGCCGTCGGCCCGCCCAAGGAGATCCTGGCGGCGGAAACCAGCAATGAGCGCCTCCGAACCTTCCTGGCGCGCTTCCGCGCCTCGCATTTCTGACATTGGACGGCCCGTGCCGTCCCAAGGAGCCTGCTTCCATGACGCCTTACATCCGGCTCGCCGAACTCGGCCTGACGCTGCCCGAGCCGCCGACGCCCATCGCCAATTTCGTCACCCATGCTGAGAGCGGACGATTGATCTTCCTGTCCGGCCAGGGGCCGCTGCGTGCCGACGGCACGCTCTGCACCGGCAAAGTCGGCGAGGACGTCACCGTCGAACAGGCCTATGAGCATGCGCGCCTGACCGGGCTTAATCTGCTGGCCGTCATGCATGCCGCCGCTGGCGATCTCGGCCGCATCGTGCGCGTCGTCAAGCTGCTCGGCTTCGTCAACGCGACGCCGACCTTCAGCGACCACCCGAAAGTGGTCAATGGCTGTTCGGACCTGTTCGCCGATGTCTTCGACAAGATCGGCGGCCATGCCCGTTCGGCGATCGGCGTCGGCTCGCTGCCTGGAAACATCACTGTTGAAATCGAGGCGGTCGTCGAGATCGCCGCATGACCTGCCGCTCACGGGATCCGCTCACATGAAAACCTATTCCGACACCGGTTCCAACACCACCATTCGCGAACGGCTGGGTTTGCGGCCTATCATCAACGTCTCCGGCACCATGACCGCGCTCGGCGCATCGATCATCGTCCCGGAGGCGATCAGCGCCATGGCGGAAATCGCCTCGCAATGGGTGGAGATGGATGATCTGCAGCGCGCCGCGAGCACGGTGGTAGCGCGCCTCACCGGCGGAGAGGCCGGCTTCATCACCGCCTGCTGCGCCAGCGGCATCACCATGGCGATCGCCGGAGCGATGACGGGAACCAGCCTACTCGCCATTGAGCGCCTGCCTGACGACACAGGCGACCTCAAATCGGAGGTCGTTATCCAACTTGGCCACATCGTCAATTACGGCGCCCCGATCGACCAGTCGATCCGTGTCGCCGGCGCCAAAGTGGTGCCCGCCGGCACGGTCAGCGTCACCCAGGACTACCATGTGCGCGAAGCGATCAACGAGCGCACGGCGGCCGGCCTCTACGTGGTCGCCCACCACACCGTGCAGTACGGCATGCTGTCGCTGGAGGAATTCTGCGAGATCTGCCACGCCAAGGGCGTGCCGGTGATCGTCGATGCCGCGTCCGAATATGATCTGCGCGGTTTTCTGGCGCGCGGCGCCGATGTCGTCATCTACAGCGGTCACAAATTCCTGAGCGGGCCGACCAGTGGCATCGTCACCGGCCGCAAGGATCTGGTGCGGGCCGCCTATCTGCAGAACCGCGGCGTGGCGCGCGCCATGAAGGTCGGCAAGGAAAGCATCGCCGGCACCATGGCGGCGCTGGAAGCCTGGGAGAAGCGCGACCATGCCGGCATCCGCCGTCGTGAGGAGGCAGCGCTCAACCTGTGGAAGGACGCCTTGCAGGGACTGCCGGGCATCCTTGCCAAGATCATCCCGGACCCGACTGCCAATCCGCTCGACCGGCTGCAGATCTTCGTGTCGCCGGAAAGCCGCTTCACCGCTGCCGGCCTCGCCTCGGCGCTGGCTGCCGGCTCGCCGCCCATCATCGTGCGCAACCACGAGGTCGAGCGCGGCCACTTCTTCCTCGATCCCTGCAATCTCCATCCCGGAGAGGCCGAAATCGTCGCCGAGCGGCTGCGTGCCGTGCTGACGGCGAAGGACCGCCCCGCCGATGCGATGAAGGCCGCCCGCAAGGATTCGTCCGGCGTCTTGAAGTGGCCGGATTAAACGCGCCAAGCAAGGTTAGGTCTCGCCAGAGCATCTCGCCGCCGGATGGCGATGCATGTCAGTCGGTCCCGGCAACAATCCTGACGACATCCATCGGATCCAGCCCAAGTTTCTGTGCACAGGTCAGCGCGTTCGGCACGATCCAGTATGATGAGTCGGAATCGAATGGTGCGGTGCTGTGGGTAAGATTGAACAGCGTTTTGGCGCAGGCCTCTTCAAACATGAATTGCGCTTCGGCCTGAATCTCGTGCCCGCGATGTGCACGTATCGTCTTGTGCCTGACATGATCAAAAAGATGATGCGCCTTCGGCCAGGAGCCACGGTCGTCGATCATTCGGAGCAGGCGTTCCAAGGTCTCGGTATCGCGGACATGCGGGATGAAGAACTCAATCAGTTCTCGCATTTCTCGCAACATATGCGCCTCCCTTGATCGCCAGAGGATTGTTCGCTCTATCTTCGCCTGGGCGCGAGACACCGCAGATCACGACTCCGTGATCTGCGAAAGCGATGCAAGCGGGAATAAATCGGCGCGGCTGCAAGTCTCTTCGGCATACGCCACCACTGGCGTTGAGGAGACCGGCATGCCCCATCATTGCAGGGACAACGAACACGGCGGCAGCCGTGGCGATGCGCTGGCAAGCATGATGATCGTCAGGCTCTCCTTTGTGGCGCTTGACACCGGTGACGCAGATGAATTCAGTTTCGGCAAGGCAGGCGGCTCTGCCTGCTTCCGGGGGCTTTGCCCCTGCGAGCAGGGCAAGGTCGCCGTCGCATCTTGAGGCGGCACGGCCTGGAGTATCGGATCATGGTGCCGCTTTGAGCGAGAGGGCCCTGGCAGAACGCTTCAACGAAGTGGTGCTGCCGCATCTCGGCGACGCGCTGGCGCTGGCCCGCTGGCTGACCGGCAATGCCGCCGATGCCGAGGATGTGGTGCAGGACGCCTGCATCAAGGCGCATGCCGGCATATCAGGCTACGCCGGCGGCAACGCCCGAGCTTGGTTGCTGACCATCGTTCGCAACACCTCCTATACCTGGATGGCGCGCAACCGGCCGCGCGCCATGATGGCCGTCGGCGATCTCGGCGATCTCGACGACATGGCGGCGGCGCACGGCACCAGCATGCCCGACGAGGACGGCCCGGAGGCGAGCCTGATCGCCAAAGCCGATACGGCGGCACTGGAGGCGGCGATCGCGGCCCTGCCGCAGCCATTTCGCGAGACGCTGGTGCTACGCGATATCAACGGCCTCAGCTATCGCGAGATATCGGCCATGCTTGCCGTGCCGATCGGCACGGTGATGTCCAGGCTGGCCCGCGCCCGTGGCCTGCTTGCGACTGAATTGGGGAGAACGTCATGACACACGACGACGGACTGCCCAACGATCCCGAAGGTATCAGACTGATGATCCATGCCCTTGTTGATGGCGAGCTTGATGCGGCGGCCGCTCTTGCCGTGGAGCGTCGCATCGCCGCCGACCCCAGGCTTGCCGCAGAGCATGCCCGCATTGTCGCCTTGCAAGGCGCTGTCAGCCGCTTGCCGCGCCCCGATGTCAGCGACGCGTTTCGGGCCCGGATCGCGTCGATCGGCATGGCCGGCCCCGAACAGCAGGCGCCGGTCGAGGCGGAGCCGCAACGGGGTACGCCGTCGACGCTGCCGGGGTTGATTGCCGGCGCTGGCGGCGGCCAGAGACGGGAAGCCGGGACACGTCCTTCCCAGGCGCGGCCATCACCGAGAGCGCGCCGTTTCGGCTCGTTCGACTGGCGCGCCATGGCCGCTTCGATCATGATCAGCGCCGTGTTGGCCAGCGGGGCGACGCAATGGGTGATGCAGAGCGGTGTCGAGGACGGCTTTGCCGCCGCGGTCGCCAGCGGCCATCGCCGCAGCTTGCTTGCCGCGAGCCCGATCGACATCGTCTCGTCCGACCGCCATACGGTCAAGCCCTGGCTCGACGCCCGCATTGGCGTCTCGCCGCCGGCGCCAGACCTTGCCCAGGACGGCTACGCGCTGATCGGCGGCCGCGTCGAGGTGATATCCGGCCGGCCGGTGCCAGCCCTGGTCTACCGCCACCGCGAGCATCTGATCACGCTGGTCGCCGAACCGCAGCAAGGCGGCAAGGCCACCCAGCCCGACGACCTTTCGTCCGGCGGCTTCTCGATGGTGCACTGGAGCGACGGCGCCTTCTCCTACTGGGCGATCTCGGACATGGAACGGCCCGAACTCGACGACTTCGTCGCCCGCTTCCGCAAAGCGGCGGTTTAGGCTGGATTGTGGCCGTCGGTTGCCGCCGATGCCCGCATATCCTTGCGGCCCCGCGCGAATTCCGCTAAGGCGCGCCTTTGTCGCCGGGGAGCAACAAGCTTGAACGATCAACGCGCCGACGTCGCCATCATCATGGGCAGCCAGTCCGACTGGGCGACGATGCGCCAGGCGGCCGAAACGCTGGAGGCGCTGGGCGTCCCGCACAAACGGCTGATCATCTCGGCGCATCGCACGCCCGACCGGCTCTATGAATTCGCCAAGGGCGCAAAGGCCGCCGGCTACAAGGTGATCATCGCCGGCGCCGGCGGTGCCGCGCACCTGCCCGGCATGACGGCGGCGATGACGCCGCTGCCGGTGTTCGGCGTGCCGGTGGAATCGAAGGCGCTGTCGGGGCAGGATTCGCTGCTCTCCATCGTCCAGATGCCAGCCGGCATTCCTGTCGGGACATTGGCCATCGGCAAGGCGGGTGCGGCCAATGCGGCCCTGTTGGCAGCCGCCGTGCTGGCGCTCAACGACGACAAGCTTGCCCAGCGCCTCGACGCCTGGCGCGCCTCGCAGACCGCCAAGGTCGCCGACGAACCGACGGACACGCCGTGAGCCTGCCCGCCGGATCGACCATCGGCATTATCGGCGGCGGCCAGCTCGGCCGCATGCTGGCAATGGCCGCCGCCCGCCTCGGTTATCGCACCATCGTGCTGGAGCCGCAGCCGGATTGTCCGGCGGCACAAGTCGCCAACCGGCAGATTACATCAGCCTATGACGACCCGGCCGCCCTTGCTGAACTGGCGGCGGCAAGTACCGTCGTCACCTACGAGTTCGAGAATGTTCCCGTTGCCGCCGCAGAAGCGCTTGCCGCCGAGGTTGCAGTCTACCCGCCGGCGCGCGCGCTCGACGTGGCGCAGGACCGGGTGAGCGAAAAAACATTCCTCAATGGCATCGGCATTGCCACCGCCGATTTTTGTCCGGTCGACACGGACGCGGAACTGACAGCGGCGCTGAAGAGATTCGGCGGCAGCGGCATCCTGAAGACGCGGCGCATGGGCTATGACGGCAAGGGCCAGCGCGTCTTTCGCAACATGGAAGCGGGCGGCTTCGCCGGCACTTGCGAGGCGATGGGCAATGTGCCGCTGATCCTGGAAAGCTTTGTCCCCTTCGAGCGCGAGATCTCGGTGATTGCAGCGCGCGGCTTGGATGGCGCCGTGGCCGCCTACGACCCGGCCGAGAATGTCCACCGCCACGGCATTCTCCACACCTCGACCCTGCCGGCGGGCGTCAAACTTGAAACGGCTGAAGCGGCACGAACGGCTGCGGCAAAAATCCTGTCGGCGCTCGATTATGTCGGCGTCATCGGTGTCGAGTTCTTCGTGCTTTCCGACGGTTCGCTGCTGGCCAACGAGATTGCGCCGCGCGTCCACAATTCCGGCCATTGGACCGAGGCCGCCTGCATCGTTTCGCAGTTCGAGCAGCATATCCGCGCGGTTGCTGGCTTGCCGCTGGGCAACCCTGGCCGCCACTCTGATTGCGTGATGGAGAACCTGATCGGCGACGACGTGCTGCGCGTGCCGGCCCTGCTCGCCGAGCCCGATCTGATGCTGCATCTCTATGGCAAGGCGGAGGCGCGCCCTGGCCGCAAGATGGGCCATTTCACCCGCATCAGCCGCCGCGTTTAATAGCCAGAAGCGACCCTATTGCACCTCGTCGCTGTCCTGGTTGGGACTGGCGCAACTCGCATCGCCTTCCTGGCAATTGGCCGAGGCGGCGAGTTGCTTGATGCGGTCATTGGTCAGCCTGGTCAGGCACTGCGAGACCTCCATCGCGTGGATGGAGCCGCCCGCGCTGGCGGCGGTGCTATGCGCGCACTCGGCATCGCGGAAGGTGATCCAGGCGCGTTGCGCCACCTGCAGCAATCTCTTGCCGTCGGCATCATCGGAGCTGATCAGGTCCTTATAGGCCGCATTGAGCTTGGCGTCGGCGGCCTGGTAATCCTCGCCGGCGCAGATGTTCATCATCTGCTGGCTGTCGTCGGAGCGGTCGCATTCCTGTGCGCGTACGATCGACGTTCCCGCAAGGACGACAAGGCAGGCGGACAGCAATATTCGGCGCATGATCGTCCCCAAATCACCTCAAATATACCGCATCATCCCAGCCTGCTTAGAACCGTGCAATGCCAAGGGGCCGACATGGCGGATATTTGATGATATGCGGGTGCGGAGCATGCTTGCGGTTGACATGGGCAAGGCTCCTCGTTTATGAGCCACCCACCGTTGAAAAGGCGCGTCTTCTGGCGCGCCTTAAAATTTCGACCCGGAACCGGGTCCACACCGACAGGCAAGACCATGAAGATCAAGAATTCGCTCAAGGCGCTGAAGGCGCGTCACCGCGACAACCAGCTGGTTCGCCGCAAGGGCCGCGTTTACATCATCAACAAGACCGCCCCGCGCTACAAGGCGCGCCAGGGTTGAGCTTTCGGTCGGAGGCTTTTCGCCTCCGCCCCTTGATGCTTGTCGGCCTGCCGACCTTCTCACGCTAAAATCACTTTGCTGTTCCGCCGCCCGGGACTAGGATCGGGCGATGCGGATTCTTTTTGCATTTTTGACAGCCCTGCTTGTTTCCGGCGCCACAGGCTTGCCGGCCAGGGCCGCGGATGATCAGCCGGCAGCACCGGCTGCCCCGGAGGCTCCCGCCGCGCCAATGACGAAACAGGCCCGGCTCGACAAGCTGTTTTCCGACCTCAAGCGCGAACGCAACGAAAAGGCGGCCGAACGCATCGCCGGCAACATCTGGGGCGAATGGTTCCAGTCCGGCAGCGCCTCGATCGACCTGATGATGCTGTGGTCGCAAAAGGCGATGGACAATCAGAAATTCGACGTCGCGCTCGATTTGCTTGATCAGGTGGTGACCTTGCAGCCGACCTATGCCGAAGGCTGGAACCGGCGCGCCACCGTGCATTTCATGATGAAGAACTACGGCAAGTCGATGTCCGACATCGACCACACGCTACAGCTCGAGCCGCGCCATTTCGGCGCGCTGTCGGGCCTGGCGCAGATCATGGCCCTGACCGGCCACAAGCAGTCGGCGCTCGAGGCCTGGCAGAAGGTGCTCGCCATATATCCGATGATGCGCAGCGCCCAGGACCAGGTCGCGACACTTTCCGAAGAGCTTGCCGGCGAAGGAATTTGATACTCTGAAGGGAGTAAGGGAATAGGGCAGTAGGGGGACCGCGGAACACTCACCCTACTGCCCTACTGCCCTACTGCCCTACTGCCCTACTGCCCTACTGCCCTACTGCCCTACCCAAACTTATCCCAACCCACCCCCGTATCTCCGGCATGAACCTGATCTACGCCGCGTTCGCCTTCCTTCTCGCGCTCGTCTTTACCCTGGTCGGCGTGACCCGCGTCGGCTCGTGGCTGATCGAACGCCGCAATCCACCCATTGGCGAATTCGCCGACATCGGCGGCGCCCGCATCCACTATGTCCACATTCCGGCACCCGCCAATGCGGAGCTGCCGCCGATCGTCTTCATCCATGGCGCCAGCGCCAATCTCGGGGATCAGATGCTGCCGCTCAGGCCGCTGCTCGAAGGCCGCGCCGAAATGCTGTTCTTCGACCGGCCGGGCCACGGCTGGTCGGGGCGCGGGTTAGGCAACAATGAGGATCCATCAGCACAGGCCAAGACCCTCGCTGCCTTGATGGACCGCCTCGGCATCAGGAAGGCGATCGTTGTCGGCCATTCCTTCGGTGGCGTGGTGACGGCGGCTTTCGGCCGCGAGCATGCAGACAAGACGCTCGGTCTCGTCTTCCTGGCGCCGGCGACCCATCCCTGGCCGGGCGGGACGACGTCCTGGTACTACGATCTGACCACCGTTCCGGTGGTCGGCCGGCTCTTCTCCGAAACGCTCGCCTATCCTGCCGGCACGTTTCAGATGGCCGATGCAACGACCTGCGTGTTCTCGCCCAACAAGGTGCCGGACGACTATCTCGGCACGGCAGGGATCCCGCTGGTGTTGCGGCCGTCGGTCTTTCGCGCCAACGCCACCGATGTCGCCGGCCTCTATCGCTACACGCTTGGCGCCGCGCCGCACTACAAGGATATCACCGCGCCGACCGTGGTCATTTCGGGCGACCGCGACAAGGTCGTCTACGCCCATATCCATTCCGTAGGCCTGGCGCGCGATATCCCGGGCGCGGAGCTCGTCTGGGTGCACAATCTCGGCCACAAGCCGGACTGGATCGCCCCGGACCTCGTCGCCGGCGCCATCGAAAAGGTCGCCGGCAGGGATGTCGACCTGGAAGCGATGGCCAGAACGGTGGAAGCGCGGATCGCCGACGATGCCTATGGTGTGGGCAAATGCGCCGACATCAAGGAGCCCCAGGCCGAACTCGCGCCGACCTGACATGTACGTCCTCAAGCACGGCATCAAGAAAAACCCGGAAAGGCGATGGGCTCTGCCGGACCGGATATTTTTCGGCTACGGCGCATGCCACATTCTTGCAGGCACTTTCCTCGAGCATCCCCCGCTTGCAGGATTTTTTGCGGAGCGGATCATCCCGGCCGAGGGCTTTTCGGGAAACCATATCTATGTAACGAACGGCGTCATCGCTTTCGACTACCACGGTTATTCCAACCGAGAGCGCCTGTTGGAGCACCATCGAAAGGGCTGGACCTCCCACAGTGCCGGCTGGCACTGCACGATCGAGAAGGTCGATTTCGACCTGCTCGACACGACTGAATTGAACCGGCGAAAGATGCTGGGCCCGGATCAGTATCTGTATGACGCAGTTTTCCGTGCGCGTGGCTTTCTCCAGCGCATGGACCACGCGGAAGCCGCGGCAAGAGCGCTCGGGATCGCGACGGCCAGAGGCTAGATGAAGGCTGGGACCATTGCCCCGCGCCTTTGTATTCCAGCCACGGCGAACCGCACGAATCCGCGCGACACGCCTCTTCAGTCACGAAATCAGCTGCTTACCGGCTGCCCTGCTTTTCCGACCCGACATAGGCAATGCGCAGCATGTTGGTCGAGCCGGGCGTCCTCAGCGGCACACCGGCCGTGATGATGACGCGGTCGCCCGGCTTGCCGAACTCTTCTTCCAGCGCAATGCGGCAGGCGCGGTTGACCATGTCGTCGAGATCGGTGGCATCGGGCGAAACGACACAGTGCGTGCCCCACAGAAGCGACAGCCGCCGTGCGGTGTTGAGGATCGGCGACAGAGCGATGATCGGCACCTGTGGCCGTTCGCGCGCGGCGCGCAGCCCGGTGGTGCCGGACGCCGTGTAGGTGATGATCGCCGACAGTTTCAGAGTCTCGGCGATTTCGCGGGCAGCCAGCGAGATCGCGTCGGCTCCGGTCGCTTCCGGCTCGGAGCGCTGGGCGTTGATGATGCCGGCATAGGTCGGATCGGTTTCGACCTTGGTGGCGATGCGGTCCATCATCGCCACGGCTTCGACGGGATAGGCACCCGCCGCCGATTCCGCCGACAGCATGATGGCGTCGGCGCCCTCGAAGACGGCGATCGAGACGTCGGAGACTTCGGCGCGGGTCGGCACCGGGGCGGTGATCATCGATTCCAGCATTTGCGTGGCGACCACCACCGGCTTGCCGGCGCGGCGCGCGGCGCGCGTGATCTGCTTCTGGATGCCGGGAACGGCTTCCAGCGGCATTTCGACGCCGAGATCGCCACGGGCGACCATCAGCGCGTCGGACAGTTCGATGATCTCGGCCAAGCGGGCGACGGCCTGCGGCTTTTCGATCTTGGCCATGATCAGCGCCCGGCCCCGCGCGATCTTGCGCGCCTCGGCCAGATCCTCGGGGCGCTGCACGAAGGACAGCGCGATCCAGTCGACGCCCGTGGCGAGCACCGCGTCGAGATCCTTGCGGTCCTTTTCGGTCAGAGCGCCGACCGGCAGGTCGGTATCGGGCAGGCTGACGCCCTTCTTGTCGGAAATCGTGGTGCCGGCGACGACCGTGCAGACGATCGACTTGCCATCGCTCTTCACCGCCTTCAGCTCGAGCTTGCCGTCGTCGATCAAAAGACGGTGACCGGGCTCGACCGAACTCAGGATTTCCGGATGCGGCAGATAGACCCTGCTCGACGTGCCGGGCTCGGGATTGTCGTCGAGCGTGAAGGTCTGGCCTGGCGTCAGCACCTCCTTGCCATTGGCGAACTTGCCGACGCGCAGCTTGGGGCCTTGCAGGTCGGCGAGGATGCCGATCGGCCGGCCGACCTTTTCCTCGACGGCGCGGATGCGCCCGACCAGCGTGCGCATCAGTTCGTGGTCGGTATGGCTCATGTTGATGCGGAACACATCGGCGCCCGCTTCGAACAGCTTCTGCAGCATCTCCTCGGAGGAGGAGGCCGGACCGATTGTGGCTAGGATCTTGACCTTGCGGCTGCGTCTCATTGACTATTTGTTCCCGGGGCGGCTGGTGCGCCTCCCGTTGCGGGCTCATCGGTCAGCTGGACCATCCAGCTTGCCTGTTCGCCCGTGTCATATTCCTGAAATCCGGCGCGCTGGAAGCCCCGGGCGACGCAGTCGTTTACGCCGGCGATCTTGAACTCTTTTTCAGCCACGCACATGTTGATCGGGCCGTCCCAGCGTCCACCGCGCTCGGCGTCTTCTGCATAAAGATAGTAAAACCTTGATGACAGCGGCCCTTCGATCAACGTCTTGCAGCTCGATCCTTCGATGTGCCACCAGCCCTCGGTGATCCAGCCGGCCTTGGCACGATAGCCGATGCCGACGCCGACCAAGTTCTGTGTGGCGTTGCAGACGCGGAAATCGGCGCGCGCCGGCGAGGCCATGACTATCGCCGACAGGCCGACGGCCACGGTCAGGAACGGCATGGCAAAGGCAGAGCGCATGCGCTGCCTGCCGGCGGAACCCATCCGAAAACCCCTCAAGAACCACATCAGCATCTCTCTGCGCCCCTTTTCGGAAAAGTCCGGGCGCATGTCAACGCGCCGTTTTGACCAATTCCAATCGATTTAGGAAGGCTCCCGGCGCACTATCCGTCGCCCCTTGCCAGATTTCCCGGGAAACCTTGGCCAAACAACGGCATTGCGCACGCGTCGTCTTCGTGGAATGACGATAGCACCCTCCCCGGAAGCCAGCGAACAGACCATTTCCCGCCAATGACCCGATCCACAGTTTTCGCGCCTTTCGATATTGTCGAGGGCGACCGCAAGCGGGGCATCGTGCTTCTCGCCGATCATGCCCGCCGCGACCTGCCCGACGACTATGGCAGCCTCGGCCTGCCCGCTGCGGAATTCGAGCGCCATATCGCCTATGACATCGGGGTCGAGGCGGTGACGCGCGAACTCGCCGGTTTGCTCGACGCGCCGGCGGTCATCGCCAATTTTTCGCGGCTGTTGATCGATCCCAATCGCGGCGAGGACGATCCGACGCTCATCCGCCAGCTCTATGACGGCACGGTGGTGCCGGGAAACTATCCCATCGCGCCGGAAGAGCGCGAAAGGCGGCTCGACCGCTTCTACCGACCCTACCACGACGCCGTCGGCGCCATGATCGCCTCGGTCGCGCAGGCATCCGGCCGGGCGCCCTTCATCTTCTCCGTGCATTCCTTCACGCCGGTGATGCAAGGCAGGCAACGTCCCTGGCATGTCGGCATCCTGTGGGATCTGGACGACCGCGTGGCGCGGCCGCTGATCGACATGCTGGCGCAGGACAAGAACCTGATCGTCGGCGACAACGAGCCCTATGACGGTGCACTGCGTGGCGACACCATGTTCAGGCACGCCATCGTCAATGGCTACGCCCACGCGTTGATCGAGATCCGCCAAGACCTGATAGCGGACCAGCAGGGCGCCCTTGCCTGGGCCGGGCGCCTGGCGCCAATCGTTGACGCGATCGACCGCCGTCCCGATATACATGCGGTAAAAATATTCGGCTCGCGCACCGGGCCACTATGACGGAGGTTCCGATGACCGAACTCAGCGAAGAGCAGAAGCGCGATTTCGAAGCCGCCGCCTTTCGCCGGCTGGTCGCGCATCTCAGGGAACGCAGCGACGTCCAGAACATCGACCTGATGAACCTCGCCGGCTTCTGCCGCAACTGCCTGTCGAACTGGTATCGCGAGGCGGCTAATGCCGAGGGCGTCGATCTCTCCAAGGATCAGTCGCGCGAGATCGTCTACGGCATGCCTTATGCCGAGTGGCAGGCTCTCAACCAGACCGAAGCATCGGACGCCAAGAAAGCCGAATTCGAGGCCAGGCGGCCGAAAGATCACTAGGACACGGCTGGCGTCAAGAATTGACTGGTCTAGCCGGCATTGGCAGAACTGGTCAGGCGTTTTTGCCTGATCTTCTCCATAAGATCGCTTAGCATACCACGGGCTTCGGCCGATCCAACGTGATCGACGTAGTCTCGCGATTCTACAATCTCCCCATTTCGCACGCGCACGACGAAGATACAGGGATAGGAAACAGCCTCGCCGCTTTCGATCACGTGCCCCGCATAGCTAAATTCAGCCACGATGACCTCCGGATCGGCAGTCTCATGGACATGAATGTTCGTCGGCTCCAATCTAATCGTCGGGGTGCCCTTCATTGCCCCAAAATGTCGCCGAAGTGCTTCGCGGCCGACAAGCTCAGGTCGTTTCAATGGATCGAATGGGTGCACGACCGACGTGTTCTCCGCATACAATTCCGGCAGATCTGGGCTTGCTTCGCAAATCCCGCGCACCAATGCGAGGAATGTGTCTTTTGGTGTCCGTGTTGACGGCAATCGATACTCCTTTAAGTCTTCAAATGGTGGTGCACGCTTGATCGCCGTGCTTGGGCAGGGCCGGGCGGCGCGCACCGTTGGCGGCGCAGAATGGATCATCTCTCATCTGGCCGCTGGTCTCAAGAAGGCATGGATGCCGGCCTTCCTTGATGGCAGGCCATGCGCAGCGGCACCCCACGAAAACGTGGGCTAGCTGGCCCTCTGCTTGGCCCAGAACTTTCAGCAATGAGCGCTTGACTGAAAATTGAATCGATCTAATTTGCCGCGCAAAGCCATTTCTTGACCGGATTCGAGCCGTGGATGCGCAACACGCCATGCAGACTGCCATTCGCGGGCGATGGGCCGTGGCGGCCATTTTCCTCGCCAATGGCTTCCTGACCGGCAGTTGGGCGCCGCAGATCCCGGTGTTCCTCACGCGGCTCGACATTTCGAAATTCACGCTTGGTCTGCTGATCCTTTTGTTCGGCGCCGGCGCGGTCACCGCCATGACCTGGTGCGGCCACCTGATCTCGAAACATGGCTCGCGCACCGTGCTGCGCTGGTTCGGCCTGTGCGGCAGCCTCGGCCTGCTGGTCGTGGCGCTGGCGCCCAACCTGCCGCTGGCGGCCATCGCCATGTTCATTTTCGGCGGCTCGATCGGCGGCATGGATGTCGCCATGAATGCCAATGCGGTGGTGGTGGAGCGAAAAATGTCCCGCGCCATCATGTCCTCCTCGCACGGCTTCTGGAGCCTTGGCGGTTTCGCCGGCGGCGGCCTCGGCGGCTTTGCCATCCAGCACTATGGCCACCTCGCCCATGCCGCGGTCGTGACCGTGCTTGCCTTCGCGGCGATCGCGATGGCCGTCGGCTATCTCGTGGCCGAGGACAAGCCGCAGGCGGCCGAGCATCATAAATTCGCGCTGCCGGCAAACCCGCTGGTTTACCTGATCGGCCTGATGGCCCTGCTGACGATGGTCTCCGAAGGCGCGGTGCTCGATTGGGCGGCGCTGTATCTGCGACAAGAACTCGGCGCCGACCTTGCCATCGCCGGTCTTGCCTACGCCGCCTTTTCCGGCGTCATGGCGATCATGCGCTTCTTCGGCGATGGCGTGCGCAACCGCTTCGGCGCGGTGACGACGCTGCGCGGCTCGGCTGTTGTCGCCGCCACCGGCATGCTGGTCGCCGGCCTGTCGCCTTCGCCCTGGTTCGCCATCGCGGCTTTTGCCACGTGCGGCTTCGGCATCGCCAACATGGTGCCGATCATCTTCTCGGCCGGCGGCAATCAGGAAGGCATGTCATCCGGCACCGGCATGAGCGTCGTCACGACCATGGGCTATTCCGGCATCCTGGTGGCGCCGTCGGCGATCGGTTTCGTCGCCGAGCATTCCAGCTTCGGGCCGATCTTCATCGCCATGTCGGTGCTGCTGATCGTCGTCCTGCTGATGGCGGGCCTCGCTCACCGCGCCGAATTCGCCCCCGTGCCCGCCGAATAGCGCTTCAGCTCCTCGTGGAGAAAATCCGCCACGCGGCGGATGCGCACGCTGCTGCGCACATCGCGATGCATGGCCAGCCATACCGGCAGGCTTGGCAGCGGCAGGCCGGGCAGCACCTTCTCCACCAGCGGGTCGCGATCGGCCAGCGGCTCCTGGCCAAGGCCAATACCGTTTCCCGCCCTCACCGCCTCCCACAGCACGACCTGATTATCGGCCCTGAAGCGGAAACTGCTTCGGGTGACAGGGATACCGAATTGCGTGAAGCCCCGGATCATCTCGTCGCTGCGATCGAAGCCGATCAAGGGGTGGTCGACGAGGTCGGCCGGCCCGACCGGGCGGCCGCGCCGGTCGAGATAGGAAATGGCCGCGCAGGCGCAGAGCTCGATATCGCAGACCTTGCGTGCCACCAGTTCGTTCTGCGCCGGCTTGACCATGCGGATGGCGATGTCGGCGTCCCGGCGCAGCAGGTTCTCGACCTGGTTCGAGGCAACGATCTCCACCTCGATGCCGGGTTCCTCGACGCCGAGCCGTGCGGTCATGTCGGGCAGCACATAAGCCGCCACCACTTCGCTGGCGGCGATGCGCACCGTGCCTTCGATCGCCTCGACCGAGCCCAGTGCCAGGCGTGAAAACGCACTCGCCTGCTCGCTGACCGCCTTGCCGCGCTCGAACAGCGTGGCGCCGGCTTCCGTCAGCGCATAGCCGCTCCGCCCACGCCTGAACAGCGTCACACCGAGCGCCTGCTCCAACTCGCCGATATGACGGCCAAGCGTCGGCTGGCTGGCCGACAGCTTGCGCGCGGCGGCCGACAGACTGCCGGTTTCCGCGACCGTGACGAAGCTCTTGATCAAGTTCCAGTCGATGTCGGCCATTCAATAATGAATATCAAAACTGCATCCATGGTCAATTTCAATTCATCGGTGAGGCAATCATATTCGCCCAGCAAACACCGATACAGACTGCAACGACCAACCAGGAGAATTCAAATGACCAAGATCGCAATTCTCGGCGCCAATGGCCGGCTCGGCCGCGTGGTTGCCAAGGCCTTCATCGACGCCGGCTTCGACGTCCGCACCGTCACCCGCACCGGCAAGGTGCCGGCAGAGCTCGATGGCGCCACGGCGGTTGCCGGCGATGCGCTGGATCGTCAATCGCTGATAAGTGCCACCGAGGGCGTCGACATCATCTTCAACGGCCTCAACCCGATCTACACCGACTGGGGCAAATGCCTGCCGATGGCCGAGAACGTCATGGCCGCCTGCCATGCCAACAACGCGCTGCATCTGTTCCCCGGCACCGTCTACAATTACGGCTCGCCGATGCCGGCGGTGATCACGGAAGACACGCCGTTCCATCCGACCACCGAAAAGGGCCGCATCCGCTGCGCCATGGAGGAGCTGTTCCGCCGCGAGGCCGATGCTGGCCGCGTCCGCACCATTCTTTTGCGCGCCGGCGACTTCTTCGGCGGCACCGGCAGCGGCTCCTGGTTCGACCTGGTCGTCGCCGCCAAGATGAGCAAGGGCGTCTACACCGCGCCCGGTCCGGTCGATCTGGTGCATGAATGGGCCTATCTGCCGGACTTCGCCGTGGGCTTCGTCGCGCTCGCCAGGAATCTCGACAGGCTCGGCTCCTATGAGGCGCTGAACTTTCCAGGCCATGCCGTCACCGATCTTGAGATCAAGGCCGCTGCCGAGAAGGCGCTTGGCCGGCCGCTCAAGATGACTTCGATGCCCTGGTGGGTGCTGCGCGCCGGCAGCCCGTTCGTGGCGATGTGGCGCGAGATCGTCTCGATGTCCTATCTGCGCTTCGAACCGCACCAACTGGCCTCGACGCGGCTGGAAGGCATCATCGGCGAAATCCCGCACACGCCGCTCGATCAGGCCGTCGCCCAGGCCCTCGAAGACATCGGCATCGCCACTGTGAAGGGCATGAAAGCTGCCTGAGTCAAGCCGGCGGGCCATGCCCGCCACGAACCGGAAAGGCGGCTCAGAGCCGCCCCATCAGCAGCAACACCAGGACCACCACCAGCGCCACACCGACAATGCCAGAGGGTCCATAACCCCAGGAGCGCGAATGCGGCCAGGCCGGCACCGCGCCGACCAGGACAAGGATCAGGACGACGATGACAAGGGTGCTGATCGGCATGAGAAATTCCTCGCATTGAGTCTGGCCGAGGACGACACTTTCGCATGACCCCAGGAGAACAATGCAAAAGGCCGCCCGGTTGTTCCGGGCGGCCTTTGCCGTTCAGATGGGAAGCCTGCCTACTCGGCGGCTTTTGGAAAGGCGATCGCGGGTTCCGCGTCGACATCCGCTGCCGGCGCGTCCGACGAGATCTCGCCCTTGCCGCGCCGGAACAGCCGGCTGATCAAGCCGCGCCGTGCGCCTGGCTTGACCTTGGCGCGGGTGAACACCATCAGCATCGACGGCGTCACCACCAATGTCAGCACCGTCGCGAAGGACAGGCCGAAGACGATCGCCGAGGACAGCGAAATCCACCATTGCGTCGACGGCGCGTTGATCGTCGTCTCGTGATGGAAGATTTCCAGCCCGAGGCCGAAGGCGATCGGCAGCACGCCGAGAATGGCCGACACGGCCGTCAGCACCACCGGTCGCGCGCGCTCGCGGCAGGTCTGCAGCACTGCATCCATCTTGTCCCAGCCTTCTTCGCGCAACCGGTCATAGGTGTCGATCAGCACGATGTTGTTGTTCACCACCACGCCGGCCAGCGCGATGACGCCGATGCCCGACATGACGATGCCAAACGTCTCGCCTGTTATCAGCAGTCCCAGGAACACGCCGATCGTCGCCATGACGACGCAGGACAGCACGAGCCAGACGCTGGTAAACTTGTTGAACTGCGCCAGAAGCACCAGGAAGATCAGGAAGATCGCCGCGCCGAAGGCCTTGCTGAGGAAGGCACTGGCTTCGGCGCTGTCCTCATTCGAACCGGCCAGTTTCCAGCGTATGCCGCTGCCGAGATTCATGTCGGCGACGGCCTGGGTGACCTCCTGCTGCACGGTGGCGACCTGGGTGCCGGCGGTGACGTTGGCCTGCACCACCACGGTGCGGGCGCCGTCGATGCGGTTGAGGATGCCGACGCTTGGCTTGGCCTTGCGGACGACGAAGTTCGAGATCGGCACCGATCCTTGCGAGGTCTGCACCCTGAGCTCGTCGAGCGTCGACAGCGTGCGCCGGTCTTCCGGCAAGCGCAGCCGGATGTCGACCGCCTTGTCGGCTCCGGCAGGCCGGTATTCCGACAGCTTCAGGCCGTTGGTAACGAGCTGCACCACCGTCCCGACCGAGGTCGGGCTGATGCCATACTGGGCAGCCTTGGCGCGGTCGACCTCGAGTGCCCAGTCGACGCCGGGCGGCGGCAGTCCGTCGGAAATGTCGATGACGCCGGGCACCTTGGCAATGCGCGCCGCCACCGCACGCGCCTTCTCGTCCAGTCCCTTGGGATCGATGGCCGAAAGCCTGATCTGGATCGGCTTGCCGGTCGGCGGGCCGGCTTCCGGCACGCGGACCTCGACGTCGACGCCGGGAATGCCGGCCATGACGCCGCGCAGGTCGTTCAGGATCTGGTTCGCCGATTTGCGCTCGCGCCAGTCGATGAATTCGTACTGGATGACGCCGACGACATCCTCGGGCACATCCTGGCCGCCGCCCTGGGACTTGCCGACGCGGGTATAGACCGACTTCAGGCCCGGCCAGCCGAGCAGCCGGTTTTCGGCGATCTTGGTCGCTGTGTCCATTTCGGCCAGTGAGAGGTTGCCGCGGGCATGCACGTAGAGCAGGCCGTAGTCGGGTTCCACGCTCGGGAAGAACTCGACGCCGGCGCCATATTTCGAATAGCCAACGAAGATGCCTACCAGCAACATCACGGTCAGCACCATCACGGTGATGGGGAAACGCACCGCCTGCTTGACGACAGCCATGTACCAGCCGTCGCGATTGCCATCCTCATGATGCTGAGGCGCCTTGGCGAAGATCGCCCCAAGCGTCGGTGCGAAGACCAGCGCATACAGCATCGACGCCGAGAGCGTGACGATCAGCGTGATCGGCATGTACTTCATGAAGTCGCCGATGATGCCCGGCCAGAACAGCAGCGGCGAGAAGGCGGCGATGCGCGTCATCGTCGCCGCGATGACCGGACCGGCCATGCGCTTGGCGGCAAGCGCGAAGGCTTCCTGCTTCGGCATGCCTTCGCTCATCCGCCGTTCGGCGAATTCGGTGACGATGATGGCGTCGTCGACCAGCATGCCGACCGCCAGGATAAGGCTGAACAGCACGATCATGTTGATCGTGTAGCCCATCATCGCCAGGAGCAGGATGCCGATCAGGAAGGACGACGGGATGGCGAGGCCGATGAGCAGCGAGGCACGGCCGGACAGCGCGTAGAGGATGACGATGAACACCAGGATGACGGCGATCATCACATGGTTCTGCAGGTCACCCAGCAGCTGGTTGACGAAGACCGACTTGTCCTGCGTGTAGGTGACGTGCATCCCCTCGGGCATGGTCTTGACGAAGGCGTCGGACACCGCCCTCACCTTGGTGAGCGTGTCGATCAGATTGGCGCCGATGCGCTTCTTGACCTCGATGGCGATGGCCGGCTTGCCGTTGAGGCGCGTGATCGTCGTGGCGTCGGCGAAGGTCGAGCGGATCGTCGCGATGTCCTTGGCCTGCACCACGGCATTGGGGCCGGCAACCACGGGCAGCGCCGCGACATCCTCCGGCGTCTCGATCAGCGACGGCACCTTGACGGCGTATTTGCCTTGCGAGCCCTCGATGTTGCCGGCGGCGACCAGGCTGTTGGAAGCGCCGACGGCGCCGATCAGCTGGTCGAGCTGCAGCCCGTAGGAAGACAGTTTCATCGGATCGATGACGACCTCGACGAGATCGTCGCGGGAGCCCTGCAGAGAGCCTTCGAGAACGCCGGGCACTTCCTCGATGCGGTCACGCAGTTCACGCGCCGCGGCGGCCAGCACGCGTTCGGGCAATTCGCCCGACAATGTGACGACGAGCACCGGGAATTCGGAAATGTTGACCTCGGTGACGACAGGCTCCTCGGCCGCTTGCGGCAGGTCGGCCTTGCCGTCCTGCACCTTGGAGCGCGTATCCTGCAGCGCCGTCGCCAGATTGGTCTGCGGCTGGAATTCGACCAGCACATAGCCACCGCCCTGGAAGGCGGCCGAGCGCATTTCCTTGAGGCCTTTCAGGCTTTTCAGCTTGCTTTCCATCGGCCGCAGCAGAAGACGCTCGGAATCCTCCGGCGAGATGCCTTGATAGATCAGGCTGACATACATCATCGGAATCGGAACGTCGGGTTCCGCTTCCTTCGGCGTCGACTGATAGGCGACCCAGCCTGCAATCAGCAGGAAGACCAGGACCGAGATGGTCAGGCGGGCATTGTTGATTGCGAGTCTGACGATATCCATGACTTATGCCTGTTGCTTTCGGGAGTGGCGAACGGACTGACGTCGCCGGGCAGGGCCCGGCGCCGGCCTCGCTGCGCTACTGCGTCCCGGCGGTGGCTTCGCCGATCAGCTTGTTGATGGTCGCTTGGTCGGCCTCGACCGGCTTGACCTCATCGCCTTCCTTCACCAGTTCCTGACCGGCAACGATGATGCGCGCATCGTCCGGGATGCCGCCAAGCACGAGGCCGGTCGGGGTGTCGTCGACCAGGTCGATGGGGAAGAACGCCACTCTGTTGTCCTTGCCGACGGCGCGGATGCCCAGATCGCCCTTGTCGCCCAGTGTCACCACCGAGCGCGGCAGCAGGACCGCGTCGGTCGGCAGCGCGCTGAGCTGGATTTCCGCCGTCATGCCGGCCGGCACCGAGCCGTCGGCATTGGGGATGGCGACCTCGACGCGGAAGGTGCGGGTCGCCGACGACGCGTCGCGGCTGATATAGCGCACGGTGCCTTCGACGGTCTGGCCGCTGACCAGCCGGACGCCGGCCTTGTCGCCGATCTTGAGATAGCCGAGGTCGCGCTCGCTGATCTCGCCGCGGGCGATCACCGGATCGAGCTTGAGGATGGTGGCCACCTCGCCGCCCTGCATGACGGAGCTGCCGAGTTCCACCGGTACCCGGTCGATGACGCCGTCAAACGGCGCCTTGACCTCGTTGCGGTCGAGTTCGGCCTGTGCGGTATCCAGCTGCGATTGCGCCAGGGTCAGATTGGAGCGGGCGGTGTCGAGCTGCAGCTTGGGCAAATTGCCCGTCTTCATCAGCCGCAGCGACGCGTCCAGCTCGGCCTGGCGTTGCGCGACAAGCTGCTTGGCATTGTCGACCATCGAGATCTTTTCTTCCGCCGCCAGCATCAGCACCAGGTCGCCGGTCTTGACGTGATCGCCTTGCTTGACCGGCAGCTTGTCGATGACGCCGGCGACGCGGGTTGCCAGAACCGCGCGCTTGTCTGCCTCGGTCAGGCCGGAAATGCGGATGGCGCGCGCATAGGTCCTGCGCGGCGGCGTCACCACGGCAACGGTGCGCAGTGGCGCCTTCGGTTCGGCTTCCGCCGTCTTCGGCTTGCTCGCGTCCGCCGCCTTGCCCGGCTCGACTTCGGCCGCCTTGGCCTTGTTGGCCGCTACGCTGCCGACCGACGAGAACTCGCCTGTCGCCATCCACGCCGCGAAACCAATGAGCACAACAATGGCTGCAAGCTTGTGAAACCTGATTTTAGGCATCGTCGTTTTTTCCGTTGCGGGTTCGGTCAGCTCCGCGCCTTCATGACGCGGGCGCGTCGCCGATATGGGTGCGCGCCTGACCGTGTTCAAATTGCCGTGATAGGCGAGCGCGTTTCTACATCAAAGTTGCACTGCAATATAGCCTTAAAGTTGCAAGACCATTACGGCATCGGGCAAGGTGAACCCGCCGCCATCCAGTTTTCGATCGCTTGATAGGTCGCTTCGGCAGAGCCCGGAGCCGGCTCACGATCCGAGCCCGGCGCCCAGCCCCAGGCGACAAGTTTATCGTCGCGGACATGCAGCGCGACATCAGCCAGTTTGCGGTTGCCATTGCGCGCCGGATCCTTGATCTGGGCGCAGATTTCGGCCGAGGATTTACCGAACCAGGCCATCTCGGCCGGCGCCAGATGCCAGCCCTCGGCGCCGGGCGGTCCGTGCAATGCATTGGAATTGCTGGAGAAATGGCAGGTTGTGCAGCGCAGGCCCGGATTGCCGAAGCCCGATTCGTCGGCGCCGCGCTGGACGTTGAAAGCGTGCACACGTGTGGCGCCATAATGCGCCCCCGACCAGCGCGGCCGGTCGTCCGCAACATGACAATCGGCGCAGCGCGGATGTGAGAACACCGCATAGATCTTGTCCCATTCGGACAGGCCCTTGGCCATGTCTACCGTCGGGCTCGATGATGTCTGGCTCTCCTGAGCGGTTGCGAAAGGCGCCGCCGAAAACAAGATGGCAGCAGGCGTCAGCATGATGAGAAGCTTTTTCATGCGAAGGCCACCGTTGTCGACAGCGGCAGTGTGCGGATGCGCTTGCCGGTAAGCGCGAAGATGGCATTAGCCAGCGCCGGCGCCGCCGGCGGTGTGCCAACCTCGCCGACGCCACCCATCTTGTGGAAATTCTCCAGGATGGCGACTTCGAAGACCGGGCACTGGAAGATCCGCATGGCGTCGAAATCGTGGAAGTTCGACTGTTCGACCATGCCGTCGGCGAAGGTGATCTGCTGTCCCATTGCCGCCGACAGGCCATAGATGGCGGCGGAGATCAGCTGCGCCTCGATGATGCCCGGATCGAGCGCGGTGCCGACATCGGCGGCGATCCATACCTTCTCGATGCGGATGCCGGCCGGCGTGTCCGCCACCTGGACGATCTCGCCGACCCAGCTTCCGAAAGACAGCGTGAAGGCCATGCCCTTGGCCTTGTCGGCAGGCAGCGCCTCGCCCCATTTCGCCATCGCCGCGACTTTCTCCACCACCTTCACCGCCGAGGGATAGGCGGCCATCAATCTCTTGCGCATCTCGATCGGATCGATTTTGCCGGCGGTGGCAATCTCGTCCATGAACCCTTCATGGAAGAAGCCGTTGATAGAACTGCCGACCGAGCGCCAGAAGCCGACGGGAATCGAGACGGGCGCCGCGACGCCGCTCACCCGATAGTTCGCAATGGTGTAGGGCTGGTCATAGGCCCCATCGACAATGGACTTGTCGGGACCGACCGGCGGTATCGAGGGAAACAGCCGGCGCAAGGTGCTGGCGATCACCGACGGCGAGGCGATCTTCATGTCGACGGCGACCGGCATGCCGTCGTCGCCAAGCCGCGCCTGAAACTTGCCGACCGCGGCCGGCCGGTAGGCGTCGTGGCGCATGTCCTCTTCGCGCGTCCAGGTCACCTTGATTGGGCGCCCGCCTGTCTCCTTCGCCATCAACGCGGCGCAAAGCGAGAAGTCCATCTCGGTACGGCGGCCGAAACCGCCGCCCATGAAGGTGGTGTGGACAGTGACCTTGTCCTGCCCGATGCCGACCGCATTGGCGCAAAGCTGGCGCAGCAGGGTCGGCGCCTGGTTGCCGCACCAGATGTCCAAGGCGCCATCCTTGAACCGCGCCGTCGCATTCATCGGCTCCATGGTCGCATGCGCCAGATAGGGCACGGCATAGTCCGCCTCGACCATCCGTTCGCGCGGCGCGTCGGCGAAGGCGGTATCGACATCGCCATTGTCGCGCATTGCCGAACCCTTGGCGCCGAGCGCCTGTTTCAGCACGTCTGATATGGCGGCGCTGCCGAGCGGATATTCGGGCTCCGCCCACTGGGCGTCGATGGCGTCGGCCGCCTTGAAGGCCGCCCAGGTATTTTGCGCGATGATGCCGAAGCCATGGCCGTAATTCGTCTCGAGCGGCACGATCTTGATCACGCCGGGCATTTTCTCGGCTTTGGCGAGATCCGCCTTGACTGGCTTGGCCCAGAAGCGCGGGCTCATCTTCACCGTGCCGTAGAGCATATCCGGCAGCCTGACATCGATGCCGAAGATCGGCGCTCCGGTGACCTTGGCCAGCATGTCGATGCGCTTCTGCGGCTTTCCTAGCAGCTTCCAGTCGACTCTGTCCTTGAGCCTGACTTCGGCCGACGGCGCCATGGTGGCGGCAGCCGCGGCAACCGCGCCATAGGTCAGCGACTTGCCCGATGCCTTGTGCAGGATCGAACCGTTGGCTGTTTCCAGATCGGCGGCGGCAACGCCGAGTTTCTGCGCCGCGGCCGCGATCAGCAGATGCCGGGCTGCGGCGCCCGCCTGGCGCATCTTGTCGAAACCATCACGCGCTGAAGCCGAACCGCCGGTGGCCTGGACAGCAAGGAACTTGCCGACCACACCGAGACCTGAGCGCACCGCTTGCGCCGTCATGCCCTCGTCGAAGAAGGCGAACGGACCGCCCTCCTCGAGGATCGCCGCGTTGTAATAGGCGTAGGAGGCCGGGCCGTGCTCGACTTTGACCTGATCGAGACCGACATCGAGTTCTTCGGCGACCATGACGGCGAGCGTCGTCGAGATGCCTTGTCCCATCTCGGCGCGCGGCGCGACGATGGTGATGGTGTTGTCGGCGCCGATCTTCACATAGGGGTTGAAGGTCGCCTCGCCCTTGCCGAGATCGGCCTCGAGCGGGTTCGCAAACGGTTTGCGATAATAGTAGTAGCCGACGGCAACGCCGCCCGCGACAGCGGCCGCGCCGATCAGAAACGTGCGGCGGGCGATCTTTCCGACACTGGCCATTGTCAAAGCCCCGCCGTCTTGAGCGCTGCAGCCTTCCTGATGGCCGAGCGGATCTTCGGATAGGTGCCGCAGCGGCAGAGGTTGCCGCCCGTGGCGTTGTCGATGTCGGCGTCGCTCGGGTCGGCGACCTCGTCCAGCAGCGCCACCGCGCTCATGATCTGGCCGGCCTGGCAATAGCCGCATTGCGCGACCTGTTCCTCCAGCCATGCCTGCTGCACAGGATGCAGCCTGTCCGCTGTGCCGATGCCTTCGATGGTGGAGACAGCGCCGCTGACTTGGCCGACCGGAAGCGAGCAGGAGCGCACCGGTTGACCATCGACATGCACGGTGCAGGCGCCGCAGGCGGCAATGCCGCAGCCGAACTTCGGTCCGGTCTTGCCTATGAGATCGCGCAGCGCCCACAGCAGCGGCATGTCCGGATCGGCGTCGATGTCGAATGATTGCCCGTCGACGGTAAGGCGCATGGGGATACCCTTTGTTGTCGTCCACTGCCCGAGGGCGAAGAGCCCCTTGGGTCGCTTCGTCTTCAAACAGATTGACAAATTACGTCATTTTGTCAATTGAGATTTTGCAGGATAATGTGGTTCCATGAATCAGATCGAAGACATCGCCGCCGCCGACCCCAAACGCGTCCGTATCCTGGATGGCGCAATGAAGGTGTTTTTGGCCTATGGCTTCTCCCGCACCACCATGGACGACATCGCCCGCGCCGCCGACATGTCGCGACCGGCGCTTTATCTTCAGTTCAAGAACAAGACCGACATTTTCCGCGCCATCGCCATGATGGTGCTGTCGCGCTCGGTCGCGGCGGCAAAAATGGCTCTGGCCGGCGATGGTGCTTTCACCGAGCGCATGATGCGGGCCATCGACGAGGCTTTCATCTCGATGATGAGCGCCGTCGTTGCCTCGCCTCATGGCGCCGAATTGCTGGACATGAAATCGAGCCTCGGCGATCTGGTCGGATGCTGGCGCGGCGCTCTTGTCGAACATATCGCCGCCGCCATCCATGGCGAGGCGGCCAGGAACGGCGTCGATCTGGCGGCCAGGGGCCTGTCGGCGCAACTGCTTGCCGACATGCTGCTCGACGGGCTGGAAGGCATGAAGGCGCGGATCAGCGATCCCGAGGGGCAGCGGCAAGCGGCCGGCGCCCTGGTCAAGGTGATCGACCTGGCGCTGAAAGCTGGATGAAGCCTAGAGCGTTTCACCGTTTCATGGAAACGGCGAACCACTCTAACTCTTTGTTTTGACGCAATTCCAGACGGAAAACCGCTCACACTTCTCCTGGAATTGCTCTAGACGTGTGGGGGTCCGGTCAGGCCCGGCGGCGCTCCGCTTCCGGGTTCTTGCGCACCGCGAGGAATTCCTTGACCCGGCGGCCGGGTGCTGGACCGCGCACCGGCTTGAAGCCATCATCGAGTTCGCCGGAGAGATCAAGCGTCGGCCGCTTGCCGACGGCATCGTAATTCTCTTCCAGCCAATCGCTGGCGGCGGTGCGGCCGAGGTCTCTGAGATAGGTCAGGAAGGCCCATTCGGCATTGACCTTCGATGACGCCGACAAATCCTTGAACGCCTCGTCGGCGTCGATGCGGTGCATGCGGATGTCGCGGTATTCGCCATGCGGCAGCCGGCCGGCGGCGATCAGTTCCTTGACGAAGGCGATCGAGCGGAATTCGCGCAGCAGCCCGGCATTGAAGGTGATTTCGTCGATGCGGTTCTGGATCTCGTTGGCGCTCCTGGGCGTCCCTTCGCGCACCACCGGATTGATCTGCACCAAGAGCACATCCTCGGTCGCCGCCGTCTTGAAGAACGGATAGAGCGCCGGGTTGCCGCCATAGCCGCCATCCCAATAGGGCACGCCCTTGATCTCGACGGCGCGGAACAATTGCGGCAGGCAGGCCGAGGCCATCACCGTGTCGAGGTCGATCTCGCCATCGGAAAAGACCCGCAGCTGCCCGGTCTCGACATTGGTGGCGGAAATGAACAGCTCCATCGACTTGCAGGCGCGGACATTTTTGAAGTCGATCTCCTGCGCGACCACGTCGCGCAGCGGGTTGAGGCCGAGCGGGTTGGCGACATAGGGCGAGAACACCCGCGACATCGTGTCGAAGAAGACATAGCCCGGTGTGTTCTCGATCGACCAATTGCCCCAGGCGACATCCCACGGCATGCGCTGCACCGGGCTGAACCGGCCTTTTGCCGCCACCGCGCGCCAGAAATCGTCGAGCTTTTGCCGCGCACCGTCGACCCCGCCACGCACAAATCCATCGGCCAGCGCTACCGCGTTCATCGCGCCGGCGCTGGTGCCGGAAACCGCCGATATCTCCAGCCTGCCGTCCTCCAGCAGCCGGTCGAGCACGCCCCAGGAAAAGGCGCCATGCGAGCCGCCGCCCTGAAGCGCGATGTTGATCTTCTTGTTTTCCTCCGCCTTGCCGTTCTTCGTCATGGCGTTCCTGTCGTCCTGATGCGCCAGCCTGCCCCAACGTCACGGAAGGAAGCAGCTATTGGCGGCCTATGTTGCAGTGCAGCATATAAGGACAGACCAAGGCAAGAACACGAACACGGTCGCGTGATCACATGAAATTTCGGTCATGGGAGAAAGCCCTCCCTCGAAGTGGAGAGGCTGTGTCCTTGGATCAGGGATGCCTAGGCGACCAAATCGGGCACCGGGCCGACATAGCGCGATTGCGGACGAATCAGCCGCCCGGTCGTCTGCTGCTCGCGCGCGTGCGCGATCCAGCCGGCAACGCGCCCGGCGGCAAAGACATTGCTGAAGGCCTGTGGCGGGAAACCCGCCGCTTCCAGCACCAGCGCGGTGTAGAATTCGACATTGGTCTGCAGCGAGCGCTGCGGCTTGGCAATCCGCAGCACCTCGAGCGCCGTCTTTTCGACCTCCTCGGCGAAAGCCAGCCGGCGGCCGGTCTCGCCCTCGCCGCCAAGCTGCCGAACGACCGCTTTCAGCACATCGGCGCGCGGATCGCGCACGCGGTAGATGCGGTGGCCGAACCCCATGATCCGTCTGCCTTGCGCGATCTCGTTGCGCAGCCAGCCGGCCGCATCGCCATGCGCCTCGATCGCGTCAAGCATCTCGATCACCGGGCCGGGCGCGCCGCCATGCAGCGGTCCCTTGAGCGCGCCGAGCCCGGCCAGCACAGACGAGGTCAGGCCGGCCAATGTCGAAGCGACGACGCGCGTGGCGAAGGTCGAGGCGTTGAGGCCGTGGTCGCAGACGGTCACCAGATAGGTGTCGAGCGCTTTTGCCAATGCCGGCGACGGAACGGAACCCCTGAGCATCCGCAACATGTCGGCGGCATGGGCGGCCTTGCCGTCCGGCGCAACTGGCTGCTCGCCGCGCTGCAGGCGCAGCAAGGCAGGCGTCAGCACGGCGGGCGCCGCGATCAGCCGCAGCGCGTCCGCCAGTGTTTCGCCGTCCGGCAGCAGAGCCATGCCGGCGCGCATGGCGCTGTAGATGTCGAGTGGCGCCAGCAGCGGCAACGAAGGCTGAAGCCGTTCGAACACATCGACACGCGCCTCACCCAGTTGCGCCGCCAGTTCGGCATCGCCAGCCAGATCCTCGAAAAAGCCGTCGAGCAACAGCCGGACGACCTGCGGAAAGCTCCATCGTCCGGCCAGTTCCGCCAGCGAATGACCACGGATCGTCAGGCGGCCGCCCAGACCATCCACGTCGGACAGCACGGTTTCGGCCGCCACCACATCATCGAGCCCATTCGCCATAGCCTTGTCTCCTTGAAGCATGCCCGGATCGGAGATAAGGCTGATCAACCTAAGCATCAATCTTGATCAATAGAATCAATATCAGAGCCCAAAATGTCGGAATGGTTATCGCGGGAAGAGGCGCTGGAAAGGCTTAGGGTGCGGCCGCAGACGCTCTATGCCTATGTCAGCCGCGGGCGCATCGGCATGCGCCCCGACCGGGCCGATCCGCGCCGCAGCCAGTATCGCGCCGACGACATCGCGGCGCTGGCAACACGCCGGGCGCGCGGACGCAGCCCCTCGGCCATCGCCGAAAGCGCGATTGCCTGGGGCGAGCCGTCGATCGCAACGGCGATTTCGACCGTCTGGCACGGTCACCTCATCTATCGGGGCCGGGACGCCGCCGTGCTGTCCGACAATGCCACGCTGGAAGAGACCGCCGCCGTGCTTTGGGGCCTGCCTGAACCGATCCGCTTCGAGGCGCCGGCGCCGGATGCACCGCGCCAGCCCGGCCGAGCCTCGGCCTTTGCGCAACTTGCCTTGCTCGCCGGCCAGGCTCGGCCTTCGCTAGGACGCAGCGCCGCTTCGTTATGTGCCGACGCCGCGCGCGCAATCGGTGTGCTGGCCGGCGCCCTCGGTGCCGAAGCGGGGCCGGATCCGGTGCATCGGCGATTGGCGCGGGGCTGGTCAGTGGATGATGCCGGTGCGGATGCGATCCGGCGCGCCCTTGTCCTGCTTGCCGATCATGAACTCAACGCATCGACCTTCGCTGCCCGCGTGGCGGCCTCGACCGGGGCATCGCCTGCCGCATGCCTGCTGGCGGGCCTGGCAACGCTATCCGGCCCGCGCCATGGCGGCGCCGGCGAGGCAGTGATGCAACTCGCCGAGGATGCCGCAAGACACGGCGCCGATGCGGCGATCCGGCGCTGGCTCGGCCACGACCGGCCGCTGCCGGCATTCGGTCATCCGCTTTATCCGGACGGGGATCCCCGTACCACCGCACTTTCGGCAGCTATCCCTGTCGACGAGACGCTGCAGCAGTTGGAAAAGGCCGCCATTGCCATGACCGGCGCGCGCCCGAACATCGACTTCGCCCTGGCTGCGCTGACGCGCGGTCTTGGCTTGCCGCGCGATGCGCCGTTCCAGCTGTTCGCGCTCGGGCGCAGTGTTGGCTGGGCCGCCCATATGGTCGAGCAGATCGTCAGCGGCAGCATCATCCGGCCGCGCGGCCGCTATGAAGGGCTGTTGCCCTGACGGCGTGCGAAGTCGTCAGGCGGAGTTGGCATTGGTCCCGAACCGCGCCCGGTACGCGGCGGGCGTCGTGGCGAATTGCCGGCGGAAATGATGCCGCAACGTCGCCGCCGCGCCAAAGCCGGCGGTCTCGGCAATCCGCTCGATCGGCAAGGCGGTGTCTTCCAGCAGCGTGCGCGCCCTCGAAAGCCGCTCCGAGAGCAGCCAGCGCGCCGGCGTGACACCGGTCGCGGCCGCGAACCGGCGCAAAAATGTCCGCTCGCTCATCCCCGCCAGGTCGGCCAGGGTGGCGACGGGATAGTCGGCGGCAATGTCGGCACGCATTCTGTCGATCAACGGTCCAAGCCGGCCGCGTTCGTGTGGCTCGGGAACGGAACTCTCGACATACTGTGCCTGGCCGCCGTCGCGGTGTGGCGGCACGACCAGGCGGCGCGCCACCATATTGGCCGCCTTGGTGCCGAAGTCGCGCCGCACCAGATGCAGGCACAGGTCGATGCCCGCCGCGCTGCCGGCCGATGTCAGCACATTCCCCTCGTCGATGTACAGGACATCCGGAACCACGGTGATGTCGGGATACATCTCCCTCAGCCTGTCGCTGTAGCGCCAATGCGTGGTTGCCTTCTTGCCTGACAGCAGGCCAGCCGCGGCCAGCACGAAGACGCCGGAGCAGATGGACAGGATGCGTGCGCCCCGCTCACTGGCCGCCCGAAGCGCCTCGATCAGCAATGGCGGCACCGGACAGTCCACACCGCGCCATCCCGGCACGATCACCGTACCGGCCTCGCCGATCAGATCGGGTCCGCCATCGGCGACGATGCGCACGCCGCCCATCGCACGCATTTCGCCGGCATCGATGCCGGCGACGGCAAAACGGTACCAATCCGAACCCATTTCCGGCCTGGGCAAGGCGAACATCTCGGCCGCCACGCCGAACTCGAACGTGCACAGCCCGTCATAGGCAATGGCAACGACAAGCCTATTGGAAGGGGGCCGATCGGCAGGGGGCGCATTTGGCATGATCTTGACGATATATGGCAAAGCTGCCAGCTGCAATCGCCCCGTCCGGTGCGCTACCTCAACTTCATCAGCGATGGAGACCAGCTCCATCAGCGATGGAGACCCTTAATGAGCTATGTGACAGACGTTCCAGCGGCCTCGCCGGGGATTGCCCGCGACCATTTCCTGCACCGGCTTTCCGTCGAGACGGACTGTTCCGATGTCGCCGCGACGCTGCGCGGTGGAAAGCCGGACTTCGTGCTCCTGCATGTGGTCGGTTCGCCGGATGCCTATGAGCGCCGCCATGTGCCGGGCGCGCTGCACCTGCCGCACCACGAGATATCGGCCGAGCGGATGGCTGAATGGCCGGCAGGCACGCTGTTCGTGGTCTATTGCGCCGGACCGCATTGCAATGGCGCGGACCGGGCGGCCTTCAAACTGGCCAGCCTCGGCCTGCCGGTCAAGATCATGATCGGCGGCATTTCAGGCTGGCAGGACGAAGAGCTTCCTTTCGCCTCGGGCAGGGAGCCTGGCGCTCTGCGGGCGTGATTTGGCCTTGCCGGCCGGCCGTTCACGACATCGTGTCGAGCTTGCGCTGCATGGCAGCGATCTGGTCCTTCAACTGCTGCAGATCGTCGGATTTCTCCGGCGGCGCGTCCTTCCTGGCCGGCTCAGTGGGGGCCGCGGCCGGCGCCGAGCCCGCGGGCGGGAAAGGCGTGAACAGCCGCATCGCGTTCTGGAACATTTCCATGTTGCGGCGGGTCTGTTCTTCCAGTGCCTTGATCGGCGTCGCCATCTTCATCACATCGAGCGGCGACTTGCCGATGGCGCCCTTCATCTGCTCGCGAAAGCGCTCCTGCTCCTTGGAGAAGGCGATCATCGACTGTTCGAGGAAGCTCGGCACGATCATCTGCATCTGGTCGCCGTAGAAGGCGATCAGCTGGCGCAGGAACGGGATCGGCAGCATGTTCTGCCCATCCTTGTTTTCCAGCTCGAAAATGATCTGGGTCAGCACCGGATGCGTGATGTCGTCGCCGGTCTTGGCGTCCTGGACGGTGAATTCCTCGCCCTTCTTGACCATGTCGGCCAGATCCTCGAGCGTCACATAGGTGCTCGTCCCCGTATTATAGAGGCGGCGATTGGCGTATTTCTTGATAATGATCGGATCGTCTTTTGCGGCCATCTGCATCCTCCCCGGACACCGGCGCGCCTGAGTAAGCAGCCGGTAACGATTGCGCCTTTTTTGAAGATATGCGCAAAAGCCTCATAATTCCAAGCAGTTTGTGCAGTGCGGGATCATATAATGCTGCATAGCAGGCAAAATATGCTGCGCAGCAACGGCCCGCCCGCCGGCATGGCGGTGCGCGACCTGCTTGCGGCGCATGGGCGCCATGCCGATTTCCGGTTTGACTTGGGGTTGGGAAAGGGCAAGAAAAGTCCTCAACGACAGAACAACATCCTTGAAGTCTGGAGAAGAAAATGTCCGATTCCATCGTCATTGCCAGCGCCGCGCGCACGGCCGTCGGCTCCTTCAACGGCGCGTTTGCCGCCACGCCCGCGCATGAGCTCGGTGCCGTCGTCATCAAGGAACTTCTATCGCGCGCGGGTGTCGAGGCAGCCGAGGTCGACGAGGTCATCCTCGGCCAGGTGCTGACGGCGGCCCAGGGCCAGAACCCAGCCCGCCAGGCTTCTATCATTGCCGGCCTGCCCAAGGAGACCACCGCCTGGGGCCTCAACCAGGTTTGCGGCTCGGGCCTGCGCGCCATCGCGCTCGGCATGCAGCAGATCGCCACCGGCGACGCCAAGGTTATCATCGCCGGCGGCCAGGAATCGATGTCGCTGTCGCCGCACGCCGAGCATCTGCGCGCCGGCGTCAAGATGGGCGACTACAAGATGATCGACACCATGATCAAGGACGGCCTGTGGGACGCCTTCAACGGCTACCACATGGGCAACACCGCCGAAAACGTCGCCCGCCAGTTCCAGATCACCCGCGACGATCAGGACCAGTTCGCGCTGGCCTCGCAGAACAAGGCCGAGGCCGCGCAGAAGGCCGGCAAGTTCAAGGACGAGATCGTCGCCTTCACCATCAAGGGCAAGAAGGGCGACACCATCGTCGACCAGGATGAATACATCCGTCATGGCGCCACGCTCGACGCCATGACCAAGCTGAAGCCTGCCTTCGACAAGGACGGCACGGTGACCGCCGCCAACGCCTCCGGCATCAATGACGGTGCGGCCGGCGCGCTGCTGATGAGCGAAGCGGAGGCCGCAAGGCGCGGCATCACACCGCTGGCGCGCATCGCGTCCTGGGCAACCGCCGGCGTCGATCCGGCGATCATGGGCACCGGCCCGATCCCCGCCTCGCGCAAGGCTTTGGAGAAGGCCGGCTGGTCGGCCGGCGATCTCGACCTGGTCGAGGCCAACGAGGCATTCGCCGCGCAGGCCTGCGCCGTCAACAAGGGCATGGGCTGGGATCCCTCGATCGTCAATGTCAATGGCGGCGCCATCGCCATCGGCCATCCGATCGGCGCCTCGGGCGCCCGCGTCTTCAACACGCTGGTCTACGAGATGCGCCGCCGCGGCGCCAAGAAGGGCCTCGCCACGCTGTGCATTGGCGGCGGCATGGGCGTCGCCATGTGCGTGGAAGCCCTCTGAGAAAACGATGACCGGGCGGCGCGAGCCGCCCGTTCCATATCCAGTGACTGCCAAGCCCGAAAACAGGGCGATATCAAAAAGGGGAAATGCATGACCAAGGTTGCAATCGTCACGGGCGGATCGCGCGGTATCGGCGCGGCGATCTCGATCGCTTTGAAGTCCGCCGGCTATTCGGTTGCCGCGAACTATGCCGGCAATGACGAGGCGGCGGCGAAGTTCAAGGCCGAGACCGGCATTCCGGTCTACAAATGGTCGGTCGCCGACTATGACGCTTGCGCCGCCGGCATCAAACAGGTCGAGGCCGACCTCGGCCCGGTCTCGGTGCTGGTCAACAATGCCGGCATCACCCGCGATGCCATGTTCCACAAGATCACCCGCGACCAGTGGAAAGAAGTTATCGACACCAATCTGTCCGGCGTCTTCAACATGACGCATCCGCTGTGGAACGGCATGCGCGACCGCAAGTTCGGCCGCGTCATCACCATCTCCTCGATCAACGGCCAGAAGGGCCAGGCCGGCCAGGTCAACTATTCCGCCGCCAAGGCCGGCGACATCGGCTTCTCGAAGGCGCTCGCCCAGGAGGGCGCTCGCGCGGGCATCACCGTCAACGTCATCTGCCCCGGCTACATCGCCACCGAAATGGTCAAGGCCATCGACGAGAAGGTGCTCAACGAGCGCATCCTGCCGCAGATCCCGGTCGGCCGCCTCGGCGAGCCGGAAGAGATCGCACGCTGCGTCGTCTTCCTCGCCTCGCAGGATGCCGGCTTCATCACCGGCTCGACCATCACGGCCAATGGCGGCCAGTACTTCGTCTGAGGCTTCCGGAGGCTCGGCAGAGGTCTGCTCGCCTGACAATCGACATTGTCAGGCGGCGAGTTTTAGTTTGGGTCCGGTTTCGGACTTGCTGGCCTCGACTGCCCCCGGCATAGCTGAAGGCGCGGGCAGCCGCGCGAGCGGCGCACGGCTGAGCCCTGACAGTTTCAGCGCGATGCGACGCTTCAGGAACGGGCTGAGGTCCACCACGGAGAGCGCCAGATTGCGCAGGAACCGCTTCACCGGATTGCGAGCAAGTGCCATGTCGGTCATCCTGCCCGCGAGGTCGAGTACCTCCTGAGCAGCCGGGCGGCGCAGCGTTTCATAGAGGTCGAGTTCCGCCTCCGAGCGAACGCCGTTGACCACATCGCCAAGCAACTGGCCAAGCACGACCGCATCGATGATGCCTGTGTTCATGCCTTGCCCACCCGCAGGGCTGTGGACATGAGCCGCATCGCCCATCAGGAATAGTCGGTCCTTGCGGTATGCCCGGACAAGGCGATGGTGAAGGCGGAATCGCGAACTCCAGCCGATGCCAAGCACCCGGGCTTTGTTTCTGGTCGGTCCGCGGCTGTCGAGCAGCGCCTGGATGTCGGCGACATCAGGCTTTTCCGGGGCCTCATCCATTGTCGCGACGACGCGATATGATCCGTCCGGAAGTGGCGCCACCACCACCAGTCCCGCCGGGGCAAAGAACAGCGACACCTCTGTCGGCCCCACCGGCCAGTCGAGACGAACGTCCGCCAGCACAAACGAGCCGTCATAGGCCGCGCCGTCGAACTCGATGCCTGTCGACTTGCGCACCAGGCTTTGCATGCCGTCGGCACCGACGACGTAGCGAGCCGATATGATCTTCTCTTGGCCGTTTTGGACCACTGTCACGCGCGCGCCGACACTGTCTTGAGCAACCGCCACAGCCTCGACTTCGCGATGAATGGTGCCGCCAAGTGCGGAGATCCGCTCGGCAAACACCTGCTCGGTCAGGTTCTGCGGCAGCATCATCAGATAGGGATGCCTTGATGGGAGCTTGCAGAAATCTAGCTTGAGCAGCGCTCTGTTTCGGTCGCGTATGGCGAAGTCTTCCAGCTTCACGGAAAGCTCACTCAGCCGCTGAGTGACGCCGAGTGGCTCAAGCGATTCCAGCGTCTGTGCATGGATGACACCGGCGCGCGACGTCTGCAGACCATGCGCAAGCTTTTCGATGAGCACGTGATCGACATTGGCCTGGTGCAAAGCAATCGACAACGCCATGCCGGTCGGACCGGCACCGATGATCAGAATTTCAGTCATATCGGGCAACATTTTCCTTCTCCATTTGTCAACATGTGTTGACTTTCTAATTGGAGCCGTTGAATTTGTCAACAGCCGTTGGCATATGCATTTCATGACCCAGAATCAGACGAAGAAACTCAGCAAGTCGGACCGCACCCGAGCACACATCCTCGACGCCGCGAGGACGCTGTTTGCCGTGCACGGCTATGACGGCGCCTCCATCCGCGACGTGGCGGCACGTGCCTCGATCGACCCCGCCATGGTGATCCGCTACTTCCGCAGCAAGGATGAACTGTTCGCCAGGGCTGCGATCGTCGATCTGCGTTTGCCGGAACTGCGGGTAATTGACCTAGCCGTCGTCGGCGAAACATTGATCAGGCGCTTTCTCGAAATCTGGGAAGATGCAGCCAGCGGTCCGGGCATGACAATTCTGCTGCGTTCGGCGATGTCGAACGACTTCGCCGCCGAGAAGTTGCGCGAGGTGTTTGCCAACCAAGTGAGGCCGGTGGTTGCGGCAGTCGGTGACCAAGCCGACGCGGGCCGACGGGCCGGTCTCGTTTCGAGCCAGTTGCTGGGTCTGGCGATGTGCCGATACCTGCTGCGGCTTCCGCCGATCGTCGCTCTGTCCCACGACGAGATCATCCGGGAAGTCGGCCCCACGCTGCAGCGCTATATCGTGGGGCAGGACGCGCCTTGAGCATCCATCAAAGCGGGCCTGCTCGTTATGCATCGCTTGCGCAGCCCATGGCTCGGCATCGACAGTCCCGAAGCGAGACACAAAAGTTAATGGCGGCAGCGCCGCCTGTGCGAACCCTGTGGGCAAGCCTGTGAATCCTCGGTGGATAAGCTGTTCACAACACAAGATATTGAGGGAACAAAACGGGAAAATGCCGCCGGCGCTGATTTGTCGCCGATTCGTTCCGGCTTTGAGCGGAAGTTAACGTTAATGCCCCGGATTCAGCTGTGTGTCCTTAACGCCGAATTCAGAAAGATTAACAATTTCATAATCTTGAGAGATAGCCACTGACCTGCTTCTTTCATTTGCCGGCAAACGTTAAGGACAAGGCTCACCCAGCATAAAACGGGCCAGTTCGACGATTCAGCATGTGGTGAGAATCAGCACCACAAAATCCATATGTAGCCGTGAACAAAAGCTGAATCTGAGCGAGTCGCCGATTCGTAGCTGATTCGTTCCAGACTCGTTCCATCAGTTAAGCAGCAGCCAATTTAGCGCCAGATAGAGTTGCTTTCGAAGCCGCCGGTGGAACATTCCGCTTTCGCTTCGCGCCCGAAATCCCTATGTGTCGGCTGTCATACGCGCCAGTTGAGGCACGCTCCCGACAACCAGAGGCCAGAAAGCCTTATTTCCAGGTCGATGAACATCCAGCCGAAACACACTGAGCCGCTGATCCTGTCGGGCCGCGACGTGACCGCCGTGCTTGGCCCGACCAACACCGGCAAGACCCATCTCGCCATCGAGCGCATGGTGGCGCACGAAACCGGCGTCATCGGCCTGCCGCTCAGGCTGCTGGCCCGGGAAGTCTATACGCGTGTCTGCGAAAAAGTCGGTGCCCACAAGGTGGCGCTGATCACCGGCGAGGAGAAGATCCAGCCGGCGGGCGCGAAGTATTCGGTCTGCACCGTCGAGGCCATGCCGCGCGAGACGGACGCCGCCTTCGTCGCCATCGACGAGGTGCAGCTCGCCGGCGACCTCGAGCGCGGCCACATCTTCACTGACCGGATCCTGCATCTGCGCGGCCGCCAGGAAACGCTGCTGCTTGGTGCCGCCACCATGCACGGCATCCTGCAACGCCTGCTGAAGGGCGTCTCGGTGGTGACGCGGCCGCGGCTGTCGCATCTGGCCTATGCTGGTTCGAAGAAGCTGACCCGCCTGCCGCGCCGCACCGCGATCGTCGCCTTCTCCGCCGACGAGGTCTACGCCATCGCCGAGTTGATCCGCCGCCAGCAGGGCGGTGCCGCCGTCGTGCTCGGCGCGCTCTCGCCGCGCACCCGCAACGCCCAGGTGGCGCTGTTCCAGTCGGGTGATGTCGACTATCTCGTCGCCACCGACGCCATCGGCATGGGGCTCAACCTCGATCTCGACCACGTCGCCTTCGCACAGAACCGCAAATTCGACGGCTACCAGTACCGCAATTTGACGGCGGCCGAGCTTGGCCAGATCGCCGGCCGCGCCGGCCGGCATCTGCGCGACGGCACGTTCGGCGTCACCGGCCAGGTCGACCCGCTCGACGAAGAGCTGGTCAAGAAGATCGAAAGCCATGACTTCGATCCGGTGAAGGTGCTGCAGTGGCGCACCGCGCACTTCGACTTCGCCAGCCTCGATGCGCTGAAGCGCTCGATCGAGACCAACGCGCCGGTCGAGGGCCTGACGCGCGCATTGCCGGCGGTCGACGCGCAGGCGCTCGAATATCTCTCCCGCGACGAGGACATCCGCACGCTCGCCACCGATGCCAAGCGCGTGGCGCTGCTGTGGGAAGCCTGCGCGCTGCCCGACTACAGGAAGATCGCGCCCGCCCAGCATGCCGACCTCATCGCCTCGATCTACATGGACCTTGCCCGTCATGGCCATGTCGACGAGAACTACATGGCCGAGCAGGTGCGCCGCGCCGACACCACCGAGGGCGACATCGACACGCTGTCGCACCGTATTGCCCAGATCCGCACATGGACTTTCGTGTCGAACCGGCCCGGCTGGCTGGCCGATCAGGCACACTGGCAGGAAAAGACGCGCGAAATCGAAGACAGATTGTCGGATGCGCTGCATGAGCGGTTGACGAAACGCTTTGTAGACCGCAGGACTTCCGTCCTCATGCGGCGCCTTAGAGAAAATACCATGCCTGAAGCCGAAATCAGTCCTACCGGAACCGTCCTTGTCGAAGGCCACCATGTCGGCGAGTTGCAAGGGTTCCGCTTCACCGCCGACCAGACCGCCGGCGGCGAAGACGCCAAGGCCGTGCGCACGGCCGCGCAAAAGGCGCTGGCCGCCGAATTCGAGGCGCGCGCCGAACGCTTCGGCGCCTGTGCCAATGGCGATCTGGCGCTTGGCTCGGATGGCACGCTGCGCTGGATCGGCGCGCCGATCGGCACGCTGGTTTCGGGCGAAGACGCGCTGAAGCCGCGCCTCGTGCTTTTGGCCGACGAACAGCTGACCGGCCCGGCGCGCGACAAGGTCGCCGCGCGCGCCGAACGCTTCGTCAATTTCCAGATCGAAACGCTGCTGAAGCCGCTGATCGACCTGAAGAACGCCGAGCAGATTTCCGGCATCGGCCGCGGCATCGCCTTCCAGCTGGTCGAGAATTTCGGTCTCATCAACCGCCGCGATATCGCCGAGGAGATGAAGTCGCTCGACCAGGAGGGCCGCGCGGCGCTTCGCCGGCTCGGTGTGCGCTTCGGCGCCTACCACGTCTTCGTGCCCGCCCTGATCAAGCCGGCGCCCGCCGGGCTGGTGACCTTGCTGTGGGCGCTGAAGAATGACGGCAAGGACAAGCCTGGTTTCGGCGACGTCGTCCACGCGCTGGCGTCGGGCCGCACCTCCGTGGTCATCGATCCGGCCTTCGACAAGGCTTTCTACAAGCTGGCCGGCTACCGCAATCTCGGCCGTCGCGCCGTGCGCATCGACATATTGGAACGGCTGGCGGACCTCATCCGTCCGGCGACCAACTGGAAGCCCGGCCTCGGCCAGCGTCCGGACGGCGCCTATGACGGCCATTCCTTTATGGTGACGCCGCCGATGATGTCGATCCTCGGCGCCACCGCCGACGACATGGAAGAGATTCTAAAAGGCCTGGGCTACCGCGCCGAGCCGAAGCCGGCGGCGGAGGTCAAGGCACGGCTGGAAGCACAGGACAATGCCGCGCGGGAAGCCGCTGCCGCGAAACTTGCGGCAGAAGAAGCCGCGCGCGCCGAGCAGGCCAAGGCAGCCGAAGCCGCCGCAACGGACGCGGCCGCGGAGGCGGCGTTCGAGGGTTCGGAGCCGGCTGCCGCCGAGGCCGCCGTCGAAGCGCCAGTCGAGGTCATCGCGGAAACGACAGCAGAGCCGGTCGCGGAAGCGCAGCCGGAAGCTCCAGCCGAAGCCGTCGAAGAACCCGCTACCGAGGTCGCTGTCGCCGAAGCGGTTGGTGAACCTGCTGCCGGGCCAGAAGCGGAAGTCGAATCGGTCGAGGCGACGCCAGTGGAGCCAGTTTCCGAAGCCGCACCGGCGACGGAAGCAGTTTCGGACGAGCCAGCCGTGGTGGCCGAAGCCGCCGGCGAGCCCGCCGCCGAAGCCGAAGCACCCAAGCCGATCCTGCTGTGGCGCCAGGGCCGTTTCGAACAGCGCCCGCGTCATCACGAAGGCCGCAACAACCGCCAGCGCAACGGACAAGCCCGTGGACGCGGCAATGCGCCGGCTGAGGCCGGCACTGCGCAAACCACCGGCGCACCCGGAGAACGTCCCGCCCACGAGGGGCGTCGCGATGGCGCCGGCAAGCCGCGCTTCGACCGTTCGAAGTTCAAGCCCAAGCCGCAGGGTGAGGGCGAACAGCGTCGTGACGGCCGCCCGCAAGGCGAGCGTCCCGAACGCCGCGAAGGCCGACCCGACTGGAAGGGTGGCCGGCCCGAGGGCAAGGGTGGTCCCGATCGCGGCAAGGGCAGCGCAAAGCCCGCTTTCCAGCCGAAGCCGCGCGAGGAACGTCCGGTGCGCTTCGATCCGGATTCGCCGTTCGCCAAGCTCGCCGCCTTGCGCGATCAGCTGAAGAAGTAGGCTCGGTGGGTCCGATGGTTGCCGAAGGCCGCCAGCGCATCGACAAATGGCTGTTCTTCTCGCGGGCGGTGAAATCGCGCTCGCTGGCGGCGAAGCTCGTCGTCGCCGGGCGCGTGCGCATCAATCGCGACAAAGCAGCGCAGGCCTCCGATCTGGTCAAGTCGGGCGACGTGCTGACCATCACGCTCGACCGGCGCATTTTCGTCTGGAAGGTGCTCGGCGCTGGTGTCCGGCGCGGCCCGGCGGAGGAAGCCCGCACCCTCTATGAGGATATGTCGCCGCCGCCGACACCGAAGGGCGAGGCGCTTCCCGACGCCATTCCGGCGCTGCGCGAGGCCGGCAGCGGCCGCCCCACCAAAAGAGAGCGCCGCCAGACCGACCGCCTGATTGGCGAAGATTGAGGCTTTCCGGCCAGATCGCAGGCCGCGATTACCGGGGCAATGGCGGGCGCAGGACAGAACCGAACCCGGCAAACAAGATGCTCCCGGGACATCAGCCACCCTCGCAGCGCCTGCCGCCTGGAGTTCCATTCCGCCAACGCCGAAGCGGCCGCGCATGGCAACCCTTGCAAGCGAGAGACAAAGGCGTTACCTCACGGAAAAAGCCCAAGAAAACTGGCCCATTAAGCTGGGACGTCCCGGAGCCGACCGATGACCTATGTCGTGACCGACAATTGCATCAAATGCAAATATATGGACTGCATCGAGGTCTGTCCGGTCGACTGTTTCTACGAAGGCGAGAACATGCTCGTCATCCATCCCGACGAGTGCATCGACTGCGGCGTCTGCGAGCCCGAATGCCCGGCCGACGCGATCAAGCCCGACACCGAGCCAGGTCTCGACAAATGGCTGCAGATCAACACCGAATATGCCGAGAAATGGCCCAACATCACCGCCAAGAAGGAGCCACCGGCCGACGCCAAGACCTTCGATGGCGAGGCCGGTAAGTTCGAGAAATACTTCTCCGCCGAGCCTGGCGAAGGCGATTGACAATTCGGCCGCAAAGGCTTGTATGACGCAGCGTAACAGGCACATCGGATTAACCGCCTTGACAGGCGGCGATTGGTTGTGGCCTTCGCTTACGCAGCAAAACCTTGATTCTTCCGACTTTTTGTGCTACATCAGCCAAACATGCCGGTGACACAACGTCGATTTATGGCGCAGACGCCCCAAATCACTGAAAGGTGAAAATCCCATTCCGGACCAGAGCGATCTGGGCCAGGCGGTCGCAGTTCGTGCGGTTTGCCGGTCCCGGCCTTTCCGGTGGGTTCATCTGTTGTGCGGCTAACGATCGGTTTCCCCGGTCGCACGAGTTCAGCCGGCACCGCCGCCGGCCCACAACAAGGAGTTCAGGGCGTAATGGCAACGATCACCCCGCAGAAGAAGTCCACTGGTGCGCGTCACGGTTTCAAGACCGGCGAGTACATCGTCTATCCGGCGCATGGCGTCGGCCAGATCGTGTCGATCGACGAGCAGGAAGTGGCCGGCCATAAGCTGGAACTGTTCGTCATCGATTTCCAGAAGGACAAGATGCGCCTGAAGGTGCCGGTCGCCAAGGCGACCTCCATTGGCATGCGCAAGCTGTCGGAAGAGGATTATGTCGAGCGCGCGTTGAAGGTCGTGCAGGGCCGCGCCCGCGTCAAGCGCACCATGTGGTCGCGCCGCGCCCAGGAATATGATGCCAAGATCAATTCCGGCGACCTGATCTCGATCTCGGAAGTCGTGCGCGACCTCTACCGCGCCGACAACCAGCCGGAGCAGTCCTATTCCGAGCGCCAGCTCTATGAAGCGGCGCTCGACCGCATGGCCCGCGAGATCGCGGCCGTCAACCGGATGTCGGAAACCGAAGCCGTGCGCCTGATCGAGGTCAACCTCAACAAGGGCCCTAAGCGCGGCGCCAAGGCGGACAATGAGGAAGCCGAGCAGGAAGAAGCTGCCTGATCTCTCGAGCCTTTAAGTTCACGAAGAACCCGGCCCTCGCGCCGGGTTTTTTGTTTAGGCAGAACGAGGCATGTAGGGACCGCGTCTACGCCTGACCGCCGCCTTCCTTCTCGGCTTCCTGTTTCAGCGTCGCGATGAACCGCTTGGTCCGTTCGCGTTCCGGATTGCCGAAGAGCACGGCGGACGGCCCCTGCTCGACGATGACGCCGGCATCGAGGAACACAGCTTCCTGGGCGATCTTGGAGGCAAGCCGCAGATCGTGCGTCGCTATCACCATGGTCGTGCCTTCGCTGGCGAGCTTGCCGAGCACGTCGACCACCTCCTGCGCCAGTTCCGGATCGAGCGCCGAAGTCGGTTCGTCGCACAGCAGCACTTTCGGCGACGGCGCGAGCGCCCGGGCGATCGCCACGCGCTGCTGCTGGCCGCCTGAGAGCGTCGCCGGCCAGGCATCGGCCTTGTGCGCCATCCCGACCTTTTCCAGCAAGGCCAGCGCCCGCTCGCGGGCCTTCTCAGGCGACCATTTCAGCACCGTCACCAGCCCTTCCATGACATTCTCAATGGCGGTGCGGTGCGGAAACAGCTGGAAATTCTGGAACACCATGCCGGTTTGCAGGCGCAGCCGCCTGATGTCGGCGGCCGGCACCTTGATGCCCGGGCGAAACGCGAGCGTCTCGTCGCCGATGCGCACCGTGCCCGAGGTCGGGATCTCCAGGAGGTTGATGCAGCGCAACAGCGTGCTCTTTCCCCCGCCCGAAGGGCCGACCAGTGCCGTGACACTGCCTTCGGCGATCGCGACCGTCACGCCTTTGAGCACGAGATTGTCGCCGAAGCGCTTTTCGATATTGGTGAGGCCGATCATGCGCGTGCCTCCAGGAAGCCACCATAGCGGTTGAGCCGTTCCTCCAGCCGCGTCTGCAGGGCCGACAGCACGGAGCTCATCGCCAGATAGAGGATCGCCGCCTCGACATAGAGGATCAGCGGCTCATAGGTGGTGGCGACGATGCGCTGCGCGGCCTGGAACATTTCGGGCACGGTGATGGCGGCGGCCAGCGAGGTATCCTTGACCAGCGAGATGAAGGTGTTGGAAAGCGGCGGCACCGCGACCCGTCCGGCTTGCGGCAAGATGGTGCGCCGCATCGCTTGGCTCCAGGTCATGCCGATCGAATAGGCGGCTTCCCACTGGCCTTTCGGCACCGAGCCGATGGCCGCGCGGATGATTTCCGACGTGTAGGCGCCGATGTTGAGCGTGAAGCCGATCAGCGCTGCGGTAAAAGCATCAAGCAGGATGCCGACCGACGGCAGGCCGTAGAAGATCAGGAACAGCTGCACCAGCAGCGGCGTGCCGCGGAAGATCCAGACATAGAAGCGCACGAGCATGACCAGCGGCTTCGGCCCGAACAGCCGGCCGAGTGCGGCGCCCAGGCCAACGGTCAGGCCCAGCACGAAGGACGACAGCGTCAGCGGCACGGTGAAAATCAGGGCGGCCCAGAGCAGCGAAGGCAGCGATTCCAGCATCAGTTGGAGCCAGTGCGGCACGAAGGACCCTCCAGAATGATCGAGATGGCTTCATCGAAGCGCGAATGCGCCGGCCATGTCACGACAAAAGCGGCGAGCCGTCAAAGACGGCCCGCCGCTGGATGCATTGCGGGAGCGACAACTCGCCCCACTCAAAGTTATTTCGAAACGTCCTGGCCGAAATAGGTGTCGGCGATCTTCTTGTAGGTGCCGTCGGCCTTGATATCGGCCAGCGCCTTGTTGATGGCGGCAACCAGTTCCGCATCGCCCTTGCGCACGATGACGCCGGAATAATCAGCATTTTCCTCTTGCGCGGCGATCTTCACATTGGCGTCGGGCTTGTGCTTCTTGAAGTCGAGGAACGACAGGCTGTCATTGATGGTGGCATCGGCGCGGCCGGTCAAAAGCAGCTGGATCGACTGGTCGAAACCGTCGGTGCCGACCAGTTCGGCGCCGCTCGCCTCGGCGAGCTTGCCGAAGTTCGAGGTGAGCGACTGCGCCGACTTCTTGCCCTTGAGATCGGCGAAGGTCTTGATGTCGGTGTTGTCGCCGCGCACGATCAGCACCGCCTTGGAGGCGATGTAGGGATCGGAGAAATCGTACTTGGCCTTGCGCGCGTCGGTGATGCCGACCTCGTTGATGACGGCGTCGTAGCGCTTGACGTCGAGACCGGCGATCAGCCCGTCCCATTTGCCTTCGAGGAACTCGACCTTGACGCCGAGCTTGTCGGCGATCGCCTTGGCGATCTCCACGTCGAAGCCGACGAGCGCGCCGGACGCGTCATGGTAGGTGAAGGGCGCGTAAGTGCCTTCCGTACCGACCTTGATGACGCCGGCCTGCTTGATCTGATCGAGATTGGCGCCGGCATGGCCTGATGTGACCGCCAGGGCCTGCAGCGTTCCGGCGACGATAAGCGACTTGAGCCATTTCATTTTTTTGTGATCCCGTCCTTGGCCTGACATCAGGCCTGTTGTGAGGGCCGGAAAATGACAGATGCGAGCCGAAAGAATAAGGAACCAGATTTCAAAAACAAAGATTTTCCGAAACCAAATTCTCTAAATGCGATTCCCCGCAGCGTCCGAACGTCCCCGGCAACCGCGTCGAAATCGTCCGGACAACATCTCTCGCCCGCCCGCGCCAGCGGAACCTTTCTCGCGCATGGCAGTTTTGGCTGTTCTAGGGCGCGACGCCGCGATTTCAACCGGCGCCCTGCCAAGTTCGTAACGTCGGTTGTATCGCCTCAGCCAGGGAGCGCCTCATGATGGAAGACACGGCAGGACGGATCATGGTCCGCGCGGCGATGAAAGCTCCCTATCTCGAACGCGACGAGGAACATCGGCTGGCCTTGCTCTGGAAGCAAGACAACGACCAGAACGCATTGCACAGCATCACTGTCGCCCATATGCGGCTGGTGATTTCCATGGCCTCGAAATTCCGCCATTACGGCCTGCCGCTCGGCGACCTGATCCAGGAAGGCCATGTTGGCCTGCTCGAGGCCGCCGCCCGCTTCGAGCCCGAACGCGAAGTACGGTTTTCGACCTATGCGACGTGGTGGATCCGCGCCTCGATGCAGGACTACATCCTGCGCAACTGGTCGATCGTGCGCGGCGGAACCAGTTCCGCGCAGAAAGCCCTGTTCTTCAACCTGCGCCGCCTGCGCGCCCGGCTGGCGAATGGCGCCGAGCCGCTTTCCAACACGACCCTCTATCGCGAAGTATCGGTGGCGCTTGGCGTCTCCGAGGCTGACGTGGCGATGATGGATTCACGGCTGTCGGCGCCCGACTCCTCGCTCAACATGCCGCTTGCCGACGATGCGGGTGCCACCGAGCGGATGGACTTCCTGGTTTCCGATGATCCCCTGCCTGACGAGATTGTCGGCGACAAGATCGATGTCGCGCGCCGTTCACTCTGGTTGAAAGAAGCCCTTCACGCGCTCAACGCGCGGGAACTCAGGATCATCGAGGAACGCCGGCTGAACGACGAGGGCGCCACGCTCGAGGCACTCGGCGAGACGCTCGGCATTTCCAAGGAACGCGTCCGCCAGATCGAGGCCCGCGCCATGGAAAAGCTCAAGGTGGCGCTGGTGAAACAGAACCCGGAATTTCTGGCGACAGCCGCGTGACTCCCGCGTAACAGCGCTTACTTGTCGGTGACGATCTTGACCTTGTCGCCGGCCGAAACCGCGGCGCCCGGCGACAACGCGTTGAGCACCCGGAACAGGTCGAGCTTGCGGTCGACGCCGACCATCTGCGCGGCGAGCGAGCCCATGGTCTGGCCCGGCTGTACGGTAAGCACGCGGATATGCAGCGGCTTCAGGGCCGCCTTTTCAGCGGCACTCAGGACACGGAACGACCCGCTGACCGAGCGCGCCACCGTCTCCAGTGAGGTGCTGGCCGAGGGTGCAGCGGTCAGCAGCCGGTAGACCTGGCCGCCGGCTCGGATCACCGCGATATCGAACTGCCAGCCTTCGGCGCCGGCATGCGCGGTCGCGGCCTCGTTGCCGTTGATGGTTTCCTGCTTGACCGTGCTGTCGTCGAGACCGGCCACCCAGCCGCTTCTGATATAGTCGGTCAAGGCGCGGTTCTTGTCGATCGAAACGCCGTCGAAGCGAATCGCTATGTCGCCAGGCCCGGTCGCCGTCACCGCCGCCGCCGAATTGTCGATGATGAAACCGTCCGGCACCGTGAACGACACGCCGAGGCCCGGATGCAGGAAGGTCTCGCCGCGCACGTAGCCTTCTTCCGGCGTATCGCCATAGAGCAGGCCGTCTATGCCAGCGAGGAAGGAATCGCGGTCGCGCGTGCCGACGCCGGGCGCGCCGAACTGGCGGGCATGGCGCTGCGCGAGATCAATGCGCTGCGGCGTATTGGGATGGGTCGCCAGGAAGTCGAGGCTGGCGTCGGTGGCGCCGCTGATCGAGCGGAAATCGGTATAGGCCGACATCGACTGCAGGAAGCGGCCGGCGGCATAGGGGTCGTAGCCGGCTTCGCCGATCGACTTGATGCCGATGGCGTCGGCCTCGAGCTCCTGGTTGCGCGAGAACTGCGCCAGCCGGAGCTTGCCGCGGATCAGGGCCGCCTTGGCGGTCGGGCTGTCGCCGAGCACGTCAGAGACCACCTTGGTCGCCAGGCCTTCCTCGGCCTCCAGCTGCTGGCGCTGCAGGCCGTGATTGGCGGTGACGTGGCCCATTTCATGCGCGATGACGGCGGCGAGCTCGGACGAATCATTGGCCAGCGCCAGCAGGCCGCGCGTGATGTAGAGATAGCCGCCCGGCAGCGCGAAGGCGTTGACGTTGGGCGAATTGAGGATGGTGATGCGATAGGTCTGGGTCGGGTTCGCCGACACCACGGTCAAATTGCCGACGACCTTGGCGACCATGCGCTCGAGCTTGGGATCGGAATACTCGCCGCCATAGGTCGCCAGGATGCGCGGATGCTGCGCCTTGGCCAGCTCGGCGAGCTTGTTGTTGGCACCGACATTGTCGACTGTGATCGGCCTGTCGGACGGCTGGAAGCCGGATTCCTGGACCTCCGGCGGCGTGAACATCTGGCAGCTTGCCAAGGCCACGGTAAAGCCGGCCAGCGCTAGAAAGCGCGCCAGCGGGTTCATTCGTAGCTTGTCGACGCCGATCGCCAGAGCGGCTTCCTTTCAGGTCCCGGCGCATGACCAAGAAAATCGGGGGCGATCTTCGGAACCTGTCATGCGCAAAATACAAATTTCTACGGCACCCGTTGCGCGTCCCTTGGGGCGCGCGGCGGATGCAGTAGGCAAATCACGGCCTGTGCCGGACCAGTAGGGCGGACCTAGCCACACTACTTCTGCCATGGCAAGCAAGAGCCCCGTTGCCTGATGCCGGTTTGACCGTAAATTATGTCCGCTTCCGGGCAATATCTTGTGATACGGCATTGCCGGCACTTGCGCCGATATAGCGCCGGAACGCCTCCGGACCAGCCCCCGCGAAGAAATCATCCGCGCTGCCGGTGGCCGCCACAGTGCCATTGTCCAGAAACACCACATTGCGGCCGATGCGGCGGGCGTCCTGTGGCTGGTGCGTGACGAACAGCACCGTCATGCCGCGCTCCGCATGCACGCCGGCAACCAGGTCGAGCATGTCGTCGCGCAAGGCAGGCCCAAGCGATGCGAAGGGCTCGTCGAGCAGCAGCACCGGGCGATCACGCACCAGTACGCGCGCCAGGGCAACACGCTGGCGCTCGCCGCCGGAGAGTTCGCGCGGCAAGCGCTTTTCCTTGCCGCCAAGGCCTGTGCGCGCAAGCGCCCCGTCGATCGCCTCGCGGTCGACCTCGGTCAGCCGCAGCGATGGCGAGCGGCCGAGCCCGACATTCTGCTCGACGGAGAGATGCGCAAAAAGGTTGTTTTCCTGGAACACCATCGACACCGGCCGTGCGGCTGGCGGCGCGGCGCCGACATCGACCCCGCCGATCAGCACACCGCCTGACTGCGGCGTCTCGAAGCCGGCGACCAGATTGAGCAGCGTCGACTTGCCCGAACCGCTCGGCCCCATGATGGCGGTGATTTCCGCGGCCGCGAACGCGACATCGAAGGTGAGCGGCGCCTCGCCATAGCTGAACGAGACCTTGTCCAGCCGCACCGGAACACCCTTCCCTCTCATCGCCCCGTCAGACATTGCGGACCTTGTCTCTTCCCAGCCAGTCCGCCGCTAGCACCAGGGCGAGGCAAACGAGGCCAAGCAACAGCGCCAGGCCGGCGGCGTCCTGCGTGCGGTAGCTGCCCATGCGCGCCAGGAGAAGGTAGGGCAAGGTCTGCACGGAATCACTGCCGAACAGTGCGATCACACCGAGATCGCCGAGCGACAGCGCCATGGCGAAGGCGAAGGCGGTGGCGAGCGGCCGCCGCAATGACGGCCAGTCGACCAGCCGCAGCCTGGCCCAGCCCGAAATGCCGAGCTGCGCGCAGAGCCGTTCGTGGCGCTCGCTCGCCGCGTCATAGGCGGGACGGACGGCGCGCAGCGCGAAAGGCATCGCCATGACAGAATTGACGGTGACGACCATGACCGGGGCGATGGCAAAGACATCGCCGGCATGGCGCAGCAGCAGGAACCAGCCGGCGCCGATGACGATCGGCGGCACGACCAGCACAAAACCGGCGCCGGTATCCGTGGCATGTTCGAGTAGTGTTCTCGGACCGGCGCGGCGGTTCAACGCGAGTGCCCGTCGCGCCATGGTCAGCGCCAGCGACAACATCACCGAAAGCAGCGCCGACAGGCAAGCGAGCACCGCACTGGTCAGCGTCGCCTGCCGGACAGTGGCCTCGCCGGCGAGCCGGCCGAGATCGGCGCCCAAGCCTGCCGAGACGGTCGCGGCCATCGGTCCGACAACGAACAGCAGGGCCAGCACGATGAGCACTGCGTTCAGTGTGGTTTCGGTTCCTTTGACCGAGAGATAACGGCGCGGCGCCACCGGCAGGTTGGTGTCGCCGACGACATTGGCGCCAAGCCGCGTCAGCGCCAGCACCACGATGAAGGTCAGCGCGATCTGCAGCAATGTCAGGGCGACGGCCCGCGCGGGATCGAAATCGAAGCGCAGCGCCTGGTAGATGCCGACCTCCAGCGTCGTCGCCGCCGGCCCGCCGCCAAGCGTCAAAACGATGGTGAATGAAGTGATGCAGAGCATGAAGACCAGCCCGGCGACACCCGGCAGAGCGGCGCGCAGAGTCGGCCATTCAATCAGCCGGAAGGCCGGCCGCGCGCCCATGCCGAGCTGGCTCGCCAGTCGCCACTGGTCGGCGGGAATCGTCTGCAGCGCCTCGAGGAACAGCCGGGTCGCCAACGGCAGATTGAAGAAGACGTGGGCCACGAGAATGCCGGACAGGCCGTAAATGCCTGGCCAGCCCTGGCCGCCGACGGCGCTGAACAGCCCCGCGAAATAACCGGCACGGCCATAGAGCGCCAGTATGCCGAGCGCCGCGACGATCGCCGGCAGCGCCAGCGGCACGGCGAAGAGCTGCAGGATGAAAGCGCGGCCGAAAAAACGCGGATGCCGCGACAGGGCGCGTGCGACGAACAGGGCCGGGATGACCGAAAGCAGGGTCGAGAGGATGGCCTGCCAGAGCGTGAAGCGCACGACGCGCAGCAGATAGGGATCGAAGGCGGCCCAGGCGCCCGAGAAATTATGAGCGCCTTCGACAAGCAGGCCCGCGAATGCGCCGCCGATAAGCAGCGTGATCGCGGCGAGCGCAATGATTCCGGCGCTGACGCGGGGATCAGCGCGTCGCACGCTCGACCGCCAGTCTCCGCATAGCGACACTTATAGAGGGTTGCGTTCCTTGGCGCCCCCCTCTGTCCTGCCGGACATCTCCCCCACGAGGGGGGAGATTGGCTGTTTCAGCGCCTCGCTCATACCTATAGCGTCGGCGATTAGCGAAATCACCGATAGCATTCGATCTCCCCCCTTGTGGGGGAGATGTCCGGCAGGACAGAGGGGGGCGCCGTAGAGCACTCATCTTTCGATCATACGGCCAAACTATTTGCTCATCACCGCCAGCCATTCATCCACCCAAGCCTTGCGGTTGGCGGCGACCTCTTCGGGGCTGAACAGCAAGGTCTTGGCCGGCTTGACCAGTTTGTCGAAGGCCGGGTTGAGCGGCTTGTCGGTCTTGCCGGCCGGGAACATCCAGTTGGTCTCGGGGATCGCATCCTGGAATTTTGGGCCGGTCATGAAGGCCATGAATTTCGCCGCCAGCGGATTCTTCGCCCCCGTGGTGGTGATGCCCGCGACCTCGATCTGCAGATACTCGCCCTCCTCGAACGAAGCCGCCTGGTAGCGCTGCGTGTTCTCGGCGACCATGTGGTAGGCCGGCGAGGTCGTGTAGGACAGCACCATCGGCGCCTCGCCCTTGGTGAACAGGCCATAGGCCTCGCTCCAGCCCGGCGTCACGGTCAGCACCTTCGTCTTGAGCTTGGCCCAGGCTTCCGGCGCCTTGTCGCCGTAGACCGACTTCACCCACAACAGCAGGCCGAGGCCCGGCGTCGAGGTGCGTGGATCCTGGATGACGATCTTGTCGTCGGCACTGCCTTCGACCAGTTCCTTCAGGCTCTTCGGCGGCGTCTTCAGCTTTTCGGTGTCGTAGACGACGGCGAAGTAGCCGTAGTCGAAGGGAACAAAAGTGTCGTCGCTCCAGCCGCCCGGCACGTTGACATCGGAGACCGCGCCATGCGGGGCAAACAACCCGCTAGCCTTGGCATCGGCGGTGAGATTGGTGTCGAGGCCGAGCACGATATCGGCCTTGGTCGACGCCCCTTCGAGCTTGACGCGGTTGAGCAGGGCCACGCCATCGGCGACCGAGACGAACTCGACGTCGCAGCCGCATTCGGCCTCGAATTCCTTCTTCACCACGGGGCCTGGACCCCAGTCGGCGGTGAAGCTTTCATAGGTGTAGACGGTGAGCTTGTCCTTGGCCAAGGCCGGCCCGGACAGCGCCACGACCATCGTCGAGACAAGAGCGTATAAAAGCGTGCGCATCGGCGCCTCCTTCGTTCGAATTGAAAAGGAATTGAGGCGCCGGACTGTCCGAAACGTCTAATCCCTCCGCCGGTACAAACCGGATCAGGTTCAGCGGGTTGGCGAGACTGCCTCTCAGCCGGTCCGCGAAGATCGCGTCCGGCACCCCGTTAGAGCGTTTCGACACATAGGCCGGGCCGAGGAACCGCGCAAGTGGCAGTTTGCCGGCCTTCCGTTTCCGCTGCCGGGCTGGTACAGGCCACCGGATATGAGCACATTCACCATCCTGCTTGGCGGCGATCTCATCCGCACGCCCCGGCTCGACCGCCAGGTCGAAGGCTCGCGCGTCATCGCCGCCGACGCCGGCATCGGCCATGCCCGGCTGCTCGGCCTTGTGCCGGAATTGTGGGTGGGCGATTTCGATTCCGTGCCGACCGATCTGCCCGCCGACCTTGCCGCGGTGCCCCGCCGGACTTTCCCGGCGGAGAAGGACAAGACCGACGGCGAACTGGCGATCGCCGCAGCACTCGAGCGCGGCGCGACCCGCCTTGTGCTGGCGGGTGCGTTCGGCGGCAAGCGCGCCGACCACGCCTTCCTGCATCTGGCGCTCGCCCTGCGCCTGGCCGAGGCCGGAACGGAGGTGCTGCTGACCAGTGGCGCCCAGGAAGGTGTCCCGCTGCTGCTGGGAACGGCCGGCTTCGACTATGCCGACGGCACGCTGTTTTCGATCCTCGGCTTTTCCGAACTTGCCGGCCTGACCGTCACCGGCGCCAAATGGCCGTTGAACCAGGTCGAGGTGGCCTTCGGCTCGTCGCTGACCATTTCCAACGAGGTCCGGGGTCGCCTGGACATCGCGCTCGGCCACGGCCGCGCGCTGCTGCTCGCGCATCCGTATCCACTACCTGAAAGCTGACATGGCCCCGCCCCTTCTCAATCTCGACGGGATAAGACTGACCTTTGGCGGCACACCGCTGCTCGACGGCGCCGCGTTGACCGCTTCGGCCGGCGACAAGATCGCGCTGGTAGGCCGCAACGGGTCCGGCAAGTCGACGCTGCTCAAGATCGCCGCCGGCCTGGTCGAGCCGCAGGACGGTGAGGTGTTCCGCCAGCCCTCGGCAACCGTCCGCTATCTGCCGCAGATGCCCGACATGGAAGGTTTCGCCAATGTGCGTGCCTATGTCGAGGCGGGGCTTGGGCCAGCCGACGACCCTTACCGCGCCTCCTATCTGATGGAGCATCTTGGCCTCACCGGCGAGGAACGGCCGGGCGATCTCTCAGGGGGCGAGGCCAGGCGCGCAGCCCTGGCCCGTGTCATGGCGCCGGAGCCTGATATTCTGTTGCTTGATGAGCCGACCAACCATCTTGACCTGTCGGTCATCGAATGGCTGGAAGAAGAGCTCGTGCGCACCTCCTCGGCACTCATCGTCATCTCGCACGACCGCCGTTTCCTCGAGCGCGTGTCGCGCGCCACCGTCTGGCTCGACCGTGGCCAGACCCGCAGGCTGGACAAGGGTTTTGGCCATTTCGAGGAATGGCGCGACCAGGTGCTGGAAGAGGAAGAGCGCGAGCAACACAAGCTTGGCCGCCAGATCGTGCGTGAAGAACACTGGCTGCGTTATGGCGTGACGGCGCGGCGCAAGCGCAACATGCGCCGCTTGGGCGAGTTGCAGACCATGCGCCAGCGTTTCCGCGGCCATCGCGGCGCCGAAGGCACCGCGACCATGGTGGCAAGTGACGCCGCCGAATCCGGCAAGCTGGTGATCGAAGCCAAAAACATCGAGAAGAGCTTTGGCGACCTGGCCGTGGTCAAGGGCTTCTCGACCCGCATCCAGCGCGGCGACCGCGTCGGCCTCGTCGGACCGAACGGCGCCGGCAAGACGACGCTTTTGAAGATGCTGACCGGCGAATTGGCGCCGGATGCTGGCTCGGTGCGGCTCGGCACCAATCTGGAAATCGCCACGCTCGACCAGAAGCGCGAGGCAGTCGATCCGCAGGAGACGCTGGCGCAATACCTCACCGACGGGCGCGGCGAAAACCTCGTCATCAATGGCGAGCAGCGCCATGTCGTCTCCTACATGAAGGATTTCCTGTTCAAGCCGGAGCAGGCGCGCACGCCGGTGCGCGAACTGTCCGGCGGCGAGCGGGCGCGGCTGATCCTGGCGCGCGTGCTGGCACGACCGGCAAACCTCCTGGTACTTGATGAGCCGACCAACGATCTCGACATGGAGACGCTGGAACTGCTGCAGGAACTGGTCGCCGGCTTTGCCGGCACCGTTATCCTGGTCAGCCACGACCGCGATTTCCTCGACCGTACCGTCACCAGCCTGATCGCGCCGGATGGCGACGGGCGCTGGATCGAATATGCCGGCGGCTATTCCGACATGCTGGCGCAGCGCGGCGGCACCAGGCTCGACGACCGCAAGGCGCGCGCCAAGGCTGAAGCCGCCGATGCGCCGGCGCCGGGCAAGAGCGAGCCGGTGGCGCCAAAAGGCCCTGCGAAGAAACTGTCGTTCAAGCAGAAATTCGCCTTGGAATCCCTCCCAAAGAAGATCGAGGCGGTGACCGCTTCGATCTCGCGGCTGGAGAACAACATCGCCGACCCGGCCTACTACGAGCGCGATCCGGCCTCGTTCCAGAAGACCATCGCCGCCCTCGACAAGGAGCGCGCGACACTGGCCGCGCTCGAGGAAGAGTGGCTGGAACTGGAGATGCTGCGCGAGGAGATGGAGGGGTAGTTGGTGCCTGCGAGATTATGCGTCTATGTTAGGCGCATAAAGGGCAGCTCCATGCTTCAACCGAAAGCCGAACTTCAACGAAAATCCGCCAAGATATCGACCAGCTTGCAGTTGCTCGAAGACGCAAAGGTGTTGAGCATCGACATCTCTCGTGCCGCAGAGACGGGTATCGCCAAGGCTATTGCGAAGAAAAAGACGCTTCAATGGCAAGCAGAGAACAAGAAAGCCATTGCCAGCTCGAACGGCTATGTCAGCCGAAACGGACTGCCCTTAGCCAAGTATCGGCCGTTTTGAGACCACAACCCTATCCAAATCCGCGCCGCCTTCTCAGCCCGCCGTCTTCGCCTGCCAGGCCTTGATCGCCTCGTCGAACACCTTCTCGCCGGGAATGCCTTTTTCCATGGTCAGCAGCGCCCGCCGGCCGGTCTTGTAGACGACCGGCACGTCGATCCAGTCCTGGCCGCGCAGCAAGGTCATGTTGGCGTCCTCGTCGGCCTTGGTGTCGTTGAGTGCGACGAGGAAGAAGCCGTCGGCGATCTTTGCCGGGATGCCGATCAGCGGGCTGCCGGCATCCTGCTCGGAACTCTTCATCGCGACGCGCAATATGTTGTCGACACCGCCACCCTCAAAACCGTCGGGCGTCAGGAAGATCATCTCGATGATGTGGCTGGCCGGCAGCGTCTGGTCGGTGTTGCGGCGGATGGTCATGCGCAACTGGATGTCCTTGCCGGGGATGGTCGCCTCGGCGCGGATCGCCGGCTCGGGCGGCAGGTCGCCACCGGGCGATTCCTGCACCAGCGACCAGACGATGCTGCCGGGCTCGGCTGAACCCTGCGCGGTGCTGGTGCGCTCCTCATAGAAGATCGCCTTCTGGCCGACCGGCACCGAGGCCGCCGCCACGGGGGCAGCCGGTGCCGCGGGCGTGGCACCCGCTGGGGCAGGCGTGGCGCCCGCTGGGGCGGGCGTAGCGGCGGCATTGGCCGGCGCCGCGGGTGTAGTTCCGTTGGCAGGCGGGGGTGCGGCGGGCGCGGCGCCCGCCGCGGGTGCGGTCGCGGCAGGCGCCGCCGCGGCGGGCACTGCCGCGGGCGCGGCTGCAGCCGGGGGCGGATTGGCCGGCGCATTCGTCGCCGATGGCGGCGTCGTCAGCGCGGCGACGGATTCACCCTCGCCTACGCCGGTTTGGCCACCGGCCGGGCCGGGGTCGGTTTCGCCGCCTTCGGGCGTCAGCCGCTGTGTGAATTTCGTCGCCTCGGTACCTGCCGCGGGCGCTGGTGTCGCCGGGGCGTCGGTCGCCGGCTTGGCCGGCGCCGGTTTCACCGGTTCGGTCTTGGCGACGACCTTGCTGCCGTCCAGGCCCAGCATCTTGCCGAAGGCGTCCTTGTTCAGCCAGATGCCATAGCCACCGCCGGCAACGACCAACAAGGCGACGACGGCGGCGATCAGCCCGCCATAGCTGCGCCTGCGCTCGGCCGGACGCAGGCGGAAAGTATCGGCGGCCGCCGGCTCCTCATCGTTCGGGAAGACGTCGGCGCGGTCATCGTCCTGGTCCGTATCCATGCCCGGCAAGGCAGGATCGGCGAGATCGGGGGCCACCGGTTGCACCGGCGTGGGTTTCTGCCAGCTTGGCTCGGCCTTGGCCGCAGGCGAAGGCACGGACTGGTAAGGTTCCGGCGTGGCGGCAGGCGGCGGCGCGGGCCGGTAGGGCTCGGCCTTGGCGGCTGGCGGTGCCGGCCACGCCGGCTCAGCCTTCACCGGCTGGCGCGTGTGGCTTGGCTGGTTCTTGTTGCGATCGATCGAGGAAAAGATATGTTCCAGCTCGGCGAGCGGATCCGCTTCCGGCACGCTCTTGGTATACTCGTGCTCTACGCTCGCAATGGCGTCTTCCAGCGAGCGCTTCTGCTTGGCCACGACGTCGGCCGACAATGGCGGCGAAAACTCCGCGAGCTTCTTGACCAGCGCCGAACGAGCGCCGTCATAGGTCCGCGTGCGCGTTTCAGGCGTCGGCTCGCCATATTTGTCGAGCGCCTTTTTCAGAACAGCAACAAAATCTGCCATGCTTCAGTCGACCTGTATTTTTGCTTCCGCGCCGGCCCCCGCAAATCAGCCGTGATGCCCGGAAAGGCTTCAGAAACTAGTCTTGAAACGGATCGGTCACAAGTATCGTATCGTCCCGTTCCGGGCTGGTGGAGAGGAGTGCCACTGGCGCGCCGATCAGCTCCTCTATGTATCGGACATATTTGACGGCCTGGGCCGGAAGGTCGTTCCAGCTGCGCGCGCCGGCAGTGGTGCCTTTCCACCCTTCCAGCGTCTCGTAGACCGGTTCGACACGGGCCTGCGCGCCCTGGCTGGCCGGCAAATAGTCGATCATCTCGCCGTCGAGGCGATAGCCGGTGCAGACCTTGATCTCGTCCAGCCCATCGAGCACGTCGAGCTTGGTCAGCGCGATGCCCTTGATGCCGTTGACGGCGACGGCCTGGCGCACCAGCACCGCGTCGAACCAGCCGCAGCGGCGCTTACGCCCGGTGACGACGCCGAATTCATGACCGCGCGTGCCGAGGAACTCGCCGATCTCGTTCTTCTGTTCGGTCGGGAACGGGCCTTCGCCGACGCGCGTCGTGTAGGCCTTGGTAATGCCGAGCACGTAGCCGATGGCGCCCGGGCCGACGCCCGAGCCGGCGGCGGCCTGGCCGGCCACCGTGTTGGACGAGGTGACGAAGGGATAGGTGCCGTGGTCGATGTCGAGCAGCGTGCCTTGCGCGCCTTCGAACAGGATGCGCTCGCCGGCGCGGCGCTTGTCGTCGAGGATTTTCCAGACACGGTCCATATAGGGCAGGATCTCGTCGGCGACCGAGGTCAATTCAGCCATGATCGCGTCATGTGTGACTTCGCCATGGCCAAGCCCGCGGCGCAGCGCATTGTGGTGCGTCAGCAGCCTGTCGACCTTCAGGGGAAGCGTTTCCAAATCCGCCAGATCCATCACCCGCACCGCGCGCCGACCCACCTTGTCCTCATAGGCCGGACCAATGCCCCGGCGGGTCGTGCCAATCTTCGTCCCGGAATTTGACGCGGCGTCCTCGCGGAATCCGTCCAGCTCCCGGTGCAGCGACAGGATAAGCGCTGTGTTTTCGGCTATTTTCAGGCGATCCGGCGTCACTTCGACGCCCTGCGCCTTGAGCTTCGCCACTTCGGCCACGAAAGCATGCGGGTCGAAGACGACGCCATTGCCGATGATGGACAGCTTGCCCTGCCGCACGACGCCGGACGGCAACAGCGACAGCTTGTAGACCTTGCCGTCGACGACCAGCGTGTGGCCGGCATTGTGGCCACCCTGGAAACGCACCACCACATCGGCGCGCTCCGACAGCCAGTCGACGATCTTGCCCTTGCCTTCGTCGCCCCATTGCGAGCCGACGACCACCACATTGGCCATGTTTCTTTTCCCTTGAGACGCCGCCGAGCGGCTTGGATATGGTTCGAAACGACAGGCCTCTATAGCGTCAAGACCTCGCGAGTGCGACCTTTCTTTGCCGCCGAAAATGCCCTGAGGCACAACAATTTTCGGCTTTGACATCATTTACTTGGGCTGAGAGGGGCAATAGGCCGGCAAACACCGCAACGCATCCGTCGCGGCCGGAATCCCGCGATGCATCGACACGCCTACTTATTGCTGCTGCTCACCACCTTGCTGTGGGGTGGCAATTCGGTGGCCGGCAAGCTGGCGGTCGATCACGTCTCGCCGATGATGCTGGTCTTCCTGCGCTGGGTGCTGGCGGTGGCGATCCTGCTGCCGATCGGCTGGCGCTCGATCCAGCAGGACTGGCCTGTGGTGCGCCGACACTGGCTCATTCTGGCGGCACTCGGCGCCAGCGGCTTCACGCTGTTCAACGTGATCTTCTACACGGCACTCAACTACACGACGGCGATCAACGTCTCGATCGAACAGGCGGCGATGCCGATCCTGATCATGACGGCCAATTTCGTCTTCTTCCGGCTGCGCGTGAACTGGGCGCAGATCGCCGGCGTCGTGCTGACCATTGCCGGCGTGATCCTGACCGCTTGCCACGGCGATCCGCGCCGGCTGCTGACGCTGGAGCTCAATTTCGGCGACGCCATCATGCTGGTGGCGGTCGTCCTCTACAGCGGCTATTCGGTCGGGCTGCGGCTGAAGCCGGCGCTGCGCTGGCAGAGCCTGATGCTGACCATGTCGATCGCCGCCCTCATCACCTCACTGCCCTTCTTGCTGTGGGAGGTCGCCGCAGGGACCGTGGTCGTGCCCGACGCGCGCGGCTGGACGGTCATCGTCTATACCGCGATCGGCGCCTCGGTCGTCTCGCAGATAACCTACATCAGGGGCAACGAACTGATCGGCGCCAACCGCGCCGGCCTGTTCATCAATCTCGTGCCGATCTTCGGCACGCTGCTTTCGGTGCTGATCGTCGGCGAGACGTTCCAGCTCTATCAGGCGCTGGCGCTGGTCCTCGTGCTGGGCGGCATCGGGCTTGCCGAACATAGCGGGCGCAAGATGGCGATGACCCCGCCAGCCAGGGCGCGCTGAGCCGCAAGAAGGCGCGACAAACGCCGCGCCTTCCGATCCTGGCGAAAAGGCGGATCAGATCCCGCCGACGTCGAACTGCAGCCGCTTGGCCGAGTCGATCGACTTGTGCGCCCGCACCTGCTCCAGCACCTTTTCCGGGAACGGCGCGTCGAGATAGAGCAGCGCTATGGCGTCGCCGCCCGGCCGGTTGCGGCCAAGCTGGAAGTTGGCGATGTTGACGCCATTCTCGCCGCACACTGTGCCGAGCAGGCCGATGATACCGGGCGCATCGGCATTGGTGGTGTAGAGCATGTGCTGACCGACCTCGGCGTCGAGGTTGATGCCCTTGATCTGGATGAAGCGCGGCTTGCCGTCCGAGAAGCAAGTGCCGGCGATCGAGCGCGTCCTGTGCTCGGTCTTGACCGTCAGCTTGATGTAGCCATCGAACACACCCGACTTGTCGCGCTTGACCTCGGCTACAATGATGCCGCGCTCCTTCACCATGATCGGTGCCGAAACCATGTTGACGTCGGAGACCTGCGGCCGGATCAGCCCGGCAAGCGTCGCGCTGATCAGCGCGCGCGTGTTCATCGTCGCGGTCGAGCCGTCGAACAGGATCTCGACCTCCATGATCGGATCCTCGGTGACCTGGCCGACAAAGGCGCCGAGCACTTCGGCGAGCTTGACGAAGGGCTTCAGCCGTGGCGCTTCTTCCGCCGTGATCGACGGCATGTTGATGGCGTTGGAGACCGCGCCCTTGATCAGATAGTCCGACATCTGCTCGGCGACCTGCAGCGCGACATTCTCCTGCGCTTCCGCCGTCGAGGCGCCGAGATGCGGCGTCGCCACCACGTTCTCCATGCCGAACAAGGCGTTCTGCTCGGCCGGCTCGACCTCGAACACGTCGATGCCGGCGCCCGCCACCTTGCCGCTCTTCAGCGCCGCGATCAGGTCGGCCTCGACGATCAGCCCGCCACGCGCGCAGTTGATGATGCGCACGCCGTTCTTCATCTTGGCGATTGCCCCGGCATCGATGATGTTGCGCGTCTTGTCGGTCAGCGGCGTGTGCAACGTAATGAAGTCCGCGCGCGCGAACAGCTCATCGAGCTCGACCTTCTCGACGCCGAGCTCCTCGGCACGCTTGTCCGACAGGAACGGGTCGAAGGCGACGACATGCATCTTCAGGCCGACGCCGCGTGTGGCGACGATCGAACCGATATTGCCGCAGCCGATGACGCCCAGCGTCTTGCCGGTGATCTCGACACCCATGAAGCGGTTCTTCTCCCACTTGCCGGCATGGGTCGAGGCGTTGGCTTCCGGGATCTGGCGCGCCAGCGCGAAGATCATCGCCACGGCGTGCTCGGCCGTCGTGATCGAATTGCCGAAGGGCGTGTTCATCACGATGATACCCTTGCGGCTCGCCGCCGGGATATCGACATTGTCGACGCCGATGCCGGCGCGGCCGATGACCTTGAGCCTGGTGGCGGCGTTGATCAGCTTTTCGGTGACTTTGGTCGCCGAGCGGATGGCAAGGCCGTCATACTGGTCGATCACTTCGAGCAGCTTTTCCTTGTCCTTGCCGAGGTCGGGCAGATAGTCGACCTCGACGCCGCGATCCTTGAAGATCTGCACGGCGGTGGGAGAGAGTTTGTCAGAGACGAGTACGCGGGGCGCCATGGCGGCCTCCTTGAAATGGGATTGATCCGGGAATGGGCGGCCCGCGGGCCGCCACGGAAAGTCTCAGGCCGCCGCTTTCAGCGACGCCTTTTGCGCGGCGAAGGCCCAATCGAGCCAGGGCAGCAGCGTTTCGAGATCGGAGGTCTCGACCGTCGCGCCACACCAGATACGCAGGCCGGGAGGCGCGTCGCGATAGGAGCCGATGTCATAGGCGACACCTTCCTTGTCGAGCGCCGAGACCAGCCCCTTGGCGAAAGTCGCCTGCCCGTCGGCATCGAGCGCCGCCACATCGGGATCGGTGAAGGACAAGCAGACTGATGTGTTCGACCGCGTCGCCGGCTGGACGGCGAGATGGCCGAGCCATGAGGACTTGTCGACAAACCCGTCGAGCACGGCAGCATTGGCATCCGCCCTGGCGACCAGCACATCGAGGCCGCCGATCGACTTCGCCCAGTGCAACGCGTCGAGATAATCCTCGACGCACAGCATCGACGGCGTGTTGATGGTCTCGCCCTTGAAGATGCCCTCGATCAGCTTGCCGCCGGAGGTCAGGCGGAAGATTTTCGGCAGCGGCCATGCAGGCTTGTAGCTCTCCAGCCGGGCAACGGCGCGGGGCGACAGGATCAGCATGCCATGCGCGCCCTCGCCGCCCAGCACTTTCTGCCAGGAGAAAGTGACGACATCGAGCTTTTCGAAATCGAGCCTTTGCGCGAACGCGGCCGAAGTGGCGTCGCAGATGGTCAGGCCCTTGCGGTCGGCAGGAATGAAATCACCGTTCGGCACGCGCACGCCCGAGGTCGTGCCGTTCCAGGTGAAGACCACGTCGCGGTCGAAATCGATCTTGGCCAGATCCGGCAATTCGCCGTAGCCGGCCTCGAGCTTGCGCACGTCGGGCAGCTTCAGCTGCTTGACCACGTCGGTGACCCAGCCGGAGCCAAAACTTTCCCAGGCGACCATGTCGACACCACGCTCACCGAGCAGCGACCACAGCGCCATCTCGACGGCGCCCGTGTCCGACGCCGGCACGATGCCGATGCGGTGGTCCGCAGGAACCTGGAGGATTTCGCGCGTCAGCTCGATCGCCTGTTCGAGCTTGGTCTTGCCGATCTTGGCGCGATGGGAACGGCCGAGCGCGGCATTCTTCAGCGCCTCGACCGACCAGCCGGGGCGTTTTGCGCAAGGACCTGAGGAGAAATTGGGATTTGCCGGACGGAGTCCGGGCTTCGTATGCGTCGTCATCGTGGTCTATCCTTCCAGATAGTGGCCCCTCGTTGGGGAGGGGTGGCCCACGGACGGCGATATGCGTTCAGGCCTCGGGCGTCAAGAGGAAAGTTTTTGTCGCTGCCGGGATACCGGCGATCGGCGATCAGGATCGCGTGATCTCAAACGCGAACGGCGGACCACTGGGATCCGCCGCTAAAGTCTTGCCCGGTCCCTGACCTACCAGAGATCGTAGCGCAGCCCGAGCTTGATCTGGTGATTGCTGATGCCCTTGTGGACCGGAAAGGAGGTCAGGCTTGCAGCCGTGACATACTCGGCGTCCGGAGCGGAGAAATACTGATAGCCCAGATCGACCGAAACGTTCTTTGACACCTGGTAGGCAAGGCCCGCATTCAGCGTATAGGCCAAGGAATACTTCGTCTTGTCGTCTGTCTGGACGAAATCGTCGGTAGGGTCGCCATTGTTGGTGAAATAGTTGGCCGAGAGCCGGCGCGTGCTCTGTACGATACCGACGCCGCCGCCCAGATAAGGGGTGATCCCCACATAAGTGCCGAGGTCGACATAGGCGTTGAGCATGAGCGAGTAGGCGTAATTCTTCAGGTCCGCCGATGCGACGGTGGAGGTTGCCGGCGGCACGACGCTCAGTGAATCGTCGTAGCCAATGCCAATCTTGTTGCCCGGCAGATAGCCGAGGTTGAGATCGGCACGCAGATAATCGTTGAAATGATAGCCAAAGCCGATGCTGGCAAAGATCGGATCTTCTTTCTCGTCGAAGCTCGCCGGCGTGAAGGCGAAATCATCGTTCTTGAAGCTCTTCTGCGCCAGATAGGAGACGTCGCCGCGCAGATACCAGCCGGAGCCGACCTCGACCGGCACATAGTCGGGAGCCTGGTCGGCGTAGATCGGCGGATCGTAGTCGGCGGCGACTGCCGGTGTCAGCGGCAAGAGGCCGAGTCCGGCAAGCGCCAGCACAATACGCGATGTGAGTGTCATGGTCCCCGACTCCCGGATTTGACGACACCTGCGATCAACACGGCAGCCATCGTTTCAGGAAGCATTGTTAACCATAGTGGTTAAGTCACGGTTAAGGCTAATAGAGCGTTAGCGAATTGATTTCAGCTAATGCATGACGCCCTGAATTGACCTTCCTTCCAGACACTTCGTTGGCGACAGCGCAAACGAAAACCGCCCGGGCAAGCCGGGCGGTTCGCTTATATTCGAGGCCGTAAAGTTCTTATTTGGTGTAGATCGGCTCAGGTTCGGGCTGATAGGCCACCACCGGTGCCGCGCACCCATTGTTGCCACCGAACTGATAGCGCAGGCCGCCGCGCACCTCGTGGGTGTTGATGCCCCGGTCGAAACCCGGGCCGGCGCTGCTCGCATCCCATTCGAACATGCGGCCGCCCTGGATATGGGAGAAACGATAGCCCGCATCGAGGATGATCTTATCGGTCAAGCAGTAGGAAGCACCGGCCATCAGAGCGTAAGCAAAGCGCCAGTTGGATGCTCCGGGATTGGTCTCGGCGGTGTTGGGGTCGTAGACGGTATCCCACTTGACGCGTGCGCCGCCGATACCGGCGCCGACATAAGGCGTGATGCCGTGCCAGGTGCCGATATCGACATAGGCATTGGCCAGCAGCAACAGGGCGCTCATCTTCGACACTTCGGTCGACGTCGAGACGAGATCCGATGTACCGCCGTTGAAGTTCGACTTGAACCAGTAGTCGGCGGTCACGTCCGCACGCAGACGATCGTTGATCTTGTACCCGACACCGCCGCCGAGCGAGAAGCCGCCCTTGAGCTTGCCGTAGTCGAAACTCTTGCCGCCCGGTATGACCGTACAATTACAGGGATCGATGCCGTAGGTCATGTAGTCGATGCCGCGCACATCGGACTTGTGATAGTCGATGTCGCCACGGATATACCAGCCGCCGACGTCGACCGGCTGTTCGTAGACCGGCGGCGGCGCCTCTTCGACCTGCGGCTCAGGCAGGTCGGCCGCGAACACTGGCGAGGCCAGGCCCGCGAACAGCAACGCGAGCAGGGCCTTTCTTGCTGTATTGAACATGCTTGTCACCCCTAGGAACCCTCGGCACGCGATCGCGCCCGAACGAGATTGGCTTTCAGGCGTGGATAATGAATTGGAAAAGTTAAAAGGCGTTTAACCCTGTCGATTAACCACGAATCTCTAAAATTCGAGGAATCCGGGCATGATTTCGACAAATAAGAAGGCCGGTTCCGGCCAGCAAAAAGCCCGCCGGAGGGGCGGGCTGGATGCGACAGGAGCGACGTGACGCCCTGAGGCACGGCGGGAGGTCAGGCGGCGCTGCGGGTCTCCGAAATGACCTCGACAATGTCGTTGACGACGGCCTCCACCAGTTGCGGATCGTCGCCCTCCGCCATGACACGGATCAGCGGCTCGGTGCCGGACGGACGGATGACCAGACGACCGGCCTTGCCGAGACGGTTGCGCGCATCCTCGATCGCCGCCTTGACCGGAGCTTCCTCGAGCGGCTTGCCGCCGGCGATACGGACATTCTTCAAGAGTTGCGGCACCGGCTCAAATTTCTTCGACAGTTCGCTGACCGGGCGGCCCTGGCGCTTGATGCAGGCCAGCACCTGCAGCGCCGACACTAGGCCGTCGCCGGTGGTCGAGAAATCCGACAGCACGATGTGGCCGGACTGTTCGCCGCCGACATTGAGCCCATGCGCGCGCATATGCTCCACGACATAGCGGTCGCCGACCTTGGTGCGGTGCAATTGCAGCTTCATGTCGCCGAGGAAGCGTTCGAGGCCGAGATTGGACATGACCGTCGAAACCACGCCGCCGCCGGCAAGCCGTCCGCTCTGGTGCCAGGACTCGGCGATCATCGCCATGATTTGGTCGCCGTCGACGATCGCGCCATTCTCGTCGACGATGACGACGCGGTCTGCATCGCCGTCAAGCGCGATGCCGATATCGGCGCGCACTTCATGCACCTTCTTCTGCAGTCCGGCCGGATGGGTCGAGCCGCATTCCTTGTTGATGTTGAAGCCGTTGGGTTCGATATTGATGGCGACGACCTCGGCGCCGAGTTCCCACAGCGCCTCGGGCGCCACCTTGTAGGCCGCGCCATTGGCGCAATCGACGACGATCCTGAGGCCCGAAAGCGACATCGAGCGCGGCAATGTACGCTTGGCGAACTCGATGTAGCGGTCATGCACGCCATCAACACGCTTGGCGCGGCCAAGCCCGTCGGAATCGGCGAGTGTCAGTTCGACATCCTTGTCGAGCATGCTCTCGATGCGCTCTTCGATCTCGTCCGAGAGCTTGTAGCCGTCCGGCCCGAACAGCTTGATGCCGTTGTCGTAATAGGGGTTGTGCGAAGCCGAGATCATGACGCCGATATCGGCGCGCAGTGAACGCACCAGCATGGCGACGGCGGGCGTCGGGATCGGTCCGAGCAGGAACACGTCCATGCCGGCGGCGCAGAGACCCGCCACCATCGCGTTCTCGATCATGTAGCCGGAAAGCCTGGTGTCCTTGCCGAGAACGACGCGGTGGCGGTGGCTGCCACGCTGGAACGAAAGGCCGGCGGCCATGCCGACCCGCATGGCGATTTCCGCGGTCATCGGAAACTTGTTGGCGCGCCCGCGGATGCCGTCCGTGCCGAAGTAATTCCCTGCCATGCGAGTTCAATTCCCTAAAGGTTCTTTGCCGGCATCTCATGCCACAATTGGCCAGCGCGCCATGATCACATTGTGTGATTATATGTTACCAATCCTTAGAAAATCATTGTTGTGCACCGCACACAACAAGGCTGCATCCTGACATGGCGCACCGCGGCGCCGCAATATACCAGTTCTGCGAGCTATTCACTGCGGATGCACGCGGAAAATCTTGTTTTTGACCCGGTAAGGAATAATGATTTCATCACCTTATCGGGAGAAGCGAGCTTTGGGCGATATATACGCCACTTAGCATCTGGCGCAACCGACCGTTGAGCGTTATTGATTCGCTGGGACGTATAATGGGCTGCTGCAACGGAGAAACGCTATGCTCATCCACCGACTTGCCACTTTGACCGGCCTCGCCGTAGTGACGTTGTTTCTGGCCGCGCCAGCCAACGCACTGACGATGGCCGAGTGCAGCACGAAGTATAACGCCGCCAAGGATGCGGGGACACTGGCCGGCCAGACCTGGAACCAGTTCCGCAAGGCACAATGCGGCACCGATGCCGCCGCCACCACGGACACCAAGCCGGCCACGACCAAGGCGGCCGAAACGAAGCCGGCCAAGGCCACCGAAACCAAGCCGGCCAAGGCCGCCGCCGCGGCGGCCGACAGCACCGCGAAAGGCCTGACGTCCAAGGAATGCAGCGCCAAATACCAGGCGGCGAAGGCCGCCGGCACGCTGAACGGCATGAAGTGGAACGACTTCCGCAAGACCGAATGCGCCGCCGGCGCATCCGCCGCCGCTGACACCACCAAGCCGGCAACCACCAAGCCGGCAACCACCAAGGCAGCCGCGGCCCCCGCCGGAGGCAAGGGTCTGACCATGGCCGAGTGCAGCGCCAAGTACCAGGCCGCGAAGACGGCGAACACGCTGAAAGGCCAGAAGTGGAACGACTTCCGCAAGGCCGAATGCGGTGCCGCCGCCGCCGATGACGACAGCGTGCCTGCTCCGAGCGAAGCAAATTACACCAAGGAGCCGGCAAAGCCGACGACGGTTGCGCCCAAGGGCGTCACCTTCCCGTCCGCGATCTCGCCGAAATATGCCAGCGAGACCCCCGGAAAGGGCCGCATGCACACCTGCCTCGACCAGTATTATGCCCTCAAGGACGCCAACGCGCTTGGCGGCCTTAAGTGGATCCAGAAGGGCGGCGGCTTCTACAGCCTGTGCAATGCCAAGCTGAAGGGCTAAGCTACGCATTCCCCCGGATCGATGAGGCATGAGCCGGTTGAGATCGAATTGAGTTAGACGGAAAGTCTGACAAGGACAGGCAAAGGCCCGCGATGCATCTGCTACGCGGGCCTTTTGTTGCTCGCGACGACGCGACGCCTGCGGCCTTGCTCGCATCTATCGGGGAGCCGTCGGCATCAATTCGCCCCACACTGCCCACCTCCGGGCTTATCGCTAGCTCCCAAAGATTCTAATTGAACATATCAGGAACAAACAGTATACAAAAGGATGTCTAACTTGTTATCAACCCGGAGGATCTTATGCCCAATTTGAAATTAGCGGTATTGGCTGTGACGGCATCGGTTGCTTGGAGCGTCGCCCCTGCAAGCGCACTGACGATGAAGGAATGCGGCGAGACCTATCGGACAGCCAAAGAAGGCGGCACGCTGAACGGCATGGACTGGGCCGCTTTCCGCAAGGAGAAATGCGCGACGCCCGCTGCGGAGAGTGTCAGCGGGGATACCGTTAAAACCACGCCGCAGCCGAAAAAGGAAACCGACGCGGCGGTCGCCCCCACTGTAGCGCCGGCAGGCGTGACATTCCCAACCACCCTCGCCGCCGAGTTCAAGACCGAAAAGCCCGCGAAGGCGCGGATGAAGACCTGCCTGCAGGGTTATCACGGCAACAAGGAGGCGGGTACGTTGAACGGCCTTCGCTGGATCCAGAAGGGCGGCGGTTATTACAGCCTGTGCAATGCGCGGCTGAAAGCTGAATCATAAAAATCGAATACGGCGGACAAAGCGGTCACGCAGACGCTGAGCTGTGATCCTCGGGCTTGTCCCGAGGATCTGCTGTCCGCCCTGGCTCAACTCGACGGCTGTGGCTCCATGCCGCCTTCGGGCTCGGGGCCTTTCTTGCGGCGGCCGCCGGACTTCGGCACGGCCGAGCCGCGGCTGGGCGGCGTGTCGTCGCCGAGGTCGCGCGCGGGCTTTTCGCCGGCGATCAATTGCTTGATCTCGTCGCCCGACAGCGTCTCGTATTCGAGCAGCCCCTGCGCCAGCGCGATCCATTCCTTCTTCTTCTTGGTCAAGATGGATTTCGCCGTCGAATAAGCCTCGTCGATCAGGCGGCGCACTTCGGCGTCGATGATCTGCGCGGTCTCCTCCGAGATGTTCTGCGTGCGCGCCACCGAATGACCGAGGAACACTTCCTCCTGGTTGTCGCCATAGGCGACATGGCCGAGCTTGTCGGAGAAGCCCCAGCGCGTGACCATGGCACGCGCCAGCTTGGTCGCCTGTTCGATATCCGAGGAAGCGCCCGAGGTGATGTTCTCCTTGCCGAACTTGAACTCCTCGGCCACGCGGCCGCCCATCATGATGGCGAGGCGCGAGATCATGTATTTGTAGCTCATCGAATAGCGGTCGCCTTCCGGCAACTGCATCACCATGCCGAGCGCGCGGCCACGCGGGATGATGGTGGCCTTGTGCAGCGGGTCGGCCGACGGCACGTTGAGCGCCAGTATGGCGTGACCGGCCTCGTGATAGGCGGTCAGCTCCTTCTCGGCCTGGGTCATGGCCGACGAGCGGCGCTCGGCACCCATCATGATCTTGTCCTTGGCGTCCTCGAACTCGGCCATGGTGACGAGGCGCTTGTTGCGCCGCGCCGCCATCAGCGCCGATTCGTTGACCAGGTTCATCAGGTCGGCGCCGGAGAAGCCCGGCGTGCCGCGCGCGACCACCTTGAGGTCGACATTGGGCGCCAGCGGCACGTTGCGCACATGCACCTTGAGGATCTTCTCGCGGCCGACGATGTCGGGGTTCGGCACCACGACCTGGCGGTCGAAACGGCCCGGTCTGAGCAGCGCCGGATCGAGCACGTCGGGACGGTTGGTGGCGGCGATCAAGATGATGCTTTCGTTGGATTCGAAGCCGTCCATCTCGACCAGCAGCTGGTTCAGCGTCTGCTCGCGCTCGTCATTGCCACCGCCGAGGCCGGCGCCACGATGGCGCCCGACCGCGTCGATTTCGTCGATGAAGATGATGCAGGGCGCGTTCTTCTTGGCCTGGTCGAACATGTCACGCACGCGGGATGCACCGACGCCGACGAACATCTCGACGAAGTCCGAACCCGAAATGGTGAAGAACGGCACGTTGGCCTCGCCGGCGACCGAGCGGGCAAGCAGCGTCTTGCCGGTACCGGGAGGGCCGACCAAAAGCACGCCGCGCGGGATCTTGCCGCCGAGCCGCTGGAACTTCTGGGGATCGCGCAGGAACTCGACGATCTCTTCCAAATCTTCCTTGGCTTCGTCGACGCCGGCGACGTCCTGGAAGGTGACGCGGCCATGCGCCTCCGTCAGAAGCTTGGCCTTCGACTTGCCAAAACCCATGGCGCGCCCGGATCCAGACTGCATCTGGCGCATGAAGAATATCCAGACGCCGAGGATCAGGATCATCGGCAGCCAGGAGATCAGGTAGCCAAACAGCGAATTGGAACCGTCGGCCTCGGGCCGCGCATTGATGGTGACGTTCTTGTCCTGCAGCCGCGAGACCAGCTGGGGATCGCCGGGCGAATAGGTCTGGAAGCCGGTGGAATTGTCGGTGTAGGTGCCGGTGATGCGGGCGCCCGCAATGGTCACCGTCTTGACCCGGCCGGCCGCGACATCCTGCAGGAATTGCGAATAAGGCACATCGCTCGAAGCCCCGCGCGTCTGCGGCGTCTGGAACAGATTGAAGAGAGCGATGAGCAGGACCGCTATGATCGCCCAGAGCGCGAGGTTGCGATAGTTCGGATTCATCAATTGTCCCGTTGGCGTCCGCGCACGGACAGCATCATGAGAGGAAACTTGGGCCTAACATAGGGAGAGCGTCTCCCCTTGCCAAGCAGAACAGCATGTGTGGGTTAAGCTTTCGACCACCATCAATCGGCACTGTGGCCGCCCAATGGCGAAGCGGGAAGCGGTGACGCGCCGATCAGTTCGGCGACGGCCCGCGCCGGCGCCAGATCGAAGGACGGCAGGAAGCGGGCAAAAGGCGACACGACCGGTCGCGCCGCGAACACCGGTAAGCGCGGCTCGCCCTGCGGCAAACCAAGGTTTTCAAAGGCTTGCAGCAATGTCGGTTCCGCGGCCAGTGCGGCGCGTATCAGGCTTGCCGGGGTTTCTCCATCATCGATCGCCAGCCGCCTCGCTGCTGCCGCACCCAACGGGGCGATCAATAATGCGCCGGACATGTCGTTCAACGTGATGTGGCGGCGGCCGTCCCAGATGGTGTTGTCGACAGCGGTGGCGGCGGGCGGCAAACCCCGCGCCTCGCGGCGCAGGAAGAGACCGGCGTGCCGGAAATCGACCACCGTCCGCGACAATGTGGCGCAAAGAAATCCGGCCTTCAGCCGGACGAACAGCGCCGCGCTGCGCGCCTGGTCCGGCAGGAAGGCAGCGCCTCCGGCGGTGGCCAGCAAGATGCGCAACGCATAGATGGCCGCCTGGTCGTCCGCGATCAGCAGAGCAGGATCGAGCCGGATGAGGCCCGTGCTCGGCTGGCTGGCAATGCGACGGATCAGATTGGCGGCGCTGGCGCCAAGCTGCCCGCGCTCGACGGCCGCCTGGCCGGCGAGCCGCAGCGTATTCTCCATGTGCCCGGCACTTTCGCCGGCAAGTGCCGCGCGTACGCGCGGCCGTTCGAAGGCTTCGTCGATATTGGTCGGGTCCTCGGCCCAGCCGACATGTTCGCGCCGCAGGAAATCGCGAAGCGCCGAGCGCCGCGTGCCCAGAAGCGGCCGAACGATCCACTCGCGCCAATCATAGAGGGTGGCCGGTGCCATACCGGCAAGCCCACGACCCGCCAGGTCGGCAAGCTCCCGGTCCCGTGCATGCCGCATCAACACCGTCTCGGCTTGGTCGTCGGCGGTATGACCGGTGACGATCAGGCCGATGCCTTCCGCGCGCGCCGCCTCGGCCAGCAGATGGTAGCGCGCGTCCCGCGCCGCCGCCGGCAGGCCGGTCGATGGCTTGCGCCCGGTCCACGTCAAGGTGCGGTGGGCAATGCCGCGCTCCGCGCACAGCTTCGCCACGGCTTGCGCCTCGGCTGCCGAACCCTGACGCAATCCATGGTCGATTGTCACCGCCAGCAGCTTCGCGGACGATCCGGTTCGGTCGAAATGGTGCTTGAGAAGGAGAAGCAGGGCGGTCGAGTCGCTCCCGCCGGACACGGCCGCAACGGCGCCGTGGGTAAAATCGATATGCGAAAAAAGTCTGGTCGAAAGGTCAGGCTCGGTGTCGAGCATCAACGCATGTCGTCCGAAAGTGGTCGCGGTCCTGGGACAAAGACATGCCTGGGAAAAATCAGCACGCAGCCAGGGCCTTCTCCTGCTTGACGCGTTCCTTGAGTGCACTGGAGATGTCGGGGTAGCGCTTGCCGACTTCGCTGAAGGTGGCGCAGGCGACGTCGTGCTGCTTGAGGCCGACCAGCGACACGCCGAGCTTCAACAGCATGTCGGGTGCCTTCTTGGCCTTCGGGTAGTCCTTGCTGGCGGCGAGGAAGACCTCGGCCGCGTCGCGGTATTTCTGCTGGCCAAGCAGCGATTCACCCAGCCAGTAATGGGCGTCCGCCGCCTTCGCATCACGCGGGAAGCGGGAGATATGATCGCGAAAACCCTGTTCGGCGGTGCCGTAGTCGCCCGACAGGATGAACTGATAGGAATTGCGGTAAAGCTCTTCCGGGTCGTTGGTGGAGGGCAGCGCCGCGACGATCGTGCCGTTGGACTTGCCGGCCTTGGCCGGGGCCTTGGTGGCTGGGGCCGCGTCTTGCGTCGGCGCAGTCGACTGGGTGTTGCCGCCGGCATCGATCACATTGCCGTTCTTGTCGACAGTGATGGAACCGAAGGTCTTTTCCGGAGCTCCCGTGCCGGGAATCACCTTGCCGGGGTCGCCTTCGGGCGATTCGACGATGACGTCCTCGACTGTCTTGCCGCCCGCGGACTGATTGCCGCCAGGCGCGGCGCCGGCATCAGCCGGAGCCTGGGTTGCCGGGGCCGCCGCCACGTCGGTGTTGGTGTTGGTGGTGGCGTCGGATTTCTTCGGCGCCGGAGGCTGTCCGCCTTGCGCGCCGCCTTCAAGCTGCTGGAAGCGGAACTCGTTGTCTTCCTGCTGCTTGCGCATCTGTTCCTGCATCTGCAGGATCTGGAAATTGAGCTCTTCGATCTTGCCGTTCATCTGGCGCAGCTGGTCCTCGAGCCCGGTGGCGCCGGCGCCGTTCGACTGCTGCGCGAACTGGACCTGGTCGGGTTTCTTCTTGTCGCCGAAGAGGCTCGGCAGTTCGAGGCTCGGCAGATGGAAGGAAAAGCCGCTGTCGGTTGACTGCCCTGGGCCGCTTGCCCCCGGGCCGCTTGCCAGGGCGGTGAAGCCTGATAGGAGCAGCGCCGCAAGCGTGCCGCTCAGAACCGATCTCAAATGCATGTGCCTCTCGCCGTGTGTCGTTAGTCTGTTCGCGCCTTCCAATCAGGATGGGACCAGCCAAGCGCCCTCGGCTCATAGCAGGACGCGAGACTTCGGCCAAATTTTGTTTCGGGCACCCGGATATGAAAAAGGCGGCCCGAAGGCCGCCTTTCGCGAAGCTGTGTTGCATTTTTGCCAGTCGGCGCGCTCGCGTCTCCCGACGCGGGCAACTCAGGAACCGGCGCCGCTGAGCGTGGTGACGGCGCGGCGATTCTGCGACCAGCAGGAGATGTCGTCGCAGACCGCGACCGGACGTTCCTTGCCGTATGAAATGGTCTTCAGACGGCTGGAAGCGACACCTTTGGAAACCAGGAAGTCGCGGGCGGCGGCAGCGCGGCGGGCGCCGAGCGCCAGATTGTATTCGCGCGTGCCGCGCTCGTCGGCGTGACCTTCGACGACGATGGCGTACTGCTTGTACTGGTTCAGCCACTGCGCCTGGCGAGCGAGTGTGGTCTGCGCGTCGGCGCGGATCGAGGACGAGTCCGTATCGAAGAAGATGCGGTCGCCAATGTTGACGGTGAAGTCCTGCGCCGAGCCGGGCGTTGCCGCACCGGCGCCGTTGAGGCCGAGGTCGGCGGCGTTGTTCGGCGTCTTCTTCGAAGCGCAACCGGCGATGGCGAGCATCGCCACCAGCGCGATCATGACCGGGTTTCTGGTAAGTGCTGCGATACGGCCCATGCCGCCTCTCCTTCGCATTTCGAGTGATTTCGTTGATCACCCAGTAACCACGTTTGGGTTAACCGGCATTCAAGAAACACGGTTAAAATTTGGTTTAGGCTGCCCGTCCGCAACCTTTTGATCGGGGTCACAGTTGGCGCGGACCCTAGGCGGAAATGCGGCCAAAACGCGACGAAGGCGTGGAAAAGGGGCCGAAACGGCCCCTTTTCAGCATGTGTGGCAATTCGGCCGACGCTATTCCAACAAGGGCGACCAAGCGGGATCCGACGCGAAGTTCGCCGTCGGGATCGGCTGCTCGTTGCGGCCGGTTAGGTCGACCGAAACCAGTTTCGGCCCGCCATTGGAGTCGCGGAAGAACATCAGCACGCGGCCGTTCGGCGCCCAGGTTGGTCCTTCCTGCTGGAAACCGGACGACAGGATGCGCTCGCCGGAACCGTCGGTCTTCATGACACCGATCTGGAATTCGCCGCCGGTCTGCTTGGTGAAGGCGATGAGGTCGCCGCGCGGCGACCACACCGGCGTCGAATAGACGCCGTCGCCGAAGGAGATGCGGGTCTGGCCCGAGCCGTCGGCGCCCATGACATAGATCTGCGCGCGACCGCCGCGGTCGGAGGTGAACACCACCTTGCTGCCGTCGGGCGAATAGGAGGGCGAGGTGTCGATGGCGGTCGAGTTGGTCAGCCGCGTCGTCGAGCGGCTGCGCAGGTCCATGGCGAAGATGTTGGAATTGCCGTCGTCGCGCAGCAGGCTCATGATCACCTTCTGGCCGTCGGGCGAGAAGCGCGGTGCAAAGGTCATGCCGGGGAAATTGCCGACCAGTTCGCGCTGCCCGGTCTCGATCTGCAGGAGATAGACCCGCGGCTGGCCGCTCTCATAGGACATGTAGGTGATTTCCTGCCGGTTCGGCGAGAAACGCGGCGTCAGCACGATCGAGCGTCCGTCCGAGAGATAGCGGACGTTGGCGCCATCCTGGTCCATGATAGCCAGGCGCTTCTTGCGCGCATTCTTGGCGCCGGACTCGTCGATGAACACCACGCGCGTGTCGAAATAGCCCTTCTCACCGGTCAGCCGCTCATAGATGGCGTCGGCGATGATGTGGGCGACGCGGCGCTGGTTGGCGTCGTTGGCGAAGAACTGCTCACCCGACATCTGCTGGCCGGCAAAAGTATCCCAAAGCCGGTACTGCGCACGGATGCGGCCGTCAGCTTCCTTGCTGACGCTGCCGGTGACCAGCGCCTGCGCGTTAATCACCTTCCAGTCGTCGAAGCGGGGGGCGGCATCCGGGTTCGAGATCTTCTCGATGAAGGCGCTCTTGTCGATCGGCGCGAACAGGCCGGAGCGTTTCAGGTCAGCCGTGACGATCTGGGAAATCTGCGCGCCAAGCGCATCGCCGCCCTGGAAATCCGTGATGGCGATTGGCAGCGGCTCGACATTGCCCTTGTTGACGTTGAGCTCGACGAGCGCCCATGCCGGCATGGGGATTACGGCCGTCATGCCCAGCGCCATGGCTGCAATCGTCAGGAGCGGCTTGAGGAAGGATCTCATATCTTCTCGCTTCTCTTCTTTTGATTTGGGTGGGCGCCAGGCCTAGAGGCCAAGCATCTCCCTTGGATCGAAAGTGACCCGGATGTCGTTCCAGATGTCCTGCTTGCCGGCAGGAACCTGCAGGCCGGCCACGTCGCATTTCTGAACCGCGCGAACCGCGCTTTCATCGAACTGCCGGTTACCGCTCGACTTTTCGACGGACGGGCGGCCATCGAGCTTGCCGGAATTGTCCAGGTTGAAGCGCACGACGACGACGAAGTTCTCCGAGCCCTCCAGGCCAACCGGCAGCGTCCAGCACCCACCCAACTGGCTTTCCAGAGCGCCCTGCTCCGACTTCGACAGTTTCTGGCCCTGATCCTTATCGCCGCCGAGCGAGGCCTGCTGCGTCGAACGCTTGGCGCCGCCGCCGGACGGCTTCTGCTTGTCGAGCAGCGCCGAGATCTCGTTGGCGTTGAACTGCTTGTCGTCGGACTTCGGCTTCGACGACGCTTCCTTCACCGGCTTCTCGGCATCCTTGCGTTCCGGCGCCTTGGCGCTTTCGGCCTGCGCCGGCTGCGGCTTCGGCCGTGCTTCCGGCGCGGGCGCCGAGCTCGGCAATTGCGTCTCTTCGGCCGGCGGATCCTTGGCTATGGCCTCGGCGACGGCATCCGGCTTGACCTCGGGCGTCGGATCGATAGCGGCGGTCTTGTCCTGCGGCGGCGGGGTCGGCGCCGGCTTGGCCGGCGTCGGCTTCGGCTCGGTCTGCTTGACCGGCTCGGGCTTGACCTCTTCCTTGGGCGTCGGCGCAGGCGCCACTTCCGTCGCCGGAATGGGCTTCGGCTTTTCCTGCGGCTTCGGTACGTCCTCGGTCTTCGGCGTCTCTTTGGGGGTCGGCGCGGGTGGCGGGGCCGAGGTCATGTCGACGGGCTTCGGCTTGGCTTCCGGCGTTATCGGCTTGTCGGTATCGACGCTGTTTTCGCCGACCTTCTGCGACGCCGGCACGATGTCCGGGCGCTGCGTCGGCAGTGGCGCCGGTTTTTCATGCATCACGGCCTTCTTGTCGCCCTGCAGCGTCTGCGCGATGGCTTCCATCGGCACGATATCGACCGCGACCGACTCGACATCAGCGGACGGGAGCGCGGCCGGCGCCGACAGGGTGAACAGGCCGAAGGCCAGCACCGCCGTGTGCAAGATCACCGATGTGGTGAGGCCGGTTTTCATCTCGCGTCTATTGATCCTGTTCCTGCAACGAAACCAGGCCGATATTCTTGTAGCCGGCGGCTGAAATGCGGGCCATCACCTTCATCGCCGTGCCATAGTCGGTGGACTTGTCACCACGGATGAAGATGCGCTCCTCATAACCGGTCTTCGAGATCGCCTGCAGCTTGGCCACCAATTCCTCGATCGGGATCTCGGTTTCCTGGAGATAGATTTGGCCGGCGGCGTTGATCGAGACGGTGATCGGCTGCGTGTCGGCATTCATCGCCTTGGCCTGCGTGTCGGGCAGGTCGATCGGTACGCCGACCGTCAGCATCGGTGCCGCGACCATGAAGATGATCAGCAGCACCAGCATGACGTCGACCATTGGCGTGACGTTGATTTCCGACATCAGCCCATGATGACGGCCGCGCCGCCTGTGGCCGCGCCCGCCGCGTCCCGCCATGCCTACGGACATACCCATCAGCTACTCCTCAGGCCTTCGGCGCGACTTTTTCATCGATTTGGCGCGAGAGTATGGCGGAGAACTCGTCGGAGAACCCTTCCATGCGCACCGCGAGCTTGCTCGCATCCGATGACAGCTTGTTGTAGGCAATGACGGCCGGGATGGCGGCGAGCAGGCCGATGGCCGTCGCCAGCAGCGCCTCGGCGATGCCGGGCGCGACAACCGCGAGACTAGTGTTCTTGGAGCCGGCAATGGCCTGGAACGAGGTCATGATGCCGATGACCGTCCCGAACAGACCGATGAACGGCGCCGCCGAGCCCGTGGTGGCGAGAAAGCCGAGGCGGCCCTCCAGCTTCTCCATCTCGCGGGTCAGCGCCAGGTCCATCGCCTTGTCGATGCGGGTCTGCAGCCCGAGCGGCGTCTTGGCGCCCTTCTCGAAGCTCTTCTTCCACTCGCGCATGGCGGCGACGAAAATGGCGCCCATGCCTGATGTCTTGCGGTCGGCGAGCGTGCGGTAGAGCTCTTCCAGCGACTGCCCGGACCAGAAGACCTGCTCGAAGCGGTTCAGCGCTAGCCGCATGCGGCCATAGGCAACCAGCTTGTCGATGATGATCGCCCAGGTCCAGACCGAGGCGCAGAGCAGCCCGATCATGACCAGCTTGACCACCCAGCTGGCCTGCATGAACAGCGCCCAAATCGACAATTGCGCGCCCGGATCGGCGAGTGCGATATTTTCCATCGTTACGTCCTTAAGATTTCCGGGCGAAGCTGGCAGCTGGCCCCTGGCATCCCTTGTGGTCGGTTCGCACGAAGCTACCGGACGCCCCAAACCGTGCCGTTAGCGGCCTTTTCAGGGCAAATATTGGTGAAAGGAAGGCGTTGGATAACGCCAATCTTCACCAATCTCTTCATGAACCGTTATGGTTAAGGATGGGTTAGTAAATAAGGCGCGGCGCATTGCCGCGCCCGTCAGTCCCCGAACCGGGCCTGCGTCAACTCATACGCCGTTCAAAGGTGGGTTGAGATTCAGGTCAGGCCGAGTCGAAAGCGGTGGGCTCCGAGAACCGGAGCGGAGCGTACTTTTGTGTACGTGAGCACAGTTCTACTGCGTCGCAGTAGAACGGGGAGGCGCAGGAGACCGCCGTTTGCAGGCCGGCATCACTGAATATCAGCCCACCTTGGGCATGAAGGCCGCAACCCACTCCTTGGGAAAACGTCTCGGTCGTCCATTCTCGCCGATGATCGCCGCCTCGACCTTGGCTTCGACCAGCACCTCGTCGCCACGCCTGAGCTGCTGCGCCATGAAGATGCGCGCGCCGGAAATGGCGTCGGTGCGGGTATCGACGGTCAGAATGTCGTCGATGCGGGCGGGGCTGCGGAAATCGATCTCCATGCGCCGCACCACCCAGACGATCTTCTCACCATGCTTGCCGTCGGCGAGCTCCGTGTGATGCACGCCGGTGAGCCTGAGATAGTCGGAGCGGCCGCGCTCGAGGAATTCGAGATAGCGCGCATGGTAGACGACGCCGGAGAAATCGGTGTCGGCATAATAGACCCGCGCCATCAGCCGGTGGCCGAACGTCGTCAGCGCGCCGGAAAGCCCGGCCAGCAGCGTCGCCGATTCACCATGATCGTCCATTGCGCTTCCTTTTTAAGTCCCGACGAGGCACCTGTTCTCCGCGCTACAAAGCATCGGATGGCACCGTTGACGGCGATGATCAAGAGTTTGATGGCGGCGCTGCTGGTGCTCATGGCCTTGGTGTTGCCTGGCCAGGCAGCGACTTTCACGATGAAGCGCGGCCTCAATCTTGACCAGTGGGTCACCTGGCCCGGCGAGGATCAATGGGGTGACGCCAAGACCATACTGCCCTATCCGGAATGGCGCAAATTCCTTGGAGATGACGATCTCAGAGCGCTCAAGGGAGCAGGCTTCGATTTCCTGCGTATGCCGGTCGACCCGTCGCCTTTCCTGTCCGACCAGACAGCGGCGCTGCGCGATGACCTCTATGCCAGCGTGCTGGACTCGGTGCGCATGATCAACCGTGCCGGCCTGAAGGTGATCGTCGACATGCACCTGATCCCGGCCGGCGGCAGCCGCAAGATCGGCATGGCGCAGGTGATGGACGATCCCCGGACCTTCGACCGCTACCTCGATATGGTGCGCAAGATGGCCCGCACCCTGGCCGGCGAGGATCCCGAAAAGGTCGCCTTCGAACCGATGAACGAGCCGATCGTCGACTGCGACAGCGATGGCACCAGCCTGTGGCCGGACCGCCAGCGCGAATTGTTCGCCGCGGCACGATCGTCGGCCACGAAACTGACGCTGGTGCTGACCGGCGCCTGCTATTCCGCCGCCTCGTCCCTGGAGAAGATCGATCCCAAGGCGATCTCCGACGACAATGTCATCTGGACTTTCCACTCCTATGATCCGTTCCTGCTCACCCATCAGGGCGCGACCTGGGCCGGCGACTTTATTCCCTATGTGACCGGCCTGCCCTACCCGCTCAATGCCGTGCCGAAGGCGCAGCTCGACGCGACGCTCGACATCATCCGCGCCCGGATCAAGGCCGAGGCGCCGTGGACACGGCAGAGCGGCCTGCTGGCCTATCTCGACGAACAGGTCGCCAGCATGGACAGTCCCGACAAGCTGCTCGGCCTGATGGACGCGCCGTTCAAAAAGGTTGAGGCATGGGCGAAAGCCAACGGCGTCAAGCCGGAAAACATCACGCTGGGCGAGTTCGGCATGATCCGCCAGGAATATGGCAATGCCTATGTGATGCCGGCGCAGTACCGCGCCGCTTACGTCAGGGACATGATCGCCCGCGCCGAGGCGCATGGTTTCTCATGGTCGGTGTGGAGCTATGGCGGCGCCTTCGGCATCGTCGACGCCTTCAATGGCGACAAGGGCGAGCCGGATGTGATGGACGTGATCCGCTCGCTTCACTGAGAGCTGTTGTTCAAATCAGCCAAGGTCGATCTGCAGGATCTCCGGCCGCACGCCGAAACGCACCGGCATGATGCTGAAGCCGAGTCCGCCCGAAACGATCAGATTGCGGTCTTTCTCGACGACATGGCCATAGGCATAGCGGTTGCCGAAACGCGACGGCACGACCGGCGAATAGCCGAACAGCCGCACCTGCCCGCCATGGGTGTGGCCCGACAGGGTCAGCGAAACCCGGGACGGGACGGTCGGAAAAATATCGGGCTCATGGGCGAGCAGGATGATCGGCGCGGTGTCGCCAACCTTGGCCAGCGTGCCGTCGAGATCGTCGAGCCCCTTGCAATCGTCGCCCTTCCTGGCCGGCAGCAGCGCCAGCTGGTCGGCAAGCCCAGCGATCCAGACGCTCTGGCCATCCTTCTCCAGGCGCACGACATCGTTCTCCAGCACCGGGATGCCGACCTTTTCCAGGGCCTTGCGTGCGATGATTGGGCCTGCCCCGGCGCGCTGCGCAAAGCCGTCGCTCCACCAATCGTGATTGCCAAGGATCGACAGCACGCCGAGCGGCGCCTTGAGGCCCGACAGCGCGGACGCCCATTGCGACGGCGTCACCGGTCCCGTCACCAGGGGCATGCCGGCAATGTAGTCGCCCAGCAGCACGATGAGGTCCGGCTGCAGCGCATTGGCGTCTTCGACGAGAGAAGCAATCCGCTCCTGCGTCATCCAGGGCCGGCAGGCATGGATATCGGCGAGCGCCACAACCCGCAGCTTCAGGCCATCAGGCCAGTGCGGCGGCGTCAGCGCGTAACGCTTCACATGGGTCAAGAGCATCGGCTCGATGCCGACCGCATAGGCGCCGAGCGCGGCAGCCGTCAGGAACGACCCGCCGATGAAGCGCAGGAACCCGCGTCTGGTTATCATGGATTGGCTCCCCGGCCCTTCGATCGCAGCGGTTCCCCGCACGCGTTCGATAAAATCCAGGATTGCGCCGGCAAATCGGCAAAGACGAGCAGATTTTGCGCAAGCCGTTCACGGATGCTTGATCACTGGCCTGAAAATCCGAGCCTGATCGCTTGGCCGCTATTCTTCCTGGAACAGGTTGATCTGCTGCTGCGCCAAATCCTTCGGCGCGTCGAGGCCGAGATGGCGCCAGGCGTTGGCCGTCAGCATGCGGCCGCGCGGCGTGCGCTGGATGAAGCCTTGTTGGATCAGATAAGGCTCGATGATGTCCTCGATGGCATCGCGCGGCTCGGACAGCCCAGCGGCGATCGTCTCGATGCCGACTGGCCCGCCGCCGAAATTGCGGGCGATCATCGAGAGATAGCGGCGGTCGAGCGCGTCCAGGCCGAGCGCATCGACCTCAAGCCGGGTCAGCGCCTCGTCGGCGATGAGACGGTCGACATGGCCGTCGCCGGCGACCGAGGCGAAATCGCGCACGCGGCGCAGCAACCGCCCCGCGATGCGCGGCGTGCCGCGCGCGCGCCGCGCGATCTCCAGCGCGCCATCGTCGCCGAGCGGCATTTGCAGGATGCGCGCGCCGCGACGGACGATCTGCTCCAGTTCCTCGACCGTATAGAAATTGAGCCGCACCGGAATGCCGAATCGGTCGCGCAGCGGATTGGTGAGCAGGCCAAGTCGCGTGGTGGCGGCGACGAGGGTGAAACGGGCGAGGTCGATCTTGACCGAACGCGCCGCCGGCCCCTCGCCGATGATCAGGTCGAGCTGGAAATCCTCCATCGCCGGATAGAGAATTTCCTCCACCGCAGGATTGAGCCGGTGGATCTCGTCGATGAACAGCACATCACCTTCTTCGAGATTGGTGAGCAATGCGGCGAGATCGCCGGCCTTGGCGATGACCGGTCCGGACGTCGAGCGGAAATTGACGCCGAGTTCGCGCGCCATGATCTGCGCCAGCGTCGTCTTGCCCAGCCCCGGCGGCCCGACGAACAGCACATGGTCGAGCGCCTCGTTGCGGCCCTTGGCGGCCTCGATGAAGACTTTGAGATTGGCCCGCACCGCCGCCTGGCCGACAAAGTCGGCGAGCGTCTGCGGCCGCAAGGTCTGATCGGCATCCTCGCCGCGTTTTTCCGGCGCAATGAGACGGGGCGACAGGCTCATGCTGTCTTCCTGGCATATGGCACGAGCAGGGACAAGCGAGCCCTCACCGCGCCAGTTCCTTCAGCCCGAAGCGGATCAGCTTCGAGGCATCCGCGTCCTCGCCCGCCGTCTTCAGTGCCGCGGCCACCGCATTGGCGGCGGTGTCGCGCGAATAGCCGAGATTGACCAGTGCCGAAACCGCATCGGTGATCGGCGCGGGCGCCACTCCTTCACCGAGCTCCTGCTTCAGGCCGATGGTGCCGGAGGCGGCGCCCGCATAGGCCGGCGCCTTGTTCTTCAATTCGGTGACGATGCGCTCAGCCACCTTCTTGCCGACGCCTGGGGCTCGGCTGACCATGGCGATGTCGCGCAGCGCGATCGCATTGGCGAGGTCGGCCGGCGCCAGCGTCGACAGGATGGCCAGCGCCACCTTGGCGCCGACACCCGGCACATTGTTCAGCAGCAACCGAAACCATTCGCGCTCCAGGGCCGACTGGAAACCATAGAGGCGCAGCATATCCTCGCGCACATAGGTCTCGATGAACAGCACCACCGCCTCGCCGGGCGAAGGCAGCGCGGCAAGTGTGCGCGCCGAACAATAGGCGACATAGCCGACGCCATGAATGTCGACGAGGCAATGATCCTCGTCGATCTCGTCGAGCGTGCCCTTGAGCTTGCCGATCATGCCTGATCTTTCATGGAAGATGGGCCCTCATGGGTGCATATCCGGAGAGATGATCTCGAGGTCGGGAAAGTAACTGCGATAACGCGTGGCGTCGCGTGTCAAAAGACGATGTCCGGCAACGGACGCATGAGCGCCGATAAAGAAATCAGGCAAGGTCCTTTCCCTGACGCCACCGGCCCGGCGATAGCGGGAATGCGTGACGCCAGCAAGGAATGCCGCGTCCCAGGGTATAAGTTCGCGATCCATCTCGAGCATGTCGACGGCTTTTCGAAGCGCGGCCTCTGTCGCGATCAGCGGCGCCAGTTCAGACCAGATGATCGAATTGACGACCAATGCGCCGTCGCGGCGGCATGAAGCGATTGCCGATGCCGACCATTCTTTCATCGGCCCGGTTGGTCCCCAAACGTCGATCAGGACATTTGTGTCAATCAATGTCGAGATCTTCACGCGGCCCCCTCAACCACTCCATGTATTGATCGGTGGTCATGCCCCCCAGATCCAACGTGCCTTCCATCCGGTCGAGGACATCGTGGAACCTGCGCAATTTCTCCTCATGCGAGAGGTTCTCGTTGACGGGAACCAGCCGAACGCCCCCGTCGGTGGCCACGAATTCCACCTCCGAGCCCGGACCTATGCCCAGATGGTCCCTTATCGGTTTGGGGATTGTCACTTGCCCTTTGGTGGTCACGCGCATGGTAATACCTCTATGGTATTACTTATCCTCACAACGTGAACAAGTCAAGAACATCGTTATCCGGCAAGCGCCATCCGGTAGGCAGCGCTCTGGCGGTGATGCGCGTGGCAAATCGCGATAGCCAGCGCGTCGGCGGCGTGTTCGGTGTCGAAGGTCGCTTTCGGCAGCAGCACCTTCACCATCATGTGGATCTGCTTCTTGTCGCCATGGCCGACGCCGATGACCGCCTTCTTCACCGCATTGGGTGCATATTCGGCGACGACAAGGCCGGCACGCGCCGGCACCAGCATGGCGATGCCGCGCGCCTGGCCGAGCTTCAATGTTGCCACGGCATCCTTGTTGACGAAAGTCTGTTCGACGGCCGCCTCATGCGGCATTGCTGCATGCAGGACTTCGGCGAGCCCGTCATGCAATTGGCAGAGCCGCGTCGCCAGCGCCGCCTTGTCCTCGGAGCGCACGGTGCCGGACGCGACGAAGCGCAAGGAATTGCCGAGGCTCTCGACGATGCCCCAGCCGGTGCGCCTGAGCCCCGGATCGATGCCGATGATGCGAATCGCGTCCCCCATCCGGTCACTTTACCTCCGGGGGACAGCGATGCCAGCGAAATGTGAACAAACCGGAAACGGAGGCCTATCGAACCGGAAATAGTCCGAAGCCGCTCAGTTGCGGGCGAACGCCGTGTTGAGCAGGCTGATCTGGTCGGAAACCGGATTGGGCCGGCGGCCCATGGGCTGCATGTCGACCACCGCGCCGGCGCCGTAGATTTCGTCGTCCATGCGGCGCACCAGCGCCTGCAGGCGGAGCGAGCGGGTGACCAGGTCGAGGAACTCCTCGGGCAGTTCGGCCCAGCCGGCGGCTTCGTCATGCGCGGAAGCGGTATCGAGGCGCACCTTGGACTTTTCCGAAGCAACCTGGTCTCGGGTCATCTCGCCGGAATTGGCCGCGCGCTGCAAAAGCAGCCAGGAGGCCACCTGCATCAGCCTGGTCGTCAGCCGCATCGATTCAGCTGCGTAGAGCGTGGCGGCCAGCCGCGACAGCTTCTTGGCCTCGGCGCGGCCCTTGCCGTCGAGATACTCGGCCGCCTGTTCGACCAGCCCCATGCCTTCCTGGTAGAGCGGCTTGAAGGAATGCGAAAAAACCCGGCGCTCCGCCAGTTTGACGGTTTTCGCACTGCCCTTCGAAGGCTCGTTCATTGATACGCCCCTGCACTTGTAACCGGCCGATTCGGTTCACTGCCGATACACCCGGCACCCTATCTGACTGAAGCTTGAAAATGCGCTTCGCCGGGGGTGAAGGCAAGCACATGTTTAACAGAAGGTTAACGGCGAGCCGCCGCGCTAGGGTCCCCGGAATGCGGACAAAAAAAGAGCCGCGGATAAGGCGGCTCTCAGGAGTTTAACAGGGAGGCGTCAAACAAAGTGGCTCCAACCACTCGGTAAGAATCCAGATCACTGGATGCGCATAGTAAACGCCTGTAAAGCTTAATGAACCTTTAACGGGCCCGATGTTTTTTGACCGAACGTCCCCTTCCTGTGCCGTAACAGCACAGCCTCGAACCTCGTTCAGGCCTTCTTCCAGACGGCCGGCAAGGCGATGAAGGCAAACAGCAGCATGGCCGCGTAGAAGCCCATCGAAGAAATTCCCACCAGCGGTTCGATCGCGGCATTGCCGGCGAGCAGGAAATAGAGGCCGATCAACAGGCCGATGCCGCTGATCGCCGTCAGCCAGAAATGGATGGTGGCGAGCATCTTTTGCCCGACCGCCGGAAACAGATGGTAGAAGAAGGCGAAGACCGCCGACATCAGCCATCCGGCCACCATCGTGTGGGCGTGGGTGGGCATCTGGCCATGATCCTGGCTGATCGCCATGTGCAGGCCGAGCGCCATGCCGCACAGCGAATAGATGATGGCCAGCGTGAAGAAATTCCGTGCTACCCCTTGCATAATGTTCCCCCTGATTGCCTCTTCCCGTCTGCGGGAATGGGTTGATTGTCAGGCGATTCCTGTCGCCACCGGGCTCCCGGCGTCGGCGCACTAGCATCGGCAATGTTTCCGGACGATGTCGCGCCAACCCCTCCCGACACTTCGCATATTAGCGGAAACGGATCTAAGCATCTGTAGTTGTTATAGGTTATGCCCGTGAAAAAGCAGCCGAAACAGAGCCGGGTTTCCGCGACATCGTTCCGAAACAGGCGCCGCGCTAAACGCCCGCTCCTCTGACGGCTGGCGCATATCCGCTCCACCGCAACCAAATTGAAGCAGCAGGAGCAACGCATGGACTGGTATTCGATCGTCAAATTTCTCCACGTCGTCTCGGCCATTTTGTGGGTCGGAGGCGGCTTCGTATTGTTCCTCCTCGGCGTGCTTGCCGAGCGCGCCGGCAACATCGAGGACAAGCTTCAGGCGATGCGGGCCAGCGGGCAGTTGGGCGGGCGTTTCTTCGCGCCGATGTCGATGCTGACCCTGCTCTTCGGCCTCATCATGTGCGGCTTCTGGGTCGGCTTCTCCGACCTGTGGATCATCATCGGCCTGGCCGGATACGCCACGACCTTCTCGATCGGTATGCTCATCTTCAAGCCGACCGGCGAGCGCATGGGCGCGATGATCGCCAAGGAGGGCGTGACGCCTTCCGTGCTTGCCATTGGCCAGCGCATGATGAGCGCGGCGCGCTTCGACTATGCGGTGATGCTGGTGATCGTCGCCGACATGGTGCTCAAGCCGACCATGCATGACATCGGCATCCTCGCCGGCATGATACTGGTTCTGGTGGTAGGCGCCACGCTGGCCTTCGGCGGAAGCCGCCGGCTCGTGGAAAGCGCCGCCTGACGCTGGTGGTGAACTGCGCTCGGCAGCAAAGCCGCCGGCTTGCTACATCAGGCCGGCAACGCCATCCCACAAAAGCTTCAGCGCCACGACGGCCACGGTCGCGTAGGTAAAGGGATAAAAGATCTCAGGCCGCATGCGCCGCACCAGCCAGGCGCCGGCGATGGTCGACAGCGGCGCCAGCGGCATCAGCACGGCCGACGCCGTCAGGTTGGCGGTGTCGAACTGGCCGAGCGCGAAATAGGGGACGAGCTTCAACGCATTGGTCGCGGCAAAGAAGATCGCGGCCGTGCCCGACAGCACCTTGGGGTCGAGCCGGATCGGCAGCGCATAGACCTGGAAGGGCGGGCCACCGACATGGGCGACGAAGCTGGTGAAGCCGGCGACCGTCCCCCAGATCGCGGCAGCCACGCGGTTGGGTTCGGCGGCATGGTCGGCGCCATGGCGGAACTGCAGATAAAGCCAGCGCAGCACGAAGATGATGGCGACGGCGCCGACGATCAGCCGCACCGCCTCCTCGGTCACCAAGGCCGCCGTCAGCCAGCCGAGGCCGATTCCGATGACGGCGCCCGGCATCATGTCGACCAGCATCTTGCGGTCATACACGCCCCACCACGTCCAAACCGAGACGATGTCCATCAGGCACAGGATCGGCAGCAGGATGGCGGCCGCCTGCACCGGCGGCATGGTCAGCGCCATCAGCGGCACGCCGACGAAACCGACAGCGCCGCCAAACCCGCCCTTGGACAGGCCGACCAGAATGACCGCCGGAATGGCGGCCGCGTAAAACCACGGATCGAGAAGCAGGCCTGACATGGGGAGGGACTGGTCTGGAGGGAAGGCGTCAACGCCTGAATAGCCCAGAATTGCGTTTTGGGCGACTGTAAATCCAGGCTGGCCGTCCGCCAATGTCCGGCTTGGGCCTAGCGGCGCGCCGAGACCAGCAGGAACATCGGCCGATCGAGCTCTTCCGCCAGTTCCGGCCTGGCCGTGATCTGCGCGTCTGTCGGACAGAACTCCTCGACATGCTCGATCGCGAAACCGGACCGGATCAGCGCGTTCAGCGTCGTGCCGACAGTGCGGTGGTGTTTCACCACGCCCTTGGCCAGCCAGTCGGTCTTGCGCGGGCCTTCCACCAGATAGCGGTCGATAGGCCATGTCCTGCGGCCTTCGGCATCGATCGCCCAGCCGGGCCTGGCCGGGGCCATGTAGATCGGATGTTCCGTCGAGAAGACGAAATGGCCGCCGGGCGACAGCGCCTGGTGCACCGTCCTGAACAGCCGCGCGACATCCTCGACATAATGCAGCGCAAGCGAGCTGTAGGCGAGATCGAAGCTGTCTTGCGGCAGATGGAGCTTGTCGAGGTCGGCACGCTCGTAGGTGATGCCTGTGTCCGGGCCGGCGGCCCTCGCCCGGGCCAGCATCTTCTCCGACAGGTCCAGCCCAAGGACATAGCTCGCCCCGTGCTCGTGCGCCCAGCGGCAGAACCAGCCGAAACCGCAGCCGAGGTCGACGATCCGCAATCCGCCGACTTCAGGCAGCATCGCGCGCAGCGCCGGCCATTCGGCGGCGCCGTCAAGGCCTTCGATCGACCGGCCAAGCTGGCTGTAGCCCGCGAAGAAATCCGGCTGGTCGTAGATATTCTGCGCCATGTCTTCCTCGTCTCACAGCCCATCATCTGGCGGGCTGACATCTAGTGGACCGGTCGCGCCTGTCCACCACGGCCATGCGGGATCAAGACGAAGATGAAGATGGCGCCACGAGCGGCGGCGGCCGCCGCCGGATCGGCTGCGCCTTGATGATGGCGGTGCTGGTCTCGGCCTTGTCGGCGATGCGATCGAGAATGCCGTCGAGGTCACCGATCGAACGCACGAACAGCCGGGCGACGAAACAGTCGTCACCCGTCACCTTGTCACATTCACCGAACTCGGCGATCTCCTCGATCAGTTTCTGGACGATGTGCAGCTTGCCCGGCAAAGGCCGGATGCGCACGATCGCCTGCAGCGTATAGCCGAGCGCCAGCGGGTCGATCTCGACTGTGAACGCCCGGATGACGCCGCGCTCCTCGAGCCGTCGCAGCCGCTCCGAAACGCTCGGCGACGACAGCCCGACCTGGGCAGCCAGCTCCTTCAGCGAGGTCCGTGCATCCCTGACCAGGATTTCGAGGAGGTTTCGGTCGAGATCGTCAAGCATTTCAGATTTCTCACAGATTTGCGGAAAGCACCTAATATAATTAGGTCATATCTCCATACAGCCTTTCCAATGAGATGGAAAGCGACCATCTCGCATGAGATCATGCCGCCTCAACGGGCTCAGAGGTTATCATGAACGATACGGTACGTGGCACGGTCGAAATGTCGGCTGCAATGGCGATCCTTGGGACGATAGGATGGTTCGTCATCATGTCCGGCCAGCCGATCATGGATGTGGTGTTCTGGCGCTGTGCGTTCGGCGCGGTGACGCTGCTGATCATCTGCGCTTGCCTGGGATTGTTGCGCGGCGGACTTTCCCTGCGCGTCATCGGCCTCGCCGCGTTTGGCGGCGCGGCCATCGTCATCAACTGGCTGCTCCTGTTCAGCGCCTTCTCCCGCGCGTCGATCTCGATCGCCACCGCCGTCTACAACACACAGCCCTTCATGCTGGTCGGCTTCGGCGCGCTCTTCTTCGCCGAGCGGCTGACGCTGACCAAGCTGACATGGCTGGCAATAGCCTTCGCCGGCATGGTTCTGATCGTCGAGGCCGCGCCTGACGCCGGCGATGTCGGCACCAACTATTTTGCCGGCATCCTCATGGCGCTGGCCGCGGCCTTCTTCTGGGCCGTCGCCGCCATCGTCACCAAGAAGCTCAAGGGCACGCCGCCGCATCTGATCGCGCTGATCCAGGTCTGCGTCGGCGTCGTCATGCTGGCGCCCTTTGCCCATCTCTCGCACCTTCCCGCCGACCCGTGGAGCTGGGCGATGCTGGCGACGCTCGGCATCGTCCACACCGGCCTGATGTACATATTGATGTATGGCGCCATCCAGAAGCTGCCGACGCATCTGCAGGGATCGCTGTCCTTCATCTATCCGGTGGTTGCCATCCTGGTCGATGTCGTGGCTTTCGGCCATCGGCTGCATCTCAGCCAGGCCGCCGGCGCCGCAGCCATCCTGGTGGCGGCCGCCGGCATGAACCTCGGCTGGTCCTTGTGGAAATCGAAACCGGTCACCGCGAGCCCTGAGCCGGTCAAGTAAGGCAGGCACTCCGGCCGCCCCGGCGGTCAGGAAAAGCGATCCCGACTGCCCGCCTGTTCAAAGCGGGCAGTTTGCTCTATGCCGCAATGCAACCATCTTCGCCCGGCATAGGCGAAACCCGGGATCGAAGAACCATGAACGACGCCACACCCCCAAATCGTTGCCGCATCGTGCTGATCGCGCCGCCCGGCGTGCCGGCCGCGCGCATCGCCACCGCATTCGACGGCGGCGATGTCGCCTCGCTGATCCTGCCCGAGAACGGCATGGACGAGGCTTCCTTCCAGGCCTTTGCCGAACAGATCGTGCCGACGGCCCAGGCTGCGGGCGTGGCCGTGATCATCGCCGGCGACACCCGCATTGCCGGCCGTGTCCAGGCCGACGGCATCCATGTCGAGACGTCCAAGGCCGAACTCGCCGAGACGATCGAACATTTCCAGGCGAAGATGATGGTCGGCGCCGGCGGCGCCAAGAAGCGTGACGACGCGCTCGAGCTTGGCGAGGTCAGGCCCGACTACATCTTCTTCGGCCGCTTCGGCTATGACAACAAGCCGGAGCCGCATCCGCGCAACCTGTCGCTGGGCGAGTGGTGGGCGCAGATGATCCAGATCCCCTGCATCGTCATGGCCGGATCCGATCTGGCTTCCGTCGAGGAAGTGGCTGCCACCGGCGCCGAGTTCGTCGCGTTGTCGAGCGCGGTGTTCGCCGACGGTGTCGATCCGAAAACGGCCGTGGCCCGAGCCAACGCATTGCTCGACGAAACCGCGCCGCGCTTCGAGGACTGATGTGGCTCCGGTAAGGCTTCCCCTTCAGGCCTTGCTTGCAGCGGTCATGATCCAGACCGCCGCCGCCGAAACCATACCCTTGCCGCCGCCCATGCCTGAAACCGGCGCACACACCGACAAGCCGATCGAAAAGCAGTTGCCGCAGCCCGCCACCACGGCGGAGCCCGCACCGCTGCCCTCGGTCGACAGCATCAATCCCGACCGCTTCGGCGCCAAGCCGGCGGACGCCGCCTATGGCGCCTTCCAGCGCGGGCTCTACAAAACGGCCTATAATCTGGCGCTGACCCGCGCCCAGAATGGCGACCCGGCGGCGCAGACATTGGTGGCCGAGATCCTGTCGCGTGGGCTCGGCGTGCCGTTGAATGCCGCGGAAGCCTCGAAATGGTATGCGCTCGCCGCCGAACAGGGCGTGCCTGAGGCGCAGTTCCAGTATGCGCTGATGCTGCTCGACGGCCGTTACGTCAAGAAGGACCCGAAAGAGGCCTACGCCCTGATGCAGGCCGCCGCCGAAGCCGGCAACCAGCTGGCGCAGTTCAATTTCGCGCAGATGCTGGTCCGCCAGGATCCCGGCGACACGGGCCTGGCCAAGGCAGTCTCCTATTATGAGCGCGCCGCCGCGACCGGCCTCGCCGACGCGCAATACGCCATGTCCCAGATCTATGCCAACGGCGTTGGCGGCAAACCACGCGACGACGCGCAGGCAAGGCGCTTCCTGGCGCAGGCTGCGCGGCAGAACTACGACACCGCGCAGATCGATCTCGCCGCCTGGATGATCGAGGGCCGCGGCGGCGCCCGCGACCTGAAATCGGCTTTCGGCTGGACGAAGCAGGCCGCCGAGGGCGGCAACGTCGCCGCGCAGAACCGGCTGGCAAAACTCTACATGCAAGGCATCGGCACAGACCCGGACCTGGTGCTCGCCGGCGCCTGGTACATCGTCGCCCGCCGCGCCGGTCTCATCGATCCCGACATGGACGATTTCCTACAAGGGCTGAGCGACGACCAGACCAAACAGGCCCTGCAAAAGGCGAACCGCCTGCCCTAATGGCGGTTGGTGAATCATTGCGTGTGATCGAGGACGACCTTGCCGAAGGGCGAACCGTGTTCGAGGTGCCGGAAGGCTGCAGCCGCGTCCTTCCAGGCAAACACCTTCTCGATCACGGGTCTTATCCGGTTGACTGTCAGGCCTCGGTTCATCGCCTCGAAGGATTCGCGTGAGCCCACAGGTATGCCGCGCGCCCTGACCTGGCGGCGGAAGATATCGAGGGGATTGATCGACCCTTCGCTGCCGCCGAGATAGCCGATGACGTTGATCTGGGCGCCTCGTGCCGAAGCCTTCAGCGACTGAGCGAAGCTTTGCGGCCCGCCGACCTCGATAATATGGTCCGCGCCGCGGCCGTCGGTCAGCGCCAGCACTGCCGACGACCAATCGGGATTGACGCGATAGTTGATGCCGTGATGCGCGCCAAGCGCCTTTGCCCGCGTGAGCTTGTCGTCGCTGCTAGACGTGACGATGACGTGTGCGCCGGCTGCCGCGGCGAACTGCACGGCAAACAGCGAGACGCCGCCAGTGCCCAGGCTGAGAACCGTCTCGCCCGGTTTCAACTGGCCTTCGGTGAACAGCGCGTGCCAGGCCGTCACCGCGGCGCAAGGCAATGTCGCCGCCTCGACATCGCTCAGATGGGGCGGCGCAAGCACGGCCGCCTGTTCGTCCAGCCGCGCGAACTCGCTGAGCAAACCGTCAATGGGGCCGCCGCGCTGATAGGAGGGCTCGGCCATGGCGAAACTGCCACCGACCCAGCGCTGCCAGAATGTGCCGCAGACGCGGTCGCCGACCTTGAAACGGGTCACTTCGGCGCCAACCGCGACCACTTCACCCACACCATCCGAAAGCGGTATCAGCGGCAGCGCAAAGGCGGTGTGGTAGCTGCCACGGGCGATCTCCACATCGCGGTAGTTGAGCGCTGTTGCCTTGACCTTGATGATCATCTCCTGGCGGCCCGGTTCCGGCATTGGCCGCTCGACCAGTCTGAGATTGTCGATGCCGCCGGGGGCCCGCAATTCGATCGTCTTCATTGTCTTCGCTTTCCTTTTGAAAATCCGTCGAAAGGAAAATCGCTTGCCGGCAGCCTGATTTCAAATTCATAATAATCAGAATGATTATGCATTTGAGGACCGAAGGATGCTGGAAGAATTGCGCACGCTTGTCCTCTTCGCCGAGGAAGGCTCGATCCAGAATGTGGCCCGCCGCCTGCCTTTGACGCAGCCGGCCGTCACCCGGCAGATGCAGCGGCTGGAGGACATGCTCGCGACAACGCTTCTCGATCGCCGGCAGAAGCCGCCGCGGCTGACCGCGGCGGGATTGGAGGTGCTGGCGCGCGCAAAGGACATACTGGCTTCGGTCGAGGCTCTGAAAGCGTTCGCCGCCGACGCCGAGCCGCAGGGCGTGCTGCGTGTCGGCCTGGCGCATGGCTTGTCCGATGCAAGCATCGCGGGCGCCATCGCCGGCGCGGCCGCCGCGTTTCCAAAGATATCGTTGCGGCTCAAGACCGGCTGGAGCGCTGAGCTGATCGAGCAGTTCGAACGCGGTCAACTCGATATGGCGATCGTTCTGCGACCTGCCGATCATCAAGGCCCGGACGCGCTCGGCACCGAACGTCTCTGCATCATAGCGCAAGCCGGCGCCCATCTCACGGACGCTCGGGTCCCCATGCCCTGGGTTCTCAGCCCCGAGCCTTGCGACGCGCGCCAGACGCTCCTCTCCAGTTTGGGCGGCGAGCGGCATCCGCTCATCGTGGCGGCGGAAATTCAGGACCCGGCGATGCAGATGGAATGGGTCCGTCGGGGACACGGCCTCGGCCTCATGCCGTTGCGGCTCGCGGCGCGAGGACTTCCCGACGGCCTCGCGCTTGTCGATCTCGAAGATGTCGACCTTTCATTGCAGGTCGTGGCACTACGCTCGCCACATCTCAACCGGCTGGCGAAGGCCGTGGAGGCCATTGCACAAACCGTCGGCGAAGCCATCAAGATCGAGGCCTGATACCGGCTGACCGACTGGGACCGATCGGGCGTCCCTTGCCTCTCCGGACGATTTGTGGTCTTGGGAGCCCCTAAATCGCCAGTCCCGGCGAAAATCTCATTCCGGATCACCCCATCATGGCCAAGATCAATGGCAACGAAATCCGTCCCGGCTACGTCATCGAGCATGATGGCGGCCTGTGGGTGGCGGTCAGGACCAACACCGTCAAGCCCGGCAAGGGCGGCGCCTACAACCAGGTCGAATTGAAGAATCTGATCAACGGCACCAAGCTCAACGAGCGCTTCCGCTCGGCCGAGACGGTCGAGCAAATCCGCCTCGACCTGAAGGATTTTTCCTTCCTCTACGAGCAGGACGACGCGCTGGTGTTCATGGACACCCAGAGCTACGAACAGCTCGAACTGAACAAGGATTTCGTCGGCGACCGCGCCGCATTCCTGCAGGACGGCATGATGGTGACGGTCCAGCTCTATGAGGAGAGGCCGATCGGCATCTCGCTGCCCGATCAGGTGACCCTGACCATCACCGAGGCCGACCCGGTGGTGAAGGGCCAGACGGCGGCGGCCTCCTACAAGCCGGCGGTGCTGAAGAACGGCATCCGCGTGCTGGTGCCGCCTTTCATCGGCGCCGGCGAACGCATCATCGTCGACACCAACGAAATCACTTACGTGCGCCGCGCCGACTGACGCGCTGCAGCAGGAAGACATACGATGGCACGCTCAGCCCTTCTCAACGTCATGGTCCAGGCCGCAATGAAGGCCGGCCGCTCGCTGTCACGCGACTTTGGTGAGGTCCAGAACCTCCAGGTCTCGTTGAAGGGACCCGGCGACTATGTCAGCCAGGCCGACCGCAAGGCCGAGGACATCATCTTTGCCGAATTGTCGAAGGCGCGCCCGGGCTACGGTTTCCTGATGGAAGAGCGTGGCGCGGTGGAAGGCGAAGACAGCCAGCACCGCTGGATCGTGGATCCGCTCGACGGCACCACCAATTTCCTGCACGGCATTCCGCTGTTCGCCGTCTCGATCGCGCTGGAGCGCCAGGGCCAGATCGTAGCCGGCGTCATCTACAATCCGGCCATGGACGAGCTCTACACGACCGAGCGCGGTGGCGGCGCTTTCATGAACGACCGCCGGCTGCGCGTGGCTGGCCGCATCAAGCTGGTCGACACGGTGATCGGCTGCGGCATGCCGCATCTGGGACGCGGCCACCACGGCAATTTCCTCGTGGAATTGCGTAACGTCATGGCCGAGGTCTCGGGCGTGCGCCGTCTCGGTTCGGCCGCGCTCGATCTCGCTTATGTCGCTGCCGGCCGCATGGACGGTTTCTGGGAAACCGGCCTGTCGGCCTGGGACATTGCCGCGGGCCTGCTCCTGATCCGCGAAGCCGGCGGCTTCGTCTCGGACATGGATGGCGGGCAGGACATGCTGGACAACGGCTCGGTGGTCGCGGGCAACGAGGTCATCCAGCGCGCGCTGCTGAAGGCCGTGAAAAAGCCTCTCTCGGCGCGCTGAAGGGCCGCAGTCGCAAAACCGCCACCTAAGCTTGAAATACTGTCCGGCGGTTGCCCAGATATGGGGTGAAGCAGGACGATCGATGGCCAATATCCCGCCCCAACTCGAAATCCCCTTTGTCGGGCGCTGGCACTACTCCCGCGCGGAGATGATCGCCGACGGCATTGTCCATGCTGTCGGCATCGTGTTGGCGATCGCGGCCGGCTCGGCGCTGCTGGCGCTGGCGGCGTTTCGCGTCGGGCCGGGCGAGTACATCGCCGCCGCCTTCTATGTCGTTTCGCTGCTCACTGTGCTGTCGGTGTCGCTGGCCTACAATCTGTGGCCGGTGTCGTCCCCGGCCAAATGGGTTCTGCGGCGTTTCGATCACGCCGCGATCTATCTTCTGATCGCCGCCACCTACACGCCTTTTCTGGCTCAGCTCGACGCTTCGCCGCTGGCCCGCTGGATGATCGTACTGGTCTGGATCGCGGCGGCGACGGGCATCGCCATCAAGGTGTGCTTTCCCGGCCGTTTCGACCGGCTGGCGATCGTCTTCTATCTCGCCATCGGCTGGAGCGGCATCGTCCTGGTCAAGCCGCTCGTCGAGACGCTGCCGACGACGTCGATCGTGCTCATCGTCGCCGGTGGCGTCGTCTATTCCTGCGGCGTCATCTTCTTCGCCTGGAAGGGTCTGCGCTTCCACAACGCCCTGTGGCACGGCTTCGTCGTCACTGGCGCGGGCCTGCATCTGGCGGCCATGGTCGACTGCCTGGTGATAAACCGTTTCTGATCCGCCCGCGGCAATATTGCCAAGCGCCATTCAATTTGGTCACAATTCCGTTTAGAGTCGCGAACGACGTGATCGGCGGCAGCGGCAGCGAAAACGGGGCACGGATGGCTTTTCTCAGATCCTTCGGCATGGGCAGGCGCTCCGACGTACTGATCTACGATCCACATAAACTGTCGAGTCCGCAGGTGTTCCTGCTGACCATGGTCATCTTCCTGGCCATCGTCGCCTTCATTGCCGCCATCCTGACCCGCCAGATCTCGACGGCCTTCGTCACCAATCCCGGACTCAACGGCCTGATCATCGGCGTGCTCGCGGTCGGCATCCTGCTTGCTTTCGCCCAGGTCGGGCGGCTGTTTCGCGAGGTGCGCTGGCTCAACTCCTTCCGCGCCGGCTCCGAGACCACCGAGCCGGTGCTGCTGGCGCCGATGAAAGCCATGATCGGCCGCTCCTCGACCATGGCCTTCTCGACCTCCTCGATGCGCACCATGCTCGATTCCATCGCAACGCGCCTCGACGAAAGCCGCGACACCTCGCGCTACCTGGTCGGCCTCCTGGTGTTCCTCGGCCTGCTTGGCACCTTCTGGGGCCTGTTGAACACGATCGGCTCGATCCGCGAGACCATCGAATCGCTCGACCCCGGCACGGGTGACGCCGCGGCGGTGCTCGATTCCTTGAAACAGGGCCTGTCGGCGCCGCTGGCCGGCATGGGCACCGCCTTCTCGTCCTCGCTGTTCGGCCTCTCCGGCTCGCTCGTGCTCGGCTTCCTCGATCTGCAGGCGGGCCGCGCCCAGACGCGCTTCTACACCGAGCTTGAGAACTGGCTGTCCTCGGTCACCGATCTCTCCTCCGACATCGTCGTCTCCGATCAGGCCAAGAGCGAACCATCCGACGAGATCCGTCTGCTTTCGGAGCGGCTGCGCAGCATGCAGGAGAATGGCGGCGGCTCCAATCCGCGCGTCGCCACCGCCATGGCCAATCTCGCCGATGGCATTTCCGGCCTGGTCAAGAACATGCGCTCCGAGCAGCAGATCATGCGCGACTGGGTCGAGGCCCAGTCCGATGAGCAGAAGGCGATGCGCAACACGCTGGAAAAGATCGCCGACGCCCTGAAGAAGCCCGGGGTGCACTGACATGGCGCTTGCCAGGGGCCGGCGTACCGATCGCCGCATCGACTACTGGCCGGGCTTTGTCGACGCGCTGTCGACGCTGCTGCTGGCCATCATGTTCCTGCTCACCGTCTTCGTGCTGGCGCAGTTCCTGCTCGGCCGCGAGATTTCCGGCAAGGATACGGTGCTCGCCCGTCTCAACTCGCAAATCAACGAATTGACCCAGTTGCTGGCACTCGAGCGCTCGACGGCGCAGGACAAGGACGATTCGCTGGCCAATCTGCAGGCGTCGCTGTCGGCCGCCGAGGCCGAGAAGAGCCGGCTCGAACAGTTGCTGGCGCAAGGCGCCGGCGCCGGCGACCAGGCCAACCAGCGCGCCGCGGCGCTTTCGGGCGAACTCGACAGCCAGCGCCAGATCAGCCAGCAGGCGCTGAGCCAGGTCGAGATCCTCAACCAGCAGATCGCAGCACTTCGCAAGCAGATCGGCGCGCTTGAAGACGCGCTCAATGTGTCCGAGGCCCGTGACCGCGATTCCAACACCAAGATCGCCGATCTCGGCCGCCGGCTGAACGTCGCCCTGGCGCAGCGCGTGCAGGAATTGAACCGCTACCGCTCCGACTTCTTCGGACGTCTGCGCGAGATCCTCGCCGATCGCGAGAACATCCGCATCGTCGGCGACCGCTTCGTCTTCCAGTCGGAAGTGCTGTTTCCGACCGGCTCCGAGGTGATCAACGATGCCGGCAAGGTCGAGATGAAGAAGCTCGCCGACGCCATCATCGAGTTGCAGAAGGAAATTCCGCCCGAGATCAACTGGGTGCTGCGCGTCGACGGCCATACCGACAACAAGCCGCTCTCTGGCACCGGCCGCTTCCGCGACAATTGGGAACTGTCGACGGCGCGTTCGACCTCGGTGGTCAAGTTCCTGATCGAGAACGGCGTGCCGGCCAACCGCCTGGTCGCCGCCGGCTTCGGTGAGTTCCAGCCGCTCGACCCCGCCGACACCGACGAGGCGCGCAACAAGAACCGCCGCATTGAACTGAAGCTCACCGAACGTTGATTTCTCATCACGCGAAGTCACGCGAATTTGTTCGCCGGCTCAACTCTAGGGCGCAGGCCGGGGCCGGCAAGGCCTGAAAAGATTATCTTTTTTTAATTACACTTCGCGCCGGAGCGCTCCTAGCTTGCCACGCAGGGCCGAGAACCGCCGGCGATGCCTCCCATCGCGACGCGACGGAACTGGACGACCCAAACGGTCGGAAGGCGAGGCGGCGCGGCCGCTCCCTTCCTAGCAGGAGGAAGCGCGCCATGCGCACATCTCTCAAGACGGCAACGCTTGCCGCAATTCTCATTGTCGCCCCGCTCGCCGGCGCCTATGCCGCGGGCCATCACAAGGGCGCTCTCGACGCGACGGACCCGACCGACATGACCGGCCCGCGTGTCGAGGCTCTCATCGAACAGGTTCAGGGCGTCCATAAGGGCATAGTCGACGCCAGGCAGGCCAACAACATCACCCCGGCGGTGGCGGAGCGCCTGGAAATGCGCACCGCCCGCATCAGCCAGGCGGCCGAGAAGATCGCCGCGTCGGATCACGGCAGGATACCGGCCGCGCAATATCATGACCTGCTGCGCCGTCTCGACAATGTCGACCAGCGGCTGCGGGTCGATACCGGCAGCGGTTTCCTGATGGGTGACGGCGCCGACGGCGGAACCTATCCGAACGGCTGAGGCCATCCTGCAAGGTCCGAGAGGAAGGGACCACCTGGCGCCCACGGGTCCCCAATCCCGCGGGCGTCCTTTTTTGCTCACCAGCCCGGCTTGCCTACCAACCAAGCCAGACCGCGATCAGGGCGACCACCGCCGGCACGGTCTGGATGAACAGGATCTTGCGGCCGACCGTCGCCGCGCCGTAAAGGCCGGCAATGGCGACGCACAACAGGAAGAACACCTTGACCTGAAAACCGGTGGCGCCGAGGTAGAGCCCCCAGATCAGGCCGGCGGCAAGAAATCCGTTGTAGAGGCCCTGATTGGCGGCCAGCACCTTCGACGCCTTGGCGAATTCCGGCGTCAGGCGGAATGCCTTGTGCCCGCGCGGCGTGTCCCACAGCACCATCTCGAGATAGACGATGTAGACGTGGATCAAGGCCACCAGCCCGACCAGGATGTTGCCGATCATTTGCTCCCCCCTTGATGCGTTGCCGGCAGCATTTCATGTGTGGCATCGCTTGCGCAAGATGCATCTGCCGGAGGGCATCTGAGCAATTCCAGGAAAAGTGTGAGGCGGTTTTCCGTCCGGAATTGCATCAAAACAAAGAGTTAGAGCGGTTTGCCGTTTCCATGAAACGGTGAACTGCCCTGAGGGTTGCCAAGGCTTTTGCGTTGGTGTCTTTTCGCGCCGTCCTCAATCACGGAAGCCGCCATGTCCTTTCAAAAACTCGACGACCTCGGCCACAAGCTCGAAGCGCTTGAGCATGCGCTGGCCATCCTCGGCGCCGACGAAGCGACGCATATGGCCGTCGGCGGCGGCGAGAAGCGCGCCGAGGCGATGGCGGCACTGGCCGGCATGTACCATGCCAGGGCGACCGCACCGGAAATCGCCGACTGGATCGCCGCCGCCGAAGGCGAGGCGCTCGACGACGAGCAGCGCGCGGCGCTCGGCGAACTGCGGCGGCAATACACCAACCTGACCTGCCTGCCGGTCGAATTCGTCGAACGCCAGACGACGGCGCGCATGCGTTGCGAGCAGCTGTGGCGCGACCTGCGCGCCAAGAACGACTGGGCGGGTTTCCAGCCGGCGCTCGAGGGCGTTGTGGCGCTGGTGCGCGAAGAGGCGGCTATGCGCTCAGACGTGCTCGGCCTCGCCCCTTACGATGCGCTGATGGAGCAATTCGACCCCGGCAACCGTACCGCCGACATCACCCCCGTCTTCGCCGACCTGAAAGCCTTCCTCAAGGGATTCGTGCCGGAGGCGCTGGCGATCCAGGAAGCGCGGCTGCGCAAGCATCCGCTGAAGCCGCTCTCGGGCACCTACGCGATCGACAAGCAGCGCGAGCTTGGCCTTGCCATGATGGCGGCTGTCGGTTTCGACCTGACGCATGGCTCGCTGTCGGTGTCGCACCATCCCTTCTGCGGCGGCGTGCCCAGCGACGTGCGCATCACCACCCGTTACAAGACATCGGACTTCCTGTCGGCGCTGATGGGCGTGCTGCACGAGACCGGCCATGCGCTCTATGAACAGAACCTGCCGAAGGCGTGGTCGCACTGGCCGCTCGGCAAGGCGCGCGGCATGGCCGTGCATGAAAGCCAGAGCCTGTTCGTCGAAAAGCAGATCGGCCGCAATCCCGCCTTCTGGCGCTGGGCCCTGCCGGTGGTGGAAAAACATCTCGGCGAAGCCTGGTCGCTCGACGACCTCCTGCCGCATGTGCATCGCGTCGAGCGCGGCCTGATCCGCGTCGACGCCGACGAGGTGACCTATCCCCTGCATGTCATCCTGCGCTACGAGCTGGAGCAGGAGCTGGTCTCGGGCAGGCTGGAGGTTGCCGATTTGCCCGAAGCCTGGGACGCCAAGATGCGCGACTATCTCGGTCTCTCCACGCTGGACAACCCGGCTGACGGGCCGATGCAGGACGTGCACTGGCCAGGCGCCGCCTTCGGCTACTTCCCGTCCTACACGCTGGGCGCGATGATGGCGGCGCAGCAATGGGCCGCGCTGACGCGCGAACATCCCACCGCCGATGACGACCTTGCCAAAGGAAACTTCGCGGCCATCAATGGATGGCGCCGCGAAAAAATCTGGTCGCAGGGTTCGCGCTGGTCGACGCCGAACCTGCTCGAACGCGCCACCGGCGAAAAGCTCAACGCGGTGCATTTCGTCAATCACCTGAAGCAGCGCTACGGCGGATGAGATCGGCCGCCCCGGTTTCGGCGACCGGCGGCGGCGAACAAGGAGGCGATGACGCGCCATCGCCGGGCGGCGATCTTGCGGGATCGCCGCTACTTTTCTATCACTGGTGGTATCCGAGCGTATATTGCAAGACGTGCGGACCATGAGGGCGGTACTTCCGGTGACATCTTCTGCGACAACGCGGCTTTTCGTCTTGATTGCCTTTACGCTTTTCTGCGCACCGGCCATGGCCGACGCCGAAATCCACAAGGGCAGCCCTGGCAGCTGGATCGACCGGGTCGAGCTTCCGAAGGCGGACCCGCGTTTCGACAGCCGGATCAAGAACGGCATCTCCAATCTTGTCTCGGAATATCAGATCCGGCAGCGGCCCGGCGGCATCGAGGCCTTCGACCGCTATGCCTACAGGATCGTCGACCGCACCGGGCTCGAGCGTGGCGCCGCCATAAATTTCGAATTCGATCCTGCGACGTCGCAAGTGACGATGAACTGGCTGAACATCATCCGCGACGGCGTGGTCATCGACCGGCTGCCCGGAGCTACTTTCGATGTGTTCCGGCGTGAGAAGGATGCAGAGAAAGGCCTGTTCGACGGCTGGCTCACCGCTTACGTGAATGTCGACGATGTCCGTGTCGGCGACATCATCGACTATGGCAAGACCACCGTCAGGACACCCATCGTCGGCGCGGATCTGTTTTTCCACTCGGTCGCCATGGCCTGGGGCGAGCCCATAGCGCTCATCCGCGAGAAGGTCGTCTGGCCGGCGAACCAGCCCCTGAACATCCGCCAGGTTCGCACCGACATCCAGCCGGATGTCAAAACCGACGGCGCCTCGAAAACCTATAGCTGGCAAAGCATCAACCCTGCCCCGGTCAAGCCCGAGGAAAACCTGCCGGCGGATTTCCTGACCTATCCGACGATCCAGATTTCCTCGACAGCCAAATGGCAGGATGTCGTCGACGCGATGTTGCCCTACTACCGGCTCGACCAGGAATTGCCGGCCGCTTTCGCATCGAAGCTCGACGATATCGCTGCCCGATACGCTAAACCCGAAGACCGGATGATCGAGGCGATGCGGCTGGTCCAGGACACCATCCGTTATGTCAGCCTGTCGATGGGCCGTGGCTCCTACATTCCCCGCAGCCCGAGCACCGTGATTGCCTCAGGCTTCGGCGACTGCAAGGACAAGGCCCTGCTTCTTGCCTCCAGCCTGCGTCGGCTTGGCGTTGAGGCTGAGCCTGCCCTGACCGATCTCGACGACGGACTGGCACTTGGCGACATGCTGCCGACGATCCGCGCCTTCGACCACGTCATCGTCAAGGCATCGATCAAAACCCAGACATACTGGATCGATGCGACCAACTATCTGCAGGGTGGCCGGGCCGAGAACCTTGTTCCACCGGACTATGGATTCGCCTTGCCGGTCGTCGCCGGCAGCGCTCGGATGGAACGGATAGAACGCAAGGAACTTTTCCAGCCGACCACCTTCGTCAGCGAGGCGTTCGACTTTCCCAAAAACACAGGCGAGGCGCTCAAGCTGACGGTCAGCACGACCTACCGGGACGCGGATGCCGACTCAATGCGCTACAGGCTGGTTTCCCAATCGGCCACCAAGCTCGCCGACGACTATCTCCAATATTACAACCGGCAATATCCGGGGATGACCAGCCTGGCGCCGTTGTCGGCAAAGGACGACCGTGACGGCAATGTCGTCACCACGGTCGAATCCTACGAGCTGCCGGCCGAGGATCTCGACGCCGATGATCTCGTCAAGAACTTCCCCTTGAAGGCCGATGTCGGCATCAACAATTTGCCGGAGCCGGACATGGTTGGCAGGGCCGGGCCGATCTGGCTCGGCAGCCCGATGTTCAAGCGTCATCAGTGCATCGTCCGGAACCTGAAGGCGGAGTTTGTCGGCCCCGAAAAATCCGACGACGTGATCACGCCCTATGTCGCCTTCAAGGCGCGCTGGTCGAGTACGCCGAGCGAATTCCAGGTCGACTGGTTTCTCAAGACGATCAACGATCGCGTTCCCGCCAAGGATATCGGTTCATATCTGAGATCGCGCAGGAAGATGGGCGACAACGCCTCCTGGACCTACAATTTCGGCTATGCCGAAACCGAGGCGAACTGAGCCCGCCAAGCAACTCCCGTGAAATGATTTCCGGCGAAAACGGCTCGGGAAGAGCCTACTCCGCCGCGCCCCTGAAGGCGCTGGCGCCGGTCTCGAACTGCAGCTTGGCCAGCCTGGCATAGATGCCGCCCTTGGCGACCAGGCTCTGGTGCGTGCCTTCCTCGACGATGCGGCCGCCATCCATCACCAGGATCCTGTCGGCCTTCAGCACCGTCGCCAGCCGGTGGGCGATGACGATCGTGGTGCGGCCCTGCATCAGCCGCTCTAGCGCCGTCTGCACCAGCGTCTCGCTTTCGGCGTCCAGTGCCGAGGTGGCTTCGTCGAGCAGCAGGATCGGTGCGTCGCGCAGGATGGCGCGGGCGATGGCCACGCGCTGGCGCTGGCCGCCGGACAGCGTCACGCCGCGCTCGCCGACCTGGCTGTCATAGCCGTGTTCGAGCTTGAGGATGAATTCGTCGGCCAGCGCGTCCTTCGCCGCCGCCTCAATTTCGGTATTGCCTGCGCCCGGCCGGCCGAAGCCTATATTGTCGCGCGCGCTCGCCGCGAAGATGGTGACGTCCTGCGGCACGATGGCGATGCGCTCGCGCACCGAAACCGGATCGGCTTCGCGCACGTCGACGCCATCGATCAGGATCTTGCCGGTTTCGGGATCGTAGAAGCGCAGGATCAGCGAGAAGACCGTGCTCTTGCCGGCCCCCGAGGGACCGACGATGGCTACCGTCTCGCCAGGCATGACCTGGAAACTCAAGCCGTGGACGGCGGCCCGGTCGGGCCGCGCCGGATAGGAGAAGGAGACGTCGTCGAAGACGATCGCGCCCTTGGCGACCGTAGGCAGCGGCTTCGGCTCGGCCGGCGCCTGGATCGCCGGGTTCTCGGCCAGGATCTCGGTCAGCCGCTCGGCCGCACCCGCTGCCTGGGCAAGTTCGCCCCAGACCTCCGACAGCGCGCCGAGCGCGCCGGCGGCGAACACCGAATAGAGCAGGAACTGGCCGAGCGTGCCCGGCGATATCGTGCCTTCGAGCACGTCGCGCGAGCCGAACCAGAGCACCGCCACAACGGACGAGAAGATGGTGAAGATGGCAAAGAAGGTGAGGAAGGAGCGGGCGAAGATCGAGGCGCGCGCCGCCTCGAAGGCAGCCTCAACCGCGCCCGAAAACCGCCCGGTGACCAGCTTCTCATTGGTGAAGGCCTGCAGCGTGCGCACCGCGCCGATTTGCTCGCTGGCATAGGCTGTCGCCTCGGCAAGCGTGTCCTGCGCCTGCCTCGACTTGCGGCGCACCGAACGGCCGAAGGCGACCAGCGGCAGCACGATGACGGGAATGGCTGCAATGACCAGGCCGGACAGTTTTGGACTGGTCACGACCATCATTCCCACCGCGCCGAGACCGAGGATGACGTTGCGCAGCGCGACCGAAGCGGTGGCGCCGACCGCCGATTTGATCTGCGTGGTGTCGGCGGCAAGCCGTGACACGATCTCGCCCGACTGGGCGGTGTCGAAGAAGGCGGGCGACAGCGTCGTCACATGGGCAAAGACATCGCGGCGGATATCGGCGACGACGCGCTCGCCAAGCGTGATGACGAAATAGTAGCGGCCGGCGGATGCCGCCGCCAGCACGGCGGCCATCGCCACCAGTGCGGCGAAATATTCGGCGATGAAAGTGGTGCTGGACGACGAGAAACCGTGATCGATCATCCGCCGTACGGCCAGCGGCAGCGTCAATGTCGTTGCCGCCGCGATGGCCAGCGAGATGAGGGCGCCGACGACCAGCGTGCGATATCCAGCGATATAGGGGAACAGGCGCCTGAGCGGCTTGAGCGAGCGTCGGCGCTCGTCTGCGCTGCTTGATTGCGCCATCTCGGTGTGTCCTCTAGCCGCTTCGGCTTCATGCGCCGCAATATGCGCTTGCCGCGGCCTTGTGATTCAATTCCGCCTGATGTATAGGCTCGCCGACCGTTTTAGAAGCCGTGGCTCCTCAATAGCTGCGGCTTCGAGTTTTAAAAAGAGGCGCATCGACGCAGGCTTATGCCCGTCAGCCGCGCCGGCAAGCCAGGAACCGAGCCATGAAGAGCGCTATTCATCCCGACTACCACACCATCAAGGTCGTCATGACCGACGGCACCGAATACACGACCCGTTCGACCTGGGGCAAGGAAGGCGATACGATGAACCTCGATATCGATCCGACCACCCACCCGGCCTGGACCGGCGGCCAGCAGACCCTGCTCGACCGCGGCGGCCGCCTGTCGAAGTTCAAGAAGCGTTTCGAAGGCTTCGGCCTCTAAGCCCACTTCGGCATTGTCGCAGATCAAGAACCCGCCTTCGAGGCGGGTTTTTTGTTGACCTCAAGCAGTCGTATTGGGGACGAATTCGTCTGAAAGGGTGACATGTCTATTCTCGACGATAGCAGATGGTCCGGCCTCAAAGGCGGGTACAAGGTTGTGTACGATCCGCGACCGGCTTTGCAAACGCTGACCGTTCACTACACCAGCAAGTCGGCCTGGGACGAACTCTGGAATGAACTGCATCATCAGGGGGATGTCGGGGACGCTTCCTACGCCGCCGTCGTGGAGTTGGTTCGCATCTCCAAAGACCACGCTCCGGCCTATTGGGGTGCTTACGGCCTGGCCGCGACGATCGAAGAAGCGCGACAGCTCGATGACCGGAACCCACCGGTTCCGGATTGGATCGAACCGCACTACAGGGCAGCGTGGCGGACGCTTCTGCACCTGGCGTTGCGGGACCTGGCAACTAAGATTGACGACGAAACCGCTAACTGTGCGTTGGCTGTTGTCGCACTCCGTCGAGGCAGCCTGAGCCTTGCCCGAATGGCAATGTGCGCAGAGGATGAGCGCGCGGAAATGCTTCGCAGCTATTTCGGCACATAGCGCGCTTGTTCAGCGGATGGGGGCACGGACACAGTCGCCCTTGATGACGACCGAGGGCTTGGCGCCGGCGTTGTTGGGAAGCGTGCTGTCGACGAAGGAGGCCGTCGCGGCGACCGAATACATCCTTGCCGGCCACATCCTTGTCGGAGCAGGGAAAATGAGCAGGCGCGGCGCCGTTCAGTCTCCGGTCAGTTCCCGCAGCGCCATGCGCTTGTAGGCGGCGACCAGCCTGTCGCCCTCCTGTCGCTCGACCGAGATGGCCAGCCGTACCGCGGCCTCGCCCATTTGCCAGACGAGAAATGCCGTGGTCTCCAGGGCGACGGGGTCGGCGCCGGGACGCAGGCGCTTCAGCACCGCCACGAGGAACTCCGCATTGGCCCGGCTGTCGGCGAGTTCGAGCTGGCGCAACGCCTTGTCGGCCTGCGTGCCCGACCAGATGTCGCGCATCACCGGCTCGGCCAGGAACAGCCCGTAGTAGATATCAACCAGCTCCGAGAAAGCCCGCCGCAGGCCTTCGGCGTCGCTGACATCCTTGAGCGCGGCCGAGATACAGGCCTGGCTTTCGGCCGTGTAGCGCTCGGCCAGCGCCCAGATGATCGCCCGCTTGTCGGGAAAGAACTGGTAGAGCGAACCGATCGACACCCCTGCCCGTTCCGCGACCTCGCCCATGCGCATGGCGTCGCTGCCTTGCTCGGTGATCAGCGCCGAGGCCGCGGCAAGCATGCGCTCCACCCGCTCCCGGCTGCGCTGCTGGCTCGGCGCCCGCCGTGGCGAAGCGATCTGCTCGTTGGCCGGTGTGCCTTCCATGACTGTCTCCAACAACCCCTTCGGCACAATCGCCGAGAAAATGGCTTGACTCACAAAATACGAGGGTTTATCACGTTTTGCAAATGTGAGGATTGCTCATGTTTTCAAACAGAGGAAAACCACCATGACCGACACCAGACCAATTCTGATCCTCGGCGGCACCGGCAAGACCGGTCGCCGTCTTGCCGAGCGGCTGACGGCGCGCGGCATACCGGTACGGATCGGCTCCCGTTCCGGTACGCCGCGCTTCGACTGGGAGGCCCCCGCAAGCTGGGCTCCTGCACTCGAGGGCGTCAGCGCGGTCTATATCAGCTACTATCCCGACATCGCCGTGCCTGGCGCCGCCGAAGTCATCGATGCCTTCACCCGCCTTGCCGTGGAGCATGGCGTTCGCCGGCTGGTGCTGTTGTCGGGCCGCGGCGAGCATGAGGCGCAGCGCGCCGAAGAGATGCTGAAGGCTTCCGGGGCCGACTGGACGATCCTGCGCTGCGCATGGTTCTCGCAGAATTTCAGCGAAGGCTTCCTCATCGAGCCATTGCTGGCGGCCGAAGTGTCCCTGCCGGTCGGACCTGTCGGTGAACCCTTTGTCGATGTCGACGACATCGCTGACGCCGCCGAAGCGGTGCTGACTGAGCCCGGTCATGTCGGCCAGCTCTATGAACTGACGGGGCCGCGGCTGTTGAGCTTTGCCGACGCGGTCGCCGAAATTGCCAAGGCGACAGGACGCGACATCCGCTTTGTCAGAATTTCGCATGATGAGTTCACGACCGCTGTCGCGTCGCATGAACTGCCACCCGAAATCGTCTGGCTGCTCGATGAGCTGTTCACCAAGGTGCTCGACGGCCGCAACGAATCGCTCACCGACGGCGTCCAACGCGTGCTCGGCCGGGCACCGAAAGACTTTTCCGCCTACGCAACCGAAACCGCCGCAGCCGGCTTCTGGAGTAACTGAGATGAGCAAGCTTGTTCCCGCCCTCACCATCATCGCCGCAATCGGCTCGGGCGTCGTCGGCGGCGTCTTCTTCGCCTTTTCCAACTTCGTCATGGCAGCACTGGCCCGGCTGCCCGTCCCGCAAGGCATCGCCGCGATGAATTCGATCAACATCACGGTGATCACGCCGACCTTCATGACGGCGCTTTTCGGCACCGGCCTGCTCTGCCTGGTGCTCATCGCCGCCGCCATCATGGGCTGGAGCCTGCCCGGCTCGTACTGGCTGCTTGCCGGTGCGGTGATCTATGTGATCGGCAGCCCGATCGTGACCATGGTCTTCAACGTGCCGCTCAACGATGCGCTCGCCGCTGTCGACCCTGCCAGCAGCAACGGCGCCGCCGTGTGGGCGAACCATCTAAGCCAGTGGGTGATGTGGAACCACGTCCGCACCGTCACCTCCATCGTGGCGATGGCCTGCTTTATCTTCGCATTGCTGTAAAGAGGCCTTGCGAAACGCAAAGGGCCTCGCTCAGGCGGGGTCTTTTTGCGTGTGCCCCTTTGACGTGTGGCCCTTGCGGTCGGAATGACCGAGATCGCGATCCGGGTCGATCACGTCGCGCACCAGCTGCTTGAGTTTTGCCGCATCGGGAAAGCCACCGTCGCGCTTGCGATCCCAGATGAGAACATCATTGCAGGAGATGGTGAAGACGCCGCCGGTGCCGGGCACCAGCGTCACTTCGCCGAGATCGGTGCCGAAGGTGGAGAGCAGTTCCTGCGCCATCCAGCCGGCACGCAGCAGCCACTGGCACTGCGTGCAATAGGTGATGCGGATGGCGGGCAACGGCGTCTCGCTCATATCGGATTGAGCTTTGCTCATATCCCAACCGATCAGGCCGCGCTGAGCTTGGCCAAGGTCTCGTCGTCGACTTCGAAGTTGGCGTATACGCTTTGCACGTCGTCGTCATCCTCGAGCGTGGCGACCAGCTTCATCAGCGACTGTGCCCGCTCCTCGTCGACCGGAACATTGTTCTGCGGACGCCAGATCAGCTTCACCGACTCCGCCTCGCCGAGCGCGGCTTCCAGTGCCTTCGACACCTCGCCGAGATTCTCGAAGGCGCAATAGATCGTGTGGCCTTCCTCGTCACTTTCGACGTCGTCGGCGCCGGCTTCAATCGCCGCTTCCATGACCTTGTCGGCGCTGCCGGCCGATGCCGGATAGTAGATCTCGCCGACACGGTCCCACATGAAGGACACCGAACCGGTCTCGCCCATCGCGCCGCCGGCCTTGGTGAAGGCGGCGCGGACATTCGACGCCGAGCGGTTGCGGTTGTCGGTCAACGCCTCGACGATGACGGCGACGCCGCCTGGGCCATAACCTTCATAGCGCACGGCCTCGTAGTTCTCGGCATCGCCCATCGACGCCTTGTTGATGGCGCGCTGGATGTTGTCCTTCGGCATCGACACGGCCTTGGCGTTCTGGATCGCCAGCCGCAGGCGTGGGTTCATCGATGGGTCGGGCGTGCCGCTCTTGGCGGCCACGGTGATTTCGCGCGCCAGCTTGGAAAACATTTTCGACCGCACCGCGTCCTGACGGCCCTTGCGGTGCATGATGTTCTTGAACTGTGAATGGCCAGCCATGGCACCCCTGTCGTGTTCGGCTAGAGCATCTCGCAGCCAGGTGGATCACCTCGCCCTTGCAAAATGCTCGAATTCAAAATTTCAGAGCGTCCCAGGTGCAACCCGTGGAAGCACGGCGTTCTCTGTCGGAATGGCCGGCTTATAGATAAATCGGCTCAATTCGTCCAGCCGCGCCGTGCTGCCGGCAGCCAACAAGGACGTCTACAAGCGCTCACGCCTCCAGATCGGACTTCAGCCGGTCGATGATGCTGAGCGCATGGCCGGCATACTGGCTGATCCAGCGGTCGTGGATCTGCTTGATCGGCAGCGCGTTGAGATGGTTCCAGCGCTCGCGTCCGTCGCGGCGCGCAACGATCAGCTCCGCCTCCTCCAGCACCTTCAGGTGCAGCATGACGGTGCAGCGGTCGATGTCGGGAAAGGCATCGCACAGCATGCCCGTGGTCTTCGGCTCGTCCTTCAGCCGATCGAGCATCTCACGCCGGCGCGGATGCGCCAGCGCCTTGAAAACATTGTCGTCTTGCGATCGGCTTGACATGTTATATTTCTATAACATAACGTAAGGCCAATCAAGCAGGGAGTTGTGGATATGTCTTTCGGATTCCGCGTTTCCGGCCGCATCGGCAAACCGGTCGCCGAAGTTTTCGACGCCGTCGTCAACCCCAAGAAACTGAGCGGCTATTTCACCACAATCGGCGGCGCCAGCGCGCCGCTGGAAACCGGTGTTGGCGTCGTTTGGTGGGGCAAGGTGCCGGTCGAGGTCGACGAAGTGGTCAAGGACAGCCGCATCGTGCTGCGCTGGGACGCCACCGATGCCGACGGCAAGCCGGCCTACAAGACCCGCATCGAAATGAATTTCGAACCGCTGGACGATGGCGGTACCTTCGTCACCATCGCCGAAAGCGGCTGGCAGGAAGGCGCGGTCGGCTTGAAGAAATCGTACCTCAACTGCGAGGGCTGGTCGCAGATGCTGGCCTGCATGAAGGCCTATGTCGAATACGGCATCAATCTGCGCGACGGCTATTACCGCAGTGAGATGAAGGGCGAGCCCGCCAACGAGACCAATGTTTGAGCGTTCCCATGGAGATCCGCGAAACCCCGACAGCCGAAACCGGCATGCTGATCCGGCGGCCTGTCGCCGAAGTGTTCGAGGCCATCGTCGATCCGGCCATCACCACCAAATTCTGGTTCACCCACGGCAGCGATCGGCTGGATAGCGGCGAAGAGGTCCGCTGGGAGTGGCGCATGTACGGCGTCTCGACGACCGCCAAGGTCAGCGAGATCGTCAGGAATGAAAGGATCGTCATGCAATGGAGCGATCCGCCGACAACGGTGGTCTGGACCTTCACCGAAATGCCCGGCGATGCAACCTTTCTCGAGGTCCGCAACTTCGGCTTCGCCAGCACGCCCGACGAGCAGGTCAAAGAAGCGATCGGCTCGACCGGTGGCTTCACGTTGGTGCTGGCCGGCGCCAAGGCCTGGCTGGAACAAGGCCTGACGCTAGGCCTTATCGGCGACCGCCACCCGAAGGGTGTGCCGGGGCGTTAGATGCCCCAGCATGCCGGTCTCAATGCCCGTCGTCGGGCTTCGCTTTCCTGCGCCGCCGCGCCAGCATGTTGAGCCCTTCGACCAGGGCCGAGAAACCCATCGCCGCATAGATGTAGCCCTTGGGCACGTGGTAGCCCATGCCGTCGGCGATCAGCGTCATGCCGATCATCAACAGGAAGCCCAGGGCCAGCATGACGATGCTGGGGTTCTTGGCGATGAAGTTGGCCAGCGGACCCGCCGCCAGCATCATCACGCTGACGGCCACGATCACGGCGATGTACATGATGGCGATCTCGTCGGTCATGCCGACGGCGGTGATGATGGAGTCGATCGAGAAGACGAGATCGAGCAGCAGGATCTGGAAGATCGCGCCGGCAAGCGAGATCTTGAGCGTCTCACCCATCATCGTGTCCTTGTGGTCGTCGGGATCGACCGTGTGATGGATCTCCTTGGTCGCCTTCCACACCAGGAACAGGCCGCCGGCGATCAGGATCAGGTCGCGCCAGGAGAAGCCATGGCTGAAGGCGGTGAAGACCGGCGTCGTCAGCTGGACGATGACCGAAATGGTGGCGAGCAGCACAAGCCGCATGACCAGCGCCGCCGAAATGCCGAGCCGGCGGGCGCGGGCCCGCTGCGCTTCCGGCAGCTTGTTGGTCAGGATCGAGATGAAGATCAGATTGTCGATGCCGAGCACAATTTCGAGCACCACCAGCGTCAGCAAGGCGACCCATGCGGTTGGATCGGAAACGAATTGAAAATGCGGCGCAAGAAATTCGATAAGCTGCATGGAGGTCGTTGTCCCCTCTTTTAACGATCTGAAGCAGATGTCGTCGGCAATTAGGTACTGCGCGCGCCTATATCAATGTCATGACCAGAAGGATGGAGCCGTTTCTTCCAGCCTTGGCCCGCGACGAAACGGCGCGATCTTCTCGGTCAGTCCGGTACGATCGGAAATATTGACACCGACCCCGCACAAGGTCGCCGGGCCGGTCGCAGCCTCGAAGCGCCCCTTCGGCACTTTCGACAGGAACCGGTTGAGCGGTTCCTCCTTGTCCATGCCAAGCGAGGAATCGTAGTCGCCGCACATGCCGGCATCCGACAGATAGCCGGTGCCGCCATTGAGGATCTGGTGGTCGGCCGTCGGCTGGTGGGTGTGGGTGCCGACCACCAGGCTGGCGCGGCCGTCGACGAAATGCGCAAAGCACATCTTTTCCGAGGTCGCCTCGGCATGGAAGTCGATCACCACCGCATCCGCCTGCTCGCCGAGCGGGCAGGCGGCAAGCTCGCGCTCGCCGGCCTGGAACGGATCGTCGAGCTCGGGATGCATGAACACCCGCCCCATGATGTTTGTGACCAGCACGCGCGCGCCGCTCCTGGCGATGTAGACGCCGGAGCCGCGCCCGGGCGTGCCCTTGGGGAAATTCGACGGACGCAGGAAGCGCTCTTCGCGCGGCGCGAAGGCGAGCGCATCGCGCTGATCCCAGACATGGTTGCCGGTGGTGACGACATCGGCGCCGGCCGCGATCGTCTCGCGAAAGATTTCTTCTGTGATCCCGAAGCCGCCGGCGGCATTCTCGCCATTGACGATGACGAAGTCGAGTTTGAAGTCCGAGATCAGGCCGGGCAGTTGTTCCCACACCGCCGTGCGTCCCGTTTTTCCGACCATGTCACCGAGGAAGAGAAGTCTCATATGATCCCGCACCGAAAGTCAGCGAAGCAAAAGCTGCATGACATCCGCGAAAAGATCATGCCTCCATTATCTACAATTTTGGCGTGAAGCGGCGCAACCCGCTCTCGGTGAGTATTTCCGGGATGATGACGTCATGGTTCTCGTCCGGAACCTGCGCCACCTCCTGGCAGTCAAAGGCGATGCCGATCAGCCGGGGTGTATGCCCCTTGTCGACAAGCTTCGCGATTGCGCGGTCGTAATAGCCGGCGCCATAGCCGATGCGGTGGCCGCGCGCGTCGAAGGCGGCGAGCGGCACCAGCATCACCTCGGGATCGAGCACCTCGGCCTCTTCATGGGGCCCGACCGTGCCGAAGCCCATATCCACCATCGGCGCGCCGCGCACCAGCTCGCGAAAGACGATCGTGGTCTTGTCGAGAATGGCGGGCAGGCAAAGCCTGGCGCCCTGTTCGCGCAAGGCGAACATCAAGGGCCTGACGTCGACTTCCGAACGCATCGGCCAGAAGCCGGAGACGATCTGGCCAGGCTCGATCGCCAGATGATCGCGCGCTGTCTCGGCCATTTCCAGCGCCACCTCCACCCGCCAGAACTCATCGAGCGCGTCGCGGCGTCCAAGCGCCTGGAGCCGCAGCTGTTTTTTCAGGTCTTTGAGAGATGTCATGCGCGGACGATAGAAAAGGCCGGATCTGGATGGCGTTTTGGGAGCGACGTTTTCCACCGCATCATCCACCGAAATGCGTGGATACAGGGGCAAGAAGTGACGATCCACACAACCGGTGGAGAGAGCGATCCCGGGAACCTACAAAGTAGGTGGGCGCCGTGTGAGAAAACCCACGGGTCTTCCCAGGGACAGCTCCCTAAGGATCGTTAAGGCCCCGGGGAAAATGTTCTCCTGCCGGGAAGCACAGACCGTCCCGTCCAATATAGGCCGCTCATCGGTCGAGCGCCAGTGAGACCGGCAGTTTCGGCGGCTTTATTCGCCATCCGCGCCGCACCCTTGCACAGGCCGGGCGGCGTCCTTACGGTCACAGGGTGAACCAAGGAGCAAAAATGCGTTTCGAAGGCACGGCGGCCTATGTCGCCGACAAGGATCTGATGGTGGCCGTCAACGCGGCGATCGCGCTGGAGCGGCCCCTGCTGGTCAAGGGCGAGCCCGGCACTGGCAAGACCGAGCTTGCCCGTCAGGTGGCGGCGGCCCTCGGCCTCGATCTCATCGAATGGCACGTCAAATCGACGACGCGGGCGCAGCAAGGCCTTTACGAGTATGACGCCGTGTCGCGGCTGCGCGACAGCCAGCTTGGCGATGCCAGGTTCAACGACATCAAGAACTACATCAAGCGCGGCAAGCTCTGGGAGGCGTTCGCGGCGGGCAAGAAGGTCGTGCTTTTGATCGACGAGATCGACAAGGCCGACATCGAGTTCCCCAACGACCTGCTGCAGGAACTCGACCGGATGGAGTTCTTCGTATACGAGACCGGCGAGACCATCCGCGCTGCTATCAGGCCGATCGTCATCATCACCTCCAACAATGAGAAGGAACTGCCGGACGCCTTCCTGCGCCGCTGCTTCTTCCACTACATCCGCTTTCCCGACGTCGACACGCTGCACAGGATCGTCGACGTGCACTATCCCGGCATCAAGCAGAATCTGGTGCGCGCCGCGCTCGCCCAGTTCTACGAGATCCGCGAAGTGCCGGGCCTGAAGAAGAAGCCGTCGACCTCCGAGGCGCTCGACTGGATCCGCCTGCTGGTCGCCGACGACATCGCACCCGAGGATTTGCGCGCCGACCCGAAGAACGCATTGCCCAAACTGCATGGCGCCCTGTTGAAGAACGAACAGGACGTGCATCTGTTCGAGCGGCTGGCCTTCATGGCCAGAAGACAGCAATAGGCAGGCAGCAATAGCGCTTTTCCCGGCCGTGGACCGTTGCTGCCAGCCGGACGGGAAGGCAGCTTCGGCTGCAACCTTTCGCAGGAGATGAAATGTCCGAGATTATTGTCCGCCCGCTCGCGCAGTCCGACCACGCCGACTGGAAGCGCCTGTGGACCGACTACCTGACCTTCTATGAGACCAAGCTGCCGGAAGAGGTCTACGCCGTCACCTGGAAGCGGCTGTTCACGGCAGGCGAATTCGAGCCGAAGGGTTTTATCGCCACGCTCGACGGCAAGGCCGTCGGCCTCACCCACTATCTCTACCATCGCTCAGGCTGGTCCGAGAGGAACAACTGCTACCTGCAGGACCTGTTCGCCGACCCGGACGTGCGCGGCAAGGGCATCGGTGCGGCGCTGATCAATGCCGTGAAGCAGGAGGCCGCAAAGATCGGCGTCAAGAACGTCTACTGGATGACGCACGAGACCAACGCAACCGCGCGCAAGCTCTACGACCACGTGGCGCGCCGCACCGGCTTCATCGAGTATGATCTGCTGTAATGAAATCGTCAGCGCAGCGCGCAAAGCTGACCTGGAATGCCAATCGGTTTGAGGCGTTGGAACGCATACGCGCTGTCTTGCTGGAAAGCGAGTTCAGGCCGCTCTATGCCAGCTACATCGCATATCTGGAGCTGCGGGAGCGCGGGCTGAGAAAACGATCCTTTGCCCAGCTCGATGCCTTTATTGAGCAAATAGCTTCCGACCCGTTTGAAGTGCGCCTGTCGGTCGTGCGGCATCTCGTTGGCGCAACTGAAGAGTACTGGGACAATTGGCCAGCGCCCGACAACTGGCAGTTTCCTGAACAGATATCTCGACGGCTGACTGGACCGCTCTGGCGCGAATGGCAGGAGCGGGATCCGGCCAATCCTGAGGCATGGCTACATGGTTTTGACGATCTGTCCCGCGGAGTCGATGGCAGGGAGGTTGCGTTTCTGCTGGACCCAACTCATCCGCGCTACCAATATGCCCATCTGAATGGTCTCTGCGCGCAGCTGAACCATGAGCTTCACGAGTTGGAACACGTTGAGACAATCCTTTGCACTCCCGAACACTTTGGCAAGCTTGCCGGTTCGGTGTCCGCTGTTGCGGCGGCAATCGGTGGCAACATGACTGAAGAGGTCGCGAGAACACCTGTCCAACTGAACGAACTGGCGGCGATCTATCGCAGCCACAAGAGGGATAGCGGTACCTTTTTGCGAGAGCTTCTGCGGCTCGGTCGCAAAGATCTGGTCGACTTTCCCATCTTGCCGGCCCGGCGTTGGTTCCGTGTGCTGCCCCATCCTCTAGGTTGATCCGCTCGCATGTTCATCCCCTTCTTCCTCGAACTGAAGGCTGCGCGCGTTCCCGTTTCGCTCCGGGAATATCTGTCGCTGCTGGAAGGGCTGGAAGCCGGGCTGGTCGACTATGACGTCGAGGGGTTTTATTACCTGGCCCGCGCCGCTTTGGTGAAGGACGAGCGCCACATCGACCGCTTCGACCAGGTGTTCGCGCATGTCTTCAAGGGCATTGAAGCGCTAGGCGGACCGGATGCGGTCGATGTCGCCAACATTCCCGAGGAATGGCTGCGCCGGCTTGCCGAAAAGCATCTGACTGACGAGGAGAAAAAGCTGGTCGAGGCGCTCGGTGGCTTCGAAAAGCTGATGGAGTCCTTGAAGCAAAGGCTCGAGGAGCAAAAAGGCCGCCACCAGGGCGGCTCGAAATGGGTCGGCACCGGCGGCACCTCGCCCTTCGGCGCCTATGGCTACAATCCCGAAGGCGTGCGCATCGGCCAGCACGAAAGCCGTAACCGCCGCGCGGTGAAGGTCTGGGACAAGCGCGAGTTCCGCAATTTCGACGATGCCGTCGAGCTCGGCACCCGCAACATCAAGATCGCGCTGAAACGGCTGCGCCGCTGGGTGCGCGAAGGTGCCGAGGAAGAATTCGACCTACCCGGCACCATCCACGCCACCGCCGAACATGGCTATCTCGACGTGCAGACGCGGCCCGAGCGCCGCAACGCGGTGAAGCTTTTGATGTTCTTCGATGTCGGCGGCTCGATGGACGACCATATCAGGAGCGTCGAGGAGCTGTTTTCGGCGGCCCGCGCCGAATTCCGCCAGCTCGAATATTTCTACTTTCACAATTGCCTCTACGAGGGTGTCTGGAAGGACAATCGCCGCCGTTATGCGGAGGTGATTCCGACCTTCGATCTCCTCCATAAGTACGGACCGGACTACAAGGTGATCCTTGTTGGCGACGCCTCGATGAGTCCTTACGAGATCGCCCACCCCGGCGGCTCGGTCGAGCACTGGAACCCGGAGGCCGGCGCCGTCTGGCTCGGCCGCCTGCTGCAGCAATGGCCGAACGCGGTATGGCTCAATCCCGAGAGCGAAAAGAACTGGGGTTACACCCATTCGATCGCCATGATCCGCGACATCTTCGGCGGCCGCATGTTCCCGCTGACGCTGGCCGGACTCGAAACCGCGACGAAGCAGCTTTCCAGAAAGCACTGAGCAATTTCCGGAGCCACCATGACCTGCTTCCTCTGCCTGCAATGCGGGGTTCAGTTCGCGGCCAAGGAGACGCCGCCGCAACACTGCCCGGTCTGCGAGGACCAACGGCAGTTCGTCCGCTGGGAAGGCCAGGCCTGGATCACGCCGCAGGAGCTCGCCGCCGGGCATCGGCTGTTGATGCGGGATGATGCCGGCGTGCTCGGCTTCGGCATCGAGCCGCGCTTCGCCATCGGCCAGCGGGCGCAACTGGTGCAGACGCCGCACGGCAATGTGCTGTGGGACTACGTCTCGATGGTGAGCGACGAAGCGGTGGCCGAGATAAACCGGCGCGGCGGCCTGGCGGCCATCGCCATCTCGCACTGCCATTTCTACTCGGCGATGGCTTGTTGGAGCGAGGCGTTTGGCGGCGTGCCGGTCTATCTCCACGCCGACGACCGCCAATGGATCATGCGGCCGCATCCCTCGATCGTCAGCTGGCAAGGCGAGACGTTTGCCCTCAATCCATCGCTGACGCTCGTCCGCTGCGGCGGCCACTTTGCCGGCAGCCAGGTGCTGCACTGGCAGCGCGAGGGCGGCAACGCCCTGCTGACCGGCGACACCGTGCAGGTGACGCCGACTCGCCGCTATGTCAGCTTCATGTACAGCTATCCCAACCAGATACCGCTCAACGCGGCAGCCGTACGCCGCATAGGGGCGGCATTGGAGCCATTCGACTTCGACGATATCCGCGGCGCATGGTGGGACCTGAACATCATCGGCGGCGCAAAGGCGGCGTTCAACGCATCGGTCGCTCGTTATCTCGCCGCCATCGCATGATATCAGATCGAAAATGCGAGAAAATCCGGTAACAAATGCCTATGTTGGTGCGAATATGAGGCTGCAACCAAGAACGAGCCGCCAAGGCTGAGGAGATCAAATGGACACCCACACCTACCCCGTCACCCGCACCGATGCCGAATGGCGCGCCCGGCTGACGCCGGAGCAGTATGCGGTCATGCGCAATCACGGCACCGAGCGGCCGGGCAGCTGCGCTTTGCTCTACGAGAAGCGCGCCGGCACATTTTCCTGCGTCGGCTGCGACCAGCCACTGTTCGAATCCAAGCTGAAGTTCGAGAGCGGCACCGGCTGGCCGAGCTTCAACGACCCGGTGCCCGGCTCGATCGAGACCACTGTCGACCGCAGCTACGGCATGGTCCGCACCGAGTGCCATTGCTCACGCTGCGGCAGCCATCTCGGCCACGTCTTCGAGGACGGCCCGCCGCCAACCGGCCTGCGCTATTGCATCAACGGCGTGGCGCTTAATTTCGAGCCGGCGGCCTGACGGGCATCGCGTAGAATTCCGGCAAAGGGCGGCTTCGGCCGCCCTTTTTCATGCTGCGTTCCGCCCGCTCAGACCACAACCGTGGCGATGAGCCAGAGCGCCGAGCCCAGCAGCGTCAGCGCGGCCTTGGCGCCCGATTGCTCAGCCGTCCGCCAGACCGCGATAGTGAGGAAGATGTTGTAGGGTACCGGTGCGAAATGCACCGCCAGCACGAGCCCGAGCGGCATCTTCAGCCCAAGCAGGATCAGAGCGACCACGGACGAGGCAATGCTGATCCCCGTCCCGACCAGCAGCATGTCGCGCCAGAACAGCCGGTCGATCGGCACCTCACCTAGCCAGCGCGCACGGAAGAAGCCGCCGTTGCGTTTGGCCCGGCCAGGCGCCGCGCCCGTCGCATCGAGATCGTCCATCGATCGAGCCTTCGCCACCTCAGCATGTTCTAAAAACGCACCGCGGACGGCGCAGAAATCCGCCGCCAAACCATATATGATCACGGAGCTGTGATCCGTATAGCATTCTGCCATCCGCGCAAACATGGAGGCGTTCGAAATGAGCGATCATGTCTACAACGTTCTCTTTCTTTGCAATGCCAATTCCGCCCGTTCGATCATGGGCGAAGCTATCTTGAACCGGGTCGGGGCAGGCCGCTTCAAGGCCTATTCCGCCGGTGCGCGACCGAAAGGCAGCGTCAACCCTTTTGCGCTTCAACTGCTGGAAAGCCTGAACTACGACACATCCTTTGCCCGCTCGAAAAGCTGGGACGAGTTCTCCAGGCCCGACGCGCCGCGGATGAGTTTCGTCTTCACCGTTTGCGACAACACCGCAAATGAGAGCTGCCCTGTCTGGCCCGGTCATCCGATGACGGCACTCTGGGCGGTGCCGGATCCAGCCAAGGCCAGCGGCACCGAGGCCGAACGGCATCTCGCCTTCGCCGACGCCTATCGCATGCTGAACAATCGCATCGCGGTGTTCACCAATCTGCCGATGGCATCACTCGATCATCTGGCCCTGCAGCAACATTTGGACGACATCGGCAGGGGTGAGCCGTTGCCGAACTGAATCCGGGGCCGCCCTCTGTGACGAGGCGGTCAGACTTGAGGCAGGGATTCGTTTCCGAGCACCGCGACAACAGCGCGCTCGACGCGCGAGCATTCCGTCACCAGCCAGTCAGTCATGGCGGGCCAATTGTCCTCGGCAAAGCAGTTGACCCGCCACATCGAATTGATGCCGAGGCCCTCGCAGCTTTGTTCCGGCCTGAGCTTCAGCCTCCCTTCGATCGCCGGCTGGAACGGCTTCAACCGCGACCAGCTTTGGGTGGCGCCGAACTTCTCGTTGCGGCCAAAAAAGACGCCGACATGGTTCTGCGCCGGCGCGACATACATGGAAATGACCAGGGCGAAGTCAGGCAGCCCGCGCTGCCAGAACCAGGGCCCGCGCCGCACCAGCCGTGCCCTTTCTTCCGGATGCCGCTCGGCGAACAGCGACCAGAAGCCGCGATGGCGGAATTCCGAGGCGCGGCGTCCGCCGAAGTCGAATTCGCTCATGGTTCGATGCTCTCTCCAGCATCACACTCGGCCGAGACTGTTTCGAAATTCGCTCCGGCGAGCCATATGGTGGTGGTTTCGAGAACCGGAGCGGAGCGGACATTCGAGTCCGTGAGCTCAGTTCTACTGCGCTGCCGCAGTAGAACGGGGAAGCGCAGAAAACGCCATCAGATGGCCGGCGGAGTAGAATTTCCAGACAGTCTCTTACACCATGCCGAGCGCGGCCATGTACAGATCGAGGATGGCATCCTCTTCCTGGCGCTCGGCCTGGTCCTTCTTGCGCAGGCGGATGATGGTGCGTATCGCCTTGGTGTCGAAACCGGTGCCCTTGGCCTCGGCGAACACTTCCTTGATGTCGTCGGCGATCGTCTTCTTTTCTTCCTCGAGCCGCTCGATGCGTTCGATGAGGGCACGCAGCTGGCCGGCGGCAACAGTCTGGCTGGTCTCGGTGATATCGTCGGCCATGTTTTTCTCCAAAATTGGTTCTGGGCCGCGACTCGGCGAAAGACGGCGGCAAATTTGAGCCGGTTCGATGCCCGACCGGCGGCGGCGGGTCAAGCTGTTATCGAACAAGGCATGAGGGCTGCCGACAGCCTGCCCTCTCTTTGCCGGCTCTCAAGCGAAGGCTATCAGCAGATCCTTGGCATCGATCTGGTCGCCGGCCTTGACCAGCACCTCGGCGACGGTGCCGTCACGCTCGGCATGCAGCGCCGTTTCCATCTTCATCGCCTCGATGGACAGCAGCACGTCACCGGCTTTCACCGCTTGCCCCGTGGCGACCGAAAGCGCCGAAACCACGCCCGGCATCGGCGCGCCGACATGCGCCTCGTTGCCAGGCTCGGCCTTACGGCGCGCCTTGGCGGCGGAGGCGCCATGCGCCCGGTCCGGCACCTTCACGCGCCGTGGCTGGCCGTTGAGCTCGAAGAACACCGTGACCATGCCCTTGTCGTCCACATCGCCGATGGCAAGGCACCGCACGACCAGCGTCTTACCCTTCTCGATGTCGATGAAGATCTCGTCTTCCGATTTCATGCCGTAGAAATAGGTCGGCGTCGGCAGGACGCTGACCGGGCCGTAGGTTTCCTGCGCGCCGGCGAAGTCAGTGAACACCTTCGGATACATCAGCCAGGAGGCGAATTCGTATTCCGAGAGCTTGCGCTCGAGCTTCTCCTCGATCTCCTTGCGGCTGGCCTTGAGATCGGCGGGCTTGAGCAGCGAGCCTGGCCGTGCCGTGATCGGCTCGTCGCCTTTCAGCGCCTTCTTCTGCAGCGCCGCCGGCCAACCGCCGGGCGACTGGCCGAGATCGCCGCGCAGCATCGAGACGACCGAGTCCGGGAAGGCAATATCCCTGGCCGGGTTCTCGACATCGGCGACGGTCAGGTCCTGGCTGACCATCATCAGGGCCATGTCGCCGACGACCTTGGATGACGGCGTCACCTTGACGATGTCGCCGAACATCAGATTGACGTCGTGATAGGTCTGCGCCACCTCATGCCAGCGCGTTTCCAGCCCGAGCGAGCGCGCCTGCTCCTTGAGGTTGGTGAATTGTCCGCCCGGCATTTCATGCAGGTAGACTTCCGAAGCCGGCCCTTTGAGGTCGCTTTCGAAGGCGGCGTACTGGTTGCGCACCGCTTCCCAGTAGAACGAGATCTTGCGGATCCATTGCGGGTCGAGGCCCGGGTCGCGCTCGGTGCCCTTCAGCGCCTCGACGATCGAGCCCAGGCAAGGCTGCGACGTGTTGCCGGAGAAGGCGTCCATCGCCGCATCGATGGCGTCGACGCCGCTCTCAACCGCCGCCAGCACGGTCGCCGCCGACAGGCCAGACGTGTCGTGGGTATGGAAATGGATCGGCAGGTCGGTCGCCTCGCGCAGCGCCTTGAACAGCACGCGGGCGGCGGCGGGCTTCAACAGGCCGGCCATGTCCTTGACGGCGATGATGTGGGCGCCGGCGGCCTGCAATTCGCTGGCCAGGCCGACATAATATTTCAGATCGTATTTGGCCCGCGCCGGATCGAGAATGTCGCCGGTGTAGCACATCGCCGCTTCGATCAGCTTGCCTTCGGCGCCGACCGCGTCCATGGCGACGCGCATGTTCTCGACCCAGTTCAGGCAGTCGAAGACGCGGAACAGGTCGATACCGCCGCTCGCCGCCTGCTTGACGAAATGCTGCACGACATTGTCGGGATAATTGGTGTAACCGACGCCGTTGGCGCCGCGCAGCAGCATCTGCAGCAACAGGTTGGGCGCCGCCTCGCGCACCAGCGACAGCCGCTCCCAAGGATCCTCGGTAAGGAAGCGCATGGCGACGTCGAAGGTCGCGCCGCCCCAGCATTCGAGCGACAGAAGCTGCGGCAGGGCGCGCGCATAGGTGCCGGCAATATTGGCAATGTCGTGCGTGCGCATGCGCGTCGCGAGCAGCGACTGGTGGCCGTCGCGCATCGTCGTATCGGTGACCAGAACTTGCCTTTGTTCGCGCATCCAGCCGGCGAATTTTTCCGGACCGAGCACGTCCAGCTTCTGCTTGCTGCCGCCCGGCACATTGCCGTTGAGATAGGGCACGACCGGTGCGGCCGCATCGGCCTTCGGCGTCGGCCGGCCGCGCGTCTCGGGATGGCCGTTGACGCTGACATCGGCCAGATAGTTGAGCAGCTTGGTCGCGCGGTCCTGCCGCTTGACCTGCTGGAACAGCTCCGGCGTCGTGTCGATGAACTTGGTCGTGTAGGAATTGTCGGCGAAGCTCGGGTGGTTGATGATCGCTTCGAGGAAGGTGAGGTTGGTGGCAACGCCGCGAATGCGGAATTCGCGCAGCGCCCGGTTCATGCGGGCAATGGTCTCGGCCGGCGTCGGCGCCCACGCCGTCACCTTCTCCAGCAGCGGATCGTAGAAGCGGGTGATGACCGCGCCAGAATAGGCGGTGCCGCCATCCAGCCGGATGCCGAAGCCGGTGGCGCCGCGATAGGCGGTGATGCGGCCATAGTCCGGGATGAAATTGTGCTCGGGATCCTCGGTGGTGATGCGGCACTGCAAGGCATGGCCGTTCAGCCTGATATCCTTCTGCGCCGGCACGCCCGATTGCGGTGTGCCGATGGCGAAGCCGTCGAGGATGTGGATCTGCGCCTTGACGATATCGATGCCGGTCACCTGCTCGGTGACGGTATGCTCGACCTGGATGCGCGGGTTGACCTCGATGAAATAGAATTTTCCGGTATCGGCATCCTGCAGGAACTCGACCGTGCCGGCGCCGATATAGCTGGTCTCGCGCGCGATCTTCAGCGCGTAGCCGCAAAGCTCCTCGCGCTGCGACATTTCGAGATAGGGCGCCGGCGCCCGCTCGACGACCTTCTGGTTGCGGCGCTGGATCGAGCAGTCGCGCTCGAACAGGTGCACGGCATTGCCATGCGTGTCGCCAAGCACCTGCACCTCGACGTGGCGGGCGCGCTCGATCAGCTTTTCGAGATAGACCTCGTCCTTGCCGAAGGCGGCTTTCGCCTCGCGCTTGCCTTCCGTGACCTCACGGGCGAGATCGGCCTCGGAGCGGATGGCGCGCATGCCGCGCCCACCGCCGCCCCAGGAGGCCTTGAGCATCACTGGATAGCCGATCTCCTTGGCCAGTTTCTTGACCGCCTCCATATCGTCCGGCAACGGATCGGTGGCGGGAATGACAGGCACGCCGACCTCGATGGCGAGATTGCGCGCCGCGACCTTGTTGCCGAGGCGGCGCATCGTGTCCGGCTTCGGCCCGATGAAGGTGATGCCCGCTTGCGCGCAGGCTTCGGCGAATTCGGGGCTTTCGGACAGAAGCCCGTAGCCGGGGTGGATGGCATCGGCGCCCGAGAGCCGGGCGACGCGGATCACCTCCTCGATCGACAGATAGCTCTCGATCGGCCCCATATCCTTGGTGAGATGCGGACCGCGCCCGACCTGGTAGCTCTCGTCGGCCTTGAAGCGGTGCAGCGAATATTTGTCTTCCTCGGCCCAGATCGCCACGGTTTTGAGGCCCAGTTCATTGGCCGCGCGAAAGACGCGGATGGCGATTTCTGACCGGTTGGCGACGAGGATCTTCGTGATGGCCAAGGACTGGGCTCCAGCAGCGGAAGGAACGGGAAATCGGTGCAATGATTAGCGTGAAAATGCTGCAGTGCAAACAAAATCAGCGCCGGTTTAAACCGATTTAAATCAATTATCCGGCCAACACTCGCACGCCTTAGCCCCCACGGACGGAACAATGGCGACAATTTCGATCCTGGATGCGATCTCTCCAAGCTGGGAGGAGCCCACAAAGAGGCTCATCGGCCACCGGAATGCGCCAAAGAAAATGCCCGGCGCGTTGCGCCGGGCATCTTGGATTTCAGACCTGCCAGAGCAGCTTATTTCGGGAACCAGGAATACTTGCCGTCGTCCTTCTTCTTCCACTCGTACATGATGTAGCCCGGCAGCTTCGGGTCGCCCTTGGCGTCATAGGCGAGATCGCCCAGCACGCTCGGGAACGGGCCGCTTTCATGCATCGCCTTGGCAACGGCCTGCGGGTCGTTCGTCTTGGCGGCGGCAGCCGCCTCGGCGACCACCTGCACGGCGGCATAGGCGTAGAGCGTATAGGCTTCCGGCTCGAAGCCCTGCGCACGGAACTTCTCGACGAGTTCCTTGTTGGCCGGGATCAGGCGCGGATCGGGTCCGAACGTGTTGAGCGTGCCGGCGACAGCGTCGCCCGCGATCGCGGCGAGTTCGTCCGTCACGATGCCGTCACCCGACATCATCGGTGCCTTGAGGCCCTGGTCCGCCGACTGACGGATGATCAGGCCGGCTTCGGTGTGCAGGCCGCCCCAATAGATCAGGGTGACGCCGGCTTCCTTCATCTTGGCGATGAGCGCCGAGAAGTCCTTGTCGCCGACATTGACGCCTTCATACATCACTTCCTTGACGCCGGCGGCGTTCATCGCCTTCTTGGTTTCATCGGCGAGGCCCTGGCCATAAGGGGTCTTGTCGTGCACGACAGCGACCTTGGCATCCTTGAAGTTCGCGGCGATGTAGGCGCCGGCGATGCTGCCCTGCTGATCGTCGCGTCCGCAGGTGCGGAACACGTTCCACAGGCCGCGCTCGGTGAACTTCGGGTTGGTCGCGGCCGGGGTGATTTCGACGATGTTGTTTTCGGCGTAGACTTCCGAGGCCGGGATCGAGACGCCCGAGTTGAAGTGGCCGATCACGAACTTGACGCCGTCGCCGACGAACTTGTTGGCGACCGAGATGCCTTGCTTCGGATCGGAGACGTCGTCGCCGACTTCGAGCTTGATCTGCTCGCCGTTGATGCCGCCCTTGGCATTGATCTCGGCGACCGCCGCCTCTGCGCCCTTCTGCAGCTGTGCGCCGAAGGCCGCGTTCGGACCGGTGATCGGACCGGCAACGCCGAATATTACATCAGCCCACGCGTTGCCGCCGAACGCGACCAGCGCGGTCAGGGCGACGGCGGACAAAAGTGTCTTTTTCATTTAAACGCTCCCATTAACGGAGTGGGCGTGGATGAAGCTTTCATGCGATGCCCACCCTTATCGCAGAAAGCATAGTTTGCCGATTTTCAGGCACTTGTCACGCCGATTCATCCTTGACGCGGCGTTAATGATGAACGTCAACCTTTCGGCTTCCAGCTCAAGATTGAAGCTCTTTCGTAGAGCCAATTATACTGTGTGACCATCTGGTTGGTTCGTGTGTATTGATAGCCGACGAAGCCCAGTATCATCAGCACGATGGTGTCGACGATATAGTACTGCAGCGAGAACATCGTGCCGTCGAACAGCGCGTGATGGATGAAGCGGATGCCGATGCCGAGACCCAGCAGATAGGCGAAAAGCTGGATGAAGGAACGCCATGTCTGGGCGCTGGCCTTGCCGGTCATCCAGGCCGCCCAGCCGCCGAGCAGGCAGGTGACGAAGAAGAACTGCCAGATCGAGGGTTCCTCATAGAGAATGCCCTGCATGATGAAGTCTCCCTAGCACGATCCCGAAAAGTTGCAGACTTTTCGGATAAGGATCATGCGACAAACAAACAAGTTGGAGCGGGATGCCGGATGCACATTCCGCCCCAAACTCAGTGATGTCCACCTTCGAGATAGGCGGCGCGCACTTCCGGATTGGCGAGCAGTTCCTTGCCGGTGCCGCTCATCGTCACATTGCCGTTGACCATGACGTAACCGCGCGTGGCGAGCTTCAGCGCACCGAACGCGTTCTGCTCGACCAGGAACACGGTCAGCCCTTGCGTGCGATTCAACTCGCGGATGGCGTCGAAGATCTGCTTGACGATCAGCGGCGCCAGGCCCAGCGACGGCTCGTCGAGCAGAAGCAGCTTCGGCCGCGCCATCAGCGCGCGTCCGATCGACAGCATCTGCTGCTCGCCGCCCGACAGCGTGCCGCCGCGCTGGGCGATGCGCTCCTTGAGCCGCGGGAACAGCGTGAACACCTTCTCGACGTCCTCGTCATAGTGCTTGAGGTTGTCGAGGCTGGCGCCCATTTGCAGGTTTTCCATCACCGTCATGCGCGGGAAGATGCGCCGGCCTTCGGGTGATTGGGCGATGCGCATGCGCGCGATCTCGTGCGTCGGCAACTGGGTGATGTCGGTGCCGGCGAAGGTGATAGTGCCGGTGCGGGCGCGTGGGGCCCCGAAAATGGTCATCATCAGCGTCGACTTGCCGGCGCCGTTGGCGCCGATCAGCGCCACGATCTCACCTTCCTTGACGGTGACATCGACGCCGTTCAGCGCTCGGATGTTGCCGTAATAGGTCTCCACGCCCTTGATATCGAGCAGCGTTGTCCCGGCCATTATTTACGCCCCCCACGCGGCTTGGCTGTCGAGGATTTTCCGGTCGGCTTGGCCGTGGCCCGCTCAGAAGGCTTTCTTGGCAAATTGGCCCTTGCATCGACCTGTGCCGCCTTGGAGGCGCCCTTCGACACCGTGACGCGCTCGCCCTCGCTGTGTCCGACGGTGTCGGTCACAGGTCCGGCCAGGTATGACGACGATGTTCCCGGCCCATGCGCGGCATCCGGCCCTATGTCGAGCTGCTCGATGACGTCCTCGTCGCCGACCTCGGTCAGCACGGTCTCGACCTCCTCGTCGTCAACGCCGAGATAGGCGGCGATGACGCGCGGATCGGTGCGCACCGACTGCGGATTGCCGTCGGAGATCTTGCGGCCATATTCCAGCACCACGACATGGTCGGAAATCTGCATGACCACCGACATGTCGTGCTCGATCAGCAGGATCGAGGTGCCCGTGTTGTTCTTGATGTCCATCAAGAGCTCGTTGAGCGCCGCCGATTCCTTCGGGTTGAGGCCGGCCGCCGGCTCGTCGAGACACAGAAGCTCCGGTCCCGTGCACATGGCGCGCGCGATCTCGAGGCGCCGCTGCGCGCCATAGGGCAGATCGCCGGCCGGATCATCGGCGCGATCGACGAGATCGGCCTTCTCCAGCCAATGCCTGGCCAGCTCCATCGACTCGGCCGAGGCCTTGCGGTAACCGCTGAAGCCGAACAGGCCAAGCACCGTATAGCCCGATGCCTTCATCAGCTTGTTGTGCTGGGCAACCAGAAGGTTCTCCAACAGCGTCATGCCCGAGAACAGCCGAATGTTCTGGAAGGTGCGCGCGACCTTGGCGCGCGCCGGGATCTCATGGTTGGGCAGCCGTTCCAGCAGGTAGCTGGAACCATCGGCCCGGTTGAGCGTGATCATGCCTTCGGACGGCTTGTAGAAGCCGGTGATGCAGTTGAACACGGTGGTCTTGCCGGCGCCGTTAGGCCCGATCAGCGCAGTGATCTCGCCGCGTCTGGCGGTGAAGGACAGGTCGCCGATGGCAACCAGGCCGCCGAACTTCATCGACAGATGTTCGACCTGCAGGATGGCGTCGTTCATTTGCGTGGTCACATTCATCAGCCGTGACCCTCCTTGGTGAAGGAGCTTGAGACAGCTCTTCGCTCCTTGAGGAAGGCGGTCGGTTCACGACTGCCGACGAAGCCGCGCGGCTTCCACAGCATGACGATGACCATGGCCATGCCGAACAGAAGCATGCGGTAGAGTTCGGGGGTGAAGTCCGGCCCGAAGATCTGCTTGAGGAAGTCGAGTTCGCGCAGCGCCTCGGTGCCGCCGATCATCACCATCGCGGCAACCGCGATGCCGACCAGTGAACCCATGCCGCCGAGAACGACGATGGCAAGGATGATGGCCGATTCCAGGAAAACGAAGGATTCCGGGCTGACGAAGCCTTGCCGCGCGGCGAAGAACGAGCCGGCGAAGCCACCGAACATGGCGCCGGTGGCGAAGGCGGTCAGCTTGGTAGTGGTGGTGTTGATGCCGAGCGAGCGGCAGGCGATCTCGTCCTCACGCAAGGCTTCCCAGGCGCGGCCGACCGGCAGACGGCGCAGCCTGATGGTGACGAAGGCGGTAAGCAGGCACAGGCCCAGGATCAGATAGTAGAGGAAGATCTTGTAGTAGGCGCTCGAGGTCGCGAGATGCAGAACCTTGGCAATGTAGTTGGGGTCCGACACGTTGAAGGTCATCAGGCCGAAGAAGGAAACCTTGGGAATGCCGGAGATACCGGCCGACCCGTTGGTGACCTCGCGCCAGTTGATGAGTACCAGGCGGATGATCTCACCGAAGGCGAGCGTCACGATCGCCAGATAATCGCCGCGCAGGCGCAGCACGGGGAAGCCGAGCAGCACCCCCCAGAGAGCGGCCATGCAGCCCGCGGCCGGCAGCAGGATCCAGAACGACAGGCCGTAATGCGTGGCAAGAAGCGCATAGGCATAGGCACCAAGTGCATAAAAGGCGACGTAGCCGAGGTCGAGCAGGCCGGCAAGGCCAACGACGATGTTCAGCCCCCAGGCCAGCATCACGTAGATCAGGATCTGGATGCCGAAATTGTCGACCCATTTCAGCGAGCCCTGCAGCCCTCCTGCAATCGACCAGGCGTTCAGCGACAGCACCGCGACCACGAGGATCGGGTACAGCACCAGCGCTGTGATGCCCAATTTGGTGAAGTTGGCATGGATGAAGGCGCGGAAGTAGTAGATCACGCAAGCCAGCAGATAGATGATCGCCAGGGCGCGCAGGAATTGCAGATAGCCGGCCGGTTCTGCTCCCACCCATCCGGCGAGAGAATTGTTGAACACGAACAGCACCACCGCCGCGACGACAGCCACGATGAAGGCTGGCAGCGTAAAGAACCGTGACCCCACGCTGGCCGGCAACAGACCGGTGGCGACGTTGGCGATCTTTTGGTTGGCCATGAAGGGCTGGCCATAGGCGACATAGAGAAAACGCCCGACGGCCGTGGCGATCACCACGGCGGCGAGCAGGCCCCAACGCTGAGTCAGGACCAGTTCATTGGACATGTTCTGACCGGTCTTCAGACCGATGAACAGCACGAACAGGCCAAGCGCGATGGCGCCGGCATAGAACGCTTCCTTAAGCGCGCGTTGGGTGGGGGTGGCGACGCTGTCGCTCTCACGAGATACGGTCACGGCCATGATCTCAGACCTTTTCGACTTCAGGCCGGCCCAATATGCCGGAAGGCAGGAAGATCAGCACGATGGCCAGGATCGAGAACGCCGCGACGTCCTTGTAGTCGATCGAGAAATAGGCCGACCACATGCTTTCGATGAAGCCGATCAGCAGCCCGCCCAGCACGGCGCCTGGCAACGAGCCGATGCCGCCAAGCACCGCCGCGGTGAATGCCTTCACACCCGGCACAAAACCGTCGGAGAAAGCCACCACGCCATAATACATCAGGAACAGCGTGCCGGCGACAGCGGCAAGCGAGGCACCCATGATGAAGGTGATCGAGATGGTGCGGTCAACGTCGACGCCGAGCAGCGCGGCCATCTTGCGGTCCTGTTCGCAGGCGCGTTGCGCCCGGCCAAGGGAGGTCCTGTTGACCAGGTACCAGAACACCACCAGGAGCAGCGCGGTGACGATGACGATGATGATCTGCTTCAGCGACACGCTGACGCCGTCGATGTTGTAGACTTGGCTGACCATCGGCGGGATCGGCTTGTTGCGCGGACCTTGCGTCACCTGGACGAAGTTCGACAGCGCGATCGACATGCCGATGGCGGTGATCAGCGGCGCCAGCCGGAACGAACCGCGCAGCGGCCGGTAGGCCACCTTCTCGATCGTCCAGTTGTAGAGGCTGGTGAGCAGCATCGCCACGATCATCATGACCAGCAGCGCGATGACCACGGGCACCGAATAGAACAGCGCGCCGAGGATGAGGAAGACGATCAGCGCCGTGAAGGCGCCCACCATGAAAATGTCGCCATGGGCGAAGTTGATCATGCCGATGATGCCGTAGACCATCGTGTAGCCGATTGCGATCAGCCCATAGATCGATCCCAGCGTCAGCCCGTTGATAAGCTGCTGGACAAAATACTGCATGTGTACGTGGCTCCCCTGGAATGTCGCCCATGCAGACGCATTCCTTTTCGTATTTCCCCTAGTCGTAAAGTTTCGAGCCCGGATTGCAACGTGATTTTTTTGACCGCCCCGCGTGTTTCCGATTCACGTCGTTCCGACCGCCCGTTTTCTGCACCCGACCCCTGGACTATCGCGGACCCTATCATTGGCATAACGCAATGTCTTTGACGATTCGGCCGTATCATGCGCCCCGTTTCGAAGAAATCACCGTCAAAATTAGGTGATAAGAGGAATCGTTGCGTTCCTGATAGGGTTCGTCTTTTCGCCACACTCCTTTCCGTAGGGTCAGGATTCTCGTCACGTGACTACGAAACCATGCGCGAACGGATCGCGGTCGTCGATGAAGATCGTGTTCAGTCCGGTCAGGCGCGCCCAGCCGCCGATCGAAGGGATGATCGCCGGTTTGCCCGCGACAGTGACCTCCTTTTCGACCTTGCCCTTGAACAGCGAACCGATGATCGATTCGTGCACGAAGGCGTCGCCGGCCTTGAGTTTGCCCTTGGCATGAAGCTGCGCCATGCGCGCCGAGGTGCCTGTGCCGCATGGTGAGCGGTCGATCGCCTTGTCGCCGTAGAAGACGGCGTTGCGGGCGTCGGCCCCTTCCACTGTCGGCTTGCCGGTCCACAGCATGTGCGACAGCCTGTTGATGCCGGGGTTTTCCGGATGCACGAAGGAATACTTCTCGTTGAGCCGCTGCCGCACCACCGGGCTCCAGGCGATGAGGTCGCCAGCCGAATGGTCGGCCATGTCGCGATAGTTCTCCTGTGGCTCGACGATGGCGTAGAAATTTCCGCCATAGGCGACATCGACGGTGATCTCGCCGAGCCCGGGGCATTCGACCGTCAGACCCTCGGCGTGGAGGAAAGACGGCACGTTGGTGATGCGCACCTCCTCGACATATTCGCCGACCTGTTTGTATTCGGCGATGACCAGCCCGGCCGGCGTATCCAGCCTCAGCACGCCCGGCGTCTTCGGCTTGATCAGCCCGTGTTCGATGGCCATCGTCACCGTGCCGATGGTGCCGTGGCCGCACATCGGCAGGCAGCCGGAGGTCTCGATGAACAGGATGGCGATGTCGCAATCCTCGCGCGTCGGCGGATAGAGGATCGAACCCGACATCACGTCATGGCCGCGCGGCTCGAACATCAGCCCGGTGCGGATCCAGTCATACTCGGCCAGGAAATGCGCACGCCGCTCCATCATCGTCGACCCCTCGAGCAGCGGGCCGCCGCCGGCGACCAGCCGCACCGGATTGCCGCATGTGTGGCCGTCGATGCAGAAGAAGGATTTCTTGGCCATGTCGTTCCTCGAAAAATTTCAAAACCGTTGTGGACCGAAGGGGGCGAGATCAATAGACGCAACCTGCCCCATGATGATTTCCCGGATCAACCGTCCCGTCGCCGCGGCCTGGGTGAGGCCGAGATGGCCGTGGCCGAAAGCATAGACCACCGGCCGGCTTCCCGACGCCTTACCGATGACAGGCACCGAATCCGGCAGCGAGGGCCGGAATCCCATCCATTCGCGCCCGCCCGAGGGATTGAGCCCGGGCAGGAATTGCTGCGCCTTCCGCAACAGCGCCTTCGACCTGGCAAAATTGGGCGGCCGCTCGATGCCGCCGAGCTCGACGGCGCCGCCGACGCGCAGGCCCGTGTCGAGCGGCGTGATGACGAAGCCATGGCCTGAGAAGATCAGCTGCCGCTTCACATCGAAGGCGCTCCTGGGCAGCGTCGTGTTGTAGCCGCGCTCGGTCTCCAGCGGAATGCGGTCGCCAAGCTGTCGCGCCAGAAGATGCGACCAGGCGCCGGCAGCGATGACGAGCTGCCTCGCCTGCCTGGTCGTGCTGTCGGCCAGCATCAGCGTCGCGCCATCCTGGTCCGCCGCGATCTGGTCGATGCGGGCCATTTCAAAGCGGGCGCCCTTGGCCCGGGCATAAGCCCACACCGCCTTGCCGAGCAGTTTTGGATCGGCGACCGTCTTCCAGCCCGGCACGAAGGTGCCCTTGATGAAGCGCGGGGAGAGGCCCGGCTGCAAACCCACCAGGCCTTCGCCCTCGACGTGGCGAAAGCCGATGCCGAAACGCTCGCGCGCGGCCCAGCCCGACAGCGAGGCGCGGAACTCGGCTTCGCTCTCGTAGAGCTCCAGCGAGCCATCCTCGCGCAGCATCGGCCGCGTGCCGGAGCGATCGAGCAGGTCCATCCATTCCGCTTCGGCGAGTTTCATCATGCCGGCCTGGGCGATGAGGCTCGCTTCATACTTCGCCGGCGCGCCGGCGCGCCAGAAGCGGATCAGCCAGGGCAGCAGCCGCGGCAGATAGGCGGGCGGAATGCTGAGCGGACCGAGCGGATCGGCCAGCCATTTCGGCAGGTTCTTGATCATGCCTTTGTGCGCCAGCGGCAGCACGTCCGAGAAGGCGAAGGCCGCCGCATTGCCGGAACTCGTCTCCTCGCAGATGCCGCTGCGGTCGAAGATTGTCACGCTGCGCCCCGCCTCGGCGAGGAAGGCCGCGGCACAGATGCCGATGATGCCGCCGCCGATGATGGCGATGTCCTCACCTCCTCCCCGCTCACGGGGAGAAGGTGCCCCAGCGGCCGAGCGCTGCTCCTGTTCCGGGGATTCGGAATTTCCTGGCACGTCGGTGCTGTCCCTTATTCGGCTGCCACCTGTCTGTCCGCCGATAGAGGAGACGTCTGGAGCGACGGCAGCTTCGGCCGCGCCGCCAGCGCATCCCGTATGATCTTCTCGACCGCCTTGCGGCGCTCGCCCGACAACGGTTGGCGCGGCATGCGCACGCGGTCATTGGTATCGATTGCCAGCACTTCGGCAAGCTTGATGTTCTGTACCAGATAGGTCGAGACGTCGAGATCGAGCAGCGGCCGGAACCAGCGGTATACGGCAAGCGCCTCCTCGCGGCGGCCCTGCTTCATCAGCTGGAAGATGGCAACGGTTTCGCGCGGGAAGGCGGTGACCAGGCCGGCCACCCAGCCGATGGCGCCGACCGACAGCGCTTCGAAGGCGAGATTGTCGACACCGGTGAACAGATCGTAGCGATCGCCAAGCCGGTTGATGATCTCGGTCGAGCGCCTGATGTCGTCGGAGGATTCCTTGATGGCGACGAAGCGCTTGTCCGATGCCAGCTCCTCCATCTGGTCGACGGTGACGTCGACGCGATAGGCGAGCCGGTTGGAGTAGATCATCACCGGCAGGTCGCCGGCCTCGGCGACCGCGCGCAGCGCAGCCACCGTCTCTTCCGCGTTGGTGTGGTAGATCGGGCTCGGCACCACCATCAGGCCATCGGCGCCCTCCCTGGCGGCGCGCCTGGCGATAGCGGCGGCCTCACGGGTGCCCGCTTCGTTGACGGTCAGCAGCACCGGCTTCTTGCCGGCGACTTTCTGCGCGGTCTTCAGCACTTCGATCTTCTCGTCAGGCGACAGCATCGGCCCTTCGCCGAGCGAGCCGCAGACGATGATGCCGTCGCAGCCGGCCTCCATCTGCAGGCCGAAACAGCGCTCCATTTCGGCATGGTCGAGCCGGTCGTCGGCGGTGAATTTGGTCGTAACGGCGGGGAAAACTCCGGTCCACATGGTCGCGTCTCCATCTGATATATCAGCCGTATATCTGTTAAGAAGCCCGCTGTCAATGCAGAATCCGTTATGATATATTCGGGATATATCAGGAGATCGCCTTTGATATCCATGGAAGCAACCATGACGTCCGAGCCGGTGGCGGCCAGGGCCTATCGCGTGCTCGAGCACATGATCGTCACGCTGGAACTGGCGCCCTCGAGCTTTGTCACCGAGGGGGCGCTTATCGAAAAGCTGGACCTCGGCCGCACTCCAGTGCGCGAGGCGATCCAGCGGCTGGCATGGGAAGGGCTGCTGGACGTCAGACCGCGCGCCGGCATCGCGATCGCGCCGCTGCATCCCGGCGACTGGCTGCGCGTGCTCGACGCCCGGCGCGGCGTCGAGGTGGTGCTGGCCCGCTCGGCCGCCCGCTTCGTCACCCGCGAGGCCGCCGACCTGTTTCACGAGGCGGCGCTGGCCATGCAGAAGGCGGTCATCTCGGGCAATGTGCTTGCCTTCATCCAGGCCGACAAGGCGCTCGACGAGGCACTGGCGCTGGCCGCCGACAATCCCTTCGCCGCGCGGCTGGCCGCGCCCCTGCAAACCCACAGCCGCCGCTTCTGGTTCCGCTACAAGGCCGATACGGGCCTGGCCGAATCAGCCGAGCATCATGTCGCGCTGATCCGCTCGATCCTCGACGGCGACGAGGAGGCAGCCGCCAAGGATGCCAAGCGGCTGATGGCGCTGCTGCGCAGCCATGCCGAGGTCGCCGCGACGCGCTGATCGGGCGATCAGATTCCTTGCTTGGTGGCGATGGCGGTATCCTCCCATCCCTCACCGGTCGCGAAGATGCAGCTTCGGCCCTGCACGTCGGTCACCAGCATGGACCAGGTCCCGCTTGCCGAGACATAGATCTCGACAATGGCGGATTGCCCGACCACACCGTAACCGATCTGCTTTTGTTGAAAGGCCTGCGCCAGTCCCGTGACAAGGTCACTGTGGCCGCCGCAGATGAATTGCGCCTGTGCCGATAGCGCCGACAGCGCCAGCGCGGCGCCGATCGCGGCTATCTTGATCCATCGAAACGAAAATCTGTGTGCCATTTGGCACCTCCTTCGCCTTGGCGTTTCCGGCAAAGGGAGGCACATGGGCAGCCCAACACACCGGAACGCTCCAGGCCGGGTTCGACGTCTTCATCACGTCACTCCTTCTGGTTTCCGGTCTGTCGTCAGGAAATTTTATCATTCCCTGGAATCGATATGGTGAGGCCCCGATCCGAAAACAAGCTCCATTTCGGAGCTCACGGCGCGTTGCCGGACGACGATCAGCGTCAGGCTTGCGCGGGCTCGCGAAGTGCCGCCCATTTCAGCAAGGCGTCGAGGGCCGGGCACAGGGCCTGGCCCCAATCGGTCAGGCAGTACTCGACCTTCGGCGGCACCTGGTGGTGGACGATACGGCGAACGATGCCGTCGGCCTCCATCTGCCGCAGCTGTTGGATCAGCATCTTCTGCGAGATCGCTGGGATCGCCCGTTCGAGGTCGGAGAAGCGCAGCACCTTGCCGCCGAAAAGATGAAACAGGATCACCAGCTTCCAGCGGCCTTCGAGGATGCGCAGCACATTCTCGACGCCGCTCGCCGCCGACAACGGCGTCAGTGCCTCAACCTCATTCGGGGGCCGGGCCTTGCCTACAGGACTGCCCTTACTTTCGGGTAAGTACCTTACTTTTTCGTCAGTTCTTGTCATTTCGCCAGTATATCTCATTTTAGAAGCCGGACAAGCGCCGCCGGCCTCGGTGGCGGCGACCCACACCGGAGACGACACCATGACCGCAAACCTTCCGCAGCCGCTGGCCGACTATTTTTCCGCCAAGAACCGGCACGACATCGACGCCATGCTCGTGCCTTTCTCGTCGGACGCCACGGTCAAGGACGAAGGCCAAACCCATCGGGGTTCGGCCGCCATTCGCAGCTGGATAGAGGAAACGACACGCAAATACCGGGTGACCGTCGAGGTCGCCGACGTGACGGTCAACGGCGATAGATGGCGGATCGCCGGCATCGTGTCTGGAAATTTCCCCGGCAGTCCCGCGACGCTCCACTACGTCTTCACACTGGCCGATGACCGGATCACGCGACTGGAGATCGGCGCATGACAGGACGAAATGACGCCGCGCAAAAAAAGGGCGCGGCAAAAGCCGCGCCCTTAGCTCGGTGAAATAAATGTCAGACTTCAGTTCATCGTCGGGATGACGAACTCCGCACCGTCCTTGATGCCGGACGGCCAGCGCGAGGTCACCGTCTTGGTCTTGGTGTAGAAGCGGAAGGCGTCCGGGCCGTGCTGGTTGAGGTCGCCGAAGGACGACGCCTTCCAGCCGCCGAACGTGTAATAGGCGATCGGCACCGGGATCGGCACGTTGACGCCGACCATGCCGACCTGGACACGGCTTGCGAAGTCACGCGCGGCGTCGCCGTCGCGGGTGAAGATGGCGACGCCATTGCCCATCTCGTGGTCGTTGGCGAGCTTGATCGCGCTCTCATAGGTCGGTGCGCGCACCACCGAGAGCACCGGCCCGAAGATCTCTTCCTTGTAGATGCGCATGTCCGCCGTGACATTATCGAACAGGCAGCCGCCCATATAGTAGCCGTCCTCATAGCCCTGCATCTTGAAGCCGCGGCCGTCGACGACGAGCGTGGCGCCTTCCTTGACGCCGGTGTCGACATAGCCTTTCACGCGCTCCAGTGCCTGCGCGGTCACGAGCGGGCCGAAATCGGCGGCCGAATCCGTCGACGGGCCGACCTTCAGGCTCTCGACGCGCGGGATCAGCTTTTCCATCAGCCGGTTGGCGGTGTCGTTGCCGACCGGAACAGCCACCGAGATCGCCATGCAGCGCTCGCCAGCCGAGCCGTAGCCGGCGCCGATCAGCGCGTCGACGGTCTGGTCCATGTCGGCGTCGGGCATGATGATCATATGGTTCTTGGCGCCGCCGAAGCACTGCACGCGCTTGCCGGCCGCGGTGCCGCGCGAATAAATGTAGTGGGCGATCGGCGTCGAGCCGACGAAGCCGACGGCCTTGATGTCGGGATCGTCGAGGATGGCGTCGACGACTTCCTTGTCGCCGTTGACGACGTTGAGGATGCCTGCCGGCAGCCCCGCCTCGAGGAACAGTTCGGCGATGCGGATCGGCACGCCAGGATCCCGCTCCGACGGCTTCAGGATGAAGGCATTGCCGCAGGCGATCGCCGGCGCGATCTTCCACAGCGGGATCATTGCCGGGAAGTTGAACGGGGTGATGCCAGCGACGACGCCGAGAGGCTGGCGCATCGAATAGACGTCGATGCCCGGGCCGGCACCATCGGTGAATTCGCCCTTCATCATGTGCGGCGCGCCGATGCAGACTTCGACCACTTCGAGGCCGCGCTGGATGTCGCCCTTGGCGTCGGCGATCGTCTTGCCGTGCTCGCGCGCCAGTATGTCGGCCAGTTCGTCATAGTCGCGGGCGACCAGTTCGAGGAATTTCATCAAGACGCGCACGCGGCGCTGCGGGTTGGTGGCGGCCCATTTCGGCTGCGCCGCCTTGGCATTCTCGACCGCCGCGCGCAATTCCGCCTGCGAGGCCAGCGCCACCGTGCCGCGCACGGAACCGTCCATCGGCTGCATGACGTCCTGCTTGCGGCCGCTGGTGCCGGCGACACGCTTGCCGCCGATGAAATGACCGTATTCTATCATGATATCTCTCCCTTGTTTGTGATGGCGCATTGTCCGCCTTTGCGGTGGCGAAGGCAACGCGAGGAAGAACGCAACCGTTGTGCGAAAATTAGATAACGATTGACGGGCGGGCATCAATTCTCGCAAATGGCGGATCGCAAGATATCTCCAGGGGATTCCCATGAACTGGGATGACGTCCGCATCTTCCTTGCCGTGGCACGCGCCGGCCAGATCCTTGGCGCAGCCAGGCGGCTGGAGCTCAACCACGCCACCGTCTCGCGCCGGATCGCAGCGCTCGAGGACGCATTGCGCACAAAGCTCTTTCGCCGTCTGACCACCGGCAGTGAACTGACACCGGCCGGCGAGCGTTTCCTCGACATTGCCGAGCGCATGGAGGGCGAGATGATCGCCGCGCGCTCGACCATATCAGGCGAAGGCGACGATATCTCCGGCACCGTGCGCATCGGCGCGCCGGACGGGTTCGGCGTCGCCTTCCTGGCCCGGCGCCTCGGCGAACTGACCGCGCTGCATCGCGAGCTGACGATCCAGCTCGTGCCGGTGCCGCGCTCCTTCTCCCTGTCCCGGCGCGAAGCCGACATCGCCATCACCGTCGAGCGGCCGACAGAAGGCCGGCTGGTGGCGGGAAAGCTGGTCGATTATTCGCTCGGCCTGTTTGCGTCGCGCGCCTACGCCGATGCCAATGGTCTGCCCAAAACCGCAGCCGAACTCGGCCGGCATCCCCTCATCGGCTATGTGCCCGACCTCATCGTCAGCCCTTCGCTCGACTACGCGGCCGAATTCAGCGCGGACTGGCGCACCAGCTTCGCTATTTCCTCGGCACTCGGCCAGGCTGAAGCGGTGCGCTCGGGCGCCGGCATCGGCATCCTGCACACCTTCGTCGCGCGCTCGATGCCGGAGCTGGTGGCCGTCGATGCGGTGGCGCCCATCCGCCGCGCCTACTGGCTGGTTTATCACGAATCGGTCAGGCCGCTGCGCCGCATCCAGATCGTCGCCGGCTTCATCACCAAGGCGGTGGAGCGGGAAAGAAGTCTTTTCCTTTAGAGCAATTCCAGGAAAAGTGTGAGCGGTTTTCCCGGGAAAAGCGCGTTGCGCTTTCCCTTGGGAATTGCGTCAAAACAAAGAGTTAGAGCGGTTCGCCGTTTCCATGAAACGGTGAAACGCTCTAGAGGCGCTCAGGGTCCATCGAGAACAAAAGAGCTCGCCACCCGTTCAGCCTCATCGGCCAATGGCACCCACTTCCGCTTCATTTGCTCGACGCTGTCGCCCGTGAGCCCGCAGGTCACCAGACCGAAGTGTGTGCCGCGTAGCGAAAGCACGACCTTGGCGTGACCGGGGAAGCTGGCGCTGCCGTCGCCGACCTGGAAATCCATATCGGCCATTCGTGCCGGATAGCCGTCGGGAAAGCGGATCAACTTTTCGTTGCTGAAGACCGACGAGGTAAAGGCGGCTCCCACCATCTCTTGCCAGGCCTGCGGCGACCAGCCCGTCTCGAGGAATGCCTTGGGATCGGCGGGGGAATCGGACGCCTGCGGATCATAGAGACCGATCGATACCCGGCAGGTGAGGCCCTGATCGCCGGACTTTATCTTCAGCCGCATCGTCTTGCCGGAAGGCTCCTCGATGGTCCACCCTTCCGGAAAGGTCAGGGAAAATCCGTTATCCTTGTCGTGAACGGTCTTGTCGGCGGCATTGGCCGCCGAGGTGCAGGACAGAAATACGGCAGCCGCAACCGCAAAGCCGATACGCATCACTGATGCTCGCGAAATGCCAGACGGGGACCATGCGCCCGGCAGGTTGTACCGCCGCGGTCATAACACGGTCAGGTGATGGCCGCCGCCTTTTCCTTGCCACAAAACCGGCCAGTGTGGCATCAGGCATGTGGTCGCCGGCCATGGGCAGGCCGCCGGTGGGGAATCGTTCAGAAAGCTGGCGCGGAAAAAATGCGAGCCGTTCTTGCCATCCTGCCGCTGGTGTTCGTTTCGGCCTGCGCCAACCCGTGGACAAAAGTGCCGGAAGCCGAATTGCCCAAGCCGATCCGTTATGTCATGGCGGGCCCCTCGCCTTTCGTCTTCGGCAATTATTGCGGCCCTGGCACCCGCACCGGCGATCTGTCGGCTCGGCCGGTCGACCGCCTCGACGCGGTGTGCCAGACCCACGACGCCTGCTACATCGCCCGCCACAATCATTGCGATTGCGACGGCGCGCTTGTCGCCTCTGCCAGGGCAATCCGGGATGACAGGACGGCGCCACGCAAGATGCGCGACGAGGCGGAATTGCTGATCGCTACCTTCGCCATCCCCGTCTGCAAGGTGTTTCCCCAAGGGTTCATGCCGCCGCGCGACCCGGCACAGTTGAGCGCGATGAAGGCCGGAGCCACCGGGTGAATCGCCACGCATTTGTCATCCTTGCCCTGTTCGGGCAGACCGCCCTTGCCGGTTGTGCCGGCATTGGCCGCAATGCCTGCGATATCCTGCCGGGACAGGTGGCCTGCGCGCGGCCGTCCCTGTCGGCCGGCACGCCTGGAGTCGCGGCTTCGCAGTTTTTTGGCGATGCCGGCGCCAGCGACTACGAAAGGCGCTTCCTGGCGCTGCTCGCCCACAACCAGCTCGGCGCCATGGATCGCGCCAACGGCACCGGCCCGTTCGGGCGCAACCGTCGCGATGTGCAGAACAGCGACTTCCAGGCGACCTATTCGACGCTGCAGCAACTGGCCGGTCCGGTTGCCAGGGCGCATCTGCCGCCGGCAAATGGCAGCGGCGAGGGTCATTTCGACGGACGCTGGCGGGTGTCGCGGCAGACTCTCTACATCGACGCGGCAGCGCGGCCCTCGGCCCCCAAAAATTTCGATTTCTCCGGCCTGCAGGCGCGCAGCGTCGAGATCGTCGTGCGCCAGGCCGGCGAGCAGCCGGCCGAGATCGAGGCCACCTGCGACGGCGCCTTGGCGATCCGCGCGGCCGGCGCCTCGCGCACCATCACCGCCGGCGCGGCATTCCGCTTTCGCCTGGCGGGCGAGGACGACACGGTCAGCCTGTTTCCCAGCGACAGCCTGAACCGCTGCACGGCAAGGATCCGCTCCAGCCTTGCCCCGGCCGGTGCTCCGCTTACCATCCGACGCGAAGAGGCCGCGGATCCGGCTCTCGCCAGCCTCGACAGCCGCTATGAGCGCTGTCCGGTCCCCGACAGCGCCGGCCTCGACGCGCTCGAGCGCGTCTTCTATGCCAGCCGCTGGCTGTCGCAGACCTGCGCCCTGCCGATCGGCGAGCTCCGGCTGCTGCGCAAGTCGCGCGACGGCTTCAACGCCAAGGTCGAGGCGCTGATGGGCGCACCGCTGTCCGATGCGGCAATAGACAAAGGCGACCCGGAGCTGCCTCTCGATTTCTCCAAGGCGCCACGGCTGAAGCTGATCTATCTGTCCTCGCTGGAATTCAAGGCGGACTTTTCCGGCTGCATCATCGAGCGGTTGATCCGCCATCATGCCGCCCTTGGCACCAAGGTGCGCATTCTGGTCACCGACGTGCTGGAGCGCGAAAAGGACGACGCCATGCTGCACCGGCTGGCGGCGGAGTTCCCCAATGTCGAATTGCAGGAATATCGCTGGCGCGCCGATCATGGCGCGCCGATCGACGAGCAGATTTCACAGCTGCACAAGACCCATCATATCAAGATGCTGGCGACGCTGGCTGTGGACCCAGCGCGCTCGCGCGTCATCATCGGCGGCCGCAACATCCATGACGGCTTCCTGTTCCACAGTCCGATCGACCTGTCGCGCTATCCGGACCTGCAGCAATACGGCAAGACCGACGGCTTTTCGCTGAACTACTATTCGAACTGGAGCGACTTCGACATCGAGTTCGCCGACCGGGCGACGGTCGAGACGCTCGCCGCGCATCTGTCGACAATATGGTTGCGCGATGCCGACACCAATCTGGCGCGCCCCTTCTCCATCCCGGTGCGTGGAGATGGCCGCCCCCGCGGCAATGCCCGGCATTTCATTTCCGTGCCCTATGAGGACGACCATGCGCTGGAGGGCTATTTTGTCGAACTGGTTGACGCCGCCCGGCGCCATATCCAGATCGTCAACCCCTACCTCAATCTGACGCCGAGCCTCGCCCAGGCCTTTGACCGGGCGCTCGCCCGCGGCGTAAAGATCGACATTGTCGGCCGCATCGACCTCAAGGGCGATATTGGCGGCAAGTTCCTCACCGCGCTCAACAGGCTGTTCGTCGAGAAATATGGCGACCGCATCAACATCCGCGAGTTCAAGGCGCCCGACGTGGTGCTGCATTCCAAGATCATGATGATCGACGAAAGGCTGGTCGCCATCTCCTCGGTCAACCTCAACAACCGCAGCTTCTTCCACGATTCAGAGAACGGCATGATGGTGCTCGATCCCGCCTTCTACGTCAGGATGAAGCCGATCTATGACGACTATCTCGCCCATTCGAATCCGGTTTCCGCCAACGTGACGATCCCATGGGCCTATCGGCTGCTGTTCGATGAAGCCTGGGTCAGGCAGGCATTCTGATCTCCCCGCGCCGCGCCTATTTCAGGTAGCGCTCCTGTGCCAGGGCACGGGCATCGATCTCGGGCACCTTGTTCGACATGATGTCGGCCAGCACCTTGGCCGAACCGCAGGCCATGGTCCAGCCGAGCGTGCCATGGCCGGTGTTGAGGAAGAGATTGGAAAGCTCGGTGCGGCCGATCAGCGGCGGCCCGTCCGGCGTCATCGGCCGCAGGCCGCACCAGAAGGTCGCCTCGCGCATGGCGCCGGCGCCCGGAAAGAGATCGCCCACCGAATGTTCCAGCGTGCGCCGCCGCGATTCATGGAGCCTGAGGTCGAAGCCTGAAATCTCGGCCGTGCCGCCGACGCGGATACGGTCGCCGAGCCGGGTGATCGCCACCTTGTAGGTCTCATCCATCACGGTCGACACCGGCGCCACGTCGGCGTCCTTGATCGGCACGGTGATCGAATAGCCCTTGACCGGATAGACCGGGATCGACCGTTTCATCCGGCGCATGAAGCCGGCCGAGTAGCTGCCCAGCGCCATCACATAGGCTTCGGAAGCCTTGAACCCCTTGCTGGTGCTGAGGTTGGCAACGCGGTTGCGGCTGCGAAGGACGCGCCAGATCGTCGTGTCGTATTCGAACTTGACGCCACGCGCCACGCAGAGCTCGGCCAGTTTCTCGGTGAACATCTTGCAGTCGCCGGTCTCGTCATGCGGCAGCCTCAGCCCGCCGACGAATTTCTCGCGCACGCCGCCCAGCGCCGGCTCCGCCGCAATGCAGCCGTCCTGGTCGAGGATCTCGTAGGAAACGCCATATTTCTTCAGCACCTCGACGTCACCACCGGTGCCATCGAGCTGCTTTTGGGTGCGAAACAGCTGCAGCGTGCCCTGGGTGCGCTCGTCATAGGTGATGCCGGTCGCCTCGCGCAGCGCCTTCAGCGTGTCGCGGCTGTATTCGGCCAGCGGCACCATGCGCGACTTGTTGATGGCATAGCGCTCGGTCGTGCAGTTGCGCAGCATCTTGACCAGCCAGGTCCACATATGCGGGTCGAAGGCCGGTCGAACCACCAGTGGGCCATGCTTCATCAACAGCCATTTGATCGCCTTTAGCGGAATGCCGGGCCCGGCCCAGGGCGAGGCATAGCCGGGCGAAATCTCGCCGGCATTGGCAAAACTGGTTTCCAGCGCCGGGCCTTTCTGGCGATCGAGCACCGTCACCTCGTGGCCGGCCTCGGCGAGATAATAGGCCGTGGTCACCCCGATGACGCCGCCGCCCAGCACCATGATCTGCATCGTTCACTCCTTGCCGCGCCGCGCATCCTCAGGACGCCCGTGGACGCGGCCGCATTTCTCGATTTGCGCATGATCCCAAATGAAAATCGACGCCGATTTTCGAGAACCATACGCTGTTGCCCATTCACGCCGCCGAGGGACCGGGGTCGTCGTCTTCTGTCTGCCGCATTCCGGCCGTCTCGCCAAGAGGCTGCCAATCGTCTGCGGCGCTGTAGACGAGAGTGAGCCCATGCGGTCGCCGCCCGTCGGCCCGGTCTTTCTGCCTGACCGCGCGCCCGGCAGCCTCCGGCTGGTAAAGCACGGCCTTGATCAGGATCGACTCCCGCCGGCCGTCGGCGTGCTCGATCGAGGCCGTTTGGCCCTGTGCCATGCCAAGCATGCAGAGCCCGCGCCTGGTTGCCACCGACAGGCTGGAGCCGACCGGTCCGCGCACCTCGTTCTGCACCAGGGTGCGCGTCTGGGCGTGACCGGCATCGATGCTGAACACCACCCTGCTGTTCAGCGTGACGATATCGGGGCCGACCGTATCGATCGGGACGACATCGGCGCTTGAAAGCTTGTGTTCGAGCACATGCACGATCGGATCCGCGAATGCCCGCCGGCGCTCCAGCATGACTTCGAGGACGGCACGGTCCTTCGTCGTCAGACAGCAATTCGTACTCTTCATCACCGCCTCCACGATCAGCGCCGCTGCGCGCCGGAGACCGGCGTGTCGACGGCTTCGACGGTCACCGACAGCTCACGGCCGCCACGACTGCTCCAGCACACCGCCTGCCCGATCGACGCTCCGATGAGCGCCGTTCCCATCGGCGTCAGCACCGAGATCCTGTTTTCGGCAATGTCGGCTTCGCCGGGATAGACCAGCATGATGCGCTGGGTCGCCCCGCCTTCGCCGCGGACCGTCACGGCCGATCCCATACGCACCACGTCGGCCGGCATCGCCGCCGCGTCCGTGACGACGGCGCGGTCCATTTCGAAGAGCAGCTCCTCGGCCGTCTCGGGGGCACGGTCGAGCAAGGCTCTCGCCAGGCCGGTCAACCTGTCATGGTCGGTGTCGCTGATCAGAATCCGGCTCGATGGACGCGGTCCTGTTGCATGTTGCATGGCAAACCTCATGGATCGGCGCATCGAATGGATGCGCGCTTGCCACCGCACTGACGGCGGCGTGATGAAAAAGCCGGCAGCCGCGAAGGGCTATACGGCTTGATGGCGGTTGTGGATGTATGGATGCCCCGATACGGACGGACGCCAGAAGGCGGCCGCGCCGGGGCTACGATCCCGCGATCGGGCAGACCCTGAACAAGGTTCTGGTGTAAGCGAGGTTGCTCATGCCCCGAACCTTGCCGACAGGCGCCCGCTTGTCAAGCGCGGCCAAACCGCTCAGCCGCCGACATAGTGGCGGTGAAAGCGCGGGCCGAGACTGGCCAGGATTTCATAGCCGATGGTGCCGGCATGGCCGGCGGCGTCGTCGACGCTCTGCGAGGGACCGAGCAGCTCGACCAGATCGCCCTCGCGCAGCCTGCCGGGCGGCAAAGCGGAGATGTCGAGAATAATCGAATCCATCGACACACGCCCGAGGAAAGGCAGGCGCACGCCTTCGAACCAGGCCGCCGAAGCGGAGCGGCGCAGCCAGCCATCCGCATAGCCGAACGAAATCGTCGCCAGGCTCAGCGGACCGTCCGCGTGATAGCTGTGACCATAGCCGATGCCGGCGCCCTTTTCGATGCGGCGCGTCTGCGCCACCTTGGCCTGCAGCCACACCACGGGCAACATCGGGTTGGGCTCGCCCGGCGTCGGGTTGATGCCGTAGAGCGCGGCTCCGGGCCGAGCGAGATCGTGATGGTAGGACGGCCCGAGAAAGATGCCGGAGGAATTGGCGAGCGAGGCGGGCGCCCGGGGCAGCATGGCGCGCAGCCGTTCGAAGGCCAGCCTCTGCTGTTCGTTGGCCGGATGGCGCGGCTCGTCGGCGCAGGCCAGATGGCTCATGACATATTTGATGTCGATGCCGTCGAACGCGCTGCTATCCCCGGCCAGCGCCTCGACTTCGGCCGGCGCCATGCCGAGCCGCGACATGCCGCTGTCGACCTGGATGGCCGCCGGCAGCCGGCGACCGGCATCGTGCACCGCCGCGCGCCAGGCTTTCAACTGCGCGCCACTATTGATGACCGCGCAAAGGCCAGCCGCCACCGCTTCCGGCTCGGAGCCAGGCGGCAGCCCGTTCAGCACGTAGATGTCCGGTCCGGTCCCGACCGCCTTGCGCAGCGCGATGCCTTCGGCCAGCAGCGCGACGAAGAAGATGTCACAGCCTTCCCGGGTCAGTGCCGCCGCCACCTTGGCCGCGCCAAGGCCGTAGCCATTGGCCTTGACAACGCCGGCGCAGTGCACGCCGCCCAGCAGCGCCTTCAGCCGCCGGTAGTTTTCACGGATCGCGCCGAGATCGATGGTCAGGATCGCGCCGGCCGCGGCCTCGCTGACCGGCCAACCGGTGACGGTTTTCGCAGCAGTCGGATTGACGGCGTCGTTCATGGCGACCCTCATTGCATCGGCCATCAATACGACCCCCGCACCAACGCGGCAACCTCGACGCGGCTAACGCGCCAGATGGCTGAACGCCGCCACCACCTCTTCATAGACCTTGCGCTTGAACGGCACGATCAGGTCGGGCAGATCTTGCATCGGCCGCCACGACCATTTGTCGAATTCGGCGGTGTGGCCGCCCGGCGGCGGATTGATCTGGATCTCGCTGCCGTCGCCATGGAAGCGGAAGGCGAACCATTTCTGCATCTGGCCGCGATATCGACCCTTGAAGGCAATGCCGACGAGATGGTCCGGCAGGTCGTAATTGATCCAGTCCGGCGCTTCGGCGAGCAGCGAGACGCTGCGCATGCCGGTCTCCTCATAAAGCTCGCGCTCGGCCGCCTGCAGCGGCTCCTCACCCTTGTCGATGCCGCCCTGCGGCATCTGCCAGAGCTGCGTCGTGCCGGCGAATTCGCTGTCGGGTTCGGCAATGCGATGCCCGACCCAGACCAGGCCCTCGCCATTGAGGATCATCAGCCCGACACAGGGACGGTAGGGCAGCGTTTCGCGGTCGACCTTCTTCGTCTTTGGCATCAGTCAGTCTCTCCAGCCATCTTCAGAAGGGCATCGCCTAGCCCTTTTGCGGATCGATCGCCACCGCTGAAATCGGCACGATCTCGATGCCGCGCTTCTTGGCCTCGGCAATCCAGGATGAGACGATGTCGACTGTGAGATCAAAGGCCGAGCCGATGCCGACGGCCGTGCCCTTGGCCCGCGCCGTGGCTTCGAGACCGTCGAGTTTCTTCAGGATGGCGCCGCGATCCTGCACCGCGTCGATCGCCGTATCGCCGGCGACGAAGGGCACGCCGTCCTTCAGCGCCAGGTCGGGCGCCAGGCTGCGCGCCGATGAGCCGTCGTCTATATAGGCGAGACCCCGTTTGCCGAGTTCGGCCATGAACGGCTCCATCGCCGCCTTGTCGGCGGAAAAGCGCGCGCCCATATAGTTCATGACGCCGGTGTAGTTCGTCGTCCGCGACAGCGCCCAATGCAGATTCTTGAGGTTTTCTTCGGCGCTCCCTGCCACTGTCAGCGTGTTGCGGCCGGGGTTGACGTTGGGATAGTCGAACGGTTCGAGCGGCACCTGCATGACGATCTCGTGGCCACCCTGCCTTGCGGCCTGCATCCAGCGGCCGATGCTGTTGCCTTGCGGCGCGAAGGCCAGCGTCACTTCCGCAGGCAGCTTGGCTATCGCAGCCTGGGTACCGGTCTGCGAGACGGCCAGCCCGCCGATGACGATCGCCACCCGCGCCCCGCGCGCTCCGGACCACGGCCGTGCATAGACATCGAACGGGCGCCTTCCATCGGCGGAGCGCATCGGCAGCGGTCCAGTGTCGCTGGCCTCGATCAGCGCCTTGTCGGGAAGATGCGCGATCTTCAGGTTCTGCCCAATGCTCGATGGGTCGCGGATGACGATAGCGGCCTGCGGAGGGCCATCGCCCTCCTCCTTCTGCACATGGATGATCTGAGGACCACCGGTCTTGGACGGCGTTTCGACCTTTGGCGTCGCGGCTGGGGCCAAGGCGGATGGCGCGGAGGCGGGCTCGGCCGCAGCCGTCACTTTCGGCGTCGAAACAGCGACCTCTTGCGGCTTGCGAAACGGCTTTTCCCTGAGTGCGATCGCGGCCGAGACGCCGACCAGCGCCAGCACGACGACGGTGGACACGACCACGCCAGTGCCGCCTTTGCGGGCAGCGCGCGGCGCCCGGACGGTCTGTCCAAGCGGGCGTTCGATGTCCTTGCCGATATCAGCCAAGCCCTGTCCCCAGGGCGCATGGTTGCGAAGGCGATCCCTTCAGCGACATGCGCGCATTCATCAACCCTGGCGCCCCCTGGCGCCGCATCCGGAGGCTTGGTCTTGCCTCCCCGAATCAAACTGCCGGAACCTTTCGGTCCCGGCAGCATCGCATTGCTTCGTTCAGCCGGCCAGACTGGCTTACTGGTTGAGCACGGCCTTTTCCGGATTGGGCGGGAAAGCGGGATCGGTCTTCTGTCCACGCAGCAGTTGCTCAGCAAAGATGAGCTGCAGATCGTCCTTCGGATCCGGCGGCACATAGGCTGCCGAGCCCGAGCCGGTCTTGCTCTCGTCGGCGCCCTTGATGTGGCCCTTGAGATCGGATTCACCGCGCGTCAGGTCCCTGCCCTGCAGTTCCGGCGGCAGCGGCTGGTCGACCTTGATGTCGGGCGTGATGCCCTTGCCCTGGATCGACTTACCCGACGGCGTGTAATAGAGCGCCGTCGTCAACCGCAGCGCGCCATTCTCGCCGAGCGGAATGATGGTCTGCACCGAACCCTTGCCGAAGGACTGCGTGCCCACCACCGTGACGCGACGCAGATCCTGCAGCGCGCCGGCGACGATTTCGGACGCGCTGGCCGAGCCGCCATTGACGAGCACGATCATCGGCTTGCCGTTGATGTCGTCGGTCTGCTTCGGCTTGGCATCGAAACGGGTGACGTCCTTCGGATCGCGTCCACGCGTCGAGACGATCTCGCCACGCTTCAGGAAGGCGTCGGACACGCTCACCGCCTGGTCGAGCAGACCACCCGGATTGAGGCGCAGGTCGAGCACATAGCCCTTGAGCTTGTCGTCCGGCACCTGCTTCTTGATGGTGTCGATGGCGTTCTCGAGGTCGTCATAGGTCTTTTCGGTGAAGGAGGTGATCTTCATGTAGCCGATGTCGTTCTCGACCCGGAACTTGACCGCCTTGACCTTGATGATGTCGCGCACCACCGTCAGCTCGATCGGCTTGTCGGCACCCTGGCGCAGGATGGTGAGCTTGATCGGCGTGTTGACCAGGCCACGCATCTTGTCGACCGCGTCGTTGAGCGTCAGGCCGCGAACCTCTTCGCCGTCGATCTTGGCGATGTAGTCGCCGGCCAGCACGCCAGCCTTGGCGGCGGGCGTATCGTCGATCGGCGTGATCACCTTAACCAGGTCGTTCTCCATGGTGACCTCGATGCCGAGGCCGCCGAACTCGCCCTTGGTCTGAACGCGCATGTCCTGCGCCTGTTCGGCATTCATGTAGGAGGAGTGCGGGTCGAGAGAGGAAAGCATGCCGTTGATGGCGTTCTCGACCAGCGACTTGTCGTCAGGCGGCGTGACATATTGTGCCCGCACCCGCTCGAAGATGTCGCCGAAGATCGCCAGCTGCTTGTAGGTCTCCGAGCCCGCAGCGTTCGCCGACGAGCCAGGAGCACCATAGACAAGGCTCATGGCGGATGCGCCCATCAGCGCACCGGCAAACAGAAGCGACAGTTTCCGCATCATTTCACGTCCTTCCAGAAAAACGGTCCGCCCACCATGGGGCCGGATCGACGGGTTTTCCATCCTTGCGGAACTCGACGTAGAGTTCCGGCGTGGCATTTCCATTCTTCGAAACCGAGGTGCTTGCCACCCGGGCCTCTCCCATCGCGCCGACCGGCTCTCCTGCGAGCACTGACTGGCCAGTCACGACGCTGATTCTGCTCATCCCCGCCAGAACGACATGATAACCGTCGCCGGCATTGAGGATCAAGAGTTGACCATAAGAGCGAAACGGCCCCGCATAAAGCACATTCCCATCCGCCGGAGCGGTGACGATGGCTCCCGATTGTGTCGCAAGCATGTCACCAAGCATCACTGCGCCGTTACCGTCGTCCGCGCCGAACCGGCGTTTGATGCGGCCGGTCACCGGCAGCGCGATCTGCCCCTGCAGCGCCGAGAAGGGGGCCGTTGCGGCGAGCCGGTTGCCTTCGGGAACCGGCAGTGACGCCAGCGATGCCGTTTTGTCGCCGCCATCGTTTCCATCGCTGGCCTGAACGTCACCCGGCTGGCCCGCGGCGGCTGCCTTTGCGGCATCCGCGGCCTTGCGGGCCTTGTCGGCCTGCGCTTCGAGCGAGGCGATCAGGTCCTTCAGGCTGGAGGCCTTGGCCGCCAACTGCTGGGAACGCTGCTGTTCGGCCGCCATTTGCGCCTGCGTATCGGCCTCGAGCTTCTGCTTGGCTTCCAGCAGCATGCCGAGCCGCTTCTTTTCCGCCACCTGCTCGCCGACAGCGTCCGTCAGCCGCGCCCGCTCGGCCTCGATCGAGGCCGTCACCCGGGTCTGCTCCTTGAGGTCAGCCAGCAGGCTGTCGGTCTGCTGGCGCAATTCCGGCACCACGGCGCCGAGCAGGATGGCGCTGCGCACCGACGAAAGCGCGTCCTCCGGCTTGACCAGGATTGCCGGCGGCGGGTTGAGCCCCATGCGCTGCAGCGCGCCCAGCACTTCGGCCAGCACATCGCGGCGCGCCACGAGCGAGGCGCGGATTTTCTGTTGCTGGTCCTTCAGCCCTTCCAGCTTGGCGCCGATGTCCTCGATGTCCTGGCCAAGCTTCTGCTCGGTCATCGCCGACTGGATCAGCGCGGCGGTGATCGAGGCATGGTCCTTCTTGACCGCTGCGATATCGGCGGCGAGCTTGGCAAGCCGTTCTGACGACAGCGTTATCTCCTTGGAAACCTGCTCGTATTCGGCGCGGCTCTGATCCGGATCGGGCGCCATGTCGAGCGTGCTCTCGGCCCGCGCCGCGTGGAACGACAAGAGGATCGCCGCTGCCGCGATACCGCAGCGCGCGCGCCAGGAGCCCCCTGTTGGGCCCGGTGTCGATTTCCAGCCTTCAGACATTCGCGATCTATACTATCCGCGGCTTCGTTAACGAATCATTAACCATGTTTGACGAGCCCGCCTCCGAATGGATGTTGCCCAAAGTGGTCCCCGTTTTGGACAACGGCGTGCATCAAAACCACAGATTCTAAATCTAGCTCGGCATTGGGGCGGAAATCCGGGCAATGGGCGACGAATCACCGCTGGCGGCCACTCTAGCGGCAGGTTCACGCGCGATGATAGGGGTGGCCGGAGAGGATCGTCGCCACCCTGTAGAGCTGCTCCCCCAGCATCACCCGCACCAGCTGATGCGGCCAGGTCAGCGCGCCGAACGATAGCACCAGATCGGCCTGGTCGCGCAGCGGCGGATCATGGCCGTCGGCGCCGCCTATGGCCAGCACCAGCACCTTGCGCCCACCGTCGCGCAACTGTCCGATGCGATTGGCTAAATCCTGCGAGGAAAGGCTCTTGCCGCGCTCATCGAGCAGGATCAGCGCCGTGCCCGGCTGCAGCTGCGCCTGCAGTCGGGAGCCTTCGTCGCGCTGGCGCTCGATAGCGCTCTGCGACCGGCCCTCGGCGATCTCGGTAATTCCGGCGAATTCGAGCCCGACCGCAGGCCCGCTCTTGGCGAAGCGCTCGAAATAGCGGTCGGCCAACTCCCGCTCGGGGCCGGCTTTCATTCGGCCCACGGCATGAACTGAAATCTTCATCCTCGCCTCTATGAGCCGCTAATGCATGTCATCCAAAAGTGGGAAGCGGTTTTGGGATAATCACATGCATCAAAACAAAGGCGGCTTAGTGGAGGGTCTCTTCCTCGAGATCCGGCGCCTGCCACATCTTTTCGAGATTGTAGAATTCGCGGACTTCGGGGCGGAAGACATGGACGATGATGTCGCCCGAATCGATCAGGACCCAGTCGGCGCCGGACAGCCCCTCGACGCGCGCCGTGCCGAGCCCGGCATCCTTGAGCGCCTTGAGAAGATGGTCGGCGACAGCCGAGACATGACGGTGCGATCGGCCCGACGCGACGACCATGTAGTCGCCGAGGCTCGATTTCCCCTGAATGTCGATTGAGACGATGTTTTCGGCCTTGGAGTCTTCCAGACTGGCAAGGACTGTGTTGATGGCGCGGGACACGGCGTCGTTTACGCTGATCCCGGCCGGCGAAGGCACGATGTCGGCCTTCTTCCGCAGTGCTGTTCTCAGTGTATTTCCTTTCGCAGCAAGAACAACCAAATCACCCCCAAAAGCAGGTGACACCACTTAGATAGGCAGAGTTCCCTGACAGTTTCAAGACGCAGCCCCAACTCACGCGAACTCGCCGGTTGCCCGCTTGTTCCCTACGGGGCGCAAAAAAGATCGGAACCGAGGCGTCTGGCATGGGTTATCGGCTGACCGACCAACCGGAATCCCGCCATGCCGATCGATCCGCAAAACACCCTTCTCACCGTCCAGGCCGGCCTGGCGCAGCTCAGCACGCTGATCGTCTCCTATTCCTTCTCGGCCATCGGAGCCATCATCCTGCTGGTGGTCGGCTACATCGTCGCCGGCCTCGCCGAGCGCTCGATCTTCGCCGGCCTCGGCCATATCCATGGTTTCGACGCGACGCTGCGGCATTTCTTTTCCAAGATCGTCCGCTACGCCATCCTGATCCTCGTCGTCATCATGGTGCTCGGCCAGTTCGGCGTGCAGACCGCCTCGATCATCGCCGCGATCGGCGCCATCGGCCTTGCCATCGGCCTGGCGCTGCAAGGCACGCTGCAGAACATCGCCGCCGGTATCATGCTTCTGGCGCTGCGGCCGTTCCGCATCGGTGAGTCCGTCGAAGTCGGCGCCATATCAGGCTCGATCGAGGAGATCGGCCTGTTCGCCACCAGGCTCAGGACCGCCGACGGCGTCTACATACTGGCGCCCAATTCGACGCTGTGGAACCAGCCAGTGCGTAATTTTTCGCGCAACGGCGTGCGCCGCAGCGACATCAGCTTGAGCATCGGTTCGTGGAACGACATCGACGGCGCCCAGAAGACATTGCTTGCCATTGCCGGCGTCGACAAGCGCATCCGTCGTGAACCGGCGCCGGTCGCCTTCGTGGCCAGCCTCGGCGACACGACCGTTTCGCTTACCTTGCGCTATTGGACTTCGGCGGCCGACTACTTCTCCACGAATATCGACATGACGAAGCGCGCAAAGCAGGCTTTCGACGCAGAGGGCATCTCCATCCCGCTGCCGCCGCCGGAAGCGCCGGCGCCGGAGGCCCGCAAGCAGTAGGCGATGGCGGGGCGCCCGGAGCGGTTTCCCTACGGCCTTGCGAAGAAAAACAGCCTTCAATCCTTGGTCCGGCCTGCGATCTCTTCCGGCGCATAGGCGAGTTCCACCGGCAGCGGCGCCTGCGCCGTCATCGGTGCGAAGCTGCCGGTCTCGGTGGCGGGCACGGCCTGCGTGGTGAAGACGCGCAACAGCACGAACAGGCAGAAGGCGCAGGCGATGACGACAGCCACATAGATGAAGGCCTGCGTGCCGAAAATGGCCGACAGGGCCGTCACGATGCCCGGCACCACAAAGCCGGCCAGAGACCAGGCGAACAGGAGCGAGCTGGACAACGCCACCATGTCGTCCTTGCCGGCACGGTCGGCGGCATGCGCGCTGGACAGCGAATAGATCGATTCCGAGGCGCCGTCCCATAAGACATAGATCACCAGCAGCGCCGGCAGCGCGCCGCCGTCGAAACCGAGCGCGAGCATGCCGGCGGCCGCGGCAAGCGCGGATGCCCCGATCAGCACGTAGCGGCGATCGGTGCGGTCGGAAATCCAGCCGAAGGGAAGCTGCAGGATCAGCGTGCCGAGCGGCATCACCGAAAGCAGCAGTGCCACATCGGCCTGGCTATAGCCCTTGGCCGTGGCATGGATTGGCGCGAAACCGGAAATCGACATGGACAGGCCGCCGACCGCCAGCATGCCGGCAACGCCCACCGGCGAAATCCGCCAGGCCCGGCGCAGCGCCACCGAGGCCGCCTGCGGCGCCGGCGGCTGCGCCAGCCGTGTCATGCCGACGGGAAGGATCGACAAGGCGGTGAAAACGATGCCGATCAGCGGCGCGTCCGCGGTTTTGATGTCGACCAGCGCCAGCGTCGCATAACCAACGCCGAGCCCGGCGACATAGGCGACGTAGAAGAAAGCCATCACCCGGCCGCGTATGGCGTTGGCCACGGCATCGTTCAGCCAGCTCTGCGCGACAATGAACAGGCCGCATATGGCAAAGCCGTAGAGGGCGCGCGCGCCGATCCACAGCACGGGGTGCGGACCGGCGCCGATGGCCGCGTTGGAGAGCGCGATCAGCGCCGACAGCACCATGAAGGCGCGGGCATGGCCAACCCTGCGCACCAGCGGCCCGGTCAGGATGCAGCCGGCAAGACCGCCGGCCGACAGGCCGGTGACGATCAGCCCGGCCCAGGTCGGATCGAAGCCCTCGACGCCGAGCCGGACCGGGATGTAGGCAAACATCAGCCCATTGCCGATGGCGATCAGCGCCATCGACACGATGACACTGGCGATCGCGATCAGCGGCGTCGGCGCGCTGCCATGCTCTGGCTCGACTGCGGGTTGGGTCTTGGTTTGAGTTGCCATATCCGGTCAGCATCGCCGATCCATCAGGCACGCGCCGCTGTAAAAACGACATGGCCGGGCGGCCTAAACGCTCGCCCTCGCGTTGCGGAGAGGCGTCACCCCTTCGCCATTTTCCGGATCGCGCTCGACGACAGCGACGAGCGCGGGCCGTGGATGAAGGTCCAGGCCGGCGCCCTCATGCGGGCAAGAAGCGGCGCGTCGCCTTCGTCGATGCGGGCATAGTCGAAGGTCTTGGCGACGACCGACGATAGGAACGACAGCGTCGCGCCCGGCCGGTCGATGACCGCGATCGGGAACGTCAGCACGATCTCGCGCCAGCGCTGCCAGCGATGGAAATCGCGCAAACTGTCCGCACCCATGATCCAGACGAAGTCGACGCCGGGATTGCGCGCCTTGACCAGCGCCAGCGTGTCGGCGGTGTAGCGCACATGATGCGCCGCCTCGAAGGCGGTGACCTTGATCTTGGGGTTCCTGGCGATCTGCTCGGACAGTTGCAGCCGCTCGGCCAGCGGCGCCAATTCGCGCGTGCTCTTCAGCGGATTGCCCGGCGTCACCATCCACCAAAGCTGGTCGAGCGCCAGTCGCCTCAGCGCAATTTCGGCGACCAGCGCATGGCCGGCATGCGGCGGATTGAACGAGCCGCCGAACAGGCCGACGGTAAGGCCTTTTTCGGCATGCGGCATCTTCAGGTAGGCGGAGGGGATGGTCGGCTGAAGGGACGACAGCATGGTGCTAGGCACCCCCCTCTGTCCTGCCGGACATCTCCCCCTCAGGGGGGGAGATCGGCGACTTCACTGACGGCAGAAATTCTGGGGCGGCAGCGATTGGCGAAAGCAGAAACAACAGCCAATCTCCCCCCTTGAGGGGGGGGCCGGCAGGGCAGAGGGGGGTCCGCGCGCGCAACGCCTCAGGCTCTATCGACGAAAAACGTCAAGGCCTCACCTGTCCCGACCCGCGCACGCGATATTTGAACGAGGTCAGCTGCTCCACGCCGACCGGCCCGCGCGCATGCATCTTGCCGGTGGCGATGCCGATCTCGGCGCCCATGCCGAACTCGCCGCCATCGGCGAACTGAGTCGAGGCATTATGCAGCAGGATCGCCGAATCGATCTCGTTGAAGAACCGCTCCACGGCCTTCGGATCCTCGGCGATGATCGCCTCGGTGTGATGCGAGGAGAAGGTCTCGATATGCTCGATCGCGCCACCGATGCCGTCGACCAGCTTCACCGCGATGATGGCGTCGAGATATTCGGTCACCCAGTCGGCATCGGTCGCCGGCTTGGCGTCGAAAAACACCTTCAGCACCTCTTGATCGGCATGGATCTCGCAGCCGGCGGCGCGGAGCGCATCGAGGATCGGCACCAGGTGCGTGGACGCCACCGCGCGGTCGACAAGCAGCGTTTCGGCGGCGCCGCAGACCCCGGTGCGCCGCATCTTGGCGTTGACGGCAATCTTGACCGCCATGTCGAGATCGGCGGAGCGGTCGATGTAGAGATGGCAAATGCCTTCGAGATGGGCGAAGACCGGCACCCGCGCCTCGCTCTGCACCCGCCCGACCAGGCTTTTGCCGCCGCGCGGAATGATGACGTCGAGCGCACCACCCAGCCCCTTCAGCATCTCGCCGACAGCGGCGCGGTCGGTGGTCGGCACCAGCTGGATGGCGTCTTCCGGCAGGCCGGCGGCCTTCAGGCCCTCGACCAGGCAGGCATGGATGGCAGCGGAGGAATTGAGCGAATCCGAACCGCCGCGCAGGATCACCGGATTGCCGGCCTTGAGGCAGAGCGCACCGGCATCCGCCGTCACGTTCGGCCGGCTCTCATAGATGACGCCGACGACGCCGAGCGGCGTGCGCACGCGCTCGATCCGCAGGCCGTTCGGCCGCTCCCAGGCGGCGATCACGTCGCCGACCGGATCCTTGAGTTCAGCGATTTCACGGATGCCGTCGGCCATCGCGCGGATGCGCGCCGGAGTGAGCTTCAGCCGGTCCATGAAGGAGGCGGACAGCCCGGCTTCCTCGCCATTCGAGACATCGATGGCATTGGCGTCGAGAATGTCCTGCTGTCTGGCGACGATCGCGTCCGCCATGGCAAGCAGCGCGGCATTCTTGGCAGCGGTGGGGGCGATGGCCAGCGGTCGAGCGGCGGCGCGGGCGCGGCGGCCGATATCGGCCATCAGCGCCACGGTGTCATCCCCGGATTTTTCATGCAGCTTCAGCATGGCTCATCCTCCGCTTATGTCGCCCCCAGCGTGACTCACCACGAGGTCGTCGCGGTGGATCATCGCTGAACGCGCTTCGTAGCCGAGCACGGTTTCGATCTCGGCCGTCTTCAGGCCTGCGATCCTTACGGCATCGGCGGCATCATAGGCAACCAGCCCGCGCGCGATCTCGCGCCCGTCGGGCGACAGGATCGCCACCGTATCCCCGCGCGAAAAATTGCCGCTGACCAGTTTGACGCCGGCCGGCAGCAGCGATTTGCCCGATGCGAGCGCACCGACGGCGCCGGCGTCGACCGTCAGCCGGCCGGCCGGTTCGAGCTGGCCGGCGATCCAGGTCTTGTAGCCCTTGACCGGATTGGCGCTCGGCCGGAAGAAGGTGGCGCGCTCGCCGCGCTCGATCGCCATCAGCGGCGACAGCCGCGTGCCCGAGGTGATGATCATCGCGGTGCCGGCGGCGGTGGCGATCTTGCCGGCATCGAGCTTGGTGCGCATGCCGCCGCGCGACAGTTCGGAGGCGGCAGCCCCCGCCATCGCCTCGATGTCGGGCGTGATGCGGTCGACCACCGGAATGAACTTGGCCTTGGGGTCGCGCGCCGGCGGTGCGGTGTAGAGCCCATCGATGTCGGAGAGCAGCACCAGAAGATCGGCGCCCATCATGGTGGCCACGCGCGCGGCCAGCCGGTCATTGTCGCCATAGCGGATTTCGGAGGTGGCGACCGTGTCGTTCTCGTTGATGACCGGCACCGCCTTCATCTTGAGCAATGTCGAGATCGTCGCGCGCGCATTGAGATAGCGGCGGCGCTCTTCGGTATCGCCAAGGGTCAGAAGAATCTGGCCCGACTTCAGGGCGCCCCTGCCGAGTGCATCCGACCAGGCGCCGGCGAGCGCGATCTGCCCGACGGCGGCGGCCGCCTGGCTCTCCTCGAGCTTCAAGGCACGCTTGCCAAGGCCAAGGATGGTGCGGCCAAGCGCGATGGCGCCGGAGGAGACGACGAGGATTTCGGCGCCGCCCTGGGCAAGCACCGCTATGTCGTCGGCGAGCGAGTCCAGCCAGTCGCGCTTCAAGCCGCTCGCGCGGTCGACGAGCAGCGCCGAGCCGATCTTGACGGTGATGCGCCGGTATTTTTTCAGCGACTGCATGGTCTTACTTTTCCCAGCGCGTCTCGACCACGGGCGCGGCCTCCGCGCGCGCCTCGGCAATCACCGTCATCAGCGCCCGCAGAACGGCCTCCACACCTTCGCCGGTGACGGCGGACAGCAGCATCGGCGCGCGGCCGGCGGCGCGCTTCAGCGAGGCCACCTTCTTCCTGCGTGCATCGGCATCGAGCGTGTCGACTTGCGAAAGGGCCAGTATCTCGACCTTCTCGATCAATCCATTACCATAGGCATCGAGCTCGGCGCGCACGGTCTTGTAGGCCTTGCCCGGATTTTCCTCCTGCGCCGAGACCAGATGCAGCAGCACGCGCGTGCGCTCGACATGGCCAAGGAAGCGGTCGCCGATGCCGACGCCCTCATGCGCGCCTTCGATGAGGCCCGGAATGTCGGCGATGACGAATTCGCGCGCATCGATGCGCGCGACGCCGAGGCCGGGATGCAGCGTCGTGAACGGATAATCGGCGATCTTCGGCTTGGCCGCGGTGACCGCCGCCAGGAAAGTCGACTTGCCGGCATTGGGCAGCCCGACCAGCCCGGCATCGGCGATCAGCTTCAACCGCAGCCAGATGTTGAGCTCTTCACCGGGAAGACCGGGATTGGCGCGGCGCGGCGCCTGGTTGGTCGAGGTCTTGAAATGCTGGTTGCCGAAGCCGCCATTGCCGCCCTTGGCGAGGAGGAAGCGCTGGCCGACCACGGTGAGGTCGCAGATCAGCGTCTCATTGTCTTCCTCGAACACCTGGGTTCCGGCCGGCACTTTCAGCGTGACGTCGGCACCCTTGGCACCGGTCATGTTGCGGCCCATGCCATGGACGCCGGTCTTGGCCTTGAAATGCTGCTGGTAGCGGTAGTCGATCAGCGTGTTCAACCCGTCGACCGCTTCCAGCCAGACATCGCCGCCGCGCCCGCCATCGCCGCCATCCGGCCCGCCGAACTCGATGAATTTCTCGCGCCGGAACGACACCGAACCGGCGCCCCCGTCACCGGAGCGGACATAGACCTTGGCTTGATCGAGAAATTTCATGGGATTGCAGTTTCTTTTATTGGCCTTGCGGCATTGCTCTAAACCTTGGGCCTTGCTCTAAACCAAGGCGCGGTCAAGGGCGAGGCCGTTTTGTGACAATGGCCGCTTGGGGTCGGCCGGAGACATGTTGCCATGAAGCTTGTAACCTACAACATCCAGTACGGCATCGGCCTTGATGGGCAATACGACGTCGCGCGTATTGCCGACGCGGTGCGCGGCGCCGATGTGGTCGCGCTGCAGGAGGTCACCCGCAACAATCCGAGGAACGGCGGGCGCGACATGGTCGCCGAGATCGGCGAGGCGCTGCCAGACTATTTCGCCGTCTATGGCAGCAATTTCGAGGCCAATATCGGCTCGCGCATCGAGAACGGCCGCGCCATCACGACCACCTTCCAGCTCGGCAACATGATGCTGTCGAAGACACCCATTCATCTGTCGCGCAACCTGCTTTTGCCGCGCAGCCGCAGCTTCGAGATGATGAACTTCCAGCGCGGCGCGCTGGAAGCGCTGATCGAGACGCCGCTTGGCTTCATCCGCTTCTATTCCATCCATCTCGATCACCGTAGCCCGGTCGAACGCGCCAGCCAGATCCAGTTCCTGCGCCGGCGCCTTTTGAACTACGCGCTCGAAGGCGGCGCGCTGTCGGGCGTCGCCGAGATCGGCCTGCCGGAATTGCCGCATCCCGAGGCCTTTGTCGCCATGGGCGATTTCAACATGCTGGCCGGCTCGCCCGAATATGTCGAACTGGCCGGCCGGCCGGACCATCAGTTCGGCATGCCGCTGACCGCCGACTTCGCCGTCGATGCCGCCGTGCGCCTCAACGTCACCGGCGACGATCTCGCCAGTTGGGTCGACCCCAAGGACCCGGCGAACACCAGCCGCCACAAGCGCATCGACTACGTCTTCACCAGCGCCTCGCCTGCCCGGTCGCTGCAGCACCTGTGGGTCGACCACCAGGCAACCGGTTCGGACCATCTGCCGGTATGGGCCGAACTGGGCTGACTCCAAATTTGATCCGAATTTCGGCACTGCGCGCCGAGATGTGTCGAGATTCAGGTCAGGCCGAGCCGAGAATGGTGGGGTCCGAGAACCGGAGCGGAGCGTACTCTTGGTACGTGAGCACCGGAAGCGCAGGACGCCGCCATTCGCAGGCCGGCCTCACCTGAATATCGACACATCTAGAAATGCACCCAGTTCCGCAGGCTCGTCCAGGTCTTGCGATCCAGCCTGTAGCGCTCGACCGGCACCTGGCCGGCGACGATCGAGTTCAGCATGCCCTGCCCGGCATACTGGAAGCCGCACTTGTGGATCACCCGGCGCGAGGCCGGGTTGATGACCCGGGTCGAGGCATGCAGCACCTGGACCGACGTCTTCTGGAAGGCGAGGTCGACCAGCGCGTGGGCGGCTTCCGTCGCATAGCCGCGCTTCCAGTAGGGTTCGCCGATCCAGTAGCCGAGCTCCAGCCCGCGATCGGTGGTGTTGAGCCCCGCGCAGCCGACGAAGGTGTCGGTTCCGGCCAAAGTCAGCGCATAGGCGATGCCGGCGCGGCGCGACCGTGTCATGGCCAGGAAGGCGCGGGCCTCGGCCTCGCCATAGGGGTGCGGCATGCGCGCCAGCATTTCGGCGACATGACGGTTGTCGGCAAGCTCGACCAGTTGGGCGATGTCGCTCTCGCGCGGCGCTCGCATCACCAGCCGCTCGGTGACCAGCACCGGGCAGTCTATCGCGTAACTTTCGTCTTCTGAGTCTTCCGCTTCGGCAACCATTTCAAAGTCCTCCAGGCACAAGAAAAAGGGGAGATGGAAACCCATCTCCCCTGATCCTTTTCCTGGCGTTGCCAGACACCGGTTCCCGAGATGGGCGCCGGTGTTCTAGTGCGGAACCGGCTACTCCGCGGCTTTGGTAATCGGGTTGACCGATACGTAGGTTCGGCCGTTGGCTTTTTTGTTGAACGTCACGGCGCCGGATTCGAGCGCAAAAAGGGTATGGTCCGTGCCCATGCCGACATTGACGCCGGGATGCCAGGTGGTGCCGCGTTGACGAATGATGATGTTGCCCGGGATGACGGCTTCGCCGCCGAACTTCTTCACGCCCAGACGCTTGGAATGCGAGTCGCGACCGTTGCGCGACGAGCCGCCAGCTTTCTTGTGTGCCATCTAACTAACTCCGTTGCGCCGCAAGGCGCCTAAAAGGCCTTATGAACGCGTTCGCGTTCCGTTTCAAGTCCGATCCGGCGGATGTTTCGCCGGAAAAATTACTTCTTCGCCAGTTCCTTGGCCTGCTCGCGCCAGTCCTTGATCTGGTCGGCGCTGAACGGCATGTGCTCGTCGATCTTAGCGACATCCTTGTCGGTCAGCTTGGCGAGCTGCGCGAAGGTAATGATGCCCTGCTCGTTGAGATCCTTGGCGGCGACCGGGCCGATGCCTTTGATCACGGTCAGGTCGTCCGGCTCGCCCTTCGGCGCCTTGAAAAGCGGCGCAGCGGCCGTCTCGGCCGTCACGTCTGCCTTGGGGGCAGCTTCCTTCTTGGCCTTGGCCTCCTTCGGCGCAGCCTCGGCAGCAACCTCGGCCTTGGCTTCCGCCTTCACGGCGGCCTTCTTGGCCGGCTTGGCGCCACCCAGCAGGATCTCGGAGATCCGCACGGTGGTCAAAAGCTGACGATGGCCGATCTTGCGGCGCGAATTCTGGCGGCGGCGCTTCTTGAAAGCGATGACCGTGCGGTTCTTGCCCTGCTCGACGACTTCGGCGGTAACCAGAGCGCCATCGACGAACGGCGCGCCGAACGTGACATTCTCGCCCTCGCCATGCGCGAGCACGTGGCCGATCTCGACGATATCGCCGACATTGGCTTCGACTTTTTCGATCTTCAGGAGATCGTTGGCGGCAACGCGATACTGCTTACCGCCCGTTTTAATGACTGCGAACATTTTTTGCCTTTCGCTGTTCGGTCGGCCTCGATGAACCGCCTGAGGCGGTTCGGCCGTCTTTTTGTCAGTCTGCGGGTTCAAAAAACAAGCGGCGCGGAAGAACCCTCCACGCCGATTGCGCGCTGTCCCTAACCGAAGGTTGCGTGGGAGTCAAGACAACAGCCATTGCCGGGACAGTTATTGGCCGGCAAAGACCGGGCATGTCGACATGAGCGCCCGGCGTCGCCGTCGCCTGGCGGCGAGGATGCGCGGTTGCCCGTGAAACCGCATGGGCTCGACTGCAAAGACCTGCCCTGTTTCAGCTGCTTGCCCGGCAGGCCAGACGGCAAGCCAAATATCGGTGGATTTGGCCTTGTAACCTGCCCGTTCAGCCGTTATCTAGTGCGCCGCGCCGGCAACGGCCGACCATGACCGCGGAGAGGTGGCAGAGTGGTCGAATGCACCGCACTCGAAATGCGGCATGGGTGCAAGCCCATCGGGGGTTCGAATCCCTCCCTCTCCGCCAGATACCATTGATTTAATTGGATTTTTCCAGATTTCTGCTGTCAACCATAAGGTTGACCATAAAGCAGAGATAAGCCGAAATGACCTTGCCCCTCCGATATAATCCGGTTTGAAGTTCGTTCTGGCCATCGAGAGGACCAGGACATGAAGCGCAGCCGCTTCTCTGAAAAGCAGATCATCGGAATTTTGAAGGAGCATGAGGCCGGGGTCTCGGTCGCCGATCTGTGTCGGAAGCACGGCGTCAGCGATGCTTCGATCTACAACTGGAAGGCCCGCTTCGGCGGAATGGATGTCTCCGAGGCTCGGCGACTGAAGGCGCTGGAGGACGACAACACGCGGCTGAAGCGGCTTCTGGCCGACGCTATGCTCGACAATGCCGGTTTGAAGGATCTGGTGGGAAAGAATGTATGGTCCGCCCCGCCCGTTGCAATGACGATTCCAGTTGCCTAAATGTATCCGGCCTCTCGCGAGTGGACTGCGGTTGCAGCCAGGCCCGTGAGAAGATCCGCGCTCGCCGTTCCCAATAAATGGTTCGGGCACGAAGCCCGCTTTTTTGCACAGGGCTTGCGGCATGCTGATCCACTGTTTCGTCATCACTATTCCCAAGCCTTGCAATCGAGCCGGAGGCGTTAGGCGAATGCAGGATCCCAGACAATACGCGCCATCTTAGCGGCAAGTGCGAACGGCCTTGTTCGGGTGCATCCGGCTCTGAAGGCCATCAAGCGAGCTTCCCAACCGATCCCACGTTCGATCCAGATGACGGAAGCACGATCGTGCTCCGTGAACCAGGAGCTTGCGGACATAGCGGTTTCCGCGCTTGCTGACGCCAAGTAGCTTCTGCATGCCTCCGGTCGAGTATTCTCAAGCGACCAGCCCCAGCCATGCGGCCAGATAACGGGCCATCTGGAATTGGCGTCCGCTCCCATCGGCCGCTAGAGGTGCCGTGGCCCCAATGCGCCGATCCCTGGAATCGTCATGAGCCGGCGGGCAACATCTTCTCGATCGGCAATTGCCTCGATCTCCCCTCGTCACGTCGCTGATGCGCTGCTCCAACTGGCGCAGATCAGCGAACAGGTCCATGAGCAGTTTGCGCATGCCGGCGAGAGGTCATTCAAGGTCATCGAGAACCAGTGGCAAGTCGAGCTTGAACAGGCCCGCTCCTTGTCTCAATGCAATGTCGTATTCCAGGCAGAATGCTCCCATCTGATTGATGAGACGCGTTCGCGTGCCGATCATCTGGTCGCGCACGCGATGCAGCGCCTGGAGGTCGGCTTGCTCCTCGCTCTTGATCGCGGCAAACCGCATCGTCGGCCGCGTTGCAGCTTCGGCTATGGCCTCGGCATCGATGATGTCGCTCTTGTTCGACTTCACATGTGGCTTCACGAACTGCGCTGGAATCATGCGAACCTTGTGCCCCAGTGCCTGCAGTCTCTGGCGATCCATTGTGATCCCGCGCACGATTCCATCCCCACGATCACAGGCGCTGCTGCCGCTCAAAGAACTGCAGCAACCCGTCGCGTCGAAAACGAGCTCGCTGGACTGGCTCACCCTGGGTGTCCAAATCGACGACGTGGAAGATGTTCTTGCCGATATCAATTCCATAGACGGCCGCAGGGCGCGGCGCATTGCGTGGGAACATTGCAGCCTCCTTTGGTGTGGTTGCCCAGATGATGCTGCGGGAGGAGCGGGTCATCCCATTAATGGTGACGCCCGCGCGGCCAAGCGGAAAGCTGTCGCTCGCCTGAAGGAAGGCTTCGGGATGAGCGAACGGCGGGCGTGCAAAGCCATCGGCTGTTGCCGCATGACGGTTCGCTACGAGACCAGCAGGCCGGACTACGGCGAGGTCCGCGAGCGGATGAAGGCGATCGCGCAGGAGCGTCGCCGGTTCGGCTTCCGGCGTCTTCTCGTGATGCTGAGGCGGGAGGGCCCCGGCTCTATCGGGAGGAGAAGCTCGCCGAGTGGCCGCAAGCGGGCGATTGGGACCAGGGCGCCGATGCTGGTGCCGCTGAGGCCCGACGAGCGCTGGTCGCTCGACTTCGTATCGGACCAACTCACCGACGGGCGCTGCTTCCGCATCATGGCCGTCGTCGACGATCGCACGAGAGAGGTGCCTGGCACTCATCGTTGATACGTCTCTCTCGGGCATGCGGGTTGCCCGCGATGCTATCCTCTCCTGGGCGGATCAGAACCGCGTCGAATGGCATTACATTGCGCCCGGCAAGCCGATGCAGAATGGCTTCATCGAGAGCTTCAACGGCCGACTGCGCGATGAACTGCTCAACGAGACGCTGTTTACCTCGCTGGCTCAGGCGCGCGTAGCCATCGCCCTGTGGCGTTACCGACTACAACACCGCGCGGCCGCACTCCCAAATCGCCTGACAGACACCGGCCGAGTTCGCCAGCACCTTCAATCCGCGACGGTCGCTCGCGCTGCGCTATGCCAAAGGCTCCGCGCCAGCGCCCGCGCTTCACCCGCCCAGCAGGGCACAACCCACGAGCAGGCTCACATTTCAAACTTACTCACTACCCTTTTTGGGGGGATTTCAATTATTAGGGATACCGTATATAAATGTCTGCGCCTCTGCGCTCATTTCTAAAATGGGGAACAGTCATGCAAAATGGAAAAACGCTTCAACTAGCGCTTCTGGCGTCTATTTCGCTTTTTCTCACCGACGCCGCATTAGCGAAGGATGCCTATAAGACACCCTGTAGAGTTGACGCCAAGCGGATTTGTCACATGGACAATGATGTTAAGGCGCAAGGCTGCCTTAAACAGCACCTCAACGAACTCACCCCGGCCTGCAAGGCGTTTCTCACAAAAAAATGAATGACTAAAGGCCTGTTAGGCGGGCGCTCGAGTTTTGACGGCTGCGATGATTTTGTCGGGGCGGCGGTCAAGAGAAGGGTTTGCGTTGCTGGTTGTGTTCTTGGCGGAAGCCGTTGATTGCCGCTTCCATTTCCATGGCAGTAGTTCGGGCAGCGCATCGCGCGAGGATCGGCACGCGGGCCAAGACGTTGAAGCCATCCCGATACTCAGTCAAAGACCAAAACAGATTTACTTAGTGGGACCGACTATTTGCACTCAGTCGCGCTGGTCTTTTTGGTTTTTTTAGACTTGGGACATTTGGGAAGGCTTGGTGCGCTATCATGACCCTTTCCATGACCGCCTCCGCCTCCGCCTCCGCCTCCGCCTCCGCCTCTAGCCGCTGCAGCGCCAACAAGCCCAACGCATCCGACAGTTGCGCTTATCATCGAGAGAAGTGCTCGACGTGACACACGCATTGTCCATCCTCCCGCTTGAAGCAAATTTTAGTAAGAAACAGGTAAATACGGAATGACATTCTATGTCACCATTATACGAAAACTGCGGGCTTCGCTACAAGTTTGTTAGGTGCGCACACCATCAGTACAGCTTGCCCATCACGCCTTGACAGCACTCCTCGACTGGATTCTTCCTGTCGATTTTGTTAGCAAGACGGAATGAGAAACCGATTGCCGCCCGCTTGGGCAAAGCACCTCAAAACTCAACCATCGGTTAAGGTGGCAATGCCGAAGGCCACACTGCCGAAAGCCCAGCCAAACGCCAGCCCGCCCCGCAGCCAGGCTGATGACATGCTGTTGAGACAGGCTCTCGAGCTACAGCAGGCTAAGCGACTGCCTGAGGCAGAGGAACTTTGCCTTCGCGTCCTTGCACGTACGCCAAACCATCCGCTGGCTTATTATATCCTGGGTACCCTCGGCATTGGATACGACAACGAGAAGGCCTTGCGGTATTTCGCTCGGGCGGTGGCAGAAGAGCCTCAAAATCCCTACTATCACCTTAGCCTTGGTGAGACCTATTTAAAAGTCAGCGAATTCACACCGGCGATCAGGCACATTCAGCAGGCCCTTGATTTGAAGCCGGATCTGGTGGAAGCGCTCTGCGCCTTGGGCGATGCTTACAATGAGTTTGACAAGGGGGAATTGGCACTGCCGCTGTTCGAAAAGGCGCTCAAGATTGACCGATATCATCCTCTGGCCCGATTGGGGCTGCCCTACGCTCTCGCAAGTCTCGGTCGCATGGACGAAGCTGCGGTTCTTTTGAAAGAGGCGATAGACCGGCGCATCGCGTTACCGACCGCTTACGGTGCACTTGTACAAACGCGCAACTTCACCGAAGAGCCCCCCGAACTAGAGTCGATCTTGGCGGAGCTTCGAGACCCGGATCTTGGATCGGAAGACGCATCGGCGCTCCATCACGCCGCCGGAAAAGTGCTCAACGACCTCGGCCGTTACAAGGAGGCGATGGTTCACTACAAGAAAGGGAATCAAGCCGGGGGTCATAAGTTCGATCTGGAAAACTATCGTCGCTGGATCGATGCCATGATCGAAACCTTCACCCCGGAACTGTTCGCTTCAAGGGCCGCTTACGGCAATCCCTCGGACGCGCCTGTATTTGTTGTTGGCATGCCTCGCTCGGGCACGACGCTGACCGAGCAGATCTGCGCCAGCCATCCCAATGTTCACGGGGCCGGCGAGCTCGGCAAGCTCAGACGGGTCGCCAATGGGATCGGCCTCGCGAACCGCTCCAACACGAATTTCGCCGAATCAATCGCGACGTTTACTCCCGATCTGACTAGGGCTTTGGCCGGGGAGCACCTTGCCTATCTGCGCGAGCGGGCTCCAGATGCGCTTCGAATCGTCGACAAGATGCCTCACAATTTCGAGCTGATTGGCCTGATTGGCATTCTCTTTCCCAACGCGCGTATCATTCATTGTCGCCGCGATGCCATAGACAATTGCATCTCCTGTTTCGTCCTGCGGTTCAATGAAGCGCACAGCTACAGCGCCGACCTGCAGACTCTCGGGCTCTATTACAGGGAATATGACCGTTTGATGCGACACTGGAACAAGGTTCTACCAGGCCGCATCTTCGAAAATCGCTATGAGGCGTTGATTGAAAATCAGGAGCAACAATCGCGCCGTCTCATAGATTATCTCGGGCTGCCTTGGGATGATGCCTGTCTGCGCTTTTTTGATAGAGAGGGTTCTGTAAATACTTATAGTCGCTGGCAGGTTCGCCAGCCGATCTACACATCGTCGATTAAGCGCTGGAGAAATTATGAAAGCGAAATCCAGTCTCTGATCGAATCGTTGGGCGATCTTGCCGAGACCTAACCGGTAGCTTCGGAGATTGGTCGGCCTTCTGGCCTGCCCCAATTCGCGTCCGACGGCCTGGCCCCCAGCAAAGCGCAACCTGATAAGTCGTGACTCGCTCGCATAGTAGTGCAGCTTGTACTAGCAAATGAAAAAACCCGGCGGTTGCCCGCCGGGTTCCGATTTCGACGATCCGAAATCTGTTAGAAGGAGCGCTGGAAGCGGAGGATGCCGCCGACGCTGTTCTTCTTGTCGGCGTTGGTCCAGTTGACATTGGATGGATCGGTCGTGATCTCACCAAACTTGCCATAGTGATCCCAGTCAACTTCGGCCGTAACCGTGAAGCCAGGAACGATGTCATAGGCAACGTTAGCCGCCACGCCATAGTTCTTGAGCTCGTCACCCGACACCTGAACGTTGAACGAGGCCTTCTCGTTGAATTTGTAGGTGCCGCCGGCCCAGAATGCCCAATTGCCACCCCACTGCTTGTAGAACCCGCGACCGTGAGCGTCGATAAAGTTGGTCGAGTCGTCGTTGAGCTTGCCGTCAGAGCCGTAACCGCCAATGACGAAAAGTGACAGCGCGCTGGAGACGTTCACGTCCAAGCGCACCTTGCCGGCCACCGATTCGTAGTTGCTGTCATAAGCGACGACGCCGGTGATGGCGCCCCAGCCCTGCGTGTACTTCACGCCGCCGACGACATGCGGAACATAGCTGTCAATCGTGCCCTTTCTGCCGGAGCCTTCTTCCAACGAGACCACCGCCGAGAAGCCGTTGCCGGCGTCGAAGTAGTACTGGACGACGTTGGTGTCGAAGTCGCCGTAGGGAACGATCGTGTCGTTGATGACGCTGCCGGCGTAGCCGATGAACGTATCGAAGGCCGATTCATCCTTACCGACGCGGAGACCTCCAAGCTGGATCCACGCGAAGTTCAGCGAGACACCCTTGTCGTGCGCGACATTAAAGTTCCCATTGGTGCGTGTGGCGTAGTCGTTGTGGTTGCCGAAGTTGAAGCGGGTCTCGGTATAGGTCTTCAAGGTGCCGAGCTCAGTCTCTTGACCGGTCCAGGTCCTCAGCGAAAGGCGTGCGTTCTTGTGCCAGTTGGACTGTTCCTTGCCGGACCGCACGTCGAACGCTTTTGAACCGTCGAACGAGCCGACATCGCCACCGGCGATGTCATAGCGGACATAGCCGCCGATACGCAGGCAGGTTTCGGTGCCGGGGATGTAGAAGTAGCCAGCGCCGTAGACGTCGCAGATCTTGACGTATTCAGCGGGTTCCGGCTCAGCGACGACGACGGCGTCGGCGGCGCGCGCACCGGAAACTGCGATCAGGGCCGCAGCGGAGCCGAGAAGAAGGCTCTTAATGTTCATTTTCTGACCTCCAGAAAGGGTGTTAAAAAAAGGGTCTGGGTATTCTTTGCTGAAGGACAGCGTTCCCTGCCCCATCCCCACTACCGAAAAAGATGCGCACCGCGCCGCTCCTTCGCAATGGACATTTACCCATGAGCCGGCGCTGTTCAACAACGATCGTACATGCGAAGGGGCTGGTGGGCTGCTATCGGCGAACCTTGTTGCAGAAATGACACGGATTGAACGCACCCGGTAATGTCTGGTTAATAAATACCCCTTTAGCAGGGAGACTTCAGCGGCGGTTCTCGTAGCCCGACGTATTGGTGAGAGGATCATTGAGATCCACACAGACGCAGGTTTAGGGCTTAGGGACTTGGCATCAGGCATCCGCGTGCGGGTTCGCGACAGGATCGTCACGAGCCGCAGCCACAACAGCGTCGACCATATCCATTCGCAGCATTTCGATGGGCAGACGCCCGCCGAGATTGGTACATGGATGGGTGAGCCAAAACCAGGCGGTTCTCGGATGCCCGATAATAGAAAGAACGTCGCCGATGCCCTTTGCCGGTCTGCCATCGACAAATTGCGTCAAAGGAAAAACGAACTTTCGCCTCCCCTTTAGCAGGGCAATAACCTCGCTGCGCCGTTGCCACCTATAAAGGGTGGATCTGGGTATACCGAAGGTCGCTTCCAAGAAAGTTGGTCCCGCCACCGGCCCAGCCCAATTTTCTATCACCATAGCACTGAGTTCGTTTTTTTGTTCCTCATGAAGGATAGCATGATCTGGTTTTGGCTGCTCCTGGTCGGACTCATCGCGAAACCTAGTCATCGCCGTTTTGGCGAGCTCGGCCACGAATTTTTTTGCAAACTCCCCTAATTCGCCCTGCATCGCGTAGATAGCTTGATGCTGTTTTCTCGGAAGGCTTAACATCGCAGCGGCGACGAGGCCGCTTACCAGCCCGGCGGAAATCCGCCCCTGTCTTCGCATGCCGTCATTATATTGAGCCAGGATAACCTCAACCTCCCCTGCCACCAGACTTGCAACCTCGCCTTGGATTTTCCTAAGGAATTCAGACGTCGTTTCATCAGTCATACCAGACCTCGTGCAGGCACCTCGGCCGTGACCCCGCGCGACGAGTGTCTTGAGTTAAGAACAGAGACGCAGATGTCGAGGTGATTAGTCGAGAGGTAGTCGTAGCGCATCGTCATTTTTAGAGTGCGATGGCCAAGCCATAGCTGTACCCGTCGCAAATCCACGCCCCCTTGAACCAACCTCGATGCACACGTATGGCGTAGGACGTAGGGAACAACGCCCGCTTCATCACCAAGGCCAGCCCGTACCTTAGCCTCATTCCAAGCGGCACGGTATTTGTGTTGTTCGATCCCGCTAAATGGTCCCGGTCCTGACGCCTTTTTTTTGATGGGCGCCAAAATTTCGATTAGGCGAGAGGATGCTGGAATAGTCCTTTCATACCTTCCTTTTCCTCGGGAAAGATGAATCTCTTTGATGTCAGCGGAAATATCTTCCCACTTCAAATTGATTATTTCATTTGTTTTTGCGCCTGTGTCAACAAGGACCACTGAAAGTTCATAGTATTCTATAGAAATTTCTCTTAGATGGTTGAATATGGACAGTTCCTCTTGATCCGTTAGAAACCTTATCCTTTCAGGAGGCTCTTCCAGCTTACGGAACTCCGGAATTGCTTTCACGGAGCCTGCCTTTAATGCGGCTCGCAATAGCTTACTAAGTGCCATTGTTTTTCGGTTGATAGTAGCCACGCTGTTTCCACGTTGGTGCAGTACTGAGTGAATTTTTTCTAGGTCTGTATAGGAAAATGATTGGAACTGGCAGTTCAGCAAAATTTCGTTAGCTTCCAAAATAAAAGAAAAGACATTAGTCCTGTGGGCACCGTCATTCCAGAGACTATCCCCAAATTTTTCCAAAAGTTGCCTCAAGGATGACGCCTGATTGAGCTCTACAGCAGATTGTGACATTGCTTTCACCCGGACGGTACGAATAAAAGGGATGATCACCAGGACATGGCCGCATCGTTGAGTGTCACCACCCGATCATTGAACGCTGACCCGAGGTTTTGATCAAGCCAGAGGAAGCGAAATTTCGTGAGTGAAGACCGGTGCATCGGGGGCTTTTCAAGCTTTACGCCTGCTCGCTGAATTAGCACTATGCCTGTTGTGTCGCGGCCACCATTGACCAGATAGGCCCAATCGTTTGTTCTATCGAGAGTTTGGGAGCAGGCCTTCGGGCATGGTCCAGAAATGTGCGAGAACATGGAGCGATCCTTTCCCGCGCGGAACGATGAACTGCTCAACGAAATCGACTCTTTCACCGTCGCGCCTCGCGCAGCATCAGGGCAGCCTCGGTGCGGTTTCTCACATACAGTTTCGACAGCACGCCGGTCATATGATACTTGACGGTCTTCTCATGCAGTTCCATGCGCCAGCCGACTTCCGTGATGCTCAGCCCCTCGACCACCAGCCGAAGAATGTTCGTCTGTCGCGCTCGGTCAGTTGCTCGAGCCCGCACCGCTATGCTGTTGGCAGGGTTCGGGGACTGGAGGTCCGAAAGCATGCGCTCCTACAATATCGGTGAAAGATAGCTTCGCCGGCCGCCATGTTCGATCCTTCTGTGATCGTTGGTGGTGAGGCCCGACGCTGAGGTTGCCGCCTCCCGTTGGGCCGCTTCGCGGCACCTCGAAGGCGCACCCCTGGGCGGGGGGTGTGTAGCGCCAGAGGGTGCTGATTACTAATGCGCCCCGCTGCATTGGCCCCGGCGGGGGGTCTTCGGGGACTTTCAAAGGGCGCAGGCAGGCCGACAGTCGTCGTCACGTGCACGTGCGGACCGTGCCTTCCTTCAAGAGCTTCTGCCAATCCGGCCCGAGCGTGTCGCGAGCAGAAACCGCCTGGGCCGCGCCCGGCTCGCCTTCTTTGAACATCTTCACCCCGAGCGATTGGTGGTGGCCGCCTGACACAATAGTAGGACCAGGGATGTATTGTGTGTTGGCGTTTAACGTCGCCATGTTCGCATTCACCGAGGCGGTACCTATCGTCTGGTAACTGCCCGGCATTTGAGTCACGCGGACATCGTTGCTCGCCGCCGCGTCATAGATGATGTAGCGATCATATCCGGCCTTGAGAGTGTCAATTGCCGCCTGCTTTTGCGCGACTCGCGCGGCACCGATGCCGCCGCAGACTGGCGCGGCCGAGGTTTGGACAATCTCCGTACTGGCCGATGTCCGGATGGCGCTGCTGGCCGCACAGGCTGACACAAGCCCGCACGATAGCGCGAGCGCAATGGCCTTGGATTTCAATGATGCCCCCTGCTCCTAACCCTAGGTCGAATAGAACGCGGGGCACAAGCGGCTGTCAATGTCATGCACGGTGAAATGCTGTATCTTTTGGGTATACTCTGACAAGACAGCGAGGCGAGACGCGGAAAGCGTCTTATTAGGGTTGACGTCCGCAATATGAGACAGTACGTATTGAGGGTCTAAACCCAAACGAGACAATTCGGAGCCGGCACCAATGAAATACGGATACGCCCGCGTAAGCACGACCGACCAGGACTTATCAATCCAGACCACGACGTTGAAAGCGGCGGGGTGCGAAGTCATCCGCGCGGAAAAGCGGAGCGGCACGAGCATGGACAAGCGGGCAGAGCTGGCGACGCTCCTTGATTTTCTCCGGGCTGGCGATACCCTGGTAGTGACGCGCATTGACCGCCTTGCGCGGAGCGTCGGCGATTTGCAGACGATCATGCGCCGCCTTCGCGAGAAAGGCGCACACCTTCAAGCGACAGACCAGCCGATTGATACCAGCACGGCCGCCGGGAAAGCCTTCCTAGATATGCTGGGCGTCTTCGCGGAGTTCGAAACCAATCTCCGCCGCGAGCGCCAGATGGAAGGCATCACCAAGGCGAAGGTCGCCGGCGTTTATCAGGGCCGCAAGGCTTCAATCGACGCGGAACAGGTGCGCGCCCTCCGCGATAAGGGGAAAGGCGCAACCGAGATAGCCAGGGAATTGAAGATAGGGCGCGCCAGCGTCTATAGGCTCATAGCGGAGTCCGCCTGACAACACTGATACCTCGGCTATAGCTTTTGGCCTTAGACCAGTGGAACCAGGTTCTGGAGGAGCTTGTGTTCCTTGATCAATTTTCCGTTGCGAGACGTCCGGATATAAGTGATCGATGCTCGTACTGGCTTAAGGAGTAGTGTATCCTTGAACTGCAAATCGGCAAGGTATTTAACCGCAAGGTCGTCTGCGACATTGCCCTTCAGCGTCCCCGCATCACCCTGAAGCCTCAATTCAAATTGGTGAGCGTCGGGCAATATACCTAAGAGGGTCCCTTCGACCAATTCTGTTTCCTCGGTGACCTCGACCGCATTCAAGCGCTCGTAGAGAATGCCGACGTCTGCATTTGTCAGAGCGAGAGCGTGCTCATCTCCAACAATACGGGTGCTAGCGCCAGCTTCCTGCAAAACTTTTGTAAACCTTTGCACGGCCGCAATCATTCGCGGCTGCGTGTTTGCGAGAATGTCGTCGAAAGTTTCATCTGACTGCTCGTTCGTCATTGCTCCAATTAGCGCTGTGGCACTTTCCACAGCCTGCTTCAGCGGGGTGGCGACAAGTTCGTGCTGATCTGGTGCGATTTCCTCAAGCATGAAACCCATGGACCCTCTCACCAGGTCCCGAATGAAAAGCTTACCCTTGCCTGCCCCCTTAATCGGGCCGCGCTCAGGGAGATCCTCGCCAGCCTGGGACGCAAGCGCGACCGAAATCATCCTCTGATAGCTATTCAGGGCGTCCGTCGAAAAATCGAGCCGTATGTCTCCTTGCCCGATCACTGGCAAACCATCAAAGATCAGTGCCACACTGGCGTAGCTATTGCTCTTGGCTTTCAACTCAGCAATTCGCAGATCGAGCTCACGAAGCCTATTTTCCCACATTAAGCGGGAGGTCCCCCAAGCTCCTTGGCCGGCCTCGTTCCGCTGACGCTCAACAAACTGCCGGTCGCTTTCGAGCGACTCAAGGGAGAGAAGCGTCGGCATTATGCCTCCCCTAGCATGGCGGCGGCTGCCTGATCTGAGGCAGGGTCTACCACGATTGCAAGAAACCCTTTCCAGGCAAAGGTGTCTCTCTGATGCGAAAACAAGCTATACCAATACATAACCGCTTGCAGCATGTCGCCAAGGGGCGTCCCTTCTACGAGCAGTGCATATGTGTCGAGCTTCAGGTGCTCCTTGTTATGCTCGCGGTTGGCAACCCTGTCGCGCCAAAAAGCTTCACCCTGTTGCAATAGTTCAGGTGCGGCACCGACATATTTGGAAGGCAGGTTCAAAATGCTGAACACGTCTATATCGCTCGGAGGCCGGTTCGCAGCCAACTCGATATTTTCCACAAAGCTTCCGTCGATGAATTGGACCCCAGACACATAGCCTTCCTCGGCTAGCAGTGTGCGGTAGCTGATCAGATTTCTCAGCAAAGACCGCCGCTCGGCAGTCGTTCCAAACGTTTCAACCACTTCTGTCATATGGGTAAAGTATGGCGATCGGTTGGCCGAAGTCGCGTCACCACCAATGAACGGTGGCATCAAGCCATTGCCGTTAAAGCCTGGTATCGGCAAGAGCCCCCCCATCACCGCCTTCGGTAGCGCACACTCTTACCAAGAATCGTAAATAAGTCTGCAACAAAATTAAAGGGCTTCCTGATGCGGTTGCTGGCAGCCGATTACGACCACTTGGATCTATTCTGGAAACATAAAGAGTACTTTTTCTTCATTTCGCCGCCTCCGGCCTGAACTTTCGCACAATCGTCTCGAACAGGATATCTGAGATCCACATAGCGCTTACGCCGATGAGGAACGCGGCGGCCAGTGTAGTCCTATCGTCGGAAGGGTCTGGGATCGGCAGTCCGGTCGCCTTGAAATAGAACACCACGGGCAGCGCGAGATAGGCCGCCGCCAGCGCGCTTGCAGATGGGCGAGGTCACCATTTCGCGCAGCGGAGGATGTCGGCGAGGCTGTGCCATCAAAAGCGTGCTGCGGGACATGGCCGAGGAAGCCGTTGACCGCGTCTGCGGTAGTCATTGGCGAAACAGTAGATCAGCGCCCTTTTTCCCAAGCGTTAGCTGTCACTCTCGATTGTAAGCGGCGTGGGTAGCGCGGGCGTTGCGTCGACAGTCAGCACCTTGGCCACCTTCGGAGAGGCAGCGAGCGCTGTCAGCGAGACAAGCGCCTGGAGATGAGCGTGGCTGTTGTCAACGGTTGCCCTCACGTCAAACGTGGCGTGGGGCTTGCCCAGCGTACGGTTGAGAATTTCCTGTGCCGCCGTCACGCGGAGCTTTTGGTCGTCGCCGTCGAGCGCTTCACCAAGCCTTTGCACGGCCTTGGGTGTCAAGGCGCGGAGCATCTCCTTCACTTCTTCGGGTGTTTTTGGGCGACCGCTCGGGTTGCCTGAGACGCCGGGTTTCCAGAGGTGTTTAGCCACGGAATTTTCCTTTCATATTAAAACCATGATGCGGGACTGATACCAAGATTGTTCACTGTTGGACAGTCTGCGGCCGGAGTTGCCTGATCGCTTCGGTGGGGGATACGCCCGCGCGGAGCTTGGCTTTGACAGCCTCGATCTGTTCGCGGGTGGCGGCCGGCAGCGGTTTCTTTTCGGCCGGTTCTAGCGCCGGTTCGGTGGTCTTGGTCTTGGTCTTACGTGGCATGTGTTCTGTTTCCTCAACGTTAGGTTGGTGAGTAGACGGGATTTCACCGGTTTCCGCCTGCTGTTCGATTTCAAATCGCGAGAGCGGGCCAAGCCGCGCTTCGAGCCATGCGCGAACGTCATGGACACGCGCCGGGTCGTATTCGATCGTGCTGAGAGGCCCGCGAGCGCCTTTGGGCCGGTACTTCACGCGGGAGGGGAAACTGGGGACATCCCCTTTCCTATAGTGGATAATAGAAGGTCCGCTTAAGGGGATGTCCCCAGTTTCTCCCCCCTTCGCGCGCTGGTATTCCTTCCGCGCCGCTTCCTCACTCGGCCACTCGTCAGGGAAGAACTTGAACGCGTGCCGCGCATTGTGCGGGAACACCCCAAACTCCCCTAAGAGCCGATCGCGCAAAGACACCATGCCCGCGAGTTCACCCGACGTGACCAAATCATCAATCAGCACCGTGTCTAGTGGCACGTCCGTTAGCAACCATACGACGACCGCGTCACCTGCTCCGCGACGAACCCCCCGCGCCCTTCCGACTGCCTGCACGAGTTCCGCTTCGGTGATTTGCCTCCGAACCATCTCCACGACAGGATGCGCGTGAACCAAGGTCTCGTTAGAGACGCAAAAGGGGGTGCCCGCGATCGCCCGCATGCGGTAATGGCCCCACCCCCGCTGAATGCCAGGTTCGGTCTTCGCGGGCACCGCTTCCGGCTGATCATAGAACAGCCCACTCGCGAGCATTTCCAGAACATCCCCAGCGGGCACCACGCGCCCTACCACCGCGAGAACGTCTACAACCTGCCAGCCATTTTGCCCCCGGAGGTTGCCGTAATGACCTAGCAACAGACGCCCCTCGCCGCGACGGCGTGCCGCGTCGGCTGCTTGCTCACTCTCCTCCAAAGCCTTGTAGGAAATCAGCCCTGCCTTCCTGTAAGGGGCGGTGAGGGCGAGTACCCTGCCAACGATACCGTCGCGACGCCTTGCCCGGGCGTCCGCCCGTTCGCGGGTATCCCGGACGCGTTCGGAGCCAACAAGAGCCGTCTTGCTGTTCGCGCGATCGACCACCTGCACCACGCGCATATGAGGCGCTTGCGCATGTACGCGGGTCACGTCTTCAGGGCGGAGGTTGGGGAGGGCGAGTTTCAGCAAACGTGCATCGCCGGTTGCGTCGATCGCGAGCACGGGTTGGTCGGCGATCTTGAGCCGCTTCCGATATCCGACCTGAAGCTGGGCGCCGCTCGCGGAATAGGTTACCCGCCAGCCGTTGAGGGGCTTGTCGGGCCGGGCTGTCATGATGTCGGGGGAGAGTTGCGCTTTGATCGTACCCCACACCCGCGCGTTGCTCCCCGCGTCTTTGAAACGGGCGCGGACAGAGGCGAGCGCGGCCCGGAGGGCGTCACCGGTCAGCCCGTCCGCGAGGAATTCCTTGAGCTTCGTCTTGATCGCGTCGGCGCGGCCGTATTCGATGTCTTTCGCGAGTTCCGCTGTGCCTTCGGTCAAGCCGGCGTCGCGGAGTTGGGCAGGGGTAGGGACATGTTTGCCGCCGCCCATCGCGTCATAGAGCTTCTGGCGAGCTTTTGCGAGGCTATCGATCGCTTCGAGGCGCTTCAGAGTGCCTTCCTGCCAATCGCGCTCCCATTCCGGCAGGTCGATGTCACCCGCCGCGAGGAGCTTTGCCGGATCGACCGTGACCCCTGTGTCGAGTGATTGGATGAAGGCTTCGTCAATGACAGCCATGTCGCAGTTGCGGGCGGTGTTCTGTGTCAGGTAGGCGGATGGCATGACCACCACTCCAGGCGCCTTCTTGTCGTTCCGTTGAGCAACCCAGCCGCAACCGGCTTTGAAGGGGCAGGTCTTGCACACCATATCGGCGACGTTTCCACCTAGCTCCTCAACCACGCCCGCGTGAGCGCGCATGTCGGGGTGGCAATACATTTCGCCCCGCACTTCGTCGGTACGGCCACGGTGGGAGCGAACGTTGACGCTGTCAGGGAAAAGGGCGCGGGCGCGTACCTCCACCTCCGCCGCGAGGGTGTTGTCAGGCACGAAAACGTGAAGCCGCTTTCCGCCTTCCCCAGCGAAGTGCTCGGCGTAGGCCGCCGCCGCGCGCAACGTCCGTTCGGTCTTCCCGAGGCCGGGGGTCGCAAGCAAGGCGGCGTGATGGATAGGAGTTCCACCTTCCGGCTCCAACACCTCCGCGAAGAAATCACGGGCGGCATCTTCAAGCACCTTTTCCGCCTCTGCGAGGGGGAGTTCCAACGGGTAATCCGCTTCGGCGGGCGCTTCGTCCATATCCGCGTAGAGCTTCACGACGCGCTGCGTCGCTCCCCGGATAATGCGGTCCAACTCGCCGTCTGTCAGGTAGCGCTCTTCAATGTCCTGCAAAGACCGTGTGCGCGGAGCGCTCCGGGCGGCCTTGCGGATCATCTCTTTGAGGGCCGGCATTTCCGCTTCCCACCGCGACGGGGGAGTGGCCTTTGCCCAATGCATACCCGCCGACAAGATGACAGCATGAAAGCCTTTCAGGTGTTCTTCCCCCTCGCCCATCTGAGCGAGGATTTCCTCAACGCTGTCGCCTGACACGATGTCACCCCACCCTGTTCCCTCGCCACGGGGAGCCTCATTCGCGAGGCCGATTGATGGGACCGACACGAAGTCCCTTGCCCCCTCCAGCCAGCCCCAACGGGCGCCGCAGGGATCGCTAGCACCCTGAAAAACGGGGTTTGCCGTGTAGTGGATTTGGACGCGGAGGAAGAGCCGGGGGTCGGCCGGGAAGCCCCGCATAGAGCGCCACGCCTTCAACTCCGCCTCGCCGAGCGGCCGGTCAAGCCAAAACCAGACGTGCATATTGATGATGTTTACGCCACCCTTCACACCCGCGCTCGATGATAGCTGCCACACCGCGCGGACGTTCTGGAACTCTTCGGGAAACTGTGTGCGGAGGAGCCATGACAGCATTTCCTCCGGCTCCCTCCGAATGTCCATCTCCTCCGGGCCGGGAAACTTGTCGATATCGACACACACCCAATGACGCGGCTTGTCATCGAAATGCGCATTGAGCCGGCGGGTCCTACCCCTCTGCGCCACGCTCTCAAAAGCGCTCCCGTTCGGTTCACCGCGAATTACCGTCTTCGAAGGGTCCGCCGCCGTTTCCATAAGCACCCGCGCAAGGTCATCGATGTCGCCGACAGGGGCTTGCTCAAAGGTGAACCATTTCGGGTCCGCGAATGCTTCCGTCGCCCACGCCCCAGCATGATAGACGTGTTTCTTCGCGAGGCGGCGGCCGGTGTGTTCTTTCAAGACAGTAATGCTGTCAGGCATGTCAGGCTTTCGTGGGGTTGCCGTCCGGCGGGGTTGCCATTCGGCAGGGGTTGTCAGGGAATAGGGGTAACTGGGAGAGCAAGCCCCCGCGTCAGGCGGGTTGTCAGGCGGTCAGGGAGCTGCCAGGGGGTGGAGGACAGCCCTTTTTAGGAAAGCCCGTGTTAGCAAGCCCCTCGGAGGGCTGGAAAACATGGCGCTTGGGCAAAAGGCCGACGACGCGTTGTCGGCCTTCAGCGCTTGTCAGGCTGTCAGCGTTCACGCCTTGGCTTGTGCGTGTTCAAGATGACGAAAGACGCTACGAGGCGGCGCGGGGCACCCGCTTCCTCGTTGCTGTAGTAAAGCCCCCACGGCATGTCGTTATCTCCAAGGACGGGGCTCCGCGAGACCCATAGCGCCGTGGCGGGGTGGAGTGTGTGGTGCGCCAGAGCTTTCAAAACCTCGCTCAGGTCTTCGTCGAGAAAACTCACACTCACCCCGAGGGGGTATTGAAGCTCCCGCCGGATGGTTTCGGCGAGGTCATTAAGTTTATTGTTAATGAGAAAGCTAACTTCGCGTGGAGAGAAGATTGGTTCTTCCCGCAAAAGCGCGTCGCGCGCTGGCCCTGGACCAAAAAAGGCCGCGTGTTCGTCAGCACGAAAGCCAAGAATTGTGGAGAGTTCGATACCCGAAACCATCGCATCGGGGTATTGGCGGAGGTAAAAAAGCAACTCGTCTTGGGTCGCTCCGAGGCCATTCACTTTGCCGAGATCGGTAGGAATAGCGTCTTGCCGTTCCGGTGTTGGGGTCATGGGTTTTTTCCTGGATTGAGCTCAGTCGCGCGCCGCGCCAATTTCTTTTGCGTTGGCGTCAAACCAGTCGCGTGCATCTTCGATCGCGATCACAGTCCGTCCGCCGATCTTCCGGGCTTTTAGACGCCCCGATTGTATTTCCTGGTAAATCTTCGACCGGCCTATCGACGCCCAGCGGGCGAAATCAGGAATGGCCAGTGCGCGAGCCTCGAATTTGGTAAGCATCTTCAAATTGCATCCTTTTGTATTGATTTGGATGCTTACGTTATTTCACAGAGCGGCCGAAAAAGCGATGCAGGACTTCGACTGGAACAACTGTCTATTGTACGAGACACACCATCTGTTGCTTCGCTGTGATTTGTCAGTGCTGGCAAGTCCTGTCAGCGCTGACAAGACTTGTCAGGTGCAGAACGCTGACCAAGCATCCATCAACACACGTCGCTTCGCCAACGCGTCGCCACGACGATATGCACGCTCTGTCGCGTCGCCTACCGCGTGGGCCAGCGCCGCTTCGGCGACTTCGCGAGGAGCGTCGGTTTCCTCCGCCGCCCAATCCCGAAACGCCGACCGAAAGCCGTGCACCGTCACGTCATCTTCCCCGCATTGCCGCAGCATCATAGCCAGCGCCATTTGGGAGAGCCCCTTGCCCTCTTTGGCCCCTGGGAAGATGAAGCCGTCAGGCGCAGTGCGGACAGGAACTACGGCGTTTAGGATTTCCAGCGCGCGTGCTGACAGCGGGACACGATGCTCGCGTCCGGCTTTCATCCGCGCGGCGGGAACCGTCCACACGGCGTTAATCGCGTCGATTTCGTTCCAGCGGGCCAAGATCACTTCCCCGGTGCGAGCGGCTGTCAGGATGAGGAATTCCAGTGCCAGCGAGGACACCGCGTCAGACTTGCGCAATTTGGCTACGAAGGCGGGAACACTCGCATAAGGAAGCGCGGCGTGATGCCCGCGCGATAGCTTACTCTGCCGAGAGAGTAGCTTATCGAGGTGGCCGCGCCATCGAGCCGGGTTCTCCCCCTTGCGCAAACCTTGCGCCTTTGCCGCGTCAAGAATGCGTTCAATACGGCCCTGTGTCCGCTTCGCAGTTTCGGGTTTCGCCGTCCAGACAGGTTGCAGCACGGCCAGCACGTCGGCCGTTTCGATCCCGTCGAGGGGGAGGCGTTGAAGGCGCTTCGCGTACACCTTCATCGTCATTTTCCACTGCGCAATGTGCTTCGCGTTTCGGAAGCCCTTGGCCTGTTCCGCAATAAACGTATCCGCGAATTCGCCGAACGTCTGCGCCTTGATTTGCTGTTCCTTTTCGCGGCGCGCGTCGTCCCAGGGATCACCACCTTGCGCGAGCGTTGCCTGATACGCACGGGCTTGGTTGCGAGCGTCTTTCAAGGAAATACCCTTGGGGCCATCGACTACCCCGAGCGCCAGTTCGCGGCGCTTACCGTGGCGGCTGTAAATGAAAACCCACCGCCGGGTGCCTGTCTTGGTGACAAACAGATAAAGCCCGGTGCCTTTGATGCTGTCAGAATAGATTTCGCCCGGACCGGCAAGCACCGCCAGCGCCTTGTCTGTCGTGATTTTCGCCTTTGCCGTCATGGCCCGCCTCCTAGAAACATAAAGGCAACCATAAACCAAACTGGCGGAAAGAGGCAAACACGACCGAACGCCAGCGGACATGTTTCTTGAAAAAACGCTTGTTATCAGCGGCTTAAAATACGACCCAAACCATCACGAACGATCCTGGGGTATATCTTGAGGCGGACTCCCTCTCCGCCAGATTTCTCGCCTAACTGATTGATTTGACAGACTATCTGTCATCGCCATTTGCCTCCTTCCCAATGCGTTTCCCAAGGAACCGCAACCGAAGGAGACTTGGAACGCATGGCGCTTCACCGACCAAAAACCAGATCATTATCGGCAGATTTTCACGCCGAACCATCCTTGTTGGGGCAATCGCAACCGTTCCGGCCGTAGGAGCCGCCACGGCAGCGCCACAGCAGGTACCGGTTTCCGACCCGCTGGTCGACGCAATGGCGGCATACCATGCGTGGATGGCCGACTTTATGGCTATTCCCGAAGGTCAGATAACTAGGGACAACGAGGAAGCTCTCGTCACAGCGACCTATGGGCCGGCGCACGACAGACTTTGGCATGAATGCCCACCGGCAACGAGCCTTCGCGGCGTGGCAGAGGCAATCCGCTACACCCTTCGCGAGAATTGCATTCTCTGCTCTCCCGCTGAGAACACGCTGGAATCCGCACTCGCGTTCCTTGTGAGGGAGCATGGCCTATGAACGCCCACACGCCCATTCTGAAGCCCCTTGGAATGCCGAAGGGTATGGACCCGCGCCAATGGCGCCAGTCTGTCGAGAAGCGCCTCAACGACCTTCTGGACCGCGCCATCTCGCTGATCACCGCGCTCGATCTCATGGAGGTCGATTGCGACCTGCAGGAGACAGCAGACGACGAGCCGTCGCTGGGTTGCATCGATGATCTTGAGCTCGACAATTGCGATCTGGAGGACGGCGACGATCTAGAGGGATTATGCCCTGGCGACTAATGGCGAAACCGTCATGTGGCCCGACGATCTGGAATCGCAGGAAGTGCTTGTGAGGAGCGGCATATGACCCTGCTCGATCCGAGCGCCGATCGGCTACCAGCGGCGATTAAGCCGAGCAACGACATGATCGTCCTGCCGTTCCACCACGCTTACCGCAACAACTTCGGAATGATCCCTGTGCGCACTCAAGACGATTTCATGCTCGTCTCGCCGTCGCACTACGACCCTGAGCGCTACCCGCCGGGCTCCGACGCCCACCATTTTAGCCCCGCTGCCTCAACGGTGGCGGGCTTTTCATTTGGCGGTGGGGACCAGCGGGATTAGCGGGCAAAACGCCGTCGCTTTCGAGTGTCAGCAGATGTGGTAAGGTTGATTGTCGGCGAGTAGCAGAGGTCCAGCAACAATGACTTTGAGGCGAACCAGAGCTCACGGCACATCCGGCTTGGTTCTAGCGGTTTGCATTGTATTTGCTTGGCAGAACGCCACTGCCGCTCAAACTTGCGACGCAGCCGCGACGCCTGGCGTCAATTGGCAGGACTGTGACAAAAAGCTTCTCATCCTAAAAGGACAGGACCTGAGCGGGGCGAACCTGATCGGTGTTGATTTCACTTCGACCGACCTGAGGAACAGCAATCTCCTTGCGGCAAATTTTGAAAAGGCAACGCTTGTGCGTGCTTCCCTGGCCGACTCGACCGCCAAAGGCGCCCGGTTCGACAAAATCGAGGCCTACAGGACCGACTTCAGCCATATGGACGCGCAGGGCGCTGTGTTTACGGGCGCGGAAGTACAGCGCTCGAATTTCCAGGACGCCAATCTGACCAATGTTGATTTCACAAAGGCGGAATTGGGGCGAGCGCAGTTCCATGACGCCGATATCAGCGGCAGCCGCTTTTCGTTTGCCAATCTCGCGCGGGCGGACTTCCGAGGAGCGACGTTCACCGCGCCGATAGACTTTGACCGCGCTTTTTTCTTTCAGACCCGTATCGAGGGCCTCGATCTTTCCAATTCGGCGGGTCTGTCCCAGTGGCAGCTCAACATGGCTTGCGGAGACGCCCGGACCGAGTTGCCTTCTGGCTTGACGAGGCCTGAAGATTGGCCCTGTAGCGAGCCATAGGCTCGGCGCCGTGTCGCTGCCGGGGCTGAAATCGTCAAGCGCGCCCTTGCGGGGGCGAAGCTTGCTAAACCCGTGTCTTGCGGGAGACGCCATATTCAATCAAGCGATCGCGCATTTCATTCAGAGCTCTTGCATATGGCTGGTTGGCATCGTCAAAGCCATCGTTGATAGTGCTCATCTTCCCCGCCAGGCGACGCATCGCAGCTTCATTTGTCCACACCCCATAGTTGGATGTGACAAAATCGAGTTTTCGCAATTCCGGGAGGAACTCGGGGAAGTATATGGCCGAGATGGCGAACGCCTTGGCAAGCGGCTCTGACGGCAATTCATGCTTTTCGCCAAATGCATTTATCCGGGTCTTCAGATTCATCCATTCGTCGTGCTGCTGCAGCAATCCGAACAGTTCTTCAAAGCGCTGAATCCGCGTTGCTCGGCTAGCCGAGCGGGATTCAAGCCACTGAGTAATTGCCGGTCCAACCGCAACGCCTAGAAGAGCCAACCCGCCGCCGACAATGACTGGCAACAATACCGACCATTGATCTGTTGCTTCTACCGGCAAATTCCGTCCTCCAGCCTCGCCGACCTATACACATGAATTTAGGCGAGAGCTATGAGGTCGCAGGCGGTGCCGCACGGAAGTTCGACGCGAACCCAACAGAGTGATCGCCGGCTGTTCACGGCTGCCCTAGGCGCTCAATCCTCGGACAAGCAGGCGCGACGATCACGCCGGCACGCCGGAGATGCCCAGCGCCTCGACGTAACGCTCGGCGAACACCTTGTCCAGCCACGGGTTGATCTGTCTCTGCAGGGTGAGCGTGTAGGTCGGAAACGCCTCCATCAGCCGCCGCGCCGCCGCCTGCGCCTCGTCCAGCCGGTTGAGTTTGACCAGCGCCATGATCACCACCCGGTGCGAGGAGCCGTAGTTCGGCATTTCATGCAGCGCGCGTTCTCCCCATGCCAGCGCTTCCTCGTAGCGCTCGAGCATCAGGTAGCTCATCCCGATGCCGGAGAGCGCGATGCCCTTCTCGGGGTCGACCGGGCTCAGCCGCATTGCCCTGTGAAAGTGCTCGATCGCGACGAGCGGGCGGCTGGAATGTGCGTTCACCCAGCCGCTGCCGGTATGGCCTTGGGCCGAATTGGGGTTGAGCAGCAGGGATCGTTCGATCGCGCCCAGCGCCATCTCGTAGTCCTTCGCGCTGTAGGCGATCACCTGCGCGGCGAAGCGCAGGCTCGTCGGGTCGTCGCGCGCTTCCGCCAGGACCTCGCGCGCCATGCGCACGGCGACTCGGACATCGTCGGGCTCGTGCCAGCACTGGCTCACGGACAGGCTGCGGATATAGGCGCCGAGTCCCTTTGCCAAGTTGAAGCCAGGGTCGATGCTGAGCGCCTCGTTGGTGAGCCGGCGCACGTCGGCAAAGCCTTCGCGCGTCATGCTGTAGAAGCGCGGCAGCGCGCGCAGGTAGAGGTCGTAGGCGCTGATGTAGTCGGTCGGCTTCATGCGCGCCTGCTTGATCTCCTGCAGCCGGATGCTCGGCTCGACAGCGCCGACGACGCTCTCGGTCACCTTGTCCTGCAGGTCGAAGATGTCGCTCAAGTCGCCCTCGAAGCGGTCCGCCCAGACATGGTGCCCGCTGATCGCGTCCACCAATTGCCCACTGATGCGTACCCGCGATCCTGCTCTGCGGATGCTGCCTTCGAGCACGTAGCGGACGCCCAGCTCGCGCCCGACCTGGCGTAGGTCCACCGCCCGGCCCTTGTAGGTGAAGGACGAGTTGCGGGCGATCACGAAGAAGGAGTTCACCCGGCTCAATCCCGTGATGATATCCTCCACCAGCCCGTCGGCGAAGTATTCCTGGTCGGGGTCGCCGCTCATGTTGGTGAAAGGCAGAACCGCGATCGAGGGTTTCTCGGGCAGGGCAGGCGGTGCAGCCACCGAGGCGCTGGCGTCGGTCTCGACGCGGTAAGCGCGCACAGGCCGCTCGATGTTCTTGAGGCGCAGGTCGCCGAGCGGCGTGAAGCCGCAGTCGAGCTTGCCTTGAAGGTGGTCGTAGGCGGTGCCCGAGACGACCACGGTGCCGGGATCGGCGATGCTTTCGAGGCGAGCGGCGATGTTGACCCCGTCGCCGTAGAGGTCGCCGTCCTCCTCGCAGACCACGTCGCCGAGATTGATGCCGATGCGCAAGCGTATCCGCTCTTCCTCGGCCGTCTCCGCCTCGTGTTCTGCCAGGGCCTGCTGGATCGCCATCGCCGAGGTCACCGCGTTAACGACGCTCGCGAACTCGCACAGCATGCCGTCGCCGGTGAGCTTGACGATCCGACCCTGGTGCTCGCAGACCAGCGGTTCGAGGAGGTCTTTGCGGTAGATCTTCAGCCGCTCGAGCGTGCCGCGCTCGTCGCGCTCCGTCAGCCGCGAATAGCCGACCACGTCGCAGGCCAGGATCGCTGCGAGGTGCCGCTGCGTGGTCATTTCACCACTCAGCCAAGCGCCTGCACGCGGGCCGCCCCGCATCCATGTCCTGCCAACTTCCAGGCGCCTCCCGTGCATGGTATCCATCTCTCCCAGTCTCCGCCGGTCGCCGATACAGAACGTAGAACGCGGCTTGACCTTGCCTTCACAAGATTTCGCTTTTCCGCTTGCGAGGCGTGGAGCGCTCCGGTCGCCGCGCCAACAGCCAACCGACGACACGCCCACGCAGCCTCTGGGGACGTTGAAACGCCACTCCTCCCAGAAGGTCGGAGATATTTCCTGACCTGTGTAACCGATTGACGCCACCGTGGCGGTGCTTTTGTATCGGGTAGGCATCACAACAGACGTTCGCGCCTTGAGGTGCTGACGCCGGCAAGTGGCGCAACGCTGCCGTCCGACGCCGGAGTGCGTCCACTTGAGGCGTGTCGCCTTCAGCCCGCCCCACCCGCCCGATGCGCCGCGATCGCACTCAGAAAAACCTGGCCGAATTCCTCGAGCTTCGCCCCTCCCACGCCATTGACCTCGGCGAAGGCGTCGAGGTCGCGCGGGCGGCGTTCGGCCATGTCGATCAGCGTCCGGTCGGAAAACACCACATAGGCCGGCACCTGGCGTTCCTTGGCCAGGCGCAGCCGCAGGGATTTGAGCGTGGCCAGCAGCGAGGCGTCGACGCCTTCGGCACCCGAACCCTCGGCCGCCCGCATCTTGCGCAAGGCGCGGCTGCGCATCTCGACACGGTAGTGGAACGGCAGTTCGCCCCGGCCAAGCGCATGACCCTTTTCGGCGATGGCGAGGCCGCCATGGCCGTTAGGGTCCGGTTCCAGGAACCCGCCGGCGACGAGCTGCCGGATCAGCGATGTCAGGAGATCCTTCTTGTGCGCCGCGCCGCTGCCGAAGCTGGCGAGCTTCTGGTGACCGCGGGCAAGGATCTTCTCGGTCTCATGGCCAAGCAGGATGTCAATGACATGGGCGGCGCCGAAGCGCTCGCCGCTCTGCGCGACCGCGGCCAGGATGATGCGCGCTTCCGCGCCGCCATCGGCGCGCGGCACCTGGTCGAGGCAATTGTCGCAATTGCCGCAAGGCGAGGCATCCTCACCGAAATAGCCAAGCAGCACCTGGCGCCGGCACTGCGCCGTCTCGCAATAGCCGATCAGCGTGTCGAGCCGGCGATGTGCGCGCTTCTTGTGCTCCACCGCTGCATCCTCGTCGTCGATGAACAGCCGCCGCATGCGGATGTCGCCTAGGCCATAGAGCATATGCGCTTCGGCCTTGCGCCCGTCGCGGCCGGCGCGACCGATCTCCTGATAATAGGCTTCCAGGCTGCCCGGCATGTCGGTGTGGAAGACATAGGCGACGTCGGGCTTGTCGATGCCCATGCCGAAGGCGATGGTCGCCACCATGACGACACCGGACAGTGTCATGAAAGCGTTTTGATTGGCCTCGCGCGCCTCCTTGCTCATCCCGGCATGATAGGCGAGCGCGGTGACGCCGTTCTTCTCGAGGAAGGCCGCCATCTCCTCCGTCTTCTTGCGCGACAGGCAGTAGACGATGCCGCTCTTGCCTGGGTGGCGCTCGATGAAACGCAGCAATTGCCGCTTGCTGTCCTGCTTGGATTCGATGGCGAGCTTGATGTTGGGACGGTCGAACCCCAGCACCAGCGTTTCGACCCGCTCGGCGAACAGCCGTGCCTCGATATCGCTGCGCGTGCTCTCATCCGCCGTCGCCGTCACCGCGATGATTGGCACGTTGGGGAAGATGTGCCGCAGCCGCGACAGGTCCTCATACTCGGGCCGGAACGCCGGCCCCCATTGCGAGATGCAATGCGCCTCGTCGATGGCGACCAGGCTGACCTCGAGCCTGGAAAGCGCCTCGAGCATGCGCTCGGTCATCAACCGTTCCGGCGCCAGGTAGAGCAGCCGCGTCTGGCCTGATGCCACGCGGCGCCAGGCCGCGACATTTGCCTCGCGGTCGAGCGAGGAATTGATCGTATCGGCGCCGACGCCCGCCAGCCGCAAGGCGGCGACCTGGTCCTGCATCAGCGCCACCAGCGGCGACACGACCAGGGCGAGCCCGCCCATGACCAGCGCCGGCACCTGGTAGCAGAGCGATTTGCCCGCACCCGTCGGCATGACCGCCAGCACATGGCGCCCGCAGAGCAGCGCGTCGATGACATCGGCCTGGCCGGGGCGGAAATCATCGAAGCCGAACACGTCCTTCAGGACGCGCCGCTTGGGATCCTCCGCCCGAACACTCGCAGCCTGTGCCGACATCAGGCGGACACCGGACGAGAAGCGATTTTTCGGGGATGGGAGAGGATGTGGGAATCGATCAAGATGCTCTCCGCGTGGTGCCTTGGAGTAGCGCAGCTGCCCTCGGAACACAACCGGAACAGTCATCCATGTTGACGGCGGACTGATTGGCCGTGGCCGGCGAAGGCACACCTTCCCCGGCGACACCTGCACCCCCGCTGGATTCCCTCCCGCGCCAGGATGTAAGCTTGGTCGGACGAGCCAGGGAGGGCGCGATGCTGCAGGTGAGACAGGATGTCCTCGGCGAACGGTTCCGGCTGCAGCGCGCCGCCTTCGAGAAGCAGCCCTTTCCGGATCCAAGCGTGCGGAAAGACCGCCTGAAGCGCCTGCTGGCGCTGACCGAGCACCATGAGGCGGACATTTGCGCCGCGATCGACGCCGACTTCGGTGGCCGCTCGGCGCATGAGACGCGGCTGGCCGAACTGTTTGTCGTGCGCGCCGGCATCCGCCACACGCTGTCTCATCTGAGCGGCTGGATGCGGGAACGTCGTGTCGCCACCACCTTGCCGTTCCTGCCGGGCCGCAATCGCCTCCTGCCGCAGCCGCTGGGTGTCGTCGGCATCGTCTCGCCGTGGAATTACCCGTTCCAGCTTGCCGTCGCGCCGGTCACGGCAGCGCTCGCCGCCGGCAACCGCGTGCTGGTCAAGCCCTCCGAACTGACGCCGGCCTTCTCGGCGCTGCTCGCCAGACTGGCCGGCGAGCACTTCGCCCCGGACGAGTTGAGCGTCATCACCGGCGATGCCGAGATGGGCAAGGCTTTCGTGTCGAAGCCTTTCGATCACCTGCTGTTCACCGGCTCGACCGCGGTCGGCCGCCAGGTCGCGATCGCCGCCGCCGCCAACCTGACCCCGGTCACGCTCGAACTCGGCGGCAAATCGCCGGCGATCTTCGACCCCTCCTGCGATCTCGATGCGGCAACAGCCAGCATCGCCTATGGCAAGCTGCTCAATGCCGGGCAGACCTGTATCGCGCCGGACTATCTGCTGGTGCCCAAGGGGCAGGCCGGCACGGTCGCCGCCAAACTCGCGACCGCGGTGGCGCAGCTCTACCCCACCTTGCGCGACAACCCCGACTATACCGCCATCATCAGCGAACGGCATTTTCAGCGCCTGCGCGCCATGATCGCTGAAGCCCGCGATGCCGGTGCCGATGTCGTCGAAATCAACCCGGCCGGCGAAGACTTCGGCGCCGCGAGCCGCAAGCTTTTGCCGACCCTGGTCAGCAATGCCGGCCCGGATTTGCGGCTGATGCGCGAAGAGATTTTCGGTCCGGTGCTGCCGATCATCGAATACGCCACCATCGACGAGGCGATCAGCCATGTGAACCAGGCCGACCGGCCGCTGGCGCTCTACTGGTTCGGCAAAGACAGCACCAACCGCCAGCGCATCCTGCGCGAGACCGTCGCCGGCGGCGTCACCATCAACGACTGCATGCTGCACCTGGTGCAGGAGAACCAGCCCTTCGGCGGTGTCGGCGCCAGCGGCATGGGCGCCTATCACGGCGAATGGGGATTCCGCACCTTCAGCAAGGAGAAGCCGGTTTTCCTGCAGTCGCGCCTGAGCGCCGGCGCCCTGCTGCGCCCGCCCTACGGCAAGACGTTCGAGCGGCTTTTCGGCCTGCTCCGGCACATCACCTGACCGAAGGCAGCCATCGGTTGTACGGCTCATTAAGCTTATCTTCACCACGATGCGGCAGGCTTCACATCCTGCGGTCATGTCTTGAGTACCGCGGCGCCACAAGCGCCCAGGCAACAACCCGCGCCTCTTTTGGGGCGCGGGTCATTCGCCCGCACTCGATCTCCCCGATTTGGCTAGGCAAGTCGTCGGCTAAAGCACGATGCCGAAAAGTGTGAAGCGGTTTTCGGACGACATTATGCGCTATCTCTTTGATTTAGAGCAAGAAAATCAGCCCGAGGCGGCGTAAAGCTGTCGACCAGCCGTCCCGCTTCCAGTGCCTTGACGCCGTGCACCAGGCCGGACGGCACGATGAAGCTGCCGCCGGCCTCGAGGATTTCCGTCCGGCCGTCGATGGTCACCTCGAAGCGGCCCTCGGCGACGTAGCTTGCCTGGACATGCGGATGCGAATGCAAGGCGCCGACACCACCCTTGTCAAAGCCGAATTCGACCAGCATCAGCTCATCGGTGGAGAGGAGAACGCGCCGCCTGTTGCCATCCGGCGTCGGCGTCCACGCCCCCTCGCCGGCATGCGCGAAGATCTTGGGCTTCGTCATCGTCGTCCCCCTCATCGCGCCAGCCAGCCGCCATCCACCGGCACCGCCGCGCCATGCATATAGTCGGAAGCCCGGGCCAGAAGGAAGACGGCGGCATCGCCAATATCGGAAGGCTCGCCCCACCGCCCCGCCGGAATGCGGCCGAGAATGGCGGCGCTGCGGTCAGGGTCGGCACGCAGCGCCTGCGTGTTGTTGGTCTCGACATAGCCCGGCGCGATGGCGTTGACGTTGATGCCCTTGGCCGCCCATTCGCAGGCGAGCAGCCGGGTGATCCCGAGCACGCCATGTTTCGAGGCGGTGTAGGAGGCGACGCGGATGCCGCCCTGGAAACTCAGCACCGAGGCGATGTTGACGATCTTGCCCCGGCGACCGTCGGCAAGGGCGCGCCTGGCGAAGGACTGGCAAAGCAGAAAGACCGTCTTCAAATTGACGTCCATGACATCGTCCCAGTCGGTCTCGGTCAGATCGACCGCATCGGCGCGTCGGATGATACCGGCATTGTTGACCAACCCGTCGAGCGGCCCGCTTTCGTCCCAGACCCGATCGAGCATAGGACCGGCGGTCGCCGTGTCGGCAAGGTCGGCGCTCACCGTCTCGAACCTGGCACCGATGGCCGCGACCTTGCTCGCCGTCTCGTCCATCGACGAACGGCCGACGCCGATCACCACACCGCCGGCGCGCGCGATCGAGAGGACAATGCCTTGTCCGATGCCGGTGTTGGCGCCGGTGACCAGAATGCGCTTGCCGGCCAGGCTGAAGGCGGAGAGATCGATGCCGGTGCTGTTCATGTCAGCCTGTCATGCTGATCCAACAGCCGCCGCCGTTGGGATCTTGAGCCGCCGCCATCAAAGCCGGTACGCCTTTTTCGCCAGCGTATGGGCCAATTCCCGTGCCAGCTCATGCGCCTCGTCCTCGCGCAGCCGATGCTCGGCGACGAGGCGCGCCAGGAACGCACAGTCGACTCGCCGCGCCACGTCATGGCGAGCCGGGATCGAGGGAAAGGCACGCGTGTCGTCGTTGAAGCCGACAGTGTTGTAGAAGCCGGCCGTCTCCGTCGTCATCTCGCGAAACCGGCGCATGCCTTCCGGACTGTCGTGGAACCACCAGGCGGGGCCGAGCTTCAACGCCGGGTAAACACCGGCCAGCGGCGCCAGCTCGCGCGCGTAGCTGCTCTCGTCGAGCGTGAAGAGGATCACCGTCAGGTCACGCTCCAGCCCGACGCAGTCGAGCAGCGGCTTCAGCGCCGTCACATAATCGGTCCGCGTCGGGATATCGAAACCCTTGTCGCGGCCGAACCTCTGGAAGACAGAAGGCGAATGATTGCGCCAGGAACCGGGATGTATCTGCAGCACCAGCCCGTCATCCCGGCTCATCTTGGCCATCTCGGTCAGCATCTGGGCGCGGAACAGCTTGCGCTCGCGCTCATCCTGCGAGCCGCGGCGGATGCGGTTGAACAGCTCCTGCGCCGCCGCGTCGGAGAGATTGGCGGTCTCCGCCGTCGGATGGCCATGATCCGACGAAGTCGCGCCAAAACTCTTGAAGAAGGCGCGCCGCTGGCGATGCGCGTCGAGGTAACCGGCCCAGCTGCCGGTGTCGCAGCCGGTGATCTCGCCAAGCCGGTCGAGATTGGCCGAAAACCCTTCGAAATCGGGATCGACGACCGCGTCCGGCCGATAGGCGGTGACGACGCGGCCCTCCCAGCCGCTGTCGCGGATCATTTTGTGCCATTCGAGATCGTCAAGCGCGCCTTCGGTCGTGGCGATGACCTCGATGTTGAAGCGCTCGAACAGGGCGCGCGGACGGAAATTCTCCCACTGCAGCACCGTCGCGATCGTATCGTAGTGGCGGTCGGCCGTCGTGGCATCCAGCGGCTCTTCGATGCCGAACAGATGCGCCAGCACATGGTCGAACCACAACCGGGTCGGCGTGCCGCGAAACAGGTAATAATGCTCGGCGAAGCGCCGCCAGATCGTTCGGCCGTCTGTTTCCACCGGCGCGCCATCCAGGCTGGCCACGCCGAGATCCTCCAGCCGCACGCCCTGGCTGAACAGCATGCGGAAGATGTAGTGGTCGGGCACGATGAGCAGTTGCGCCGGATCCGGAAACGGCTCGTTCAGCGCATACCAGCGCGGATCGGTGTGGCCGTGCGGGCTGACGATGGGCAGGTCCTTGATGCCGGCGTAGAGGTCGCGGGCAAGCGAGCGCGAATGCGCTTCGGGTGGAAACAGCAGGTCCGGATCGGTCAGCGCGACCATGGGGAAAGCGGCTCCTCCAGTCTGGGTAGCGGTACGTTCGGGCCAGAGCGATGTCAATGTGCGTTGGCAAAGCGGCATCCTTGCGGCAGGCGCAAACAGGTGTTACCCCGCCTGTCATCCACAGCCCCCAGCCCCGGTATGCTGATGACCAGAAGCCATCTGTCCGACGCCACGCTACGCAAGCTGCCCGCCGGGACCAAAATCCCTGCATATGACCGCGGCCGCATTGCTCCGGGCATCGTGCATCTCGGCGTCGGCGCCTTCCATCGCGCCCATCAGGCCGCCTATGTCGACGAGTGCCTGGCGGCGGGCGAAACGGACTGGGGCATAACAGGCGTCTCCTTGCGCAGCCCCGACACGCGCGATGCGCTGTCGCCGCAGGACGGGCTCTACACGCTGGCGATCCGCAGCAGTGGCGAGGAGGAGCTGTGCGTCATCGGCTCTATCCAGTCGATGCTCGTGGCGCCGGAAAACCCCAGCGCGGTGCTGGCCGCGCTGACCGATCCACGCACCCGCATCGTCACGCTGACCATCACCGAAAAGGCCTATCTCAGGGCTGCGGGCGGCGGATTGGACGCCGCCCATCCCGACATCATCCACGATCTGGCCAATCCGCAAATGCCGAGGACGGCGCATGGTTTCCTCGCCGAGGCGCTTGCCCGCAGACTGGCCGCCGGCACCCCGCCCTTCACCGTGCTGTGCTGCGACAACCTGCCGGCCAACGGCGCCACGCTGCATCGGCTGCTGACCGAATTCGCCAAGCTGCGCGATGCCAGGTCTACCACTGGAGGCGACACCAGAATCGCCGACCATATCGCGAACCAGGTCGCCTTTCCGTCGAGCATGGTCGATCGCATCGTGCCGGCAACCACCGACGCCGACCGGGCGCGCATCGCTGGCGAACTCGGTGTCGACGATGCCTGGCCTGTCATGACCGAGCCCTTCCGCCAATGGGTGGTCGAAGACAATTTCTCCGCCGGCAGGCCGGACTGGGAAAAGTTCGGCGTCACCATGGTTGGCGATGTCGGCCCCTTCGAGGACATGAAGCTCAGGCTGCTCAACGGCGCGCATTCGGGCATCGCCTATCTCGGCCTGCTCAGCGGCCACGCCACCGTCGACCGCGCCTTTGCCGATCCGGCGATCCGGCAATTTGTCGACGGGCTCTGGGCCGAGGCCATCCCGACATTGCCGGAGGATGCCGGACTCGATACGGCAACCTACACAGCCGAGCTTGCCGAGCGTTTCTCCAACACCGCGCTTGCCCACCGCACGGCGCAGATCGCCAATGACGGCAGCCAGAAACTGCCGCAGCGCATCATCGCGTCCGCCATCGAGTGCCTCGAAGCCGGCACCGAATTCGTGCATCTCACCCTGGTGGTGGCGGCCTGGATCGCCGCCTGCGCCGCGCGCGGAAAAACCTTGCCTGAAAACCATTTCACCGATCCGCTCGATGCCGCGCTGAGGGCGCTTTTGGACCAGCAATTGCCGGCGAACGAAACCGTGACGGCGGTGTTCGACCTGGCCGGCTTTGCCAGGGACAACGCCGAACGCCAGACGCTGATCGAGCTCACGGCGGTGCATCTTGTGCACTTGCGGCGCGATGGTCCGACATTGGCCTTCGCCGCCTTGGGCATTTAAACAAAAAAGCGGGGCAAGGCCCCGCTTTTCATCAAGTCATCTGGTGCGGATTTCAGGCCGGCAGAATTGCGCCTTCCAGCGTGGTCAGCTGGCTGAGGAACTGCTCGGCCTTGCTGCGCGCCTGGTCGTCCTTGGCGTCGGCGGCATCTTCCTTGGCTTCCTGGATGCGGCGGGCGAGATCGGCCCGGTCGACATCCTTCACGGCGACAGCCGATTCCGCCAGCAGGGTGCAGCCGGCTGGAACGATGTCGGCGAAACCGCCGAACACGACATAGCGCTCTTCGCCGCCCGAGGCGGTCTTCACCGTGACGACACCCGGCTTGATCGTGGTCATGACCGGCGCGTGATGCGCCATCACGGTCATCTCGCCTTCGGCGCCGGGGATGACGACGGATTCGACCTGCTCGGAAACCAGCAGGCGCTCCGGCGAGACCAGTTCGAATTTGAAAGCTTCAGCCATGATCACTCTAGCGAGTAGGGAATAGTGAGTAGCGAGTAGGGAAGAAACTCGCTTGGCTCACCTTGCCCTATTCGCTACTCCCTATTCGCTATTCGCTTCTTATGCCGCTTCAGCCGCCAGGCGCTGTGCCTTCTCGACCGCTTCCTCGATGCCGCCGACCATGTAGAAGGCAGCTTCCGGCAGGTGATCGTAGTCGCCGTTGCAGAGGCCCTTGAAGCCCTTGATGGTGTCGGCGAGGTCGACGAGCTTGCCCGGCGCGCCGGTGAACACTTCGGCGACGAAGAAGGGCTGCGACAGGAAGCGCTCGATCTTGCGGGCGCGGGCCACGGTCTGCTTGTCCTCTTCCGACAGCTCGTCCATGCCCAGGATGGCGATGATGTCCTGCAGCGACTTGTAGCGCTGGAGGATCGACTGCACCTGGCGGGCAACCGCATAGTGCTCTTCGCCGACAACCATCGGGTCGAGCATGCGCGAGGTCGAATCCAGCGGATCGACCGCCGGATAGATGCCCTTTTCGGCGATGGCGCGGTTCAGCGTCGTCGTCGCGTCAAGGTGGGCGAACGAGGTCGCCGGCGCCGGGTCGGTCAAGTCGTCGGCGGGCACGTAGATGGCCTGCACCGAGGTGATCGAGCCCTTGGTGGTGGTGGTGATGCGTTCCTGCAGCGCGCCCATGTCGGTGGCGAGCGTCGGCTGATAGCCCACGGCCGACGGGATACGGCCGAGCAGAGCCGACACTTCCGAACCCGCCTGCGTGAAGCGGAAGATGTTGTCGACGAAGAACAGCACGTCCTGGCCCTGGTCGCGGAAATATTCAGCCACCGTCAGGCCGGTCAGGCCGACACGGGCGCGCGCGCCCGGCGGCTCGTTCATCTGGCCGTACACGAGAGCCGCCTTGGAGCCTTCGCCGCCGCCCTTCTTGTTGACGCCGGATTCGATGAACTCGTGATAGAGATCGTTGCCCTCGCGGGTGCGCTCACCGACGCCGGCGAACACCGAATAGCCGCCGTGTGCCTTGGCGATGTTGTTGATCAGTTCCTGGATCAGCACGGTCTTGCCGACGCCGGCGCCGCCGAACAGGCCGATCTTGCCGCCCTTGGCGTAAGGCGCCAGCAGGTCGAGCACCTTGATGCCGGTGATCAGGATCTGCGCTTCCGTCGACTGCTCGACATAGGTCGGAGCCGGCTGGTGGATGGAGCGCATCTCGATCGCATCGACCGGGCCCTCTTCGTCGACCGGCTCGCCGATGACGTTGATGATGCGGCCCAGCATGCCCGGGCCGACCGGTACGGTGATCGGCGCACCGGTGTCACGCACTTCCTGGCCGCGCACCAGACCTTCGGTGGAGTCCATGGCGATGCAGCGCACGGTGTTTTCACCCAGATGCTGGGCAACTTCAAGCACCAGGCGATTGCCGACATTGGTCGTCTCGAGCGCGTTCAGGATCGCCGGAAGGTGATCGCCGAACTGCACGTCGACGACTGCGCCGATGACCTGGCGGACCTTGCCGACAACGCCGGTTGCCTTGGCGGCCACGGCCGAAGTCTTGGCCGCCGCGGCCTTGGCCGGCGCTGCCGCCGTCTTTGCCGGAGCTGCCTTCGCGGCGGCTGCCGGAGCCTTGGCCGCCTTTACGGGGGCTGCGGCCTTGGGGGCCGCCGTCTTGGGGGTCGCTGCTTTCGCCATCGTCTTTACCCTTTTTCGTCCTTTGTTTCTCACGCGGTCCTAGAGCGGGCCGATGGCCCGCGAACCGCGCCTAGAGCGCTTCAGCGCCCGAAATGATTTCGATCAGTTCCTTGGTGATCTGCGCCTGCCGCTGGCGGTTATAGGTGATCGACAGCTTGTTGATCATCTCGCCGGCGTTGCGCGTCGCATTGTCCATGGCGCTCATCTTGGCGCCCATTTCGCCGGCCGCGTTTTCGAGCAGCGCCCGGAAAACCTGCACGGAAATGTTGCGCGGGATGAGGTCGGAGAGGATCTCGCCCGGCTCCGGCTCGTATTCGTAGACGGCATTGCCGCCATCCACCGCTGCGGCGGGAGCCGAAGCGACGCCGGCGGGAATGATCTGCTGCGCCGTCGGGACCTGGCTGATCACCGATTTGAACTGCGAATAGAACAGCGTGCAGATGTCGAAGGCGCCCTCGTTGAAGAGGTGGATGACCTTCTTGGCGATCGCGTCGGCATTGACGAAGCCGAGCGTCTTGACCTCGCGCAGGTCGACACGGTCGAGGATCATCGAGGCATAGTCGCGGCGCAGGATGTCGAAACCCTTCTTGCCGACGCAGATGATCTTGACCTGCTTGCCGTCGGCCAGAAGCCGCCGGATATGATCGCGGGCAAGACGGGCGATCTGCGAATTGAAGCCGCCGCACAGGCCGCGCTCGGCGGTGCAGACGACGAGCAGATGCACGTTGTCCTTGCCGGTGCCGGTCATCAGCGCCGGGGCATCGCCGCCGCCGCCGATTGCCTGGGTGATGTTGGCCAGCACGGAACCCATGCGCTCCGAATAGGGGCGCGCCGCTTCCGCTGCCTCTTGCGCACGGCGCAGCTTCGCCGCGGCGACCATCTGCATCGCCTTGGTGATCTTCTGCGTCGCCTTGACCGAGGCGATACGGTTACGAAGGTCTTTTAATGAAGGCATGCTTCAAACCTGATCCCGTCTTGTCGCTTCGCTCAGGCGAAGGTCTTGGCGAAAGCGTCGATCTCTGCCTTCAGCTTGGCGCGCAGATCGTCCGACAGCGCCTTTTCCTTGCGGATGGCGTCGAGAACGTCCTTGCCGGCCGCACGCATATGGCTGAGCAGGCCATGCTCGAACTTGCCGACCTGGTTGACCGGCAGCTTGTCGAGATAGCCGTTGACGCCGGCGAAGATCACCGCGACCTGCTCTTCCGTCTTCAGCGGCGAGAACTGCGGCTGCTTCAGGAGTTCGGTCAGGCGCGATCCGCGGTTGAGCAGGCGCTGCGTGGCGGCGTCGAGATCCGAGCCGAACTGCGCGAAGGCCGCCATTTCGCGGTACTGCGCGAGCTCGCCCTTGATCGAGCCGGCAACCTGCTTCATCGCCTTGATCTGCGCCGAGGAACCGACGCGCGACACCGACAGACCGACGTTGACGGCCGGACGGATGCCCTGGAAGAACAGGTTGGTTTCGAGGAATATCTGGCCGTCGGTGATCGAGATCACGTTGGTCGGGATGTAGGCCGACACGTCGTTGGCCTGCGTTTCGATGACTGGCAGCGCCGTCAGCGAGCCATTGCCCAGATCGTCATTGAGCTTGGCGGCGCGCTCGAGCAGGCGCGAGTGCAGATAGAAGACGTCGCCCGGATAGGCTTCGCGGCCCGGCGGGCGGCGCAGGAGCAGCGACATCTGGCGATAGGCGACGGCCTGCTTCGACAGATCGTCGTAGCTGATCAGCGCATGCATGCCATTGTCGCGGAAATACTCGCCCATGGTGCAGCCGGCGAACGGCGCCAGGAACTGCATCGGCGCCGGATCGGAAGCGGTGGCGGCGACAATGATCGAATATTCGAGCGCGCCGCGCTCTTCCAGCACCTTGACGAACTGCGCGACGGTCGAGCGCTTCTGGCCGACGGCGACATAGACGCAGTAGAGCTTTTCCTTCTCGGGGCCGTTGTCGTGCACCGACTTCTGGTTGAGCATCGTGTCGAGGATGATGGCGGTCTTGCCGGTCTGACGGTCGCCGATGACCAGCTCGCGCTGGCCACGGCCGACCGGGATCAGCGCATCGATGGCCTTGAGGCCGGTCGACATCGGCTCATGCACCGACTTGCGCGGGATGATACCGGGCGCCTTGACGTCGACGCGCTTGCGTTCGGTCGCCTTGATCGGGCCCTTGCCGTCGATCGGGTTGCCGAGCGCGTCGACGACGCGGCCGAGCAGGCCCGGACCGACCGGAACGTCGACGATGGCGCCGGTGCGCTTGACGGTGTCGCCTTCCTTGATGTCGCGGTCGGCGCCGAAGATGACGACGCCGACATTGTCGGCTTCGAGGTTGAGCGCCATGCCGCGGATGCCGCCGGGGAATTCGACCATCTCGCCGGCCTGGACATTGTCGAGGCCGTAGACGCGGGCGATACCGTCACCGACGGACAGCACCTGTCCAACTTCGGAGACCTCGGCCTCCCTGCCGAAATTCTTGATCTGGTCTTTCAGAATTGCGGAAATTTCCGCGGCGCGGATGTCCATCAGCCGACCTCTTTCAGTGCAAGCTTGAGCGAATTGAGTTTGGTTTTGAGCGACGTATCGATCTGGCGCGAGCCTATCTTGACCACCAGCCCGCCGAGCAGCGACGGATCGACGGTGACGGAGATGGCCACGTCCTTGCCGGCAACGCTTTTCAGCGCCGCCTTGAGTTCGGTCTGCTGGGCAGCCGTCAGCTCGTGAGCCGACGTCACTTCAGCAGCGGTCTCGCCACGGTGTTCGGCGGCGATCTGGCGGAACGCCTTGATCATGCCGGGCACGGCGAACAGCCGGCGATTGCGGGCGACGACGCGCAGGAAATTACCGGTGAGGCCGGTGATCCCAGCCTTGTCGGCGATCGCCGCGATGGCCTTGGCCTGCTCCTCGCCGGAGAACACCGGGCTGTTGATCAGCCGGGTCAGGTCGGAACTGCCAGCCAGCATCGCCTCGAAACTGTTGAGGTCGGACTCGACCTTGGCCACGGAATTTGCCTGCAGGGCGAGTTCGAACAGCGAACCCGCGTAGCGTTCTGCGACACCTGAGATTGGCGATGACGATTGGGCCACGGACCGTCTTTTCTCTTGTCTGACAGGCCGCAGATTGTTGGCGCGAGCAAAAACTCTGGCTAAATCTTTGACCTTACTGCATTTTTTCAAGCACGGAGGCGCGGCTTCCGCTATCCCCGGCCGAAAGTCGATTGCCGTCTAGCACAGGCATTTTAAGACCGCAATGCGTCGTTCCGCATGCTTTTCAGGCACTATTGTCGCATCCGGCGAAAGACTCGCGCCTTATGCGCCGGAATACCCTTGGATTCACGGCACAAAGCCGAAGGCAAAGGCAAGCGGCAGCGCCGCCAGGACCAATTCCACAACAATGGAAACCCAATTGAAAGGTGTGTTGGCGCCATCCGACATCATCGACAGCAGCCGGCCGAAGGCCGTGAACAGCCAAGAGAAGCCGAGCGCCATGTAAACCAGCGGCTGCGCCAGCAGGATGCAGCACAGGCCGACGCCGAGATAAAAGCCCGACATCCTGCCGCGCCCTTCGGCGATCGCCGCCGCTTTCTCCGGCCTCGGCTGCAGGCGCAGGATGCGGAAGGCCAGGCTAGGCGCCAGGAAAAACAGAAGCCCGAGCAGCACGGTGAAGACGGCGCTCGACCAGGCCAGCCATTCGCCCTGGCTCGTCGGCCAAGGAAGCGCAAAATCCATACTGTCCCCTCGAAATGCCTGTTTTGAAATTCCAGGCATTCTAGCCGAGGAAAAGCGCCGCGCCAGATGGCATCAGGCACTTTCAAAGCAATGCCAGGAAAAGTGTGAAACGGTTTTCCCGGGAGAAACGCGTGGCGTTTTCCCTAGGGAATTGCGTCAGAATAAAAAGAAAGCGCATCAACCGAGTGCGAATTCCACCGCCGCCTCGGCATGGATGCGCGTCGTGTCGAAAACCGGAATGTCGAAATCGCCCTGTCCGATCAGCATGGTGATCTCGGTGCAGCCCATGATGATGCTGTCGGCGGCCTCTTCACGGCGCAGACGTTCGGCCTCTTCCATATAGGCCGCCTTCGAGGCTTCGCTGACGATGCCCTGGCAGAGCTCGTCATAGATGACGCGATGCACCATGTCGCGCCCAGCCGCATCGGGCACGACAGGCCGCAGGCCGTATTTGTCGGCGAGCCGGCCCTTGTAGAAATCCTGCTCCATGGTGAAGCGCGTCGCCAGCAGCGCCGGGCGCTGCATGCCGGCGCGCTTGACCGCCATCGCGGTGGCGTCGGCGATATGGATCAACGGGATGGAGACGGACGTCTGCACCTGGTCCGCCAGTCTGTGCATGGTGTTGGTGCACAGAACCAGCCCTTCCGCGCCACCCGCCTCCAGCTTGCGCGCGGCTTCGATCAGAAGCACGCCTGCGCCGTCCCAATCGCCATGATGCTGCCGCTCGGCGATCTCGGCGAAGTCGAACGACCACAGCAGCAGCTTGGCCGAATGCAGCCCGCCGAGGCGCTCGCGCACGATCTCGTTGAGCAGGCGATAGTAGATGGCGGTCGACTCCCAGCTCATGCCGCCCAGAAGGCCAAGGGTTTTCATGTGATCTTCCATTTCTCGCTGGCCAGCAGCGTATCGCCGATATCGCGACCTTACAAAAAGCTCTGCGGGTCGATATCGACCTGCACCCGGACCGAACCGCGCTGCTTCGGCCCATTGGCCAGCATGGCGCGGATAAACCCTTGCATGTCTGCGCGCCGTTCGCCCTGGATCAGCAGGCGGAAGCGATGGCGGCCGCCGAGCAGGGACAGCGGCGCCTCGGCCGGACCCAGCACGAACAGGTCCGAGGCCTCCGGCGCCGCGCGGCGCAGGCCCCGTGCATGACCTTCCGCTTCCGCCCGCGTCACCGCGCTTACGATGACGCCGGCCAACCGGCCGAACGGCGGTAGGGCCGCCCGTTCGCGCTCGGCGATCTCTCGTTCGTAAAAAGCCTCGGCATCGCCCGAGACGATCGCCCGCATCACCGGATGGTCGGGCTGGAACGTCTGCAGCAGGCCGAGGCTCTTCTTGCCGGTGCGGCCTGCGCGGCCGGTCACCTGGCTGAGCAGTTGGAAGGTGCGCTCGGCGGCCCGCGGATCGCCATTGGCGAGGCCGAGATCGGCATCGACGACGCCGACCAGCGTCATGTTGGGAAAATTGTGGCCCTTGGCGACGAGCTGCGTGCCGATGACGATATCGGCTTCGCCATCGGCGATCGCCTCCAGTTCCAGCCGCAGCCGCCGCACCCCGCCCATCAGGTCGGATGACAAGACGATGGTGCGCGCATCGGGGAAATGCGTGACGACCTCCTCGGCGATGCGCTCGACGCCCGGGCCGCAGGCGACCAGATGATCGAGCGTGCCGCATTCAGGGCAGGCTTCGGGGCGGCGCTCATTGTGCCCGCAATGATGGCAGACCAGCTGGCCGCGAAAGCGATGCTCGACCAGCCAGGCCGAACAGACCGGGCAGCCGAAACGGTGGCCGCAGACGCGGCACAGCGTCAGCGGCGCATAGCCGCGCCGGTTGAGGAACAGGAGCGACTGTTCCTTCTTCTCCAGCGTCTTGCGCATATGGTCGATCAGCACGGGCGACAGGAAGCCACCACGCGCCGGTGGCGCGCGTCGCATGTCGATCGACTTCAGCTGCGGCAGCGCCGCCTCGGCGAAGCGGGCGGAAAGGATGGCCCTGTTGTACTTGCCTTGGCTCGCATTGACCCGGCTTTCGACCGATGGCGTCGCCGACGCCAGCACCACCGGGAAGCCACCGATATGGCCGCGCACCACCGCCATGTCGCGCGCATTGTAGAAGACACGGTCCTCCTGCTTGTAGGCGGGGTCGTGCTCCTCATCGACGACGATCAGGCCAAGCTCCTTGAACGGCAGGAACAGCGCCGAGCGCGCACCGGCAACGACGCGCACCGTGCCCTCAGCCACTTGCCGCCAGACTTTTTCGCGCATCCTGGGCGGCAGGTCGGAATGCCATTCGCCCGGCTTGGCGCCGAAGCGCTGCTGGAAGCGTTCGAGGAAAGCGTGGGTCAACGCGATTTCCGGCAAAAGGATCAGCACCTGCTTGCCCTGGTCGAGCGCGGCCGCCACCGCCTCGAAATACACCTCCGTCTTGCCGGACCCGGTGACGCCATCGAGCAGCGCGACATTGAAGGCGCCGGCCGCGACATTGGCGCGCAGCATCGATGCGGCGTCGCTCTGGTCCGGCATCAGCTCGGGCACCGCATAGCTCGGGTCAGGTGCTGCCACCACCGGGCGCGGCGGGATCATCACCGTCTCGAACACGCCTTGCGCCTTCAGCCCCTCGATCACCGTCGACGACACACCGGCCGCATGGGCAAGGCCCGATCGCGTCCAGGCCAACCCACCTTCGGCCGTCTCCAGCACACGCGCCCGCGCATCCGTCATCCGGTCGGGAATGATAAGCGTGCGCTGCAGCCCCTCGATCCAGGGTTCCGGGTCGAACGCCTCCGGCGCTCTGAGCAGCATGCGCGCCACCATGCCGGGCGCCGACAGCGTGTATTGCGCCACCCAGTCGACGAAACGGCGCATCGAACGGTCGATCGGCGGGCAGTCGAAAACCTGTTCGATCGAGCGCAGCTTTTTCGCATCGACAGTCTCGACCGCGCCGTCCCAGACGATCCCGGCGACCTGGCGCGGCCCGAGCGGCACGCGCACGATTGACCCCGGCACGACGCGCATGCCGGCCGGCACGGCATAGGTGTAAGGGCGTTCGGCAGGCATCGGCACCAGAACCGGCGCGGCTGCGACAAAGGGCGAATCTTCGATCATGAGGCGTGACCTTGCCCTGACTTTGGTCTAGATCAAAGGCCGACCCCGAATGTGCATGGCATGCACATAAGAATCTTCAGGAGACCCGCCATGAAATTTTTTGTCGATACCGCCGACATCAAGGATATCCGTGAACTCAACGATCTGGGGCTGCTCGACGGCGTCACCACCAATCCGTCGCTGATTCTCAAATCCGGCGGCAAGATCGCCGACGTCACCAAGCAGATCTGCGACATCGTCCAGGGTCCGGTTTCGGCCGAAGTCGTGGCGACCGAGTACAAGGACATGATGGCGGAGGCCGAGGTGCTGGCCAAGATCGCGCCCAATGTCTGCATCAAGGTGCCGCTGACGCTGGACGGCCTGAAGGCCTGCAAGACGATCCGCACCCAGATGAACCGCATGGTCAACGTCACGCTGTGCTTCTCGGCCAACCAGGCGCTGCTCGCCGCCAAGGCCGGCGCCTCGTTCATCTCGCCCTTCGTCGGCCGCATCGACGACACCGGCTCGGACGGCATGGAGCTGATCCAGGAGATCCGCCAGATCTACGACAATTACGATTACCAGACCGAGATTCTGACCGCTTCGGTGCGCACGGTGAACCACGTCAAGCAGGCGGCCCTGATCGGCGCCGACGTCATCACCGCACCGCCGGCGACGCTGAAGGCGCTGGTCAACCATCCGCTGACCGACAAGGGTCTCGCCGCCTTCCTCGCCGACTGGGCCAAGACCGGCCAGAAGATCGGCTGAGATCGTACCGTTTCAATGAGAAAAGGCCGGGCAACCGGCCTTTTTTATTATCCGTCGGAAGATGTCCGATTGTCGAAAGGGCCGCCGATCATTCCGTGCCGTCATCGTCAGGCGCGGCCGCCGGCGGGCGCCGGCCCATGATGATCTCGCGCTTGCCGACATGGTTGGGCGCGCCGACCAGGCCTTCCTTCTCCATGCGCTCGACCAGGGAAGCGGCGCGGTTGTAGCCGATGCCGAGGCGGCGCTGGATGTAGGACGTCGAACACTTCTTGTCGCGCACCACCACCTTGACCGCTTCGTCATAGCTGGAATCGCCGTCCTCGGCCGCGACGGATCCCTTGTCGAAGACCGCGCCCTGATCGTCGTCGACCTCTTCCTCGTCCTCGTCGGCGGTCACGGTCTCCAGATATTCCGGGCGGCCCTGCGCCTTCAGATGCGCCACGACATGTTCGACCTCGGCGTCGGAGACAAAGGGGCCATGCACGCGCGAAATGCGCCCGCCGCCCATCATGTGCAGCATGTCGCCCTGACCGAGCAGCTGTTCGGCGCCCTGCTCGCCCAGGATGGTGCGGCTGTCGATCTTGGAGGTGACCTGAAAGGAAATGCGGGTCGGGAAGTTGGCCTTGATCGTGCCGGTGATGACATCGACCGAGGGGCGTTGCGTTGCCATGATCAGATGTATGCCGGCGGCGCGCGCCATCTGCGCCAGGCGTTGGATCGCGCCTTCGATCTCCTTGCCGGCGACCATCATCAGGTCAGCCATCTCGTCGACGATGACGACGATGTAGGGCATCGGCGCCAGATCGATTTCCTGCTGCTCGAACAGCGGCTCGCCGGTGCCCTTTTCGAAGCCTGTCTGCACGGTCATGACGACCGCCTCGCCCTTGTCGCGGGCTTGGGCGGCGCGCTCATTGTAGCCGTCAATGTTGCGCACGCCGAGCCGCGCCATCTTGCGATAGCGGTCCTCCATCTCGCGCACCGCCCATTTGAGCGCGGTGACGGCCTTCTTGGGATCGGTGACGACGGGCGTCAGAAGATGTGGGATGCCGTCATAGACGGAGAGCTCCAGCATCTTCGGATCGACCATGATCAGCCGGCATTCTTCCGGCTTCAGCCGGTAGAGCAGCGACAGGATCATGGTGTTGATGGCGACCGACTTGCCGGAGCCGGTGGTGCCGGCGACCAGCAGGTGCGGCATCTTCGCCAGTTCGGCGATGACGGGCTCGCCGCCGATCGTCTTGCCGAGGCAAAGCGCCAGCTTGCAGCTGGTCTTGCGGAAACCCTGCGATTCGATCAGTTCTCGGAAATAGACGGTCTCGCGCGTCTCGTTCGGCAGCTCGATGCCGATGACGTTGCGGCCGGGCACGACGGCGACGCGCGCCGAAATCGCCGACATGGAACGGGCGATGTCGTCGGCAAGGCCGATGACGCGGGACGATTTGACGCCCGGCGCCGGCTCGAACTCATAGAGGGTGACGACTGGACCGGGGCGAACGTGGATGATCTCGCCGCGCACGCCGAAATCCTCGAGCACGCTTTCCAGAAGATCGGCATTCTGCTCGAGCCGCTCCTGCGACATGTAGAAGCCCTGCCCTTCCGGCGGCTGCTGCAGCAGCTCTTCCGAGGGAAGTTCATACGCCTCGCCGGTCGTGGCCGGCACGATCTTGCCGACCAAAGGCAGCGGCGAAGAGGCGCGCACGGCCGGAGCCTGCACGGTCTCCTCGGCGCCTTGCGCGACCTGCGCCGGAGCGGCCTTGCCCGCGACGGCAGAGGTTGCCATCCGCGCTTGGGCTCGCTTCGGCACACCACCCGCTACCGGCTGAACCGCGGCTTCGTTGGAGTTGGCCGGCCGGACATCCGGCAAAGCGGCAGGGGCTTGCTGGCCTGGAAGCCAGTCGATGACGCGGAACGACGCGGTCGGGTCGGCCGAGGGCGCGGCGCGGACATCGATCCGACCGGCGGCAACTGGCGCGGCGGCGCGCGGGACCGGGACGGCTCGCGACGTCTGCGACGAACCTTCGATCATGTAGGGCGCCATGAGCTCGAAGAAGACGTGATCCGACAGATAGGGCCAGCGGACGGTTTCGCGGCCTGTCGTCCTGACTGGCGCCGCCATTGCCTGGGCAGACGCGGCCGGTGCGGATGCCCGTGCTGTTGCGGCCATCCTCGGACCGGCCGTCACGACGGTCCGCGCCTTTTCGCTGGCATGCCTTGGCGCAACGGAGGCCGGCGATCTTTCATGCATCGCGGCTTTGTCGCCGGCGGGCGGCCGGGCGGCTTCCACAGCGGCGTTCCGGCTCTTCATCGCCGCAGACAATGACGAGGATGAGACTGCGGACGACGTCGCGGCCGCGGCAGGCTGTGCGACGGCTTGCCGCGCCGGCGGTTCGCCTTGCTCGGAGGTGATCTGGCGCGGATGGCGCGGGCTGGCTTCATAGTCCGGGGTGCGGGTAAACCGCACATTGGGCGCCAGGAAGAAATATTCCTGCCAGGCGGGGCTTTCGTTGCCGCCGAGATCGACAGGTGGCGGGAAATTGCCGGCCGCGGCCGCGCCGGTCTGCTGGCCGCCCGCCTTGCCGCCCGGGCCGTTGAAACGCTTTCCCTCGGGGTCATCGGGCGAAGCTGGCTTCAATGAATTGACCCGAGGAAAACGCTTGGATTCCATTCTCAAGACTCACTCTGAAATGTCTGCTGAGCAATAGGGAGCGAGTGGTTAACAGTTGCTTCCCGTCAGCGCTTTTGGAGCGGCCGAAAAATATCTTTCGCGGCGATGGCGCACGAGCCGGATTCGAGCCGATGATCGTCACCTCACGAGCATCCGCTCGCGCACATGCGTCGGGTTAAAAAGAGAACGCTCGGCCATCGCGAAGCGGGCCGTGCACCAGGATCGAGGCAGCGTTTTCCCTGAAAAGAAGGTGGCGCTAGCTGGCCGCCTTCCCGTGCCGGACCAGATCCTGGGCGATGGACAGCTGCAGCGCCTCGGCCAGTTCGCGCGCGGCGCGGTTCTCGGCATCGATCTGCGCCCGGTACGAGGCAAATTCCTGGCGCGGCCTGTCGAAGGACGAGGTGATCGAGCGCTTGCCGACGGTGATGACGGCGCCGGTTTTCGCATCGGTCAGCGTATAGTTGGCGGTCAGCGTCACCGATCCGGCGGTCGGCTCGTCCTCATCGGTGCCGACCTGCACGAGGGCCGAGGATACAACAGCTTCGGTCACGCTGAGAGTAAGCGAATAAAGCGGCGACGCCGGTTCGCCGGCACCCCGCCCGAAGCCGAAGATCAGATTGTTGCGCACCTGCTGGGCATAACGCGTCCTGACCGGCTTGATGGCGATCGACGCCAGCTCGGCATTGGCGCTCGCGCCCGTCGACAACGGCGCTTTGGAATAGAGCGGGTGCACCGTGCAGGCCGAAACCAGCGCCAGCGAGCCGACAAGCGCCACGCGGCGCAGCAGACGGCTCAGCTCTGTCTTTTCCCGATCAGGCAACGACATTGACGATCCTCTGCGGCACGATGATCACCTTGCGCGGAGCCTTACCTTCGAGTGCTTTCTGCACGAAGTCGAGAGCCAGTACCGCTTTTTCGACCGCACCTTGGTCCGCGTCGCGGGCAATTGTCAAATCCCCCCGCTTCTTGCCGTTGACCTGCACTGGATAGGTCACTTCGTTGTCGACGACCAGCGCCGGGTCGAAGGCCGGCCATGGCCGTTCGGCGACCAGATCGGTGCCGCCGAGCGTCTCCCAGCACTCTTCGGCCAGATGCGGCATGACAGGCGCGATCAGATGCACCAGGATCTCCACCGCCTCGCGGCAGGCGCCCTGCAGTGCCGGATCGGCCTTGCCTTCCGCTACCTGGTTGAGCGGCGTTGTCAGCACATTGGCCAGTTCATAGATGCGGGCGATGGCACGGTTGAAGCCGAGCTTCTCGATGTCCTCGCCGACCGCCTTCAGGATCTTGTGCGTGGCCTTGCGGACCGCTCCCGCCTCGCCGGAGTCAGCCGCGGCAGGCTTGACGCCTGCCAGCGTCTCGGCCGCCGTCGACACCAGGCGCCAGATGCGCTGCATGAAGCGATGCGCGCCGGCGGCGCCATCGTCGGTCCACTCGACGTCGCCCTCGGGCGGCGAATCCGACAGCATGAGCCAGCGCGCGGTGTCGGCGCCGTAGCCGTCGGTGATGTCTTCCGGGCTGACCGTGTTCTTCTTCGACTTCGACATCTTTTCGAGCGAGCCGATCGCCGCCTCTTCGCCGGTGGCGATCTCGATGGCGCGGCGCTTGCCTTCGGCATCCTCGATCCTGACCTCAGCCGGCGACAGCCAGCGGCCATTGTTCGAGGCGCCACCGACGCGGTAGGTCTCGTGCACCACCATGCCTTGCGTGAACAGGCCCTTGAACGGCTCGGCAAGGTCGACATGCCCGGTCGCGCGCATGGCGCGGGTGAAGAAGCGCGAATAGAGCAGGTGCAGGATCGCGTGCTCGATGCCGCCAATATACTGGTCGACCGGCAGCCATTCGTTGGCCGCTCTGGGATCGGTCGGCTCATACGCCCAGGGCGCGGTGAAGCGGGCAAAATACCAGGACGAATCGACGAACGTGTCCATCGTGTCGGTCTCGCGCCGCGCATCCCTGCCGCATTGCGGGCACTTTACATGCCGCCAGGTCGGATGCCGGTCGAGCGGGTTGCCCGGCCGGTCGAAATCGACATCGTCGGGCAGCTTGACCGGCAGGTCGGCCTTCGGCACCGGCACCACGCCGCAATCCTCGCAATGGATCATCGGGATCGGGCAGCCCCAGTAGCGCTGACGCGAAATGCCCCAGTCGCGCAGGCGGAAATTCACCTTGCGCTCGGCCATAGGCCGGTTGCCGATCGTCTTCTGCTCCAGCAGCTTCGCCACTTCGTCGAAGGCGCGGTCCGGCTTCATGCCGTCGAGGAAGCGCGAATTGATCATCACGCCGTCGTCGACATACGCTTCTTCCGTGATCTGGAACGACTTCGCATCGCCGCCCTCCGGCATCACCACCGGGATCACCGGCAAGCCGTATTTGTTGGCGAAGTCGAGGTCGCGCTGGTCGCCGGACGGGCAGCCGAAGATGGCGCCGGTGCCGTATTCCATCAGCACGAAATTGGCGACGTAGACAGGCAGCGTCCAGCTGTCGTCGAAGGGATGGACGACACGGATGCCGGTGTCGAAGCCCTTCTTCTCGGCCGTCTCCAGTGCGGCCACCGAAGTGCCCATATGGCGGACTTCGTCGATGAACTTCGCCAGCGCCGGATTGGTCTCGGCGGCCTTCTTGGCCAGCGGATGATCGGCGGCGACAGCCATGAAGGAGGCGCCGAAAATGGTATCGGGCCGAGTCGTGTAGACTTCCAGCTCATGTTCGCCGGCAACGTCAGAGGCCAGAGGCCAGCGGATCAGCAGGCCTTCCGAACGGCCGATCCAGTTCTGCTGCATCAGCTTCACTTTTTCGGGCCATTCGTCGAGGCCTTCGAGCGAATCCAGCAGGTCCTGCGCAAAGTCGGTGATCTTGAAGAACCACTGCGTCAGCTCGCGCTGTTCGACCAGCGCGCCGGAGCGCCAGCCGCGACCGTCGATGACCTGCTCGTTGGCGAGCACGGTCATGTCCTCCGGGTCCCAGTTGACCTTCGAGGATTTGCGCGTCACCAGCCCCTTCTCGACGAAATCGAGGAACAGCATCTGCTGGCGGTGGTAGTAGTCGACGTCGCAGGTCGCGAATTCGCGCGCCCAGTCCAGCGACAGGCCCATGACCTTGAGCTGCTCGCGCATGGTGGCGATGTTCTGGTAGGTCCATTCCTTGGGATGGACCTTGTTCTGCATCGCCGCGTTCTCGGCCGGCATGCCGAAAGCGTCCCAGCCCATCGGGTGCAGCACGTTGAACCCCTTGGCCCGCTTGTAGCGCGCGACCACGTCGCCCATCGTGTAGTTGCGGGTGTGGCCGATATGGATGCGCCCCGACGGATACGGGAACATTTCCAGCACGTAGTATTTCGGCTTCGGGTCGTCATTGCGCGCTTCGAACAGCTTCTTTTCGGCCCAGGCCTTCTGCCATTTGGGTTCTGACGCGCGCGGATTGTATCGTTCGGTTGCCATGGGACGTTTTTCACTTAAAAGCAGGCGCGAACCGCGGGCGACTGGCCCGGCGGTCCAAGGAATGTGGTCCGGGTGTTCACCATGGTTTGACAGACCCGTCAACCATATGGGCATCGCAGCGGCTAAAAACGCGGGTCAAAACAGCGGGATTTGCACATGGGTGACACCGTTCAGCAGTTTTTCGCGGTCAAGGCGAAGATCGCCGCCGCCGAGCGGGAAGCCCGCCGCGAGGCCGGCGCGGTGACGCTGGTGGCCGTCTCCAAGACCTTTGACGCCGCCGACATCCGGCCAGTGATCGAGGCCGGCCAACGGGTCTTCGGCGAGAACCGCGTGCAGGAAGCGCAAGGCAAATGGCCTGATCTGAAGCAGGCCTTCGCCGATATCGAATTGCATCTCATCGGTCCGCTGCAGTCAAACAAGGCCAAGGAGGCGGTGGCGCTGTTCGACGTCATCGAGACGGTCGACCGCGAGAAAATCGCCGCCGAACTCGCCAAGGAAATCGCCAGGCAAGGCCGCGCGCCAAAACTCTATGTCCAGGTCAACACTGGCTCCGAGCCGCAGAAGGCCGGCATCGAGCCGCGCGCCGCGATCGCCTTCGTCACCCGCTGCCGCGATGTCCACGGCCTCGCCATCGAAGGGCTTATGTGCATCCCGCCGGCCGACGAGAACCCCGGCCCGCATTTCGCCCTGCTGGAAAAGCTTGCCCGCGAGGCCGGCGTCGAAAAACTATCGATGGGCATGTCCGGCGACTACGAGACGGCCATCGCCTTCGGCGCCACCAGCGTCAGGGTAGGCTCGGCGATCTTCGGCAGCCGCTGATACGCACGCCTTTGGGCCAGTTCGGCAAGCCGGTTGCGCCACGGCTGGAAACGAAACGTTCCGTTCCTATTTGTTTTGTGTCATCACACATTTCTCCTGGAGCCTTCGCCATGCGTTACAACCAGCTTGGAAATACGGGGATGTTCGTCTCCGAACTGTGCCTCGGCACCATGACTTTCGGCGCCGCCGGCCAGAATGCCCAATGGGGCCTGATCGCCAGCCTCGACCAGAAGGGCGTCAACGACATCGTCGGCCGCTCGATCGCCGCCGGCGTCAATTTCTTCGACACGGCCGACGTCTACTCCTTCGGTGAGTCCGAGCGCCTGCTCGGCCAGTCGCTCAGGGACCTCGGCGTCAAACGTTCGGATGTCGTCATCGCCACCAAGGTGCATGGCACCATGGGCCAGGGTCCGAACGAGCGTGGCTCCTCGCGCGGCCACATCATGGATTCGGTCGATGCCAGCCTCGAACGGCTGCAGCTCGACCATATTGATCTCTATCAGCTGCACGGTACCGACGCGGTGACGCCGATCGACGAGACGCTGCGGGCGCTGGACGACCTCGTTGCCAGCGGCAAGGTCCGCTATGTCGGCGTTTCCAACTGGGCGGCATGGCGCATCGCCAAGGCGCTCGGCATCGCCGACCGCAAGGGCTTCGCCCGCTTCGAGACCATCCAGTCCTATTATTCGATCGCCGGACGCGACCTCGAGCGCGAGATCGTGCCGCTCATCAGCGAAGAAAAACTCGGCCTGATGGTGTGGTCGCCGATGGCGGGCGGCCTGCTTTCCGGCAAGTACGGTCCTGGCGCGCCGGGCAATGGCGAGGGCCGCCGTGCGTCCTTCAACTTCCCTCCGGTCAACGAGGACCGCGCCTGGGCGGCCGTCGCCGTCATGCGCGAGATTGCCAAGAAGCATGACGTCAGCGTTGCCACGGTGGCGCTCGGCTATGTCCTGGCCAAGCCTTCGTGATGAGCGTCATCATCGGCGCCAGCCGCATGGACCAGCTCGAACAGAACCTCGCCGCGACGGGAGTAAAGCTCGACGCGGACGATCTCGCCAGGCTCGACGAGGTCAGCGCGCTGCCGTCCGAATATCCCGGCTGGATGCTGGAGCGCCAGGCGGCCGGTCGTCGCCCGGCGCCATTCGTGCCGAAGGGGTAGTCCGTCTCCACCACGACGCGATTTTCTGCAAAGCCGCGCGTTCCTTCGGGCGCGCGGCTTTTTCGCGCTTCAAGCCGCACGGCCGCCTTGTACCGGACGCGATTGCGGCTACCGGAGCAGCATATGGGGATGTCTGGAGGTGACGATGGCACCATCCGCCGCGCAATTTCGGGACGGCATCGTTGCGATCCCGTGATGATGAGCGGACGGGGATTCCATATCCCGCCCCTGTCGGGTTGTCGAACGGACCTTGAAAACCTGCGTTTCCTCAGAGCCGCACGGTCTCGGCCAGAAAATCGAGAAAGGCCCGCACCCGCGCCGGCAGATGCCGGCCCTGGCCGACATAGACGGCGTGGGTCGCCTCCTCGTCGCCCGGATTGAAATCCTCCAGCAGTGCTACCAGCCGCCCGGCAGCGATATCGGCCGCGACATGCCAGCGCGCCAGCCGGGAGATGCCGGCTCCGGCCAGCGTCATCAGCCGCATCGCCTCGCCGTCGCTGACCAGCGTGTTGCCGGTGATCGGGACCATGACCGCGCGGCCTTCAGCGTCGACAAACGGCCAGCCATCGATATGCCTGACGAAGCCGAAGCCCATGAGATTATGCCCATCGAGGTCGGCCGGCGTCAGAGGCTTGCCGTGCGCTTCGAGATAGGACGGGGCCGCAACCACCACCACCAGGCTCTGTCCGAGCTTGCGCGCCACCAGCCGCGATTCGCCGAGCGGCCCGGCGCGGATGGCGACATCGGCACGTTCGGCCATCAGGTCGATGACGCTGTCGGTCAGCACCAGATCGACGGATATCTCGGAATAGCGCTCAAGGAAGCGCGGCAAGAGCGGGATCAGCCGGTGCACGCCGAAGGGCACGTAGGTGTTGACGCGCAGCCTCCCGCGTGGTGCGGCACCCGCCGCCGCCTCGCGCTCGGCCGCTGCCATGTCGGCCAGGATACGCAATCCGCTGTCGTAGAACGCCGTTCCCTCCGGCGTCAGCTGCAGCTTGCGTGTCGAACGGCTAACCAGCCGCGCGCCGAGCCGAGCCTCCAGACGCGCGATCAGTTTGCTGACGGCCGATGGCGTCATGCGCAACGTGCGCGCAGCCGCCGAGAAGCTGCCCGCCTCGACAACGCGCACGAAGACTTCGATCTCGCCGGAGCGGTTGATGTCGGGTCTGGCCATTTGTGAATCTATTTCACAGAAAATGTGCCCAACACAAGTCTGGTTCACAGTGCATGGCGACACGATCTTTCGGGCCGGAGCGCGGTTTGGACAAGGCGCTCGTCGTTGCCAAAGTGGGAACCGCCATGCCTATTGCTCTCTACGCCCTCGCCGCCGGTGCCTTTGGCATTGGCGTCACCGAATTCGTCATCATGGGTCTGCTGATCGATGTCAGCAAGGACCTCGGCGTCTCGATCTCGGCCGCCGGCCAGCTCATTTCGGGCTATGCGCTGGGCGTCGTCATCGGCGCGCCGCTGCTCACCATCGCCACCGGCAACTGGCCGCGCAAGACCGTGCTGCTGGCGCTGATGGCGATCTTCACGCTGGGCAATCTCGCCTGTGCGCTGGCGCCCGACTATTGGGCCCTGATGGGCGCCCGGATCATCACCGCCTTTGCCCATGGCACGTTCTTCGGCGTCGGCTCTGTCGTCGCCACCGGCCTGGTCGCGCCCAACAAGAAGGCGTCGGCGATCGCGCTGATGTTCACCGGGCTCACCATCGCCAACATCCTCGGCGTGCCCTTCGGCACCTGGCTCGGCCAGGCCTTCGGCTGGCGCGCGACCTTCTGGGCGGTGACCGCGGTCGGCCTCGCGGCCTTCGCCGTCATCCTGGCCCTGGTGCCGCGCAGCCAGGTCGCGCCCGAGAAGAGCGACCTGCGCGCCGATCTCGCCGTGCTGCGCCGCACGCCGGTCCTGCTCGGCCTTGCTACCACCGTGCTTGGCTATGCCGGTGTCTTCGCCGTCTTCACCTACATCGCTCCGCTGTTGACCGAGATCAGCGGCTTCAAGGAAGCCGCCGTGTCGCCGATCCTGCTCGTCTTCGGCGGCGGCCTCATCGCCGGCAATCTCGCCGGCGGCAAGGTCGCCGACCGTTGGCTGGTGCCGGCGGTGCTGGGCAGCCTCGTGGTGCTGGCCCTGGTGCTGGCGACCATGAGCTTCGCCATCCACAGCCAGGTACTGGCCGTGATCTATGTCGGGCTGCTCGGCGCCGCCGCCTTCGCCACCGTGGCGCCGTTGCAGATGTGGGTGCTGGACAAGGCGCAAGGCGCCGGCCAGAGCCTCGCCTCGTCCTTCAACATCGCCGCCTTCAATCTCGGCAATGCCGCTGGCGCCTGGCTCGGCGGCGCGGTCATCGCCCATGGCCTTGGGCTGGGTTCCCTCACCTGGGTCGCCGCCTTGCTGCCGGTCGCGGCACTCGCCGTGGCCGGGCTGGCCCTGCGCCTCGACAGACATGAAGAGCGGCTGATCCCGGCTGCTGCCGGCACCGCCTGCATGAAGTGATGGCAGCACCGATATCGACCGTCGACAGACGCCCCGAAACCAGACCCGAGAGGAGAACCCTATGACGCTTCCGATCCGCCGCACCACCGTTGCCCTGCTGGCAACGCGCCTGACGCTGGGCGCGCTCGCTTTGGCGGCTTCGTCGATGGTCAGCCCGGCAATTGCCAACGAGAAACAGGATTGGGTGGGCACCTGGACGGCCAGCCCTCAACCGACATGGGGAACCGATTTTGCCTTGCCGGTGAAAATGGTGCCAAAGCTCGAGAACCAGACCATACGCCAGACGGTCAGGACCAGCGTTGGCGGCAGGCGGTTCCGCATCGTCCTGTCGAACGAATATTCAAACGTGCCGATCCAGATCGGCGAAATACGTGCGGCGAGAGCTGGCGAGGACTCGAAAATCACGGCCGGCACCGATCGTGCCGTCACATTCGGCGGTCAGGCAAAGGCAACAGTTCCGGCAGGCGCGCCTTTGGTCAGCGATCCGGTGGAATTGCCCCTCGACGCCTTGAGCCGCCTTTCAATATCGGTCTATCTGCCGCAGCCCACACCGATCGCCACCTTCCATTGGGACGGCAAGCAGACCGCCTATATCGGCGACGGCAACCAGACGGCTTCCGAAACCATCGCGGCCGCGCAGACCACCGACGCGCGTACCTTGGTCAGCGAGATCCTGGTCGATGCGCCGGCAAATAATGGCGCCGTCATCGCCATCGGCGATTCGATCACCGACGGCAATGGCGCCACGCTGGACGCCGACAACCGGTGGCCGGACGTCCTCGCCGAGCGCCTCGTCTCGAAGCAAGTGTCGGTGCTCAACGCAGGCATATCCGGAGCGCGGCTGCTGGATGATGCGATGGGCGTGAAGGCTTCGGCGCGCTTCAACCGTGACGTGCTGGCTCAGCCCGGCGTCAAGGCAGTCATCCTGCTCATCGGCATCAACGATATCAGCTGGCCCGGCACGCCATTCGCACCTGAGAAATCCCTACCCTCTCTGGCGGCACTCACCACTGGATACTTGCAACTCGCAGCCCAGGCCCACGCCCATAATCTGATCATCGTCGGCGGCACGTTGACGCCCTTTGAGGGCGCGCTGAGCGGCACGCCGCTCGATGCCTATTACACGCCTGAAAAAGAAGCGTTGCGCCAGAAGGTCAACAACTGGATCAGAACCAGTGGTGCCTTCGATGCGGTCGTCGACTTCGACCTGCTGCTCCGCGACCCCCTGCACCCGACACGCCTGCTGCCGGAGTTCGATTCCGGCGACCACCTCCATCCGGGCGACAAGGGAAACCGGGCCATGGCCGAGGCCATCGATCTCGGCCAACTGATCAAGAATTGAGCAGCCGGCAACTGACTTCATCCGGCAATTGAAAGGACAAAATCATGGACTATCGACGTCTCGGCGCGTCAGGCCTGAAAGTGCCCGCACTCTCATTTGGCGCGGGAACCTTTGGCGGCTCCGGACCGCTGTTCGGCGCCTGGGGCAACAGCGACGCCAAGGAAGCGCGGCGGCTGGTCGACATCTGCTTGGAAGCTGGCGTCAATCTGTTCGACACCGCCGACGTCTATTCGAACGGCGCCTCGGAAGAAGTCCTTGGTGAAGCCATCAAGGGCCGGCGCGACGCCGTGCTGATCTCGACCAAGACGTCCTTGCCTATGGGTGATGGGCCGGCCGACTACGGCTCTTCCCGTTCGCGCCTGATCAAATCCGTGGACGCCGCGCTGAAGCGCCTCGGCACCGACTATATCGACCTGTTGCAACTGCATGCCTTCGACGCCGGCACGCCGGTCGAGGAGGTGCTGTCGACGCTGGACGAGCTCGTGCGCGCCGGCAAGCTGCGTTATGTCGGCGTCTCCAACTTTTCCGGCTGGCAGGTGATGAAGTCGCTGGCGCAAGCCGACAGGCACGGCTATCCGCGCTACGTCGCGCACCAGGTCTACTATTCGCTGGTCGGCCGCGACTATGAGTGGGAGCTGATGCCGCTCGGCCTCGACCAGGGCGTCGGCGCGCTGGTGTGGAGCCCGCTCGGCTGGGGCCGCCTGACCGGCAAGATCCGCCGCGGCCAGCCTTTGCCGGAAAAGAGCCGGCTGCACGACACCGCCGGCTTCGGCCCGCCGGTCGAAGACGAGCATCTTTACCGGGTGATGGATGCGCTCGACGCGGTGGCGCAGGAAACCGGCAAGACCGTGCCGCAGATTGCCATCAACTGGCTGTTGCAGCGCCCCACCGTTTCCTCCGTCATCATCGGCGCCCGCAACGAGGAACAATTGCGCCAGAATCTCGGCGCCGTCGGCTGGTCGCTGACGCCGGAGCAGATGAAAAAACTCGACGCCGCAAGCGAAGTCACCGCGCCCTATCCGTATTTCGCCTATCGCCGCCAGGAAGGTTTTGCCCGGCTGAACCCGCAGGCGGTGTGAACGCCACGCGCCGAAGCCGAGGCGTGTTGAGATTCAGGTCAGGCCGAGTCGAGAATGGTGGCTTCCGAGAACCGGAGCGGAGCGTACTTTTTGTACGTGAGCTCAGTTCTACTGCGACGCAGTAGAACGGGGAAGCGCAGGAGGCCGCCATTCGCAGGCCGGCCTCACCTGAATATCGGCACGCCTTAGTGCAGCACGAACTCCCCATCCACCTTGCGCCATTCGTTCGGTGCGATCAGCTTCTGGTGCGTGTAGACGACCGAGTGCAGCGGCCCGTCGAGCTTGGCCTTCCAGAATTCGATGAATTTGATCAGCACCGGAAACGTCGGAGCGATGTCGTAGTCCTGCCAGATGAAGCTCTGCAGCAGGTGCGGATGGTCGGGGAAATGATAAAGAATCTTGGCCGTGGTCAGGCCATAACCCCTGAGCATCAGGTCCATTTCGGCATGGTCGCGCATTGCGGTCCCCCTTGGCGGTCCTTGGTTGATTCTCCTTTCCTCCCACGGCTCATTGTGCGCGCCGTTGATTAATCGTCTATTGATTTTTTCTTCATCAAAACCGGGTTTAGCATGAGAAAACATGCGGTTAGCAGCGAACTCCTTCGAGTGCTGACAGCCCCGGAAAGGCCCCCTGCGGCATCCCGCCACGCAAACCCAACGTCTAATATTGCCGTAACGTCGGAACTGGTAATAATGCCGCCGAATTCGCGGCCGCTTCGTCGCGATCCAGCCGGCGGTTCAAGCCGGCGGATTGGTTTGGGAGGAAAGTCAGGAATGTCCGAGGTTCATGTCCATCGCGTCCAGCCGGCGTGGAAGAAGAATGCGCTGATCGACAACGACACGTACCTGAAATGGTATGCCGACAGCATCAAGAACCCGGACAAGTTCTGGGGCAAGCACGGCAAGCGCATCGACTGGTTCAAGCCCTTCAGCAAGGTCAAGAACACCTCCTTCGACGGCAAGGTCTCGATCAAATGGTTCGAGGACGGGCTGACCAATGTTTCCTACAACTGCATCGACCGCCATCTGAAGAAGCGCGGCGACCAGACGGCCATCATCTGGGAAGGCGACAACCCCTACGACGACAAGAAGATCACCTACAACGAGCTCTACGAGCGCGTTTGCCGGCTCGCCAATGTGATGAAGAAGCACGGCGTCAAGAAGGGCGACCGCGTCACCATCTACATGCCGATGATCCCGGAAGCCGCCTATGCGATGCTGGCCTGCACGCGTATCGGCGCCATCCATTCGATCGTCTTCGGCGGCTTTTCGCCCGATGCGCTGGCCGGCCGCATCGTCGACTGCGAATCGACCTTCGTCATCACCGCCGATGAAGGCCTGCGCGGCGGCAAGTCGATTCCGCTGAAGGAGAACACCGACAAGGCGATCGACATCGCCGCGAAGAACTTCGTCATGGTGAAGAACGTCCTCGTCGTGCGCCGCACCGGCGGCAAGGTCGGCTGGGCGCCGGGCCGCGACCTCTGGTATCACGACGAGGTCGCGACGGTGAAGGCCGAGTGCAAGCCCGAGAAGATGAAGGCGGAAGACCCGCTGTTCATCCTTTATACCTCAGGCTCGACCGGCAAGCCGAAGGGCGTGCTGCACACCACCGCCGGCTATCTCGTCTATGCCTCGATGACGCACCAATATGTCTTCGACTACCATGACGGCGATATCTACTGGTGCACCGCCGATGTCGGCTGGGTGACGGGCCACAGCTACATCGTCTATGGCCCGCTCGCGAACGGCGCCACCACGCTGATGTTCGAGGGTGTGCCGAATTACCCCTCGCAGTCGCGCTTCTGGGAAGTCATCGACAAGCACAAGGTCAACATCTTCTACACCGCCCCGACGGCGCTGCGCGCGCTGATGGGCGCCGGCAACGACCCGGTGAAGAAGACCTCGCGCAAATCACTGCGTGTGCTCGGCTCAGTCGGCGAGCCGATCAATCCGGAAGCCTGGGAGTGGTATTTCAACGTCGTCGGCAACGGCAAGGTGCCGATCGTCGACACATGGTGGCAGACCGAGACCGGCGGCATCCTGATCACGCCGCTGCCAGGCGCCACCGACCTCAAGGCAGGCTCGGCGACGCGGCCCTTCTTCGGAGTCAAGCCGCAGCTAGTCGACGGCGAAGGCAAGGTGCTGGAAGGAGCCGCCGACGGCAATCTTTGCATCACCGATTCCTGGCCGGGCCAGATGCGCACCGTCTATGGCGATCACGACCGCTTCGTGCAGACCTATTTCTCCACCTACAAGGGCAAGTACTTCACCGGCGACGGCTGCCGCCGCGACGCCGACGGCTACTACTGGATCACCGGCCGCGTCGACGACGTCATCAACGTCTCCGGCCACCGCATGGGCACGGCCGAGGTCGAATCGGCGCTGGTGAGCCATGACAAGGTCTCGGAGGCCGCCGTCGTCGGCTACCCCCACGACATTAAGGGCCAGGGCATTTACAGCTACGTCACCTTGATGAAGGGCGAGGAACCGACCGAGGATCTGCGCAAGGAGCTCATCGCCCATGTCCGCAAGGAGATCGGCGCCATCGCCTCGCCCGACAAGATCCAGTTCGCCCCTGGCCTGCCCAAGACACGTTCCGGCAAGATCATGCGCCGCATCCTGCGCAAGATCGCCGAGGACGATTTTTCTACCCTTGGCGACACCTCGACGCTCGCCGATCCGGCCGTCGTCGACGACCTCATCGCCAACCGGCAGAACAAGAAGGGCTGATGCCGGGCGAAGCGGCATTGGGCTCTGTCAGCCAGCTCTGGCGTTATCCGGCGAGTTCGCTCGCCGGCGAGCGCCAGGACGCCATCCTGGTCGGACCGGCGGGCATGGCGGGCGACCGCATGTTCGGCCTCGTCGATACCTCGGACAACGAGATCGCGCGGCCCGACCGCGAGGCGAAATGGCACAAGGTGCCGCGCATTCGCACCCGACTGGTCAATGATCGCGACCTGGAGATCGCCGTCCCCGACGGCGACTGGCTGAGCGCCCCCGGCGCCGAATGCGACCGTACCATATCGGCCTATCTCGGCTTTGCCGCCTCGATCCGGCCCTTCGGCCGGGAGAATGCGCCGCCGGCCTATGCCGGCCCGGTCACCGCCGCCCGCTACACCAAGGCGCCGATCCATCTCCTGACCACGGCCTCGCTGGCGCGGCTGAAGGCACTGCATCCGGATGGCGCCTCCGACCCGCGCCGCTTTCGCCCCAACATCGTTGTCGATATGGCGGCTGTCGAAGGCTCATTTCCCGAAACGGAATGGATCGGCCGCAAGCTCGCCATCGGCGAATTGCTCCTGACAATTTCCGAACCCTGCCGCCGCTGCGGCTTCACCATCATCGCCCAGGACGGTTTCGACAACGACCCGCGGATCCTGCGCAACCTGGTCCGCCACAACGCGCACAACCTTGGCGTCTACTGCACGGTGGACAGGCCGGCCGGTATCAAGCTCGGCGATGCGATGCATTTTCTGTAACTACCGATAAAGGTCGGCCCGTGTCGGCGGCAATCCGCTCGGCCCCCGCGCGCGCCTGGTGACGACTGTCTGGAAAATCTGCGCCGAGCCGCGATCGAAGGTGATCGAACAGCCGGTGAGATAAAGCAGCCAAAGCCGTGCCTTGGCCTCGCCGACCTCGGCGATCGCCTCGTCGAAGCGGGCCTGCAGGCGTTCGGCCCACAGCCTGCAGGTGCGGGCATAGTGCTCGCGCAAATTCTCGACGTCGGCGACGAGGAAGCCATGTGCCTCGAGATTGCCGAGCGTCATGCCGATCGTGTCGAGTTCCCCGCCGGGGAAGATGTATTTGATCAGCGCCTTGTATTCCGGTCCCTTGCGCAGGGTCTTCTTGATGTCGCCCTTGCTGCGCCTGGTGATGGCGTGATGCAGATAGATGCCGCCCGGCTTCAGCAGCCGATGGACGGTGGAGAAGTAGGCGGCGTGGTTGGCGAGCCCCAGATGTTCGAACATGCCGATCGACGATATCTTGTCGAAGGTACCAGTGAGTTCGGCATAGGATTTTATCTCGATGGTGATCTTGTCCTCCAGCCCCTCGGCGCGAATGCGCTCACGAGCGAGCTTCGTCTGGGCTTCCGACAGCGAGACGCCGTGGCCGGTGACGCCATAATTTTTCGCGGCATGGATCAGCATCGCTCCCCAGCCACAGCCGATGTCGAGCAGTCTTTCGCCGGGCTTCAGCCGCAGCTTGCGGCAGATATGGTCGAGCTTGTCGGCCTGGGCCTCATCGATGCCGTTAGCGAAATCCTTGAAGTAACCGCAGCTGTAGACCATGCGTTCGTCGAGAAAGAGCCGATAAAAGGCATTCGAGATGTCGTAGTGATGCTGGATCGCTTCCTGGCTCGAACCGCTGACGAACGGATTGCGCCCCGAAAGATCAGTCCGCGCCGTCATCTGTTTCCTCGAAAACAGCACGGCTGGCAGATCACGTAGGATCGCCAGCTTTGGCAATGTCTTGAGTTTCGACCTGAGTTTGCCTTGCGAAGGCAGGGCGTAGAAATCAAACAGCGATCCGTCTTCGACGTCGACTGCCTTGGAAATCCACATCTCGATCAGCGTCGAGAAGGTGGGGCGGCGAACCATCTGCCAGACAATGTCCGGGTCGTTGATGGTGAGCAGCGGGCCGGTGGTGGGACCGATCCGTTCCCCGGTCCACAGCTTGACGGCAAAGCCCGGCTTCAGCGTTTCAACAACCGTTCGAACGATCCGCGCGGCCTTATCGGTGGCGTCCATGCTTCCTCCCCGAAGCCAAGGCGACAATGTTGTCTGTTTGCCCTTGGACTGCAAGCCGCCCATCTGGCCGGCCCGTCCGGAAGGACACACCACCGGCTTTTTGGAGATGATGCCTTGCCATTTGCAAAATCAGACCCCATCATCTCTACGTGTTCAACAAATCGAAAGGAGGTGATCCGATGTCGAGTGATTTCGTTTTCCAGAACGTGGCCTCAGCGGATTGCACTTTCGGGAAGCAGTCTTCCCGTTAAGGCGCGAGATGCGCGGCAGGTAACCCGAAGGGGTTGCCGCCACAGGCCGCGCCATGGACGGAAACACGGAAGGCCGCCGGCTTCGAAAGAAGCGGCGGCCTTTTCCGTTGGCCCAATGTCGCCAGAGGCCACGGCGGTTCACTTGGCGATCGTCAGCCGCTCGATGTTCTGCACGATGGCATTGAATGCTTCGTCCAGTTCGGGACCCGTAGCCGCCTCGTAATAATGCTTCAGGGTGGACGTATCGGCCGTGGAGCAGTCCTGGAGCACGCTCTTTGCCTGATCCCGCTCGGTCGATGTCATCGACGGATCGTCGAGGTCGAAGCCTATGGTGAAGATCTCGATGCCGTCGCGCTTCATGTTGTCGCAAATGCTTTCGGCATTGCTTCGCGACATCTGGCCGGCATTTTGCGATCTGGGCGCGCCGCGCCCGGCGGCGAACGCCGTGTTGAACTGGCCGTCCGTCATCAGGATCGCGACCTTGCCGACTTTTCTGTTGTCGAAATTGGCAGGACCACTGCCCAGCCGGGCGTTGACAATGGTCGAGCGCCAGGACGGCGAGAGCATGTAATAGCCCCACTGCACAGCGATGCCGCCGGCGGTCACGCCTGCCGCCTTGAAATCAGCAATCGTGTCGAGCAATTTCTGTTTGTCGGCTGTCAGCGGAATAAGCTCCGGCTTCGGGCAGGTACCCATGCGATCATCGCGGTTGACCTTGGCGAGATACTCCTGGTTCTGATTGTTCCTGCGCAACTCGGACGGCCCGTCGGACGAGTAATCGGCATAGCCGTCCTTGTCCTTGCGCTCGGTGGCGCATTTGTCGGGCCGCAGGGTCACGGATGAGCCAACCGGGATCGGTGCACCCGCCGATGGCACTGGTGGTGGCAGGTTCGAGCCCCCTGCCTGCTCGACGAAAACGCTGTCGGCGAGGCCGCCCGTATTCACCGCTTCGGCATAGGGAACTATCGCCACGCGCACGCGCGGATTGTTCGGGTCGATGTTGTTGTCCAGCAGATTTTCGACGGCCGTTGAAGCGGCGGCCTGCAAGTCGCCGATCTTGTCGGTCTTTGCCCACCAGTTGGCGGCCATCGATCCGGTCACATCGAGCATCATCGCCACTTCGATGGTCTTGTCCGAATAAAGCGATGTCGTCGACGCGGTGACGCGTTGCGTATTGCCCATGCCGAAAACCGGGAAGAACAGGGCGACATCGACATGGGCGTCCGCCTGCACCGTGTTGGCGGTCCTGTCGACGACCAGTCTGTCGAGCACGATCTGGTCGGGCTGCAGAATGCCCGCCATGCTGTTGGCCACCAGAAAGTTCTGCACCGCCTTGCTGGCGTCGGCTTCCTTGATGACCCCGGTCGTCAGGTCGCGCGCCGTCGATGTCACCGCGGCGTCGACCACGCCTTGCAGGCCCGATTTGGCGTTGTAGAGCTGCGAGATGTCGACCGAGAAGCCGGCGGCCAGCGCCAAGACCGAGGCAGCAAAGCCGAACAGGATTGCGAAATTTCCACCGCTGTGTCTGGCGAACCCGCCGACCGCGTGAACAAGACCCCTGTAATTTCGCATTCCAACAGCCTCCGCTTGCCTCGGCCTCGTCGCCGCAATGAGGGCAATGCAGGATTCCAGCCGGAAGCCGCTCGTCGAGCGCCGGAACCGGGCCGCGAACCATCAACCCGTTGTTTTTGTTGGATTTCGGCTGTTTCGAAGGTGAATGACTGGTAAACGGAAAGTCGCGGCTTCGGCGGTGTTTACCGACCGCTTACCATGCTCAAATCGAGGCAAGCGCGGAATGCTCCGCGACGTCCTGTTGCGGCACAGGCCCTCTGTGCCGCAACAGGCCAACTGTCCCGAGATTGCGGGACACGAAACAGTGCGAAGAACTACGCCAGCATCTGTGCGCTGACCGTCCTGTCGATGCCGCGATGGGGCGGATTGAACGATCTGCCCTCCTGCTCATAGGTCCACACCTTGAACAGGCAGAGCCGGTGTGGACCAAAACTGTGCAGCAAGGGCACGTCGGTGGCGTCGCGGCCGCGCGCGATGACGATCCGGCCGGTCCTGGGCTGGTTATGGCGTGGATCGAACGTGTACCATTTGCCGTCGAGGAACACTTCCATCCAGGCCGAGAAATCCATCGGCGCCGGATCGATCGGCACGCCGATATCGCCGAGATAGCCGTTCACATAGCGCGCCGGAATGTTCATGCAGCGGCAGAGCGTGATCGCCAGATGGGCGAAGTCGCGGCAGACGCCGACCCGCTCCTCATGCGCCTGTGCCGCCGTGCGGGTCGATCGCGCATAGCCGTAACCGAACGACAGGCGGTTGTGGACATAGTCGACGATCGCCTGCACCCGCGCCCAGCCGGAGGGAAGATGGCCAAAGAGCTGCCAGGCGAGACTGCTGAGGTGATCGGTCTCGCAATAGCGGCTGCCGAGGAGATAGAAGAGCACCTCGTCGGGCAATTCGGCCACCGGCACTTCCCGGGCCAGCGTGTTGACCTCGTCCGTCTCGCCACTGTCTTCGATTACTGCGTCGTAGAGGATGCGAAAGGTGCCGGCCGGTGCGGTGAAGCGGCGGCAGCCATTGCCATGCAGGTCATGGTAGAGCTTGGTCGGTACCGAAGGCGAAGTCAGGACACGCGTCTGCCGCTTGATGTCGGCTTGCCTGTCCTTGTGGATCTCAAGCAGCGAAATCACCGGAGTGGCCTCGGCGCATTCAATGGCGATTTCGTAGCCGAGCCGGATCAGCATCGCAGGTCCCCTTCGATCGTCATGAAAAATAATGCCGTTCAAACGCCGCAAGGTGGCCGTGGTTCCCTGGACCGCCGCAAAATACACCCTCGTGCCTTTCCATGTCCGCGCCTTGACGTTACGGTTGTGCCCTCCCTCGACGCGCTCCCCCGGATTTCAAGGAAAATCATGTTTGCTGGCAGAAAATTCGCGGCCTTCCTTTTCGACATGGACGGCACGCTGATCAATTCCATCGCCTCGGCGGAGCGGGTGTGGAGCGATTGGGCGCGCCGCCATGGCCTCGACGTCGCTTCCTTCCTGCCGACGATCCACGGCGTGCGGGCGATCGAGACCATCACCAACCTTGCCCTTCCAGGCGTCGACCCGGCGCATGAGGCCGACCTGCTGCTGAAAGCCGAGGCCGCCGATCTGGATGGCATTGTCCCGATCGCCGGCGCCGTGGCATTTCTCAAGGCGCTGCCGGGCGAAAGCTGGGCGATCGTCACCTCGGCGCCGCGCTCCCTGGCGCTTGCGCGCATGGAGGCTGCCGGCATTCCTGTCCCCGCGGTCATCGTTGCGGCTGAAGACGTCTCGCGTGGCAAGCCGGCCCCTGACTGTTTCCGGCTTGGCGCACAACGGCTCGGCGTCGATGCGCGCGACTGCCTGGTGTTCGAGGATGCTCCGGCCGGCATCGCGGCGGCCGAGGCCGCGCAGGCTTCGGTCATGGTGATCAGCGCCACACATTCGCACCCGCTGCCGACGCAGCATGCCGCGATCGCTGGCTATGACGGCGTCGGCATCACCATCGACGAGCGCGGCTGGCTGGCGCTCGAGGCCCAGCGCGACGCTGCTTGAACCACCGGAGCGCAGGTAGCAGCCATTTGCAGGCCGGCCTCACCTGAATATCAATGCACCCTAGAAGTCGCTGGTCAGGCCTTTGACTTCCCAGTCGCCGTAGCGGCCGGGTTCCTTGCCGCCACGGCCGCCGACTTCCTTCGGCAGGGCGGCTTCCTTTTCGCGATACGCGGCGCGCCGGGCCTCGGCCTCGGCCAGCGCGCGTCGCGCGGCGGGCGTCAGATCCTTCGGCGAGGCATCGCCATCGGTTTCAGCGGGCGTTTTACTGGTTTCGTCGGTCATGCGATATTCCACGCGGATTGAAACAGCGGCAGGTGTTTCCCATCATATAGCCATGAACCCACGACGATCGACCCCTCTTCACCATCATCTGGATAGGAGCAGACGATGAACACTCTTCGCACCGCCATGCTTCTAGCCGCGATGACGGCGCTGTTCATGGGCGTCGGCTTCCTGATCGGCGGTTCGGGCGGCATGATGATCGCGCTGCTGATCGCCGCCGGCACCAATCTGTTCAGCTACTGGAACGCCGACAAGATGGTGCTGTCGATGAACCGCGCCGTCGAGGTCGACGAGAAGAATGCGCCGGAATATTACGCCATCGTCCAGGCGCTGGCCAAGCAGGCCGGGCTGCCGATGCCCAGGACCTATCTGATCGACAATCCGCAGCCCAATGCCTTCGCCACCGGCCGCAATCCGCAGAACGCGGCGGTCGCCGCCTCCACCGGCCTGTTGCAGCGGCTGACCCATGAAGAGGTCGCGGCTGTCATGGCGCACGAACTCGCGCACGTCCAGCACCGCGACACGCTGACCATGACCATCGTCGCCACCTTTGCCGGTGCCATCTCGATGCTGGGCAATTTCGCTTTTTTCCTCGGCGGCAACCGCGACAACAACCCGTTCGGCTTTGTCGGCGTGTTGGCGGCGATGATCGTGGCGCCCTTTGCCGCGATGATCGTGCAGATGGCGGTCAGCCGCACCCGCGAATACGAGGCCGACCGGCGCGGCGCCGAAATCTGTGGACACCCGCTCTGGCTGGCATCGGCGCTTGACAAGATCGCCCGCGGCGCCGAACGCATTCCCAACCCCGATGCGGAGCGCAATCCGGCGATGGCGCATCTCTTCATCATCAATCCTCTGCACGGCGAGCGCATGGACAATCTGTTCTCCACCCACCCCAGCACCGACAACCGCATCGCCGCGTTGCAGGAGATGGCACAGCAGATGGCGGGCGGCACCCAAGCCGCCCCGCGCCCGACACCTAGGCAGGCCGGGGAACAACAGCCGTCCGGCCCGTGGGGCCAGGCCCCTCAAGCAGAACAGCCGGCGGAGCCGGAAAGGCCGAAGGCCAACCCATGGGGACGCAATCCGACCGGGCCCAAAGGCCGATGGTCGTGAGCGTGGCGGGACCTCGACGCGCAGGCTCAGGCGATCAGGACCATAGAGACGGCGGCGAATTCGTCGCCGGTCTCGCCGCCCGCAAGGCGGCGGCGCGGCTGCTGGCCGCTGTCATCGACGCCAGGACACCGCTCGACGGACTGACCGACCATGAGAACGGCCACCCGCAATACAAGGCGCTCGATTTGCGCGACCGTGGCCTGGTGCGGGCCATTCTGGTCACCGCGCTGCGCTTCCGCATGACCATCACCGGGCTGCTGGCGCGGCGCCTGGAAAAGCCGCTGCCGCCCAACGCCACCGCTTTGTCGCACATCTTGCATGTGGCGGCGGCACAGATCCTGTTCCTCGACATTCCCGACAGCGCCGCCGTCGACCTCGCGGTCACCCATGCCAAGTCCGATCCGCGCACCCAACGTTTCTCCGGTCTGGTCAACGGCGTGCTGCGCACGCTGGCCCGGGCCAAGGAGACGGAACTGCCCGCCGCCCTTGCCGCCACCGACGAAGCGCCAAAATGGTTCTCCGACCGGCTGAAAGCCGCCTATGGCGAGGACAAAGCGAAACAGATCCTCGCCGCGCACCGTTACGAGGCGCCCGTCGACTTCTCGGTTAGGGCCGATCCGGAACTCTGGGCCGAAAAGCTCGGCGGTATCGTGCTGCCCACCGGCACGGTGCGCGTGGAAAACCTTGCCGGAGCCGTCACCGACCTGCCCGGCTTCGCGGAAGGCGCCTGGTGGGTCCAGGATGCCGCCGCCAGCCTGCCGGCGCGGCTCTTTGGTGATGTCGGCGGATTGCGTGTCGCCGACCTCTGCGCCGCGCCCGGCGGCAAGACCGCCCAGCTGATCCTGGCCGGCGCCAAGGTCACCGCTGTCGATACCTCGAAGAACCGGCTGGCGCGGCTGGCGCAGAATCTCGACCGCCTCGGCCTGTCGGCCGAGATCGTCCAGGCCGACCTGCTCAAATACGAGCCCGCGGAGCTGTTCGATGCGGTGCTGCTCGACGCGCCCTGCTCGTCGACAGGCACGGTGCGACGGCATCCCGACGTGCCATGGACCAAGACGGCGGCCGATGTCGAAAAGCTCGCCGACCTGCAAAGGCGGTTGCTCGCCCGCGCCGTCACGCTGGTCAGGCCCGGTGGCCGGATCGTCTTTTCCAACTGTTCGCTCGACCCGCTCGAAGGGGAAGAGCTTCATCTGGCGTTTCTGAAGGAAACGCCAGTGGTCGTCGACGATCCGCTGCGGCAAGGGGAGATCGCCGGCATCGACCCTTTCCTGACGGCGCAAGGCACGCTGCGCACCACGCCCGCCGACCTTGATCTCGGTGCCCCGGAGCGCTCGGGCCTGGACGGCTTCTTTGCCGCGCGCATGCGCCGCGCTCTTTAAAGCAGTCTTTCGCGACCGCGAAAACTGCTCGCCCCGCAGGTTTCGCCGCCACCAAAAGAGGACATAAGTCACGGCAGACGCGACTTTTTTAGGGACGACCACGGCCACGGCCGCGCGAAGTGGGTCGGTTGAAAGAAATCCGCCTTCGCATAAGTTCTTGAATCATATAAGCTTGCGCTGGGGTAGAGGACGGACCAGGAGGGCTTTTGGCACTGGCTGCCAGCAACACGACGCGTCTGTGGACGCTTGTCGCGAAGGAGTTCTGGCGCAAGACGCGCCGGCGCTTGCGCGCCGGGCCGGTCTATCGCTGGCGCTATTCCGGCCGCACGCCCGAACGCGTGCTGATCGCACCGCCGGACCTGCGGCTGGCCGACCCGCAGATCGCGCTGGAGATCTATTATGGCCGCTATCCCCTGTCGGGGCACCTGGTCGAGACCGGCGGCAAATCGCCCTTCCAGATCAACGTGCCCAATCATGGCTGGCAAAAGACGCTGCATGGCTTTCGCTGGCTGCGCCACATGCGCGCCGCCGGCACCGAACTTGCCGCCGCCAATGCGCGTGCCCTGGTGTCCGACTGGATCGCCATGCACGGAAACAACATTGCCGGCATCGCCTGGGAGCCCGGGACGACGGCCAAGCGCATCATAGCCTGGCTGCAGCATTCCTCCGTCGTGCTGCAGGGCGCCGAATTCCCCTTCTACCGCGCCTTCCTGAAGTCGCTGGCCGTCCAGATCCGCTATCTCAGGTCGATGGCGCGCGAAATGCCCGACGGCAAGGACCGGCTGCGCGCCCGCATAGCACTTGCCTTCGCCGCGCTTTCCCTGCCGGCGCCAGCTTCGGCGCTGCGCGGCGCCACCCGCAACCTCGCCGAGGAACTCAACCGCCAGATCCTCGCCGATGGCGGCCATATCTCACGCAATCCAATGTCGGTGCTGGAAATCCTCGCCGACCTTTTGCCGCTGCGCCAGACCTACGCCAACCAGGCGGAGACCCCGCCGCAGGCGCTGATCGGCGCCATCGACCGCATGCTGCCGGCGCTGCGCTTCTTCCGCCACCAGGATGGCAGCCTCGCCCGCTTCAACGGCATGGGCGCCACCATCCATGACCGCATCGCCACAATATTGCGGCATGACGACACCGCCGGCGCGCCGCTGCTGCACGCGCCGCATTCGGGCTATGAGCGGCTGTCGATGGGCGGCGTCACCGTCATCGCCGACACCGGCATGCCGCCGCCGGTCGACGTGTCCAACGCAGCCCACGCCGGCTGCCTCGCCTTTGAACTATCGTCCGGTCGCCAGCACTACATCGTCAATGCCGGTATCGACACCTATGGCGCCGCCGAGTTCCGGCCGCTGGCCCGCGCCACCGCCGCGCACTCGACCGCCACCATCAACGACACCTCGTCGGCGCGCTTCAGCCATTCGCTGCGCGTCAACGACCTGCTGGGTTCGCCACTGATCGGCGGCCCGCAGCAAGTGCAGTGCAAGCGCATCGACCAGAAGGGCGTCCAGGGCTTCATCGCCCGCCATGACGGCTATGTCCCGCGTTTCGGCTTCCTGCACGAGCGCGAGCTGAAACTGTCGTCCAACGGCAATGTGCTGGCCGGCAGGGACCGGTTCCAGCGGCCCGGCAATGCCGCGATCCGCAACAATGGCCGCGACTTCATCACGGTGCGCTTCCACCTCCACCCCGACATCAGCCTGCTGCAGGACGAACATGACCGGCTGGTGCTGACCGCCGACCAGGCCGACAGCTGGGTGTTCACCTCAGGCGAAGTGGTGCCGGAGGTCGAGGAATCGATCTATTTCGCCGGTCTTGGCGGCCCGCGCCGAAGCCGGCAGATCGTGCTTGCCTTCAAGGCTTCGGACGTATCCGAAGTGCACTGGCAGCTGACCCGCACCAGCATCGCCGGCTATCCGGAAAACAACTGACCGTGCCGGCCACCACCAAGCTTGCCGCTTGATTTCCTGATGTCATGTGCTACGGCGCGGGCTTGCCCCTCCAGCCGTGAAAGGCCGCCAGCCCATGGCCGTCGCCGCCAAGAACATTCCCGCCCCGGACCTCGTTCCCGTACGCCGTGCCTTGCTTTCGGTCTTCGACAAGACCGGCCTCATCGACTTCGCCAGGGCATTGGCTGCAGCCGGTGTCGAATTGGTCTCGACCGGCGGCACCGCCAAGGCGATCGCCGAGGCCGGCCTGGCGGTGCGCGACGTCTCGGAGCTCACCGGCTTCCCCGAGATCATGGATGGCCGCGTCAAGACGCTGCATCCTTCCGTGCATGGCGCGCTGCTTGGCGTGCGCGACGACCCCGAGCATGCGGCGGCGATGCGCAAATACGGCATCGAGCCGATCGATCTCCTCGTCTCCAATCTCTATCCGTTCGAGGAAGTCCGCCGTTCCGGCGCCGACTATGCGGCCATCGTCGAGAACATCGACATTGGCGGCCCGGCGATGATCCGCGCCTCGGCCAAGAACCACGCCTATGTCGCCATCGTCACCGATCCGGGCGACTATGCCTCGGTGCTGAACGCGCTGGAAATGAACATCGGCTCGCTGTCCCTGGATTTCCGCAAGAAGCTGGCGGCCAAGGCCTTTGCCCGCACAGCCACCTATGACGCGGCGATTTCCGGCTGGTTCGCCGAGGCGCTGGAGATCGAGCATCCGACCTGGCGCGCCTTCGGCGGCAGGCTGACCGAAGTGATGCGCTACGGCGAAAACCCGCACCAGAGCGCCGGCTTCTACGTCAATGGCGACAAGCGCCCGGGTGTCGCCACGGCGCGGCAGCTGCAGGGCAAGCAGCTCTCCTACAACAACATCAACGACACCGACGCCGCCTTCGAACTGGCCGGCGAGTTCGATCCCAGCCGCTCCGCCGCGGTCGCCATCATCAAGCACGCCAACCCGTGCGGCGTCGCCGAGGGCACGTCGCTGAAATCAGCCTATGCCAAGGCGCTCGCCTGCGATCCGGTCTCTGCCTTCGGCGGCATCGTCGCTGTGAATCGCACCCTCGACGCCGAAGCGGCAGAGGACATTGTGAAGACCTTCACCGAGGTGATCATCGCCCCTGATGCCACGGACGAGGCGGCGGCGATCGTTGCCGCGAAGAAAAACCTGCGCCTGCTGGTCACCGGTGGCCTTCCCGACCCGCGTTCGCCCGGCACGACCGTCAAATCCGTTGCCGGCGGCCTGCTCGTCCAGGGCCGGGACAACGCCGTGGTCGACGACCTCGAACTGAAAGTGGTGACCAAGCGCGCACCGACGCCAGCCGAAATGGCCGACCTGAAATTCGCCTTCCGCGTCGCCAAGCATGTCAAGTCGAACGCCATCGTCTATGCAAAAGATGGCGCCACAGTCGGCATCGGCGCGGGCCAGATGAGCCGCGTCGATTCCTCCCGCATCGCCGCCCGCAAGGCGCTCGACGCGGCCGAGGCTGCGGGCATGACTGAGCCGCTGACCACGGGGTCCGTTGTCGCCTCCGATGCCTTCTTCCCCTTCGCCGACGGTCTTCTTGCCGCAGTCGCCGCCGGCGCCACCGCCGTCATCCAGCCGGGCGGCTCGATGAACGACAAGGACGTCATTGCGGCGGCCGATGAACACGGCATTGCGATGGTGTTTACGGGCGTGAGGCATTTCCGGCACTGAGCGCCCTCTTCCTTCTCCCCCTGTGGGAGAAGGGAAAGTGGAGCTACTCCGCCGGCCGATCCGCCGGATAGGGCGTCCTGACCAGGATCGCCATGCCGATGCCGAGGAACAGGATGATCACCGCCATGCCGAGGCGCGCCGAATCGCTCAGCGCGGTGATGGTCGCCACCAGGAACGGCGCCAGGAAGCTGGTCGCACGTCCGGCCAGCGCGTAGATGCCGAAATAGCGGCCGGATTCCGCCGCTGTCACGCTGCGCGCCATGTAGGAGCGCGAAGACGCCTGCACCGGGCCGAAAGCCAGGCCGATCAACAGGCCGTAGAGGATATAGGCCTTCTCGGCGGCCGTGCCGAACAGGCCGCCCGAATCGGTGGTCGGCAGCTGGATCAGGCCCAGCAGCGTAAAGCCCGGCCCCGTCGAGATGATGCCTATGGTCGCTATCGACAGCATGACCAGCGCGATCATCACCACCGCCTTGGAGCCAAGTGCGGTATCGAGGCGTGCCGCGATCCAGCAGCCGAAGATGGCGACGACATTGAGGATGATGCCGAACATGCCGATCTCGGTGATCGACCAATGGAACATGCCCGCCGCGAAAGTGCCGCCGAGCGCCAGCAGCGCGTTGACGCCGTCCTGGTAGATCATGCGGGCGACGAGGAAACGGAAGATGCCGCCGCGCCTGCGCACTTCGGCCAGCGTCGATTTCAGTTCCAGCAGGCCCTCGCGCACCGCCGGCCCGATCGGGATGCCCTTGATGGCGTCTGGCGTGAAGAAGAACATCGGCAGGATGAACAGGAAATACCAGCCGGCCGACAGCGGCCCGGTGGCGCGCGCGTCCTCGCCGAGTTTCGGGTCGAGCCCGAACAGCGGGTCGATGCCGATGATCGTCTTGCCGGTCTCCGGCGAGCCGGCGAGGCAGGTGACGACGAAGATCAGCGCGATCATGCCGCCGAGATAGCCGAGCCCCCAGGCCGTGTTGGAGATGCGGCCGATCTCGCTCTTTGGCACCAGCCGCGGCATCATCGAATCGTTGAAGACGGTGGAAAATTCGGCCGCCACCGAAGCCAGCGAAAACAGCGCCACGACCAGGAACAGGTTCGAGCCGGGTGCCGCAAACCAGAGCAAAGCGAGACTGGTGATCTTGATCGCGGCGAAGAAAGCGATCCACGGCTTGCGCGGCCCGGTCTGGTCGGCGATCGAACCGAGGATCGGTGACAGCACGGCGATGACCAGCCCTGCCGCGGCGATGCCGTAGCCCCAGACCGCCTGGCCGGTGTTGGGATCGCCAGCCATGCGCGAGACGAAATACGGACCGAAGATGAAGGTGGTGACGACCGTGAAGAACGGCTGCGCCGCCCAGTCGAAAAACATCCATCCCCAGATGCCGCGCCCGGACGCCCGCTGCACTGCTACCTCGGTCATTTCACCTCCACTCGCCTGCGTTTCGTCGGCGGCGCCATGTCTGCATGTTTTCCCTGGGTCATGCAAATGACAAGCGTCGCGGGCGCCAACCCCTACCTCCCCCTTGTGGGGTGAGCAGCGGTTTGCGCAGCAAACGAAAAGCCAATTGCTTGGCTTTTCGAGCTTCGAAAGCCCTGAGCTTGCGAAGGGCCGGGTTGCTTATCGATCAACCGCCCGGCCGGGTCCCCGCTGCTTCGCAGCGTCCCGGCGTTCGCCGGCCTTTAATCGTGCCACCGGCACGATTAATTCGCTTCGCGAACCGGCTGCTCACCCCAACGAGGGGGAGGGTGCCTCCGAAGCCTCACATTCCGGTCAGATCGCTCATCAGCCCCGACGCCACGGACAGCCGCGACACGGTGATGTCGCCGCCTTCGGTCAGCGCCTGCAGTCGCTCGCGGATGCGCGTCACGCGTTCGCCACCGGCTTCCAGCCAGGCCGCCACCGGATCGGCCGCCTTGGCATGGCCGGTGAGGGCCGCCACCGCAATGCCGCGCCGTGCAGCACCGATCGTGTCGGTGGCGCGCGACAAAGCGAGCTGGTCATAATAGTCCGAGGGCGTGATCGAGCGCGCTGCGTCCTCGACGCGCGGGATGCGGAAGGCATCGCTGACCGCGAAGAACGCACGTGCTGCCGCGACGATGTCGGCGCCGGCCGTGCGCGCCGTCAGCGCGATGTCGGGGATCAGCTCCGCCACCTCACTCAGCGCCAGCTGCTCGGCCAGCCGCTCCGGCGCGCCGGCCTTGAACAGCCCGTGCCGCTTCTCCTCGATCCGCTCGCGCGAAAACGCCGGCAGCAGTGAAACCAGCTTCGGCTCCAGCGCTTTGCGCGCGTCCTGCAGCTCAGCAATGCGTTGGCCGAGCGGCGCCGTGCCGGCATCGTTCTTGAGATACCAGCCGCTGGTCACATAAATCAGCCGGCTGACCATCTGGTAGAGATCGAGCTGCACCTGGCCGTCGATCTGGTTGTCGAGCGCGTCGATCTCGCGATAGAGCGCCGGCAGCGCAAAGCCGTCACGCACCACGGCGAAGGTGCGCACCACGTCGGCGGCGGTGCGACCCGTGGCTTCCTGCAGCCGGTTGACGAAGGACGGGCCGCCGCGATTGACCAGATCGTTGGCGACGACGCGGGCGATGATCTCGCGGCGCAGCCTGTGGCCGTGGATTTCGGCGGCGTATTTCTTCGCCATCCGGTCCGGGAAGTAGCCCATCAGGTCGCGGTCGAAATGCGCATCGTCAGGCACGTCGCTGGCAACGATGTCGGAAAACAGCACGATCTTGGCATAGGCGAGCAGCACGCCGAGTTCGGCCCTGGTCAGCGGCTCGCCGCGCGCCTCGCGCTCGGCAAGGGCGGCCGGCGACGGCAGCGTCTCCACCGCGCGGTCGAGCAGGCCGCGCGCTTCGAGCGCCGACATGAAGCGGGCCTGATGCGCGATGTCGGCAAGGCCGCGCTTGCGGGCGATCGAAAGCGCCAGCGTCTGCTGGTAGTTGTTGGAGAGCACCAGCCCGCCGACCTCCTCGGTCATCTCGGCCAGCAGCTTGTTGCGGGCCGGGCGCGTCAGCGATCCCTTGCGCATGGCCGATGCCAGCGCGATCTTGATGTTGACCTCGACGTCGGAGCAGTTGACGCCGCCCGAATTGTCGATGGCGTCGGAATTGCAGCGGCCGCCATTCATGCCGAACTCGATGCGGGCCCGCTGCGTGACGCCGAGATTGGCGCCCTCGCCGATCACCTTGGCGCGCACGTCGAGCGCGGTGATGCGGATGGCGTCATTGGCGCGGTCGCCGACCTCGGCATTGGTTTCGGTGGAGGCCCTGAGATACGTGCCGATGCCGCCGAACCACAGGAGATCGACCGGTGCCTTGAGGATGGCGGTCATGATTTCGGCCGGCGTGGCGGTCGTCTTGGCCAGGCCGATCGCCGCTGCGGCCGCCACCGGCAAGGTGATCGCCTTCTGGCTGCGCGAAACGATGACGCCGCCCTCCGACAGCTTGGTCTTGTCATAGTCCTGCCAGCTCGAACGCGGCAGCGCGAACATGCGCTCGCGCTCGGCCATCGAGGCCGCCATGTCGGGATCGGGATCGATGAAGATGTCGCGATGGTCGAAGGCGGCGATCAGCCTTGTCTGCGGCGACAACAGCATGCCGTTGCCGAACACGTCGCCCGACATGTCGCCGACGCCGACGACGGTGAAAGGCGAGGTCTGGATGTCGCGGTTGATTTCGCGGAAATGCCGCTTGACCGCTTCCCAGGCGCCCTTGGCGGTGATGCCCATCTTCTTGTGGTCATAGCCGGCGGAGCCGCCGCTGGCGAAGGCGTCGTCGAGCCAGAAGCCATGCTTCTCGGAGATGGCGTTGGCGGTGTCGGAGAAGGTCGCCGTGCCCTTGTCGGCGGCGACGACGAAATAGGGATCGTCCTGGTCGCGCCTGACGACGCCGGCCGGCGGAATGACGCCGTCCAGGCCGATATTGTCGGTGATCGACAAAAGGCTTGAAACGAAATTCTTGTAGGCCGAGGTGCCGGCCTCGAAGATCGCGTCTCGGCTGCCACCCGCCGGCAGGCGCTTGGGGAAGAAGCCGCCCTTGGCGCCGACCGGCACGATGACGGCGTTCTTGACTTGCTGCGCCTTGACCAGGCCGAGCACCTCGGTGCGATAGTCCTGGGCGCGGTCCGACCAGCGCAGGCCGCCACGCGCCACCGGGCCGAAGCGCAGATGCAGCCCCTCGACCTCGGAACCGTAGACGAAGATCTCGCGCCATGGCCGTGGCGCCGGCAGACCCTCGACCGCCTGCGACTCGAGCTTGATCGCCAGCGACTGGCCTTTCTGCTTCGTATCGGCAACGAAATGATTGGTGCGCAGCGAGGCTTCGATCAGGTTGAGATAGCGGCGGATGATGGTGTCGTCATCGATATTCGGCACATCCTCCAGCGCGTCCTTGATCTTGGCCTTGAGGTGCTTTGCCGCCACCACGCCCTCGGTCTCGGCCGTCGGGCCAAGCCGGGCGATGAACAGCGCATGCAGGCCGCGTGCGATATCGGGATAGCGGTTGAGCGCGGCGGCGATGAAATCCTGGCTTTGCGGAATGCCGACCTGCTGCAGGTAGCGGCCATAGGCGCGCAGGATGGTGATCTCGCCGGACCACAGGCCGGCGGTCTGGGCGAGGCCATTATAGCCGTCATTGTCGACGTCGCCGCGCCACACCGACAGGAAAGCGTCCTCGAACAGCGCGCCGCCATCGGTAAGGTCGATCGGCTTGCCGTAGCTGTTCTCCAGTTCCATGTCGTGGATGAAGACCATGCCAGGCTGATCACTGTTGATTGTGCCGGACTGGTCGTCGCCGACCTCGAAGGTGCGCTCGCTGATGACGCGGAAGCCGATGTTTTCCAGCACCGGCACACGCCGCGACAGCGCCACCGGGCTGCCGTGGTGATAGATCTTCAGCGCCGCCTGGTGCGGCTTCTGCTCGGCATGGCGGTAATAGTCGATGGCGATCGGATTGGCGGCGCTGATCCTGGCGATGCGCCCGGCATCGGCCAGCGCCACGGCCGCGCTGAACGTGTCCCGGTAGCTTTCCGGCAGCCTTGCGGCGATGGCCTTCAACGCCTGGTCGCCGCCACCCGCATCCGCTGCGTCGGAAAGGGCATCCTCCCATGTCCGCACGATGTCGCGGATGGCCGCCTCGATCGTCGCCTGCTCGACCTTCGGCGTCTTGCCGCCGGAGCGGCCGATGATGAAATGCACGCGCGCCAGCCCACCTTCGGGGAAGGCCGGGTAATAGGCCGACAGCCGGCCTTCGAACACGTTTTTCAGATAGGCGCCGATCTTCTCGCGCACGACGCTGTCGTAACGGTCGCGCGGCACGAAGACGAGGATCGAGACAAAGCGGTCGAACTGGTCTGCACGCACCAGCGCCCTGACGCGGGGACGCTCCACCAGGCCCAGAATAGCCTCGGCGTGCCTGCGCAGAATCGGCACCGGGACCTGGAACAGTTCGTCGCGCGGATAGCTTTCCAGCACGTTGATCAGCGCCTTGCCGGAATGGTCATGCCGGTCGAAGCCGGACTTGGCGATGACCGTTTCGGCCTTGGACCTGAGATACGGGATCTTCATCACCGAGCGCGTGTAGGCGGTCGAGGTGAACAGGCCGACGATGCGCAGTTCGCCGGCAAGCGTGCCCTTCGGGGTATAGGTCTTGACGCCGATGTAATCGAGATAAATGCGGCGGTGCACGGACGACTTGGCATTGGCCTTGGTGACGATCAGCGGCTCCGGCCCGTGCAGGAAGGCGCGAATCTCGGGCGTTGTCGTCACCGCTTCGGTGCCGCGCCTCAGTACCAGCACATCGGGATCGGACAGGATGCCGAGGCCGGGCTTGTCGGCGCGCTCCAGATTGCCGCTTTCCTCGCCGCCGGAGTATTTGAACTCGCGCATACCGAGGAAGGTAAAATTGTCGTCGCGCAGCCATTCCAGGAAGGCGATCGCCTCAGCGACGCTGGTCTTGTCGAGCGGCACCGCCGAATAGCGGAATTCCGAGATCGCCTGGTCGAGCCGGGCCAGCATCGGCTTCCAATCCTTGACCGCGGCGTGGACCTGGCCAAGCATCTTGCGCAGCCGCTCGGTCAGGGCGTTCGCCGCTTCCGCCGTCAGCCGCGGTATGTGGACATGGATGACGCTCAGCCGGTCGTGGCTGCCATCGTCCTTGGCGAAATTGCCGTCGCCGAGGATTTCCTCGACTCCGCGTTTGCCGTGGCGAACGGTGATGACCGGGTGGGTGACCAGCGTCGGTTCGCCTGATGTCTCGGTGATCTCGCCCAGGATGGAATCGAACAGGAACGGCATGTTGTCGTTGACGACGGTGATCACCGTGACCGGGCGACCTTCGCGAACGACGCCCGAATCGGTGTCGACGGCAACCACGCACCCGCCCTTCTTGTGGCCGGCGACCGCCTGGCCGGCAAGTTCAGCGGCACGTGCGAGGTCGGCCGCCTCATAGGCGGCAATGTCTTCCGCCGGCGCGCGGGCGAGCAGGTAATCGGCGAGCCTGGCTGGCCTTTCCTCCGTTTTTGCCGCTGCCGTGGCTTTTTTCTTCGACTTAGCTGCGGATTTCACGCTGGCCATGACGCTTCTTCCCTCCCGTCGCATGCTTTTACGGCTATCGTAGCAGATGACCGCTGTTTGGCGACAAAGGTTTGACGGCTTGCCAAGAAATATCGGAATTCGGCTGCGGCACATCGTGACGAGGAGAAAATGACCCATGACCGGCAAAATTTCAGCGCTTGATCTGGCCTCGGGAGAGCTGAGCGAGCCGACAAAGGCCTATTTCGCCAAATGCGAGGAGAAGCTCGGCCTGGTTCCCAACGTGCTCAAGGCCTATGCCTTCGACGACAAGAAACTGCGCGCCTTCACCGACATCTACAACGATCTGATGCTGGGCGAGTCCGGCCTGTCGAAGCTGGACCGGGAGATGATCGCCGTTGCAGTCTCCTCCATCAACCATTGCTACTACTGCCTGACCGCGCATGGCGCCGCGGTGCGCCAGCTGTCGGGCGACCCGGCGCTCGGCGAGATGCTGGTGATGAATTTCCGCGCCGCCGATCTTTCGCCGAGGCAGACCGCGATGCTCGAATTCGCCGTCAAGCTGACCGAGGAGCCGGCCAAGATCGTCGAGGCCGACCGGGCGGCCCTGCGCAAGGCCGGCTTCAGCGACCGCGACATCTGGGACATCGCCTCGACAGCGGCCTTCTTCAACATGTCGAACCGGGTGGCCGCGGCAATCGACATGCGGCCGAACGACGAATATCATGCCATGGCGCGTTGAGGCTCGGCAGGGGACCTCGCCTTATATTAGCCACCCCTCATTTCCGTTGCGTGTTTGCCGGTTTGGTCCGATGATCGGCAGGCGGCATGACCGCATGCCGGTTCAATGCCGCTCATAACGGGAGGAGAACATGGCGAAGTTTCTCTATGTCTATCACGGCTCCGGAAAGATGCCGACGAGCGAAGCCGAGCGAAAGGCGATGACCGACGCCTGGACAGGCTGGTTTGGAAAGCTTGGCTCGGCCGTTGTCGATCCAGGCAATCCAGTTGGCATGTCGAAGACCGTCCTGCCTGGCGGCAAGATAGAAAACAACGGCGGCAGCAACCCGACCGGCGGCTACTCGATCATCGAGGCCAGGGACATCGACGATGCCGCCGAGAAGGCCAAAGGCTGCCCGATGCTTGCCATGCCGAACTGCAACGTCGAGATCGCACCGATCATCAATATGGTGGCCTGACGCCTCGCCTCCAGGATCATGCTCAAGACCGCGCCGCGATCGCCGCGGCGGCACCGGCCATCGTGGTGGCGCTGACGCGGTTGGCGATCTTCATGGCGCGCTTGCTCTTCAAGAGCTTGCGCGCCTGGGCGGCGGCGAGCACCCATGCGAGATCGATGGCGATCAAAACCACCGCCATGGTCGCCGTCAGCTCGACCCAGCCGACAATGCTGACCGAGGCAAGATCGATGATGGTCGGCAGCAGCGCCAGATAGAACATCATGATCTTGGGGTTGCCGAGCGTCACCGTCATACCGGCGAAGAACAGCTTCGCCGGCGAATCCTCACGCGGCATCTCGCCCTCTTTGGCATCGACAGGCGCCGTCCACATCTTCCAGGCGAGGTAAGCGAGATAGGCGACACCCACCCACTTCACCACGACAAAGGCGAAGTGAAAGGTCTGCGCCACCACGGCCAGTCCGAACACCGCCAGCGACAGCCAGATGCCCTCGCCGATCCACATGGCGAGCAGGAACGGGAACACGTCGCGAAAGCCTTTCGCGATGACGCGTGCGACCAGCGCCGCGATCGACGGACCGGGCGAGCCGGCGGCGACGAACAAGGCGGCGGCGAAGATCAGGAGCGAGGTGAGATGCATGGCATTGCCTTCCAAGCGGTTGAAGGGCGGACGATATCCGATCGATATCGCCGCTTGCAACATCGGTGGCTTGCAGTCAGGTTGATCTTGCCGAGCAGGCGGGAGGAGGCGTTTTCGTGATTGTGCAAAGTTGGCGCGCTGTCCTTCGACGGTTCTCCATGCCAGCTGTCCTGGCAGCCATCATGGTGCTGACCGGAGCGCCCCAGGCTGTAGCCTCGTCGAGGAAGCCGCCGAAATATGATCACGTCGTTGTCGTGATCATGGAGAACCACACCTTTGAGCAGATTTCTCTTGCGAGACGCACTGCTCCCTATTTGAACAGGCTGGCAAGAGGCGGTGCGCTGTTCGATCGATCCTACGGGGTTGCTCACCCCAGCCAACCCAATTACTTCGCCCTGTTCACCGGCTTGACACAAGGCGTCCATGACGATGGCATGCATAGTTTTGCAGCGCCGAACCTGGCTGCTCGTCTTCGAGCTCACGGCAAGACGTTCGCTGGCTACGTCGAAGCCAGATCGCCGCGAAAACACAATCCCTGGGAATCGTTTGCGGACGCAAAGGGATTTGAGAAGCCTTTGGCGCAATTCCCTCGCGACTATGCGAAGCTACCATCCGTTAGTTTCGTAATCCCCAATCTCGAAAATGACATGCATGATGGCACAATAGAGGCGGCGGATTCCTGGTTGAAAACTTACCTTGGGGGCTACGCGGCTTGGTCGAAGAAAAACAACAGCCTTTTTATCGTGACATTCGATGAAGACGACTACCACACAAAGAATCATATATTTACTTTATTCTACGGATTTGGAATTGAACCAGGGCGTTACGCTGAAAAGATCGATCACTATTCGGTCCTGCGGACCATTGAAGACATAGAGAGTGTTCCTCCCCTGGGCACCAGCGCCATCAGATCGGTGATCGCTAGTGGATGGAACCGACGGTAGTTTCCCACCGGACGTCTCCAAATGATCTTCCCCGAATAAAGTCGGAAGCCGTCATTCGTTGGAAGTCACTGCCTGCCTTGCCGTCCTCGTTGGCTACGGCTAGAAGACCTGCCGCGAAACAATTTTGAGCTTCACCTTGCCTCAGTAACCGCCGGTCTCGTCAACTCCCCCGACACACTCGCATGGCGCCGCATCCGCGGTGCCTGTCTTATATTCACGTGTTCTTCTGGGCGGCGGTTCGAGACCGGTTTGGCACTGCTGAACCACTGTCGCGCGCTTTCCGCCGGCGACACCTGACTTCAAAAATCTCCGCAGCCTACCGCCACGCCGCGCCCGCATGGGCATCTCGATCGTGCCGACCTGATGAACTTCCCGACGGGAAGGGCTTATCGGCATGTCCGGCACTCTGCGCATCCACTGGGCGATCACGCCCGAAATCGCACCTCAACCGCTGATCAACTGCAATCGCTGCGGCGGCGTGAAGGCCTATCGCTGCAGCGGAAAATTCCGCGTCAACGCCAACGGCAAGCGCATCGACGTGTGGTTGATCTATCGCTGCGTCGACTGCGACAATTCCTGGAATTTCGGCATTTTCGAACGCTGCAACCGCCGCGACATCGAACCGGTCCTGCTGCAGGCGCTCGAAAGCAACGACGCGGGACTGGCGCGGCGCCATGCCTTCGACATCGCCACCCTGCGCAACCAGGTGGGGCGTGTCGAGGAGTTTCCCGATGTCGCCGTGCACAAGCGGCTGCTGGGCGGCGCCAGCGAAAGCGCGGCGACCCTGGAGCTCCAGCTCGGGCTGGAAATGCCGACATCGCTCCGGCTTGACCGTCTGCTCGCCAGCGAACTCGGCATCTCGCGTTCGCGGCTCCAGACGCTGGCGGAACGGCGCCTCCTAGTCGTGGATCCGGACGGCGCCAAAGCCTTGCGCAAGCCGGCCCGCCAGGGAATGACGATCCGGATCGACCTGGCCGGCGAGCCGGATCACGAAGCGATCATCTGTGCTGCCGGCGGGTAAACGAGAGAGGGGCGGAGCACTTGGTGCTCCGCCCCTCTCGGAAACCGTCGGAAGAAAAAACTATGCCGCGCCGACCACCTTGGACGACTTCTCGAAACGCTTGCGCTCGTTCGGGTCGAGATAGAGTTTGCGCAGCCGGATGGTCTTCGGCGTCACCTCGACCAGTTCGTCGTCCTGGATCCAGGCCAGCGCGCGTTCCAGCGTCATGCGGATCGGCGGGGTGAGCTTGACCGCTTCGTCCTTGCCGGCGGCGCGGATGTTGGTCAGCTTCTTGCCCTTCAGCACGTTCACTTCGAGGTCGTTGTCGCGGGAGTGGATGCCGATGATCATGCCCTGGTAGACCTTGACGCCCGGATCGATGACCATCGGGCCGCGATCTTCCAGGTTCCACATGGCGTAGGCGACCGATTCGCCCTGCTCGTTGGAGATCAGCACGCCGTTGGTGCGGCCGGGCAGTTCGCCCTTGTAGGGCTCGTAGGCATGGAACAGCCGGTTCATCACGGCGGTGCCGCGCGTGTCGGTCAGAAGTTCCGACTGGTAGCCGATGAGGCCGCGCGTCGGTGCGTGGAAGACGATGCGCTGGCGGTTGCCGCCGGAAGGACGCAGTTCGACCATCTCGGCCTTGCGCTCAGACATCTTCTGCACGACCACGCCGGCATGTTCCTCGTCGACGTCGATGACGACTTCCTCGACCGGCTCCAGCAATTCGCCGTTCTCGCCCTTCTGCATGACAACGCGCGGACGCGACACGGCGATTTCAAAGCCTTCGCGGCGCATCGTCTCGATCAGCACGGCGAGCTGCAATTCGCCTCGGCCGGAGACGAAGAACGAATCCTTGTCGGGCGACTCCTCGATCTTCAGCGCGACATTGCCTTCGGCCTCGCGCAGCAGGCGGTCGCGGATGACGCGGCTGGTCACCTTGTCGCCTTCGGTGCCGGCGAGCGGGCTGTCATTGACGAGGAAGGACATGGTCACGGTCGGCGGATCGATCGGCTGCGCATGCAGCGCCTCGGTCACCGCCAGGTCGCAGAACGTGTCGGCGACGGTACCCTTGGACAGGCCGGCGATGGCGACGATATCGCCCGCCTGGGCTTCCTCGATCGGCTGGCGCTCGAGGCCGCGGAAAGCCAGGATTTTCGAGATGCGGCCGGTTTCGATCTGGGTGCCGTCATGGTGCAGCACCTTGACCGCCTGGTTGGCCTTCAGCGTGCCGGATTCGATACGGCCGGTGATGATGCGGCCGAGGAAGGGATTGGCTTCCAGGATGGTGCCGATCATGCGGAACGGACCGGGATGGACGGTCGGTGCCGGCACATGCTTGATGATGAGATCGAACAGCGGCGCAAGCTGCTGGTCCTTCGGGCCTTCCGGATTTTCCGAAACCCAGCCGTCGCGGCCAGAACCGTAGAGGATCGGGAAGTCGAGCTGTTCGTCGGTGGCGTCGAGCGCGGCGAACAGGTCGAACACCTCGTTGACCACCTCGACATGCCTAGCGTCCGGCCGGTCGATCTTGTTGATGACGACGATCGGCTTCAGGCCGACCTTGAGCGCCTTGCCGACGACGAATTTGGTCTGCGGCATCGGGCCCTCGGCGGCGTCGACGAGCACGATGGCCGAATCCACCATCGACAGGATGCGCTCGACCTCGCCGCCGAAATCGGCGTGGCCGGGTGTGTCGACGATGTTGATGCGGGTGTCCTTCCAGTCGACCGAGGTCGCCTTGGCCAGGATGGTGATGCCGCGCTCCTTTTCCAGGTCGTTGGAATCCATGGCGCGCTCGGCGACGCGCTGATTGTCACGGAAGGAGCCGGACTGCTTCAAAAGCTGGTCGACAAGGGTGGTCTTTCCATGGTCGACGTGCGCGATGATCGCGATATTACGGAGTTTCATGTTCTGGGTCTCGGAAGCGTTGCAGGCAGCAGGCCAAAGGCGCTGCCTCTTTCGGTTGCGCGGCTCATACAGGGTTTTTCGCAGTTGCGAAAGGGGAAGCGCGACACCAAATACTCATCAAATCTTAAGCATCTGCGTGTGAGATGATTTTGTTAACCAAGGCGGGAACCTTTCAGGGCCCGGGCAGTTCGAACGTCATGACCGATAAACTCAACCGATTTTGGCCGCTCATCGCTTCGTTGGCCTTTGCCTTGCTGCTGGCGGCCAACGCCGCGCAGTCGGCTGCCGCGACACAGAAGGGCGCGCGCACTGTTGCGCAGTCAGACACCCAGACCGCCGAACAGGCCTTTGCCGATGCACCTGATGGCGTTGACCCGATGGTGACGGGACCGGTCAGCACCGCCTTCAAACAGAGGCAAGTCAGCGCCAACTGCGACAGCGCCGTGTGGCCGAACATTCCAATGGTCTGCTACCCGGATTGACGATTGCGAGAGTCTACGCCGATCGCACCGGATCGAGCGTGACCTTGTAGAGTTCGTTGTCGTCGCGATCCATCAGCCGCACGGTCATCTGTTCGCTCGCGCCGCTGATATCCACCAGCCCGAAGAACTGCAGGCCTGCCGATGGCGGCAGATTCTGTCCCTGTTCGGCGGTCGGCGCCTTGATGAACTTCAGCTCCGGACCGAAGGTCATATCGAAATCGTTCGGACCGAACGTGCCGGCATGGATTGGGCCTGAGACGAATTCCCAGAACGGATTGAAATCCTGGAACTGCGCCTTGTCGGGATTGTAGTAATGCGCGGCCGTGTAGTGCACGTCGGCGGTCAGCCAGACGGTGTTGGTGATGCCGGCATTCTTGATGAAGCGCAAAAGGTCGGCGAATTCGAGTTCCCGCCCCCTCGGCGTGCCGTTGTCGCCATTGCTGACGGCTTCGGCGCCGGTCTTCTTGGCGGCATTGTCCCAGACCACGAGGCCAAGCGGCATGTCGGCGGCGATGATCTTCCAGGTCGCCTTGGAGTTGGCCAGTTCCCGCTTCAGCCACTTCGTCTGCTGCTCGCCGAGCATGCGTGACTGCGGCGTCATCTCCTCCTGCATGTCCGGGCCGTTCGGGCCGCGATACGAGCGCATGTCGAGGAAGAACACGTCGAGCAGTGGGCCGTAGGCAATCTTGCGGTAGACGCGGCCGGGTTCTGACGGTTCGTAGCGGATCGTCGTCATCTCATGGAAGGCGCGCGCCGCACGGGCCGCCAGCACATGAATGGATTTTTCCTTATAACGGTCGTCCGCGGTCAGATCCTTGGAGTCCGACCAATTGTTCAGCACCTCATGGTCGTCCCACTGGTAGAAGGTCGGGCAGATTGCGCTGAGGCCCAGCACATTCCTGTCCATCATGTTGTACTTCCACTGGTCGCGATATTCGTCCAGCGTTTCGGCAACCTTGCGCTTGCCGTCGATCAGCACGACGTTCTTCCACTTGCCGCCGCCGGGCAGGTCGACCTCGTCTTTCATGGCGCCGTCGGCATAGATGGTGTCGCCCGAATGGAGGAAGAAATCGGGCGTGTGCTTGCCGATCGTGGAATAGGTCTTCATGCCGGTGTCGTCGATGCCCCAGCCTTGACCGGCGGTGTCGCCCGACCAGGCGAAGCGGACGTCGCGCTTCGAGGCCGGCGCTGTGCGGAAGCGGCCGACGATCGGCTCGGAAACGGCGTTGATGTCCGCGAGATCGGCCGCAATCATGCGATAGAAGATGTCCTGGTCGGCGGCGAGATCGGTGAGCAGCCGTTTCACCGTGTAGTCGCTGGCAGGCGAGGTATCGAGCGGCGCCAGCCGCGTCGCAGTGGCGAAGCTTTCCGTCGACGAGACTTCGAACATGACGCGCGCCGGACGATCCGTGCGCGTCCACACCATGCCGCTGGTGGCATCGACATCGCCGGACTGGACACCATGCGTGAAGGCCGGACGCTGGCTCGCGCGGGAATAGTAGGGCAAGGCGAGGCCCGAGGCGCCAAGCAGGCCGGCAGCGCTCGCGGAGGTGACAAAGGCGCGGCGGGTCATCGAAAGCTTGTTCATGGCTGTCTCCTGGATGGCTTTGAACGTGGCCATCAAGGTCCGGCCTCAATGTTTCAGCCGCATCTCGGAACCATGAAGTTTTGATAACAGTGAACAGCTGCCGATCTCTTCCTTCTCCCCCTGGGGGAGAAGGGAAAGAGCAGCCTCAAGCGGCCTGCGGTTCCGGGTCGAAGGCCGGCCGGCTGGTGTTGATCAGCAGCGAGATACAGGCCGCCGCGATGGCCGTCATGCCGGCGATCAGGAAGGCCAGTTCGTAATTGCCCTGCAGCTCGCGCATGGTGCCGCCGAAGGCAGCGGCCGTGGCGGCGCCAACCTGATGGCCGGCGACGATCCAGCCGAACACGATCGGGCCGCTGCGGTCGCCGAACGCCTCGTTGGCGAGCCGCAGCGTCGGCGGCACGGTGGCGATCCAGTCGAGGCCGTAGAGCACGGCGAAGATGATCAGGCTGGTCGCCGAGAAGCCGGAATAAGGCAGGTAGATCAGCGACAGGCCACGGATGGCGTAGTAGACGCCGAGCAGCTTGCGCGGATCGAAACGGTCGGTGAGCCAGCCCGACAGCGTCGTGCCGATCAGGTCGAAAATGCCCATCATCGACAACAGCCCGGCGGCCTGCACCTCGCCGATGCCCATGTCGCCGCAGAAGGCGATCAAATGCGTGCCAACCAGCCCGTTGGTGGTGAAACCGCAGACGAAGAAGGTGGCGAACAGGTACCAGAAGACGCGAGTACCGGCGGCGCGGCGCAGCGTGTTCAGCGTATGCGCCAGGAAATTGCCCTGCGATGCCGGGGGCACCGGCGGCACGTCGTCGGCCTCGGCGCCATAGCGCACCATGCCGATCGAGGCCGGGCGTTCCGGCACCAGCAGCCAGACCAGCGGCAGCAGGCAGGCCGTGGCGACCGCGACGGCGACGGCGACCGGCTTCCAGCCGCCCGATTGCGCCAGCGAGGCGAGCAGCGGCAGGAACACCAGCAGGCCGGTGGCGCTGGAGGCCGACATCAATCCCATGACCAGGCCGCGATTGGTCTTGAACCAGCGGTTGACGATGGTGGCGCCCAGCACGCTGGCAACGGCGCCGGAGCCGATGCCCGAGAAGACGCCCCAGGTGATGAACAGATGCCAGGGCTTGGTCATCAGCAGGCTGAGCGCGGTCGAACCCGACATCACCAGCAGCGAAGCGATCAGCGTGCGGCGCAGCCCGATCCGCTCCATCAGCGCGGCGGCGAACGGGCCCGTCAGACCATAGAGCAGGATGCCGACGCCGGCGGCCAGCGAGATGACGTCGCGACGCCAGCCAAAGCTGTTTTCCAGCGGCAGCATCATGACGGCGGGCGCCGAGCGCAGCCCGGCTGCGATCAGAAGACAAAGGAAGATGACACCGACCACCACGAAAGCGTAGCGCTGGCCAAACGGACGGGATTGAGCTATCATGTTACTGACCGGTACGTTGCAAAGATGGGAGTATGTATACGTACCGATCGGTAACATTGTCAATCGAGTCCCATGATGCCAACCGACAAAAATATTGAACTGACCATTAGCGACGATCATGCATCGGCGCCGCCTAAGGCCGCCAAGAAGATCCTCGACGTGGCGTATGACCTTTTTTACCGGCGCGGCATCAGGGCAATCGGCGTCGACGAGATCGTTAAACGCGCCGGCGTCACCAAGCCCAGCCTCTATCGCAGCTTCCCTTCCAAGGACGAGTTGGCCGCTTCCTATCTTCGGCAGTACGATCTTGAATATTGGGAGCGTTTCGACGAGGCGGTCAAAGCCCATCCCGGCGACCCGCGCGCGCAGATCAAGGCTTTCCTGACCCGCATCGGCAAGCGCACGCAAGTGGCGGACTATCGCGGCTGCGGCATGACCAACGCGGCGGTCGAGTATCCCGACCACAGCCATCCGGCCCGCGTGGTGAGCGAGGCCAACAAGCAGGAACTGCGCCGCCGGCTGCGCGCCATGGCCGCCGCGATGGGGGCGCAAGACGCCGACACGCTGGGTGACGGGCTGCTGCTTTTGATCGAAGGCGCCTATATCAGCGGCCAGCTGTTCGGCCTCGGTGGTCCCGCGCAGTCGGTGGCGACGAACGCCGATCTGCTGATCGAAGCGAGCTTGAAGAAATAGCGTTTGGCGATACGTTGCTCCGGCCCGAACCGGAGATTGTCGTTATGCGTGCCATTCTGATCCCGCTTGCGCTTGCCGGCCTGTGTCAGGTGGCGCGTGCCGGTGACATATCCAGCGCCTATACCGACCTCGATTCGAAGAAGGATTGCGTGACCTATGCGCAGGCCGCAGAAGGCGATGGCGACTGGGCCGATCTTGCCTGTTCGGGTTATCGCGGCTATCCCGTGCTCATCGCCTATGACGACGCCCGTGAATCGCTGTTCTACGGTTTTCCGCCTGGCGGCGACATGACGTCCGTCTGGGAGAGTTTTTCAGGCTTCAATTCGTCCGCGGCCAAGGTTGAATGGCGCATCGAAACCAATGGCGACAAGGCCGTGCCCTTCGCGGTCATCCACCGTCGTACGATCAGCAGTGCCGAGGATCAGGACAAGCCGACCGACGTGCTGCTTGTCGCCAAGGTCGGCCAGATGGACGCGCGGGAAAGCTGCACCATCGGCCTTGTCCAGGCCACCGGCAACCCGCAAGCCAACGATCAGGCGCGAAAACTCGCCGACGAGAAGGCCCGTACCTTCGCCTGCGGCAAGGACCGGCACACCGTCATCGGCAATGTGCCGGCTTTCGGCCGGGTGGATAACTGACCGCTCGGACTACTTGCCCTTCTTCGCCCGCTCGATCGCGTCGACGATCATCTTCTTGGCATATTTGGAATCGTGCCAGCCCTCGATCTTGACCCATTTGCCGGGCTCGAGATCCTTGTAGTGCTCGAAGAAGTGCTGCACCTGCTGGCGCGTGATCTCGGGCAGATGCGTGTATTCGGTGACGTTCTCGTAGCGCAGCGTCAGCTTGGGCGACGGCACGGCGATGACCTTCTCGTCCTGGCCGGCATTATCCTCCATCACCAGCACGCCGATCGGCCTGACATTGATGACGCAGCCCGGGACCAGCGCGCGCGTGTTGCAGACCAGCACGTCGATCGGATCGCCGTCGCCCGACAGCGTGTGCGGCACGAAGCCGTAATTGCCGGGGTAGCGCATCGAGGTGTGCAGGAAGCGGTCGACGAACAGCGTGCCGGCCTCCTTGTCCATCTCATACTTGATCGGCTCGCCGCCGATCGGCACTTCGATGATGACGTTGACGTCTTCAGGTGGATTCTTTCCGGTGGCAATGGCTTCGATGCGCATGGCTTTGTCCCTCTCTCGGTTGGGGAGGAGATAGCGGGCGGCGCAGAATGGCGCAATGCGGCGAATCGTGTTCGCGGACATCAGCTGAGACGCGATGGCGCCCAACGCGTTCAATCATCGGCACAAGATGTTTCAGCGTCGTGATTTCACGGGGATACGCACGGCGTACCGGCTTTGCTTCCCGCGATCATCCCTGGGCGGTCATTCCCAGACGAAGGCGACCTTCTTCAGCGCTTTCTGCTCGAAGATCTCGACACCCTCGGCGACATCGCGGCCGCCGGCGCCGGCATAGAAGGCCAGCGCGTTCTGGTTGTCTTCCAGCGCCCACACCACCATGCCTTTCAGGCCGTGGTCGGCGAGGCGCGCCCTGGCCGCCGAAAACAGCCTCCGGCCGAGGCCGATGCCCTGATATTCCGGGCGCAGGTACAATTCGTAGATTTCGCCCTGCTGCTTGAGTTCCCGGGCGCGGTTCTTGCCGATCGTCGCATAGCCGGCAATGGTGCCGCCGATCTCGACGACCAGCACGGTGGCGGCGCGGCGAATCGCATTCGCCCACCAGTCGGCGCCGCGGCGGTTGATCATCGACGTCAGCGTACGGTGCGGAATGATGCCGGAATAGGCGCCGCGCCAGGCTTCCAGGTGCACTTCGGCGATGGCGCCTGCGTCGCGCGGGTCGGCTTTCCGGATGTCGATCGTCAGCGTATTCATGATTTGTTAACCATAAACCCGCATCGGCCGATTGCAAGAGTCCGCGCGGCCCGCCGACTTCTTTCTCACAGCCGATCCTGACATTGGTGACATTGGCCAAAGAGCCTGTCTGAAAACGCGGTCAGCCGAGACGGATGGCGTGGCTTTCCAGAACCGAAGCGCAGCGGACTTTCAGGTCCGTGAACTCAGTTCTACTGCGACGCAGTAGAACGGGGAAGCGCAGAAAGCCGCGTCAGACGTCTCGGCTGAGTAGCGTTTGCAGACAGGCTTTTCAGATTTCGACCAGATGGTCGTCCAGCTCGTTGGTATCGCCTGAGGTGACCGGGAAATGCTCGGCCAGCACCGACCCCACCTGCTCGATCGCCTTGACGAAGCCGTCGGCAAGTCGGTCGTCGCCGGCGTGCGCCGTCAGGTCCCGCACCACGCCATCCCAGACATGCTGGCCGACCTTGGCGTCGATGCCCGAATCGGCGACTACCTCGGCATAGCGCTCGGCGATCGAGACGAAGATCAGCACGCCGGTGCGCGCCGTGGTGCGGTGGACGTTGCGGGCGAGGAACTGCTTGATCGCATTGGCGTGCGCGGCCTGATAGCGCAGCCGCCGTGGCACCATATGGATGCGCAGCCCGGGAACCGCCCACAACAGGGCCAGCACGCAGGCCAGCGCCAGCAATTGGGCTATGACGAAATGCGGCAGGCGGATGGTGAGCCACCACGCCTCCAGCCCATAGGCGACGGCGAGGCTGACAACCAGCATGCCCAGCGTCGCCATCAAGGCGGCGGGAGCGAAATAGCCGTCACTGGCATGGGCGACGACGCAGTAGATTTCGCCGTCGGTTTTGGTCTCGGCGGCACGGATCGCATCGGCGATGCGCTCATGATCCTGCGGGCTGATCGGTCGTGTTGCCATTGTCTCACCAGCTTCCTGAAGAACCGCCACCACCGGACGAGCCGCCACCGCCCGAAAACCCGCCGCCGCTGCTGCTCGACCCGGACGACCAGCCACTGCTGGAGCTTCCCGACGACCAGCCGCCGCCCGACGAACCCGTCGTCCAGCCACTGCCGCCCGAGGATCCGCTTGGCCCCTTGCCGTAACGAAACGTCATGCCCAGCCATCTATACACGCCCGGCGACAGCTTGGTGCCGAACATCGGCGGCAGGAACGCCATGGCCAGGCCGCCGAAGAACATCGTCGCCCACAGGATCAGGAACACCGTGACGATCGGGTCGATGGGGGTGCTGCTGTCGGCGGGATTGCGCTTGCCACGTGCCTCCAGCTCCTCAGGATTGCCTTCCAGCACCATGACCATGTCGTCGACGGCCTTGGAGATGCCGCCGGAGAAATCGCCGGCGCGGAACGCCGGCACCATGTCGTTTTCGATGATCAGTTTGGTGTGCAGGTCGGTCAGCGTGCCTTCCAGCCCATAGCCGACCTCGATGCGCATCTTGTGGTCGTTCTTGGCGACCAGCAGAAGCACGCCGTTGTTCTCGCCGGCCTGACCAAGCTTCCAGAAGCGGAACAGCCGGTTGGCGTAGGGCTCGATCTCCTCGCCGCCGAGGCTGGGGATGGTGGCGACGACGATCTGGTCGGAGCCCTTTTTCTCGAAATCCGCGAGCTTCTGCGTCAGCGCCGCCCTGGTGCCGGCATCGATGATGCCGGCATCGTCGACGACGCGGCCGGTGAGCGCCGGCAGGTCCGCGAAGGCCGCCAAGCCGGACAAAAGCAGCGCCAGAACGGCCAGGACAACGTGGATCGTCGGGTTGAAACGGCAGGGCCTCGGCAGGCGGCGTGTCGTCATGCCGTCACCAGCTTCCCGAGGAGCCGCCGCCGCCGGACGAGCCGCCGCCGCCGGAAAAGCCACCACCGCCCGAAGACCAGCCGCCGCCGGAACTGCCGGAGGACCAGCCGCCACTTGAGGAGCGCCGGCCGGGCTCGAAGGTCATGCCGAGCCAGCGATAGCGGCCGGGTCCAAGCTTCTTGCCGAAGATCGGCGGCAGGATGGAGGCAGCGATGCTGCCGAAGAAGATGATCGCCCATATGCCGATGAAAATGGCGAAGAACAGGTCGTCGGAATTGAACGGCGCCTGTTGGTTGCGCTTGCCGCGCGCTTCCAGTTCCTCCGGATTGCCTTCAAGCACCATGACCATGTCGTCGACGGCCTTGGAAATGCCGCCGGAGAAATCGCCGGCGCGGAACGCCGGCACCATGTCGTTTTCGATGATCAGCTTGGTGTGCAGGTCCGTCAGCGTGCCTTCCAGCCCGTAGCCGACCTCGATACGCATCTTGCGGTCGTTCGGCGCAACCAGCAGCAGCACGCCGTTGTTCTCCTTGGCCTGACCGAGCTTCCAGAAGCGGAACAGCCGGTTGGCGTAGGGCTCGATCTCCTCGCCGCCGAGGCTGGGGATGGTGGCGACGACGATCTGGTCGGAGCCCTTGGTCTCGAAATCGGCGAGTTTCTGTGTCAGCGCCGCCCTGGTGCCGGCATCGATAATGCCGGCATTGTCGACGACACGGCCGGTCAGCGCGGGGAGATCCGCGGCGAAGGCCGCGAACGGAAGCGCCAGGACGAAGAGCGCAACAGCGACAAGGCGACCCAGACGCCGTCCGTCATCGACCCGCGAGATCACGACTTTTGGCCCCGGCCGTCACCCGCCCTGCTTCGTGCCGAAATCGACCTTCGGCGGCTGCATCTTGTCTTCGTCGACGGTGAAGGTGGCGAAGGGCTCGTTGCTGCGGAACCAGAAGGTCGCCCACAGCACCGACGGGAAGGTTTTCAGCGTCAGATTATAATCCCTGACCGCCTGGATGTAGTCGCGCCGCGCCACCGCGATGCGGTTCTCGGTGCCCTCGAGCTGCGCCTGCAGCGCCAGAAAATTCTGGTTGGCCTTCAGGTCGGGGTAGGCCTCCGACACCGCGATCAGCCGCGACAGCGCGCTGGTCAGCCCGGCCTGGGCATCCTGGAACTTCTTGAGGGCTTCGGGATCCTTCAGCGTATCCGGCGTCACCGTGATCTGTGTCGCCTTGGCGCGTGCCTCGACAACCGCGTCCAGCGTGTCCTTTTCATGCGAGGCATAGCCTTTGACCGTCTCGACCAGATTGGGGATGAGGTCGGCGCGGCGCTGATACTGGTTCAGCACCTCGCTCCAGGCCGCCTTGGCGTTTTCCTCCGCCGTCGGGATCGTGTTGTAGCCGCAGCCGGCAAGCAACGGCAGCACGATTGCCATCATCAGGAGGGCAGGCAGCGTGCGGAATGTCGATGGTCGAGCAAGGCGCTGGGCGAGCATGATGGGGTCCCTCGATAGAAGTTGCATGCGAAGCATTACCACAATCAGCGCGCAAGAAAACGGCCCCTGCCCCTGGACCAGCGACGGCGAATATTGCCTTGCCGCAAGGCCCTGTGATTGGCCGCGCGAACGCGATAAGGTCCGATCAAAACGGGACATCATCATGGCGCAACGCCAGGACAGCGACAGGGAATCGCGACGCATCCTCGAGCGCGTCGCGCAGGAGACCGATCCGGCGGGCGCCTCCTTCGTGGCGCGGACGACGAAAGGCGTGCGCGACCATGTCGCCGCCGCCGATGCCGACCGCACCGACCCGATCGAGGTCTGGGGCACGCGCATTGGCAGGATACTCGGCCTGCTTCTGGCGCTGGGCCTGATGGTCTGGCTCGTGCTTTTCCTCACCCGGGGCAGCTAGGAATCAAAAAACAATGAGCGCCGAAAAACCCGACGCGCCGCGTGCGGTCATCGTCATCTCCAGCCATGTCGCCCGTGGCTCGGTCGGCAACCGTGCCGCCGTCTTTGCCTTGGAGACCCTGGGCTTTCCGGTCTGGGCCGTGCCGACGGTCATCCTGCCCTGGCATCCCGGCCATGGGCGGGCGACGCGCATCGTGCCGCCGCTCGACCAGTTCAAGGCTTTTATGGCCGATCTCGAGCGCGCGCCATGGCTGGGCGAGGTCGGCGCGGTTCTGTCGGGCTATCTCGGCGAGGCCGGCCAGGCCGAGGCCGTCGCCTCGCTGGTCGCCGCGGTCAAGGCCAGGACGCCTGATGCGGTCTATATCTGCGATCCGGTGATGGGCGATTCCGGCGGCCTCTATGTGCCGGAGGCCACCGCCGCCGCCATGCGCGACCGCCTGGTGCCGATCGCCGACATCGCCACGCCCAACCGCTACGAACTGGAATGGATGGCCGGCGCGCCGCTGCCCGATCTGAAATCGGTGATCGCGGCAGCACTCCACGCCGGGCCGTCGACGATGCTGGTCACCTCGGCGCAGTCGATGATGATTGGCGGCACCGGCAATCTGCTGCTCGACGGCACCCAGGCGCTGCTCGCCGAGCACCGCGTGATCGACAAGCCGCCGAACGGCCTGGGTGACCTGACGGCGGCTGTCTACCTCGCCCGCATCCTTTCCGGCCAGCCGCCGATCAAGGCGCTGCAATCGACCACGGCGGCGGTTTACGAGATCCTGGCGCGTACGGCAAAACGCGGCGGCGACGAGCTGCAGCTCGAAACCGATGCGCAGAGCCTGTCGCACCCGATGGCCATGGTGCAGTTGCGCCACCTCACGCATCCGGGGCGGGACCGCCGGGCGTGACCTCGGCCGGGGTGGTGCTCGTCGGCGCCGATGGCTGCAAGGCCGGCTGGATCGCCGTGCGGCGCGAACTCGGTTCCACACCTCGTAGCCCCGGTTCAGCACCCTCTGTCGAGATTTTCGCCAGTTTCGCGGCGCTGCTTGCGGCCAGTCCCGACGATGCGGTTGTCGCGGTCGACATGCCGATCGGCCTGCCCGAATTCTCCAGCAAGGGCGGCCGCGGACCGGAGGCGCTGGTCAGGCCGCTGCTCGGCGCGCGCCAGTCCAGCGTGTTTTCGATCCCGTCCCGCGCCGCGCTCTATTCCGACATCAGCGACTTCACCACAATCGAAGCCTGGTATGCCGCGCATGGCAGGGCAAGCGAGGTGGCAAGGGCCACATCCGACCCGCCGCGCGGCGTTTCCATCCAGGCCTTCGGCATCTTTTCGAAGATCCGCGAGATCGACGCCCTGCTGATCGCGCGGCCCGATCTGCGCGGCCGCGTCTTCGAATCGCATCCTGAAGTCGCCTTCTGCCGCCTGAATGGCGACCAGGCAATGCAGCTGCCGAAGAAGATCAAGGGCAGCGTCAATCCAGCCGGCATGGCGGAACGCAAGGCGCTGCTGTGCCGGCACGGCTATGCCATGGACTTCCTCGACCAGCCACCGCCGCGTGGCGCGGCCGCCGACGATTTCCTCGATGCGGCGGTCATGATGCTGATTGCCGGCCGCATCGCCAGCGGCAGCGCGAAGCCATTTCCCAACCCGCCACTCGCTGACGGTTTTGGCATACCGGTCGCCATCTGGGCATGACAGTGTCGGCGGACGCACCGCTTATACGCATGGCATTTGTAGCCAGCCCCCACAATTCTGCATTGCTCGCAACGGGCTTTTGCCGTTAGAGCCTTTCTCGACCGCAACGAGCTGCCGCCTCCAACCCCGGAAAGGCCTTAGCCGCCCATGCCTCATCTTCCCGATCACCTCCTCGCCGGCTATCGCAATTTTATGAACGGCCGCTATCTCACGGAGAGCGGCCGCTATCGCGAGCTCGCCCGCGAGGGGCAGGCCCCTGAGACGATGATAGTCGCCTGTTGCGACTCCCGCGCGGCCCCCGAAGCGATCTTCGACGCCGGGCCGGGCGAACTGTTCGTGCTGCGCAATGTCGGCAATCTGGTGCCGCCCTACGAGCCGGACGGCGAGTTCCATTCGACCTCGGCGGCGCTCGAATTCGCGGTGCAGAGCCTCAAGGTCAAGAACATCGTTGTCATGGGCCATGGCCGCTGCGGCGGCATCCGCGCCGCGCTCGACCCCAATGCCGCGCCGCTGTCTCCCGGCGACTTCATCGGCAAATGGATGAGCCTGATCGCGCCTGCCGCCGAAACCGTCTCCTCCAGCACCTTCATGACGGCGGCGGAGCGCCAGACGGCGCTTGAACGCATCTCGATCCGCTATTCCATCGCCAACCTCAGGACCTTTCCCTGTGTCTCGATTCTCGAGGGCAAGGGGCGGTTGTCGCTGCACGGAGCCTGGTTCGACATTTCGACCGGTGAGCTCTGGGTGATGAACAAGGAGACCGGCGATTTCGAGCGACCGGTGCTGGAATGAACGGCACGGCGCGCCCGGTGAGGAACGTCCGGTCGGCCGTTTTCACCGCCGCCGCATTGCTGATAGCGATCGTTGCCGCGCGCGCCGATGACGGCGCCATCATCAGCCGCTGGTATTCGGCGCTGCTGGTCGCCGACCGCACCGAACTCGCCGACCTGCTTGCCGACGACGTCCGCATCAAGCTCGAAGACCTCGGCATCGTTCAAAGCAAGCAGGAATTCATCGCCGCGCTCGACGAATGGAAAGGCGCGGTTGCGGGTGCAGCGATCCGCCATCGCATCGAGAAGAGCGAGGGCGGCGTCACCACGGTGATTGCCTGCTACGACTTCCCCGACAATGACATGCTGATGCAGGAAACCTTCGCGGTGACCGACAACCGCATCACCGCCAGCTCGCAGGCGGCCATCGCCGAAAACTGCGAAGCCTATTGAGGCGGGTCGGCCAACTGCCATATTGCGGGCACGCGGACCGCGCCCTACATCGGTGACACCCTCCTCCTTGACGCCAGCGAAAGACCCTTCATGCCCTCCACGAAAACCGTCGACATCGCCGCCCATCCGCTGACCGCGTGGCAAGGGCCGCTCGGCCTGCCCGACTTTGCCCATATTGGCGACAGCGATTTTTCGCCGGTCTTCGACGCGGCGCTAACGGCGCATGAGGCGGAGATCGATGCGATTGCCGGCAACAAGGACGCGCCGACGATCGAGAACACGCTTGCCGCGCTGGAACTCGGCGGCGAGGCGCTCGATCATGTCTCGTCGATCTTCTGGTGCCGCGCCGGCGCTTACACCAACGAGACCATCCAGGCGCTGGAGCGCGACATCTCGCCGAAGATGTCCAGGCATTTTTCGGCGATATCGATGAACGAGAAGCTGTTTGCCCGCATCGACGACCTCTACCAGCGTCGCGAGAGCCTTGACCTCGACGCCGAGACCCTGCGGGTGCTGGAGAAGACCTGGAAGGGTTTCGTCCGCTCCGGCGCCAAGCTCGATGCCGAGGGCAAGAAGCGGCTGGCCAGGATCAATGAAGAGCTGTCTTCGCTCGGTACGGCTTTCGGCCAGAACGTGCTGGCCGATGAGCGCGACTGGGCGCTGTTCCTCGACGAGGCCGACCTTGCCGGCCTGCCGGATTTCCTGAAAAGCTCGATGGCAGAGGCGGCCGAGATGCGCGGCCAGAAGGGCCGCTACGCCGTCACTTTGTCGCGCTCGATCTACGAGCCGTTCACGACCTTCTCGGAACGCCGCGACCTGCGCGAGATCGCCTTCAAAGCTTTCACCATGCGCGGCCAGAATGGCGGCGCCAGCGACAACACCGAAGTCGTGCGCGACATGCTGAAACTGCGCGCCGAAAAGGCCGAGCTGCTCGGCTACGCCTCCTTCGCCGCGCTGAAGCTCGACGACACCATGGCCAAGACGCCGAAGGCGGTGCACGACCTGCTCGATCCGGTCTGGGAAAAGGCGCTGGAAAAGGCCGCCGCCGACCAGAAGGAATTGGAGCGCCTGGCGGCGCAAGCCGGCAGCAACGAGAAATTCGCCGCCTGGGACTGGCGCTTCTACCAGGAGAAGCTGCGCGCGGAAAAATTCGCCTTCGATGAGGCGGAGCTGAAACCCTATCTGCAGCTCGACCGGGTGATCGACGCCTGCTTCGACGTCGCGACCAAACTGTTCGGCATCACCTTCGAGGAGAAAAAGGGCATCGTCGCCTGGCACCCGGACGCGCGCGTCTTCGTGGTGAAAAATGCCGATGGCAGCGAGCGCGCACTGTTCCTGGCCGATTATTTCGCGCGGCCCTCGAAGCGTTCCGGCGCCTGGATGAGCGCGCTGAAGTCCGGCTACAAACTTGGCAACGGCTCGAAGCCGGTGATCTACAACATCATGAACTTCGCCAAGCCGCCGGCAGGCGAACCGGCATTGCTGTCGGTCGACGAGGCGAAGACTCTGTTCCACGAATTCGGCCACGCGCTGCACGGCATGCTGACCGACGTCACCTGGCCGTCGGTTGCGGGCACCTCGGTCAGCCGCGATTTTGTCGAACTGCCCTCGCAGCTCTACGAGCACTGGCTGACGGTGCCGGCGGTGCTGGAGAAGCACGCGCTGCACGTCAAGACCGGCAAGCCGATGCCGAAGGCGCTGCTCGACAAGATGCTGGCCACGCGCACCTTCGGCGCCGGCTTCGCCACCGTCGAGTTTACGTCTTCCGCCTTGATCGACATGGCCTATCACGCTCGGCCAGATGCACCGGCCGAACCGCTTCGTTTCGAAGCCGAAACGTTGGAAAAACTCGACATGCCCGACACCATCGCGATGCGCCACCGCACCCCGCATTTCGGCCATGTCTTCTCGGGCGACGGCTATTCGGCCGGCTACTATTCCTACATGTGGTCGGAAGTGCTGGACGCCGACGCCTTCGCCGCCTTCGAGGAGACCGGCGATCCCTTCAACCCGGCACTGGCCGAACGGCTGCGCAAGAACATCTACGCCGCCGGCGGCTCGAAGGACCCCGAAGAGCTCTACACGGCCTTTCGCGGCAAGATGCCGTCGCCGGAGGCGATGATGGTGAAGCGCGGATTGGTGTAGCGCCTCTTCCTTCTCCCCTTGCGAGAGAAGCTGGATCGGTGCGCAGCGCCGAGACGGATGAGCGACTATCTGAGGTGTCAAGTTGCATTTGCGAATTCGTTACGCGCGTCGCGTGCTTTTGCATTGAGAATGACGAGCAGCTTGCGGGCGAGCGCAATGCGGATGACCATTTTCTCCTTTCCGGCAGTCTGCAACCGTTGCTTGAAAGCTGCCAGATGCGGATCATATTTGGCAACGATGCTGGCAACGAGAAAGAGGACGCCGCGCGGCCCTGCCCGACCGCCGCGCACTGGTCTTCGACCGCTGCGCTTGCCACTGTCATTGGCGATCGGCGCCAGGCCGGCCAACTTGGCGATGGCCTTGTTGGAGAGGATGCCGATCTCCGGCAACTGCGCCATCAGCCGCGCCACGGTGCGAGAGGCAACACCCTTGAGCGAGCGGAAGGCTCGGTCGAGGCATGCCCACAGCGGATCGTCATCGATGAGCGTGGCGATCTCACCTTCGAGCCTGCGGCTCTGGCGCGCAAGCAGCGCGATCACTTCATCGAGGCTGGCGATAGTTTCGGCGTCGGCGGTGCTCTTGCGCTGCTTTTGAATGGTGAGATCTCCTCCCACCTGGGAAAGCCGCGCAACCAGCGCCTTGAGCCGCTGCTGGGCCGCGCTCGGCGGCGGCGTCGGCTTGAGCCGCTTGACGGCACCATAACGGGCAATCACGGCGGCATCGATTCTGTCGGTCTTCTCCAGGAAACCCATTGCCTCGGCGAAGTAGCGAACGCTCCTCGCGTTGGCCATGCCGCAGGGTTGGCCCATCTCCCACAAGAGCAGGAAGGCCAGCCGTTCGTAGCCGCCACTGGCCTCCATGATGACGAGTTCGACATCATGGTTCTGACACCAGGCGGCCAGATCGGCGATGCCTGCCGCATCGTTGGCGAAGCGGTTTGCCGCTCCCATCGGCTCGATATGGGCGTCGAGCCAGTCTTTCGAAATATCTATTCCACAGAGGGTCGTGTTCACGGTAACCTGCCTTGTGCGTGCGATTGGAGCCAAGCGACTATTCGGTCGTGCGTGACGAAGACGAAGATCCCAGGCTCATCCACGGTTGTAGCCGCAGGGGTGTCGGGCGACTTCGCCAAGCCTCGAATCGGATGGCCGTCCGGTTCGAGGCTCAGTCGCTTCCATCGCACAAAGTCTCCTCCGTGCAGATACAAGGGGTGTTCCAGGGAACGCCTCACTCCGCTGGGACACCCCTTGTGTGTTTGGAATCATGCATAGTTAGGGGCGCCACGGACCAGGTGTTTGCCTGATCCGTGGCGGCGGTCGAGAGCCCGTCACCCCTCAGGTGCCGAAACCGTGGATGAGCTGGGGCCCGACCGCCTTCTTTGTGAACCCGAACAGTTGCAAGGGGCAAGCCCCCGCACACAAGGAAGGGACCGAGGAGATGGTTGTGCAAACGGTTCAGGACATCGGCATCGACGTTGCAAAGCGATGGCTCGACGTGGCCGTGTTTCAAACGCAGGAACAAGCGCATTTTGACAACGACAAGGACGGATGGGCCAAGCTGGTCAGATGGTTGCGGGGCCGTCCCGTGCGCGCCATCGGCATGGAGCCGAGCGGCGGCTATGAGCGCGGCGTGGCCAAGGCGCTGCGCAGCGTGGATCTGCCGGCCAGGAACGTCAATCCGCACAAGCTGCGCCACTATGCTCGTGCCCTTGGTCGGCTGGCCAAGAACGATCGCATCGATGCCCTGCTGATTGCGCGCTACACCGCCGAACTGCCGACCCGGCCGGTGCGTTGCGACCCCATCGCGGAGCAACTGGCCGATCTGGTTGTCGCCCGCAGGCAGCTTAGCGACGATAAGGTCAGCCTGGCCAATCAACTCGAGCAGCTACGCGAGCCGATGGTGAAGCGCATCTTCACCCAGCGGCTGCGTCGTATCGAATTCGATATCGCACTGCTCGCAAAGCGTATGGCCGAGCTCGTCGCAAGCCAGCCGGCCCTCGCGGCCAAGGATCGCCTGATCCAGTCCTTCCACGGCGCCGGTCCGGTCCTCAGCCATACCATACTGGCGCTGGCGCCGGAGATCGGGCAGGCCTCGCGACGCGAGATTGCAGCGCTTGCCGGTCTGGCACCCTACGACTTCGATACCGGCACCTTCAAAGGTCGTCGTATCATCTGGGGCGGCCGTCATGCCCTGCGAAGGGTGGTCTACATGGCTGCCCTGACCGCCAGCCGATCAAATCCCGTCCTCAAGGCTTTCCACCAGCGTCTCGTTGCCAAGGGCAAGGAACCCAAAGTCGCTCTCGTCGCCGTCGCCCGAAAGATCATGACCATCCTCAGCGCCATGCTCCGGCACAAACAACCCTGGAACCCACACAAAGCTTGAAAACACAGTTGCTCATCCGTCGCCTTCGGCGACACCTTCTCCCACAAGGGGAGAAGGGGGAGCCTCATCCTTCCACGGATCCGCCACCCTAGGCCACACAGGCCGCCTCAGCTTCTTGTAATCCGTCACCGCCGGGTTGCTCGGATACGAACTCGGCGCGGTGACGTAGATGATCTCCGCCGCGATCGGCTCGAAGCCCGCATAGAAATGGTTGGTCGACTTGATCAGCAGCATATCCTTGCCCAGCGGATCGACGCCGATATTGGAGAAAATGTCCGGCTCGAACGTCTGGGTGCGGTTGGTGTTGAGGATGATGTCGACCTCGGTGCCTTCGATGCGCACCAGCGCGGTCGGCCCGAGCGTCACCCGGCTCGGCCCGAAACTCTGCCAGCCCTCGGCAACGGCCTTCAGCACCTTGACGCGGGCGTCGATCGGTTCGCCCGCCTGCGGCCCGGCCTTGCCGCCGAAACGCAGGTCGATGACCGCGCCCTCGCCCGCCGCCAGGCAGAAGGTGACGGCGATCGGGTCCCAGATCGTCGCCACGCCGAATCTGTCGAGGCCGCGCGCCAGCATCTGCCGCAGCACGAAGGTGCCGTCGCCGGGAACGCCGCCGCCGGGATTGTCCCAGATGTCGGCGATGACCACCGGCTTGCCGGGTTTCTTGGCACGCACCGCGAGCGCCCGGTCGATGCCGTCGGCGGTATCGAGCATCGTCATCGCCGTCTTTTCGCGCAGTTCGTAGAGCTCGCGTCCCAGCAGCTCCGCCAACGCGTCGCCCCTGGCCTTGTCATTGTCGGTGACGACGAGGATGCGCGTGCCCATTTCCGGCACGTCGGCGGCCATGAAGCCGTGGATGACGGAAACCGACAGCACGCCGTCCTTACCGTGCAGCGCCTTGATGCGGTCGACGAAGGAGCGCATCGGCTCGCGGCTGGTCGGCAGCACCTGGATCATGCGGCAGTCGAAGGTCGAAATGACAGGCTTGATCTCGCCGCGCGCCGCGGCCAGCCCCAGCTCGACGACATGCTCGCCGCGTTCGTAGAAATCGGTGTGCGGGAATTCGAGGAAATAGGCCATGATGTCGGACGCCGCCACGCGCTTGGGCGTCAGGTGGCTGTGCGGATCGAATTCCGAGGCGATCACCACATCAGGCCCGACAATCGCCCGCACACGTTCCAGCAGATCGCCTTCGCAATCGTCATAGCCTTGCGCCACCATGGCGCCGTGCAGCCCGAGAATGACCGCGTCGACTGGCAACGCCGCCTTCAACTGATCGAGGATCTCGTCGCGCAGCGCCTCGAAGGTCTGCCGTTGCACCAGGCCGCCGGGCTCGGCCCAGGTCGCGGTGCCTTCGATCACGGTCAGCCCTTCCTTGGCCGCGCGCCGGCGCAAGGCGACGATCGGCGAAGAGCACAGCGTCGGCGTCTCCGGATGCCTGCCCGGTCCGGCATAGAAGGCCATCTCGAACGAGGCCCGGTCTGTCGGCACCGGCGAAAAAGTGTTGGTTTCCGTCGCCAGCGATGCGGTGAAGATGCGCATGAAAACTCCGCGATATCAGGCTATTTGACAGCCCCGAGCGCCAATCCCCTGACGAGGTAACGCTGCAGCCAGATGAACAGGATCGCCACCGGCAGTGTCGCCAGCAGTGTCGCCGCCATGACGTGATGCCACTCGATCGTGTAGCGCCCGGCGACGAGCGAAAAGACCTGGATCGGCAGGGTGTAGCTCTCCTGGCTGCGCAGCATGGTCAACGCCACGACGAACTCGTTCCAGGCGTTGATGAAGGTGAAGATCGCCGTCACCGCGATCGCCGGCAGGCAGAGCGGCAGGAACACCTTGCGCAGGGTCAGCCAGCGGCCGGCGCCTTCCATCCAGGCGGCCTCTTCGAGGTCGCGCGGAATGGTGTCGAAATAGCTCTGCAGCATCCACACGGTGAAGGCGACGTTGAAAGCCATGTAGATGAAGCCGAGTGCCGTCGTCGATTCGACCAGCCCCCAGGCGGCCATCAGCCGGAACAGGCCGAGCACCAGCACGATCGGCGAAATCATCTGCGAGATCAAAAGGAACTGGCGGAAGGCACCGTAGCCGGCAAAGCGAAAGCGCGACATAGCGTAGGCTGCGGGGACGGAGATGAGGATGGCGCCGACCGTGGCGATGATCGAGACATAGAGCGAATTGGCCAGCGCCTGGCCGAAGCCGGTCGCCACCCACATGTCGGAGAAGTTGGACCAGCGGAACTCGCTTGGCCACCATGTCGGCGACAGTACCTCCTGCCTTGGCTTGACCGCGGTGAGGAACATCACCGCGAAGGGAAAGATCGTCACCACGATCAGCGGCGCCAAAAGCAGCCAGGCGATGATGGTGCGTTTGAGTTTGCTGGTCATGCGCGCTGCTCCCGCATCGCCAACCGCACATAGATCATGGTGAAGACCAGCAATATGGCGAACATCACCAGCGACACCGCCGAGGCCTCGCCCAGTTTGCCGATGCGGAAGGCGAGCTTGTAGAGGTGGGTGACCAGGATGTCGGTCGAGTTGGCCGGCCCGCCCTGCGTCATCACCCAGATGATCGGGAAGGAGTTGAAGACGTAGATGGTGTTGAGCACGATGGCGATGTTGATGAACGGCTTCAGCAGCGGAAAGGTGATCTCGCGGAACTGCTGCAGCGGCGTGGCGCCCTCGAGCGCCGCCGCCTCGTAGAGATCGTCCGGGATCGACGACAGGCCGCCGAGGAAGATCGTCGTGGTGAACGGCACCGTCACCAATATGCCGATCAGCACCTGCATCGGGAACGCCGTCTCGGCGCTGGCCAGCCACTGGATGTTGTGGTCGATCAGGCCAAGGCCGAGCAGCGCCGAATTCAGCATGCCGCTTTCGCCGCTGAGCGCCCAGCGCCAGACCACGGCCGTCATGGTCAGCGACACCGCCCAGGGCAGCATGATGATGACGCGGGCAAGGCCGCGGCCGTAGAAATCGGTGTTGAGGATCATCGCCACCGGCACCGACAAAAGCAGCGCACCGCCGACCACCAGCACGGTCCACACACCGGTGCGCCAGAGTGCCGCGACGAAGTCGGGATCGGCGGCAAGCGACGCGAAATTGGCAAGGCCGCTGAACTCGCGCAACTGGCCGAAGCGGTTGACGTCATGCGTCGAGATCTGGATGAGGTCCCAGACCGGCCAGAAGATGACGACCGCCGCCAGGAACAGGCTGGGCAAGGTCAGGAGATAGGGCAGGAAACGATTTTGCATCGGCTGGCCTGGCTGGCGAATCCAAAATTCGCATCTGCAAGATGTGGCGCGCCCCGCCTGAGTCTGGGGCGCGCCACGGGGCGCAGGGAGATACGCCCTATTTCTTCAGCACTGCATTGGCCTTCGCCGCCGCGTCCTTCAGGCCTGCCTCGGGGTCGCCGCCGAGATAGATCTTCTGCATGGCGTCGGACGTGATCTGGGCGATCTCTTCCCAACCCGGAATGACCGGCGCGAAGCGGGCGTCGGGCAGCAGCGCGGTGAAGGCGGCGAGATCGGCATTGTTGACGTAATAGTCCATCTTGGCCTCTTCCTTGTTCACCGGCAGGAAGCCTTCGCCTTGCGTGAACTTGGCGCGCTGTTCCGTGGTGAACAGGAAGTCGAGCAGCTTCCAGGCCTCATCCTTGTTCTTGGAATTCTTGAACATGATGATGGAATCCGTGACGCCATAGGTGCCCCGCGCGCCGGTCGGACCGGCCGGAATGGCCGCCACGCCGTATTTCAGCTTCGGCGCTTCGTCCTTGATCTGGTTGGACAGGAAGGGTGCGGTGATCATCATGCCGACCTTGCCCTGCTTGAACAGGTTCTGCACGTCTTCGCGGTTGTTGGAAGTGACGCCGGGCTCGGTCAGCCCCTCATCGATCATCGACTTGTACAGCTTTGCGGCTTCGAGCGCGCCCGGCGTCCCGAGGCCCGACGTGCCGTCCTTGTTGAGGATCTCGGTGCCTTGCGACCACATGGCGTAGTAGTAATAGACGTCGGTCTCGATCTCCTTGCCCTGCAGGCCGAAGCCGAAGGACCCCAACGCCTTGATCTTGCGCGCATCGTCCTGCAGCTCGGTCCAGGTCGCCGGCGGCTTGGCGATGCCGGCCTTCTCGAACAGCTCCTTGTTGTAATAGAGCGCGCGCGCCGAAGCGGCGATCGGCAGGCCGTAGGTCTTGCCGTCCATGATCGAGGGCGACAGGAAGGTGTCGATGAAGCGGCCCTTGAAGTCAGGCTTGATGTAGCTGTCAAGCGGTTCGGCGACGTCCTGCTGGACGAAGTCGATCAGCCAGCGCGTGCCGATGATCGACAGGTCAGCATTGGTGCCGGCGGTGATGTCGGTGGTCAGCTTCTGCAAGAGCACATCCCACGGCACGACCTCGAACTTTATGGTGATGCCGGGGTTCTTGGCCTCGAATTCCTTCTTCACCGCTTCGAAATACGGACCGGTCTTGGCGCTGTATTCGGCGACGGTGACGCGCACTTCACCCGCATTCGCCTGCGCCGCGAAGGCCAGCATGCTCATTCCGGCCATCAGGCCGACAGTCCATTTGGCAAGGCTCATCTGATCTCTCCCATTGTTCCGCGCATTTGCGCTCCTTGCGCCGATGGCTGGCGCAAGATTTATGTGACTTTCCTACATTATCGAGGAATTCACGGCATGCAAGCGGATTATCATGTTGCTTAATTACATTCTTTTCAGTAGCCTGCCGGCATCTGCCTGACCTGCGGGAGGAGCAAGCGCCGTGGTTTCGAAAGCCGAATTCGAAGGCCGCACTGTCGTCGTCACCGGTGCCGGCGGCGGCCTTGGCTCGGCGATCGTCGCATTGCTGGCCGGAAGGGGCGCCCGAGTGGTCGGCTGCGACCAGTCGCAGGAGGCGCTGGCAAGCCCGCACCTTGCCTCGCGCCATGTCTTCAACCTTCTCGACAGGGCTTCGATCGAGGCGGGGATCGCCGCCGTGCTGGACAAGGACGGCGTGCCCGACATCCTGATCAACAATGCCGGCTGGACGCGCGCCGAGACGATTTCCGCGCTCGATGCCGACAGGATCGAACACGAGCTCGACCTCAATCTGACCGGGGTGATGATGTTCGCCGACCCTATCGCCAAGGCAATGGCGGCGCGCGGCTCGGGCAGCGTCGTCTTCATCTCCTCCGTCAACGCCATCGCGCATTTCGGCAATCCGGCCTACGCCGCGGCCAAGGCCGGCATCAACGCCTATGCCAAATCGATCGCCGTCGAACTCGGCCGCCGTGGCGTACGCGCCAATGTCGTCTGCCCCGGATCGATCCGCACCGCCGCCTGGGACCATCGCCTGGCCAAGGATCCGGAAATCCTGGGCAAGCTCAAGCGGCTCTACCCACTCGGCCGCATCGTCGACGCCTCGGAAGTGGCGGAAGCCGTGGCTTTCCTTGCATCCGACCGCGCCTCGGGCATAACAGGCGTGGTGATGCCCGTGGATGCCGGACTGACCGCCGGCTGCCTGCCGTTCATCGACGACATATTGGGAGCGTGACCATGACCGACGTCCTGTTTCGCAACCTGTCGAAATCCTTCGGCCAACACCGGATCCTCGAGGACATCAACCTCGACATCAAGACCGGCGAGTTCGTGGTGCTGGTCGGCCCGTCCGGCTGCGGCAAGTCGACCTTGCTGCGCATGCTGGCCGGCCTGGAGACGATCAGTTCCGGCGACCTCATGATCGGCGGCACGCGGGCCAACGATTTGCCACCACAGCAGCGCAACATCGCCATGGTGTTCCAGTCCTATGCGCTGTTCCCGCATCTGAAAGCCTCGGACAATATCGGCTTCGGGCCGAAGATCCGTGGCGAGAGCCGCGCCGCGATCGATGACAAGGTCAAGAAGGCCTCCGGGGTGCTCAACCTCTTCTCCTATCTCGACCGCTATCCCCGCCAGCTCTCGGGCGGCCAGCGTCAGCGCGTCGCCATGGGCCGCGCCATCGTGCGCGAGCCGTCAGTGTTCCTGTTCGACGAGCCGCTCAGCAACCTCGACGCACAGTTGCGCGTGCAGATGCGCACCGAGATAAAGGCGCTGCACCAACGGCTGAAATCGACCATCGTCTATGTCACCCACGACCAGATCGAGGCCATGACCATGGCCGACCGCATCGTCGTGATGGACCGCGGCCGGATCCAGCAGGCCGGCCCCCCGCTCGAGCTTTATGACCGGCCGGCCAACAAGTTCGTCGCCGGCTTTCTTGGCTCGCCGTCGATGAGCTTTGTCTCCGGCGCCCTCAAGGCGACGCCCGGGAAAAGCTGGTTCGAATCGGCCGGCGGCGGACGGCTTGCGCTTGCCGGCAAGGCGGCGCCGGCTGGCAATGCGGTGGAGGCCGGCATCCGGCCCGAGCACTTCATCATCGGCGAGGCCGCCGATGCCATGGCGCTCAAGGTGGATGTCGTCGAGCCGACGGGCTCCGAAACCCATGTCTATGGCGCCATCGGCACGGATACGGTACGCGCCGTGTTCCGCGACAGGGTGCCGGTAAAGCCGGGCGACCTGCTGCCGGTCTCGGTCGATCCCGGCAACATCCATCTGTTCGACAAGGCGACGGGCCTGCCGCTATAAGGCCGAGAAGGCAACGGCATGAAGACGAAACAACAAACATGAAGACGCCGGCCGACATCATCACGCGGCTGCAACTGATGTCGCAGGACGGCACCAAGTCGGACCGCCGGTTGGCCGGCCTTGTGCTGTCCGATCTCGATTTCGCTTCCAAGGCGGCAATCTCGGAGATTGCCGCGCGCGTCGGCGTCAGCGAACCGACGGTGACGCGCTTTTGCCGCAATCTCGGCTGCGAGGGCCTGCGCGACTTCAAATTTTACCTGGCCCAGGCCATCGCCATTGGCGGCCAGTATCTGTCGCCCGAACCGCTGAGCCGCGACGCGCGTGAGCAACGCATCGCCTCGGCCATCACCGAAGCGGCGATCTCTGCCATCCAGCGCGCCAGCGAGAACCTCGACATGACGACGCTGGTCGCCGTCGCCCAGCGGCTTGCGACGTCGGGCAATGTGCTGTGCATCGGCTCTGGCGGCATCTCCTCGATGATGGCGACCGAGATGCAGAACCGGCTGTTCCGGCTCGGCCTGCCGGTGCTGGCGCAGATCGACGGCCAGCTGCAGCGCATGTATGCCGCCGTTGCCACGCCAGAAACCACGCTGGTCGCCTTTTCGGTGTCCGGCTATGCGCGCTCGGTCATCGAGGCGGTGCAGGTCGCCCAGCAATATGGCGCCACCACGGTCGCCATCACCGCGCCCGATTCGGCGCTGGCCAAGGCCGCCGACACGGTCATCCATTTGCAGCCGCTCGAGGACGGCAACATCTACAAGCCGACATCGTCGCGCTACGCGCTGCTGGCGATCGTCGACATGATCGTCACCTCGGTTGCCGAGACGCGCGGTCCGAAAGTGCTGGAGAATTTGCGCCGCATCAAGCAGAGCGTGAACACGCTCAAGGTCGACGACCCAAGGCTGCCACTAGGGGATTGAGAGGGCGAGCGCGCCGGGCGAAGACCCCCTCACCCGGATTGCCAACCGAATTGCAAAGGGCAATTCAGGACAATCCGACCCTTCCCCGAGGGGAGAGGAGGTAGCCAGCGCCGGCGCTTTCCTCGTCTCCCCCACGGGGAGAAGGTGGCCGCGAAGCGGCCGGATGAGGAGGCACCGCCTAGCAGAGCTAGGCTCAGCCGAGCGCCTCGACGCGCTGCGCCAGCGCCTCCGGATCACCCACGATGCGCACAGTCTTCAGCCGGCTCGTGCCGCCGGCAACCACCGAAACGGACGATGCCGGCACGCCCAGCGTCTTGGCGACCAGTCTCTCCAGCGCTTGATTGGCGGCGCCGTTTTCCGGCACGGCGCGGACCCGTGCCTTCAAATGGCTTCGCCCGTCCGCCGATGTTTCGACGCCTTCCAACCTGTCCAGGGAAGATTTTGGCGTCAGCCGCACGAACAGGTCGATGCCGTTCTCGCGGATGCGGAGCGGCGCGCTCATGCGATCACCGGGCTCAAAGCACCAGCGGCGCCACCGTGGTGAGGATGAACTGCCTGACGAAGAACAGGATCAAGAGCAGGATGATCGGCGAGATGTCGATGCCGCCAAGGTCCGGCATGAAGCGACGGATCGGCCGCAGCGCCGGCTCAGTCAGCCGGTAGAGCATGTTGCCGATGCTGCCGACGAACTGGTTGCGCGAATTGACGACATTGAAGGCGTAGAGCCAGGAAAAGATCGCCGAGGCGATGATGATCCACCAATAGAGGTCAAGCGCCATGACGATGGTTTGAATGAGGGCGAGCATGCCGGTCTCCAATTGTTGCCGACATGTAGCCATTGCGCACGAAGCCGGCAAGGGCCGGCAGCCCGCGCGCCAGGCAACGAGGATTTCGGCAATGCCGCCTTGACAGAAATCAGCCGCGCCCGATAAATGCGCCACTTGCTGGAACGGGGCTGTAGCTCAGCTGGGAGAGCGCATCGTTCGCAATGATGAGGTCAGGGGTTCGATCCCCCTCAGCTCCACCAGCAAAGTGATCGGTTCTCCTCTTTTCTGCCGCGCCGCCAGGGCGCATGGTCGTCCCATGCGGCGTTCAAAACCAATGTCACCCCAAAGAAAGCCACAGGCGACTTCGCGATGTCCCGGGCAAGGCAATTGTCAATTGGACTTATGGCGATGGCTGTTGCCGGATCGCCGCTATTTTTTTTGGAAGCCGCCCCATTAGAGTGGCGTTCTCAAATCAGTTTTTTCTGTGTGTTGTGACAAGGCGTTTCGGCGGGGGCGACCGAAGGCGCTATATGGATTCCTGAGTCGAAATGAAGAATTCGCCTGCGAAAGCAAAGACGTGTCCATTCGCGAGAACCTCGCTGCAAATCTCAGACGGCTCTGCAAGGACCATGCCTCCGTAAGCGCGGTATGCCGTGAGTTGGGTATCAACCGCACGCAGTTCGAGCGCTACCTGCAGGGGCAGACTGTTCCGAACAAGGCCACGGCCAAGCTGATCTGCGACTACTTCCGCATCGACGAAGCCGAGCTCTACCAGGACCCTGGTGCCCCCGAGCACAGGGCACCCGGTCTGCCGCCGATTTCCGAAAGCCTGTTCAACCAGATGATCCGCCCACCCGCCCCTTCGATCGCGGGCGGCACCTATTTCACCTACTTTTCGATCCCTGCCCGTCCCGACCTCTTGATGCGGTCGGTGACCTTCGTGCGTCGCGAGGCCGAGCTGGTCACATTCCGCAGGGTCACCGGGTGGTCGGAGCGCCGCGGCTCGACATGGGCGCGGGCGCGCGGCAACCATTATGGGGTGGCGATCTCGCGCCTGAACTGGATCTATTTCAGCGGCGTCAACCGACGCCAGACCGGCGAACCGTCGCTGATCTCCGTGCAGTGGGCTCCCATCTCCGAACCGGTGCTGACGGGCAAGGCCATGCTTCTGACCGAGGCCGGGCCGGCCTTCGTATCGGTCATCATGCGGCAGGATATTTCCGGTATCCGGCCGCGGCATGCGATCCGCATGGCGCATGTCGTCAGGCTCGACGATCCCGGCATCGATCAACTCGTCGCCAGCCTCGCTCGGGACGGGCTTGGCTAACCGATCGGTTACGCTAAATAAGAATAAGAATATCCCGAAAAAGCGTATGCTAGCGATTGCCTACTCCATATCTGAGAAAAATCGATATTTTAGACTTTATCGACAACAAAGATATTTTAGATCACATTGGCTTTACTACAATTTTAACAAACCATTAACTCTTTCGACCTTACCTTTCCTCATGCGGATCCCGCTGTGGGGGTCTTTCAACAGATCCCATTGGGGGGTCGGGAAAGGGACGAAAATGGCCAAGAAAGTGAACAATGCCCCGAAGCTGACGGTTGCCGCGGGCACGCAGACCGTCTTCTTCTCGCAGGGCATGCACTACAACAAGCGCTGAAGCTTTTCGGCGCCGATGGGCGGTTCGCCTGTCGGCGCCTCGCATTCACAAAACGGCTTTCAGCATCATGAAAATGCGCTCTTCAAAAACGCTTGTCTTCTATCCCGGGACCAACAAGGTCACGGCCTGCAATTTCCTGACCCGCAGCGTCTTCGAATGCAGCCCCGAGGTGATCGGTCTTCTCGCATCCTGGGACGAATGGGCCTCCGCGGCTGAGATCGCTCGCGCCCACGGATGGTTGAAATCCGACCTCGATGCAGTCGTCCCGCAATTGCTTGATTTTTCCGCCCTGGTCACCGCCGGCTCGCCGCTGGCCGAACAGGAAACAGAATTCTCCGGACAGTGGAACTGGGGCATCCCGACCGCGCTGATGCACTTCTGCGTCCAGGACTCGGAGTTCATGACCATTGAACAGGCCGAGGCCCGCCAGATCGAACGCGCCGGTCACGTCGCGCAGCCCGACCTCATGCTCAAGAACGCCGCCGGCGCCATTCGCCTGCCGAACGCACTTGACGACAACGAACTCCTGACCCTGATGGCGCGGCGCCGCACCAACCGCACCGCCGCCGCTCCCACCATCACCGCGCAGCAGCTCTCCGACTGCCTGTTCGCGGGCATGGGCATCACTGGCGAGACCAGCAACTGCGTCGGCGCCCTGCCGCTGGGCATGACCCCTTCGGGCGGCGCGCGCAACCCTTACGAGGCCTATGTGGTTGCGCTTGGCGTCGAGGGCCTTGAGCCCGGCGTCTATCACTATTCCGCAGCCGATCACGACCTCGGCAGGATCTCGGCCAACCATCTGCCGAAGATTTCCGAACTGGTCGGCGGGCAGGAATGGGCTGATGCCATGCCTTGCCTGATCCTGCTTTGCGCCAGGCTCGACCGCACCATGTGGAAATATGAGGATGCCAACGCCTATCGCGTCGTGCTGATCGAGGCCGGCCATATCGGCCAGAACATGATGTTGGCGGCGACCAGGCATGGTCTGTCGGCCTGCCCCACGGCAGCGCTCAGCCATTCGGCGATCAAGCGGCTTCTCGGCCTCGACCGCCTCACCGATGCACCCATCTATGCGTTGACCCTTTCGACCCCGGAACCAAGCCCGCATTCGGCGGGTCAATCTATTAATTAGCCGTCTTAGTATGTCCGTAGCAGCCAGTACGCGTCCCTGAGTTCCACCAGATGACAGGAGAAGCACGTGGCAAATCAGTCCCTACGCCAGTCAGAGATCGATAGCCTTCAATATATCGCGACGATGAGCAACGAGCTCGTGCAGATGGCCGAAGCAAGCCGTTTTCCCATGATCTCCTACCTGCTCGGCATGGCCTATGCCGAAGCCTTCGACGTGCTGCGCGGCGCGCGGCCGGCAAGGCATGCGCAGCTCAGCGGCAACCCGATGCATGCCAAGCCGAAGGACGCTCAGCCACGCAGAGCGTAGCGGATGCAACCCTGTGCGCGCCGGCGCCGTGATCCCTGCCTTGATCGCCCGCGGCCCGCAAATGGACGCCTATGCATAGAGATTCGAGGGGGATCCGCCAATGAACATGATCGTACCCATCAGGAGCGCCGACGCCAGGGAGAGTGTCTTCGGCCGGCTCCAGACCCTGATCGCCGGCCGGCCGGCATCGCCGGATGCCGCACGCGCCGAGGCCCGGCAGCTGATTTCCCTGGCGATGGCCGGCGCCTGGCAGGCCGACAGCCTGTGGGGCGCGGCGGACGCCTTCCACGCCCATTTCGACTTCATGATGCAGACCGTCGAGATCAACGGCGCCGATGACCCGAACCTCAGGATACTGCGCACGAAATGCCGTTTCTACCTGGAGCAGGTCGAAGCGCTGTGCCAGTCGATGAGCCATTGACTGCTATTCGTACAAAGATCGGGCAGCACCGGCATCTGGCCGGCCCTTGCTTAATCCCGCAAATTGAACACGAAGGGCGCCGTGCGGCTGACGCGCGCGCCGAGCTCCGGCGGAGGTGCCGGCACCGTTGCGCCTTGCAGCACGGCCAGCGCGGCGCGGTCGAGGTCAGGATCGCCTGAAGAACGGGCCACGCGCGCCGATTGCACTTGGCCGGATGCGTCCACCGTGAAGGTCACGTTCACATTGCCCTGCGCTCCCCTGGATTTCGCCGCACTGGGATAACGCTTGTGCCGGTTGATCCATGCCGCCAGCCGGGATTCCCACTTGGCCGGGCTGACACCCGAGAACCCCGCAGCCGATTTCGGCGCGGCCGTCCTGGCCGCCGGCCTTGTCTGCGCGCTTGCGGTGGCAACCGTCCTTGCCGGCTCGGCCTTTTCCTTCCTTGGCCGCGGCTTGGGCTGTTCGGCCGGTTTTTTCACCTTGGCCTGGACCGGTTTCTTTTCCCTGGGTTCCTCGACCAGCTTCGGCCGCGGCAGCGGAACGACGACCTCTGGCGTCACGGCCTCGACGATGTCGGGAATGACCTCGTCCGGCGGCGGCTGGTCGACCGGTTCGGCCTTGGCTGTCTCGGTCGGCCGGACCTCATCGGGCGGCGCCGTTTCCGGTTGCTCGGCGGCCGGCTCGGTCTGTTCGGGCACTTTCTCGGGCTCGCCTTCGGCGACCCTCTCGGCCTCCTCGACGGGTTCCGCCTCATCGGGCATCGCCGCATCCAGCATAGCGGCCTGTTCGGGCACGGCCGGCGTCACCACCATCGGTACCATTTCGATCACCGGGGCCGGCGGCCCGCCATCCGTCTCGACCGGACTGAAGCTCTGCACCGCATAGGCGACCGCGACATGGGCGCCGAGCACCAGCGCCGCCGCCCCTGTCCACAAGCCGAGATCTCGCCGGCCGAAGCGCGACAGGTAAGTCGTTGGCAGGGCGGCGGACTGCGTCATGGCGCGGCCGTTCCCGCCGCAGCAGGTGCCGGTGCATCGGCCGCGGGCGCCGTCTCCAGGCCGACCAGCGCGATCTTCAGATAGCCGGCGCCGCGCAGCAGGTTCATCGCCTCCATCAGGTCGCCATAGGCGACCGCCTTGTCGGCGCGCAGGAAGATGCGCGTCTGCTTGTCGCCCCTGGTCCTGCTGTCCAGCACAGCCGCGACGGCCGGGCGCGGCACGGTATCGTTGCCGATCGCCAGCGTAAGATCATCCTTCAAGGTCAGGAACAGCGGCGTTTCCGGCTGCGGCGCGGGTGTCGCCGTCGAGCCCGGCAGGTCGACATTGACGTCCACCGTCGCCAGCGGTGCGGCCACCATGAAGATGATCAGCAGCACCAGGATGACGTCGATGAAGGGCGTGACGTTGATCTCGTGGCTCTCCTCGAGGTCGTCGTCCATGCTTTGGCGGATTCGGCCTCCCATGGCGTCGCTACTCCGCCGCCAGCGCCGTTGCCGGCGCGACCGTGCGGAAATCCAGGTCGCGGCTGACCAGCCTCTCGACGCCCGCCGAGGCATCGGCGAGGATCTGCCGGTAGCCGGCTATCGAGCGGGCGAAGACATTGTAGATCACCACTGCTGGAATTGCCGCGACGAGGCCCATCGCCGTGGCCAGCAGCGCCTCGGCGATGCCCGGCGCGACCACTGCCAGATTGGTGGTCTGCGCCTGCGAAATGCCGATGAAGGCGTTCATGATGCCCCAGACCGTGCCGAACAGGCCGACGAAGGGCGCCGTGGAGCCGATCGTCGCCAGCACGCCTGTGCCGCGTGACATGCGCCGCGACGCCGCCGCCTCGATGCGCGACAGGCGCGAGGTGACCCGTTCCTTCAACCCGTCGCCGCCGACATGGTCGAGCGCGCCGGCCGAGAGTGCGGTCTCTTCTTCCGCTGCCTTGACCAGAAGCGCGCCGGGCCCGCCGCTGCGGCCGAGCGCGCGGCTCGCCTGCTTCAGCGTCGCGGCATCACCGATCGCGCGAACGGCGCGGCGGATACGCAACTTGCCGCCAAGAATCTCCAGCGATTTGGCCAGCCATATCGTCCAGGTGACGAGCGAGGCGAAGGCCAGTCCGATCATCACCGCCTTCACGATGATGTCGGCGGCTATGAACATGCCCCATGGCGACAGATCGTGCGGCAGGTTGAGCTCCATTGGCTTTCTCCAATGCGGCCGCCGATTTCCCATTTCTGGCCTCGGCTGTCCGATGTCAGGGTTGATTATGAAACATGAGTATACAAGTCAACATTGAAGATGACTGCAACAGTCAACACTTCGTTGGGACAGCCTGTGGCGTTCGCCGAAGGCAGGTCGATGCCCGCGACATCCTGCTTCTCCGCGTCACAACCGCGGCCTGAGTGGACGACTTGAACTTCGCCAGTCAGGATGGCTCTCACGACGGCAAGGAGACACTTTCGGATGATCAAGGCAACGCCCTTCGACTTCCCCTATGACGGCAGGCTGGTGGCCGAAAACACGGCACTGATCGTCATCGACCTGCAGCAGGATTTCCTGTCGACCACGGGCTATTTCGCCAGAAAGGGATATGACCCCTCACCGCTGCGGGCGATCCTGCCCACGGTGAACTGGCTGATCGCCGCTTCGCGCAAAGCCGGCGTCAGGGTCATCCATACCAGGCAGGGCTATCGCGCCGACATGGCCGACATGACGCCTTACGAGAAGTGGCGCCGCAAGCGCTCCGGCCTCGACGGCACCGATGTCCTGCTGCGCTCGGGCGCGGGGTTCCAGATCGTTCCGGAGATCGATGTCGCGCCGCAGGACATCATCGTCGACAAGACCTGCAACAGCGCCTTCACCTATACGGATTTCGAGCTTGTGCTGCGCGCGCAAGGCATCACGCACCTGATGTTTTCCGGATGCACGACCGATGTCTGCGTCCACACTACGCTGCGCGAGGCCTGCGACCGCAATTTTCAGTGCCTGACGATCTCGGACGCCTGCGCCAGTGGCGACCAGAAAGCTCACGAGGCGGCCCTGCACATGGTGACGGTCGAGGATGGCGTCTTCGGCGTCCTGGCCGATTCAGCCGCCGTCGTCGATGGCCTGTCGCGGCTTGGCGACAGGCGTTAGACCACAGTAGTCTACAGTCTTCAGCGGGCTACCCGCGTCTCCAGCCCGGCGTGAGGCGCATAGGCGCTCGGCTGGAAAGCATCATGTTCGCGGCGCGCCAGCGAGTTGCGCAGTAGGGAAATCGTTTCCCGGCCGGCCGTCGCGATCTCGCGCGACGTGTCGACGCCGACGATCATGAATTCATCGATCCCGAGCCCGGCATAGGCAAGCAGCGACAAGGCGACCTGGGCCGGCGGCCCGGACAGGTCGACCGCCTTGTGGCCAGTGGCGGAAGCGCCCTGGTGGATCCGCACCGGAAGCGCGAAGCGCAGCTTGCCGGCCCGGCCATGTTCGGCCGCGGCGCCACGCACCCGCTCCATCAACTGCCTGACATCATCGATCGAGCCCGGCGCCAGTTCGAAGACATCGGCATGCCGGCCGGCCACTTTCAGCGCCGTTCCCGATTGCCCACCCATGCGGATGGTCAGGTCGGCGCCGTGCGGGCCTTTGCGCGGCACGTAGCCACCCTTGATGCTGTAGAAGGCGCCTTCATGGTCGAAAGGCCGGTCGTTCGACCAGAGCCGCTTCAAAAGCACGAGATATTCATCGATACGCTGCCAGACGATGCTGTGTCCGACCGGCCGTGACTCGGCATCGTCATCGTTCAACGGCTCGCTGATCATGCGGAGCGCCAGCCGTCCCCCGCTTTTTCGATCGATCGATGCCAATTGGCGCGCCGCCACGGTCGGCTCGACGACGCCCGCCCAATGGGTCAGCACGACCTCGAGCGAAGCGGTGCGGTCGAGCACCTGAGCGGCAAGATCCATATTGGTCAGCAGCCCGGCCGAATCGTCGACGACGATCTTCTGAAAGCCGCCATCCTCGATCAGTCCGAGCTTGGTCGCCGTCTCGGCAAAATCATAGAAAAACGGAATGGCGGCGTCGGCGGTCTTGCCGGGGACATGGGTGAATTCGATCGGCATTGTCATCTCCTCCATCGCTGGAATCATGGATGCGCTGAAATTCGAATCACGGACGCGCGCAAACGCACCGGGATCCGGTTCATTCAACTCCGATTGCCTGAAAACAGTGGGGAAACTAACCCTGTCGATCTGGTACCTTAGGGAATGAGGCCCAGAACGACGGCCCCGGTGAACACAAACGCAAGGGCAAAGACAAGATAGGCGAAAGCTCCGGCATAGGCCGGGCGAAAGGTCTGGGCATTGGCCAGCCTCTGGCCGCTGCTGTCAGTCTGAGCGTTCTGGATATAGGACATATCGACCTCCGTCTCGCCGGTTAATCTATAAAACTTGTAGACTTTGTCGATTGCTATTTTTGAGCTCTAGGCAGAATAATTTTCTCATTTCAGGAGCTAAGTTGGTTGTGAGTTGCTGGGATCGCTTGCCGGGGCGATCGCTCGGCAGGGCATGAGCCTTGCTCCAGACGCACCCGAATGGACCTATGTCCTTGTTCCCCCTGCACCCAATTGGTCCATTGGCCGCCTTGTGCGGGCGCGGTAGCATCGCCCGATAAGCAAACGCGAACTGGATCGAACGGGGAGTAAAAAGCATGGGCGAAAGACTGGCCGGCAAGGTCGCCATCATCTCGGGCGGCGCGACGGGAATGGGCGGCGCGGCTTCTGAGTTGTTCGCGGCCGAAGGCGCCAAGGTGGCGATCATCGACCGCAATGGGGAGGCAGCCGCTGCCACGGCAGCGGCGATACGCGCGCGGGGCCGTGTCGCCGAGCATTTTGTCGCCGACGTGTCCGACGAGGCGCAGGTCCAGGCGGCGGTGAAGGGCGCGACCGAAAAACTCGGGCCTGTCACGGTGTTGTTCAATCACGCCGGCACCATCGTGATCAAACCGTTCCTGGAGACGACCGTGCAGGAATGGGACTGGCTGCATGCGGTCAACGTGCGCTCGATGTTCCTGATGACGCGTGCCGTGCTGCCCGGCATGATCGCGGCGGGCGGCGGCTCGATCGTCTGCACCTCGTCGATCTCGGCTGTGGCGGCAACACCGATGGAGGTGCTCTACGACACCACCAAGGGCGCCTGCCACATGTTCGCGCGCGCCATCGCGGTGGAGTTCCGTGACCGCAACATCCGCTGCAACGCCGTCTGCCCCGGCTTTATCAGGACGCCGCACGGCCTGCGCGAGGTCGCCGACCTCGGCAAGCTCGGCGTCGACGTTTCGGACGCGGCATTGGCGGCACAGCAGGGCCGCATCGGCGAGCCGGAAGAGGTGGCCAAGGCTGCCCTGTATTTGGCCAGCGACGAGTCGAGCTTCGTCAACGGCGCGCATCTGTTCGTGGACAATGGCTTTACGGCGATGTGAGGGCGTCCCAGGCCAGCTTGGCGCCCTTCCTCTCCCCCGTCGATCGGCGGAGAGGTGTCGAGCGCAGCTCGACGGAGTGGGGGTCGACCCTTGGCGCGGTGCAGGAAGATTCTTGCGCCTTAGTGCCCTTTCTATCGTTGGCGACGGCTGCCAGGTGGTTCCCCCACTCCGTCGCTGCTTCGCAGCGCCAACCAAACCGCTTGGCGCTGCGACGGACGCATAGGGGGAGAAGTGTTACCCATGTATCCGGTTTAAAGTGTTACCCATCTATCGGCTGGACAGCACCACTCGTCTACCGCTCTTCCTTGCGAAACGGCTTCAGCAACGCCGAGGGCGCCACCGCGTTGCGTGACATCACAGCCATCGCAACGATGGTGAAGATGAAGGGCAGCATCAGGAACGCCTCATAGGGGATATGTCCGAGCCCGCTCGCCTGCATGCGCAGCTGCAGCGCATCGACGAAGGCGAACAGCAGTGCGGCGCCTGCCGAGCGCCATGGGTCCCAGCGGCCGAACACGACCAGCGCGATCGCCACCCAGCCGCGCCCGGAGACGACGCCGAAGGTGAAGGCGTTGAATTGCGCCATCGACAGGAAGGCGCCGGCCAGTCCCATCAGGGCGCCGCCGAGGATGACGGCCTGGAAGCGGGTGGCAATGACGCTGACGCCGGCCGAATCGGCGGCGCGCGGATTCTCGCCGACCATGCGCACCGACAGACCCCAGGGCGTGCGGTAAAGCACGAAGGCAGCGAGCGGTATGGCGATGATTGCCATGTAGACCAGCGCGAACTGGTTGAACACAGCCGGCCCGAGCACCGGAATGTCCGATAGAACCGGGATCGGCAGCGTCTGAAAACCCTTGATGGCAGGCGGTACCGATTGCTGGCCGAAGATCAGCCGGTAGAGGAAATAGGCAAGGCCGGACGAGAACAAAGTCACGCCGATGCCGCAGACATGCTGGCTGAGGCCCAGCGCCACGGTGAACAGCGCATGCAGCGCGCCCATCAGCATCCCGGTCAGCACCGCCACCAGGACGCCGAGCCACAGGCTGCCGCTGAGGCTGGTGGCGGTGAAGCCGGTCATGGCGCAGAGCAGCATGATGCCTTCGATGCCGAGATTGAGCACGCCGGCGCGCTCGGAGAACATCTCGCCGAGCGTGGCGAAGGCCAGCGGCGTGGCGATGCGGATGATGGCGGCCAGGAAGCCGACCTGGAAGATCTGTTCGAACACCGCGCTCATGAGGCGGCTCCGACGCGGCGAATGCGATAGGCGGTGAACAGCAGCGCCACCAGCATGGCGAGCAAGGCGGTCCCCTGGATGACGTCGCTGAGGAAGGCCGGCACGCCGGTCGCGCGCGACATCGCCTCGGCGCCGGTCATCACGGCGGCGAGGAAGATCGCCGCCGGCACCACGCCCAGCGGATTGAGCCGCGCCAGCATGGCGACGACGATGCCTGAATAGCCGTAGCCAGGCGAGATGTCGCTCATCACCTGGAAATGCACGCCGCCGACTTCACCGACGCCGGCGAGCCCGGCCAGCGCGCCGGACATGAGCGCGGTCGAGAGCAGCACCCGCTCGACGTGGATACCGCCATAGCGGGCGGCTTCCGGGCTCTCGCCGGTGACCCTGATGCGGAAGCCAAGCGTCGTGCGCGCGATGAGGAACCAGATCAGCGGCGCGGCGATCAGCGCCACGATGACGCCCAGATGCAGCCGCGTGCCTTCGATCAGCACCGGGAAATTGGCCGAATCCTCGATTGGCGGCGAGATCGGATAGCCGCTGAAGCTGTCCTTCCATGGCCCTTCGATCAGCGCCATCAGCGCGTAGTAGATGACCGAGTTGAGCAGCAGCGAGCTGACGACATCGTCGACCTTGAATTTGACCCGCAGCGTCGCGGGCACCAGCGCGACCACTGCGCCGGCGGCGGCGCCGGCGATTGCCATCAGCAGCATGGCGAGCGGCCCCGGCATCGGGATCGCGCCGACAAAGCAGCTGGCGACCGCACCGGCCAGCAACTGGCCCTCGGCACCGATGTTCCAGAATTTGGCGCGGAAGGCGACGGCGACCGCCAGCCCGGTGAAGATCATCGGTGCCGCGCGCACCAGCGTTTCGGTGATTGCGTAGCTGTCGCCGAGCGAGGCGGTGAACATCACGCCGTAGGATTCCAGAACGCCGGCGCCGGCTAGTGCGATCAGGCCGCTGCACAGGACAAGCGTCGCCGCGATCGCCACCAACGGGAGCGCGAGATTGAACCAGGTCGGCGTCGAGGTGCGGACTTCCAGGCGAAACATCAGCTGTGACCCTCCGCCCCGGTCATCAGCAGGCCGAGCCGCGCGACCGTCGCATCAGCACTGTCGAGCGTGCCGACAATGCGGCCCTCATACATCACCGCGATGCGGTCGCAGAGCACCAGCAATTCTTCCAGATCCTCGCCGATGACGATGATGCCGCAGCCCTTGGCGCGCATGTCGAGGAACTTTTCGTGAATGAAGCGGGCCGCACCAATGTCGAGGCCGCGCGTCGGCTGCGAGACGATCAGGACTTTCGGGTCGAAGGCAAGCTCGCGCGCCAAAAGCGCCTTCTGCAGATTGCCGCCGGACAACGCGCCGGCGCGCGTCATCGGTCCGGGGCATCTGATATCGTAGGCCTTGATCTGTTCTTCGGCGAAGGCGCGGATCGCATCCGGCTTGAGCAGCCCCTTGCTGCTGAACGCGGCGGTGCCGATGCGTGGCAGCACCATCGAATCGGCAAGCGGCAAATTGGTGACCAGACCGGTCGTCATGCGGTCCTCCGGGATGCGGCCGAGCCCGAGCGCCTGCACCTCGCTCGGCGAAAACCGCGACACCGTCTGGCCGGCGATCGTCATGCGGCCGGCATCGGGTGCGCGCACGCCCGAAATCACCTCGGCGAGCGCCCGCTGGCCATTGCCCGACACGCCGGCAATGCCGAGGATTTCGCCGGCACGAACGGCAAGCGACACGTCGCGCAGCGCCGTGCCCGCATGCGTCGAGGTGGAAATGGCGTCGAGCGTCAGCACCGCTTCGCCCGGCGTCGAAGGCCCTCTGGCTGGCGGCACGATCTCGTGGCCGCACATCAGCTGCGCCATGGCGGCGGACGTCGTGTTGGCCGGATCGTCGACACGGCCGGCGACACGGCCATGCCGCAGCACCGTGCAGCGATGGGTGAGCGCCCGCACCTCGTTGAGCTTGTGCGAGATGAAGATGATGCCGAGGCCCTGCGCCGCCATCGAGCGCAGCGCCGAGAACAGCCCGTCCACCTCGCTCGGCGCCAGCACCGCCGTCGGCTCGTCGAGGATCAAGAGCCTGGCGCCGCGAAACAGCGCCTTGACGATCTCAAGCCGCTGCTGTTCGCCGACCGACAGGGCGGAAACCGGCAGGTCGGGATCCAGCGTCAGCCCATGCTGGCGGCCGATTTCGGCCAGCCGCGCCAGCCCGCCGGCGCGATCGATCCGCCCCGATTTGCCTGGAATGCCGATGAGCAGATTCTCCAGCACCGTCAGCCGCGGCGCCAGGTGAAAATGCTGGTGCACCATGCCGATGCCAGCTGCCAGCGCATCGGCCGAACTCGTGATCCGCACGGGGCGACCCTGGATGAGGATTTCCCCGGCATCCGGCGCATAGGCGCCGAACAGCACGTTCATCAGCGTCGTCTTGCCGGCGCCGTTCTCGCCCAGCAGGCCGAGGATTTCACCGGGCGCGACGCTGAGATCTACAGCCTCGTTCGCCTTGACGGCGCCGAAGCTCTTGGTGATGCCGCGCATTTCGATGAGTGGGGCGGGCGTCGGCAAGGCAGGATCCTGGTGGCGTTGGAGCGGCTCCTCACCCTCCCCCTTGTGGGGAGGGTCGGCTTACGATCGTAGCGAAGCGAAGATCGTGAGACGGGGTGGGGGTACGGCGCTGAAAACCCCCGCCCCGCTCCGCTTCGCGGATCGACCCTCCCCACAAGGGGGAGGGTAAGCAAGCCTCAATCCGAAACCGGCGTGTTCTCGTCGACATCCACCCGGAAATTGCCCTCGAGAATCTCCGCCTTCTTCTTCTCGACCAGATCCTTGACCTCGGCCGGCAGCGTCTTGTCGAACTTGTGGTAGGGGGCGAGGTAGGAACCGCCCTTGGCCATGCGTGAGAAATCGCCATAGTCCTGCGCGGTGTAGACGCCGGCCTTGACCAGCTTGATCGCCTGTTCGACCGTCGGGTACATATCCCACACCGGGCCGGTGATGACCGTGTCGGGGCCGAGGCTCGACTGGTCCGACATGTTGGAGATGGCGAGGATCTTCTTCTCCACCGCCGCCTCGATGACGCCGAAGCGCTCGGCATAGATGACGTCGACCCCGGCATCGATCTGCGCGACCGCGGCTTCCTTGGCCTTCGGCGGATCGAAGAAGGAGCCGATGAAGGCGACCTTCTTCTTGACGTTCGGGTTGACCTCCTTGGCGCCGGCAAAGAAGGCGTTGACCAGCCGGTTCACTTCCGGAATGCCCATCGCCGCGACGGCGCCCACCGTGCCCGACTTCGACATCTTGCCGGCGATCATTCCGGCGAGATAGGCGGGCTCATGGATCCAGTTGTCGAAGACGCCGAAATTGGGTTCGGCCGGACCAGCGCCAGAACCGAACAGCCAGGCGGTCTTCGGGAACTGCTTGGCGGTGCGGCGCGATTCACGCTCGGCGGCGAAGGCGTCGCCCAGCACCAGTTGGTAGCCGCCTTGCGCATATTCGCGCATGACGCGGCTGAAGTCGGCGGTCTGCACCTTTTCCGACCATTTGTATTCGATGCCGAGTTCCTTCTCCGCCTTCTGCAGGGCGACATGGATCTGGTTATCCCAGGGCTCCTCGATCGGCGTGGCGAAGATCGCCGCAACCTTCAGTTTCTTGTCCTTGGCGAAGGCCGCACCCGGCAGCATCGCAGCAGCCAGGCCAAGCGCACCCAGCTCCAGCACGTTGCGCCGCGAAATCCCTTCGCGTGTCGAGGAAAATTTGTTCTTCCGGTTTTCCATTGCAGTCCCCTCTGTTTGACAGCCGTGTCGAGCCGGCCGTTCTAAAAATCAGACGGGGAACTATGGAACGGGTCCGGACTTTTGTCCACATGGTCAAATTTGACGGCGCGCCGAATCCAGCCCCGATTCTCGCTGGCGAAGGGAAGGCGACGGTCAGGCCCGTTCGAGCGCGATGGCGATGCCCTGGCCGACGCCGATGCACATCGTCGCAAGCGCGTAGCGACCGCCGCGCTCACGCAGCTCCAGCGCCGCCGTGCCGGAGATGCGCGCACCCGACATCCCCAGCGGATGGCCGAGCGCGATGGCGCCGCCATTCGGGTTGATGTGCTCGGCATCCTCGGCAATGCCGAGCTGGCGCAGCACGGCGATGCCTTGCGAGGCAAAGGCTTCGTTGAGCTCGATGACATCGAACTGTTGCGGCGTCAGGCCGAGCCGCGCGCACAGTTTCTGCGTCGCCGGCGCCGGGCCGATACCCATGATGCGCGGCGCCACACCGGCGGCTGCACCACCGAGGATGCGGGCAATCGGCGTCAGGCCATATTTTTTCACCGCAGCCTCGGAAGCAACGATCAGCACCGCCGCCCCGTCATTGACGCCGGAGGCATTGCCGGCGGTCACCGTGCCGCCCTGGCGGAACGGCGTCGGCAGCTTGGCCAGCGCCTCGACCGTGGTGCCGGCGCGTGGATGTTCGTCTTTCGAGACCACCACCGGATCGCCCTTGCGCTGCGGGATCGTCACCGCTGTGATCTCCTTGGCCAGCCTGCCATTGGCCTGCGCGGCGACAGCCTTGTCCTGGCTGCGCACGGCAAAGGCGTCCTGGTCGGCGCGAGACACGGCAAAATCCTCGGCGACGTTCTCGCCGGTTTCCGGCATGGAATCGACGCCATATTGCTTCTTCATCAGCGGGTTGACGAAGCGCCAGCCGATCGTGGTGTCGTAAATCTCGGCATTGCGCGAAAACGCCGTGTCGGCCTTGGGCATGACGAAGGGCGCCCGGCTCATCGATTCGACGCCACCGGCAATCATCAATTCCGCCTCGCCGGCCTTGATGGCGCGCGCCGCGATGGTCAACGCATCCATGCCGGACCCGCACAGGCGATTGACGGTCGAACCCGGGATTTCCTTCGGCAGGCCAGCCAGGAGCAGCGCCATGCGCGCCACGTTGCGGTTGTCCTCGCCGGCCTGGTTGGCGCAGCCATAGACGACGTCGTCCACCGCCTGCCAGTCGATACCGGCATTGCGCTCGGCCAAAGCCTTCAGCGGAATGGCGCCGAGGTCGTCTGATCGGACCGAGGACAGCGACCCGCCGAAGCGGCCGATCGGCGTGCGGATGTAATCGCAGATATAGGCCTCGGCCATGTCATGCAGCTTTCTTGTTTCCCGTTCCCTCATGCGCCGCCTTGGTGCGGGCCTGCAGGTCGCGCAATGTGTTGAGTTCGAGTTCGCTTGGCGCCGGTGTTTCGTCAAGCGCCTCGGCGAACTTAACCACCCAGCCACAAGTCTCCTGCACCTGCTGGCGGGTGACGCCGGGATGCAGCGACACGACGGTGAATTCCTTGGTCACCGGATCCGGCTTCCAGATGGCGAGATCGGTGATCAACAGGGTCGGCCCGGCGGTGTCGATACCCAGCCGCTGGCGGTGATCGCCGCCCTCGCCATGGCCGAAGGAGGTGAAGAAGTCGATCTTCTCGACCATGCCGCGCCTGGTCTGCGCCATGGTGATGTAGATCTCCTTCGACGAGGTCGCGATCTCCGGTGCGCCACCGCCGCCGGGCAGCCTGGTCTTGGGATGGACATAGTCGCCGATGACCGTGGTGTTGATGTTGCCGAACTTGTCGAGCTGCGCCGCACCCAGGAAGCCGATCGAGATGCGGCCACCCTGCAGCCAGTAGCGGAACATTTCCGGCACCGCGACGGTGGTGACGGCGGTCTCGCACAATTCGCCGTCGCCGATCGACAGCGGCAGCACGTCAGGCGCGGTGCCGATCGTGCCGCTCTCGTAGATCAGCGTGATCTCGGGCGCATGCGTCAGCCGTGCCACATTGCAGGCGGCGGACGGCGCGCCGATGCCGACGAAGCAGACATCGTCATTCCGCAGCGCACGGCTGGCGGCGATCGTCATCATCTCGTTGGGGGTGAAGCCGAACTCGCTCATGCCGCTTTCCTCAGATGCTCGACACGTCCGGCAAAGTCACCGGCGTTCCTCTCGATGACGTTCACCTGCATCCACGCCCGGAATTTCTCGCGGTCGGCGGCAATCTCGTCCCATTCGAGATAGGCGGCATTGTCGCGCGCATAATAGCCATGGGCATAGGAAGGGTGCGATCCGCCGGGCACGACGGATATCGCCGCGATCGTCCAGCGCGGCAGCACGGTCAGATTGGGGTGCAGATCGTCGAAATTGTCGACCACTTCCTCCACCGTCACCACGGCGCGCCTGGCCGCTAGCACCGCTTCCTTCTGGATTCCGATGATGCCCTCGACCAGCACATTGCCTTTTTTGTCGGCCTTCTGCGCATGGATGAAGGTGACGTCGGGCCGGATCGAAGGCACGGCCGCCAGCACCTCGCCGGTGAACGGACAAGTGACCGACTTGATGTTCGGATTGACCGCGGCAAGGCCGGCGCCGCGATAGCCGCGGAACACCGCGCAGGGCAGGCCGGCCGCGCCCGCCTCATAGGCATTGGCCATGCCGGCATGGCTGTGCTCCTCGACCTCGATCGCCCGGGGAAAACCGTTCTCGATGGAATCGCGGGCACGCCGCAGCAGGCCGACGCCGGGATTGCCGACATAGGAAAAGACGATCTTCTTCGCCATGCCCATGCCGATCATCTGGTCGTAGATCAGGTCCGGCGTCATGCGGATCAGGGTCAGGTCGCGAAACCCCTGGCGGATCGCCTCATGCGCGGCGGCTGTCGGGATCAGATGGGTGAAGCCTTCGAAGGCGACGGAATCGCCATTGTTCAAATTCTCGGCCACGGCCTGTTTGAGCGGCAGGAACTTGACCATCGTCGACTCCCGGTCCAAAAAGTTCGTATTGTGAACATTTGTTTTGTATGCGAAACTTTCTACGCCGGGTGAGGTCGTGGAGTCAATCCTGGCGTCGATGCCCTTTGGCGGAGGTGAGATGGGCGAAGAAGCCGCTTCCCGTGATCATGTCGGCTCGCTCGAGCGCGGCCTTGCCGTCATGGAGATCCTCGCCCGCCACCCCTCAGGCATGACGCTGACGGAAATGGCCGAGCAAGCCGGGCTGACCCGGGCCGGCGCCCGCCGTTTCCTGCTGACGCTTGTCGCCACGGGCTATGCCACTCAGGACGGTCGTATGTTCTCGCTGTCGCCGCGGCTCCTGGCCGTTGCCCGCACATGGCTGGGCGGCGGCTCGCTGTGGAGCTTCGCGGCGCCGATCATGCGGACTGTTGCGGCACAACTGAACGAGGCTTGCTCTGCGGCGATCCTGTCGGGCCAGGATGTCGTCTATGTCGCCCGCATTCCCGGCCGGCGCATCCTCAGCGTGTCGCTCGATGTCGGCACCAGGCTGCCCGCCTATTGCACCTCGATGGGGCGCATGCTGCTCGCCGGCCTGGCGCCGGAGGAACTCGACGAATTTCTGCACCAGGCGACCATCGAGAGACGGACGCCGAAGACGATCACTGACATCGGGCTGCTGGCCGAGGCCATCGGCAAGGCGAGGGCCGACGGCTTTGCCATCGTCGACGAAGAGCTGGAGCTCGGCCTGCGCTCGATCGCCGTGCCGATCCGCGACCGCGCTGGCAACACGGTCGCGGCGATCAACGTCTCGACGCAGTCGGCGCGATTTTCGGTCGCGGAGATGGAGCGGGAAATCCTGCCGGCGCTGCTTGAGGCCAGGCAGCGCATCGAGGATTTCTTCGTCGTTTAGGTCGCTTCTCGCGACCTCAATGCTTGATGCGGTCCCGCATCGCATACCACAGCATGCCCAGCACATAGAGCGGGCCGCGCAGCGCCGTGCCACCGGGGAACGGCAGCGGGGTCAGCGTCGAGAACAGGTCGAGTCGCGAGGCATCCCCCGTGATCGCTTCGGCGAGCAGCCTGCCCGACAGCGTCGACAGGATGACGCCCTTGCCGGAATAGCCATGCGCGAAATAGACCTCGCCATAGTGCCCGACATGCGGCAGCCGCGATGTCGTCACCGACACCAGCCCGCCCCAGGCATGATCGATGCGGCAGCCCTTGAGCTGCGGGAAGGTAGCTTCCATATGCGGCCGCACGAAGCCGGCAATGTCGGCCGGCGGTGACGGCGTGTAGCGCTCGCCGCCGCCGAACAGCAGACGTCCGTCCGCCGACATGCGATAGTAATTGACGACGAAGCGCGTGTCGGAGACCGCGACATTGGCCGGGATGACATTGCGTTTGCCCTCCAGCGGCTCGGTGGCGACGATGTAATTGCCGACCGGCATGATGCGGCTGTTGACGCGCGGCTCCAATCCATGGAGCAGCGCGTCGCCCGCCAGCACGACATGTTTTGCGCGCACCGAACCCTTCGATGTCGAGACGCGGATCGAAGGCTCGCGCTCCAGCTTCACCGCCACTGAATTCTCGTGGATAACGACGCCGGCGGCCACGGCCGCGCGGGCAAGGCCAAGCGTGTAGTTCAGCGGATGCATGTGGCCGCCGAGCGGCTCGTACATCGCGCCGTGATAGGGCGTGTCGACCTTGGCGCGTGCTTCCGCCGCCGAGAGGATCTCGACATCGCGGAACTTCATCACGCTTTCGAGGCACTTGGCCTCTTCCTCCAAATCCTTGAGATCGGAGCCGTTGACTGCGCCGACCAAATGGCCGGTCAGTCTCAGGTCGCAATCGATGGCATGGCGCTCGATGATATCAAGCACCAGGCCGCGCGCCTCGAAGGCGAGGTCGAACAGCACCTTCGCCCGCTCCGGCCCGTACAGCTTGACCAGGCCCTTGGCGCCCTTGCGCAGGCCGGGGATCATCTGGCCGCCATTGCGCCCCGATGCGCCCCAGCCGATCTTGCCTCCTTCGAGCAGCACCACCTTCAGGCCGCGTTCGGCGGCGTGAAGGGCCGCCGACAGGCCGGTGCAGCCGCCGCCGACGACGACCAGATCGGCTACGACATCGCCGACAAGCGCCGGATGGTCCGGCGCCGGATTGGCGGTGGCGATATAGTAGGATTTGCCGATATCGAGACCGGAATTGAAGCCCGTTGAAGATGCCATGATCACACCTTCAGCAGCAGGTGATCGCGTTCCCAGCTCGTCACCACGCTCTGGAACAGGTCGAGCTCGACGCTCTTCACGCGCAGATAGGTCTGGGAGAAATCCTCGCCGAGCAGTTTGCGCACCGGCTCACAGGCGGTGAAGCGGTCGAGCGCCTCCTCCATGGTTTTCGGCAGCGTGCTCTTGATCTTGTAGGCATTGCCAGAAGCCTCGGCCGAGCGCGCCAGTTTCTGCTGGACGCCGAGATAGCCGGCGAGCAACGAGCCGGCGATCGCCAGATAGGGATTGGAATCGGCGCCCGGCAAGCGGTTCTCCACCCGCCGCGCCGAGCGGCCACCCGCCGGCACGCGCAGGCCGCAGGAGCGGTTGTCGTGCGACCATTCGATGTTAGCCGGCGCACTGTGGTTCGGCCGTATCCGCCGGAACGAATTCACGTTGGGCGCGAACAGCGGCATGATCTCCGGCACATATGTCTGCAGGCCGCCAATGAAATGGCCGAACATTTCGGTGTCGGCATCATCATCGCTGGCAAACAGCGCATTGCCCGCCTCATCGACAACGGACATGTGCAGGTGCATCGAGCTGCCCGCCTGGGCCGCGATCGGCTTGGCCATGAAGGTGGCATGCATGCCGCATTGCTGCGCGGCCTGGCGCGTCAGCCGCTTGAATAAAAGCACCTGGTCGGCCAGCGGCAGCGCGTCGCCATGCAGGAGATTGATCTCCAGCTGCGCCGTGCCCGATTCATGGATCAGCGTGTCAAGCGGCAGCCCGGCGGCCGCGGCGTAGTCGTAGACGCGCCGGATCACCGGCTCGAATTCCTCCAGTGCCACCATGTCGTAGGGATGCTGCACGCCCTCGGCGCGGCCATTGGCGCCGACCGGCGCGGTCAGTGGCCTGTCCGGATCGGGGTTGGGCGCGGTCAGATAGAATTCGACCTCCGGCGCCACCACCGCCCGCCAGCCGCGCTGGCGGTAGAGATCGAGCACGGCGCGCAGCACATGCCGCGGCGAGGCCATCCATGGCCGGCCATCCATGTGGAAGGCGTCGGCGAAGACATAGGCCTTCCCCGCCCCGGCGCCCGGCGCCAGGCAGAGCGTCGAAACGTCAGGCACCATGCGCATGTCCGGATCCGAATAGGCAAAGCCCTCGTCGATCGAGCCGGAATAGCGGCCGTCGATGCTGACCAGGAAGGCGCTGCTCGGCAGATAGAGCGCGCGGTCTTCCAGCGCCTTGAGGAATTTCGCCGTCGGCAGCGCCTTGCCGCGCAGCACGCCGTTCATGTCGGGCACCAGGCATTCGACCTCGTTGATGCCGTGCTGTGCCAGCCAGGCCTTGGGATCGTCGGTCGCGATATTCGTCTTCTTATCAAGCATGTCGTTCAAGTCCGTATCAGAGAGAGTATGGCTTGCGCGGCCACGTCCGTTCCGGGTTGCAGCGCCATCTGGGCTGCATTGTCCCTCAGGCGGGCGCGCATGGCGTCGTCGGCCAGCAGGCCGAGAATGGCTCTCTCCAATACTCCTTCGGTCCAGGCATCCCGGCCGATATGGTCGCCGGTGCCGGTCTCGCCGGCGCGGCGCGCATTATCATGTCCGTCCCAGCAATAAGGCATGATCAGCGACGGCACGCCGAAGCGCAGCGCCTCGCAAAAACTGTTGTTGCCGCCATGGTGGATGAACAGGTCCGACTTCGCCACCACCGAAGGCTGCGGAAACCAGGCGTCGAGATAGACATTGTCGGGCACCGCGCGATAGGCGTCGCGCAGGCCGCCGACATTGACGATGAAGCGCGCCGGCAGCCTGTCGAAGACAGCAAGCATGCGTTCGATCAGCCCGACATCCATGGCCCCTAAACTGCCGAAGCTGACATAGACCAGCGGCCCGCCATTGCGCGGAAACACCGGCACCTCGAACGGCCCTTCCGAGCGCACGCAGCCTTCGAGATAGACGAAGCGGGCGGGATCGAGCGGTTCGGCCCGCTCGCGCCGCACGATCGACGGCGTCAGCAGCAGGTTGAGGTCAGGCGAGCTTTCCAGGAACAGGCCCTTCGGCAATGGCGCCAGGCCGGCATCGACGCGAAAGCGGTTGAAGCGGTCATGCGCCGGCGCCGAGGCCGAGAGATAGCGCGCCTCGAACGCCGCGCGTTGCGGGTCGTCGGCAGCCATCCCGGAAAGGTAGGGCGGTACCTCGGCGTCCGGCAGCTCGGTCTCGGCGCAGGAGACGACGCGCACCCAGGGGCAGCCGGCGGCGGCGATCGCCGGGAACATGATGACATTGTCGAGCACCACCGCGTCCGGCTTCAGCCGCGCCAGCAATTGCCGCAGCGGCGCCTCGGCATTGACCGCCGTGTCGACGATCGCCTGCCAGGTCGGCGCGACATAGGTTTCGAGCTGGTCGATCGGGCTCAGCCGGAAATGCGGCAGGTGCCGGCGCACGAAGGCCTGCCAGTAGCTCTGGCGCTCGCTGTCGCTCAGCGGCTCGTCGGTCGGCAGCTGGTATTCCTGGAAACCATAGTCGGCAAAGACCCCGGAGAAACCGGCATGGCAGATGAAGACGGGCCGCGCGCCCTTCGCGCGCAACGCCTGCGCGATGCCGACGCAATTCAACGCGGCGCCGAAGCTTGCTTCGGGAAACAGCGCGATGGTCGGGCTGGCTTTGCGCGTCAATTAATCCTCTTCATTCCGGCCGGCTGATCATGCCGAACAGGGCGGGCGCCCCGCGGCTGGCCGCTTGCGGTCGCTGGTTGCGGGAGAGCCGCAAATGGATGCGAAGCAGATCGGCAGCCACCTCATACTGCCGGCTTTCGAGATGGTCGAGTATGTTCAGGTGTTCCAGCAAGGATTGCCGCAGCCGGAAGACATTGACCCCGGCATAGATGCCCGGCAGCCGGCGCAGGCGGAGATGATCGGCCAGCGCGTCGGCGATGAAGCGGTTGGCTGAGCCCTCGGCGATCATGCCGTGGAAATCCATATCCAGCCGCTGGAACTCGCGCGTGTCGAAGGCCGTGTCCGGCAGCGCCGACAAAGCGTCCATGCCCTGGCGCAACGCCGCCGCTCGCGCGCCGTCCAGCCGGAAGCCCGGCGTCAGGATCGCCGCCGGCTCCAGCAGCAGTCGGAACTCGTAGCTTTCGCCTTGCGCCTCGGGATCGTCGGGCGTGCGCCGGAAAAGCCAGGACTGGCCGGGCGCGCGGTCCAGCAGATTCTCTTCCGTCAGTTTATTAAGCGCTTTTAGTACCGTCTTTCGATCCGAGCTGTAGCGTCGCATCAACGCCGCGGCGGTCACCGTCTGGTCCAGCCTGCGCGCCGAGCGGTCGCGCAGGATCGCCTCGGCCAGCTCGTCTTCCTCCGCGCTGGGAAGCTCGGCTGATATGGCCGGCTGCGCGGCGAGGTCGACCGCCAGATGATAACCGGTATCCGCCTCCCAGCGCACGACGCCGCGTTCTGCCAGCAGGCTGAGTGCCGCCCGCACCGGCGTGCGCGAGACATTGCACAGCGAGGCGATCTGCTGTTCGGGCAGGCGCGCGCCGGGCTCGAAGCCGCGCTGGCGCGCCACATCGAGGATGCGCTGCGCCAGGTCGAGATGGTTGGTGCGAGGACGTCGGGCTGCGGTTTGCATGACTTGTCTCGGCGGACGGATATGACCGCATTGGTTTGGCCGATCGCCGGCAGAAGCGCAATCGGCCAGATTCCCCGGTCGGTTGGCAAATTATGGATTGACGTACTTTTTTCTGCAATAGTACTGTCAGGGCAATCGGCGACAAAAAAGACCGAGGGAACAGGATCGAAGGCAGCGGCATGGGTCGCGCCCGGTCCAGCACAGAATTCGACGATCAACCGGAATGGGAGTCTGCCATGATCGCTACCAGCCCGCGGCGCCGTGCGCTCAAGGTGTCTTCAATCGCTCTCGGCCTTGCCCTCGCGCTGTCGGCGCCGGCAATGGCCGCCGATCTCGTCATCTCCAACTGGGACGGCTACATGGCGCCCGACGCCATGGCGGCCTTCAAGACCGCGACCGGCGTATCCGGGGAAGTGGTGGTGCACGCCACCAATGAGGAGATCATGGGCAAGCTGATTGCCGCCGGTGGCAAGGGCTATGACGTCGTCTTCGTCTCTTCGCCCTTCGCCGAGGTGCTGAACAAGCTCGGCCTGACCGAGCCGATGGACCACGCCAAGATCCCCAATCTCGCCAACCTCTATCCGGAAGCGACCAAGCTGCCGCACGATGTCGGCAACTCGTTCTCCGTGCCCTATACCTGGGGCACGACCGGCCTCTGCTACCGCTCGGACCTGGTCAAGACGGCGCCGACGAGCTGGAGCGACCTGCTCGCGCCTTCAGACGCACTGAAGGGCAAGACCACCATGCTGGCGACCGACCGCTGGCTGCTGGCAGCCGGGCAGCTCGATAAGGGCTTCTCCGTCAACGAGACCGATCCGGCCAAGATGGCCGAGGTCAAGGACCTCTTGATCTCGGCCAAGAAGACCCTGCTCGCCTATGACGACACCACCTTCTATTCCAAGCTGGTTTCGGGCGAGGCGCTGATGGTGCAGGCCTGGGATGGCTGGTGCAATTACGGCATCGCCGAGAAGCCGGAGATCAAATACGTCATTCCGAAGGAAGGTTCGGACCTCTGGGTCGACACGATGGTGGTGATGAAGGCCTCCGAGCACAAGGACGACGCCTTCAAGTTCATCAACTTCATGCTCGACGCCAAGAACCACGCCTGGGCGGCGCAGAACATCGACTACAAGGTGCCGAACAAGCCGGCGATGGAAAGCCTGCCGGCCGATTTCCTGGCGAAATTCCCCAACATGGCGATGCCGGTGGCCGATCTCGTCAAGTTTGAGCAGCTGCGCGATGTCGGCGAAGCCCAGCGCGACTATTCCAAGATCGTCAGCGAGATCAAGGCCGCGCAGTAGGCGGCACGGATATCACGGCCGGCAGTGCTTCCGCTGCCGGCCTGAGCGGTACCTTAAATTGTCCCAGACCCGACTTCGCTCCTCCCTGCTGATGGCCCCGGCGCTGGTCTGGTTGACCGCGCTGATGGTGGTGCCGTGCGCGCTGATGCTGGCGCTCGCCTTCTTTCGACGCGGCATCTATGGCGGTATCGACTACACCTTCACGCTGGAGAATTTCGGGCTGGTCTTCGACCCGCTCTATGCCAGCATTTTCCTGAAGTCAGCGCGCATCGCCGGCACTGCCACGCTGATCGCGGTGGTGATCGGCTATGCCGCCGCCTACGCCATCTCCGCTGCCCCGCGCCGCTGGCAGCCTGTGTTCCTGTTCTTTGCCGTGCTGCCGTTCTGGTCGAACTATTTGATCCGCACCTATGCCTGGATCGTGCTGCTCAACCGCGAAGGCCTGATCACGCAGCTCCTGCGCTGGTCGGGCTATACCGGCGAACCGCCATCGATGCTCTACACCGAAGGCGCGGTCATCGCCGGCCTCGTCTACAATTATCTGCCCTTCGTCATCCTCGCCTGCTACGCGCCGCTGTCGCGGCTCAACCCGGAACTGGCCGAGGCCTCACGTGATCTCGGCGCCTCGGCCGCCACCACCTTCCGCCGTGTCATCCTGCCGCTGACCGTGCCCGGCATCGCCGCCGGCGCTGTCTTCGTCTTCGTGCTGTCGATCGGCAATTTCGTCACTCCGGCGCTGCTCGGCGGCGGCCGCTTCCAGATGATCGGCAATCTCGTCTACGACCAGTTCCTCACCGCCAATGACTGGCCCTTTGGCGCAGCCCTCGCCATGGCGCTGATCGCCATCATGCTGCTGGTGCTGATGGCGCAGGCGCTCGCGGCCGACCGCGCCTCGGGGCGTGCGGCGCAGGCCGTGGGAGGCACTGATGGCTGAGCGCTCCCCTGCGACGCGGCGCACGCTGTGGCTCGTGCTGAGCCTGGTCTTCGCCTTCCTCTACATCCCGATCGCCGTGCTGGTGGCGCTCTCCTTCAACGAAGGCGGGCTGCCCACGGCATGGTCTGGCTTCTCGCTGAAATGGTACGCCTCGCTGGCCAACAATTCAGCGATCCTGTCGGCCGCGCTCAACACGCTGATCGTGGCGCTGGTCTCCACCGCCATCGCCACCTTGCTCGGCACGCTGCTGGCGATCGGTGTCGAGATGCGCCGGCAATACGGCAAGGGGCTCGAAGCCTTGATCTTCGCGCCGATGATCATCCCCGACATCGTGCTGGCAATCGCGCTGCTGTCGTTCTTTTCGATGCTCAATTTGACCATGGGCCTGCACACCATCATCCTCGCCCATGTCGTGTTCAACCTGGCCTTCGTCTGCTCTGTGGTGCGCGCGCGGCTGAAGAGTTTCGACTGGTCGATCGTCGAGGCTTCCGCCGACCTTGGCGCCTCCGCAATCACCACCTTCCGGCGCGTGACCTTGCCGGTCATCGCGCCGGCCGTGATCGCCGGCGCGCTGCTTGCCTTCACGCTGTCGGTCGACGAGTTCATCATCGCCTTCTTCACCGCAGGCGCCGGCCGCGCTTCGACCACGCTGCCTATGCAGATCTACGCCATGATCCGCTTCGGCATCACGCCTGAGATCAACGCGCTGGCGACCATCTTCATGGCCGTGAGCATCACCGCGCTGACCCTGTCCCAGCGGCTGAACAAGGGAGTGATCGGCCAATGAGCGAACCGCGCACGCTGTTGGCCATCGATCATGTTTCGAAGAATTTCGGCCGGGTCACTGCCGTCGATGGCATCTCGCTTGATATCCGCGAGAACGAATTCTTCGCGCTGCTCGGCCCTTCCGGCTGCGGCAAGACCACGCTGTTGCGCATGCTGGCCGGTTTCGAGACGCCGAGCGACGGCCGCATTCTGCTCGACGGCAAGGACATCGCCCGAACCCCGCCCAACAAGCGGCCGGTCAACCTGATGTTCCAGTCCTACGCGCTATTCCCGCATATGAGCGTGCGCGCCAATGTCTCCTATGGGCTGGAGATGGAGCGCTTGCCGGTTAAGGATATCCGCACCCGCGTCGACGCCATCCTGGCGACCACCGAACTCGTCCCCTTCGCCGACCGCAAGCCGGAGCAATTGTCGGGCGGCCAGAAGCAGCGCGTCGCGCTCGCCCGCGCGCTGGTCAAACGGCCAAGGCTGCTGCTGCTCGACGAGCCGCTCGGCGCGCTCGACAAAAAGTTGCGCGGCGCCATGCAACTGGAATTGAAACGCCTGCAGCACGAGGTCGGCATCACTTTCGTCATCGTCACCCACGACCAGGAGGAATCGCTCGTCATGGCCGACCGCATGGCGGTGCTCAAGGATGGCAAACTATTGCAATGCGACACGCCGCACGCGGTCTACGAGCATCCCGCCGACCGCTTCGTCGCCGACTTCATCGGCGTGATGAATTTCATCCCGGGCAAGACCTCAGCCGATGGCGTGTTGGCCGCGAACGGCGCGCGTATTGCCGGCAAACTTCCGGCGGCGCTTTCGCCCGGCGCGCCAGCAGTGGCTTCGGTGCGGCCGGAACGTATCCGGCTGTTTCCCGAGGCTCAGACCGCCAACCGCACGACCGGCACGGTCGAGGCGCTGGCCTATCACGGCCTCGATCTGCAGCTGCATGTCCGCACGCCGCTGTCGCCAAAACCGTTCCTGGTGCGCGTCACCGCAGATGCAGCCGACCGCCGGCCGGTGTCGTCGGCCGACCGGGTCGAACTCGGCTGGGATGCCGCCGATGTCAGAATTTTCGCAGAATAGGAGAAGCTTGATGGCGCAGAAGACGATCGCCTTTTTCCCGGAAGCCGCCTACGGCCCGGCGCTCAATTCCGTCGGCATCGCCCAGGCCGTCGAGGCACGTGGCCACAAGGCGGTGTTCCTGTCCGATCCCGGCTTCGTCGAGGTTTACAGGGGCTACGGTTTCGAGGCGCATCCGGTGAACCTGTCCGAACCGATGCCGCCGGAGCAGATGGCCAAGTTCTGGGAGGATTTCATCAACGGCCACATTCCGAACTTCCGCAAATCGCCCTACGACCAGGTCGACAATTACGTCAAGGATTGCTGGACGGCGATCGTCGACAGCGCCAAATGGGCGCAGAAGGATCTGCCGGGCGTGCTGGCCGCCATCAAGCCCGACGTCATCTGCGTCGACAATGTCATCCTGTTTCCGGCCATAAAACAGTTCGGCAAGCCATGGGTACGCGTCATCTCCTGCTCGGAAAACGAGATCGAGGACGAGGACATCCCGCCGCATCTGTCGGGTTGCGGCGAGAACGACCATGTCGGACACCAGCGCTACCGCGACCATTTCAACACGGTGATCAAGCCGATCCATGACGACTTCAATGCCTTCCTGAAGGCAAACAAGGAGGCGGCCTATCCGGTCGGCCAGTTCTTCGAGGCCTCGCCCTATCTCAATTTGCTGCTTTACCCCGAAGCGGCAAAGTTCAAGCGCCGTCACCCGCTCGACCCCCGACAATTCCAGTATCTCGAAGGCTGCGTGCGGCAGGAGAAGCCCTATGCGGTGCCTAGCTTCGCGAAGAACAATGACGGGCCGCTGCTCTATGTCTCCTTCGGCAGCCTCGGCGCCGGCGATGTCGAGCTCTTGAAGCGCATAATCGCCACGCTGGGCAAGACCCGCTACCGCGCGCTGGTCAATGTCGGCGGCTACAAGGACCAGTACACCGACGTGCCCGGCAATGTCATCGTCGAGAGCTGGTTCCCGCAGCCTTCGGTGATCCCGCAGGTCGATGCCGTCATCCACCATGGCGGCAACAACTCGTTCACCGAGTGCCTCTATTTCGGCAAGCCGGCGATCATCATGCCCTATGTCTGGGACGGTCACGACAACGCCACCCGCGTCGAGGAAACCGGCCATGGTTTCGGCATGCCGCGCTACGACTGGAGCGATGCCGAGCTGGCCGCGAAGATCGAAGCCTGCCTGACCGATCCCCGGATGAAGGCGAAGCTGGCGAAGACATCGGCACAGATGCACGCGCAGAACGGGCCTGAGAAGGCTGCCGGCTTGCTGGAGGCGTTGCTGTGACCTCCTCCGCCCCACACCTCTATCAGGCCTCCACCCGCACCGATCTCGCCGACTGGGGCACCCAGCCTGACGTGCTGGACGGCGCCTCGCACTCCACCGGCAGGCTGGTGCACAAGGGACCCAACAACCAGCCGGAATCCGGCATCTGGGTCTGCACGCCGGGCCGCTGGCGGCTCTCGATCCCGCGCGATGAATTGTGCCATTTCGTCGCCGGCCGCGCGACCTACCGCTCGGATGTCGGCGAGGTGATAGAAGTCTCGGCCGGGACCGTGGTCATGTTCCCCGCCGGCTGGACGGGCGAGTGCACGGTGCATGAGACCATGCGCAACGTCTACATGCTGGCCTGAGAAGCATGATCCCGAAAAGTGGGAACCGGTTTTCGGACGAGATCATGCTTAAGCAAGAATCGGAGCAAGACATGTCGACACCGCACTGGCCGCAGGCCTCGAACGTGGAACTGGAGGATTGGGGCGCAGGCAGCAACACGCTTGCCGGCGCGCCGCGCGCCTCCGGCAAGATCCTGTCGCAGAACCCGGACGGATCGAGTGAATGCGGCCTGTGGTCGTGCACGCCGGGCACCCGCAAGGTCACCTTCGCCGCCGACGAGTTCTGTCATTTCCTGTCGGGTCACGGCAGCTATGTCCATGACAATGGCGAACAGATTCCGGTCGAGGCCGGCACGCTGGTGTTCTTTCCCGCCGGCTGGACCGGCATCTCCATCATCACGCAAACGCTGACCAAGGCCTTCATGTGCCGGTGAGCATCATTTCAAGGAATTCGATATGACGACGCCAATCATGCAATCGCCGCTCGCCATCACCGGCCTCGTCGACTGGGGTGTCATCCCGACGATGATCGAGGGCCAGTCCCACACCTCGGGCAAGCTGCTCCACAAAGGACCGGAAGGTCGTTCCGAATGCGGCCTGTGGGTCTGCACCCCCGGCAAATGGCACTGCCACGTCACCCGCGACGAGTTCTGCCACTTCCTCGAAGGCCGCTGCACCTATGTGCACGAATCGGGCGAAGTGATCGAAATCGAGCCGGACACGGCGGCCTTCTTCCCGCAGGACTGGAAGGGCGTCTGCACTGTCCATGAGACCATCAAGAAGGTCTACATGATCCGCTGAGCCTTCCCGATAATTCTACCCTGCCGGACACCTGACGCGGCTTTCTGCGCTTCCGGTGCTCACGGACCCAAATGTCCGCTGCGCTCCGGGTCTCGAAAGCCACGCCATCTGCCTCGGCAGGGCGAATTCTCAAAAAAGGCTCCATACGTGGAGGAGGACAACATGCATTTCTCCCCTGACCGGCCGACCTTCTTCGTCAATCCGGATTACCGGCAGATGGCCGATACGAGCAAACCGGTGATCGATCCGGCAACGCTGGAGACGGTCGGCGCCATCGCGTCCGCCAGCGATGGCGAGATCGATGCGGCGCTCGCTGCCGCGACGAAGGCGCAGGCCGCCTGGAAAAGGCTCGATGCCAAGAGCCGGGCAAAACATTTGCATGCCGTCGCCAATGCCATCGAGGCCGCCGATTTCACCCGTTGCGCCGAGCTGATGGTGCGCGAGATGGGCAAGCCCTATCCCGAAGCCATCGGCGAGATCGCCAATTGCGCACCGATCTTCCGCTATTATGCCGAGATGGCGCGCGACGACGCCGGCAAGGTCGCCGGCACGACGCAGGCCGGTTCGTTCCAGTACGCGCGCTACGAGCCCTATGGCGTCTCGGTCCACATCATGCCCTACAACTTCCCGATCCTGCTGATGTGCTGGACCGTCGCGGCATCGCTTGCCGCCGGCAATGCCTGCATCATCAAGCCGGCCGAGGCGACGACGCTGTCGACGCTGGACTACATGGCCGTGTTCCGCTCGCTGCCGGAAGGCCTGGTCTCCTGCCTGCCCGGCGGCGCGGCCACGGCGCAAGCACTGATCACGTCCGACCGCACCCATGCCGTCGCCTTCACCGGCTCGGTCGCCGCAGGCAAGGCGGTCGCGGTCGCCTGCGCCGAACGCATGAAGCCTTGCGTCATCGAGGCCGGCGGCAGCGATCCGCTGATCATCAGCAAACACGCGCCACTGGAGGTCGCCGCGGCCGGCAGTGTCACCGCCGCCTTCCATCTCACCGGCCAGGTCTGCACTTCGGCCGAGCGCTTCTTCGTCGTCGATGCCGTGCATGACCGCTTCGTCGAGTTGTTTGCCGAAAGGACACGCGCGCTGCGCATCGGCAACGGCATGGACAAGACCGAGATCGGTCCGCTGGTCAGCGAAGCGGCCCGTGCCAAGGTCATGCGTCTTGTCGATGACGCCATTGCCCATGGCGCCAAGGCCGTCACCGGCGGGCGCATCCCGCCGTCGCACAACACCGGTTGGTTCTACGAGCCGACGATCCTGACCGGCGTCACCCCTGATATGGCGATCGTGCGCGAAGAGTGTTTTGGGCCGGTCGCCGCCATCTGCCGGGTGAAGGATTTCGACGAGGCGATACGGCTTGCCAATGACAGCCTGTTCGGGCTCGGCGCCTCCGTCTTCACCACCGACCTCGCCGAAGCGCATGAAGCGGCCGAACGGCTCGAGGCCGGCATGGTCTGGGTCAACAACCCGCTGATCGACAATGACGCCCTGCCCTTCGGCGGCTGGAAGGCGTCAGGCCTCGGCCGTGAACTCGGCCGCCAGGGGCTCGACGCCTTCCGTCGCTCGAAAATGGTCATCATCGACCACAGACCGGCGATCCAGGACTGGTGGTATCCCTATCCCGACAGCTGGTTCCGCGAGACCGGCGGCCGCAAGCACGTGTGAGGAATGGCGCGCGGCGACGCCGCGCGGCTTGACAAGGTTTACGCCTCGACGCCCTCCCAGGAGCCGGTCTCGGCCATCCGCTTCAGCAGCGGGGCAGGCTTGAACACATCCTTGCCGGTCCGCTGATGCCAGTGGTCGAGCCGCTGGACGATCTTTGCCGCCCCTTCGAGACCGGCCCAGAACATCGGGCCGCCCTTGCCGATGGGAAAACCGTAGCCGTTGACCCAGACGACATCGATGTCTGAGGCACGGGCCGCGATCTTCTCCTCGAGGATCTTCGCGCCCTCATTGACCAGGGGATAGAGCGTGCGCTCGATGATTTCGTCCGCGCTGATCGCACGCGGCGCGATGCCACGCTCGGCGGCCTTGTCACGGATTAGCGCCTCAACCTCGGGATCGGGAATGCCCGCCCGGGCGCCGGCCTCGTAGAGATAGAAACCCCGGCCGGTCTTCTGGCCGAAGCGCCCCTGTTCGCACAGCGTGTCGGCGATGACGGCCGTCAGGCCACGCGCCTTGCGGTTGCGCCAGCCAATGTCGAGGCCGGCGAGATCGCCCATCTGGAACGGCCCCATCGGCCAGCCGAAATCGGTGAACGCCTTGTCGATCTGGCTGGGTGTCGCACCCTCCAGAAGCAGCGCCTCCGATTCCGAACCGCGCGCGGCCAGCATGCGGTTGCCGACGAAGCCGTGGCAGACGCCGACAACGACCGCCACCTTGCCGATCCGCCGCGCCAGGTCGATCACCGTCGCCAGCGCATCCGGCGCGGTCTTGTCGGCCCGCACGATCTCCAGCAGCTTCATGACATTGGCCGGCGAGAAGAAATGCAGGCCGAGCACATCCTGCGGCCGCGAGATCGAGCCGGCGATTTCATTGATGTCGAGATAGGAGGTGTTGGTGGCGAGGATGGCGCCCGGCTTGGCGACAGCATCCAGCTTGCCGAAAACCTCCTTCTTCACCGCCATGTCCTCGAACACCGCCTCGATGATCAAGTCGCATTCGGCGAGATCGGCATAGTCGGTCGAGCCCTTGAACTGGGCGAGCCGCTGATGCTTGGCGTCTTCGGCCAGGGAACCGCGCGAAACGGAAACGGCATAGTTCTTCTCGATCGTGCCCAGCCCGCGCTGCAGCGCTTCCGCGCTGGTTTCCAGCAAGGTGACCGAGAACCCGCCATTGGCGAAGGCCATGGCGATGCCGCCGCCCATCGTGCCGGCGCCAATGACGCCGACGCGGGCGATCCTACGCTTGTACGTGTCCTTGGCAGGAAGCTTTGCCGCCTCACGTTCGGCGAAGAACAGATGCCGCTGCGCCCGCGACTGGTCACTGGCGACCAGTTTTACGAACAGCGCCCGCTCCGCCGCCAGCGCCTCGTCGAAGGGTAGTGTGACGGCGTTGCGCACGGCTTGCGCGCAGGCGACGGGCGCTTCCAGCCCGCGCGCTTTCCTGGCGAGGTCCGCCGCCTCGGCGTCGAAAGCCGCAAGGTCGGTTTCCCCAAGCCGCTCATCGCGATCGCGCACCGGCGTGAACGGACCGCCCTTGCGGGCGATTTCCCCTGCGAAGTTCACGGCATGCGTGGTCAGATCTCCCTCGAAAACGGCATCGACCAGACCGGCTTCATGCGCTTCGTCCGCGCCGATCGGAGTCCCGGAAACGATCATCTTCAGCGCCTTCACCGCGCCGACCAGGCGCGGCAGCCGCACCGTGCCGCCGCCGCCCGGCAAGAGACCGAGCTTCACTTCGGGCAGGCCGAGTTTGGCGCCGGCATCGGCAACGCGGAAATGGCAGCCGAGTGCCAGTTCCAGCCCACCGCCGAGCGCGGTGCCGTGGATGGCGGCGACCGTCGGTTTGGCGATGGTTTCCAGCATCGCTACGATGGCGCGCAGATCGGGCTGCTGCACCGGTTTGCCGAATTCGGTGATGTCGGCGCCGGCAACGAAGGTCCGTCCTGCGCAGGCAATCACGATTGCCGTGACCGAAGCGTCATCGCGCAAGTCGACAAGCGCCTGCATCAGCGGCGCGCGGACATGGAAACTCAGTGCGTTGACCGGCGAGTTGTCGATGGTGACGATGGCGACGCCATTGTCATTCACGGCGCTGACAGAATTGGACAAGCAGAGCCCTCCCGGGACCGACTGAGATCGCGGAAGGGTTTACTAGGCCGCGCCCCGAATGGGAACCCGCTGTCGGGCTGGCCCAACAGTTGGCGGCGCGACGGGCTGCTCCGGGAGGTCGCGCTCGATGCTCGCCGGACGCTTGGGAACGGCGATCACCGCACCGCCTTCTCCCCGCCCGCCGCCGTAATCACCCCGACGATGATCAGCCCCGTCAGCAGCAGCCGCACGCCGGCGCTGACGCCGAACGTGTTGAGCATGGTGAGCAGCAGCACCAAAAACAGCGCCGCTCCCCACACGCCGGGCACATTGGCCTTGCCGCCGGCGACCGACGTGCCGCCGATGACGACGACGGCGATCGAGGCGAGCAGATATTCATTGCCGATGTCGACATTGGCGCCCCTGAAATAGCCGGCGAGCAGGGCGCCATCGATGCCGCCGAGCGCGCCAGACAGCGTGTAGGTGAGGAAGCGGATGCGCCCGACATTGACGCCGGCGAGCCAGGCGGCGCGGATGTTCTGGCCGATCGCCAGCACCGAGCGACCATAGATCATGCGCTGCAGGGCGATCGCCGCGCCGATGGTGAACAGCACGGTCAGCACCGCCAGCACGGGAATACCCAGCACCTGCCAGTTGGTGAAATCGGCAAAGCCCGGCGGCGGCTTGATCTGCAGCCCGCGCCCATAGCTGATGTCGATCGACTGGATGATGAAGCTCGCCGACAAAGTGGCGATGATCGGCGGAATGCGCAGCGCCCAGATCAGCAGATAGTTGACCGCGCCTATCGCGGCACCCGTGGCGAGCGCCGCCAGAAGGCCGACCACGATCATGGAATCGCTGCCGGCCATCACCTTCATGGCGACCGCGCTGGCGAGGCCGATATTGGCCGGCAGCGACAGGTCGACATTGCCGGGGCCGAGCGTGATGACGAACATCTGGCCGACGCCGACGATGACGGTGAACACGGCGAGCGACAACGCCGCCGTGACCATGCCGCCGGCGCCATAGCCGCCGGTGAAGGCGATAGTCGCCAGCCACACGACAAGCGCGCCGAGGAACGACCATACCCAGGGTTTGCCGGCCAGCGATCTAACCAATGACATCGCTCACCTCTCCCTGCGGCTGATCAGCACCCGCGCCGCCAGCACGATGATCAGGATGGCGCCGTTGGCGGCGACCTGCCAGTCCGGCGGGATGTGCATGAAGGTGAGCAGCGGCGACGCCGCCAGCGCCAGCGTCAGCGCGCCGATCACCGCGCCGATCGGCGACACCCGGCCACCGACGAATTCGCCGCCGCCGAGGATGACGCCAGCGATCGAAAGCAGCGTGTAGCCATTGCCGATATTGGCGTCGGCCGAGGTGGTGATGCCGATCAGCGCCATGCCGGACAGCACGCCGAACAGGCCGGCCAGCGCAAACAGCACGATCTTGGTTCTGAGCAGCGACCAACCGGCACGCTTGAGCGCGGCCGGATTGCCGCCGGAGCCGCGCAGGATCACGCCATAGGAGGTGCGCATCAGGCCGAAATGGACGACGAGGCCGATCAGCAGTGCCGCGATGATCGGGAAGGGAATGAGAGGCGGCTTGAACGACATGATCGCCAGCAGCCAGTCCGGCGCCTTGCCGCCGGGCTTGGGCAGGACGAGGATGGCCAGCCCCTGCCAGACGAAACTCATGCCGAGCGTCACCACGATCGACGGCAGATTGCGCAGATGGATCAGGGCGCCGAGCAGCGCATAGACGCCGATCGAGCCGAGCAGGATGGCGACGCCGATGAGCGGCGCGTCCTTCAGCCAGGTCGCGGTGACGCAGCCGACGAACCCGACGAAGGTGCCGATCGACAGGTCGAGCTCGTTACCTGAAATGACGAACATCTGCGCGATCGTCGCCAGCGCGATCGGGATCGCCAGGTTCAGCATCAGGCTGAAGCCGAAATAGCTGATGGCGCGCGGGTTGAGCCAGGCTATGGCGGCGAGCACCAATGCCAGCGACAGCGCCGGCAGCAGCCCGCGCAGCAGGCGGGCGCGCGCCAGCGCGCCGCGCTCGGCGGAACTCCTGGCGGCGGTGTCGAGGCTGGCGGCGGTCATCTCAGGCCGCGTCGCCGAAGGAGGACTGGATGATCTTCTCTTCGGTCAATTCGTTGCGACCCAGATTGGCGACGATGCGGCCGTTCTTGAAGACATAGACGTGGTCGCAATTGTCGAGTTCCTCGGTTTCCGTGGTGTACCAGAGGAAGGTGCGGCCGCGGCCAGCCTCCTCGCGCACCAGGTCGTAGACTTCCAGCTTGGTGCCGATATCGACGCCGCGCATCGGATCGTCCATCAGCACGATCTGGGCATCGGAGCCGAGTGCGCGGGCAAACAGCGCCTTCTGCTGGTTGCCGCCCGACAGCGAGAAGATGTTGTTGTTCATGTCTGGCGTGCGGATGCCGATCTTCTTCTGCCAGAACTCGGCAAGTTCGGCCTCGCGCCGCGGCGAGATTAGCAGCCCGTTGCGCAAGCGCGCCAGCGAGCGGATCCCGATGTTCTCGGCAATCGACCATTGCGGGAAGATGCCGTCCGACTGGCGGTCGCCGGCGACCAGCGCCACCGGCGCGGTCACTTCTATGCCGGTCCTGGCGCGGGAAGCAGCAGCGAAAATCGCCAGCAACAGGTCGGTCTGGCCATGTCCCGCCAGCCCGGCAAGGCCGATGATCTCGCCGGCACGGGCGACAAGGTCGGCGCCATCCTTCTGCGCGGCGGGACGCGCCCGCACCCGCAACGGGCCGGCAGCCGGCTTGGCGGCGGCAATTTCAGCGGCGATCTTCTGGCGCGTCTCGGCCCCACCCATCGCCGTCACCAGCCGGTCGCGATCGAAGGCATCCGCCGCGTCAGCGACCACCACCTTGCCGTCGCGCATCACCACGATGCGGTCGGCATTCCTGAGCACCTCGCCCAGCACATGCGAGATCAGGATGCAGCTCTTGCCGCCGGCGATGAAACGGCGCACGAAGGCCAGCAACTGGCCGGCCGTATGCGCGTCCAGCGACGAGGTCGGCTCGTCCAGGATCACGAGGTCGAGCCGGTCCTGGGTCACCGTGAAGGCGCGCGCCACCTCGACCATCTGGCGCCGGCCGATTGAGAGATCCCCGACGATGTCCGAGGCCGAAATGCCATGATCCGGAAAGATCTCGTCAAGCTTGGCGGTGATCAGCGCGGCCGCCTTGCGCCGCCAGCCGAGGCCCGAGAGCGAGGCGTGGTTGATGCGCGTGTTCTCGGCGACGCTGAGATTGGGGCACAGCGACAGTTCCTGGAACACGCAGCGTATGCCGAGCTTTTGCGCCCGCGACACCGAGTAGTTGTCCTCGATGCCGCCATGCACGCCGATCTTGCCGCTGTCGGGCGCCAGCGTGCCCGCCACCATGTGCATCAGCGTCGATTTGCCGGCGCCATTGTGGCCGACCAGGCCGACGCATTCGCCGGGCCGGACATGGAAGTCGACGCCGCCCAGTGCGCGAACGGCGCCGAAATGTTTTTCGGCGCCGTTCAGTCTGATGATGTCAGCGTTCCCTTCAGGCATGCTCAACAATATCCGCGCGATGGTACGAAGGGCAACGCAAGCGCGACATTCACTTGATGTTGGCCTTGATCGCCGCGAGGGCGTCTTCCTGCGTGTATTCGTGGGTGGCGACGCCGCCTTCCTTGATCTTCGGCAGGGCTGCCTCGAAGTCGTCCTGGGTGAAGGCCAGATACGGCACCAGCAGATCGTGCGGAATGTCCTTGCGGCCATCGAGAACCTGTTGCGCCACCCAGAAGGCGAGCGACGACACGCCGGGCGCGATCGAAGCCGACCAGGTCTTGTAGCCGTCCTTGTCCTTCTGCTCCTTCCACCACTTCAGCTCGTCCTGCCGGTTGCCCATGATGATGGTCGGGCGCGGCTTGCCGGCGGCGGCGAAAGCCTGTGCGGCGCCATAGCCGTCACCGCCCTGGTCGACGATGCCGACGACATCAGGCAGCGAGGGCAGGATGGTCGCAACGGCCTTTTGCGCCGTCGTCTGGTCCCAGTCGCCGGTCACCGAGCCGACGATCTTGAACTCGGGATGGGCGGCGACGCCTTCGAGGATGCCGGCATGGATGGCATCGTCGATCGAGGTGCCGGCCAGGCCACGGATTTCCAAAAGGTTCCCGCCCTTGGGCTGGAACTTGGCCATCTGCTCGACTTCCTGCTTGCCCATATCCTTGAAGTCGACGACGACGCGGTAGGCGCAAGGCTCCGTGACGGTGCCGTCGAAGGAGACGACCGTGATACCGGCATCGCAGGCCTGCTTGATGGCGCCATTGAGCGCGTCCGGTGAGGCGGCGTTGATGACGATGGCGTCATAGCCCTGCAGGATCAGGTTCTGCACCTGGGCCGCCTGCGTCGGCACTTCCTTGTCGGCGGTGGTGAAGATGTCGGCCGCGCCGACGATCTTGTCGGCGACCGCCTTCTTGGTGACGATGCCGTAGCTGTCGAGCATCGCCTGCCGCCACGAATTGCCGGCGTAATTGTTCGAGAATGCGATCTTCTTGCCGCTGGTATCGGCAAGTGCCGTGCCTGATGCGAGCATCGCGGCAAGAGCGCTCAGAGCTAACAGTTTCTTCATGTTCATACTCCTCCCAAGAGTTGCTGGTCGTGCGGATTTTAGGTGGAAAATCGAGCCTGCGTTCCTGTTTTTTATCGATTGTCAGACAAATGCAACTGGCACAGCGGCCTGTCAACTGCAATCCGCAAAGCCTGACGATCAACTTGCGGTGCGCCGATTGAAATGGCGTCGGTGGATGGGTAAGCCATGCGCACAGGAGGCCAACAGAGATGGCAGTGACGCCGATCGTTCCCCCGGGCGCACCGGGCATTCCGGCGCGCTGGACATCGAGCGCCAAGAGCGGCGTCGGGACGTCGCTTTCGCCGGCCGGCCACATCTGGTTCACCATCAGCCACGGCATCCTCGAAGTCTACTATCCACGGCTCGACAGCGCCTGCACGCGCGATCTCGGCCTGATCGTCACCGGTCCCGGCGGCTATTTCTCCGAAGAGAAGCGCGATGCCGCGCATGAAATCGAGCCCTTCGAGGCCGGCGTGCCCGCCTACCGGCTGGTCAACACGGCCGGCGACGGCGCCTACCGCATCGAGAAGCGCATCCTCTGCGACCCTGCGCGGCCCGTGCTGCTGCAGGAAATCACCTTCACGGCGCTTAAAGGTGCGCCCGACGATTACCGCGTCTACGCGCTTCTGGCGCCGCATCTGGTCAATGCCGGCATGGGCAACACCGCCTGGGTCGGCGACCACAAGGGAAAGCCCGTGCTGTTCGCCTCGGGCCGCGGCTCTTGCCTGGCGCTGGCCTCGTCGCTGCCCTGGCGGGACTGTTCAGCCGGCTATGTCGGCTTCTCCGACGGCTGGCAGCAGCTCAATCATACCGGCATCCTTGATCAGGCTTGCCAACGGGCGGAAGACGGTAATGTCGCACTGACCGGCGAGATCGGCTTTACATCAACAACGACAAAAGCCGTGCTGGCGCTGGGTTTCGGCGCGACACCGGACGAGGCCGCCGAAAATGCCTTCGCCAGTCTGGAACAGGGCTTTGAGCCCGCAGCCAAGACCTACCTCCAGAATTGGCGCGAATGGCAGGCGCGGCTGCTGCCCCTGGACCGGCACGCGGCATCCGGCATCAACACCTATCGCACCTCGACCGCGGTTCTGGCGACGCACCGCTCCATCGCCATGCCGGGCGCGGCGGTCGCAAGCCTGTCCATTCCCTGGGGCTTCAACAAGGGCGACGACGACCTTGGCGGCTACCATCTGGTCTGGCCGCGCGATCTGGTCGAGACTGCGGGCGGCTTCCTCGCCGCCGGCGACGCCGCCTCGGCGCTGCAGATCCTTGAGTATCTGCGCTCCATCCAGCAGCCGGACGGCCATTGGCCGCAAAATGCCTGGCTCGACGGGTCGGCCTATTGGCCCGGCATCCAGATGGACGAGTGCGCCTTTCCGCTGCTTCTGGCCGACGCCTTGCACCGCGCCGGCCATCTGCCGCGCGCCAGGCTTGCCACCTTACTGCCGATGATCGAACGCGCCGCGACCTATGTCGTGCGCAATGGACCCGTCACCGGCGAAGACCGCTGGGAAGAGGATGCCGGCTACAGCCCGTTCACGCTTGCCGTCGAGATCGCCGCCCTGCTTGCTGCGGCCGACCTGCTCGACGCCTGCGGCAAGAAGGACGAAGCAACCTATCTGCGCGAGACATCAGATGGCTGGAACGACCAGCTTGAGCGCTGGACCTATGCCACCGACACGGCGATCTGCAGGGCAGCCGGCGTCGAAGGTTATTATGTCCGTATCGCGCCACCCGACAGCGCCGAGGCCGGCTCGCCCAAGGACGGCTATGTCCCGATCAAGAACCGGCCGCCCGGCGACACCGACCGCCCGGCGCAGGAAATCGTCAGCCCCGACGCGCTGGCGCTGGTGCGCTTTGGCCTGAGGTCGGCCGACGACCCGCGCATCGTCGACACAGTCAAGGTCATCGACGCGCAGTTGCGCTGCGCGCTGCCGCAGGGCCCGATCTGGTATCGATACAATGGCGACGGCTATGGCGAACACCAGGACGGCACGCCTTTCGACGGTACCGGCCAGGGCCGGCCCTGGCCGCTTCTGGCCGGCGAGCGCGCCCATTATGAGCTGGCGGCGGGGCGCAAGGATGAGGCGGCCAACCTGCTCAAGGCGCTGGAGGATTCGGCCGAGCCGGGCGGCCTGCTGCCGGAGCAGGTCTGGGATGGCGCCGACCTGCCCGAGCGCCAATTGCTGCATGGCCGCCCCTCGGGCAGCGCCATGCCCCTGGTCTGGGCGCACTCCGAGCATATCAAGCTGCTGCGCTCGCTGCGCGACGGCGCCGTCTTCGACATGCCGCCGCAAGGCGTGAAGCGCTACATCGAGGCCAAGACCGTATCGCCATTCAGGACCTGGCGCTTCAACAACAAGATCCGCGCGCTGCCCGAAGGCAAGACGCTGCGCATCGAATTGCTGGCCGCGGCCACGGTGCATTGGAGCACCGACAATTGGGCAACCGCCCATGACAGCCAGACGGTGGAAAATGCCTTCGGCATCCATCTTGCCGATTTGCCCACGACCAGCCTCCCCGAGGGAAGCGCGCTGATCTTCACTTTTTTCTGGCCCGGAACCGGCGATTGGGAGAATGTCGACTTCTCCGTCACATCAGGCGAGCGGGATAGCGGCTAACATCCTTCCTCGATATATCAAGACAATCTCTAGGAAACAGGACGAAACCATGCAGATCGGAATGATGGGACTGGGCCGGATGGGCGCCAACATGGTGCGGCGCCTGATGCGAGACGGCCATGAATGCGTCGTCTACGACATCAACCCGGCAAGCGTCGCGGCTCTGGTCAGCGACGGCGCGCTCGGCGCGGCCTCCCTGACGGAATTCGTCGGCAAGCTCGCCAAGCCGCGCTGTGTCTGGCTGATGCTGCCGGCGGCGATCACCGGCAAGATTATCGATCAGGTCTCGGCCCTGATGGAACCCGGCGACATCGTCATCGACGGCGGCAATTCCTACTATCACGACGCCGTCAACCAGGCGGCCAAACTGGCCGCCAAGGGCATCCATCTTGTCGATGTTGGCACCAGCGGCGGTGTCTGGGGCCTGGAGCGCGGCTACTGCCTGATGATCGGCGGTCCCGACGTAGCGGTGCAGCACCTCGATTCGATCTTCGCCACGCTAGCGCCCGGCGCCGATGCCGGCGCGCCGGCTCCCGACAAGGCCGCCGGAACCGCGCCCTTCGGCTACCTGCATTGCGGGCCGAGCGGCGCCGGCCATTTCGTCAAGATGGTGCACAACGGCATCGAGTATGGCGTCATGGCCGCCTATGCCGAAGGCATGAACATCTTGAAGTCGGCCAATGCCGGCAAGCGGCAACGCACGGCCGACGCCGAGACCAGCCCGCTGGAAAACCCGCAATATTATCAGTTCGACATCGACCTCCCGCAGGTGGCCGAGGTCTGGCGGCATGGCAGCGTCATCGGCTCCTGGCTGCTCGATCTCACCGCCGGCGCGCTGAAGAGCGATCCGGGCCTGGCCCAGTTCGGCGGCCGCGTCTCGGATTCCGGCGAAGGACGCTGGACGCTGAAGGCGGCGATCGACACCGGCGTGCCGGCGCCGGTGCTGTCCTCGGCGCTGTTCGACCGCTTCTCCTCGCAAGGCGAATCCGAATTCGCCGACAAGCTGTTGTCCGCCATGCGCTATGCCTTCGGCGGCCATGTCGAAAAGCCGAAGGCCGGCAAGTGACGCCACAGCGGGAGACGCACGCATGAGCCAGGAACGGTCCGACACGCTGGTGCTCTTCGGCGCCACCGGCGACCTCGCCCACAAGAAGATATTTCCGGCGCTTTACCAGATGGTCGCCAAGGGCACGCTCACCGAACCGGTGATCGGCGTCGCCTTCGACGCCTGGGACATCAAGCAGTTGCAGGCCCGCGCCCGCGACGGCATCGTCAACGCGCTGGGCAAGATCGACGAGAAGGTGTTCGCCAAATTCGCTTCGTTGCTGCGCTATGTCAGCGGCGACTACCGCGATCCGGCCACCTTCGAGAAACTGAAGACCGCGCTTGGCACCGCCCAGCGGCCGCTGCACTACATGGCGGTGCCGCCGACCATGTTCGAGACTGTCGTTCAAGGGTTGGAGCAGTCGGGAACCGCGCGTGGCGCACGGCTGATGGTGGAAAAGCCGTTCGGCCATGATCTGCAGTCGGCGCGCTGGCTGAACCGGGTGCTGCATCTGGTGTTCGACGAACAGTCGATCTTCCGCATCGACCACTATCTCGGCAAGGAAGCGATCCAGAACCTGCTTTATTTCCGCTTCGCCAATTCCTTCCTCGAGCCGATCTGGAACCGCAATTTCGTCGAGAGCGTGCAGATCACCATGGCCGAGGATTTCGGAGTCGAGGGGCGCGGCCGCTTCTATGACGATGTCGGCTGCATAAGGGATGTCATCGAGAACCATCTGCTCAACATCCTCCTGCTGCTGGCCATGGAGCCGCCGGTCGGCCGCTCCGCCGACGACCTGATCGACGAGAAGGTCCAGGTGCTCCGGGCGATCCGGACGCTGACGAAAGACGATGTCGTGCGCGGCCAGTTCACCGGCTATCTCGCCGAGCCCGGCGTGGCGCCGAATTCGCCGGTCGAAACCTTCGCTGCGGTGCGGTTCTTCGTCGACACATGGCGCTGGCAGGACGTGCCGTTCTTCATTCGCGCCGGCAAGAACATGCCGGTGCATGTTACGGAAGTGGTGGTGCGGCTGAAGCGCCCGCCGCTCGACGTCTTCGACCCGATCAAGCCCGCCGACCAGAATTACGTGCGCTTCCGCATCGACCCGCAGGTGGTGATCGCCATAGGCGCGCAGCGCAAGGCGCCCGGCGACGACATGGTCGGCGAGCAGGTGGAACTGACGGCGCTCGACGACAGCAAGGCCGACATGCCGCCTTACGAGCGCCTGATCGGCGACGCCATGAACGGCAATGGCCAGCTCTTCACCCGCCAGGACGCGGCCGAGCTCGCCTGGCGCATCGTCGGGCCGGTGCTTGGCGACACCACGCCGCCGCATCTCTACGAGCCGAAAACATGGGGACCGGCGCACGCCATGGCCGGCTTCGGGCCGCCCAATGGCTGGATCGACCCGGTGGCATGAGTGGAGGGGACGCGATGGCCAAGGCGGTGAAGCAACCGGCACCCGACGCCGAGCAGATCGTTCTGGCGATCGACATTGGCGGCTCGCACGTCAAGATCCTGACCAGCGCCGGCGGCGCCGAGCGCCGGGACGATTCCGGCCCGGACCTGACGCCGCAGCAGATGATCGACAAGGTGAAGAAACTCGCCGAGGGCCTGTCCTACGACGTCATCTCGATGGGCTATCCCGGCCCGGTGCGTCACAACAAGCCGGTGCTCGACCCCAAGAATCTCGGCAAGGGCTGGGCCGGCTTCGATTTCGCCGCGCAATTCGGCAAGCCGGTCAAGGTGGTCAATGATGCGCTGATGCAGGCCATCGGCAGCTATGAAGGCGGGCGCATGCTGTTCCTCGGGCTGGGAACCGGCCTCGGCGCGGCGATGGTCTTCGACAATGTCGGCCAGCCGATGGAACTCGCCCATCTTCCCTACAGAAAAGGCCGCAGTTTCGAGGACTATGTCGGCGAGCGCGGCCTGGAAAAGCGCGGCAAGAAGAAGTGGCGCAAATACGTCTTCGACGTCGTCACCCGGCTGCGCGCCGCCCTGCAACCAGACTATGTCGTCATTGGCGGCGGCAATGTCGACAAGCTCGACGCGTTACCAGCCGAGGCCAGGCGCGGTGACAACACACGCGCCTTCGAAGGCGGATTTCGTCTGTGGCGAGACAAGGCCCTGATTGTCTGATATTATTACAGTTTAGTATAGTTGTTCAAAATAACGTGTGGCGCCGCGCTTAATCATTGCGTTGTGCAGATTTGCCGACTAGGAATTTCGCGCGCTGCCCCCGCGCGGTCCACTGGATACGCCAGAGACGCTTCAGCATCCTTTTTTGATTTTGTGCCTCGTCCTTTCGAAAACGAACCCCATTTTCAAGGCCGTGCACCATAGACGGAGGAAACATTGACCGACGATAGCAACGACGCTCGCATCGACCTTCTCGAGCTGACCGCCCACATCGTATCCGCTTACGTTGAGAAGAACCGCCTGCCCGCCTCCGGCCTGGCCGACCTCATCGCCAGCGTCGCCACCTCGATCGGCGGGCTCGGCAAGCCGGCCGTGCCGGTGGCCGCACCGCTGGTTCCCGCGGTCAACCCGAAGAAGTCGGTAACGCCGGATTTCATCATCTGCCTCGAGGACGGCAAGAAGTTCAAATCGCTGAAGCGCCATCTCGGCGTGCATTTCGGCCTGACCCCGGACGCCTATCGCGCCAAATGGGGCCTGCCGTCGGATTATCCGATGGTTGCTCCGAACTATGCGGCCTCGCGCTCGCAACTGGCGAAGTCCATCGGCCTCGGCCGCAAGGCCGTCGAAGTGGCGCCTGTCAAGGCCAAAGGCCGCAAGGCCAAGGTTTCGGCCTGAGCAGAGATCATCGAGCCAATGGCCTCGTCAGATGGTATGCCTCGGAAAAATATTCCCGCGGAGCCAGTCTGACAGGCCATGCAGTTCGAAAATGAGACCGACGAATTTTTTGCCCTCGGGCTTGAGAGATACGGTTCGCCGTACAAGGTCCTGCGCAATCGGGAACTTGGCCAGATATACGATAGGCTTTTGGCGAAATACGGAAACGTATTTGACCTCAAGCCGGTGACATGCAGGCCGGTGGACGGCATCGAGGTAGAAGCTTACAGGACAAAAGGGCATCCGTTCTTCCTTCTATTCTACGCGACGATGAAGGAACAGATCGGCGGGCCTCTGTATGTAGTAACGGAGCTACACGGCCAGGTTTCCTATCCAGACGCCATATTTGAACTTGAAGGCTCCATCCGCCTTTCATTGACGCACGCCGAAAAGGGCGGCGTGGACCATATATGCTTCAAGGCGGATCTCGAATTCCTGCTGGTTCGAGATCAGAATAATATCGTCGCCGGTTACGGAAAAGCTGCCGCCTGGGTAAGAGCTTTTCGAATGTTTTATCCCGAATTTGTCGTTTGACGGTCAAAGCGTTGACAACAGGCCTTCGCTGCTGAGATGGAGCTTAGGCTAACGTCTCCGGGGGAAGCCATGAACTACACCAGGATGGTGATCGAGAAAGAGGCGCCGGAAGAGTACGGTTACGACCGCATCCGCTACAATCTCTCCGAAAGTTCGATCGCCGACCAGAAGCTCTCCGACATCGGCCTGTCGCTGCCTGACCTCACGCTGTTCTATGGCGAGCATCGCGGCGACAAGGAATTGCGCGTGCTGATTGCGGCGCAGGACGCCGGCGTCTCGCCTGACGACGTCCTGGTCACCGCCGGTGCCGCCGGCGCGCTGTTCATCATCTCGACATCGCTGTTGTCGGCGAGCGACCATCTCGTCGTCATCAGGCCGAACTACGCCACCAACATCGAAACCCCGCGCGCGATCGGCTGCGCCATCAGCTTCGTCGACCTCGCCTTCGAGGACGGCTTTGCCATCGACGTCCAGGCCATCAAGGCGGCGATGCGGCCGAACACGAAACTGATCAGCGTTACTTGCCCGCACAACCCGACCGGCACGATGATGTCGCGCCCCGATCTCGACGCGCTGGTGGTGCTCGCGGAAAGCCGCAACTGCCTTCTGCTGGTCGACGAGACCTATCGCGACCTTTCCTATGGCAAACGCCTGCCGTCGGCGGCCTCGCTGAGCCCACGGGCGATCAGCGTCTCGTCGCTGTCCAAGGCCTTCGGCATTCCCGGCATCCGCATCGGCTGGCTGATCACCAGGGATGCGGACCTTCAGGAGACGTTCCTTGCCGCCAAGGAGCAGATCGGCATCTGCGGCAGCGTCATCGACGAAGGCATTGCGCGCGGCATGCTGCAGCGCCGGGACGCCTTCCTGGCGGCGCTGCTGCCCGAAATGGCCAAACGCCGCGACATCGTCCAGGCCTGGATCGACCGCGAGCCGCTGGTCGACTGGGTGCGGCCCGAAGGCGGTGTCGTCGGCTTCCCGCGCCTCAATGTCGAACCCGGCTTCGACCTCGACCGCTTCTATGTGAACCTGCTGGAGAACCATGGCACCTATGTCGGGCCCGGCCACTGGTTCGAGATGGAAAAACGCTTCTTCCGCGTCGGCTTCGGCTGGCCGACGGAAGCGGAGTTGCAAGGTGGGCTCGACGCCATTTCGGCAGCACTTCGGCAGTAACTTCCTTGTGCGATGGACTCAACAGGCTGAAATCCCTTGATCCAGTGCTGATTTTGGCACACATCCCGCATCGAACTTTGCTAGACGTTCCATCGGTCGGAACAGCGCCCATCCTTGGGAAGTGCCCCGCCGGCCGATGCCATCGCAACGGGGCCTTTATTCATGACATCCCTACAAACTTCACCTGAGCAGCGTTACGCTGCCTTCCGGCACAAAGCCTTCCTCAGCTACTGGACGGCGCGCTTTCTCACCACTTTCGCGACCATGGTCGTCTCCGTCGCTGTCGGCTGGCAGATGTACGACCTGACCCGCGATCCGTTCGACCTTGGCATTGTCGGCATCGTCCAGTTCCTGCCATCACTGCTCTTGGTGCTGGTCACAGGCGCTGTCGCCGACCGCTTCGGCCGCCGCCTGATCATGGCGCTGGCGGTGGTGGTGGAGGCGATCTGCGCCCTGGCGCTGCTCGCGCTGACGCTGCGCAGCATCAGCGGACCGCTGCCGATCTTCTGCGTGCTGGCCATGTTCGGCGTGGCGCGCGCCTTCTTCGGTCCGGCATCGGCCTCGCTGTTCGCCAATCTGGTGCCGCCTGAGGATTTCGCCAACGCCATCGCCTGGAACTCGTCTGCCTGGCAGACCGCGACCATCGTCGGCCCGGTCGCCGGCGGCCTGCTCTATGGCGTGTCGCCGGAGGTGGCCTATGGCACCGCCGCCGTGCTGATGCTCGCGTCCGGTCTGCTGATCTTCACCATCCCGAAGCCTGCGCAACGCACCGAGACCGAGAAGCCGACGCTGCAGAACCTGTTTGGCGGGTTCAGCTACATCTGGAGCGAGAAGATCGTGCTCGGCGCCATCTCGCTCGATCTGTTCGCCGTGCTTCTGTCCGGCGCCTCGGCGCTGCTGCCGGTCTATGCACGCGACATCCTGCAGCTTGGCCCCTGGGGCCTTGGCCTGCTGCGCTCGGCGCCAAGCATCGGGGCCATCTGCGTCGCAGTCTGGCTGGCCGGCCATCCAATGCGCAACCATGCCGGCATGATCATGCTGGCCGCCGCCGCGTCGTTCGGCGCCTTCACCGTGCTGTTCGGCCTGTCGACCATCACCTGGCTGTCTATCGCGGCACTCGTCTTCCTCGGCGCCACCGACATGTTCAGCGTGTATATCAGGGAGACGCTGATCCAGTTGTGGACGCCGGACGAGGTGCGCGGCCGCGTCAACGCCGTCAACCAGGTCTTCGTCGGCGCCTCCAACGAGGTCGGTGAATTCCGCGCCGGCACGATGGCCGCGCTGATCGGCACTGTCCCGGCTGTGGTGATCGGCGGCGTCGGCGCCATAGCGGTCGCGGGGCTATGGATGGTGCTGTTCCCGCAATTGCGCAAGGTTCGCCATCTCAACGGGCGAAACTGACGCTCGCCGATGGTCAGCAAGATACATCACCCCGCACAGGAGCTCCCATGATCACCTGTTACCTGAAATATGTCATCGACCCTTACAAGCTTGCCGAGTTTGAAGAATATGGCCGTCGCTGGATCGGTCTGGTCAATCGCCTCGGCGGAAACCATCATGGCTATTTCCTTCCGAGCGAAGGGGCGAACAATATCGCCTATGCCATGTTCAGCTTTCCGAGCCTTGCCGACTATGAGGACTATCGCAAGCGGATGGCGGCCGACCCGGAATGCCAGGATGTGTTTGAAGCGGAAAAGCGCAATCGCAGCATTCTCAGCTATGAGCGCAGCTTCATGCGGCCGGTGCTCGAACCCTAGAGCAATTCCAGGAAAAGTGTGAGCGGTTTTCCCGGGAAAAGCGCGCAGCTTTCCCTAGGGCATTGCGTCAAAACAAAGAGTTAGAGCGGTCCTCCGTCTCCATGAAACGGTGAAACGCTCTAGAGCAATTTCGCGAGAGAGCTATCGCACCGCCGGCCGCCCGAACACCATCCGCAAAAACTCGTCCAGCCAGCGCTTCAGATGCATGTCCCAGATCAGCCGGCCGCCGAGATGATCGCGGCCGGGCTGAGCGCCGGGCAATTCGAAGCGATGAGCGCCGCGCACGACCCAGCGCTGCATCATCACCCGGGTCAGTTCTCCATGGAACTGGATGCCCCAGGCATTGTCACCGTAGCGGAAGGCCTGGTTGGGATAGGTATCGGCCGTCGCCAGCAGCGTCGCGTCCCTGGGCAGGGAAAAGCCCTCGCGGTGGAACTGGTAGACCATGTCGGGCCAGTGCATCAGTTTCTTGCCGGCTTCGGTCGCCTTGAGCGGATACCAGCCGATCTCGACCAGCCCTTCGCCATGCCCCTCGACCTTGCCGCCAAGGTGGTTGACCAGCATCTGCGCGCCGAGGCAGATGCCCAGGCACGGCCGGTTTTCACGGAGCGGGATTTCCAGCCAATTGGTCTCGCGGCGGACGAACTCGTCCTCGTCATTGGCGCTCATCGGCCCGCCGAACACCACCGTGCCGGCGTGGCCATCCAGGGTTTCCGGCAAGGCGTCGCCCAGCGGCGGCCGACGGATGTCGAGCTCGAAACCCTCTTCGATGAGCATGTGGCCGACGCGTCCGGGGCTCGAATTCTCCTGATGCAGCACAATCAGGATTTTTGGCTTCGAGCTGGTTGCGCGCTGCATCGTCAGGCGAGATCCCGTCTATTCGTCGCTGGATGTTCCACGGGCTCCCGGCGCATGCGCCGCCGCCTTGCGGCGCGCCTCGATCCGGTCGTGGCGCTCGACGCCGATCAGTTCGGCGACCCGCCACACCGTATTGTCCTCTAGCTCATGCAGCTCGCCATCGGCATAGACGATCTCCCACATCAGGCCGATGAAGGCCTTGCGCCCGTCCGCGTCGAGATGGCGCTTGAGCACGCTAGTGAAGGCATAGAGGTCGATCGCCTCATTGTCGGCCCGCTCACCGGCGGCGACGAGCGCTTCGAGCTCGGCGCCGCTGATCGAATAGCTCTCGGAGAGCACCGCCTTGAACCGCTCCCACTCGACATCCTGGCGCACGCCGTCGGCGTTCATCACATGGTAGAGCAGCGCCGAGGCGGCGACGCGCGGATCGTCCGTGCTGGTTTGCGCGCCGGGCCCGGCCGGCAAATCCCTGAGAAACGACAGAACGCGTTCGAACATCAATCTATTCCCAAACGGCCCAAGGGCCAAGTCAATCACCCGAAGGCCAAAATCAAAACAGCCGGAAACGGCGCGGCGATTTTTCCGCTTCCTCGTCCGGATCGACGCCCGGATCGTCGGGCAGCCGCGTCAGTTCTTCCGCCGGCTCGACGGCCTCGGCATCGGCCGGCACCGCCGCGAACGCAGCCGCCGTCACCGGCGTGACCTGGTCTTCGCTTCTATCGGTTCCCTTGCCCGTTGTCTCGCTGCCCGCCGCGACAGGCTCGATCGCGTCGATCGGCTTCTCGCTGGCCGGTTTCGCCAGCGCCTCTATCACCGGCACCGTGGTCCCCTCGTCGCGGCTGTCGATCAACTGGCCAAGCCGCTCCATCGGCGCGCGCCATTCGAAGGCGTCGAGCCGTCCGGTGACCGGCGATACCGGCGCCCAGCGTTCCGACACGACGCCATCGGCGACCCAGGCCGGATCGCGCGGCGCCCGCACCGCCTTGGAGAGCAGCTGCCGCACCTTGCCCTGGTCGCCGGTCTCAGCCTCCTCGATGTCGGCCAAAAGCAGATAGGCGCCCTCGCGGCGGTCCATCCGGATCGCTGCCTCGGCCTCGCTGCGGGCGGTCGAGAAATCCTGCGCATCGAGCGCGGCCCGCGCCACGGTCATCGACGATTCGGCGTGGTTCTTCTTCATCTCCTGCAGCTTCTTCGCCCGGTTGAGCCGGTCGAGCACGGCGTCACCCGGACGGGCGTGGGTGTAGAGCTCCGCGATCTCCGGATGCGGTTCCGCCCTCCAGGCGGTCTCCAGGATCTTCGAGCCCTTGCGCACATCGTTCTGCTTGAACAGCGCCGCGGCGGCGGCAACGGCGGCGGGGGCGAAATCCGGCTGCAGCTTGTTGGCCTCTAGCGCCGCGGTTCTTGCCGCATTGGGATCGCTGTCGGCAAGCGACTGCGCCTTGGCGGTCAACAGCACGGCGCGGCGGCGGTTGGCGGCGTCACGCTCGATCTGCCGTGTCGATTTCTGCGCGTCGACCAGCTTCAGGGCGCCGTCCCAGTCGCCGCGCGCGGTCAATTCCTCCAGCGTCGATTCGGCCGCCCAGGCCAGCTGCGGCGCAACGGCGGCGGCTCGGCCGGCATAGTGCCGGGCGGCATTGCGGTCGCCCAGCCGTTCGGCTTCGAGATAAAGCCCGCGCAGGCCGAGCAGCCGCATTTCGGGATCGTCGAGCATGCTCTCGAATTTCTGGCGCGCCCCTTCATGGTCGCCTTCGAGCAGCGACGCCTGCGCCTCGAGCAGATGGATCAGCGGTTCCTGGTCGGAACGGATCAGCTTGGCCGCTTCCTTGGTCTTCTTGCGGGCCAGCGCGCCGTCGCCGGCGCCGGCGGCGATCATGCCGGTCGACAGCGCCTGGTAGCCGCGGTCGCGGCGGCGCACGCGGAAATAGCGCGATATGGTGTAGGGACTGTTCCACAGCGACCTGATCAGCCACCACAGGATCATCACCGCGGCGACCACGGCGACGATGGCCACCGCCGCCACCATCAGGCTGACCTGGTACTGATAGCCGTTGAAGGTGACGACCATGTCGCCGGGCCGGTCGGCCAGCCAGGCAAAGCCGAGCCCGAGCGCGAAGACGACGATGAGGAAGGCGAGCAGGCGGATCATCGTGTTGCCCTCATGCCTTCATCGCGCCGGAGATCAGCGCGTCGACCTGGGTTTCGACCTCGATGCGCGCCTTCAGTTTGCCGGCAAAGTCGGCACCGGCGGCCTTCACGGCCTCGGGCAGCGAATTGTATTCGCTGAGCGCCTTGGCATAGTCGCCCTGGCGGACCGCCACTTCCATGCGCGCCACGGTTTCCGGCGCGCCAGGCCCCTCGACGGCACCGATCGGCCGGACCTTGACCAGCGATTGGGCGCTCGACATCAGGTTCTGCAGGAAGCCGGCATTCTGGTCGGCCGGCGTGGCGGCGGCGACCATGGCATTGGCGGCGGCATCCATTTGCGAGGCGATCTCGGTGCGGGTGGGCACGCCCTTTTCGGCATAGGGCCGCAAGGTCGCGAGCTCAGGCGCGTTGGGCGAAATCGCGGCCAGCGTATCGAGTTCAGCCGAGAACGGCGCACCGCGTTCGAGCGCCGACTTCAAAGCCGACGCGGCAATGGCGAGCGCGATCTTCGGCTGTCCTGCCGCCGCCTCGACCTTGCCGGAAAGCTGCGACACCGACTGTTCCAGCGCGGCGAGCCGGCTGTCCTGGGCCTTGGCCGCCTCGCCTGTCGATTTCACCAGCGCATCGAGACCGGCCAGCTTTTCGTTGAGCGGGCCAAGATCGACCGGTGCGGCGCTGCCGGCCTTGCCAAGGGCAGCGACCGCGGTTTCGATCTGCTTGACCTTGTCGCCGAGGGCCGCAAGCCCGGCATTGTCGCCGGCGCCGCCCTTTTCGACCGCCGATTTCAGCGCCGCGATATCGGCCTTTACCTGCTCCAGCCCCGAGGAAAGCCCGACCACCTTGGCCGCTGCATCGTTGTTGCCGCCGGTTTCCTTCAGGCCGGCGATTTCGCTCTTCAGCGAAGCGATCTCGCCATTGACGCCGTCGAGCGAGACGCCGGCGCCGGAACCCGGCGCGCCGAGCAGGCCGGCAAATTGCAGGCCGCCGGCGCCGGCGAGCGCAATGACGCCCCCGATAATGCCGGCGGCGATGCCGTTGAGACCGCCACGCTTTGCTGCGGCAGGCGTCGGCGCCATCTTTTCGTCCCGCGTCTGGGTTTTTGCCTTGCTGCCATCGCTGCGCTTGGCCGACGCATCCTCGAAATTGTAGTCGGAGGCGGCACTGCGATCAGCTGGCGCATCGGAACCGGGATAGGGCATCTCCGGCTCAACGGCCTTGGCCTCAGCGGACGGCTCGGTCCCGGCCTGCCCCACGCCATCGGCATGCTCCCAGGGTTCGAGATCGGTCTGGTCGGCATGCACCGGCTCTTCCGGAGCCTCCGGCTGCGAGGCATCAGCGGCTTCCTCAGCCTTCGCCTCGTCGGTCTGGGCCGCTGCCTTGGCGGCATCCTCGTCGACGATGCGGGAAACGGCACCGGGCTCGAGATCGATGGTCACCGGCTCGCGGCGGCTTTTCGAGTGTCGCATCTTCGGCGTCTTGACCATGCCTGGGCTCCGCAAAATTCGCTTCGTCTCAACGCCTGCCGGCGCGTGATGGTTCAGAAAGGGTCTAGCACATCACCAAGCGGTGAAAAGGGGCGGTGTGATGACGCGGCTCAGGGCAGCACCCGCAAAAGCGCCAGCAGCGCCTCCCCGTCGGGTCGCGCGGCGATGCGGATTGCTTTGCCGGCGCCGCCGCCGAAGGCGGCGGCTATGCGCGCGGAAAGCGCGAAAACCTGTGTCTTTTCAAAGGCCTCTTGCAGGGCAGGCCGTTTGGTCAAGGCCTGCATCGCGGCGGCCGCCTTGGCCGAGTAGAGCAGCACCGCATCGACCGGCTGGCCGGACAGCAGCGCAAGGATAGTCCCGTCGGAATACGGCACCGGGAGCGTGTCATACGTCTCCACGGCGCGGACCCGGACGCCAGCCGCTTCCATCCGCTGTTCGAACATCGCAAACCGCACGCGTCCGCAGAGATAGGTGATTGCCTTGCCGGGCAACGCCGCCGCGATGGCGTCGGCCAGCGCCTCGGCATCGCCCGGGCCTTCAATGACGGAAGTGAACCCCCTCATGCGCGCCGCTTCGGCGGTCCTGGCGCCCACGGCATGGCAAGGCAGGGCAGCAAGCGCCGCGATGACCTCGTTCGAAGCATGGCGCACGGCGTTGGCGCTGGTAACGGCAACCGCGACGGCATCGCCGGTGACGAACCCCGCATCGGCAGGCAAAGCCACCGTTTCGGTCAAAGGCAGAACGACCGGTTGAAAGCCCGTCTCCTGAAGCCGCAGCGCTGTGCGAGAGGCGCCCGGTTCCGGCCTGGTCACCAGGACGCGAAGCATCGTCAGACCCAGCCGTCGAAGAATTTTTCCCCGGCCTTGGCCCGCACCGTCCGTGCGGCCTCATCGCCGATGCGGGCGGCATCCTGTGCTGGTCCCTGCAATTCGACCGTATGCGACTGCGTCCCGTCGGGTGAGATGATCAGGCCGGCGAAAGAGAGATTTCCGGTCTCGATAGTCGCATGGCCGGCGATCGGCGTGCGGCAGGAGCCGTCGAGCGCCGCCAGGAAGGCGCGCTCGCAGGCCAGCGCCTGCCCCGTCGGCACATCGTGGATGGCGACCAGCATCTTTTCGACGGCGCGATCACCGATGCGCGTCTCGATGCCGATCGCCCCCTGGCCGGGTGCGGGCGGAAAAATGTCGAGCGGCATCAAGTCGGTGGCGACATGCTCCAGACCCAGCCGCTTCAGCCCGGCATAGGCGAGGATGGTGCCGGCGGCGACCCCTTCGTCGAGCTTGCGCAGCCGCGTCTGCACATTGCCGCGGAACATCACCACGTCGAGATCCGGCCGCATGCGGCGGATCAGTGCCTGCCGCCTGAGCGACGACGAGCCGACCTTGGCCCCGCGCAGCAGGTCGGCGATGGTCTTTGCCGCCTTGCCGACAAAGGCGTCGCGCGCGTCCTCGCGCGGCAGGAAGGCGGAAAGCTCCAGGCCATCGGGCAATTGCGTCGGCATGTCCTTGGACGAATGCACGGCGATGTCGATCGCACCGGCGAGCAGCGCTTCCTCGATTTCCTTGGTGAACAGGCCCTTGCCGCCGGCCTCCGACAGCGGCCGGTCCTGGATGCGGTCGCCGCTGGTCGAGATGACGACGACCTCGAAGGCTTCCGCCGGCAGGCCATGCGCGGCCATCAGCCGCGCCTGCGTTTCATGCGCCTGGGCCAGCGCCAGCGGGCTGCCCCGTGTTCCGATTTTCAAGGTTGTTTGCATGGCGCGCCGTCCGTGATAACCCCCGGCCGGAGCATTTGCGACCAAGTGGAGCCACTTGGCGTCGCAGAAATGCGGCTAAGATAACCGAGGCCTTTCCGGGCCTTCTCCTAATGGGGAAAGGCTCGATAAACAATCTCTGGAGACAGCGACGAATTGATCCGCGTTCTGGGCATTGAGACGAGTTGCGACGAGACCGCCGCCAGCGTCGTGGCGCTGGAGGGCGATGCCGCGCCGAAAATCCTGTCCAACATCGTGCTTTCTCAGATCGAGGAACATGCCGCCTTCGGCGGTGTCGTGCCCGAGATCGCCGCCCGCGCCCATGTCGAGGCGCTGGACGGCATCGTCGAGGCGGCGCTGGCGGATTCGGGCACAACCCTTGCCGATATCGATGCGATCGCCGCCACCGCTGGCCCCGGCCTGGTCGGCGGGCTGATCGTCGGGCTGATGACGGCCAAGGCGATCGCCGCCGCGGCAGGCAAGCCGCTGATCGCCGTCAACCACCTTGAAGGCCATGCCTTGACGGCGCGGCTGACCGACGGGCTCGAATTTCCCTATTTGCTGCTGCTGGTCTCCGGCGGCCACACGCAGATCCTGGCGGTGCGCGGCGTCGGCGACTATCAGCGCTGGGCCACCACCATCGACGACGCGCTCGGCGAAGCCTTCGACAAGACCGCCAAGATGCTCGGCCTGCCCTATCCCGGCGGACCGAATGTCGAGAAGGCAGCACAGACGGGCAATGCCTCACGCTTTACCTTCCCTCGCCCGATGAAAGGCTCGGCGCAGCCCGACTTCTCCTTCTCCGGTTTGAAGACCGCCGTGCGCCAGGCGGCGACCGCGATCGAGCCGCTGGGCGACCAGGACGTCGCCGACATCTGCGCCTCGTTCCAGGCGGCGGTCGCCGATGCGCTGGCCGACCGCGTTTCGCGCGCGCTGGCGCGATTCAGCCAGACATTTCCCGGCACGAAAAACCCGGCTTTGGTCGTTGCCGGCGGCGTCGCCGCCAACCATACCATCAAGGCAACGCTGGAACGGCTCTGCGCCGAGGCCGGTTTCATCTTCGTCGCGCCGCCGCTCAAACTGTGCACCGACAATGCCGCGATGATCGCCTGGGCCGGCATCGAACGGCTGCGGGAAGGCATGGCGCAGGAGAACGGCTTCGATTTCGTGCCGCGCTCGCGCTGGCCGCTGGACAGCATCTCGGCGCCGATGGTCGGTTCCGGCCGGCGCGGAGCCAAGGCATGACAGGTGAAGCGGTGAGCGGCCAAGACGTCAGCAATCCCGGCAAAAGCAGCTGGCGTGTCACCGTGCTGGGCGGCGGCGCCTGGGGCACGGCGCTGGCGCTGGCCATGCTGCGCGCCGGCCATAAGGTGCGGCTGTTCGCGCGCGATCCGCAAACCGTGGCCGCGATCGGCCAAGGCCAGAATCCGCGCTATCTGCCCGGCATCGCCATTGCGCCCGGCATCGAGGCGACATCGGACATTGCGGCAGCGCTCTCCGGCGCCGATTGCGTGCTGGCGGTGACGCCGGCGCAATCGCTGCGGGCGACGCTGGCTGTGGCGAAGGACAATATGCCGGACGGCATCCCGCTTGTCCTCTGCGCCAAGGGCATCGAGCGCGACACCGGCGCCTTGCTGTCGGCAATTGTCGAGGAAATCCTGCCGCGAAATCCGGTTGCCGCACTGTCGGGCCCGAGCTTCGCCACCGATGTCGCCCGCGGCCTGCCGACGGCGGTCGTTGTCGCCGCCCGTGACGAGGCGCTAGCAGCTGACCTTGCCGCTCGCTTTTCCGCGCAAAACCTGCGTTGCTATTCAAGCGACGACCTGATCGGCGTCGAGATCGGCGGCGCCTTGAAGAATGTCTTTGCCATCGCCGCGGGCGCCGTCACCGGCGCCGGACTTGGCGCCAGTGCCCAGGCCGCCATGGTGACGCGCGGCTTCGTCGAACTGCGCCGCATCGGTGCCGCCTTCGGCGCCAGGCCCGAGACTCTGATGGGGCTTTCCGGCCTTGGCGACCTGCTGCTGACCTGCTCGTCCGCCCAATCGCGCAACTTCGCCTACGGGCTGACGCTCGGGCAAGGAAAGGCGCTTGCTGGCCTGCCGCTGGCCGAGGGCGTGCCGACGGCGGCGATCGCCGCCCGCATCGCCGTCGAGCGCGGCATCGACGCGCCGATCATCGCCGCCGTGGCGGCCATACTGGACGGCGCCATCACCATCAGCCAGGCCGTGACCGCCTTGATGACCCGGCCGCTGAAGACCGAAACCAACGATTGATCCCCCAACTTCAACCCCCCAACTTCAATCCCAACGACCAGGAGAAAGACCATGCTGTTTGCTTTTGTTTGCAAGGACAAGCCGGGAAGCCTGCAGGTGCGCCTCGACACGCGGCCCGAGCATGTCGCCTTTCTCGAAGGGCTGAATGCGGACAAGAAACTGGCCTTCGCCGGTCCGTTCCTCGATGCCGATGGCAAGCCCAATGGCAGTCTCGTGGTCGTTGAGGCGCCGGATCTGGCCGCGGCGCAGGCCTTGTCGGCCGCCGACCCCTATGCCAAGGCGGGCCTGTTCGAAAGCGTCGAAATTCGCCAGTGGAACTGGACGTTCAACAAGCCGGCGGCTAGTTAATTCCGGTTGCCCGCACCTGGATCGCACGGAGGAGAAACATGAACTACTGGCTGTTCAAATCCGAACCCTCGGTTTTCTCCTTCGAGGCGTTGAAGGCCAAGGGCAAGGCCGGCACGCAATGGGACGGCGTGCGCAACTACGCCGCCCGCAACAACATGAAGGCCATGCAGATCGGCGATCTCGGCTTCTTCTACCATTCCAATGAGGGGCTCAACATCGTCGGCATCGCCGAAGTCTGCGCGCTGGCCCACCCCGACACCACTTCGGATGATCCGCGCTGGGAATGCGTCGACATCCGCGCGGTTCGCGATGTGCCGACCCCGCCGACGCTGGAACAGGTAAAAGCCAATCCGAAGCTTGCCGACATGGCGCTGGTGCGGCTCGGCCGGCTTTCCGTGCAGCCGGTGACTCCGGCCGAATGGAAGGAAGTCTGCCGCATGGGCGGCCTGACGCCTGCTCCGTGACGGCGCTGACCCCGCACGGCGCGAAGCAATTCATCCTCGACAACACGGCACTGATGGCGCCGCCGCATGTGCCCGAGATTCGGCTGCGCCTCGCCGATGAAGCGCACGATCTTTGGCAGCGGACCGAGGACGAGCTGGTTGAGATCGGCCTGCCGCCGCCCTTCTGGGCCTTTGCCTGGGCCGGCGGCCAGGGCCTCGCCCGCTATGTCCTGGACAATCCCGACACGGTGCGGGGCAAGCGCGTGCTCGACTTCGCCTCGGGCTCCGGCCTTGTCGCCATCGCCGCCGCCAAGGCCGGCGCTGCTGAAGTAATCGCCACCGACATCGACCCGTTCTGCGCCACCGCGATCCGCCTCAACAGCGAGGCCAACGGCGTCGGGATCGACTTCCTCGGCACGGATTGCATCGGCACCGATGCGGGCTGGGACGTGGTGCTTGCCGGTGACGTTTTCTACGACAAATCCTTCGCCGACCGCCTGATGCCATGGTTTGCGACGCTCAAGGCGCGCGGTGCCGAGATCTTCGTCGGCGATCCCGGCCGGTCGTATCTGCCGAAATCGGGGCTGGAGCCGCTTGCGGTCTATGAGGTGGACGTCACGCGAGCGCTGGAGGATTCCCTGGTCAAGCGCACCACCGTCTGGCGCTTTGCTTGACGCCATCGCCGAAGCGCCTGATACAAAGTCTGGAGCAATTCCAGGAAAAGTGTGTAGCGGTTTTCCGTTCGGAATTGCGTCGCAACAAAAAAGACAGAGCATGTCGCATGGCCTGCATCTGGAGGGGGAAGCTCATGGATTTTTCAGCAGTGAACTGGCTGGCGGTCATTGCCGCCGCCGTCTTGGCCTGGTTGTTCGGCGCCGCCTGGTACATGGCGTTGAGCAAGCCGTGGCTGAGGGCCGCCAAGCTCGATCCGGCGACGATGAAGAAATCGCCGCTGCCTTTCGTCATCAGCTTCATCGCCGAACTGGTCATGGCCTACATCATGGCGCTGGTGGTCGGTGCGATGACCGGCGGTGAACCGACATTGCTCGCCGGGCTTGTCTTCGGTTTCGTGCTCTGGCTGGGGTTCATCGCCACGACGCTGTCGGTCAACCATCGCTACGAGAATTTCGGCTGGGACCTGACCCTTATAGACGGCGGCCATTGGCTGGGTGTCTTGCTGATCATCGGCGCGGTGATCGGCTGGTTCGGCGCCGCGGCAAGCTAAGGCGGCGCGTTGATCTTCGGCCCGGCAGAAGCCTACACCTTGTCCGTGCCGTGCGTCTTTGCCGCTTCCTCCAGCAGCCACTCACGAAACGCCGTGATGCGGGCGTCGTCCTTCGCGGTTTCCGGATAGACCAGGAAATAGGCGAACTCCGGCGCGACCTTGATGCCGAGTTCGAAGGGGCGCACGAGGCGCCCTTGCGACAAATCGTTGGCCACCATCGCGAAGTCGGCCAGAGCCACGGCATTGCCGTCGAGGGCCGCCTGCGTGGCATCCGTCGAGGAGCCGAAGACGAGGGTGCGGCTGTCGTCGAAATCGTCGACACCGGCCGCCTGCATCCACATGCTCCAATTCGGCCAGGTGACGCCTTGCCGCGACCAGTCGATATGCGCGAGCGTGTGCCGGAAGAGATCGCGCGGTTCGTTGAGCGGCGGCCCTGAAGCCAGCAGCGCCGGGCTGCACACCGGGATGATGATGTTGTCGAACAGCCGGTGCGCGCAAAGGCCGGCATATCTGCCGGTGCCGAACCGGATGCCGATATCGACGTCGTCGCGCTCGAAATCCCGGACATCGTAGGTAATGTCGAAACGCAACTCGATGCCTGGCCGCTGACGACGGAAATCGTCGATGCGCCGCATCAGCCATTTCGTCGCGAACTGCGCGTCGAGCGTCACTTTCAGGAGCGCCGTGCCGCGCGTCATCTTGCGGGCGCGCGACACCGCCCGGTTGAGCAGGTCGAGCGCTTCGATCGACGCCTCGTGAAGCACGTTTCCCGCTTCCGTCAGCCGCATGGTGCGGCTGGTGCGCGTGAACAGCACCAGGTCGAGCTGATCTTCGATCTCCTTGACCTGGTGGCTGACCGCGGCCGGCGTCAGCCCAAGCTCGTCGGCGGCGCGGGTGAAATTGAGGTGACGCGCCGCCGCCTCGAAGGTCCTCAGCGCGCGCGTTCCGGGCAGGAGGCGGGGCATCTGATCTCCAAATAAAACTTGATGATCTGAAAAGAACTACTCGTTTCCCGTTTGTTTTTCAATCCGGCATGATCTCGACATCGAGATACCTTCAAACCGGATTTGAAATCCGGAGAAACCGGATAAAGCCATGACCGACATTGCTCTGAAGTCCCATACCGCCCTCAAATCCCACACCGGCATCGCATTCTGGCTGCGCGCCGCGATCGACTGGCTGCGCCAGGCGCGGGTCGCCATCCGGCTTCCGCACGAATCCGTCGAGGGCCTTTCCGACAGCCAGCTGCGTGACATCGGCGCCGAGCGCCGGGATGTCGCGCAGGCGATGGACCGGGAACTCCGCGAAATCGGACTGCTGGGCACGGGTTGGCAGAAGCGATAGAAGTAAGGGAATTGGCAGTAGGGAATAGGCTTAGAAAGAGATGCCCTACTGCCTACTGCCCTATCTCACCACCCTCACCACCGTCCGATCCGACAGCAGCGGCAGCAGCCGGGCCATCGTGCGCGCGGTCACCGCCACGCAACCTTGCGTCGGCGTGAAATCCGGTCGCGCCAGGTGGAAGAAGATGGCGCTGCCGCGCCCGCGGCGGCGCGGTGCGATGTTCCAGTCGAGCACCAGGCAGGCATCGTACAGCCGGTCGTCGCGGCGCATGCGCTCATGGCTGGCACCATAAGGAATCTTGACCGGCCTGTTGTAATTGCGGTCGTCTGATACTTCGCACCAGCCGAGATCGGGCCCGATCGGCGTCATCGCCAGGCGCGTCCGGCGGCTACCGGCAAACTGATCTCCCCGGAAATAACCCGACAGGATCCGCATCGAGCCGAGCGGCGTGGCGCCATCGCCCTCGCGCTTGGCGGCCGAGATGCCGCCGCGCCCCAGCGCGCAGGCAAACACCGTTTTTCCCGCCTGCAGCAGGCCCTGGCTGGGGTGGCCGGGCCTCGCCCGCACGGTCAGCACGCGCAGCCGTTTCGGCAAAATTGCGCCGGCTGCATTGCGATCGCATTTTTTCTTGTATGATCGTGCCACGGAACAAATCACTGTGATCGGCTATTGTGTCGGCCAGCTTCCGCATAAATACGCAGCGGTCAACTGAATTTCATTTTCAAAACAACGGATTGATCCATGACTTCACGCACCATCCTAATCGTCGACGACGACGACGACCTGCGCGGCACGCTGGTCGAGCAACTCGCCCTCTACGAGGAATTCGACGTGCTGCAGGAAGCGACTGCGGCAAAAGGCGTCACCGCGGCACGCGGCGGCCTCATCGACCTGCTCATCATGGATGTCGGCCTGCCCGACATGGACGGCCGCGAGGCCGTCAAGATCCTGCGCAAAGGCGGCTACAAGGCGCCCATCATCATGCTGACCGGCCACGACACCGATTCGGACACGATTCTGGGTCTCGAGGCCGGCGCCAACGACTATGTGACCAAGCCGTTCCGCTTCGCGGTTCTGCTGGCGCGCATCCGTGCCCAGCTGCGGCAGCACGAGCAGAGCGAGGACGCCACCTTCTCGGTCGGCCCCTACACCTTCAAGCCCAGCCAGAAGCTGCTCATCGACCCGCGTGGCGGCAAGGTGCGACTGACGGAGAAGGAAGCCTCGATCATCAAATATCTCTACCGTGCCGACCAGAAGGTGGTGACCCGCGACGTGCTGCTCGAGGAAGTCTGGGGCTACAATTCCGGCGTCACCACGCACACGCTGGAAACCCATGTCTACCGGCTGCGCCAGAAGATCGAGCGCGATCCTTCCAATGCGGAAATTCTTGTGACAGAAAGCGGTGGCTACAAGCTGGTTCCTTAAACATTTCACTATCCAATGAGCAATTCCAGGAAAAGTGTGGGCGGTTTTCCGTCCGGAATTGCGAAAACTAGATGGATGGAGCGGTCTGGGCGGGACCGCTTTCGGGTGCGATCCTGTGGAGGGGATTAAGGATCGACTCGTGAAGGAGGGATTGGACTGACCGTTCGGGGACGCAGCTAGAGATGGCGTTGGATGACGACATCCGCATCCTGTCCGCCGTGAGGCTCTTCGAGGGTTTCACGCAGGAACAGCTGCGCCTGCTCGCCTTCGGCGCCGAGACCACCCTGCTGCAGGCCAACCACAAGCTTTACCGCGAGGACGACGAGGCCGATTCGGCCTATGTGGTGGTCAGCGGACGCATCGTGCTCTATCGCGAGCAGAGTGGCGAACGCATCCCGATCGGCACCGTCGGCCCCGGCACCATGCTGAGCGAACTGGCATTGATCGCCGACACCAACCGGCTGACCAGCGCGTCGGCCGAAATCGACTCGGAAGTGATCCGGCTCAGCCGCAAGATGTTCCGCCGCATCCTGGAGGAATATCCGGAAGTGGCGGTGAAGCTGCACCAGCGCATCTCCGAGGAATTCCAGGACATGATCCGCCGCATCGAGGAACTGGCGCCTCGGTTTTCGGGTAAGTGAGAGCGATTGTCGGTCGCAGGCAGGAACTACATTAGCCGCAGCCGCCCTCCACCCTTCGTCATCCTAACGCGAAGCAAGAGCGAAGCACCGTCACGCAGACCCCTTGGGCTGCGGAGCAGCTCCAGGGGTCTGCGCTCCGCTTCGCGTCGCTCCGCTATAGCATGACGAATTGGCGGGCGCTTCGGCACACCTAATCCAGATCGAACCGTGCGATGACGGGAACATGGTCCGACGGCCGCTCCCAGCCGCGCGCCGCCCGCAGGATTTCGTAGCCGGCGAAATCCTGCACCAGATTGGGCGACGACCAGACATGGTCGAGCCGCCGGCCGCGATTGGACAGCTCCCAATCCTGTGCGCGATAACTCCACCAAGTGTAGAGCTTCTGGTCCAATGGCACGTTGTGCCGCATCAGGTCGACCCAATTGCCGGCGAGCCGCATCGCCTCGAAGTTTTCGGTCTCGACCGGCGTGTGGCTGACCACGTTGAGCAATTGCTTGTGCGACCAGACGTCGTGCTCGAGCGGCGCGATGTTGAGGTCGCCGACCAGCACCGAGGCAGACACCTCTGTGTGCTCGGCGCGGATGGCGTTCATCTCGGCGACAAAGTCGAGCTTGTGCTTGAATTTCTTGTTGATTTCGGGATCGGGCTCGTCGCCACCCGCCGGAACGTAGAAATTGTGCAGCAGGATCGTCTTGCCGCCGGCGCGCACCGTCACCGACAGATGCCGGCTGTCCTCGATGTCGCAGAAGCGGCGCTTTTCGACCACCTCGATCGGCCGCCGCGCCACCGTGGCGACGCCGTGATAGCCCTTCTGGCCATGAAAGGCGATGTACTGGTAGCCAAGCCTGCGGAATGCCTTTTCGGGAAACAGCTCATCGGGCACTTTCGTTTCCTGCAAGCAGAGCACATCGGGGGCGTATTCATCGAGCAGCCGCTCGACGATCGGCATACGCAGGCGCACGGAGTTGATGTTCCAGGTGGCGATGGAAAAGGGCATTTGGCAATCCGGACAGCGTGCAGCCAGCCAGGATCGATAGGTCCTGACGGAGAAGACGCCTTTTGAGGGGTCGGTCCGGAAACTGCCAGCCGCAGGCAGCAAAGACAAGCCGGGCGCCAGTTATTGATCTCGGCGCTGCCCCCTTCATTGCCCTGCCGGGCATTTCTCCCCGTAAACGGGGAGAAAGAAGCTGGTTTCAGCGCCGCCCCCGCAAACTTGCCGTAGCGACGGGAGCTATCTTGTCTTGGTGTTCAGCTCGCGGTTCGCCGTATAGTCGATGGCAAAGGTGTCGGGCGCGAAGCTGACGCCTTCCTTGGTGTTGAAGATCATCACCGTCGTGTCCTTGCCCTGCGCGTCGGTGATCGTCCACTGGCGCAGATCATAGGTTTTCGGATCGAACATCATGGTGATGCGCGCGTTGCCGAACACCGCCTTGTCGGAAAGCTGGATGGTGGTGAGGTCGTCTTCTTCCTTGACGCTTTTGACGCGGTCGCCGGAGAGGTCGATCCGGTCATCGAGCAGCAGCTTCAGCGGCGTCTTCGACAACGGATAAAGGTCCGACGTGTTCATTTTCTTGTTGAGGATGACCACCGACTTGCCGTCGGAGATCACCTTGAAATTCGACGCCCCGTCATAGTTGAAGCGGATCTTGCCCGGCCGCTCGAGGAAGAATTTGCCACCGGTCTGCTCGCCCTTAGGGCCGAACTGCACGAATTCGCCGCTCATCGATTTGACCGAGGAAAAATGGTCGGCGATCTTCTGCGCGGCGGCGGGCACCGCCGCCTGCGCCGAGGCCAGAAGCTCGAACCCGGGCACCACGTTGAAGGCGGCCGCACCGGCAGCGACAAGGCCGAGGCCGAGGAGCTGGCGGCGGGTCGGGGCAAAATCGCTGAGCTTGGAAAGATCGTTTTTCATGTCGGTCACTCTCGTGGTGATTCCTGTATCTGTCGCTGTCCTGAACCCCCAGTTGGGCTGAAGTTTGGCGGGGCGAACGCTGCTTAATTGCTTGAACGCGCCAGAGGGTTCAAAGTTGCCGTGAACGCCCCGCCATCAGAACTTGTCGTCCTCGGTCGGCACCAGGATTTCGCGTTTTCCCGCATGGTTTGCCGGGCCGACAATGCCTTCCTTCTCCATCTTCTCGATGATCGAGGCGGCGCGGTTGTAGCCGATGCCGAGCCGGCGCTGGATGTAACTGGTCGACGCCTTGCCGTCGCGCAGCACCACCGCCACCGCCTGGTCGTAGGGATCGTCGGAATCCTCGAAATTGCCGCCGCCACCGCCACCGGAGCCAGCGCCCTTGCCGGACGGTTCGTCGTCGTCCTCGTCGTCGTCCTCGGTGATGGCGTCGAGATATTCGGGCACGCCCTGCAGTTTCAGGTGCCCGACGATCTTTTCGACCTCGTCGTCGGAGACGAAGGGGCCGTGCACGCGCTGGATGCGGCCGCCGCCGGCCATGTAGAGCATGTCGCCCATGCCGAGCAGCTGCTCAGCGCCCTGCTCGCCCAGAATGGTGCGGCTGTCGATCTTCGACGTCACCTGGAAGGAGATGCGGGTCGGGAAATTGGCCTTGATGGTGCCGGTGATGACGTCGACCGACGGACGCTGCGTCGCCATGATGACATGGATGCCGGCGGCGCGCGCCATCTGCGCCAGGCGCTGCACCGCGCCTTCGATGTCCTTGCCGGCGACCATCATCAGGTCGGCCATTTCGTCGATGATGACGACGATATAGGGCATCGGCTCGAGATCGAGGTCCTCCGTCTCGTAGATCGCCTCGCCGGTCTGGCGGTCGAAACCGGTCTGCACGGTGCGCGAGATTTTTTCGCCCTTTTTCTCGGCCAGCTGAACGCGGGCGTTGAAACCGTCGATGTTGCGCACGCCGACCTTGGACATCTTGCGGTAGCGGTCCTCCATCTCGCGCACAGTCCATTTCAGCGCCACCACCGCCTTCTTCGGATCGGTGACAACAGGCGTGAGCAGGTGCGGGATGCCGTCATAGACGGAGAGTTCCAGCATCTTCGGATCGATCATGATCAGCCGGCATTCCTGCGGCGTCAGCCGGTAGAGCAGCGACAGGATCATGGTGTTGATGGCGACCGACTTGCCGGAGCCAGTGGTGCCGGCGACCAGCACGTGCGGCATCTTGGCGATGTCGACGATGACGGCCTCGCCATTGATGGTCTTGCCCAGCGCCAGCGCCAGTTTTGCCTTGGTCGTCTCGAAATCGCGGCTGGCCATGATCTCGCGCAGATACACCGTCTCGCGCTTGGCGTTCGGCAGCTCGATACCGATGGCGTTGCGGCCGGGCACCACGGCGACGCGGCAGGCGATCGCGCTCATCGAGCGGGCGATGTCGTCGGAGAGGCCGATGACGCGCGACGATTTGATGCCGGGCGCGGGTTCCAGCTCATAGAGGGTGACGACGGGACCCGGGCGCACGGCGATGATCTCGCCCTTGACGCCGAAATCCTCCAGCACGCCTTCAAGCAGGCGCGCATTCTGTTCCAGCGCGTCCTTGGAGAGACTTGGGTCGCGCGCGACATTCTTCGGTTCGGACAGGAAATGCAGCGACGGCATTTCGAATTTGTCCGAGCCGATCAGCGAGGTCTGCGCCTCGCGCTGGACGCGCGCGCCAGGCGCCGGGCGCGGCGCCGGCGCCTCGACGCGGGTGGCGGCATCCGAACGGAACTGCTGTACCTTGGCGGCGGGGGCCGCACGGCGCTGGGCGACGGGCTCGTCGTCGAAATCCATGTCCTCGTCGTCACGGTCGAAGATATCGTCATCGTCCGGATCCACGGAAACGCTGCGGTCATTGACCATGGCGGCGAAGAATTCCGGCTCGACGCGGGCGCGGCCACCCGGGCTCATCCGTTGCTCGGCGAATTCGGCCGATTCCACGCGCTCGGCAGCGCGCCGCCAGGCGCTGGCGCGCGGCTCCATCTCCGGCTCGTATTCGTCGCGTTCCTGCCTGCGGCGCACCGCGCGGCGATGCATCCACGCGCGCAGCGACAGCCACCAATGAGTGATGGCGCCGAGCGCTAATATGCCCTCGTCGCCCTCATCCTCTTCATTGTCGAACAGAAGATCGTCCTCGCGCGGGTCCGCTGCCGCCGGCTCTTCCATCACGGCGAAGCCGTTCTTGCGCCCGATCAACGCCGAGCCAAAGGCGAACAGCCAGAGCGTCGGCCCGGCCAGCAGCACGGCGAGCACGCTGGCGATCAGCCCGGTCGGATAGCCGCCGATCAGGACGCCGGGAATCTTGAGCACCATGTCGCCGAACACGCCGCCGAGGCCGGTGGGCAGCGGCCAGGTCTTGGGCGGAACGATGCAGCCGGCGATCGCGGCGGCGAGCAGGGCGAAGCCGAACCAGAACAGCCCGCGCTTGGGCAGCCTGTCGACACCGCGCGCCGAAAACAGCAGGTACCCCCAGATGACAGCCGGAACCAGCGCGGCGACCGCAGCAAGGCCGAAGAACTGCATGGCGAGATCGGAGAAAACCGCGCCGGCATAGCCCATGGCGTTGGTGACGGTGTTGTTGGTGGCGTGCGAGAAGCTTGGATCGGCAACGTTCCAGGTGGCGAGGCTGGCAACCCCGAAGGCTACAGCCAGAAACATGCCGGCGCCGACCAGCCGGCCGACCTGGCGCCGCGCGAAAGCCTGGATGCCGTGCCCCGTATCGGTCATCGCGAGCGGTGCTGAAGCCCCTGAACGCATGCTCTTCCCCGTCAGTGATTGCCTGGCCCGAGCACATGACGCACTCCGGCAGATTCGAACGCCAGACTATCGGTGGGAAGGTTAAGGGGGCATTAACTATAAGCGGTTGAGATCATGTCACTTCAGGTTGAAGTGGAAGCGGGCAGGATGTGCAACGTCGCCGTGCGACCGCCAGGGGTGGGTAGAGGCATGCGGTCTACCTTCCTTCGCGTGGCGGCTCTCGCTTGGGCGGCGCTTAGTCTCCTGCTCGCCGTGCACTGGTTTGCCGAGCTCGGGATGGTGGGCTTTCCGGATGGTTACGTGACACCCTTTGCCAGGGCGACCGGCCCACTCCTGCACCTGCTCGCCTCCGCCTGCCTGATACAGGGCCTGTATTTTCTGTGCAGGGCTCTCCTCGGCAAGGGATTTGGGGTGCCAGATCTTGGCCTGCAAATTCTGATTGCGGCCATACTGACGGTGGCGCCGACGTTGATTGTCTGGAATTGCCCCCATTCCCAGACCTGCAGCAGTGCCTATGAGGCGCTGACAAACACCATGATGGACGATGGGATCGGCGGATAGACTCCGCCAGCGGACGGCATCGGGACCGCCTGCGGTCTCCGCCAAAGCGCACTGGCAAACGAAGCGATGGCGGGCACCCGCCATCGTTCGGCTATAAAACGGTCGGGCCCTCCGGACCCGACCTCGTGCAATCATTTGTGACCGGCATACATCATCAGGTTGGCGCAGAATTCGGCGTGAGGCTTGCTCATCGCCGCGTCCTGGCACTCCTTCATCATCTTGTCCTGCTTGTCCTTAGCCGTCGAGGCCCAGGCTGCCTTGAAGTCCGCCTCCGGCTTCATGGTTTTCATGCTGGAATCGGTGAAGAACGGCGCCATGTTGGCCGGTTCATCCAGAGCACCGGCAAATGCCATGCCACCAACCATCGAAAGAGCGAGCGCTCCAAGGCAGATATTCTTGAGGTTCATGAGAAAGTTCCTCCCTGTTTTTGCACGAGCGTCAGAACGACGATCGCCCCCACAGTTCGGAACCAAAGCGGTCGATGTTTCTTCCCAAGGGTCCATCACGCGAACGTGATTGCGCGAACCAGGGGTATAGACAGAACATTTTACCAAAAAAGAGGCCCGGAAACAATCCGGGCCTCAAGGCGTGAGCTCCTTGCGGGAGCGTCACGACGGGATCTCTGGAGCAGTCCCTGGGAGAGCCGGATTGCGATTCTCCCGGGAATTGCGTGAGGGACAATGGGGCCGGCGGGAGGAGGATCCGCCGGCCCCGTTGGCGAGGCTGGCCTTACGGCACCACTTCGCCATGCTGGGAGATGTCGAGGCCTTCGACCTCTTCCTGGGTCGTCGGACGCAGGCCGACCAGCGCCTTGACGATGTAGAGGATCACGAAGGTGGCGATCGCCGTCCACAGGATGGTGAAGACGATGCCGTAGAGCTGGGTGACCACAGAGCCGCCCTTGCCGAGCGCGTTGATCGCCGGATCGGCCAGCGCGCCGGTGAGCAGCGCACCGATGATGCCGCCGACGCCGTGCACGCCGAAGGCATCGAGCGAGTCGTCATAGCCGAACATGTGCTTCACCTTGACCGCCGAGATGTAGCAGAGCACGCCGGCAACGATGCCGATGATGAAAGCGCCGGTCGGGTTGACGAAGCCGGAAGCCGGCGTCACCGCGACGAGGCCGGCGACGGCACCCGAGATGATGCCGAGCACCGAGGGCTTCTTGGCGACGATCCATTCAGCGAACATCCAGGCGAGCGCGGCGGCAGCGGTGGCGACCTGCGTGTTCATCATCGCAGCGCCGGCAAGACCGTCCGCCGCCAGTTCCGAACCGGCGTTGAAGCCGAACCAGCCGACCCACAGCAGCGAAGCGCCGATCACCGAATAGACCAGGTTGTGCGGCGCCATGTTGGTGGTGCCGTAGCCTTCGCGCTTGCCAAGAACCAGCGCGCAGACCAGGCCCGCGACACCGGCGTTGATGTGGACGACCGTACCGCCGGCGAAGTCGAGCACGCCAGCCGTGCCGAGGAAGCCGCCACCCCAGACCCAATGTGCGATCGGGCAATAGACCACGATCAACCACAGCGCCATGAACAGCAGCAGCGCCGAGAACTTCATGCGCTCGGCGAAGGCGCCGGCGATGAGGGCAGGTGTGATGATGGCGAAGGTCATCTGGAACATCGAGAAGACGAATTCAGGAATGTTCGAGACCCCCGGCAGCCAGAGCGTCGAGACCGTGATGCCGTGATGGAAGAATTTCGAGAAGCCGCCGAGATAGGCATTCATGCCGCCGCCGTCGGAGAAGGCCAGCGAATAGCCGAACATGAACCACAGCACCGTCACCAGGCAGGTGATGGCGAAGCTCTGCATGATGGTGGCGAGCACGTTCTTCTTGCGCACCATGCCGCCGTAGAACAGCGCCAGGCCCGGAATGGTCATCATCAGCACCAGGGCCGTCGAGGTCAGCATCCAGGCGGTGTTGCCGGTGTCGAGCACCGGGGTGGGAGCGGCAGCCGGGGCGGCTGCGGCAGCGGCCGGAGCGGCTTCCTGCGCAAAGGCGGCGACGCTGCCCAATGCTGCCAGAGCAAGCGAGCCCAGCAGGGCCGCCCGTCCCGTTGTCTTCAAGGTGGAAGAAATATTCATTGAACTCTCCATTGGAATACGTGTTCGCCGCTCAGAGCGCGTCGGTGTCTGTTTCGCCGGTGCGGATGCGCACCGCCTGATCGATGCCGAAAACGAAGATCTTGCCGTCGCCGATCTGGCCGGTCTTGGCCGCGGCGGTGATGGCTTCGACGGCCTTGTCGACCGTATCGGCACTGACAGCGACCTCGATCTTGATCTTCGGCAGGAAACTGACCGCGTATTCCGCTCCGCGATAGATTTCCGTATGTCCCTTCTGACGCCCGTAGCCTTTGACTTCGGTGACGGTCAGGCCCTGGATGCCGACGGCGGTAAGCGCTTCGCGTACCTCGTCCAGCTTGAACGGCTTGATGATTGCCATCACGATTTTCATAAGGTTTCACCCTTTGCTGTTGCGGTCCCCCGCGTTTGCACGACTTCACCGATCCCAAAGAGCCGGAGAGTGCCCACAAGGATTCAAGCTCCGTGCCAAGTGCCGAAGCAGCCTGTTAACCTGTTGTAAACAAAGGGAATGAGGGGATTGGAGGCAGCGAGTGCCAATGCCTGCGGCACGCCATGTGCTCAAAAATTATGCAATTTTTCGATTTTGCCTAATTTGCCGGCTTTGAGCACGATCCCGAAAAGCCGAGCCGGGTTTTCCCGGACAAACGGTTTTCGTTTGTCAGTGATCCTGCTCAAACAAGACTCGCAATGCTCAACGCTTGAGCCGGATCAACCCTTCCTGGGCCATCGAGGCGATCAGCGTGCCGTCGCGCGCATAGAGCGTGCCTCGACTGAAGCCGCGCGATCCCGAGCTCGATGGGCTGTCCTGCGCATAGAGCAGCCAGCCGTCGAGCGAGTGCGGCCGGTGGAACCACATCGAATGGTCGAGACTCGCCGCCTGGATGTCGGGATCGAACAGGCCACGTCCATGCGCGAAGGTCGAGGTGTCCAGCAGCGTCATGTCGGAGAGATAGGCGAGCAGCACCGATTGCAGCGCGCGGTCATCGGGAACCGGGCCGGCAAGGCGGATCCAGACATTCTGCCGGGGCGGCAGCTTGTCGCGGCTTTCATAGTGCTGGAGATTGACCGGCCTGAGCTCCAGCGGCCGTTCGCGTGCCCAGAAGCGGCGCACCGCCTCCGGCACACGTTCGGCTCTTTCGAGCAGCTGGCGCTGCGTCGGCAGCCCTTCCGGCGGCGGCACGTCGTCAGGCAGTGCGAATTGGTGTTCCAGCCCCTTTTCGTCGACCTGGAACGAGGCTTCCAGCGAAAAGATCGCCTGTCCGTGCTGGATCGCCAGCACGCGCCGGGTGGTGAAGGAGCCGCCGTCGCGGATGCGGTCGACCTCGTAGACGATCGGCACCCTGATGTCGCCCGGCCGCATGAAATAGCCGTGCAGCGAATGCACGAAGCGGTCCGGTTCCACCGTCCGCTGCGCCGCCACAAGCGCCTGGGCGATGGTCTGGCCGCCGAAGACGCGCTGCCACTCCACCTGGGGGCTGCGACCACGATACAGATTGTGTTCCAGCCTCTCGAGGTCGAGAATGCTCAGAAGCTCGTCGATCGCCGCCGTCATGTTTTGTGACCTCGCCGCAAAATTGCTATGGCGGTTTCCGACAGGAAGAACGAGCCGTCAAGGGCGCAGGTCCGGGCCGGCGCGCAAGGAGCCAAGACAATGGAACGCAAGGCGGACGCCAAGACCATATCCGGGCTCGATGTTCTCGTCGCCGGCGCCGGCTATGTCGGCCTGGCCACCGCCGTCTCGCTGAAACAGGCGCGACCCCATCTGGCCGTGGCGCTGGTCGACGCCGCGCCCGCCGGCGCCTGGCAACGCGACGGCCGCGCCTCGGCCATTGCCGCTGCCGCTTGCCGCATGCTCGACCAGCTCGGTGTCTGGGCCGAGATCGCGCCACAGGCGCAGGCGATCACCGAGATGATCATCACCGATTCGCGCAGCGCCGATCCAGTGCGCCCGGTCTTCCTGACCTTTGGCGGCGAAGTCGCGCCGGGCGAGCCCTTCGCCCATATGGTCGCCAACAAGTCGCTCAACGGCGCCTTGCGCGCCAGAGCTGAAAAACTCGGCATCGACATCATCGAAGGCGTCGCCGTGCAGAGTTTCGAGACCAATGGCGCCGGCATCACGGTTCATCTGGCCGATGGGGCGGCGCTGACGGCACGGCTGCTGGTCGCCGCCGACGGCGTCAATTCGAAGCTGCGCGACATGGCCGGCATCAAGACGGTGAAGTGGGACTATGGCCAGTCCGGCATCGTCTGCACCGTGGCGCATGAACGCCCGCACAATGGCCGCGCCGAAGAGCACTTTTTGCCGGCCGGCCCCTTCGCCACGCTGCCGCTGAAACCCGAGGAGGACGGCACAAACCGCTCGTCGATCGTCTGGGTCGAACGCGCGGAAGATGCCAAAGCGCTGGTGGAAGGCGACGACCTAGTCTTCGAGCATGAACTCGAACAGCGTTTCGGCCTGAAGCTCGGCGAAATCCGCGTCGCCGACAAGCCGCGCGCCTGGCCGCTCGGCCTCACCATCGCGCGCGCCTTCGTGGCGCCGCGCGTGGCGCTTGCCGGCGACGCCGCCCACGGCATCCATCCGATCGCCGGCCAGGGCCTCAATCTCGGCTTCAAGGATGTGGCAGCACTCGCCGAAGTGATCGTCGAGGCCGACCGGCTCGGCCAGGACATCGGCGCGCTCGACGTGCTCGAACGCTACCAGCAATGGCGCCGCTTCGACACGGTACAGATGGGCATCACGACGGATGTGCTGAACCGGCTGTTTTCCAACGACATCACCCCGCTGCGCACCGTCCGCGACATCGGCCTCGGCCTCGTCGAACGCATGCCGCGCCTGAAGGAGTTTTTCATCCGCCAGGCGTCGGGGTTATCCGCCGGCACGCCGAGGCTGCTGAAAGGCGAGGCGATCTGAGCGCCTCACTGGCGCACCCAACGAAGCGATGGTCGTTTCCGCCAATCGCCAGGTGTGCGATCAGTTGACCTCGAAGCCCAGCTTCTGCCGCAGCCGCAGCATGCGCTGGTCGGCTATCTCCAGTTTCTTCTCGCCGCCCTGGGCCGCGCGATTGACCATCTGCAGCAGATCGTTGCGCTCGGCGACGTCGAGACGTTCGCGCAGGAACGGCGCCAGCTTGTCGATGACGATCGTGGTGTCATCGATCTGCGCCGCCGCCCATTTGGCGTAGATCACCGCCTCGTCGGTCTTCTTCTTGTCGGCGATCTCGGAGATCACCGCGCGGATGACGGCCTCGCGCTGCGGCAGCACGGGGCCGTTCTCGGAAACGATCGCGGTGATCAGCGTCGCGGCGGCCACCACCGGATCGTCGATCGCCGTCAGCGGCGATAGGGCCGCCTGCTTGCGCAGCTTCTTGCGCCTGATGTTGCCTTGCACGCGCCCGACGACATCGGCGACCTCGCGCGCGGCGTCGTTCATGGCCTTCATCCGATACCACCAGAACGCCGCCGCTCCCAGCACGCCAAGGACAGCAATCAGGAAAGGCATGTGGTAGTCCCCCAGTAATCCCGCGCGACGATAGGAGAACTGTCGCGCTGCTTCAACACGCGCGGGTTGCCTGCGGCGAAGAAAATTCAATTTGCGGCTGGTGAAGCTTAGGCGATTAAACAAGCCGGTTGCAGGCCGAGCCGCCAAGCCAGGCGCCGCCTATGACCCCGGTATGTCGTAGATCGCCCGGACCTCGACCGTGCCGAGTTCGGCCAGCGGAATACCGGCGGCGATGTCCAGCGCTTCGTCGAGGTTGTCGGCCTCGACCATGACGAAGCCGAGCAGCTGCTCCTTGGTTTCGGCGAAGGGGCCGTCGGTGACGAGGCGCTTGCCCTTGCGCCGTCGCACCGACTTCGACGTTCTCACCGATTGCAGCGCCTGCGCGATGATCAGCTTGCCCTCCTGGTCCAGGGACCTGTCATAAGCCAGTGAATCGGCGTCGAGCTTGGCCCCGCGCTCTACGGTCAATGCGTAGAGGTCCTTTTCCTCACCATAGACCAGGCAGACATATTTCATTGCGAGCTCCCCTGCTGAGACCAACCATAAGATGCGATGACGAGCGTGTCAGCCTTGCCCTCGACCGCCGCATGGTCGAGAAGGCATGCCGCGACCCCGATGATGGCGACCGCCGCCAGCAGCCGTCCGAAGACGGGCGCCGGCGGATCCAGCCAGAAGTCTTCCTGTCGCTCAGGCCCTTGGCCCGGGCTCTTCCAAAGTGCGAAAAACAGATTGTCCATGTGAACCTCCATCAGGCCACAAATCCCATGGCCGCCCACAGGACGGACGGGCTGGATGGAAGTCGACATTTTTGCGCGACTATTTTTTCCGGCCTGCCCGGATTTTTTTTGCGAAGGCAATGAGCCGTCATCGTGCCGTGGTCCAAACAGCGCAGTGGTCTTCGCGCCCACCCGCGCTATAGTTGACCGGACGCCGGGCTTCACCCGGGCCAAGTTCACGACAACCCCAAGTTCACGACAACCAAGGAGGACTTCATGGACCGCACCGCAACCGCCGTCTGGAAAGGCAATCTGAAAGAGGGCAAAGGCACGCTCGACAGCCAGAGCGGGACGCTCAAGGGCACGCCCTATTCGTTCAAGGCGCGCTTCGAGGATGAAAGCGGCAAATCCGGCACCAACCCGGAAGAGCTGATCGCGGCGGCACATGCCGGCTGCTACGCCATGCAGCTTTCGCACTTCCTGGCCGAGAACGGCACGCCCGCCGCCGAACTCGACGCCAAGGCGGTGGTGACGCTGGTTCCAGGCACCGGCATTACCGGCAGCGCGATCACGCTGGTCGGCAAGGTGCCCGGCATCGATGCGGCGAAATTCAAGGAACTGGCCGAGAAGGCCAAGGCCGAATGCCCGGTCTCCAAGGCGCTCGGCGCCATCAAGGTGTCGCTCGACGCAAGGCTCGGCTGAGCAGGGCGGCCTGAAGCGACAAACGCCGGCCTGAGAGCCGGCGTTTTCATTCGAGCAACTCCAGGCCGCCTCAGCCGCCCAGCGCGTCGAGCCTGGCGCGAAGGGCAGCGACTTCCTGCTCCAGCGCTTCCAACCTCGCTTCCAGGTCGGAGTGAGGCATGGCCGGCGCACTGCGCTGCGCCGATAAAGCCGCGACGTCCACCGGGCCGGCGAGAAGATGCACGTAGCGATCCTCGCGCTGGCCTGGCCCGCGCGGGATTTCCTGGACCAGCGGCGGCCGCCGGCCGATCAGCATGTCGAGTTCACCCCGCAGATCTTCGATCGACGAAAACCGCGCCATGCGCTCGGCTCGAGCCAACAGTTCATGCGCCGTCTGCGGCCCGCGCAGCAGGAGCAGGCCGATCAAGGCGGTCTGCGGCGTGGTCAGCGAGAAGCGCTGCGCCATCTGATGCTCGTAGCGCTCGACGCGCGAGCCGAACATCTGCCGCACCAGCCCCTTCTGCTCGAGCAGCTTCAGCGCCCGGTGCACCTCCGTCTGCTCCAGCGCCATGACCGGGTCACGCGCCGTCTTCTGGTTGGCCGCGGCAAGGGCTGCGTTGAGCGTCAGCGGATAGACATCCGGCGTCAGCTCCTTCTTCTCGATCAGGCAGCCAAGCACGCGCGCTTCGATGGGGGAGAGGATGGGAAGGTCTTCGCTCATGGATTCTATACCCAAAGCCTCCGATACCATGACCGTTCGCAAAACGTCTCCCATTTTCGATCGACGAATGCGCTACGAAGCGTCACACTTTTCAGTCCGGCGCGCTTCGGCACTAGAGCAATTCCAGGAAAAGTGTGAGCGGTTTTCCCGGGAAAGCGCGTAGCGCTTTCCCTTGGGAATTGCGTCAAAACAAAGAGTTAGAGCGCATCAGCCCCGGCCGCCGCGGCCTTTCGCTCAGGTTTCGGCCGCCAGAAGGATCTGACGAGGACATCCTCGGCATAGATCGCGCCATCGAACTGGTCCTGCCCGAGTTCCTGGGTCAGCGTCGGCCGATCCCCAAGCAGCGAGACGCCGAAGGCAGCCTGGCCATTGGGGGGCGGCACGCCCAGCGCGTCGAGAATGGTGGGAAATATGTCGATCGTGCCCGAAAGTCCGGCATAGGTTTTGGCCGGAATGCCATCCCCCGACAGGGAGAAAAAGTTGCGTCGTTCATGCTTGTTCAGGCGGTCCGCCACCGCGCTTGGTGCACTGAGATGGTCGCTTTGCAGCGCCAGAACGGTGTTCGCCATCAGACCTTCGGCCTCGGCTTTGTGAATGAAGTCGGCAATGAGCATGTTGGTGCATTTCACGGCATGGAGGATATTGGGCGTTTGCGGGGAAAGGCCCGTCTTGCCGATACATTTGTCGGTCAGGTAGCCATCCATGGCATGCCCGCCACTGACGGCGATCGTCAGGGAGAACGGTTTGCCGTCGCGCTGCGCATGCCGCAAAATGTCGAAGCTTAGATCCAGGACTTCGGCGTCGTCGGCGCCAAAACTGTTGCCGCGCCCGGCGACGGCGGCCACCACTTCAGGCCCCCCGAAAAGCGATGAATAGCCATGGGTGGAATAGAATGTCCCCTGACCGGTGAAGCTGAGTGGCCAACCGGTAACAAAGTTCTGCCGATAGCCCCGCGCCTTCAGGACATCGCCCAGGCAGGTCAGGCCAGGCAGGAATTGCGAATGCTCCTCCAGATACTGGCGCGATGTGAAGAACGTGATCAGCAGCGGCGTTCCACAATTCGCGGCGACCATCCCTGAGATGGAATTGTTGGTGTAGGCAAGCTGCACCATGTTGCTCGCCGACACGCCACGCCTGTCGAATTCCAGCAGCGGAGCCATCACGTCGCCAAACTCCACCTCGTTCATGTAGGTGCGCTCGGCGCTCTCGATGAAAATATGAACAAGGTTTTTTGGCGCGGCCGTCACGGACGCTGGCGCAACCTGCGACTCCGCCAAGGCGGCAATATCGACGAACCGTTTGGACAGGAAATCGTGCAGCGGATTGGAATGAATCGCCGCCGCGATCGGACGCGTCAGCATCGGGTTTGCCGCCAGGAAGACCGCCATCAGGGCGACATCCAATCCTCTGGTCAGCGTGCCGCGTGCCTTCAATGCGCCGAGACCGAAAAGAACGATTAGAATAACCAGCATCGTGCTTCCGGTATTCCACAAATACTCGAAAACGACACCAGGCGTAAGCATCCCGGCGCCGGCATGCATGAACATCGCACCCCAGTCAAAATAGCCGAAGACACTTTCCAGATAGACATAGACAAGGAACAGAAGGCAGGGGAAGAGCGAGAAATAGAGCCTGAACCACCTGTTTCCTTGCCGATCCGCCTTCCTGTCCCGGAAGCCGTCAAGCCAGAGAAGCGCGATCAAAACCCCCAGGCCGAGAGCCGCAATCAGCCCCTTGTCCTGAAAATAGATCAGCGACACGAGCCAAGTGAGCGACCCGACTGTTGTGGCGCTGATCAATGGCCCAGATACTGAATACCCATTCACGATGAAGCCGCGCACCGCTTTACACTCGAACCGCGATCTCGAAAGTGAATATCGATGACGGATTAAAACTACACTAAGGCAATACAAGTAATCGTGCGCATCCTGGAATCAATTACTTGAGCTGTCGCTAATATTAGCCACCAAGACTCCCTCAGCGCCCCAGACTAGCAAGTGACATTTTTGAAACAAGACCGGGCGCGGCCACCCGTCTGGCCGGCTGGACGACAGCGCAGCCAGCAAGAACTGCCGGGCCATCTGAGCTGACAGCGTTCGACACAAGAGCCGGGACATCGGCCACACCAGCCCCTTCTGCTCAAACAGCTTGGGCGGCCGGTTGCTTATTTTTTCAATCAGGCAAGCGCGTGCGCGGACTTCGGTGTGGGAGAAGGTCTTCGCTCACGAACGCTGTTCCGCCTCCTGGCGATAAAACGCGGTTGCAAGGGCATGTCTGCGCGCCTGGTGAGCATCATCCCGCACCGGGGCGGCAAGGTTCATTGCGTGATGACCATAGCGCGCTTCGAGATAGCGCGCGATCGCGGTCGGGATAAGACCGGATCCCATCTCCCGCGTCCGGCCTTTCCGCTCGATCAGGCTGCGGATTTCCTCAGCTGCCGGCGCCGGCACATCCGTCTGGTCCAGGCATTCGCCAAGGTTCATCGGCGGCAAGCAGGCAAAGCCACGCTGATCCATCCAGTCGAGAGCCACCGGCGGGCGGATCAGATAAAACAACTTCTTCAGCTTCAACTCGCCTGAAAAACTGCCGATCTTGGCGACATGTGAGCGCGCCAGCCCAAGATAGTGGTGCGATACCTTCACTGGATCGACGATCTCGGCCAGCAGCTCCAGAAGGCGCGCGCGAAATCCCGCGACTTCCTCGTAGACGATAGGTGACTTTGCCCACTCGACAATGACCGCATTGCCACTGAGCGCCAGCAGCAAGGCCTTGCGCAGATCCCAACCGCCGGCATCGATCTCGCCTTCGATCGGAAACTCGATGACGTCGCGCGGCTGTTGCAGGACGAGGTGATCCGACACGGGCCTGATATAGACAAAGCGGCAGTCATAGTCGCTGTCGGGCGACGGAAACCCCCAGGCGCGACTGCCGCTTTCGATGGCGAACAGGATTTTTACACCCTGCCCTCGCACCAGATCGAGTCGCGCCCGGATGGCCGTGACGGCATCCGGGGAGAAGTCAGCGGGTAACGTCAGCTTCAGACCCGTCGCTCCACCATCATCTTCTTGATCTCGGCGATCGCCTTGGCCGGGTTCAGGCCCTTGGGGCAGGTCTGCGCGCAGTTCATGATGGTGTGGCAGCGATAGAGCCGGAACGGGTCTTCGAGATTGTCGAGCCGCTCGCCCTTGGCCTCGTCGCGGCTGTCGATCAGCCAGCGATAGGCCTGCAAGAGGGTTGCCGGACCGAGATAGCGGTCGCCGTTCCACCAATAGCTCGGGCACGAGGTCGAACAGCAGGCGCACAATATGCACTCGTAGAGCCCGTCGAGCTTCTCGCGGTCCTCATGGCTCTGCAACCATTCCTTGGCCGGCTGCGGCGACACCGTCTTCAGCCACGGCTCGATCGAAGCATGCTGGGCGTAGAAATTGGTGAGGTCGGGCACCAGGTCCTTGACCACCTGCATATGCGGCAGCGGGTAGACTTTGACCGCACCGGAAATGTCGTCGCAGCCCTTGGTGCAGGCCAGCGTGTTGGAGCCGTCGATGTTCATGGCACAGGAGCCGCAAATCCCTTCGCGGCAGGAGCGGCGCAAGGTCAGCGTCGGGTCGATCTTGTTCTTGATCCACAGCAGCGCGTCGAGCACCATCGGCCCGCAATCGTCCATGTCGACGAAATAGGTGTCGATGCGCGGGTTCTCGTCATCGTCCGGCGACCAGCGGTAGATGCGGTATTCCCGCAGATTTGTGGCGCCTTCCGGCTTCGGCCAGGTCTTGCCCTGCTGGATCTTCGAATTCTTGGGGAGCGTGAGTTCGACCATTACCTCAGGTCCTTTCGGATGACGAGCTTCAGCCCGGACCAGACTTCATTCACGGCGGCGACCTTGACGTCGACAAGGTCGCGCTTGAGCGCTTCGGTGCGCACGACACCCTCGGTGACGTCGGTCGGCACTTTCGAGGCCTTCTTCGGCCACGACACCCAGACCATGCCGTCGCGCTTGATCGCCGCCTCGACATCGCCAAGGCGATCCTCGATCTCGGTGCGCTGCCGGGTGAAGGCGTGCACCGCGTCGTATCTTTGATGGCTGCCCGAAATGTCAGACCATTCGGTCAGCCGGTCGACCTTTGCGAAATCGACGGCGCCGGCCAGTTCGTCGAGCTCCGGCGGCAGCGCGATGAAAGCGGCAGTCATGCCGTCCCTCAGGCCGAGCTTGGCCGGAAGGGGCTTGCCGGAATATCCCGTGGCCGCCGGCGCCATCGTCAGTACACCCTGGCCTTGGGCGCGATCTTGGCGAGGCTGATGCCGCCGTCCTTCTCGGCCAGCAGCGGCTCGGTGTGCACCGGCCGGTAGCTGAGCGTCACCTTGCCGTCTTCGCTCACCCTGGCCAGCGTGTGCTTGCGCCAGGCGGCGTCGTCGCGCGCGGAAAAGTCTTCACGGGCATGCGCGCCGCGGCTCTCCTTGCGTGCCTCGGCGCTATAGACGGTGGTGATGGCGTTGGCCATCAGGTTTTCCAGCTCCAGCGTCTCGACCAGGTCGGAGTTCCAGATCATCGAGCGGTCGAACACCTTGATGTCCTTGAGCTCGCCCCAGATCTGCGAAATGCGCTTGCAGCCGTTCTCCAGCGATTCCTGCGTGCGGAACACGGCGGCGTCTTCCTGCATCGCCTTCTGCATCTTCTCGCGCAGCACGGCCGTCGGCGTCGAGCCATTGGCGTGGCGCAGCCCGTCGAAGCGATCCATGATCTTCTCGACCGAGGCTTCGTTGGGTGACGGGATCGCCGATTTGCGGTCGATGACCTGGCCGGCGCGGATTGCCGCGGCGCGGCCGAACACGACGAGATCGATCAGCGAGTTCGAGCCCAGCCGGTTGGCGCCATGCACCGAGGCGCAGCCGGCCTCGCCGACCGCCATCAGCCCGGGTGACACCTTGTCGGGGCTGCGCGTCGTCGGGTTCAGCACCTCGCCCCAGTAGTTGGTCGGCACGCCGCCCATATTGTAGTGCACCGTCGGCAGCACCGGGATCGGCTCCTTGGTGAGGTCGACGCCGGCGAAGATCTTGGCCGATTCCGAAATGCCGGGCAGCCGCTCGTGCAGCACGGCCGGATCGAGATGGTCGAGATGCAGGAAGATATGGTCCTTCTTCTTGCCGACGCCGCGACCCTCGCGGATCTCCAGCGTCATGCAGCGCGAGACGACGTCGCGCGAGGCAAGGTCCTTGGCCGACGGCGCATAGCGCTCCATGAAGCGCTCGCCCTCGGAATTGACGAGATAGCCGCCCTCGCCGCGCGCGCCTTCGGTGATCAGGCAGCCGGCGCCGTAGATGCCGGTCGGATGGAACTGCACGAATTCCATGTCCTGCAGCGGGAAACCGGCCCGCGACGCCATGCCGCCGCCGTCGCCGGTGCAGGTGTGCGCCGAGGTGGCCGAGAAATAGGCGCGGCCATAGCCGCCGGTCGCCAGCACCACCATCTTGGCCGAGAAACGGTGGATGGTGCCGTCGTCGAGGTTCCAGGCGACGACGCCGGTGCAGGTGCCATCCGGCTCCATGATCAGGTCGAGGGCGAAATACTCGATGAAGAACTGTGCGTTGTTCTTCAGCGACTGGCCGTAGAGCGTGTGCAGGATCGCGTGGCCGGTGCGGTCGGCGGCGGCACAGGTGCGCTGCACCGGCGGGCCTTCGCCGTAATTCATCATGTGGCCGCCGAACGGCCGCTGGTAGATCTTGCCCTCTTCGGTGCGCGAGAACGGCACGCCATAGTGCTCGAGCTCGTAGACCGCGGCCGGCGCTTCGCGCACCAGATATTCCATGGCGTCGACATCGCCGAGCCAGTCCGACCCCTTGACGGTGTCGTACATGTGCCACTGCCAGGAATCGGGACCCATATTGGACAGCGAAGCGGCAATGCCGCCTTGCGCGGCCACCGTGTGCGAGCGCGTCGGGAACACTTTGGTGATGCAGGCGGTGCGCAGGCCCTGTTCGGCCATGCCGAGCGTGGCACGCAGGCCCGCACCCCCGGCGCCGACCACCACCACATCGAATTTGTGGTCGACAAAATTATAGCCTGCCATTTTGGCTGATTTCGCGTCCTTGGCCAACTCAGCCTCCGAATGCCAGCTTGAGCAGGGCGAAGATCGAGGCGACGCCGACCGCTACAGTGAAAAATGTGTTGAGCGCGATCGTCGCCAGCTTCAGGCCTTCGCTGGTGATGTAATCCTCGATGATCACCTGCATGCCGAGCCGCATATGGATGAGCCCGGAGATCAGCACCAGGGCCAGCATCAGCCCCACGAACGGATTGGCGAGCGCCGCGCGCACTTCCGCATAGCCGGCGCCGTTGAGCGCGATCAGGAACCCGACGAAGAACAGCGTCAGCGGGATGTTGGCGATGGCGGTCAGGCGCTGGCGCCAGAAATGGCCGGTGCCCTCGCGGGCGGAGCCGAGTCCGCGGACTTTCGCCAGCGGCGTGCGCATGTCGGTACTGTTCTTGCCGCTCATGATCAGGCTCCTCGCGCCATGTAGCCGGCGATCCAGATCAGCAAGGTGAGCAGGACCGAGCCGACAAGCGTCGCCCAGGCAATCTTCGAGGCCGTGTGCTTTTCGAGGCCGGCGCCGGTATCCCAGACCAGATGGCGCACGCCGCCCAGCATGTGGTGCATCAGCGCCCAGGTGTAGCCGAACAGGATCAGCCGGCCGAGCCAGGTGCCGAAGGCCCAGTTGACCCAGTCGAAGGTCGCCTGAGAGCTCGCCGCCGCCATCAGCCAGATCGCGACCAGCAGTGTGCCGAAATAAAGCGCCCCGCCGGTGATGCGATGGATGATCGACATCGTCATCGTGATCGGCGGCCGGTAGATCGTCAGGTGCGGCGAAAGCGGCCGTTCACGTCTGGCGAATTCGCGGGTGGCTGGTGATTTGCTCATGGCTCCCCCAGGTTCGGCGTCTTCGTGCATGTCGCCCAAAAGTGACCTCGGTTTTGGGAGGGCGGCATGCACAAACCAAGAATCCAAAGCGCGTCGCATGAATCCGTTTCGGCGCGACGCGCTTTAGCCGCAGGTGAAAATGCGGCATCGCCGCTTCCGGTTGCGACTTCGGACAGCCGGTTTCTAATGCTCTTTTTGCACCGCGTCAAAGCCAGAAAACCGTTTCGAAAACGTAATTTAGTCTGACTAAAAGGCAGCTCGGGGCTTCAATCGATTAGGGGTGGATTACCCAAAGCCGGCTCGATATCGCTGCAGTGCAGCATACGCTACTTCTTGGCCATGCGGCCTAGCGCTTGCAGGTCTGCGGCGTCGAGCCCCTCTTCATCACCAGCGCCTCACGCCCGTCGATCACGATTGCGTTATGCGTGGCGGCTTCCTGGTAACGGCTGGACTGGTTGGCGGGCGACGCGGCAAACTCTTCGGTCGCACCATTCGGCTCGATCACACGCAACGACGAGCCAAGATTCTGAATGGTGATGGCGCTGCCATTGCCGCATCCATAGGTCGCCGTACCTACCATGGATCGCGGCGCGGTGAGATCGGTGGTGATCTTGGTTGGCGGTGCTGGAGGCGCGGATGCCGATGGCGCCGCGGATGCGACGGACTGCTGAGCCGGCGCAGGCGAGACGATATTGGCCGCCTTCGGCGCGCCATCCTGCGGCACACAGGCCGCAAGGATAGCAAGCAACGGGAAAACGGACACCCAAACCGTCCGGCGTAGCGCCATATGCTGTCCTCCCCCCGCGGCAGACTAGCCACGATGCTGCGCCAAGATCAAGGTTGCCCCGAGATCACCCTCGGATCCATTCGATGCCGGCCGCGATGGTGCCGCCAAGCATGGCCGAATGATGGCTATCGGGTTTTCCCTCCAGTCGGAAATTAACCATGTTTGACAAGACATCGCCGCGCAACGCGCCGGCCTCTTAACAAAGGTTAAGAAAAGGTTAATTTCTGATTCGAGGAGCCATGCATGTCGCCCAAAAGTGCGTCAGCGGTTTTGGGGCAACGACATGCATCCAAACAAGTAATCAAAAAGCGCGTCTCGACGCGCTTTGGCCTCTAACCATCGGGAAGACGCCATGCGTTCGAACTCAAGCAGATCACGCCTCTCGGCGCTCATGGTGGCGGTTTCGCTCGCCGGGCTGGCGACGCCCACGCTGGCCAATGGACGCCACCAGGATCGCGTCTATGCCGATTCCTTCGGCAATCTCGTCATCGACAGCGCCGCCGGCTACAAGCGGATCATCGTGGGCGAAGGCAAGCTGGCCAAGAAGCTGGCTGACTACACCAGCGCCGGCCAGCCCAAAGTGATCTACCAGAACGAATCCGACGAGATTTCAGGCTACAGCGATTGCTACCGGCCACCGGTCTTCGTCAAAGGCCGCAGCTACATGTACGGGCTTTCCGACGGCGAGATGCCCGAACTCAGCCCCTGTCGCTAGGACAGCTCACCGTTTCACGGAAACGGCGAAGGAGGCATCAGGATGACGATTCGACCGACGTCATCCTGACCGGGAATTGATGACGATCGCGCTGGACGACCACTCGCCTCCCGGCCCGGCCGAGACACGGACGCAGTCGCGCCCGGCATTCTTTGCCAAATAGAGCGCCTCGTCGGCGCGGCGCATGAGATCGGCGATGGTTTCACCGGTATGAAGTTCGGCAACCCCGAAACTCGCCGTGCAGCGATTGTCCGCCGGCAGCCCGCCAATGGGCAGCGCGCCGAACGCGCTGCGCGTGCCTTCGGCGAACAGCCGGGCGGCGGCGAGATTGGTTCCCGGCAGGATGATGGCGAATTCCTCGCCGCCGATGCGGCCCGCGACATGGTGCCCGGCGGCGGCTTCGCGCAGGAAACCGGCAAAGGTCTCGATCACCCGGTCGCCGGAGGCATGGCCGAAATTGTCGTTGATGCTCTTGAAATGATCGAGATCGGCGATGACCAGCGCGACCGGCACGCCTTGCCGCATGGCGCCAAGCACGGCCTGCTCGGCCTGGCGCGTGAAGGCGCCGCGATTGAGCAGTCTGGAAAGCGTATCGGTCTCCGATCTCGACGTCACTTCGGCCAACACATCGCGGACCAGGATGGCCAGCGTCAGCAGCGCCATGGCCAGGGCAAAGACGGTGCCGAGCGATTGCGACACCAGCGCGTAGCTGCTTTGCAGATAGGCCTGCGGATTGGCGCCCCAGCCGCCGAGCGCATGCGCGATGAACGGCTTTGAAGCGAACTGCACAGCGCTGGCGGCGAGCACCGCCATCAGGATGCGATCGAGCCGGCCACGCCTTTGCCTGGACGACCAGACGATGGCCAATCCGACCAGTTGCATGACGGCATAGGGGAGCTGGTAGGCCATCATGCGGGCCAGCGACTGGCGCGGCAGGTCCTGGACGAAATAGACGACGATGGTGGCGGCGACCAGGAACAACAGCATCGACGACCATGGCGGCGCCACGCCGTATTTGCGGGCCAGTCCGACGTTGAAGGCTATTGTTGCGCCAAGGAAGACCGCGAAGGCGGTAACCACCGGCAGCAGGGCATCGCTGAAGGCGGGAATGCTGAATTCGATCGCCGAATAGACCATGCCCAGGACATAGCCGGAAGCAAACCAGCGCGCCGGGGCGCGGCCGACATCATGAAACGCGACCGCCATGAAGGATGCCGCCAGCAGGCCGGCAACCGACAGGTTGATCAACAGGATGAAGTTCGCGCCGCTCATCTCTTTCGCACCCCGCGCCTTAGCTAAACACCGACGGGCGAAAAAGACGTTAACGTGGGCTGGGACGCACGGCTTCAGCCGGCCCTGGACGGCTCCGGCACGACCAGCGTTTCGGGCCGTTCATAGGACAGGCGCACGCTGTCGCGGCCGTTTTTCTTGGCCTTGTAGAGCGCCTCGTCGGCACGCCGCATCAGCGGCTCCAGCGCTTCCTCGCCGCTGCGGGCCGCCACGCCGAAACTGGCGGTGACCTTGGTGCCGGCGGGAAGCCCGTCGACGCCGCCGGCCGAGTAGAGCGTGCGCACCGCCTCGGCGAACAGCCGCGCGGCGGCGAGATCGGTCAACGGCAGGAGCACGGCGAACTCCTCGCCGCCGATGCGTCCGGCAGCGCCGCGCGCGCCGGCGGCCGACCGGAGCTTGGCGGCGAAATCGGCAATCACCCGATCACCGGCGGCATGCCCGTGCACATCGTTGAGCGCCTTGAAATGATCGAGGTCGGCCAGCACCAGCGCGACCGGGAACCTGGCCATTGCGCAGTGTCGCAGAAGCTGGGCCGCGCGCTCCTCGAAGCCGCGCCGGTTGAGCAGGCCCGAGAGCGGATCGGTATGCGTCTCGGCCTTCAGCGCCTTCATCACGTCGAGGGCCGCGGCGGTGAACAGGCAAAGCGCGATCAGCAGCGACAGCAGCGCATGCGACAGCAGCGCCGTCGTCCAGTAGGAGGAGCTGTAGAACCCGTCATAGCTGGTGAACGGCCCGTGCGCGATGACGACGACAAGGGTGCGCACGAAGAAGTTGAGGCCCGACAGCAGCGACAGCACGAACAGGATTTTCTCGCTCGGGCCGTTGTTGCGCACCGGTCGCAATTCGGCGCCGATCAGAAGGCTGAGACCCCCGAAGGCGAAATTCATCGCCAGGATACGCCAGGTGAGATCCGGCGCCACGAACAGGAACCAGCAGAACGAGGCCAGTCCACCACCGGCCAGCACGCCGATCCCGACATAGGGCACCTTGCGGCCATAGCGGGCGACGATGGCGCCCGACAGGCAGCAGCCGGCAATGGCGAAGCAGATGTTGGACACCAGCTTGGTCAGCACCATGCCGATGGGCAAGGTGAAATACTGGAACAGAAAGCCCGGTGCCGAAGCACAGTAGCTGAGCGCCAGCACGGCCAGATAGGGGCGGTGGCGCTGATAGGCCCATAGCACGAAGAAGGCCGCGCCGAGGGCCAGCGCGATCGTCGGATTGAGCAGCGCTATCAACAGGCCGGTGTCCAAAGGACGGTGACTTCCCCTCGCTTGACGTCAGGGAAGAGCTTAGAGCGCAAGCCCAAACAAGCGGTTAAGCGCGGCCGAATATGCGGACCGCGTGAATGAAAAAGACCCCGGAACCGCAATGCGGTCCGGGGTCCGGCAGTCATCGGAACGTGTGGACCGGAGGTTACTTCCAATCACGGATGTCGACGAAGTGGCCGGCGATCGCCGCCGCCGCCGCCATGGCCGGCGACACCAGATGGGTGCGGCCCTTGAAGCCTTGCCTTCCCTCGAAATTGCGGTTCGAGGTCGAGGCACAGCGTTCATGCGGCTTCAGCCTGTCGTCGTTCATGGCCAGGCACATCGAGCAGCCCGGCTCGCGCCAGTCGAACCCGGCGGCGAGGAAGATCTTGTCCAGACCCTCGGCTTCCGCCTGTTCCTTGACCAGGCCGGAGCCCGGCACGATCATGGCGTTGACGCGCGGATTGACGGTCTTGCCCTCGATCACCTTGGCGGCGGCGCGCAGATCCTCGATGCGGCCATTGGTGCAGGAGCCGATGAAGACGCGGTCGAGCGCGATATCGGTGATCTTGGTGCCCGGCGTCAGGCCCATATAGTCGAGCGCGCGGATCTTTGAGGTGCGTTTGTTCTCGTCCGTGATCTCTTCCGGATTGGGAACGACGCCCTGCACCGAAACCACATCCTCGGGCGAGGAGCCCCAGGACACGATCGGCGGCAGCTTGGCCGCGTCGAGCACGATCACCTTGTCGAAATGCGCGCCTTCGTCGGACTGCAGCGTCTTCCAGTAGGCGAGCGCGGCATCCCAGGCCGCGCCCTTCGGCGCGCGCGGCTTGTCCTTGACATAGGCGAAGGTGGTCTCGTCGGCGGCGATCAGGCCGGCGCGCGCACCGCCCTCGATCGACATGTTGCAGATCGTCATGCGGCCTTCCATCGACAGCGAGCGGATCGCCTCGCCGGCATATTCGATGACATAGCCGGTGCCGCCGGCGGTGCCAATCTCGCCAATGATGGCCAGGATGATGTCCTTGGCGGTGACGCCTTCCGGCAGCTGGCCGTCGACACGCACCAGCATGTTCTTGGCCTTGCGCTGGATCAGCGTCTGCGTCGCCAGCACATGCTCGACTTCCGAGGTGCCGATGCCGTGCGCCAGCGCGCCGAACGCGCCATGCGTCGACGTGTGGCTGTCGCCGCAGACGATGGTCATGCCGGGCAAGGTAAAGCCCTGCTCCGGGCCGATGATGTGGACGATGCCCTGGCGGATATCGTTCTCGGAATAATATTCGACGCCGAAGTCCTTGGCGTTCTTGGCCAGCGCCTCGACCTGGATGCGGCTTTCCTCGTTCTTGATGCCGAACTTGCGCTCGGGCGAGGTCGAGACATTGTGATCGACCACGGCCAGCGTCTTTTCCGGATGGCGGACCTTACGGCCGCTCAGGCGCAGGCCTTCGAAGGCCTGCGGGCTGGTCACTTCATGGACGAGGTGGCGGTCGATGTAGAGCAGGCAGGTGCCATCGTCCTGGCGGTCGACGACGTGGTCGTCGAAAATCTTGTCGTAGAGGGTGCGCGGTGCGCTCATGTGCGTAAATCCGTCGATATGAGAATGGGAAGAGTGTAACGCCGCAAGCCCTAGGCCCGGCGAAAGCGGCCTAGCTAAGTCGGCTGGTCAAAGCGCCGCAGACGCGCGCGGAGAAGCGCGACGGCAGGCGTTTTCTGTCCTGCAGCACGAACCCCTTGTAGGCCGGATCGCCAAAAAGCTCTTCCATGGCGTGGCTCATACCAATGTTTTGGCTTTTCGGCAATTGCGGCGTGGCGGTGCGCAGCTTCCCTTCTCCCCTCGCGGGAGAAGGTGGATCGGCGCGCAGCGCCGAGACGGTTGAGGGGTGGGTGACGGAGTGCCGTCGGCGCCAAGCTGGAGCACCCCTTGTGTGTTTGGAATCATGCATAGTTAGGGGCGCCACGGACCAGGTGTTTGCCTGATCCGTGGCGGCGGTCGAGAGCCCGTCACCCCTCAGGTGCCGAAACCGTGGATGAGCTGGGGCCCGACCGCCTTCTTTGTGAACCCGAACAGTTGCAAGGGGCAAGCCCCCGCACACAAGGAAGGGACCGAGGAGATGGTTGTGCAAACGGTTCAGGACATCGGCATCGACGTTGCAAAGCGATGGCTCGACGTGGCCGTGTTTCAAACGCAGGAACAAGCGCATTTTGACAACGACAAGGACGGATGGGCCAAGCTGGTCAGATGGTTGCGGGGCCGTCCCGTGCGCGCCATCGGCATGGAGCCGAGCGGCGGCTATGAGCGCGGCGTGGCCAAGGCGCTGCGCAGCGTGGATCTGCCGGCCAGGAACGTCAATCCGCACAAGCTGCGCCACTATGCTCGTGCCCTTGGTCGGCTGGCCAAGAACGATCGCATCGATGCCCTGCTGATTGCGCGCTACACCGCCGAACTGCCGACCCGGCCGGTGCGTTGCGACCCCATCGCGGAGCAACTGGCCGATCTGGTTGTCGCCCGCAGGCAGCTTAGCGACGATAAGGTCAGCCTGGCCAATCAACTCGAGCAGCTACGCGAGCCGATGGTGAAGCGCATCTTCACCCAGCGGCTGCGTCGTATCGAATTCGATATCGCACTGCTCGCAAAGCGTATGGCCGAGCTCGTCGCAAGCCAGCCGGCCCTCGCGGCCAAGGATCGCCTGATCCAGTCCTTCCACGGCGCCGGTCCGGTCCTCAGCCATACCATACTGGCGCTGGCGCCGGAGATCGGGCAGGCCTCGCGACGCGAGATTGCAGCGCTTGCCGGTCTGGCACCCTACGACTTCGATACCGGCACCTTCAAAGGTCGTCGTATCATCTGGGGCGGCCGTCATGCCCTGCGAAGGGTGGTCTACATGGCTGCCCTGACCGCCAGCCGATCAAATCCCGTCCTCAAGGCTTTCCACCAGCGTCTCGTTGCCAAGGGCAAGGAACCCAAAGTCGCTCTCGTCGCCGTCGCCCGAAAGATCATGACCATCCTCAGCGCCATGCTCCGGCACAAAACCCACACAAAGCTTGAAAACACAGTTGCTCATCCGACCTCGCTTCGCGAGGCCACCTTCTCCCACAGGGGGAGAAGGGAAGAACGCACCATTCACATCACCTCGAACACAAACGTCTTCACCAGCGCCTCCGGTTCGGCGATGGCATAGCAGCGGAACCACGGGCTTCGCTCGGCCACCCGCCATTTCTTCGTCTGCGTGAGTTCATCGAACACCGCCTGGAAACCACCGTTTTCGAACACCTGGTCGCGCACGGTGAAGATGGCGTGGCCGCCCTTTTTGGTGATGCGCACCAGTTCGTGCAGGCTCGACGCCGGCGCATGGCTGATGGTGAACACGCCGGTGGAGAAGAAGGCGCGGAAATGACCGTCGGGCCAGGGCAGCTTCCCACCCAGCATCGCCTTTTTCAGCTCGCTATAGACATTGCGGCTGCCGGCGATCTTCAGCATGTCGTCCGACAAGTCGAGCCCGGCAATATCGCCATAGCCCAGCGCCTTCAGCGACGGGCCCGACAGGCCGGTGCCGCAGCCGGCGTCGAGCAGCGGCCCTTCGCCAGCCGGAACATAGCGCGCCACCCAGGCGGTGATCAGGAACGGCAGGAGATAACCGAGCGAGGCGGTCTCGCTGTCATAGGTCGCGGCCCAGGCGGCATAGGCCTGCGCCAGCGTTTCCGGCGTGTCCGCGCCATAGACGGAATCCAGCGCTGCATTGGCCTTGTCGACGATCATGAGACCTCCCTCGATGTCGACAGGATCGTAACCCTGTCTGCGTCCCAAGACTATTCCTCGTGCTGGCGGCGCAGGCGCCGCTCCAGTGCCCTGAGCGCCAGCGACAGGCCGACGGTGAGGATGAGATAGATATAGGCAACGATCGAATAGGTCTCGAAGAAGCGGAACGAGCCGGCGGCGTAGATCTTGCCCATCTGGGTGATGTCGGCGACGCCGAGCACCGAGACCAGCGAGGAATCCTTGACCAGAGCGACGAAATCATTGCCGAGCGGCGGCAATATGGTGCGGATCGCCTGCGGAAAGACGATTAGCCGGAAGCGTTGCGTGCGGCTCAGCCCAAGCGCCTTGGCCGCCTCGATCTGGCCCTTCTCGACCGCCTGGATGCCGGCGCGAAAGACCTCCGAGATGAAGGCCGAGTAGCCGATGGTCAGCGCCATGATGGCGCGCCACAACAGCGACACGTCGCGTACCAGGAGCTCGCCGAGATAGCCGGCACTTTGCAGCGGCGCGGTCAGCGCGTTCCAGGCCGCGACGAAGGCCGGCGCACCGGCAAAGGCGATCCAGAACAACAGCACCAGGATCGGCACGCCGCGGATGATCTCGACATAGAAGCGCGCGATCTGGCGAAGCCAGGGCGAGCCCGACAAGCCCATCAGCGCGACCCCGAGACCGATGATCGACGCCATGGCGAAGGCGACGACGGTGACGAAGACGGTTATGCCGATGCCCTTGGCGACCGTGGCGAAGACCTGGGCATAGAGGTCGCTGGCCGCGATGAAGAGGGCCGCCGCCAGTGCAAGCACGGCGGCAGCGGCAAGCCACCAGGGGAATTCGGCTTTGGCGGCGGAATGGCCCTGCATCAGAAGGATTGCGCCAAACGCAAACTCAGCGCGAGTTCCTGTGCATTACCCCGCACGCGCGACAACAGGACCTACTGCCCCATCTTGTAGTCAAGAAACCACTTCTTGTTCAGCGCATCGAGCGTCCCGTCCGCCTTGAGCGCGGCGATCGCGGCGTTGACCGGCTTCACCAGGTCCGATCCCTTCGGGAAGATGAAGCCAAAATCCTCGGTGCCGAGCGGGCCGCCGATCAGCTTGAGCTTGCCCCCGGAAGCATCGACATAGCCCTTGCCGGCGGTGCCGTCGGTCAGCACGACATCGACGTCGCCCGACTTCAGGGCCTGCACCGTGGCGCCGAAAGTCTCGAACAGTTTGATGCGCGGGTTCTGCTCATTGCCGTCGAGCACGCTGTAGACCGCGGTGTAGAAGGGCGTGGTGCCGGGCTGCGCGCCGATCAGCCCGTCCTTGAAGGCGCCGAAGGTCTTGGCGTCGGTGAAGCGGCTTTCGTCGCCGCGCACCAGCATGAACTGCTCCGAGCGCATATAGGGGTCGGAGAAATCGACCTTCTCCTTGCGGTCGTCCTTGATGGTGATGCCGGTCATGCCGATGTTGTACTGCTTGTCGGAAACCGCCTGGATCATCGCGTCCCAGGAGGTGTTCTGATACTCGACCTTGAAATTGAGCCGTTTGGCGATTTCGTTCATCGCATCATATTCCCAGCCGATCTGCTTCCCCGTCTTGGGATCGATGAACTGCAGCGGCGGATAGGCGTTTTCAGTCACCACCACCACTTGTCTGCCGCCGAGATCGGGCAGCGCCTGCGCGAAGGCGGCAACGGGCGCCAGCACGAGGGCCAGCAGGCCGGCCAGCAGCAGTTTCGACTTGGTCATGACATACTCCCGGAAAATTGAAGGCGCCCGGATGGGCTTACAGGAAATCCGGCGCCGACTTTAGCTTTCCGCATGCGCCATGCAAGACGGTCCACTGCGTCAGCGCGCGCGAAAAGGGATTCGGATGCCCTGAATTCAGGGATTTCGGGATGATCTGGCTATCTCGAACCAGAAACCAGCGCCTCCGCATCGGCCGAGGCGTCTTCCGCCACAGCGTTGCGCAAGTCGGCAACGAGATGGGTGAGCGTCGCGTGCAGCGCTTTCGCTTCACCAGGCTGGAGCGGTACGCTGCAGGCGAGCGCCGCGGACACATCCTGCGCTCGCGCACTCAGAGCCTGGCCCCTGGCCGTCGGCTCGACCAGCACGCGGCGCTCATCGGCGGCATCGCGACGGCGGGTGACAAGCCCGCTCGCCTCCATCCGCTTGAGCAGCGGCGTCAACGTCGCGGAATCGAGGCCCAGCGCCTCGCCAAGCGCGCCCACCGTGCTCGGCGCGTGCTCCCATAGCGCCAACATGACCAGATATTGCGGATAGGTCAGGCCGAGCGGATCGAGCAACGGCCGGTAGATCTTGGTCATCAGCCCGCTGGCCGAATAGAGCGCGAAGCAGAGCTGCTGATCGAGCCGCGGTACGCTGATCGTCCCGGCGGTCTCCGCCGGGACGTCGCTGGTGTTCTTTGTGGTCTTTCCCGTCATGCCGCCTTTACCGAAAGCGCCACGTCGACATTGCCCCGGATGGCGTTGGAATACGGGCAGATCTTGTGCGCTTCCGATACAAGCGCTTCCGCGGCTGCCTGATCAAGGCCTTTCGTCTCCGCCGCGAGGGCAACGCCGAGCTTGAAGCCCTCGCCATTGGGAAGCAGGCTGACGGTGGATGTTACCCCGGCATCCGTGAGCGGCAGCTTCTGTTTGCGCGCGACGAAGCGGATGGCGCTTTCGAAGCAAGCGGCGTAGCCGATGGCGAAAAGCTGTTCGGGATTGGTGGCGCCGCCCGGCCCGCCGAGCTCCTTGGGCATCGCCAAATCGACCTTGAGCAGGCCGTCGCTGGTCTCGCCATGGCCGGCGCGGCCGCCGGTGACGTGAGCCTGTGTGGTGTAGAGTGCCATTTCAAATCTCCAATTATCTTGTGCACGATTATTTAGTATACAATATAATATGCCGTCAACGGCCGAATGCTGTTTCGTGGGCCGGAAGCGTTCACAGTCTGGTGAAACGAAAAAAGGCGGCCGAAGCCGCCTTTTTTATGGGAATTCCGAAAGCCTTACTCGGCCGGGGTCGCCTCGGCGGCCTTGGCTGCCTCAGCCTCGGCGGCGGCCTTCTTCTCGGCGGCTTCCTTGGCGGCCGTCTCGGCGGCCAGCGCCTGGGCGGCCGCGACCTTCTCGGCCTCGATGCGGGCCTTCTCGGCGTTCAGCGCGTCGCGCTCCTCATCGTTGAGCTTGCGGGCGCGCACGCCGGTGTTTTCCGAAATACGGGCCGACTTGCCGCGACGGTCGCGCAGGTAATAGAGCTTGGCGCGACGCACCTTGCCGCGGCGCACGATCTCGACGCCCTCGACCATCGGCGAGAAGACCGGGAACACGCGCTCGACGCCTTCGCCATAGGAGATCTTGCGGACGGTGAAATTTTCCTGGAAGCCGGAACCGGCGCGGGCGATGACGACGCCTTCATAGGCCTGGACGCGGGTGCGGGTGCCTTCGGTCACGCGGACCTGGACGCGCACGGTGTCGCCGGGCTGGAATTCGGGGAGCTTGCGCTTGGCTTCGATCTTGGCGGCCTGCTCGGCCTCGAGCTGACGGATGATATCCATCTCAATAATCCACTTCTTGTTCTTCCGACAGTCAGAGCGTCCGACACTCGCCTTGCAGTTCCATTGACCGCTCGGCTATGTCCTTTGCCTCCGAGACATTCGTCTGCAAGACATCGGACAGGGGCGACTACACCGTCATTGTTGACGGGTCCGGCAGATTCTTCTTCCGGTTCGGCGGCGACATACAGCTATTTCAGCGCTTTGTCACGCCCGCGCACGAGTCTTTTTTGCCGGCATGGCATCATCGTAATCGCTTCGTGCCGGGTTGCGCCGCTCTCTGGGGCTTTCTAAGCCTGATGTAACAGAGTTTTCCGCGGCGGCATCCCATGTCTGTCTTCGACGCCATCCTGCTCTTCCTGGCGGGCTTCCTGTCCGGTGCCGCCAATGCTGTCGCCGGCGGCGGCACCTTCATCACCTTCGGCGCCATGACACTGGTCGGCGTGCCGCCGATCGTCGCCAACGCCACCTCCTCGGTCACGCAATTCCCGGGCTATATCACCTCGACGCTCGCCTACTGGACCGATATCCGCCACTTCTGGCGCGGTGCCCTGCTGCTTTGCGGCATATCGGCGATTGGCGCACTGGCCGGCGCGCTGATCCTTCTGGCGCTGTCCAACCCGTCCTTCCGCATCCTGGTGCCGTGGCTGCTTTTGGGCGCAACCGCTCTGTTTGCAGCCGGGCCGTGGCTGAAGCCAGCGCCAAAACCCGGTCATGAGGCGGCGGTCGGCTCGCTCGCCGGTTTGCTGGCACAGTTCGTGACCGCCATTTATGGCGGCTTCTTCGGCGCCGGCATGGGCGTGATGATGCTGGCGACGCTCGGCCTGACGCAGGCCGGCGACTACCACCGGCTGAACGCGCTGAAGAACATGCTGGCCGTGGTCGTCGCCGCGGTGGCGATCATCGTCTTCGTCTCGGGTGGCGTCGTCGCCTGGCCGCAGGCGATCGTCATGATTCCCGGCGGTGCGCTCGGCGGCTATGCCGGCGTCTGGATCGCCAAGCGCGTGCCGCAGAACGTGGTGCGCGGCTTCGTCGTCGCCGTCGGCCTGTTTCTGGCGTTTTACTATTTTGCCAAGGGGTGAGCGCCGAGAAGATCCGGCCGCCTCTCCCTGGTCAGCTGCTCCGCCTGCTCCCGCCGCCAGGCGGCGATCTTCTTGTGATTGCCCGAGGTCAGCACTTGCGGAATCTCCCGGCCCTCGAACTCCTGCGGCCTTGTGTAGTGCGGATGTTCAAGCAGGCCGTTCTCGAAACTCTCTTCCTCGCCGGATACCGCATTGCCCATCACGCCGGGCAGCAGCCGCACCACCGCGTCGAGCAGCACGAGCGCCGCCGGCTCGCCGCCGGAGAGGATGAAATCGCCGATCGACACCTCCTCTAATCCCCGCACCTCGATCAGCCGCTGGTCGACGCCCTCGAAGCGGCCGCACAGGATGACGGCACCCGGCCCGGCAGCAAGTTCCCGCACCCGCGCCTGGGTCAGCGGTTTGCCGCGTGGGCTCATCAAAAGGCGCGGACGCGTATCGCCCGGCGGCGAGGCATGGTCGATTGCCCTGGCCAGCACATCGGCACGCATCACCATGCCGGCGCCGCCGCCGGCCGGCGTGTCGTCGACGGTGCGGTGCTTGTCGGTGGCGAAATCGCGGATCTGGATCGCTTCCAGCGACCAGGTGCCGGCCTCGAGCGCGCGGCCCGCCAGCGACAGGCCGAGCGCGCCCGGAAACATCTCGGGGTAGAGCGTCAGCACCGAGGCTTTGAATGTCACCGGTTGCCCCCGGCGTCGCGCGGTCCGCGCGGCCTGCCCTTCGGGTCGAAGTCTTCCTCGCGCGGCGCATCGCCGTCCTCGTCCTCGACCAGCCCGGCCGCCACCGGGTCGACGCGGACAAAGCCCTCGGCGACCGACACATCAGGCACGGCGGCCTGCGTGAACGGGATCAGCACGCCCTTGCGGCCGGCGAGCGTGACGTCGAGAATATCGCCGCCGCCGAAATTATGCACCGCGACCACCTTGCCGAGCGCAGTGCCGGTATCGTCGCGAACTTCCAGTCCGACCAGGTCGGCATGGTAGAATTCATCCTCCTCGCCATCGTCCGGCAGCATCGAGCGGTCGACGAACAATTCCGTACCGGCGAGCGCTTCGGCGGCATTGCGGTCGCTGATGCCCTTGAAACGCACCACGACGACGGTGTTGGCCGGCCTTATGTCTGTGATCTGGAAGGCGCGGCCATCCCTGGCATAGAGCGGCCCATAATCGGCCAGCGCCATCGGCTCGCCGGTGAAGGTCTTCACCCTGAGTTCGCCCTTGATGCCATGGGCGGCGCCGATCACGGCCATCTGGACAGGGTTTTGCGGCTTGCTCATCGCGAATATCCTTTGGCCTGCTCTAACCCCACGCGGCCATCATTTCAATGACGGGCTCTTCACCGCTTCCTAACCCGGATACAAGAAAATGCCGCCATGCAGGAATTCCTCATCCCGGCGAAACCCGATCTCCAGGCGGCGCGTGAAAGCTGGCTGAAGATGCTCGCGCGTGAACGTCGCCTATCACCCGAGACAGTGGAAGCCTATGAGCGCGACACGCGCCAGTTCCTGCATTTCCTCACCGGCCATTGCGGCGGCTCGCCCGGCATTTCCGACATCGCCAATCTGCGCCCGGCCGATCTGCGCGGCTTCCTCGCCGCCCGCCGCAACGCCGGCGCCGGCGCCCGCACGCTGGGCCGAGGTCTCGCCGGCATCCGTTCGCTGCTGCGGTTCCTCGAACGCCGTGGCCTGGTCAACGCCGCTGGCGCCGCCGCGTTGCGCGCGCCGCGCCAGCCCAAATCGCTGCCAAAACCGCTGACGGCGAGCGACGCCAAACAGGTCGTGTCGGTGGAAGGCCAGCTGGCCGAAGAGCCCTGGATCGCCGCCCGCAACGCCGCCGTGCTGACGCTGCTCTACGGCTCGGGCCTGCGCATTTCCGAAGCGCTCGGCCTCGCCGGCGCCGATCTGGCCTCGGAGACCGACACCGTGCTTCGCGTCACCGGCAAGGGCGGCAAGACGCGGCTGGTGCCGGTGCTGCCGGTGGCGCTGCGGGCAATCGCCGAATATCGCCGGCTCTGCCCCTATCATCTCGATCCGAAAGGCCTGTTGTTTCGCGGCGCGCGCGGCGGCCCGCTCAACCCGGCCATCATCCAGCGCGACATGGCCAAACTGCGCTCGGCGCTCAACCTGCCCGACACCGCGACCCCGCATGCGCTGCGCCACTCCTTCGCCACCCATTTGCTTGGCCGCGGCGGTGATCTGCGCACCATCCAGGAACTGCTCGGCCACGCCAGCCTGTCGACGACGCAAATCTACACCGGCGTCGACACCGCAAGGCTGCTGGAAATCTACGAATCGGCCCATCCGAGGGCATAAACCCTTCAATTTCGCGGTACCAGTTAACCGTTTTGCCGCTTTTCAGTCCTAGGAATGGGATCATGAAACGCGTCATTGCCATCGCCGACCGTGCAGCTTCCATCTCGCTGAAGCTGCTTGTTGCGCTCAACGTGCTGTTTTTCCTGTCCTTCCTTGCCGTCCTGCTGTTCGCGGCCGGAAGGGCACATGCGGAAGTCCCGACCTGCAGCGGCGCCGACATGCTGTTGGCCCTGCAGAAGAGCAGCCCTGCCACCTACAGCAAGATCGAGGCGGAAGCCGCCGCCACGCTGAATGGCAAGGGCCTGCTGTGGAAGCTGGAGAAATCGGGCGAACAGCCATCCTACCTGTTCGGCACCATGCACATGACGGACCCGCGCGTCACCACGCTGCCGCCCGAGGCACAAAAGGCCTTTGACGCCGCCGGCACCCTCATCATCGAAACCACCGACGTGCTCGACAAGCAGAAGATGATGACGGCGATGCTGAAGGAGCCGGACCTGATGATGTTCACCGACTCCACGACGCTGTCGTCCTTGCTGAAGCCGGACGAAGCCGCGGCGATGAATGCAGCGCTCGACGCGCGCGGCATCCCGCCGGCAACCGTCGCCAAGATGAAGCCGTGGATGCTGTCGGCGATGATGGCGCTTCCGGCCTGCGAACTCGCCCGCCAGTCCGGCGGGGCACCGGTGCTCGACGTCAAGCTGGCAGAGAGCGCCAAGGCGGCCGGCAAGCCGGTGGAAGGGTTGGAAACGGCCGAGAGCCAGCTGCGCGCCATGGCCTCGCTGCCGCTTGCCTTCCACATGAAGGGCCTGGTCGACACGCTGAAGCTCGGCGACAAGGTCAACGACATCAACGAGACCATGATCGTGCTCTACCAGCGCGGCGACACCGGCATGTTCTGGCCGCTGTTCCGCGCAGCCATGCCGGACGAGCAGAACGACGCCTCGGGCTATGCCGCCTTCGAGGAAACCATGATCACCAGCCGCAACAAGGTGATGGTCGATCACGCCGGGCCGATCCTGGCCAGGGGCAATGCCTTCATGGCGGTCGGCGCGCTGCACCTCCCCGGTCCCGAGGGACTGGTCGAGGATTTCCGCAAGGCCGGCTACACCGTCACCGCCGTGGGGCTTTAACCCCTACTTGATCAAGACCTGAGCCAGCACCGCCGGAACGATGATCCGGTGAAACGGCTTGACGATGGCGAGATAGGTCCGCCCAAACAGATTGTGCGTCTTCACGATCGTCGACGCAGCCACCTCCTGCCGACCCGCGCCGAGGTCGTTCACCTCCACCAGGATGCGGAAATCGAGATGCCGGTCGTCCAGGCCAAGGACGACCTTGCCATGTGCCTGGCTGATGAGCGGAAATATGCCGATCCTGCTTTCCGGCGGCGCGTCGGGGTCTGCCCCCGTTTTCAGCCCAAATGGCCTGACGGCAAGGTTGCGCAGCGCCGTGAGCCGGCCGACCCATTTCGGTGTCCGCCCCAGGACGCGTTCGGCCGCGCCGAATGCGGTCAGGGCAAGACCATCGGTTGTCAGCACGTATCGGTCGGCGAACTGAGCGCCGGCAAGAATGCCTTCGGGATCGGGAAAAGTCTGTGCAGTGGGCGTCATATCGGCAAATCCCTCGCAACCAACGATAGCATCGGTTGGTTTGGGGCACTGCGTGGCGAAACGTCGCCAGCCCGGAGAGGGACTGGTCGAGGATTTCCGCAAAGCCGGCTATACTGTCATCGCCGTCAATTGAGTCGGATGGCAGTGGGGGGCCCTAAACGCCGCGTTTTCGGCGTTTTCCTTCCCTAGCGTGAAACCCATTCAACGGTTGCACGTTGACGGCTGTTGATTGATAATTTTCATCCACGGAGGACACTTTTATGGCGAATCCATCAAACGACAGGCCAAGCAGCGGTGGCGGCGGCAGCCCCTGGCTGATTGCTCTGGTCGTCGTTATCCTGGCGATTGTCGCGTATTACGTTTTCGGCAGACGCGGCGAGCATCCGGCACCCGCCGAACCGCCAGCGGCCAGCACACCGGCTCCGGCGCCCGCTCCGGCAGAACCGATGAAGCCCGCCGAACCGGCCAAGCCAGCTGAACCAGCACCGGCTCCAGCCCCGGCTCCGGCACCGGCACCTGCGCCCGCACCGGCCCCTGCTCCAGCCAACTGATCGGCTCGACATCAAATACGAACGGCCCGCTGAAAGGCGGGCCGTTTTGCTTTGGATGATGGCGCTACGGGTTCGTCATCTTCGGGCTTGCCCGAGGATGACCAAGCGCTGGTGCTTTAGATGTGGATCGGCTTGAAGAAGGTGGCCAGCGCCGCTTCCTTCACCGCTTCCGACATCGTCGGATGCGCGTGGCAGGTGCGGGCGAGGTCTTCCGACGAGCCGCCAAATTCCATCAGCACCGCCGCCTCGTGGATCATCTCGCCGGCGCCGAAGCCGACAATGTGCACGCCGAGCACGCGGTCGCTGGCCTTGTCGGCGAGGATTTTCACGAAACCGTCCGTGTGCAGCATGGCGCGCGCACGGCCATTGGCGCTGAACGGGAATTTGCCGACCTTGTAATCGATGCCGGCCTTCTTCAGCTCTTCCTCGGTCTTGCCGACCGAGGCGATTTCCGGGCTGGTGTAGACGACGCTCGGGATGACCTCATAGTTCACATGGCCGGCCTGGCCGGCGATGGTTTCGGCCACCGCCACGCCCTCGTCCTCGGCCTTGTGCGCCAGCATCGGCCCGGCGATGACATCGCCGATGGCGTAGATGCCGGGGACGTTGGTCTTGAGATGCCCGTCGGTCTTGACGCGGCCGCGCTCGTCGACCTCGACGCCTGCTTCCTTCAACCCGAGACTGTCGGCATAGGCACGGCGCCCGGTGGCGATCAGCACGACATCGGCCGCGATGGTTTCGGCGGCGCCGCCCTTCACCGGCTCGAAGGTGACGGTTGCACCTTTCTTGGCCTTGGCGACGCCGGTGACCTTGGCGCCGAGCTTGAACTCGAAACCCTGCTTCGACAGCATCCTCTGGAACTGCTTGGAGACCTCGCCGTCCATGCCGCCGAGGATCGTGTCGAGGAACTCGACCACGGTGACCTTGGCGCCGAGCCGCGCCCAGACCGAGCCGAGCTCGAGCCCGATGACGCCGCCACCGACCACCACCAGGTGGCCCGGAACCTTGTCCAGCGACAGCGCGCCGGTCGACGACACGATGATTTTCTCGTCGAAGTCGACCTTGACGCCGGGAATGCCGGCGACATCGGAACCGGTGGCGATGACGATGTTCTTCGTCTCGATCTCCTCGACCTTGCCGTCCTCGCCCGTCACCGACACCTTGCCGGCCGCCACCACCTTGCCGGTGCCGCGGAAGCTGTCGATCTTGTTCTTCTTGAACAGGAAGGCGACGCCGTTGACGTTGGACGCCACCGTCGCATCCTTGTGCGCCATCATCTTCGTCAGATTGAGCTTCGGCGCCGGGATCTCGACGCCCAGCGTGTCGAAGGAATGGCCGGCCTCGGCGAACATTTCGGAGGCATGGAGCAGCGCCTTGGACGGGATGCAGCCGATGTTGAGGCAGGTGCCGCCGAAGGTCGCGTTCTTTTCGACCACCGCGACCTTCAGGTCGAGCTGTGCCGCCTTGATGGCGCAGACATAGCCGCCGGGTCCCGATCCGATGATAACGACGTCATAAGCCATGATAGTGTCCTTCTGTTTTGAGCATGATGCCGAAAAGTGTGACGCGGTTTTCGGATAACATCATGCTCGAACTGCATGAGCGCTCAGCGGCCGCCGCTGACATTCAGGATCGCGCCCGTCGTATAGGACGCTGCGTCGGATAGAAGATAGAGAACCGCAGCCGCGACTTCATCGGCGGTGCCGGCCCTTTTCATCGGCAGCGTGTCCTGGATCAGCGCCACCCTATCGGGCTGTCCGCCGGAAGCATGGATGTCGGTGTCGATGATGCCCGGCCGCACCGCGTTGACGCGGATGCCTTCCAGCGCCACCTCGCGGGCCAGCCCGACGGTGAACGTGTCGATGGCGCCCTTGGAGGCGGCATAGTCGACATAATTGTCCGGCGCGCCCAGCACCGCCGCGGCCGAGGAGATGTTGACGATCGCTCCACCCTTGCCGCCATGGCGGGTCGACATGCGCTTGACCGCCTCACGGGCGCACAGAATGGAACCGACGACGTTGATGCGCATCATGCGTTCGAGCCGTGCCGCGCTCATCTCGTCGACGCGCGCCTTGGCATCGACAATGCCGGCATTGTTGACGAAGGCGTCAAGCCGGCCATAGCTGCGGTCGACGGCCTCGAAGATGGCGATGATGTCGGCCTCGCCGCCGACATCGCCCTTGACCGCGAAAGCGTCGCCGCCGGCAGCCTTGATCTCGGCAACCAGGGCGTCGGCGGCAGCCCTATTCGAGGCGTAGTTGACCGCGACGCGATAGCCGGCCTTCGCCCCGAGCCGGCAGACCGCGGCGCCGATGCCGCGGCTGCCGCCGGTGACCAGCAGGACCTTCTGCGCCTCGCTCATTCCTGGCATCCCTTCAGCGTGAACACATCCCACGGCACTTTCGAAAATCCGCCACCGCCATAGGCCGGGGACTGACGAAGCGCCGGACCGAGATCCGGCAGGATCAGCGTCTTCGGCGCCTCGACGCCTTCCGCCGGCAAAAGCCCGATGCCACCCTTGTCGTCCGACGTGTAGATGACGCCGTGCCAAGGAGCGCAGGCGGCGAGCTCGGCACCAGTGGTGTCGCCCTCCGGGCATTTGTACATCAGCGCGCCGTTCGGCCGTGCCACGCCCTCGTTCCACATGACGATGCCGTTCAGCACCACATTGTTGTCGAGGATCATGCGGAACGTGTTGGTGACGGTGGCCGAGGTGCCGGTCGGGGTAAAATCGATCTCGCTGCCGCTCTGGCTATCGCCATAGACGGCGAGCTCGATCGGGCAGGCGGCGAACGCGTTCGCCGGGATCATCGCCGCACCGACCGCTATCGATGCAGTCGACAGGCTTTCCGACAAGAACGAACGGATCGTCACGCTTATCCGCCTTGAACAGCTTGATCGAGAATGAGGATCGTCGAGAGAAAATAGTCTATCTCGAACGCAACGTTATTATCCTTGTCGACCGGAATGGTGTTCACCTCGTATTTGAGGGTCAAGATACGAGAACCATCCGCCAACTCGATATAGATGTCGCGCTCCCGGCCACCGCCGATTGTCCACCTGAATTCGCTCTCGTTCAGGAACTGCAGGGCCTTCGGCAAAGTATGTATGTCTATTGGCTTTCGGCCTCCAAAAATTGCTGGGTGCCGCCCCACATCGACATCCAGATGGCCGTGCCAAGTCGACATCATTCCACCCGGTTGCAATCTTCCGAAGACAGGTTCGATGCTAATCGACCGCAAGCGAAAATCGGGGCTGAAGAAGAACTCGCAATTGGTGCCATAGATACACCAGGCCGACTCGGGATCTCCGTGGCGATAATGATTGTCGGCTCGCAAATCCTCCGTATCTATAAGGCTGCGAACCGTTTCACGGTTGCTCTTGCCGAGTTCGATCGGACCCGCGCGGCCTGTCGCGACAAGCTCGAACAGGTCGATTGGCTCGACAGACTCGGCCATCGCAGCAGGCCTAGAGATCGAGCACCAGCCGTTCCGGATCCTCCAGGCTTTCCTTGACGCGCACCAGGAAGGTCACGGCTTCCTTGCCGTCGACGATGCGGTGATCGTAGCTGAGCGCCAGATACATCATCGGCCGGATCACGATCTGGCCGCCAACCACGACAGGCCGGTCCTGGATCTTGTGCATGCCCAGAATGCCCGACTGCGGCGCGTTGAGGATCGGCGTCGACATCAGCGAACCGTAGACGCCGCCATTGGAAATCGTGAACGTGCCGCCCTGCATGTCGGCGACCGACAGCTTGCCGTCGCGCGCGGCGATGCCGAGCCGGCCGATCTCCTTCTCGATCTCGGCGATCGACATCTGGTCGGCATCGCGCACGACCGGCACGACCAGGCCCTTCTCGGTGCCGACGGCGACGCCGACATGGGCAAAGTTCTTGTAGATGATGTCGGTGCCATCGATCTCGGCATTAACCGCCGGGATTTCCTTCAACGCATGGGTGACGGCCTTGGTGAAGAAGCCCATGAAGCCGAGCTTCACGCCATGCTTCTTCTCGAACACGTCCTTGTACTTGGTCCGCAGCGCCATCACCGCCGACATGTCGACCTCGTTGAAGGTCGTCAGCATGGCGGCGGTCGACTGCGCTTCCTTCAGCCGGCGCGCGATGGTCTGGCGCAATTTGGTCATGCGCACGCGTTCTTCCCGCGAAGCATCGTCGCCGGAGGATGGCGCACGCACCGCGATCGGTGCCGGCGCAGCCCTCGGCGTCTCGGCCGGCTGCGACGGCGCGCCCTTGGCGATGGCGTCGAGCACGTCGCCCTTCAGCACCTGGCCGCGCTTGCCCGAGCCGGAAAGCTGGTCAACCGACAGATTGTTCTCGGCGATCAGTTTTGCCGCAGCCGGCGCCGGCGGCATGCTGCGCGGCTCGACCGCGCCGGCATCGCCGGCGATCTTGGCGGTCTCGGCCGCGGCCTGCTTGCTGGTCGACGCCGCATCAGGCGACGAGGCCTGCGACACCGCCTGCGGCTTGGTCGCCGGCGCAGAGCCACCAGCCGAGATCGAGCCCAACAAAGCGCCGACACCGACCGTCTCGCCTTCCTTGGCGACGATTTCGCCCAGCGTGCCGGCGGCGGCGGCCGGAACTTCCACCGTCACCTTGTCGGTTTCGAGCTCGACCAGCGGCTCGTCGACGGCAATGGCATCGCCGACCTTCTTGAACCATTTGCCGATGGTCGCCTCGGTGACGGATTCGCCGAGAGTGGGAACGCGGATTTCGGTAGCCATTGTGCCTGTCCGTTCTTGTCGGTTCTGTTCTATTCGCCTGCTTTATTCGCCGAGCGCGTCTTCGAGCAAGGCGGCGAGTTGGGCAAGGTGCTTGGACATCAATCCGGTCGCCGGCGACGCGGCCGCCGGCCGGCCGGTGTAGCGCACCCGCTGATGCTTGGCGTCGATATGCGCCAGTACCCATTCCAGATATGGGTCGATGAACGACCAGGCGCCCATGTTCTTGGGCTCCTCCTGGCACCACACCATCTCGGCGTTGCGGAAGCGTGACAGTTCGGTGATCAGCGCCTTGGCCGGGAACGGATAGAGCTGTTCGACGCGCAGCAGGTAGATGTCGTTGATGCCGCGCTTCTCGCGCTCCTCGTAGAGGTCGTAATAGACCTTGCCCGAGCACAGCACGACGCGGCGGATCTTCGAGTCCTTGGTGAGCTTGATCGGCTGGTTCGGCAACAGCTGCGCGTCGTCCCACAACAGCCGGTGGAACGAGCTTTCGCCCGAGATTTCCGGCAGCGTCGACACCGCCCGCTTGTGGCGCAGCAGCGACTTCGGCGTCATCAGGATCAGCGGCTTGCGGAAGTCGCGCTTCAGCTGCCGGCGCAGGATGTGGAAATAGTTGGCCGGCGTTGTGCAGTTGGCCACTTGCATATTGTCTTCGGCGCACAGCTGCAGGAAGCGCTCCAGCCGGGCCGAGGAATGTTCCGGACCCTGGCCTTCATAGCCATGCGGCAACAGGCAGACGAGGCCCGACATTCTGAGCCACTTGCGCTCGCCCGACGAGATGAACTGGTCGAACACCACCTGGGCGCCATTGGCGAAGTCGCCGAACTGCGCTTCCCACAAGGTCAGCGCCTTCGGCTCGGCCAGGCTGTAGCCATATTCGAAGCCCAGCACCGCCTCTTCCGACAGCATGGAGTTGATGACTTCGTAGCCGGCCTGTGCCGCCGACAGATTGTTGAGCGGGATGTAGCGAGTCTCGTCGCGCTGGTCGTAGAGCACTGAATGGCGCTGCGAGAAGGTGCCGCGTTCGGAATCCTGCCCCGACAGGCGGATCGGATTGCCGTCGAGCAGGATGGCGCCGAAAGCCAGGGCCTCGGCCGTCGACCAGTCGATACCTTCGCCGGATTCGATCGCCTCGCGGCGGTTTTCGAGGAAGCGGATGATGGTCTTGTGCGCCTCGAAACCCTTCGGCACCTCGGTCAGCTTCTTGCCGATTTCCTTCAGCGTCTTGACCGGCACGGCGGTCTTGCCGCGCCTTTGTTCGTCCTGGTTGTCGGCCGTGCGCAGGCCCGACCAGGCGCCATCCAGCCAGTCGGCCTTGTTGGGCTTGTAGTGCTGGCCGACTTCCCATTCGGATTCCAGATGCGCGCGCCAGTCGGCCTTCATCTGGTCGAGTTCGGCCTGGGTGATGTGGCCCTCGGCGATCAGCCGGTCGGCATAGATCTGCACCGTCGTCTTATGGGTGCGGATGTTGCGATACATGATCGGCTGGGTGAAGGCCGGTTCGTCGCCCTCATTGTGGCCGAAGCGGCGGTAGCAGAACATGTCCACGACCACCGGCTTGTGGAACTTCATGCGGAACTCGATCGCCACCTTGGTGGCGTGCACCACGGCTTCCGGGTCGTCGCCATTGACGTGGAAGATCGGCGCCTCGATCATCTTGGCGACATCGGACGGATAGGGCGACGAGCGCGAGAAGCGCGGATTGGTGGTGAAGCCGATCTGGTTGTTGATGATGAAGTGCAGCGTGCCGGCGACGCGGTGGCCGCGCAGGCCCGACAGGCCGAGGATTTCGGCGATCACGCCCTGGCCGGCGAAGGCAGCATCACCATGCAGGAGCAGCGGCAGCACCTTGGCGCGTTCCTCCAGCGGCACGATCTCCTCGCGGCCGCGGCCGAACAGATAGTCCTGCTTGGCGCGCGCCTTGCCCATCACCACAGGATCGACGATTTCCAGGTGCGACGGGTTGGCGGTCAGCGACAAATGCACCTTGTTGCCGTCGAACTCGCGGTCCGACGAGGCGCCGAGATGGTACTTGACGTCGCCCGAGCCTTCGACCTCGTCGGGAGCGGCCGAGCCGCCCTTGAACTCATGGAAGATGGCGCGGTGCGGCTTTGCCATCACCTGGGAGAGCACGTTGAGCCGGCCGCGATGCGCCATGCCCAGCACGATCTCCTTCATGCCGAGCTGGCCGCCGCGCTTGACGATCTGCTCCAGCGCCGGGATCAGCGCCTCGCCGCCATCGAGGCCGAAGCGCTTGGTGCCCTTGTACTTGACGTCGATGAACTGCTCGAAGCCTTCGGCCTCGACCAGCTTCTGCAGGATCGCCTTCTTGCCGGTGTTGGTGAAGGAGATCTCCTTGTCGGCGCCCTCGATGCGCGCCTGGATCCAGGCCTTCTCCTCGGGATCGGAGATGTGCATGAACTCGACGCCGAGCGTCGAGCAATAGGTGCGGGTGAGGATCTCCAGCATCTGCCGGATGGTGCCGAATTCGAGCCCGAGCACATTGTCGAGGAAGATCGGCCGGTCGTAATCGGCTGCGGTGAAGCCGTAATTCTCCGGCGACAGCTCGTTGTAGTCCTCGAGCGGCTTGGCGATGCCGAGCGGATCGAGATTGGCGTGCAGATGGCCGCGCATGCGATAGGCGCGGATCATCATGATGGCGCGCACCGAATCGCGCGTCGCCTGATGCACGTCGGCATCGGACAAGACGACGCCATTGGTGACCGCCTTGTCCTTGACCTTCTTTTCCAGGTGCTTCTCGACGATGCCCCAATTGCCGTCGAGCGCCGACACCAATTCGCCATTGGCCTGCAGCGGCCAGGACGGCTTGGCCCAGGAGGCGCCCTTGGCGTTCCTGCGCACGTCGCCGGCATCGTCCTTCAGCCCGGCGAAGAACTCCTGCCACTCGGGATTGACCGAGGCGGGATCGTCCTCATAGGCGGCATAGAGCGCGTCGATGTAATCGGCGTTGCCGCCATAGAGGAATGAGGTGAGCGAGAATTGGTCGTTGGTTTGATCTTGTCGTGCCATTTTATCTAGCGGAGCGTTGCTCCGTTCTCCCTATCCCTAGTGCGCTGCCACACGGCTAAGCCGCCACATGCCAAAAGGGTTTGCATACAGATTGTGGTCTCCGTCAGGCTGCTGCGCTTCCACACTCAAACTATATCGTGGTGCGCCTGCTTCCAGTCCAAACGTCTGACCGGCCAAAAGCTCGGGGCTTTCGTGGAGTTGATACATGTTGAAGCCGCGAAGCAGCTTGACGGCAGACTGAAACTCGTCGCCTGAAACGATAGAATCCCAAAGCCCCAGATTGCGCATGCCACAGCTGTAGGTCGTCGTACCGTCCGTGACGGAATCCAGAACCATCAGCCCGTAGATCTCGACGAAATCACCGTTTGTCCGTTCAAGCCATTGATCCGCCGAGAAGGCCTTGCCTGCCGTTTCAACCTTCACGCCAAGACCGCCGGCCTTGATCAGATGAGCTGCCGCCTTTGCGATGGAGATCGATGTTTCCTTCGTTTGTGAGGAGGTCGAGAGCAGGTAGACGACGCTCTTATGCGAGTCGATTTTGTCGATGACATCCTTGCCGAGCTCATTGACGAGGCCGGCGCCAGCAAAGGCCCTCATCATGTCCTCGTCACGGTCGCAGAAATCAAACTCGAACGCAGCTTTGCTCGGGCCATGCATCATGATCATCCCCGCAGCCACATAGTCGGCTGAAGGCAGCGAGGCCTCTGCAACAGCGCGCACAAAGGCCGACCTGCCTTCCCAAAGGCCTGGTATGCATAGAATGATGCGCTTCTCGTCTTCCATGTCCTGCTCATCGGCATTCGAAAGCTCGACTGCTCGCGTTCTTATCCCTTGATCGCCTCGACCAGCGTCGTTCCCAGCCGCGCCGGTGACGGCGAGACCTTGATGCCGGCCGATTCCATCGCCGCGATCTTGTCCTCGGCGCCGCCTTTGCCGCCGGAGATGACCGCGCCGGCATGGCCCATCGTGCGGCCGGCCGGCGCCGTGCGCCCGGCGATGAAGCCGGCCATCGGCTTCTTGCGGCCACGCTTGGCTTCGTCCTTGAGGAACTGCGCGGCGTCTTCCTCGGCCGAACCGCCGATCTCGCCGATCATGATGATCGACTTGGTCTCATCGTCGGCCAGGAACATCTCGAGCACGTCGATGAACTCGGTGCCCTTGACCGGGTCGCCACCGATGCCGACGGCGGTGGTCTGGCCGAGGCCGACATTGGTGGTTTGGAACACGGCCTCATAGGTAAGTGTTCCCGAGCGCGAAACAACGCCGACCGAGCCCTTGCGGAAGATGTTTCCAGGCATGATGCCGATCTTGCATTCGTCGGGGGTGAGAACGCCCGGGCAGTTCGGGCCGATCAGCCGCGAGGTCGAGCGGTCGAGCCGCGCCTTGACCTTGACCATGTCCATCACCGGAATGCCTTCGGTGATGCAGATGATCAGCGGGATCTCGGCCTCGATCGCTTCCAGGATCGCTTCGGCGGCACCTGCCGGCGGCACGTAAACGACGGAGGCGTTGGCCCCGGTCTTTGCCTTACCTTCGGCGACGGTGGCGAAGATCGGCAGGCTCTCGCCCTTCGAGCCGGTCCACGTCTCGCCGCCCTTCTTGGGATGGATGCCACCCACCATCTTGGTGCCGTGATAGGCCAGCGCCTGTTCGGTGTGGAACGTACCGGTCTTGCCGGTCAGGCCCTGCACCAGCACCTTGGTGTTCTTGTCGACGAGAATGGACATCGGAGCCCTTTTCTAAAAACTGTTGATCGAGGAAGGCGAGACGCGCCGGTAGACGCCACTCACCATGTCTTGCCAGCCATCGCTGCCGGCGGGTTTGAAATGCAGTCGCATGCGATAGGTGTCGGCATCGTCGAAAATATACGTCACCCGCGCCGTGCCACGCGGCGACGACCGCTCCAGATTGAGCTCGCTGCCATTCCACGTGCCCGTGGCCGGCGAGGCCGGCACAAAGCCCATCGAATCGAACTGGTGCATGGTGACGAGGCTGTTCTGCTGGTCGAAGCCGAACACATTGTGCGAACCGAAGGAAATCGTGCCGTCGCGGCGCTGGCGATAGCGCTGAACCACGAACAGGCCGCCGAACTGTGCCTCTGCCAGCACTTCCGACGTCGCCGTGCCGGCATCGGTCCATTGCGTGGCCGCGACCTCTTCCTCGCCGCGCCACGCACCGACCAGCGCCTGCAGGCGCTGGTGATCGGCGGAAAGCGAAGAGAAGGAGGCAGCGTTCATGGTCAGAGCCGCTTCAGATCGGTGACGGTGAGGTCGCTCTTGGCGTTGCCGGTGTTGAGCGTCGTCGCCGGCTCGAACATCAGCACCACGGGCTCGGCGGTGAGCGAACGCGGCCGATGTTCGACACCGCGCGGCACGACGATGAAGTCGCCCTCGCCAAGCTCGACCGGCCCGTCACGGAAATCGATGGCGATCCTGCCCCGCAGCACGAGGAAGGCTTCGTCCTCATGCTCATGCGCGTGCCAGTCGAAGATCTCGCCGAACTTGGCGACCTTCGCCTGGCTGTCATTGACGTCGCCGGCAATATGCGGATCGAAGACCTTGGTGATCTTCGCGTCCGCCGCCTCGACCAGGTTTATCTTGCGCGGAGGCACAGGCTCAGCCCTTCACCGCCGCGACGATCTTCTTGGCTGCGTCGTCGAGATCATCGGCCGACACGACGTTGAGGCCGCTGTCGTTGATGATCTTCTTGCCGAGTTCGGCATTGGTGCCTTCCAGACGCACCACCAGCGGCACTTCCAGCCCGACTTCCTTGACCGCGGCGATCACGCCCTCGGCGATGATGTCGCACTTCATGATGCCGCCGAAGATGTTGATCAGTATGCCTTTGACCGCCGGATCCTTGGTGATGATCTTGAACGCCGCCGTCACTTTCTCCTTGGAGGCACCGCCGCCGACATCGAGGAAGTTGGCGGGCTCGGCGCCATAGAGCTTGATGATGTCCATCGTCGCCATGGCGAGGCCGGCGCCGTTGACCATGCAGCCGATATTGCCGTCGAGCGCGACATAGGCGAGGTCGTATTTCGACGCCTCGATTTCCTTCTCGTCCTCTTCAGTGGTGTCGCGCAGTTCGAGCACGTCCGGGTGGCGGAACAGCGCGTTGTTGTCGAACGACACTTTTGCGTCGAGCACGCGCAGCCGGCCGTTCTTCATGACGATCAGCGGATTGACCTCGAGCAGGCTCATGTCCTTCTCGATGAAGGCCTTGTAGAGGATCGGGAACAGCGTGCCGCCATCCTTGGCGGCGTCGCCGTCGAGCTTGAGGGCTGCGTTGAGCTTCTTCACATCATCCGCCGTCACGCCCCTTTCCGGGTCGATGGCGACGGTGATGACCTTTTCCGGCGTGTCGTGGGCGACCGCCTCGATGTCCATGCCGCCTTCGGTCGAAACGACGAAGGCGATGCGGCCGACGGAACGGTCGACCAGGATCGACAGATAAAGTTCCCGCTCGATATCGGCGCCGTCCTCGATATAGAGGCGGTTGACCTGCTTGCCGGCCGGGCCGGTCTGCTTGGTCACCAGCGTGTGGCCGAGCATCTCGTTGGCGTTGGCGACGACGTCGGCGACCGACTTCGCCAGCCGCACGCCGCCCTTGGCGTCGGGCGACAGTTCCTTGAACTTGCCCTTGCCGCGGCCGCCGGCATGGATCTGGCTCTTCACCACATAGAGCGGGCCGGGCAGCGCGCGTGCCGCGGCTTCCGCCTCGCTCGCCTTGAACACCGGCACGCCTTCGGCCACCGGCGCGCCAAAGCTCTTCAGCAGCGCCTTGCCTTGATATTCATGGATGTTCATCGGGAGCTATCTCCAGGTCGTTTTTGCCGGGGTCGACGTTTTGGTGGGATTCACTTCGAAGCGAGCTGCGGCGCGATCTTGACGCAGGCCTCGGTCAGGCCCTGCACGGTCGCCACCGAACTCTCGAACATTTTCTGTTCGCTCTTGTTGAGGTCGATCTCGATGATGCGCTCGACGCCGCCGGCGCCGATCACCACGGGGACGCCGACATAGGTGCCCTTGACGCCATACTGGCCGGAAAGGTGGGCAGCGCAGGGCAGCACGCGCTTCTTGTCCTTGAGGTAGGATTCGGCCATGGCAATCGCCGAGGCCGCCGGCGCGTAATAGGCCGAGCCGGTCTTGAGCAGGCCGACGATCTCGGCGCCGCCATCACGGGTGCGCTGGACGATCTGGTCGAGCTTCTCCTTCGAGGTCCAGCCCATCTTGACGAGGTCGGGCAGCGGGATGCCCGATACCGTCGAGTAGCGGATCATCGGCACCATGGAATCGCCGTGGCCGCCGAGCACGAAGGCGGTGACGTCCTCGACCGAGACCTTGAATTCCTCGGCCAGGAAATAGCGGAAGCGCGCGCTGTCGAGCACGCCGGCCATGCCGACGACATGGGTCTTGGGCAGGCCGGAAAACTTCTGCAGCGCCCACACCATGGCGTCGAGCGGATTGGTGATGCAGATGACGAAGGCCTTGGGCGCATACTTCTTCAGACCGGCGCCGACCTGTTCCATGACCTTGAGGTTGATGCCCAGCAGATCGTCGCGGCTCATGCCAGGCTTGCGCGGCACGCCGGCTGTAACGATGCAGACGTCGGCACCCTCGATGCCGGCATAGTCGTTGACGCCGGTCAGCCGGGAATCGAAACCATCGACCGGCGACGACTGCGCGATATCGAGCCCCTTGCCTTGCGGAATACCCTCGGCAATATCGAACAGCACCACGTCGCCGAGGTCCTTGAGGCCGATCATGTGGGCCAGCGTGCCGCCGATCATGCCCGAGCCGATAAGCGCTATCTTGTTGCGTGCCATGTGAGGATGTTTTCCCTTTGTCTGTGACTGCGCCCAAATCTTTGACGACTTGATGACGGCGTCGAGGAAGAGGCCGGAATGCCGAGGAAACCCGCGAGATTTCGCCGCACCCAATAGCCCCGGTGCAAGATAAATTCAAACGATTATTTTGGAGTGAACATTTTCAATCGGTTAGATGGATTGGGACTTACGTAAACGTCAAAGTTTGTGAGCCGACTTGGGAGAATTTACACAATGAGTATGGAGATCGTAAGGCTTGAGGCAGGCGATGACGCCCTTGTGATGCGGATCGCCGAGGATGTGTTCGACGAACCGGTCAGGCCGGATAGATTGGCAGCCTATCTCAGCCAACCCGGCCATTTCATGGTCGTGGCGCTCGCCGATGGCGTGGTCGTCGGGCAATGCGCGGCGGTGATCCACCGCCATCCCGACAAGGTTGCGGAACTCTACATTGATGAGGTCGGCGTCTCGCCCAAATTCCAGCGCCAGGGGATCGCGCGCAGAATGCTCGACGCGATGTTCGCGATCGGCAGGGAGAATGGCTGCGAGGAGGCCTGGGTGGGCACCGAACCCGACAATCTTCCGGCCCGCGCGCTTTATGAATCGCGCAAGGAGCCGCATGGGGAAGCCGAGAGTTTCGTCATGTATGCGTACAGGCTTTAGTGATCAGGGCCTTCGCTCTGCTTGGGTCCCTCAGCCTAGGACGGCGAAGGTAGGGCCTGAGCCTGCGGCGCCTCAGCCGGCGCCGCCCTTTCTTTCCGCCGCTCCGCCCAGTCCTCCAGCCAATCGCGGCTTTGCATCTCGATCAGGCGTGAGGCCGTGCGCTCGAACTCGAACACCTCGACGCCGCGCTTGGCCACATAAAGCTCTTGCGGCGCCGCCTCGGCGCTCACCACCAGCCGCGCATGATGATCGTAAAGCGTGTCGATCAACAGGATGAAGCGCTTGGCCTCGTTGCGCTTGCCTTCGCCCAGCACCGGCACGTGGTCGATGAAGACGGTCGAGAAGCGCCCTGCGATCGCCAGGAAATCGCGCGCGCCGTGCGGTTTTTCGCACAGATCGGCAAAGGAAAACCGCGCCGCATCACCGGCGGCGGCCGGCACCAGAACCTGCCGGCCCTTCAGCGTCAGCGAGGTCGCGGCTGTCGGCGCGCCGCGCGTCATCGTTCGCCAGGCCTCGTCGAGCGCTTTGTCGGCCGCCGCGTCAGCCGGCGTGACATAGACCGGCGTGCGAGCAAGCTTTTCCAGCCGGTAATCCTTGTCGCTGTCGAGCGACAGCACCTGTGCGTGCCGTTCCAGAATGCCAATGAACGGCAGGAACAGCTGGCGGTTGAGCCCATCGCGGTAGAGATTTTGCGGCGCCGCGTTCGAGGTGGCGATCAGCACGACGCCATTGGCGAACAGCGCCGAAAACAGCCTGGACAGGATCATCGCGTCGGCGATGTCGGTAACCGAGAACTCATCGAAGCACAGCACCCAGGCCTGTTCGGCCAGCGCCTTGGCCACCGGCGGGATCGGATCGTCTTCTTTGACGTCGCCGTTCTTGCGTGCCTGCCGGTGCTTCTGGATGCGGTCCTGCACATCGGCCATGAAGTCGTTGAAATGGACGCGGCGCTTGCGCCGGACCGGCAGCAGTTCGAAGAACATGTCCATCAGCATGGTCTTGCCGCGACCGACGCCGCCATGGATGTAGAGGCCTTTGACGGCCTCATGCGTCTCGCGCTTGCGGGCAAACAGCCAGCCCAGCGCGCTGGACTTGTGCGCCAGCCGCTTGGCCGAGATCTCGTCGGTCAGCCGGTCGAGCGCGGCGGCGATCCGCTCCTGCGCCGGATCGCGTCCGATCGCGCCGGTTTCCACCAGGTGGTCGTAGCGCTGCCTGACGGTCGCATGGGTCTGGAGGCCGTCACGCAGATGCATCGGTCACGTCTTTTTTCATGCACGTCGTTGCCCCAAAACCGGAGCCCCAGTTCGGGCGACATGCACCGGGGAGATCGGGCTACCTTGTAAGCGAAATCGGCTGACCGTTGGAAGTCTGGCCGTCGAATTTCGAGCCGCCCGAGGAATAGAGCCGCGCCAGCGAGCCGCCATTCTCGTCGTAAAGCGTCAGCTGCTTGCCGGCGACGTTCCACGACTTGATGCCGTCGATGGGCGCGGGGCAATGCAGCGGCCCGGCGCGGAAGCCGGCGCCGAACTTGGTCTGCGGCGTCGCGATCTTGCAGCTCTGCCCGGAAACGCTGGCATTCCAGACACCGGCGACGGCTGCCGCGCTGAGATCCGAGGCGCCGGCGGGGGCCTGACCGTCCGGCGGCAAGGACGCAACCTGCGTGTTCGCCGGCGCGGTCGGGAACTTCGACGGGTCGGTGCTGCCGGGCGAGGCCGGCGGCGGCAGCTGATTGGAGGTCACCTGGCCGGCCGGCGCCGGCTGCAGCGGCGCCGGTTGCTGGTCGTCCATGGACGAGAAGCGTGAGGTTGAGCAACCGCTCGCAACGAGCGCCGCCAGCGATACGGCCACAAGACCGCTTTTCGAAAAATTCATTACAACCTCCGTCGGATCCGGCTGGGGGGAAGCCGTCCGCGCAATATCACCTCCCACCAAGATGGAGAAGGTGGCGAAATTTCAACCCGATATGGTTAAAATAGGGTTTGCGGCAAGATTGTTGCAAATTTATCGCAATCTCAACCTGCCATGTCCGCTCGCCGCTCAAATCCGTGGAGTTCGGCCGCGACCGCGCATTCGCCCTGCAAATGCTTGCACCAACCGGCGCAACGCCTATGTCTAGGGGCCGAAACCCGCTGGAGCATACCTTGGCCGCGAGAAAGAAAGCCGCCAACCGCTATTACAGCGGTCCGCCCAGCGACCATTTCGATGGCACCTTGTTCTTCAACCCCGGCGGCCAGATGCCCGGCCGCTTCACCGATCTGCTGAAATGGCAGTTCAACGGCCAACGCGCGAAATGGCCAGCGACCAGCCCGAGCCCCTTTCCGCAGGCAAGGCCCGCCGCGAAGGTCGAAGGCACCGACCTCACCGTAACCATGGTCGGCCATTCGACCTTGCTGATCCAGACGGCCGGGCTGAACATCCTCACCGACCCGGTCTGGTCGCAACGCACCTCGCCGTTTTCCTTCGCCGGGCCAAAACGCGTCAATGCGCCGGGCATCGTCTTCGACGATCTGCCGCCGATCGACCTCGTGCTGGTCAGCCACAACCATTACGACCATCTCGACCTCGCCACGCTGAAGCGGCTGAAGGAGAAGCACGATCCGCTGGTGGTGACGCCGCTCGGCAACGATGTGCTGATCGGCGAGGCGGTTCCCGATATGCGGCTTTCGGCGCATGACTGGGGAGACAAGGTCGACATCGCTGACCGCGCCGCCATCCACATCGAGCCGGCGCATCACTGGTCGGCGCGCGGCGCCCGCGACCGGCGCATGGCGCTGTGGGCCGGCTTCGTCATCGAGACGCCGGGCGGCAAACTCTATTTCGCCGGGGATACCGGCTTCCACGACGGCATCAACTACCGGCTGATGGCGGACAAACATGGCGGCTTCCGCTTCGCCATCCTGCCGATCGGCGCCTATGAGCCGCGCTGGTTCATGGCGCCGCAGCACCAGAACCCCAGGGAAGCGGTGCAAGGCATGAAGCTATGCAAGGCCGCCTTCGCCGCCGGCTGCCACTGGGGCACTTTCCACCTCACCGACGAACCGATGGACGAGCCGGTCCGCAAACTGGCCGAGGCGCTGGACGCCGAGGGCCTGCCGCAGGAGCGCTTTCGCGCCTTGCAACCCGGCGAGGTTTGGGACGTGCCGGAGATCGACCACCGCTGAAGTCTGCATTGGCCATTTACGGCACCATCATTTTCGCCGATGGTCCGCCCAGCAAAAAAGGGAATGCAGATGAAATCTATCCTTGCAGCGCTGATGGTGCTGGCAATTTCGGTGCCGGCGGCTTTCGCGGGTGAAATCACGGATCTCGCCGCCGATGCCGAAAAGGCGCTGCAGGCAGGTGACGGAGCCGGCGCGCTGGAGAAATTCCGCGGCGCCGAGGAGGCCTTGTGGCAAGCGATGCCGCTCGCCGTGCAGAATGTCAAACAGGTCGATTCGGCCGGCGGCTTCGGCATCTACAGCGAGCGTGCCAATCACATCTACAAGCCAGGCGAGAAGGTCGTGCTCTATATGGAACCGGTCGGCTATGGCTATGGCTCGGACGGCCTCGGCAACAGCCAGATCGCGCTTTCCATCGACTTCACCGTGCTTTCCGACTCGGGCGAAGCTCTGGGCACCTTCGAGAAGATCGGCAGCGTGCAGGTCGCTTCCCGCTCGCACAACCGCGAACTCTTCTTCAAGCCCGACCTGTCGCTCGATGGACTGCCGCCCGGGAAATACAAGTGCAACTTCCTCATGCATGACCAGAATTCGACCAAGACGGCGCCATTCAGCACCGATATCGAGATCGCCGGCTAATGCATGTCGCCCAAAAGTGATCTCGGTTTTGGGAGAACGACATGCATAACAGCAGAGACCTAAAGCGCCTCGCATGAGTCCGTTTCAACGTGACTCGCTTTAGGTTCTTTCACTGACGTCGCCTCGCAAGCCCGGGAACCCAGGCACGACAGAAGCGTTCTTCATGCGGTTTTGAAATCTGTCGGTTTGCGAGGCATTCCCATGATCAAATGGATCATCATCCTGCTTATCGTCGCCGCCGCGGCAAGCCTGCTTGGCATGCCGGCGCTGGCCGGAGCCGCGGCCACCGGCGCGCGCATCCTCATCGGCATCGTTCTCGTCATCTTCCTGCTGGTGGTGCTAGGCATCTTTGCGGTGACCTAAGTCCGGCGTCTTCGCCGTGGCCAGTCCGGCGTCTTCGCCGTGGCCAGTCCGGCGTCTTCGCCGTGGCCAGGTCCGGCGTCTTCGCCGTGCTGAACACGCCTGCGCACTGGTAATTCCCGCCCGTTTCCGCCATATAGCGCCAAACGGACACGGAATTTCGCGGAGCTATGGCAAGCACTGCCCCTTTCGCCAAGATGAACGGCATCGGCAACGAGATCATCGTCGCCGATATGCGCGGCCGTGCCGATCAGGTGACGGCGGCCGCCGCCCTTGCGCTGAACGGAGATGCCGCGACCCGCTTCGACCAGATCATGGCGATCCATGATGCGAGGACGCCGGGCACCGCCTACTATGTCGACATCCTGAATTCCGACGGCACCAGTGCACAGGCCTGCGGCAATGGCATGCGTTGCGTCGTCCAGGCGCTCGCCGCCGAGACCGGGCAAAAGACCTTCACCTTCGAGACCCGCGCCGGCATTCTCAATGCCCGGGAGCATGCCGACGGCACGATCTCGGTCGACATGGGCATGCCGCATTTCGGCTGGCAGGAGATCCCGCTCGCCGAGGAGTTCCGCGACACCCGCATGATCGAATTGCAGATCGGCCCGATCGACGCGCCGGTGCTGCATTCGCCCTCAGCCGTCTCGATGGGCAACCCGCACGCCATCTTCTGGGTCGACCGCGACGTCTGGTCCTATGAGCTCGAACGTTTCGGCCCGCTGCTCGAAAACCACCCGATCTTTCCCGAGCGCGCCAACATCACCATCGCCCAGGTGACCTCGCCCGAGAGCATGATCATCCGCACCTGGGAACGCGGCGCCGGCCTGACCAAGGCCTGCGGCTCCGCCGCCTGCGCATCGGTGGTGGCCGCGGCCCGCACCAGGCGCACCGGCCGCAGCGTCAACCTTTTGACGCCCGGCGGCGGCACGCTGCATGTCGAATGGCTAGATAACGACCACGTCATCCTGACCGGTGCCGCCGAGTGGGAATTTTCCGGCAGCTTCGATCCCTCGACCGGCACCTGGGCCCGCGACACCGAAAGCGCGGCCTGATGTCGGTTGCTCTGCCCAGGAGCCCGGACGTCGACGGCTCCCTTTCCGAGGCCCCCAACCGCATTGACGTGGTGACATTCGGCTGCCGGCTGAACACCTATGAATCCGAAGTGATGCGACGCGAGGCCGAAAGCGCCGGTCTTGGCGCGCTGCAAGGCGGCGCCGTGATCTTCAACACCTGCGCCGTCACCGGCGAGGCGGTGCGCCAGGCCAGGCAGGCGATCCGCAAGGCGCGCCGCGACAACCCTGGGGCGCGCATCATCGTCACCGGCTGCGCCGCGCAGACCGAGCCGGAAAAATTCGCCGCCATGGACGAGGTCGATCTCGTGCTTGGCAATGAAGAGAAGCTGAAGGCAAACTCGTACCGCGCGCTGCCGGATTTCGGCGTCAACGACACCGAGAAGGCCCGCGTCAACGACATCTTCTCGGTGCGCGAGACCGCCGGCCACATGGTCGACGCCATAGAAGGCCGCGCCCGCGCCTTCGTGCAGGTGCAGAATGGCTGCGACCACCGCTGCACCTTCTGCATCATTCCTTACGGTCGCGGCAATTCGCGCTCGGTGCCGATGGGCGCCGTGGTCGAGCAGGTCAAGCGGCTCGCCGGCAACGGCTATGCCGAGATCGTGCTGACCGGCGTCGACATGACCAGCTTCGGCGCCGATCTGCCGGGAGCGCCAAAACTCGGCAGACTGGTGAAGACCATTCTGAAGCAGGTGCCTGACGTGAAGCGCCTGCGGCTATCTTCGATCGATTCCATCGAGGCCGACGACGATTTGCTCGATGCCATCGCCACCGAACCCAGGCTGATGCCGCATTTGCATCTGTCGTTACAGTCCGGCGACGACATGATCCTGAAGCGCATGAAGCGAAGGCATCTGCGCGACCAGTCGATCCGTTTCTGCGAGGATGTGCGCAAATTGCGTCCTGAAATCGTCTTCGGCGCCGACATCATCGCCGGCTTCCCGACCGAGACCGACGCCATGTTCGAGAACTCGATAAAAATCGTCGAGGAATGTGGCCTGACCCATCTCCATGTTTTCCCGTTTTCACCGCGCGAGGGCACGCCCGCCGCGCGCATGCCACAGGTCCGCCGCGAGGTGGTCAAGCAGCGCGCCGCCCGTTTGCGCGCCGCCGGCGAAGCCGCCTATCGGCGCCATCTGTCCTCGCTGCCTGGAACCCGTCAGTCGATCCTGATCGAGCGCGATGGTCTCGGTCGCACCGAAGGATTTACCCTCGCCGCACTCGGCACCGGCGCGCCCGGCGAGATCGTCGAAGCGACAATTACTGGCCACGATGGCGCCCGGCTCAACGCAGTGCCGCTTGCCGCACGCGCCGCCTGAGAAACGCAAAGCATGGCTGGTTTTTTCAAGAAGATATTTTCGTTCGGCAAGAAAGAGGTTGTCGAGGAGCGCGTCGACGAGACCGCCCCGCTGCCCCCGATCAAATGGGACCAGCTCGATGCGCTGAAGCCGGCTGCCGAACAGGTTGTTCCGGAATTTCTGAAGCGCGAGGAGCCCCTGCCCGAGGCCGAGGTCGCGCTTTCACCCGCCGAACCGGAAGTAACTGCTCCGGAACCGTCGCCTGTCGAGGAACCGGCACCGCAGACCGCTCCGACCATCCCGCCCACGCCGGAGCCGACGGTTCCCGCCGAGCCGGAACCCCTGCCGCAGCCCGCGCCGCAAGAGGAACCGGCACCTGCGCCAGAGCCCGCAGAGCCGCCGGCGCCCGAGGAAATTCCGCTTCCCCCCGCCGCCCCGGAGCCCGCCCCCGAACCGCAGCCGCAAGAAGTCCCTCCCGCGCCAGCTGAGCCGGAGATTGCGCCGCCGCGCCCGGAAAGGCAGCCCGAACCGGCGCCGATCGAAGTGCCGGTCCCGCCTGCCGAGATCCCGGTCGAGACGCCCGCGCCCGTTGAAGTGTCGCCACCGGCCGCTCCTTCCGCACAGCCGACTTCAGAGGCAGGCGCCGCCCCTCAAGCACCGACACGTCCCTCGCCCCGGCCGCCGGAAGAGGTTGAGGAGCCGCGTGAACCTGCAAAAGAGTCGACGCCAACCGTCGAGGCTGCGCCGGAAGCTCCGCTGGCGGAAATTGCTCGTCCCATTCGCCAGCCGGCGCCGGTCGAGACGCAGCCCGTCATTGCCGAGATCGCGCCCGAGCCGCAGCCCGTCCCACGACCGAAGCCGGAACCGAAACCCGCTCCCGGCAAGGTGACCGTCACCAAAAAGGTCGAGCAGAAGGCCGAGCCGGTGAAGGCACCGGAGCCGGCACCGCGGCGCTCCTGGTTCCAGCGCATGCGGGACGGGCTTGCCCGTTCCTCGCGCGAGCTCACCGGCAACATCGCCGGCGTCTTCACCAAGCGCAAGCTGGACGAGGACACGCTGCAGGACCTCGAAGACGTGCTGATCCGCGCCGATCTCGGCATGGAAACGGCGCTTCGTATCACCGACGCGCTGGCCGCCAGCCGCTACGGCAAGGACGTCTCCGATACGGATGTCCGCACCGTCATGGCAGCCGAGGTGGAGAAGGTGCTGACCCCTGTCGCCCGGCCGCTGGAACTCGACCTCTCACACAAGCCGCATGTCATCCTGGTGGTCGGCGTCAACGGCACCGGCAAGACCACCACCATCGGCAAATTGGCGGCAAAACTGACCGATGGCGGCCTGTCGGTGATGCTCGCCGCCGGCGACACCTTCCGCGCCGCCGCGATCGAACAGCTGAAGATCTGGGGCGAACGGACGAAATCGCCCGTCATCGCCTCCAAGCTCGGCGCCGATGCGGCCGGCCTCGCCTATGACGCCTTCGAGAAGGCGAAGGAAGCCGGCTCCGACGTGCTGATCATCGACACCGCCGGCCGCCTGCAGAACAAGACCGAACTGATGGCGGAACTCGAGAAGATCGTGCGCGTGCTCGGCAAGCTCGATCCGGAAGCGCCGCACACGGTGCTGCAGACGGTCGACGCCACCACCGGCCAGAACGCGCTCAACCAGGTCGAGATCTTCCGCAACATCGCCGGCGTCAACGGCCTGGTGATGACCAAGCTGGACGGCACGGCGCGCGGCGGTATTCTGGTGGCGATCGCGGCAAAGCACAAACTGCCGGTCTATTTCATCGGCGTCGGCGAGCAGGTCGACGACCTCGAACCTTTCTCCGCGAGCGAATTCGCCAGGGCGATCGCTGGAGTGGCGTAACGGCATGATCCCTTTTCAAGGGGATCGTGCGTAAGAAGGAAGATCATGAACCCACCCATTCTCGAACGCGATCCGTCCGACCCGCAGAAAGAGAAGAAGGAAGGCGTCAATCCCGTGCTCAAGCTGGTGCTGGAGCTAGGGCCGCTGCTGGTCTTCTTCTTCGCCAATGCGCGCGGCGAGTGGCTGGTGCAGAAATTCCCTGTTTTGGGCGAATTCGGCGGCCCGATCTTCGTCGCCACCGGCCTGTTCATGGCCGCCACGGCCATCGCGCTGATCGCCTCATGGCTGCTGACGCGCACGCTGCCGATCATGCCGATGGTGTCGGGCGTCGTCGTCTTCATCTTCGGCGCGCTGACGCTCTATCTGCAGGATGACATCTTCATCAAGATGAAGCCGACCATCGTCAACACGCTGTTCGGCGGCGTGCTGCTCGGCGGCCTCTACTTCGGCAGATCGCTGCTTGGCTATGTCTTCGATTCGGCCTTCAGGCTCGATGCCGAAGGCTGGCGCAAGCTCACCTTCCGCTGGGGCCTGTTCTTCCTTTTCCTGGCCGTCGTCAACGAAGTGGTGTGGCGCAATTTTTCCACCGACGCCTGGGTTACCTTCAAGGTCTGGGGCATCATGCCGATCACGCTTCTGTTCACTTTCAGCCAGATGCCGCTGATCCTGCGCCATTCGCTGGACGACAAGGCAAGCGGGGAAGAGAAGGCTGGCAAGTAGGCAAACAGGGAGAGGGCCATGGAATTCGTCACCACGCACGAAGAGCTGAGGACGATCTACAAGACGCCACGGCCTACCGACGGTTCCATCCGCAAGGAGCTGAAGGCACTCGACGGCCACTGCCGCTCCTTCATCGGCAAGAGCCCCTTCGTGCTGATCGGCTCGTCCGACGGCGAAGGCAATGCCGACGTGACGCCGAAAGGTGACAAGCCGGGCTTCGCCGCCATTCTCGACGACAGGACCATCGCCATCCCCGACCGGCCCGGCAACAACCGGCTGGACACGCTGGAGAACATCCTGCGCAATCCCTCGGTCGGACTGCTCTTCCTCATCCCCGGCATGAACGAGACGCTGCGCGTCAATGGCGATGCCCGCATCACCGTCGACGCCGGTTTGCGCGAGCGCCTCGCCGTCGACGGCAAGGAGCCGCAAAGCGTCACCGTGGTCACGGTCAAGGCGGCCTACATGCATTGCGCCAAGGCCTTCATGCGCTCCGATCTGTGGAAGCCGGACACTTGGTACGACCGCGCGACGCTGCCGACGCTCGGCCAGATCCTGCGCGACCAGCTGGTGGTTGCCGATTCGGCCGAGGCGACCGACCGCTGGCTCGACGAGGAATACAAGCAGACGATGTGGTAGGTTTCCCAGCGATTCGCGCCGGACCGATCCCACGCTGTGCTGAACCTTCTCGCCATCTCCGGCAGCCTGCGGGCCGCCTCCACCAATTCTGCCCTGGTCGCGGCACTGGCGCGCAACGCGCCGGCGGGCTGCCGCGTCACCGTCTATGACGGGCTCAGCCGTCTGCCGATCTTCAATCCCGACGACGAGGGCGAGCGCACGCCGAGCGAAGCGGCCGAATTCATCGATGCCGTCACCGGCGCCGACGGCATCATCGTCTCCTGCCCCGAATATGCCCATGGCGTGCCGGGCGGACTGAAGAACGCGCTCGACTGGCTGGTCTCGCGCGACGCCGCCGTCGCCAAGCCCGCCATGCTGGCCCACGCCTCGCCGCGCTCGCTGTTCGCCCGTGCCGCGCTGGCTGAGATCATGCGGACGATGTCGTTCGCGATGTATGATGGTGGGCTGGAAATTGCCCTGCTGGGGAAGAAGCCGCCGGAGGTGGAGGGCATCCTTGCGGAGCCGGGAAATGTGGTGGCGATGCGCGATGCGGTGCAGGGTTTCGCGGAGTTCATACGCGGGCAAACATAGGGTCGTCATCCTAGGGCGCAAGGAACGAAGCGACGCAGCGCAGACCCTAGGATCCATGCCGTGACGTCAAGGCATTGCAATCCTTACAGAATTCTGCACCGCAGCACTCCACGTCGGAGGTCACGGCATGGATCCTCGGGTCAAGCCCGAGGATGACGAAGGAAAGGGTGCGCCCGCAGTCAAACGTCGCAACGCCCTACCCCTTCCGCAGCGTCTCGACATCGGTCTTGCCGACATACCAGTCCCGCGCGTTGACCTCCTCGAACACCACCCAGACATCGTCATTGCCAAGTCCGGTGGCCTCCATGATGGCCGCCGTGACCTTCTTGGCGATGTCAGCCTTCTTGCCTGCCGGATCGGCGGCTATCACTTCCTTGACGATGCGGATGTTGACGAATGGCATGACGACCTCCTTTTCAAATAGCTAGCGCCGCTGAGAGACCGTTTCGAAATTCGCTCTGGCGAGACATATGATGGTGGTTTCGAGAACCGGAGCGCAGCGGACATTTGGGTCCGTGAGCACCGGAAGCGCAGAAAACGCCTTCAGATGGCCGCCAGAGTAGAGTTTCCAAACGGTCTCTCAAAAAGTCTTGGCCCCGTTTACCATCAGCCGCACCGAATAGAGCGAGGTCGTGCCGGCGATGTAGAGGCAGTTCAGCTTGGCGCCGCCGAACACGCAATTGGCGGTCACCTCCGGCACCTTGACCTTGCCGATCAGTGTGCCGTCGGGATCGTAGCAATGGATGCCGTCGGCGGCACTGGTCCAGATGCGTCCGTCGGCGTCGAGCCGGAAGCCGTCGAACAGGCCGGCGGTGCAGTCGGCGAAGACCTTGCCGCTCGACACCTTCTTGCCGTGCTTGCCGACGTTGAACACCCGCATATGCGCCGGATTCTCAGCGCCATGGGTGCGGCCGGTGTCGACGACATAGAGCAGGCTTTCGTCGAGCGAGAAGGCGAGCCCGTTGGGTCGCACCATATCGGTGATGACGGCCTCGACCTCGCCGCTGTGGGGATCGACCCGGTAGACGTAGCAGGCACCGATCTCGCTCTCGGCCTTGTCGCCCTCATAGTCGGTGTCGATGCCGTAGCTCGGATCGGTGAACCAGATCGAGCCGTCGGACTTCACCACCACGTCGTTGGGCGAGTTCAGCCGCTTGCCCTTCCATTTGGCGGCAATAGTGGTGACCGAGCCGTCATGCTCGGTGCGGCTGACGCGGCGGCCCGAATGCTCGCAGGTGACCAGCCGGCCGTGCCGGTCGACGGTGTTGCCGTTGGAATTGCCCGAGGGCTGGCGGAAGACGCTGACGCTGCCGTCGGTCTCGTCATAGCGCAGCATGCGGTTGTTCGGGATGTCGGACCAGACGACATAGCGGCCGGCGGCGAACCAGGCCGGCCCCTCCGCCCAGCGGCATCCGGTGAACAGCTTGTCCACCTGCGCGTTGCCGTTGAACAGCCGCGCGAAGCGCGGATCGAGAACCTCGTAATAGTCTGCGGCCGCCATGCATTTTCCTCCCAGCATCACGTGATGCTGGATCAAGCCAGCCCGCGATCGATCTGGCAAGACGCGGCCTTCGCAATTTGTATGACAAAACAGGGAGGAAACCGCCGTGCGACCGGGGCTGGCCCACGACCGGCCATGCAGGACGCGCCTTAGGACTCGATTAACCGGCTATGCGCTGCGTGCAATGGTGCATTGCAACATCTTCTTTTTGCAACGCACCATTACTATGTCATGTTCCGTATCGACCAAGGGAGGAAGAAACCGCCGCCAGAATGCGGCACAGAAGGACCCTTGCTATGATCTTCAACGATCTCATGACCCGCGCTCGCAACAACATCGCCAAGCGCAAGCACTACAACCGCCTCGTCGCCGAAATCGACAGCTTCACCAGCCGCGATCTGGCAGACATGCGCGCCGACCGTTCGGAAATGCTCTACCAGATCCACAAGCAGATCTACGGCTGAGTATTCGGTCGACCTATCACGTTCGTCATCCTTGGGCGTAGCGACGCGAAGCGGAGCGAAGACCCCTGGAGCTGCTCAGCAGCCCGAGGGATCCATGCCGTGATCTTCGAGCGCCGCAGCGGTGCAGAATTTCTGTCTACCGCTGTCCGCAACGCCTATTCTGATCTGAAGTATCCTTTAACCAACGTCCCGGCATGGATTCCTTGGGCTGCAGAGCAGCTCCAGGGGTCTGCGCCGCGTCGCTTCGCTTCGCCGTAGAATGACGAAGCAAGAGATCGCCGTCAGTTCGGCACGGCCAGTGCCTTGTCGATTTGCGGCAGCAACACATCCCGCGCCGCTTCCGCCGTCAGCGGGCCGACATGCTTGTAGGCAATTTTGCCGTCCTTGCCGATGACGAAGGTTTCCGGCACGCCGTAGACACCCCAGTCGATTGCCGTGCGGCCGGCTTCGTCGACCCCGATGGCCTGGAACGGATTGCCGAGGTCGCCGAGGAACCGGCGGGCGTTTTCCGGCTGGTCCTTATAGTTCAGCGCCGCCATCGTGAACCGCTTGTCCTGCGCCAGCGCCAGAAGCACCGGGTGCTCTTCGCGGCACGGCGCGCACCATGATGCGAACACGTTGACCAGCGTGACCTTGCCGGCGAACGCCCTGGAATCAAGCCCCGGCAGATTTGATCCCTCCAGTGCCGGCAGATTGGTCTGCGGCGCCGGCAGGCCGATTAGCGCCGATGGCACTTCCGAGACATCGCGTCCCGATAACAGCTGCCACAGGAACAAGCCCGCCAGGCCGAGAAAAACCAGCAGCGGCAACAGGACGAACAGGCGGCGACCGCGCGTCGGTGTTTCGGTCTCGCCGCTCACGATTTCTCCGCCTCCGCCTTGTCGGAACGCCGCCGCACGCCGGCTGCTTCCAGCTCGGCAAGATCGCGCTTGCGCCCCTTTTGATCAAGCAGGATCCAGCCGATCAGCCCGGCCAGAACAACCGCCGTGATGCCATAGGCGGCCGTGACATAGAGGGCGTGCGCACTCATGCCTCCCGCTCCATCGGCATGCCTCTTTCCAGCCGTCTGCCTCGTTCGATCATGCTTTCCCTTAGCGACATGCCCATGGCTGCGCAACGCGCCGCGGTTTCAAACATACGTGGCCGCCGCGCCGCCGCCTTGATGTCGCGCAAACCATGCCAAACCTCGCTCAATCCGTTCCATGCCGCAGCGCAAGCGCCGCCGAGACCGGCCCCAGCACGGCAAGAAACAGCGTCAGCGCGGCAAGAATGAGGAAGGGCTGCAGGAAAGGATCGGGATTGGCCGTCGCGCCGTAGCTCGCCGAAACGCCGAAGATCAGCACCGGTATGGTCAGCGGCAGCACCAGCACCGAGATCAGAAGCCCGCCGCGCGGCAGCGCCACCGCCACCGCGGCACCCGCAGCGCCGATGAAGGTGATGGCCGGCGTGCCGACCAGCAGGGTCAGCGCCGTCGCGCCGATCGCGAGCGGCTCCATGTTCATGAACAGGCCGAGCAGGGGAGCAGCGACGACCAGCGGCAGAACGCTGCCCGCCCAATGCGCCAGGCATTTCACCAGCACCGTCAGCGCCAGCATGTGCCGGTCGTTGCCCAGCACCAGCAGATCGAGCGAGCCGTCCTCGCGGTCCGCCTGGAACAGCCGGTCGAGCCCAAGCAGGCAGGCAAGCAGCGCGCCGATCCACAGGATCGCCGGGCCGATGCGGGAAAGCAGCTTCAGGTCCGGCCCGACGCCGAACGGAATGGTGGCGATGACGGCGAGGAAGAAGATGACGCCGGTCAACGCGCCGCCGCCGGCACGGATGTTGAGGCGGATGTCGCGGGCAAAGAGGGACCACATTACGATGTGGTCCCTTGTTGAGGACGGTGTTCTGTGACGCCCCTCTCTGGCCTGCCGGCCATCTCCCCCACAAGGGGGGAGATCGCAAGCTTCGCCGTCGACGCACTTCTTGCGATGCTGTAGTTTGGCGAAACCCGAGCCAACAGCCAATCTCCCCCCTCGTGGGGGAGATGTCCGGCAGGACGGAGGGGGGCGCCGTAGAGTGCCGCCATCAACCGGCTACCCCCATCCTCAACTCCGCCCCCTCGATCCCCAGCGGCAGATGCGTCGCCGCGACAATCATCCCACCCCCGGCACAGTGCCCTGCCATCAGCCCGGCAAACCGCGCCTCCGACGCCTTGTCCAATCCCGCCGTTGGCTCGTCGAGCAGCCACAGCGGCCGATGGCTGACCAAAAGCTTGGCGATCGCGGCGCGCCGCCTTTGCCCGGTCGAGAGATAGCCGAACGGCAGATGGCCGACGCCACCCAGCCCGACCGTATCCAGCGCCTCTTCGACGCCCGAGTCGCCACGGCCATTGAAATCGCGCCAGAAGCGCAGGTTTTCCACGACACTTAGCGCCGTCTTCATCGCGTTCTGGTGTCCGAGATAATGGCAGGCCGAAGCGATCGACGGAAAGTCATCGCCGCCGTTCTCGAGCAGCAGCCGGCCTTCGGCCTTCGGCAGCAGACCGGCGATGATCCGGAGCAGGGTCGATTTGCCCGATCCGTTCGGCCCGGTGACGACCAGCGCCTGGCCCTGATCGAGCGCAAAGCCGACGCCGGAAAAAACCGCCTCGCCGCCGCGTTCGCCGCCCAGATTTTCGGCGATAAGCCGCATCCCTCGCCTGCCCTGAAAACAATGTTCCGCGGTCGCTGCCGCATCGCACAAATTTGCTTTTCGACTGTCTAGAACTATTCCAGAAAATTCTCTATATGCGGTGCATCCGTGCCAGCGGTCGGCGCGGGAACAGAATTAGCGCCGAACCAGCGCACGCGCCGCCTTGAACGGCTCGGGTTGCTTGGGAACGGACAGCGGAAATGGCCGTACCCGCACCTTTGCGCGTGATTGCATGCCATCGGCGTCCGTTCCCTTTCAGGCTGAACAGACAAGGACGGATCGCACGTGTCAAAATCCCTCGATAGTTTCAATTGCCGTCGCACGCTGACCGCGGGCGGCACCGAATATGCCTATTTCGACCTCGTCGAGGCCGAGAAGAACGGCCTCACCGGCATCGCCCAGCTGCCCTATTCGATGAAGGTGCTGCTGGAGAACCTGCTGCGCAATGAGGACGGCCGCTCCGTCACCAAGGAATCGATCCAGGCGGTGGCCGGCTGGCTGACCGACAAGGGCACCGCCGGCGTCGAGATCGCCTATCGCCCGGCCCGCGTGCTGATGCAGGATTTCACCGGCGTTCCGGCCGTGGTCGACCTTGCCGCCATGCGCGACGCCATGGCCTCGCTCGGTGGCGACCCGCAAAAGATCAACCCGCTGGTGCCGGTCGACCTCGTCATCGACCATTCCGTCATCGTCGACGAATTCGGCACGCCGATGGCCTTCGCCCGCAATGTCGAGCTCGAATATGAGCGCAACGAGGAACGCTACAAGTTCCTGAAATGGGGCCAGCAGGCGTTCCGCAACTTCCGCGTCGTGCCGCCCGGCACCGGCATATGCCACCAGGTCAACCTCGAATATCTCGGCCAGGTGGTGTGGACCAACACCGAGGACGGCGAAACCACGGCCTATCCCGACACTTGCGTCGGCACCGATTCGCACACCACCATGATCAACGGCCTTGGCGTTCTCGGCTGGGGCGTCGGCGGCATCGAGGCCGAGGCGGCCATGCTCGGCCAGCCCGTCTCCATGCTTTTGCCCGAAGTCATCGGCTTCCGCCTCACCGGCAAGCTCAAGGAAGGCGTCACCGCCACCGACCTGGTGCTGACCGTCACCCAGATGCTGCGCAAGAAGGGCGTCGTCGGCAAGTTCGTCGAATTCTTCGGCCCGGGCCTCTCCAACATGACGCTCGCCGACCGCGCCACCATCGGCAATATGGCGCCGGAATATGGCGCCACCTGCGGCTTCTTCCCGGTCGATGCGGAGACCATCCGCTACCTGACAATGTCCGGCCGCGAGGAAAGCCGCATCGCCCTGGTCGAAGCCTATTCCAAGGCGCAAGGCATGTGGCGCGAGGCCGGCTCCGCCGACCCGGTCTTCACCGACCTGCTCGAACTCGAGCTGAGCAGCGTCGTACCGTCGATGGCCGGCCCCAAGCGGCCCGAAGGCCGCGTCGCGCTGGAAGGCATTCCGGCCGGCTTCGCCAAGGCGATGGACACCGAATACAAGAAGGCGGCGGAGATTTCCAAGCGCTACGCCGTCGAAGGCACCGACCATGATCTCGGCCATGGCGACGTCGTCATCGCCGCCATCACGTCGTGCACCAACACCTCCAACCCGAGCGTGCTGATCGGCGCCGGCCTTCTGGCCCGCAACGCCAACCGCCTCGGCCTCAAGCAGAAGCCGTGGGTGAAGACCTCGCTCGCCCCCGGCAGCCAGGTGGTCGCCGAATATCTGGAGAAGTCAGGCCTGCAGAAGGAGCTCGACCAGATCGGCTTCAACCTGGTCGGCTTCGGCTGCACCACCTGCATCGGCAATTCCGGCCCGCTGCCGGCGCCGATCTCCAAGACCATCAACGATAAAGGTTTGATTGCTGCCGCGGTCTTGTCCGGCAACCGCAACTTCGAAGGCCGCGTCTCGCCCGACGTGCAGGCCAACTACCTGGCGTCACCGCCGCTGGTCGTGGCGCATGCGCTGGCCGGCACCGTCACCAAGGACCTCACGACCGAGCCGCTCGGCGAGGACAAGAACGGCAACCCGGTCTACCTCAAGGACATCTGGCCGAGCTCGGCCGAGATCCAGGAATTCATCGAGAAGAACGTCACCCGCGAGCTGTTCGCCCGCAAATATGCCGACGTCTTCAAGGGCGACGAGTACTGGCAGAACGTCAAGGCGCCTGAAGGCCAGACCTACGCCTGGGACGACAACTCGACCTATGTGCAGAACCCGCCCTATTTCGCCGGAATGACCGCCGGTTTCGGCAAGATCGGCGACATCAAGGGCGCCCGCGTGCTCGGCCTGTTCGGCGACAAGATCACCACCGACCACATCTCGCCGGCGGGTTCGATCAAGGCCGCCTCGCCGGCCGGCAAGTACCTCACCGACCATGGCGTCGGCGTCGCCGACTTCAACCAGTACGGCACGCGGCGCGGCAATCATGAGGTGATGATGCGCGGCACCTTCGCCAACATCCGCATCCGCAACCACATGCTGGGCGAGAACGGCCGCGAGGGCGGCTACACCATCCACTACCCGTCGAAGGAAGAGGAATCGATCTACGACGCGGCGATGGAGTACAAGAAGGAAGGCGTGCCGCTGGTGATCTTCGCCGGCGTCGAATACGGCAACGGCTCGTCGCGCGACTGGGCGGCCAAGGGAACGAATCTCCTTGGTGTCCGCGCCGTCATCGCCCGGTCCTTCGAGCGCATCCATCGCTCGAACCTGGTCGGCATGGGCGTCATCCCCTTCGTCTTCGAGGAAGGCACATCCTGGGCTTCGCTCAACCTCAAGGGCGACGAACTGGTCGAGATCGACGGCCTGAGCACCATCAAGCCGCGCCAGACGATGACCGCCAAGATCACCTATGGCGACGGCACGGTGAAGAACGTGCCGATCATCTGCCGCATCGATACGCTGGACGAGCTCGACTACTTCAAGAACGGCGGCATCCTGCAGTACGTGCTGCGCGATCTGGCTGCGTAGCCGCAGCCAGGGAATAGGGCTTGGGCAGTAGGGAATAAGGCCCCTACTGCCTACTGCCTACTGCCTACTGCCTACTGCCTACTGCCTACTGTCTTTCGGCGCCCCAAATCGAGCCGATGCCGATCGCTACCACCCACCAGGCCAGCACCTCGGCGAAGGTGCCGGCCTTGCATCGGCGTACTTCCCGCACACCCCATAATCCCGCTGCAATGAAAGCAAGGTTGGTCAAAGCATTGGCGGGCTCGGCCCAAAGTCCAGGCCCGGTCCGCTCGCAATAGAGATCGACAGGGGTCAGGAGAGTTTGCCACATGATGGTGATGCCACTCCCTAATCGAACCACGTCGTGAAATGCAGTGTCGGTCCTGTTGCGGCCTTACCTGCGGCTGCACCGGCAAAATTTCACTGCAACGTGACTTCCCGTTGACTTCCGCTTCTGCCACATATTTCAGACAATCAGAACAAAGCCGGCGCCACCGGCGGGAATTGGAATGATCATGGCCTCGCGAAGATCACTTTGGCTGGCAGCCTTCGCGCTGGCCTTCTCGGCGGTTGCCGGTGCCGGCCATGCCGGCGAGACCGAAAGGATCCAGGCCGAAAAACCCTCACCCGACAAGCCGCTCGGCGTGGTCGAACTGTTCACCAGCCAGGGCTGCAGCTCCTGCCCTCCGGCCGATGCCTTCTTCGCCGAACTTGCGACCAAGGATGACATTGTCGCGCTGTCCTATCACGTCGACTATTGGGACTATCTCGGCTGGAAGGACACGCTGAGTCGCAAGGAAAACACCGAGCGGCAAAATGATTACATGCGCGCCTTCGGCAGTCGCTCCGTCTATACGCCGCAGGCGGTGCTCAATGGCCGCGCGCATGTCAACGGCGCCAATCGCGGCGAGGTCGACGGCGCGCTCGCCCGCATGGCGAAATCCGGCGAAGGCATGCGTGTGCCCGTCAAAGTCAGCCGCACCAGCGACCGCGTGATCATCGATGTCGGCGATGCCGGCGCCGGTCCGAGCGACGCCCATGTCGTCATCGTCTATTTCGAGCCGCCGCAGACGGTCAAGATCGCCCAGGGCGAGAACTCCGGCCGCAAGATGACTTATTGGAACGCCGTCACCGGCATCCAGACCGCCGGCATGTGGCACGGCAAGGCGCAGCGCTATGAGTTGCCGATGAGCGAGATCACCAAAAAGGGCGGCTGCGCCGTGCTTTTGCAGTCGGTCGGCAAGGACGGCATGCCAGGCCCCATTCTCGGCGCCGCCTTCATCCACAAGCCCCCGAACAAGGCCCAGGACTTATAGTCAACTCCGGCAAGCCGCATAACCTCACCATGTCCCGGCGAGTGCCGTGCAGGCCAGCAGCACGCAGGTCAAAATGTTTGACAGGAAAAGCCTGAATTCAGCTCCGGGCGCTGAAGGTCAATACGCCAAGCCTGCCAAATGAGCGGCGATCACCGCCATTCCGGCGGCGTATCGCAGGGACATGCCTGATAACCAGCCTCCCAGCGACCGCGATGCGACCGCAAAGGCCTAGAACAGGCGATACAGGTCTTGCCCCGAACAGGATTGCTGTCGACTTCAAACCGAGGCGAGTGTCGTCTTTGACATCCACGTGGACGGTATCGTAACCGATTTGCCATGCGATCGCGCCGACCTAAATGACACCAGCAGGCACCTGCCCGGTCACCTCGCAAGCGCCGGCAAGGTCTACGCCGATCTGGACCTTCAGGCATGAAAAAACCGACGTCAGCTTGCTTCTGACGCCGGTCATTTAGGTTTTGGGATCGTCGCACCCGATTTTTCCAAGGAAAAACCGAGGTTGGTTCGATCCGACGCAGACCCGTGGGCGGGGGGCTTGGGGTTTACGAGCCGGTGCCGGACCGAACCGTCTCAGGCAACGCCGGTAAATTCGTCGGAGATTGGGGCATTAGCGCGGATAAAAAACGGCGGAAATGTGGCGAAGCATCACCAATTCCAACATGCGGTTTGCAAACGTGACTGGACGTGACCGAAAAGGCGCACCGCCGCGACCGCTTCGCCGGCTCTTGCAATTGCAGCGCGAAGGGGCCAATTTTGGTTGGCAAAGATTCATTTTGAAGGATCGAGGCATGACTGACGACAGCGGCGGGATGGGGGATGGTGACGCATCCGCAATATTGATCCCGCTGCACGAGGCGCGCAGCGCACGCCTCGACCAGCCGGTGCGCTTCGACCGGCGTGAACTGGACCAGATCCTCAGGTTGTACGGACGCATGGTCGCCGCCAATGAATGGCGCGACTACGCCATCGATCATCTGACCGACAGGGCGGTGTTTTCCGTCTTCCGCCGCGCCAGCGAAGTGCCGCTGTTCCAGATCGTCAAGGACCCGAAACTGGCCCGCAAACAGGGCGCCTTCGCCGTCATCGCCGCCGGCGGGCGCATCCTCAAACGCGGCCAGGAACTCGGCCGCGTGCTCGGTGTCTTCGACAGCAAGCTGAGAGTGGTCGAGGCCTGAGCTGGGAATTGAGGAATTGAGGAAAAAGGCACTCAGCGCCTGACGTAAGTGCCTCTTCTTGTTCTTCAATTCTTCAATTCTTCAATTCTTCAATTCTTCAATTCTTCAATTCTTCTTTATCCCCCCGAAACTTCCGCTCCGGCAAAGAAGCCGCATCCGGCGGCAGTGACGCGCCGCCATTCAGCGACAGCTGCATGAACACCGTGTCCAGCCAGCGCCCGTGCTTGTAGCCGGAGCCTTCGAGGCGGCCTGAATGGCGAAAGCCGAGCTTTTCATGCAGCCTGACCGAGGCGCTGTCGGCATGGCCGTCGCCGATCACCGCGACGATCTGGCGAAAACCCGCCGCCTCGGCCGCCGTGATCAGGCTCCGCATCAGCTTGAGACCGATGCCCTGGCCCTTGGCATCAGGCGCGACATAGACCGAATCCTCGACGATGAAGCGATAGGCCGGGCGCGGCCGGAAGGCGCCGGCATAGGCGTAGCCGAGCACGGCGCCGTCCTTCTCCGCCACCAGATAGGGAAAGCCGCCGGCCGTGAGCGTGGCGAATCGCGTGCCCATCTCGGCGCGGCTGGGCGGCTCCAGCTCGTAGCTCGCCGTGCCGTGTGTCACCGCGTCGGCGTAGATTTCGGTGATGGTGTCGAGGTCGGCGGCGCTGGCCGCCCGAATCACGATATTGCTCATTCTTTATGCAAGCCTTTTGTCTGCCTCCGATAACAGCAAACGTCGGCGCAAAAGAAAAGGGCGGCCGTTGGGCCGCCCTTTCCAAACCCGATGGTCCAGTCAGACCATGATGCGAAGCCTTAGAGCAATTCCAGGAAAAGTGTGAAACGGTTTTCCGTCCGGAATTGCGTCAAAACAAAAATTTAGAGCGGTCCGCCGTTTCCTTGAAACAGCGAGCTGCTCTAGCGGCGGTCGCCCATGAACTGCAGCAGGAACATGAACAGGTTGATGAAGTCGAGATAGAGCCTCAGCGCGCCCATGATGGCCTTGCGGCCGGCGATATCGGAAGCGTCGCCCTCGAAATACATCTCCTTGATCTTCTGCGTGTCGTAAGCGGTGAGGCCGGCGAAGACCAGCACGCCGATCGCCGAAACGGCGAAGGACAGCGCCGACGACTGCAGGAAGATATTGATCACCGTCGCGATGATGATGCCGAACACGCCCATGATCAGGAACGAGCCCATCGCCGTCAAGTCGCGCTTGGTCGTGTAGCCGTAAAGCGACAGCGCGCCGAAGGCGGCGGCGGTGGCGAAGAAGGTCTGCGAGATGCTGGCCGTGGTGTAGACCAGGAAGATCGACGACAGCGACAGGCCAACGAGGCCGGCATAGACCCAGAACGTCGTCTGCGCGGCAGCGACGCTCATCGACTGAATCCTGAACGACAGGAAGAACACGGCGGCCAGCGGCGCCAGCATCACCACCCAGCGCAGCGGCGAGCCGAAGATCGCATAGCCGAAGGACGTCAGCATCTCGCCGCTCGGCAGCGTTGCGACAGCCGAGGCCGGATCGGTGGTGGTGGCCAGCATGATCGTGCCGACCGCGGCAAGACCGGTGATGAGGAGGCCAAGCCCCATCAGATTGTAAACCTTGATCATATAGGCGCGCAGACCCTGATCGATGTCGGCGCGGACGCCGGGCACCGCCGACGTCTGATAGTTGCGAATGGGATCAGCCATTGGAATCCTCTATTGCTTCTGCCCCGTCCGGTGTCGGGCCTCTTACGGACCCAGGCGCCGCTGGCGGGGCTCCAGCATGCCTGTGGCGAAATATGATGGTTATTCGCGTCAAGAACAAGACCGTAACCGGATGTAACGGTTCGTGAGGGGCCGAAAGGCGGATTCCCGGGCTTTCCAGCTTGCATCCTTACCAAGATTTAATCCGCCACGGCCGCTTAGGCCCTGAAATTACAGCTCGCGCAGCACCGGTGCTGCCTTGTGGCCGAGCACCCGCCAGGTGCCGGCGAGGCCGATTCCGACGGTGATCACCAGCGCAAAGACGATGGTCGCCACCGCCACCTCCGGCATGAAATGCGACGGCAGGGTCATGATGCGGGCGACAATGTACCAGGCCGCGATGCCGCCGGCGGCCAGCGCGAAGATGGCGGTGGCCAATCCGATCAGCATGTATTCGAGGGAAAACGCCGTGATCAGAGTTCGCCTGGTGGCGCCGAGCGTCTTCAGCACCACCGCGTCATGGATGCGCGCCCGATTTCCCGCGGCGAGCGCGCCGGCCAGCACCAGCACCGATGCGATCAGCGCCACGCCGGCCGCCGCGCGGATCGCCGTGCCGAGCTGCCCGACCAGCCGGTTGACGACATCGAGCGCATCCTTGACCCGCACCGTCGTGACCGCGGGAAAGGCGCGGGTGACGGCATTGAGGATGCGTGCATCATCGGCCGTGGTGGCGTTCTTTTCGGTCAGCGTCGCCATCCAGCCATGCGGGGCGCCAGCGAATGCGTTGGGCGAGAACACCATGACGAAGTTGATGCCCATCGTTTCCCATTGGACCTGGCGGAAATTGGCGATCCTCGCCGTCACATTGCGGCCGAGCACATTGACGGTGACGGTGTCGCCGAGCTTCAGTCCGATCTCCTGGCCCTCATGCGCCGAGAAGGAAACCAGCGGCTCGCCGGCATAATTGTCCGGCCACCATCTGCCCTCCGTCAGCGTCGCATTTTCCGGTTGCCTGGCGTCGTAGGTCAGGCCGCGATCGCCTTTCAGCACCCAGGCGCCTTCGGCCGGCACCTTGACCTTGTCGACATCGACGCCGTTGAGCGCCATCACCCGGCCGCGCAGCATCGGCACCTTGGCCAGCGTCCCCTTTGGCGCCTCCTTGCCGATCAGAGCGGAGAACGCATCGACATCGCTGCCCTGGATGTCGACGAAGAAGAAGTTCGGCGCCCGTTCCGGCAGGCTGCCGGAGATCTGTTGCCGCAGATTGCCATCGATAAGCGCCAGCGTCACCAGGAGCGTCAGCCCGAGCCCCAGCGACAGCACCACCGATGGCGTCAGGGCGCCCGGCCGGTGGATGTTGCCGATGGCGAGCCGGAGTGCCACGAAACGCACGCGCGGGCTTTTTCTTGCCGCCCACTGCACCAGCGCACCGACGAGACGCAGCACCAGGAAGGCGAAGATAGTGGCGCCGGCGAAGATCGAGGCGATGCGCTGATCGCCGGAAAACAGGATCGCCAGCGCTGCCAGCAGCAGCGCGATGCCGAGCGCCGAAGCGACATAGACGAGGCGCGGCTGACCGCGGCCTTCGAGCCCCATCTCGCGGAACAGTGCCGTCGCGGGCACGTCGCGGGCGCGGCCGAGCGGCAGCAGCGCGAAGGCCAGCGTCACCAGCAGGCCGAACAGCGCCGCCATGGCGAGCGCGCCGGGATAGAAGCCGCCTTGCGCCGGCACTGGAATGACCGACTGGAGGGCAGCACTCGCCACGAACGGCATCAGCGCGCCGAGGACGAGGCCGAGCAAGATGCCAAGGGCGGCGATGATCAGGATCTGCACGAGATAGACGGCAAAGACGAAGCCGCCGGAAGCACCGAGGCTCTTGAAGGTGGCGATGACGCCGCGCTTGCCGTCGAGATAGGCGCGCACCGCATTGGCGACGCCGACGCCGCCGACCACCAGCGCCGTCAGCCCGACCAGCGTCAGGAATTGCGAGAAGCGTTCGATGTTGGACGACAGCGCCGGCGCCGCATTGTCGCGCGTGCGGATCGACCAGCCGGCCTCGGGAAAATCCTTCGCCGCCTGATCCTGGATGGCCTTGAGCCGCGCTTGGTCGGCGTCGGCGGGCAGCCGGACCTTGTAGGCGTTTTCCACCAGGCTGCCTGGTTGCACCAGCCCGGTGGCGGCCAGGCCTTCGGTCGAGATCATCAGCCTTGGCGCGAAGCCGAAACCCTCGGACACGGCATCCGGCTCGGTGATCAGTCTGGCGCGCAGTTCGAAGGTGGCGGTGCCGACCTTCAGCCGATCGCCGGGCTTGAGATGCAGCCTTTCGAACAACAGATCGGGCGCCGCCGCGCCAAAGACGCCGAATTCTTCGCCGAACAGTTCCCGTTTCGATAGCTTTGGTTCGGTTTCCAGCGCGCCATAGAGCGGATAGGCGTCATCGACCGCCTTGGCCTCGACCAGCGCCTGGTCCGTGCCGTCGGCCAGCCGCGCCATAGAGCGCATGCTGGCGGTGCGCGAAACGGTGCCGAGCCCAACGAGGAAGCCGCGCTCGGCCTGGCTGGCGTCGCGTTGGTTGATCTGGAAGCGAAAGTCGCCGCCAAGCAGCGTCTGGCCCTGGTCTGCGACGCCGGCGCTGATCGAGCGGGCAACCGAATTGACGCCGCCGATCGCCGCGACGCCAAGCGCGATGCAGGCGAGGAAGATCATAAAGCCGGACAGGCCGCCACGCATCTCCCTGAGCGAGAAGCGGACCGCTAGCTTCAGCGTCTGCGCCATCGGCATCAGGCGGTGACCTTCAGGGGCGCCGGCGCTTCAATCCGGCCCGAGCGCATCGAGACCTGGCGCGAACAGCGTGCCGCGAGCGCCGGATCGTGGGTGACCAGCACCAGCGTCATGCCGCGTTCGGCTGCCTTGGCGAACAAAAGGTCGGCGACCTGTCGCCCTGTCGCCTGGTCGAGATTGCCGGTCGGCTCGTCGGCGATGAGGATGCGCGGCGACGCCGCCAGCGCCCGGGCGATCGCCACGCGCTGCTGCTCGCCACCGGAGAGTTCGCCGGGATAATGGGTGACGCGGTCGCTCAGGCCCACCGCCGCCAGTTCCCGCGCCGCCACGGAAAACGGATCGGCATGACCGGCCAATTCCAGCGGCACGGCGACATTCTCGAGCGCCGTCATGTTGGGGATGAGGTGGAAGGACTGGAAGACGATGCCAATGTTTCGGCCACGAAACGAAGCAATCTGATCCTCGCTTTTGCCATTGAGCAATTCGCCGGCGATTCGTACCGTACCCGAATCGACCCGTTCCAGGCCTGCCAGAACCATCAGCAGTGTCGACTTGCCCGACCCCGAAGGACCGACAATACCGGTCGCCTCGCCGCGCGCCACTTCGAGGCTGACGCCCTTCAGCACGTGGACCGACGAAGCGCCCTCGCCCAGCGTCAGGGATACGTCTTTCAGCGCGATGACGGCTTCTGTCATAATGAAAGTGTCCTATATGGAACGTGAAGGCTCTGTTTGCCGGAAGCCGTCGCCCGGAAGAATCCTTTGGTCATATGGGGCCTGCCGCATGTCTTTCAAACGCCAGATAGCCGCAGGCTTGATCCTTTTCCTCGCCCTTTGCGGCGCCATTTCGTCGGCGCGGGCCGAACCCTTCAAGATCGTCGGCTTCGGCGACAGCCTGACGGCGGGATACGGTCTCGGGCCCGGCGAGGGTTTTACCGACAAGCTCCAGGCCGCACTTCGGGCCAAAGGCCGTGATGTCACCGTCGCCAATGCCGGTGTTTCCGGCGACACCACCAGCGGCGGCCTGGCGCGGCTCGACTGGTCGGTGCCGGACGGAACCCGGCTGGTCATCCTCGAACTCGGCGCCAACGACATGCTGCGCGGCGTTTTGCCCGATATCGCCAGGAAGAACCTCGACGAGATGCTGGCCAGGCTCAAGCAGCGCAAGATCGCCGTGCTTCTGGCCGGCATGCGCGCCGCGCCCAATCTCGGCGCCGATTACCAGACCGCCTTCGACGCCATCTTCCCGGAGCTGGCGAAGAAATACGATGTCGCACTCTACCCGTTCTTCCTCGATGGCGTCGCCGGCCAGCCCGGCATGCAGCTCGAGGATGGCCTGCATCCGAGCGCCAAAGGGGTCGACCTGATGGTCGAGCGCATCCTGCCGACGGTCGAGAAGGCCATTGCGGCGGTGCCCGGAGGCGCGTGAGGCCGGCCGGAACCGCTTTCCGTTAGGGAAATTTTTAGCAAAGACTGTGACCAATAAACCTCTTGCTCCGTTCGACTATCGATGATTCGCTATAGGTGACAGTTCGATTCGAGGAAGGGAGGCTCTTCATGCCGCGTCTTTTCACCGCCCTCGAAATTCCGCGTGATGCTGCCCTTTCGCTGTCCCTGCTCCGGGGCGGCCTGCCCGGGGCCCGCTGGATCGATGTCGAAAACTACCATCTGACGCTGCGCTTCATTGGCGATGTCGAGGGCCATGTCGCCGACGAGATCGCCAATGCGCTCGACCGCGTCCACCGCCCGTCCTTCTCGCTGACCCTGTCCGGTGTCGGCGCTTTCGGCCAGAAAAAGCCGCATGCGGTCTGGGCCGGAGCGTCCGCCTCGCCCGACCTGGCCGCACTTCAGGGCGAGATCGAGCGCATCTGCCAGCGGCTCGGCATTCCCGCCGATCCGCGCAAATTCATGCCGCATGTCACACTGGCGCGGCTGCGCAATTCGAGCCCGCTGGATGTCGCGCAATATCTGTCGGCGCGCGGCAATTTCTCGACATTGCCCTTCCGCATCGGTCGCTTCGTTCTGATGTCGTCGCGCGATTCGGTTGGCGGCGGCCCCTATATCGTCGAGGAAGCCTGGCCGCTGTCCGGCAACGATACCCGCGCCGCCAGCCGCGTCGCCAGCGCCTCCGACGCCTCGCGGATCATGCGGTAGACCTCGGCAAAGGCCTCCGGCCCGTCATAATAGGGATCGGGCACGTCACGCGCCTGTCCGTGCGCGAATTCTAAAAACAGATGCACCCGGTCCCGCGCGGGCGCCAGCGCCTTGAGGTCGGCGACGTTCGAGCGGTCCATGCCGAGGATCAGGTCGAAACGGGAGAAATCCTCACGCAGGACCTTGCGTGCTCTCTGTCCGGAAATGTCGATGCCGTGACGCATCGCGACCGCGATCGAGCGTGGATCGGGCGCCGAGCCGACCTCCCAGCCGCTGGTGGCGGCTGAATCGAGCAGCATATGGCGGCCCTGGCCTCGCTCGGCCCAGACGGTGCGAAAGACGCCCTCGGCCAGCGGCGAGCGGCAGATGTTGCCGAGGCAGACAAACAGAATGGAATTTATCGGCTTTATGCTCATGCGATATGCGCCGTTTGTGCATTTGGAACCCCAAAACCGCAAGGCACTTCGGGGCGACTTGCACTATGGTGAGGGTCAAATTCGAAATAGCACGGGAAATCATCATGACGAGAGAAAAACTCAGCAAGGACGCCATCACCGCTGCCCTTGCCGAACTCGGCGACTGGTCGCTGGCCACGGACGGCGCCTCGATCAAGCGCAGCTTCGTCTTCAGGAATTTCTCCGAAGCCTTCGCCTTCATGACCCGCGTCGCGCTGGCCGCCGAGAAGATGGACCATCATCCCGACTGGTCGAATGTCTACAAGACCGTCGACGTGACGCTGAACACCCATGACGCCGGCGGCGTCACGGCGCTCGACATCGCGCTGGCCAAGAAGATGAACCACTATTTCGGCGGCTGAGTGTACGCCTGGCCGTAAGCGGCGAGCCCAAATCGGCACCGGCATCTTGCAGCCGGGTCCGGCTTTCACCACATTTCGCCTCGCGAGGCATGCGCCAGGACGCGCGTGAGACCCGCAAGGAGTGATGGATGGCGCAACAACCCGGTTTTGATTTCTTCGGCTTCGGCGACAGGCTGGGCGGCGAGGGCGAAGTGCGCGAGAAATTCTGGCGCACGGCCAAGAAGGCCGCGCGGCAGATCCCGTTCATGGAAGAGGTCGTCGCCGCCTATTACTGCGCCATGGACAAGAACACGCCGCTGCGCGCCAAGGGCATATTGGTGGCCGCGCTCGGTTATTTCGTCCTGCCGGTGGACCTCATCCCCGACTTTATCTTCGGCCTCGGTTTCACCGACGACATCGCCGTGCTGACCGCCGCGATCACCGCCGTCAGCGCGCACATCACGCCGGCACATCGCCAAGCCGCCAGGGACGCCATAGCCGACAAGGGCTGAGCCGGTACGGCGCAAGGAATGGCGCGAGGCTCAGGCGCTGCGGCCGATCAAATCCACCGTCGCACCCGCACCCTGTAGGCACGATACGCATCGCCGAATTTCCGTTCCAGGTAGCGCTCTTCCGGCGCTATGACGCCGGTGTTGATCACCCACAGCAGCGGGATGACCAGCACGATGGTCCAAAAACTTGCCGCTGCGACGCCCAGACCCAGATAGACGAGGAAGGCTCCCAGATAGAACGGGTTCCTGGTTCGCCGGTAGATGCCGTCGACGACCAGCGCCGTGGTTGGCAGGGTTGGAGGAATGTTGGTGCCAGCGGCGTTGAAGCGCCCCGCCGCCATGAGATGATGACGAAGCCGCACGCCGCGAGCGCGGCCTCACCCAGATAGCGGGCGGGCCCGCCCAGGTCCGGGAGCGAAATGACCGCCTCGAGAACCGTTGCCGCCGCCAGGAAGCCCAGAAAGATCAGAGGCGGCAGCGCGATCACTCCAGCCACGTCGGATGCGCCCGATCCGTCCGCAGCCTCCCGACCGTTGGTCATCGCCCGGACGGCAACACGAATGCCGAACGCGATCGACAGGACGGCAGTGCCGCCCGCCAGGATCAGGACCGTCTCGGAAATGGCCATGCCCGAAATCTCCCGTGCACCCCCAATGAGACGCCCGGCCGAGCGCCTTGGAAGCGTAGGCGGGCATCCTACTGGCCGGAGGGAAATCCGTCACGTGTCTCGCAAGCAGAACGGCTGGAGGAGCTGGTTTGAAAAGTCAAACTCTTGCCGCTTTCGTGGCCTCCAAGTCGCCGCAGGGACGTCGCGCCGGCCGCTGACAAGGCGGCGGCGCGGGAATGGCGGCGGTTTCCTGGGGTGAGCGTCCTTTTCTTGAGGGAAATTCACCGTTTGGTAACCCAGATTAAATCAAAATGAAGCGACGGCAGGACGCCATGCGGCCCGCCCCCGCACCATTTGGAATACGGGAAAGACGATGCGCGGATTGATAGCACTAGTTTCGAGTCTGGTCCTGGTGGCCTCGGCAGCGCCCGTTCTGGCGCAGCAGGCGACCAAGATCGGCCAGCACAATGCCTGGGGCACCTACAGCTACCAGGCATCGGGCGGCAAGGTCTGCTACGTGCTCACCGTGCCGACCGACAAGCAGCCGCCGACGCTCGACCATGGCGACATGTTCTTCTTCGTCAGCCAGCGTCCCGGCCAGCAGGTGTCCTACGAGCCGCAATTCATCGCCGGCTACAATTTCCAGGAAGGCTCCAAGGCCACTGTCACCATCGACAAGAAGTCCTTCTCGATGTTCACGCGCGGCAAGTCGGCCTGGGTCGAGAACGCCGCCGAGGAGCCGGTGCTGATCGCCGCCATGAAGACCGGCACCGACATGAAGGTGACGGCGAAGTCCGGCCGCGGCAACCCCACCTCCTATGTCTTCTCGCTGAAGGGCATTTCGGCGGCGTTGTCGTCGATCGCCAAGTGCAAATAGGCAAAACATCGTTTTGAAGCGAAAGGGCCGGGCCGCAAAGCTCGGCCCTTTGCTTTTTCAGACCTGACCTGTCTCCGCCCGCCGCCGCCGGATCGCCTCGGCGATGAAGACGCGCGACAGCGCATGATAGAGCGGCTCGTGCGAGATCATGCGCGCCGTGCCGTAGCCCAGCATCGAGGCCAGCATCAGCGCGATGACATTGTCGTGATTGCCGGTCATTTCCAGGATGATGACGAAGGCCGTCATCGGCGCCTGCACGACGCCGGCGAAATAGCCGGCCATGCCGAGCAGCGCCGCAGCCCCCGCGCTGGCGCCGAACAGCAGCCCGAGCGAACTGCCGATGCCGGCGCCGACCGCCAGCGACGGCGCGAAGATGCCGCCGGGAATGCCCGAGACCATCGACAGCAGCCCGGCCAGGAATTTTTCGGCAAAGAAGAACCATGGCAGCGGCGTGCCTTCGACAGCGCCGCGCGCCTGCGCGTAGCCGGTGCCGAAGGTCAGCCCGCCCGAGGCGATGCCGATCACCGCCACGCCGAGCCCGCAGACAGCCGCCACCAGCAAGGCGCGCGCCAAAGGCTGCTGCGTGTGCCAGCGGCGGATCCGCCGTGTGATCTTCAGCGCCAGCAGCGAGAACAGCGCGCCGAAGCCGCCGCCGATGATGCCGCAACCAAGCACCAGCGGCCAGTCGGCGGCAAACGCGATCGTCTCCTTCGAGACGCCGAAATAGGTGTAGTTGCCGAGCAGGCCGAGCGAGGCAAGGCCGGCCAGGATCACCGCCGTCAGCACCAGCCCGTTGGTGCGCGCCTCATAGGTGCGGCCCATCTCCTCGATGGCGAAGACGATGCCGGCCAGCGGCGTGTTGAAGGCGGCGGCAATGCCTGCGGCCGAGCCGGCCAGGATCAGGCCGCGCGCCTGGGCCATGCCGCCCCAGCGCGCCGCCTGCAGCATCAGCGAGGCGCCGACCTGCACGGTCGGCCCCTCGCGGCCGATGGAAGCGCCGCAGAACAGGCCGACGATGGTGAGCGCGATCTTGCCCGCCGCCAGCCGCAGCGACAGAAGGTGGCTGCGATCGTCGTCATCGCGCAGATGGCGCGCGGCGATCGCCTGCGGAATGCCGCTGCCTTGCGAACCCGGGAAGAAGGCGCGGGCGAGCCAGGCGCATAGGACAAAGCCGAGCGGGGTGATCGCAAGCGGCAGATAGAAGCGCCGGCCGCCGCCATCGCCGATCATCATATGGAACAGCGCCTGCGCCTTGTCGGCCAGCACCGCGAACAGCACGCTGATGACACCGATCGAGACCGCGCCGGCCCAGAACACCAGCCGCGGCTGCCACACACGCCGCGAGCCCCACATCGCCCGCGAGCGCCGCAGCATGGGATATTTTCGCGATGTACCGGCCATGTCTGTCCTCGCGGTGAATGCCCAGCCCTAGCACAGGCATGAGGTCGATCAAGCCTGCGAGGTCAGGCCGTCACACGCGAGCTAAATGACGGGGAGCGGGAAACAAAGTCCGGCGAAATTGGACTCGTATCAGAATGACTCGCCGGCGTGGCGCCGGCGAGTCTCGATCGTGACAGGTCCAGTCCTACATGGCCATTTTTTCACATTCGGCCTGAGCCTTCTTGGTCGACGTATCGATCATGAAGGCTTTGCCCTTGGCGTCGGTCATCATCATCATGCAGTGCTTGATCGGCTTTGCCATCTTCATCATCTCGGCGCCCATCTTTGCATCCGGCATCATGGTGCCCATGTGCCCGTCCGGCATGATCGCCATCACTTCTCCGCCCTTCATCATGGTCATCGTGCCCATTGCGTCTTCAGCAAATGCCTGTGAGGCGGAAAGGCCGACGACGCCGACGAGGCCGGCAATGACGGCGAACTTGATAGAGTTCATTCTGCATACTCCCATTTTGTAGAGGCATGGTTGCCCCATTCAGACTTCGAAGGCGCGATGGGAATCGTTACGCGAACACGACCATGTGATCGGCTCCTTTGCAGCGGGAACATGGGCAAGGCAGCGGACAATCGTAGCGGGCTGTCGGCCGGCGGTTGTATTTCCCCGGCATGACTCTGCCCTCAACCTGTGCTATGCGCCGCGCTTCAGTTCCCGGCACGATGGATGAAATCGGCCGCAAACCGCTTATATCAGTGCGATCATGACCCTTTCCTTCGACCTCACCACTGAAGGTGCCCGTGACGCGTTGCGCGCCCGCGCCGCGCCCGAGAAGCCGTCGCTGATCGGCCTGACGCGCGCCGAGCTTGGCGAGGCGCTGGTCGCGTCCGGCATCGTGCCGGAGCGCCAGGCCAAGATGCGCGCCCAGCAGCTCTGGCACTGGATGTATGTGCGCGGCGTTTCCGACTTCGCCGGCATGTTCAACATCTCCAAGGACCTGCGCGCCGAGCTCGACAAGCATTTCACCGTTGCCCGTCCCGAAATCGTCGAGGAGCAGATCTCTTCCGACGGGACCCGCAAATGGCTGTTCCGCTTTCCGCCGCGCGGCGCCGGCCGGCCGGTCGAGATCGAGACCGTCTACATCCCCGAGGAAGGCCGCGGCACGCTCTGCATCTCCTCTCAGGTCGGCTGCACGCTGACCTGCTCGTTCTGCCACACAGGCACGCAGAAACTGGTGCGCAACCTCACCACTGAGGAAATCCTTGCCCAGCTGCTCACCGCCCGCGACCGGCTGGGCGACTTCCCCGACCGCGACACGCCGGACGGCGCCATCGTGCCGGCCGAGGGACGCAAGGTGTCCAACATCGTCATGATGGGCATGGGCGAACCGCTCTACAATTTCGAGGCGGTGAAGAAGGCGCTGCTGATCGCTTCCGACGGCGACGGGCTTTCCCTGTCGAAGCGCCGCATCACACTGTCGACCTCCGGCGTCGTGCCCGAGATTTTCCGCACCGGCGAGGAGATCGGCGTCATGCTGGCGATCTCGCTGCATGCCACCAATGACGATCTGCGTGACCTTTTGGTGCCGATCAACAAGAAGTATCCGCTGAAGGAGCTGATTGCCGCCTGCCGCGCCTATCCCGGCCTGTCGAACGCCAAGCGCATCACTTTCGAATATGTGATGCTGAAGGACGTCAACGATTCCATCGAGGACGCCAAGGGCCTGATCAAGCTGCTCAAGGGCATTCCGGCCAAGATCAATCTGATCCCGTTCAACCCGTGGCCGGGCACCAACTACCAGTGCTCGGACTGGGAGACGATCGAGAAATTCGCCGACTACATCAACAATGCCGGCTATGCCTCGCCGATCCGCACACCGCGCGGCCGCGACATCCTCGCCGCCTGCGGCCAGCTGAAATCGGAATCCGAGCGCATGCGAAAAGTGGACCGGCTGGCGCTGGAAGCCATGATGATCGCGGGGCACGGGGAGGCGTGAGCCGTCTCGTCGCCGGGGTCAAACGCATCGCCATCATAGCCGTCGGTTATATCGCCGGTGTGCTGACCTCGATCCTGGTGCCCGTCCTGCTGATCACACTGCTGGAGGGCATCGAATACGGCAACTGGTCCCTGGTTTTCACCTTCGACTGGCTGGGGTCCTTCCCGCTCGCCGTGCTGACGGTGGCGGTCTGCGCGCTGCTGATCGTCGGCCCCGCGATCCTGGTCGCTGAATGGCTGTCGCTGCGGGGATGGTTCTATTTCGCGGTCACGGGCGCGATCACCTCCATCGCCTTTGGCGTTCTTGTCCCGGGCTCGGCCGGAGGCTTTGTCTTCAATCCGGGCTTTCTCGGCTTCCTGGCCACGGCCGGCACCGTCGCCGGTTCGGTCTACTGGCTCCTGGCCGGGCGCAGGTCCGGCCGTCTGATGCCGCGAGATCCCGGATGACCCGTCTCGTCGCCTATCTCGTTCGCCTTGCCATGATCCTGTTCGGCTATGCCGTCGCCTCGCTGGCGGCGAGCGCCTTCCTCAACGTCCTGTTCCTGGCCTCGCTCGGCTACACGCCTGACCACACGCACCCGACGGCGACGGCTTCGCTGTATTTCTCGATTCCCTTCGTCGCCCTGTTCGTTGCCTATTTCGCCTTCCTGCCGGCGGTGATCGTCATCCTGGTCGCCGAAATCCTCGGCCGGCGCGACTGGCTGTACTATGCGCTGGCGGGTGCGGTGGTGGCGACCGTCTTCCTCGGCCTGGTCGACCACGCCCAAGAGTCCACCTTCGCGATCACCGACACCAGCGCCATCATGGCGGTGATCGGCGGCGGCATGGTCGGCGGCATCTTCTACTGGCTGAGCGCCGGGCGCTGGGCCGGAAGCTGGTGGAAGGACGAGAGCGCCTCTACTTCGCCTGGGCCGTCAGGATCTTGAGCGCGAAGGCTGAGAACACGCCGGCGAAGAGATAGTCGACCACCCGCGTGACGCGCGGGCTGGCCTTCATCGCCGCGGAGAATTTCTCTGCCGCCAGCACCATCGGCGCCGTCACCGGGATCGACAGCACGATGAACATCAAGCCCAGGAAGAACAGCTTGCCCGGCGCGTGCGGATCATGCGCGGAGACGAATTGCGGCAGGAAGGTCATGAAGAACAGGATGATCTTCGGGTTGAGCAAATTGACGCCGAGCCCGGCCGCCCAGCTGCGCAGCAGCGAGATTTGCGGGCCTGTCTTCTTCTCCGGCGAAAAGGCCGAGCCCTTGGCGATGGCCTGCCAGGCCAGGAAGACGAGATAGCCGGCGCCAAAGATCTTCAGCACGAAGAAGGCCATCGGCGAGGCGACGATCAGCGCCGAGACCCCGACCACCACCAGCGTGGTGTGGATCAGCGTGCCGCACAGCGCGCCCGCCATCGAGGCAAAGCCGGTGGCGCGCCCCTGGCTCAGCGTGCGCGAAACGAACAGGGTCATGTCCGGCCCGGGCGTGATCGCCAGGATGACCGTGGCGATGGCGAACTGGATCAGCGTGGCGGTGTCGGGAATGAAGGACATGGCAGGCCCCAGGGAACGCGTAGGCCTATACAGGATGCGGTGTGACGGCGCCAGACAAAGCATTGATCCAGCATGGCAATCGCTTCGGCAACTACAGTTCCCGCTCGTGGCGGCGAGCGTCAGCCGATGGCTACTCGCATCCTCACAGGCACCTCGAAGGTGGGTGCACCGGTGTCAGCACCGCTGATGAGCCCGATCTGATCGATCGGCTTGGGCCGGCCGAGGAAATAGCCTTGCGCCTCGTTGCAGCCTTCGACCTGCAGGATGGTGAGCTGGACATGGGTCTCGACACCTTCGGCAAGCACGGGAATGTCGAGGCTGCGCCCCAGCGTCAGCACGGCGCGAATGATCGCCTTGGCCTGCGGGCTGCGCTCGACATCGGCCATGAAGGAGCGATCGAGCTTGATCTTGTCGAATGGGAACGAGCGCAGCGTGTCGAGCGAGGAATAGCCAGTGCCGAAATCGTCGATCGCGATCGTCACGCCCAGCGCCTTGATCTGGCGCAGCACGTGCAGCGTGCGCACCTTGTCGGCGACGATCGTCGATTCGGTCAGCTCGAGCTCGAGACGCTTCGGCGACAGGCCGGTCTCGACCAGGATCTGATGGACGAGCGTGGCGAGATCGGCATGGGCGAACTGCACCGGCGACAGATTGACCGCGATCTTGTGGCCATTGTCCCAGGAGGCGGCCTGGCGGCATGCGGTGCGCAGCACCCATTCGCCGATCGCCAGGATGGAACCGTTCTCTTCGGCGATCGGAATGAATTCGGCGGGCGGGATCATGCCGTGCACGGGATGGGTCCAGCGCAGCAACGCCTCGTAGCCGCACGTGGCGCCGGTCTGCACCGAGGTCTGCACCTGATAGTGCAGCGAGAGCTCGCCCCGGTCGATTGCCTGGCGAAGGTCGGTGGCCAGCGCCCGGCGCGCCCGCGCCGTCTCGTCCATCGCCGATTCGTAGAAGCAGACGGCCCGCGTCACGTCGTTCTTGGCTCGGTACATGGCCAGATCCGCATTGCTGACCAGCCTCTCCCGGTCGGCCCCGTCCCGCGGATAGACGGCAACGCCGATGCTGGCGCCGGTGACGGTCTCGAAATCGTCGATCCGCAACGGCTCGAACAATGATTTCTCCAGCCGCGACACCAGGCCGAGCAGGTCGTTCTGGTCCTTGAAGCGCTTGATGGCGGCAAATTCGTCGCCGCCCAGCCGGGCGACGAACTCGCCGTCGCCGGTCAGCTTCGCCAGCCTGCGGGCAATGATCTTGAGCGCCTGGTCGCCGGCGGCGTGTCCCCTGAGGTCGTTGATTTCCTTGAACCGGTCGAGGTCGATGACGATGACGGCGGTCATCGTGTCCTGATGCTCGCGCGCCCGCTCGATCTCATGGTCGAGGCGGTCGTTGAAGGAGACCCGGTTGGCAAGGCCGGTAAGCGAGTCGTTGAGGGCAAGATGCTGCAGCCGCTCGAAGCTTTCGAGCCGACCGCGTTCGTCGATCAGATAGCTGGCGAAGCCGGTGGCGGCGACGATCAGCCCGGCCACGGCGACCGCGACGGCCATCGCTTCCAGGATATCGGGATTGGTCCCCGTGGTGATGAAGGAAAGCGGCGTCACCGCCACCGCCGCCATCGCGGTGAAATGCAGGCCGACGATCGCCAGCACCAGAAGCCCGATGCCGACATAGTGCGACCAGCGGTACGGCCGGCGCATCGCATGGCCGACCGCCACGGAGGAGAATGCCATCGCGATCAGCACGGAAGCGACGACGTAGAAGGCGTCCCATTCGACGATGCCGGCCACGTGATAGGCCATCATGCCGGTATAGTGCATGGCCGAGATCGCCAGCCCGACAAGGCATCCGCCCCATTCCGGCGCCAGGCCGCGGCCTTTGTCGAGCGCCAGACCGAAGCCCGCCCCGGTTCCGACCATGGCGATGACCAGGGAGATCATGGTGAACGCCGGATCGAAGGTGATCGGCGCGCCGGGCTGATAGGCCAGCATGGCGATGAAATGCGTGCACCAGATCGAGGAACCGGCCGCGACCGCGGTCAGGAAAAGCCATCCCCGCATCTGCACGCCAACGGTTTTCCTCGCGCGGTCCAGGAGGCCGATCGTCACCCAGCAACCGGTGACGCACATCAGCGCCGCCAGCAGGACGAGCCACAGATTATGCTCCGTGACGATGCATGAAATGACGCGCATCAGGAATGGTCCAAGCCCGAGACACCCGCAACGAGCAGGCAAAAGCCGCTTCGCCACGGTTGCGTGGCCAGGGCAATTCTGTGTCGCTGGTTTAGCGGCAGGACGTGAAAACTTGCTTAAATCCCGGGCATAAATGCAGCCCATGATTGTAGCAGGTTGTTTCCCAGGCGCTTTATCGCAAACCGAGGACCGCGCTAGCGAAAAGCTTGATGCGGTTCTATGCCCTCGCCGCGCGCTGGATCAGCAGTCTGGCGCCGCGCCTGCTTGCTCGCTTTGCCGTTCCTGCTAAAAGGCGCTCCGACAATGCGTGACGCCCTTGCCCAGGCGTCCGCCACCGACGGAGCAGAAATGTCCAAGACCAAAGACGTCAAGAAAGTCGTGCTCGCCTATTCCGGCGGCCTCGACACATCCATCATCCTGAAATGGCTGCAGACCGAACTCGGCGCCGAAGTCGTCACCTTCACCGCCGATCTCGGCCAGGGTGGCGAGTTGGAGCCGGCACGCAAGAAGGCCGAGATGATGGGCATCAAGGACATCCGCATCGTCGATGTGCGGGAGGAATTCGTCGCCGACTTCGTCTTCCCGATGTTCCGTGCCAACACCGTCTATGAAGGCACCTATCTGCTCGGCACCTCGATCGCGCGGCCGCTGATCTCCAAGCACCTTGTCGACATCGCCAGGGAGACCGGCGCCGATGCGATCGCCCATGGCGCCACCGGCAAGGGCAACGACCAGGTCCGCTTCGAGCTGTCGGCCTATGCGCTGAACCCCGATATCAAAGTCATCGCGCCCTGGCGCGACTGGTCGTTCAAGTCGCGCACCGACCTGATCAACTTCGCCGAGCAGCACCAGATCCCGGTGGCCAAGGACAAAAGGGGCGAGGCGCCGTTCTCGGTCGACGCCAACCTGCTGCACTCCTCTTCCGAGGGCAAGGTGCTGGAAGATCCGTGGAGCGAGCCGCCGGAATTCGTCCACCAGCGCACGGTCTCGCCGATGGACGCGCCGGACAAGGTAACCGAGATCGAGATCGAGTTCCTGAAGGGCGACCCGATCGCGCTCAACGGCAAGAAGCTGTCGCCGGCGACCATGCTGGCCGCCCTCAACGATCTTGGCCGCGACAACGGCATCGGCCGGCTCGACCTGGTCGAGAACCGTTTCGTCGGCATGAAATCGCGCGGCGTCTACGAGACGCCAGGCGGCGCCATCCTGATCGTGGCCCACCGCGCCATCGAATCGATCACGCTCGACCGCGGCGCCGCGCACCTCAAGGACGAGTTCATGCCGCGCTACGCCGAGCTCATCTACAACGGCTTCTGGTTCTCGCCCGAGCGCCTGATGCTGCAGGCGATGATCGACAAGAGCCAGGAAGACGTCGAAGGCACGGTACGGTTGAAGCTCTACAAGGGCAATGTCATGGTCACCGGCCGCAAGTCGAAGAAGACGCTCTATTCCGACGCGCTGGTCACCTTCGAGGACGATCGCGGCGCCTACGACCAGAAGGACGCCGCCGGCTTCATCCGCCTCAATGCGCTGAGGCTGCGCACGCTGGCTGCGCGCAACCGCAAGGGCTGATATCCAGACTGCGGCCTGGCGCTTTGCCAATCAATGTTCGAGAAACCCGGCGGAGACGCCGGGTTTTTATTTGGTACCGCTAATATAGATAAAATGAAGCCGCCTGTAGTCGGTTCCTGTTTGACCTTTTAGCGGCTTCGTTTAAGTTCATTTGCGGGTTTTGGGGTTTTGACAGTGAAAAATAGCATTTCTCTTCTGCTTGGCGCGGTCGTCGTCTTGTCGGTGTGCCAGTCCTCACAGGCAGGCGCCAAACGTGACCCGAAGGTGGATATGAACGAATGTATCGCCTCCGCCCGCACTTCGAACCTTACGTTCAAGCATGACATGGCTTCGTTCATGGGCGTTTCGCAGGAACGCATGCCGGCCCTGTTTTGCCAGCGCCTTGCCGATGGGATACGCACCGGCCGCATCAGCTATTCCGACATAAACAATCTGCAGCTCGACCAGCCGACCGAAATCTGGATGGTCCTCAAGGGCAAGCCAAAGCGGGCTGCACCCACGCATTCCCAGGCGCCGCGGTCGCCCAACTTCCGTAACTGCAGCGGCATTGACGGCGCCTTCCAGGTTCCCGCTTCCCAAAGATGCCCGGCGAGCGGCTACGCGCATTATTGAGAACGATGTGCGCAGGCGCTCGGATTTTTAGTTTTCTTAAGGGTGAGGGGAGCTTTTACAGTGAAAAATAGAATTTTTCTTCTGCTTGCGGTGGTCGCCGTCTTTGCCGGGCACCAATCAACGCAGGCTCTGGCGGCGCAGACATCCAAGTTCCGTACCTGCAAAAGTTTTGATGGCCCGTTCCAGATTCCCGCTTCCCAGCAATGCCCGTTGAGCGGCTATGCGCAGGGTTCCGGAGTTCCGACGGTCATCGAGGGCAAGCGAAAGGCGGTTACCCCGGCGCGGCAGAACCCCAACTTCCGTACCTGCAAAAGTTTTGACGGCCCGTTCCAGATTCCCGTTTCCCAGCAATGCCCGCTGAGCGGTTACGCGCAGGGTTCCGGAGTTCCGACGGTCATCCAGGGCAAGCGAAAGGCGGTTACCCCGGCGCGGCAGAACCCCAACTTCCGCAACTGCAGCGGTATTGACGGCCCCTTCCAGGTTCCCGCTTCCCAGAATTGCCCGTTGAGCGGTTACGCGCATTATTGAGAGTGATGTGCCCAGGCGCTCGGCCATTCCTGGAATCGGTTTCCTGCCCGCCTTGGCTGTCCTGGCAAGCTTGGCTGTTGCCAAAGCCGACGATTATGACCCCGCCTCGCTCGACCTCGCCGCGCTGATCGAATGCAGGGCCGACGTGTCCGCTTATACTGGCTATGCCCTTTGGCTGGCCGGTGATCCCGGCGCGGCCAGCACGCTCGGCTGGAAAGAGGTGCCGTCAGGCAATGCCTTCCTGCGGCAATATCAACTGCCCGCCCCGGCCCATGTCTTCGGTCATGAGACGGGGACAATCGTCTTTACCGCGTCGGGGCCGATGGCAGTGCTTGACGGCATTGCCGCTCCCGACCTCGCCCGGCAGCTCGACGTCCCGGCAATGGTCTCGTCGCCGGACAAATTCCTGGGCGAGAAGGTCGTGGCCGAGAGCACTGACGACACCGGCGGCGTCAGCCTTTCCACGCGCATCACGCTCAACGTCTCGACCGTCGCTTCCCATCCCGGCAAGACGCTGGCCGGCTGCTCCTACGTGCTTGATGTGAAATAGAAAATCCGGCGTTGCACGGAGTTCGATTGAGCCAAGTGAAATACGCCCCCGGCTCAGGGATTTGACCGGCGCATCGGCGACGACCCCGCATACCTTGGCGGTTAGCCGGGAACGCCACCGCTTCGTCATCCACGGGCGGAGCAAGGAGCGTAGCGACGCGGCGCAGACCCGAGGATCCATGCCGCGACCATCGAACTCCGCCACGGTGCGGAATTCTGCTCCGCTGCACCCTTCGTCCAACGTCACGGAATGGATCCCAGGGTCTTCGCGACGGAGCTTCGCTCCTGCTACGCCCAGGGATGACGAAGTAGGGGACTTCCACCAACAAAAAAGCCCGGCGCATGGCCGGGCTCTTGTCGGATAAGTTTTCAATCAATCGCCGTCGATCGCCGTGGCGATGCGCACGATGGCCTGCTGGTAGACGCTGGCGTCATTCCAGCCGGCAATTGCGCCGATATTGTCCGCCGCGCTCGCGCCGCGCCGCCAGCCATGGGCCTTGAGGAAGTTGGCGGTGGAAGCCAGTGCGGTGGCCTTGTCGCGCAGGTTGCCGCTGCCCACGCCATATTTCAGGACGTTCCCGGGCAGGAACTGCGTATGGCCGATTTCGCCATGCGCGGCGCCGACCGACGAGGCGCTCAAGGCGCCGCGATCGACCAGCTTCAGCGCCGCAATGGCATGCGGGTGAAAGAATTCCGGGCGGCGGCAATCATAGGCAAGTGTCAAAATGGCCGAGACCGTATTCTGGTTGCCCATGGACGAACCGAAGCCGGTCTCCATGCCCCAGATGGCCAGCAATACGCCGGGCGACACGCCGTAATTGCTCTCGATCTGGCTGAACATCGCCGCGTTTGCCTTTTTCAGCGAACGGCCCTTGGAAATGATCGCCGCGCCGCCACGGCGCTTCATGAAGGCATCCACCGAGCCGCTGAACGCCTTGTGAATGCCGCGGTCGACGGAAATTGTCTTTGTCGCGTAAGTGGCGCCAGCCAAAGCGGCCAGGCCCTTGGCGCCCACGCCTTCGGCTTTAGCCTGTTCGGCGAAGCCCGGCTTCCAGGCATCGAAGCCCGCACCGGTGCTGCCACAGCTGGCCGCCGCCTGTGCGCCCGTCGCCAGCCCAAGCACGGCCACCACCGCGGCCGCTAAAATCCTACCCTTGGCAAGAAATGCCATGTTGTTCTCCTGGTTGCCTGATTCACGTCCCATCTGCGAATTTGCCAGCGAAACGTGCATTTGTCACCGTCCGCGGCACGATGCTGGCGAATGCCGGGGAATTTGCCTACGATCAAGTGATTATTGTGGCGGGGTCGAAATTGCCATGGAAGACGTCGATGTCGCATCGGCGGCCGCGCCTGGGCCAACGCCCGGCATTTCGGCGTGCCTTCCGACATCGGCGGCGTGATCATCGGCGGCGCGGCGGGGCTTGCCACGGCCGGCACCCTGCAGGCGATGGGCGGCTTGCGGCGAAATGGCATCGAAACATGCGGAACGCCGGCCGGCGATTGGCGTTGGGCACCTGCCGCCCGACACGACAGGCTGGCTCTGAGGTTTTGAGGCCGACATGAAACTCTTCGACTGCCCGCATTGCGGCCACCGTCTCTACTTCGAGAACGCGCAATGCCTGAATTGCTCCAGCCTCGTGCTCTACGATCCCGAACACGCCCGCTTCGCCCTGTCGGGCGCCGACGGCATCTTCCAGTGCACCAATGCCGATGAATGCGCCTGCAACTGGATGGCCGAACCGGGACATGGGTTTTGCCGCGCCTGCGCGCTGAATCAGCTGATCCCCGATCTCTCCGTCGACGGCAACCGCCGCCGCTGGATCCGGGTCGAGGCGGCCAAGAAGCGCGCCATCTATTCGCTGCTCGCCTTCGGCCTGCCGGTGGCGCCCAAGCAGGCGCCCGCGGACGAGGTGGGTCTCGCCTTCGACTTCCTCGCCGATCCGATCGGCGGCGGGCCGGGCGGCGAACGCATCCTCACCGGCCATGACAATGGCCTGATCACGCTCAACGTCGCCGAGGCCGATTCGGCCGAGCGCGAGAAGCGCCGCGTCGAGATGGGCGAGAATTACCGGACGCTGCTCGGCCATTTCCGCCACGAACTCGGCCACTATTACTGGGATCGCCTGATCCGCGACGATGCGCAACGGCTGGACGCTTTCCGCGCTCTGTTCGGCGACGACCGCGCCGATTACGAACAGGCGCTGACGGCTTACTACGCCAACGGTGCCGCGCCCGACTGGCAGCAAAACCACATCTCGGCCTACGCCACCTCGCATCCCTGGGAGGACTGGGCCGAGACCTGGGCCCACCATCTGCACATCACCGACACGCTGGAGATGGTCCACGCGCTGAATTTCCCGCTCGGCCGGCTGGAGACGGTGGAAGCCAATGATTTGCCGCGCGGCGACACCGGCGGCGAACTGCAGGCGGCCCCTTCGGAGCCTGCCAACACTCCCGAGCCCTTCGAAAGGATCCTTACCCGCTGGCTGGTGCTGTCGGAAGCCTCCAATTCGATCAACCGCTGCATGGGTCTGCCCGACCTCTATCCCTTCGTCATTTCAGATGTGACGGCGCGAAAACTGGCCTTCGTTCACGAGCTTTTGACCGGACTGCCGAAAGACGCGGGAACAAATCGTGAGTTGGCGCGGGCGTTTTAGCCGGAACGCATGCGCTGCTGCCCCGTTTTCACGCCGAGGGACCAATGAAAACGGAGTGAGACCATGAAATCCGTCTTGTTGCCCGCAATCGCCGGGATGATGACCGTGATGTCGGGCGCAGCTTTTGCCGACACCGCCGTCTCGGCCGTCACCGATCTCAACGTGCGCGCCGGCCCCGGTCCGCAATATCCGGTCATCGGCGTGCTCGCCGCCGGCCAGTCGGCGACGCTCAATGGCTGCATCGAAAACAGCAAATGGTGCACCATCGCCGAAGCCGGCGGCCAGGGCTGGGTCTATTCCGACTATGTGACGGCCGATTTCAGCGGCAGCCGGGTGATCCTGACGCAGCGCCCGCACGGCTCCAGCGTGGCCATCGTCTCGCCTCCGAAAGACATCGGCAATTATTCGACCGACTATACCGGAGCGATTGTCGCCGGCCAGCCGGCCGAGGACGCCTTCCCCCCGCCTCCGGCCGAAGTCCGCACCTATGTCGATACGCATCGCCTCGACCCCGTCTATCTCGACGGCGAGGTGGTGACCGGCGCGACCCTGCCCGATACTGTCGAGCTGCGCGAAATTCCCGACTACAACTACCGCTATGTCTATGTGAACGGTCAGCCGGCGCTGATCGATCCGCAGACGCGCCGCATCATGTACGTGGTGCGTTGATGGAAACCAGCGGTCGCCAAGGCGGCCGCTGGCGACACTTGACAGTCGGTTTCTGCAGCACCCTGAGCAGTGCCTGATGTCGTGCGGGGTTCATTGATGTTGGACGAATGGCGATTCCGATTCCCGAGGCCATCGGCTAGATCAAAAGGCGATGGATTCGGGTGAGGGACCGAGCGTGACGATCGACGACACCGCCTTCGAGCGCTACCGCCGGTCGCCGAACGCCAGGACGACCTTGCCGCGCCTGTTCCTGGGAACGCTGATCGTCGTCGTATTATGGGGCGTCACCACCGCGGCTGTGCTGTATGGCGGCGCCTATGCCTTCTTCACCTGGCAGACACCGGCGGCTCCTCCGTCCGACGGAGCGATGCAAGGCTTCCTCGCCTCGCCGATCGGCATCCTCACCGCGCTCGCCTCCTTCGCCGGCATCTGGTTCGGCCTGTGGATCGCCATGCGCTGGGTGCATGGCGAACCGCTGTCGGCGCTGCTTGGCGCCAGCCGCCGCGTATCGCTGCCGGACTTCCTCAAGGGGCTGGTCGCGGTGCTGATCACTTCGGCTGTCTCCGAAATCCTGCTCTACCTGCTGCAGCCCGGGATCGCGCGTGGCACGATCAACCTGTCGTCCTGGCTGCTGTTCGCGATCCCGATCGTCTCGCTCACTCTGCTGCAAACGTCCTCGGAAGAGATGCTGTTTCGCGGCTATCTGCCGCGTGGCCTGGCCAACCGGTTCAGGAGCCCGCTGATCTGGGCCCTGCTGCCCGGCCTGCTGTTCACCTCGCTGCATTGGAGCAGCGCCTCGTCGCTCGCCATCAACGCCTGCGTGCTGGTCTCGATCGCCGCTTTCGCGCTGCTTCTGACGCTCGTCGTCTACGCCACCGGCAATCTTGGTGCCGCGCTCGGCGCCCATCTCGGCAACAACCTGACCGGCTTCCTGGTCATCTCGCACCAGGAGAGCTACAATTCCTTCGCCCTGTTCACCGCCAAGCCGCTCGAAGGGCCGGGCTGGGTGATGTCGGATGCGGTCCTCATCGCCCTTATCGGCATCGCCTGCAGCCTGCTTACGATCGTGCTGCTGCTGCATTCCCGCTCGCCGCTCAGGATCACGGCCGGGCTTTCCGACGCCAAAAGCGCGGCCTGATTGCGGCGCAAGCAACGGCGCCGCCCGGCCCTTGTCTTGACTCTTCGGTCGATTTCCTGTCTACACGCCTCGAATTCCGCGACGAGTATCCCTCCGAGCAAGCCGACCAGGACGCCGAAGCCTCTTTGAGGCCAAGTGCTGTAAACAGATCCTGGAGGCCAACACCCGGCAGCGCAATGCGCCCCCGGGTGCTTTTTGGTTTTGGGCTTTGCTTTTGCTTGGACAGTTGGCGCGAACGCATTACCTCTCGGGCATCATCCGGGTGCCAGGGAAAAGGAAAACGAATGTTTGAATCGCTGCAGGAGCGCCTTGGCTCCATCCTGAACGGCCTCACCGGTCGCGGCGCGCTTTCCGAGGCTGATGTCTCGGCGGCGCTGCGCGAGGTGCGCCGTGCGCTGCTCGAGGCCGACGTGGCGCTGGAAGTGGTGCGGTCCTTCACCGACAAGGTGCGCGAAAAGGCCGTCGGCGCCGCGGTGCTGAAGTCGATCAAGCCCGGCCAGATGGTCGTCAAGATCGTTCATGACGAGCTGGTCGACATGCTGGGCGCCGAGGGCGTCGCCATCGACCTCAATGCGCCGGCCCCCGTCGTTATCATGATGGTCGGCCTGCAGGGCTCCGGCAAGACGACCACTTCGGCCAAGATTGCCAAGCGGCTGACCGAGCGCCAGAACAAGAAGGTTCTGATGGCCTCGCTCGACACGCGGCGGCCCGCCGCGCAGGAGCAGTTGCGCCAGCTCGGCGAGCAGACCAAGGTCGCGACGCTGCCGATCATTGCTGGCCAGAACCCCGTCGATATCGCCAGGCGCGCCGTGCAGGCGGCCAAGCTCGGCGGCCATGACGTCGTCATCCTCGACACCGCCGGCCGCACCCATATCGACGAGCCGCTGATGGTCGAGATGGCCGACATCAAGAAGGTGTCGAGCCCGCACGAGATCCTGCTGGTCGCCGATTCGCTGACCGGCCAGGACGCCGTCAACCTGGCCAAAAGCTTCGACGAGCGCGTCGGCATCACCGGCCTGGTGCTGACCCGCATGGACGGCGACGGCCGCGGCGGTGCGGCGCTTTCGATGCGCGCCGTCACCGGCAAGCCGATCAAGCTGATCGGCACCGGCGAAAAGATGGACGGGCTGGAGGAATTCCACCCCAAGCGCATCGCCGACCGCATCCTCGGCATGGGCGACATCGTCTCGCTGGTCGAAAAGGCCGCCGAAAACATCGACGCCGAGCAGGCGGCGGCGATGGCCAAGAAGATGCAGTCGGGCAAGTTCGACCTGAACGACCTCGCCCAGCAGCTTCAGCAGATGTCGAAAATGGGCGGCATGGGCGGCATCATGGGCATGATGCCCGGCATGGGCAAGATGAAGGACCAGATGGCCGCCGCCGGCCTCGACGACAAGATGTTCGGCCGCCAGCTCGCCATCATCTCGTCGATGACCAAGGCCGAGCGCGCCAACCCCGATATTCTCAAGCATTCGCGCAAAAAGCGCATCGCCGCCGGCTCCGGCACCGACGCCGCCGAGATCAACAAGCTGTTGAAGATGCATCGCGGCATGGCCGACATGATGAAGGCGATGGGCGGCAAGGGCAAAGGCGGCGGCCTGATGCGCGGCATGATGGGCGGCCTTGCTTCCAAGATGGGTCTCGGCGGCATGATGCCCGGCGGTATGGGAGGCATGGGCGGCATGCCCGATCTCTCCAAGATGGATCCCAAGCAGCTCGAAGCCTTGCAGAAGCAGGCGCAGGCCGCCGGCCTCGGCGGCATGAAGGGCCTGCCCGGCGGACTTCCCGGTGGCGGCCTGCCAGGCCTGCCCGGCGGAATGAAACTTCCGGGGCTTCCCGGCCTCGGCGGCGGCGGACTGCCGGGCCTTGGCAAGAAGAAGTGAGAATGCGGATGAACGAAGAAAAGGACATGGCCGACGCCCGCACCATCCTGGCCGGCTACCGCGCTTCGATCGACAACATCGACGCCGCCCTCATCCACATGCTGGCCGAGCGCTTCCGCTGCACCAAGGCAGTCGGCGTGCTGAAGGCCGAGCATGGCCTGCCGCCGGCCGACCCGGCGCGCGAGCAGCAGCAGATCGCCCGTCTGCGCCAGCTGGCCAAGGACGCGCATCTCGACCCCGATTTCGCGGAGAAATTCCTCAACTTCGTCGTCCGCGAAGTGATCCGCCACCACGAACAGATCGCCGCTGCCAACGGCGTGACGAAAACCGGCTGAAAACAAAAAATTTAGCCGAAATCATATCAACGAAATCAGAGCTTTTAGGAGATAAGAAATGGCACTGAAGATCAGACTGGCCCGTGCGGGCTCGAAGAAGCGTCCTTACTACCACGTCGTCGTCGCCGACGCCCGTTCACCGCGTGACGGCCGGTTCATCGAGTCGCTCGGCTCGTGGAACCCGCTGCTGCCGAAGGACGGCGAGCGCGTCAAGGTCGATGCCGACCGCGTCAAGCACTGGCTGTCGCACGGCGCCCAGCCGACCGACCGCGTACTGCGCTTCCTCGACGAGGCCGGCCTTGCCAAGCGCGACGCCCGCTCCAACCCCAAGAAGGCCGAGCCGGGCAAGAAGGCGCAGGAACGCGCTGCTTTGCTGAAGAAGGCGCAGGAAGACGCTGCCGCCGCCGTTGCGGCCGCTGCCGCAGCACCCGCCGAGGCGGAAGCCGCCACCGCCGAGTAAATATCGCTTCATCGCATCGACAAAACGGCGGGCCAGTGCCCGCCGTTTTGCTGTTCAGCCCCATCTCGCCCCGGCATCGCCTGCATCCCGCTTGACGAAAGACCTCGACGTTGATTTCCTTCCAGCTTCAGAGGGGTGTGAGTCTTGAAATCAGTTCTGGTTCTGGCCATCGCGGCCCTGGCGGCGCTAACCCTTGCCATGCCAGCCCAAGCGGCCGGTTTCGACAACATCGTGGTTTCAGCGACGAAGGGAGGCGAGCCCCAGAGCGAGTTCCCCGCGGACACACCGGTCGTCTATTTATCGGCTGACCTGGTGGACATCCCGGCTACGTCGACGATCACATTCTCCTGGATTTCGATCGATTCTCATGGCGTTGCGCCAGCCAACTATACGATCGACAAGGTTGACCTCCACGTCGGAGAGAACACCGAGGCGGATTCGCAACTCAGCAAGCCCACGGCGGGGTGGCCGGTTGGCACCTATCGTGTTGATCTGTCTATCGACGGAACGGTTGCGGACTCGGCGCCCTTCAGCATTCGATGATTTGGCTGGCCGTAGCGCGGTTCTGTGCGAATAGGTCCCAGCCGACCACACCTCGCTGAGGCGCGGACGGGTCGGATGGACGAACCGGCAGTCACCGAAGAAATCCTGTCCGGTGGCGTTGCCGGAACGCTGCTGCAATGCGCCGACGCCATGACGGGCGTCGTGGTGCTGAGCGGATCCAGCGGCCGCGTCGACGCCGCCCGCGCCAAGCTGTTTGCCAGCGAAGGCGTATCCGCCCTGGCGCTCCAGTGGTTCGGCGGCGAAGGCCAGGTCCCCGGCATATGCGAAATCCCGCTCGAGATTTTTTTCGCCGCGACCGACCATCTTGTCGGACTGGGCTGCCGGCGCATCGTCTATGTCGGCACGTCCAAGGGCGCCGAGGCGGCCTTGCTTGCAGCGGCGCACGACCAGCGCATCGACGCCGTGATCGCGATCAGCCCGACATCGGTGGTCTGGGGCAATATCGGGCCGGGCCGCGACGGCATCAGCTGGCCCGAGCGATCGTCATGGACGCTGAAGGGGGTGCCGCTCCCGTTCGTTCCGACCCGGCCAAACTGGCGCGCGAGCCACGTCGATGGCCTTGTGTCCTACAGGGGGCTTTTCCAGCACTGCCTGGCGAGCTTCGGGCAGGAGGCGGACAGGGCCGCCATTCCCGTCGAGGCCATCTCGGCGAAGCTTGTGCTCGTCGCGGGCGGCGACGACGCGCTCTGGCCATCGCTCGATTTTGCCCAGTCGATTGTTCGGCGCCGAGAAGATGCCGGAAAGGCCACGCGCCTCGTTTCCAGCCCAGATGCCGGCCACCGCATTCTCTTGCCGGGCGAAACCACGCCACGGTCCGCATTGCACGCCCATGGCGGCAATGATCATGCCGATGCGCGCCTCGGCCGCGACGCCTGGGAATTGATCCGGGACTTGTTGTAGGCGTTTTCAGACGAAAACGGCGGGCCTGCGCCCGCCGTTTTGCCGTTTCCGTGCCGGTCGCCGCTCAATAGCCGCTTGGGCAGCGGTCGACATAGACACGGCCATGACGGTCGCGATAGCGGCACTGGCCACTTTCGCTGGCGTGCCCGATCAGGGCGCCTGCAACGGCGCCAACCGCGCCGCCGACGACAGCGCCCTGGACCGGATCTCCGGCCACGGCTGCGCCGATCGCGGCGCCACCAAGGCCGCCTACAGCAGCGCCTTTTTCGGTCTGCGAGCAGGCGCCCAACGCCATCGTCAGTACCAGAATGGTCAAGATTTTCTTCATTTTGTTCCTCTCACAGGGGGATCGCCATCGCTCCGCCAAGTGCTTAACTCGCAGACGGCTAATTTGATCCAAGAGAGGATGAAGATCGCGACGCCACTTGCCCGGCCGACTTCAGGCGAGCGGCCGTGTCCACTCGGATCATGCCTCGGTGTTGCGCTTCAGATTGGCGAGGCCGACCTCGAAATCCCGGCCGATCAGCGTGTCGAAATTCATGAACAGGCCCATCAGCTTGGCAATGAAGGGCCGGCTGCCGCGCATCGCCCAAGAGACGGCGGTGGTGTCGCCCGATGGCGTCAAGGTGAAGTCGACGCTGTTGTTGGCGCGGAACGGCTTCTCGAAATCGAGCTTGAGCGACACCAGCGAGAAGGGCACCGAATTGACGATCTCCATGCACCCCTTGCCCGCCTTGCCATTGCCTTCCCAGGCATAGACGGCGCCCTTGCCGCTCTGCGCGCCGGAGAGCCTGCGCTTCATGTCGGGGTCAAGCTTCTCGTAGGGCGACCATGTCGGCCAGCGGCTGAAATCGTTGATCAGCGGGAAGATCGCCTCGGGCGCAGCCTTGATGGTGGCCGTGCGGGTGACGACGAAATCATTCGGCCGCGTCGCGGCATAGGTGAGGATCGCGGCGATGATGACGACGAGGATGATGAGGATGGTGCTGAACATTTTTCTCTCCCTGAAAAACTATTGGCTGAGCGGGATCAGCGCGCGCACCCTGGGATCGCGCAGATAGAGGCCGCCCCACAGGATGATGCCGAGATAGACGCCGAACAGCGTGTGCGAGAACAGCGGATTGCCGATCCGCGCATTGGTGGCGATGGCTCCGCCCATATAGGCGGTGAGCAGGATGGCGCCGAGCACCGATGTGCGCGGCAGCGCGTAGAGCGCGGTCGCGACCAGGCCGATGACGCCGAGCATGCGCGCGACATTGGCGTCGGCCGGCCAGCCGAGCGGCACCATCGTCTGGGTGACGACATCGAGCGGCGGCAGCTTGATGGCGCCGTCGAAGATCATGAACAGGATGATGAGGCCGCTGAGCACACGGCCGGTCCACAAGGCGCCGGGCGAGGCAGGCGCGGTTTCGGAAATGCTCATCAACGTTCCCTCCGGTTGGTTCGAACCCCATTTGCTGGGGTCGAACCAAGGACGCGGCACGAGGCGGCAATCCTACAGGGGGTTGGGTTTTTTCAATCCGTCATTTGGCCGGCAGGCAGGCCGGGCCGGATTCTAGGAGAAATAAAACTTCTCGGCCGGCAGCATCTTCGGCGGCGCCTCCCCCAGCGCCTCGAATACCGAGATCTCGCAAACGCGGCACAGGCCGTCGAGCGCGAGGTCGTTGGCTTCGGTGCCGAACGGGTCCTCGAGTTCCTCCGACAGCGCGTCGAGGCCGAAGAAGGTGTAGGCGATCAACGCCGTGAACAGCGGCGTCGCCCAGCCGGTGGTCGAGATCAGCCCGATGGGCAAAAGCAGGCAGACGATATAGGCCGTGCGGTGCACGAGCAGCGTATAGGCGAAAGGCAAGGGCGTGCCGGCGATCCGCTCGCAGCCGGCCTGGATGGCCGTGATCGACGCCAGCCTCTCGTCGAGGATGCGGAAGCCGATCGGATCGACGTCGCCCGCCCGGCGCTGCGCATTGGCGCGCCGGCCCATGCGCCGGACCATCTCGTCGGCGGGATTGGCGAAGCCTGCGACCGTTTCCGCCTGAGCGTCGATGAAGGCGCGGGCGTCCTTGATGCTGTCGGTCTTGCGCAACTGGCCGCGCAGGAAATGGCAGAAGGCCAGCGCCTCCATCAGCAAGGCGCGCTGTTCGGCCGGATCGGGAATGAGGCTGGTCGTGGCGCGCGCCAGATTGCGGATTTCGAAGACCAGCGTGCCCCACAGCTTGCGCGCTTCCCACCAGCGGTCGTAGGCGGCGTTGTTGCGGAAGGACAGATAGATAGACAGCGTCACGCCCACCAGCCCGAAAGGCGTGATGTTGAAGACGCCGAGATCGAGCTCGAACCACCGCGCCAGGGCCAGGATGACCGCCGAATAGACGGCGAACCCAAAGATCTGCGGCAGGATGCGCGGCACCACGGAGCCGCGCATGATGAAGAACAGCTGCAGGAAGTTGGGGCGCGGGCGAACGATCATGGACGGCCTTTCACGGACCGGCATCGGCCCTCAGCTCCTCTATTGTGCGATGCGACGGATCCGCAAGCCCGGCCGCCAGCGACATCGCCATGTCGTGCGCGCGGACTATCGGCATGTGCCGGTTGCGGATATTGAGAAGGCTGTTGCCCGTTCCTGTTCAGGCGAGAGAAATGACCGGCGAGACCGACCTGAAGACATTGTTGGCGTCGATGACGCCGGAATTGCTTGACGGCATCCATGTCTTCGCCACGCTGGCGCCTGGAGTTTCCCAGCCGAAGAACCTCGACCCGGTGATGCTGTTTCGCGAGCGTGAGGGCACGACGCTGATCGTGACCGAGGACGCGGCAGAGGCAGCCGGACTGAGCGCCTCGTTCCGCTGCCGGATGATCACGCTGAACGTCCACTCATCGCTGGAAGCGGTCGGCTTCCTCGCCGCCATCACCACGCGGCTCGCCGCCGCCGGCATGGGCGTAAATCCGGTCTCGGCGTTCTACCATGATCACCTGTTTGTGCCGGCGGAGCGGGCGGAGGAGGCGATGGTCTTGTTGCGTGGACTGGCGGCAGAGAACGGACAGGTGGAGTAAGGCGTCAGCGCCTGCGGACGTACAGAATGTCCGGCAGGCCTTCCTCGTTGTTCGTGCCGTCGCCAAACGACTCGGCGCGGAACCCATGGCGCTCGTAAAAACGCTGGGCCCCGGTGTTGGCCTGGAAGCAATGGAGTTTCGTGACCGGCAAGGCTGCGGTGGCGTCCGTCAGCAACCGGCTGCCGATGCCTTGCCCCGTCCAGGCCGGGTCGAGGTAGAGCTGCTCCACCCAATCGCCGCTGACGGCAATGAAACCGGCAATCACCGGGCCGGCCTCAGCGACCGTCACCTGCTGTCGTGGCAGCACGATGTCGCGGATGAAGAAAAGGTCTTCCTTCGGCGTATGCAGCACCGGCATCCAGTCGAAAGCGTTGAGCGACGCGCGCATCATGGTCGCGATGGCGGCAGCGTCCGAGCCGCTGGCCGGGCGCAGGACGATACCTACGGGCTGAGTGCTAGTCATGAAGGGAACGCCAACGTCTCACTCCGCTGGAACACCCTCATCCGTCTCGGCGCTTCGCGCCGATCCACCTTCTCCCACAGGGGAGAAGGAAGAGGCGCCCGGCCGAAGGCCGAGCCCGCGACCGCGGGCCGCCGGTCGTCCGGCGCCCTCGCGGAGGGCCCGCCGCGGCAGCGGCGATACGGCCCGCGAGCGAAAAACAAACCGCCGTCAGGCCGCCTTCTTCTTCGGCTGGATCAGGCCGCGCTCGACCAGAAGCTCGGCGATCTGGACCGCGTTGAGCGCCGCGCCCTTGCGCAGATTGTCGGAGACGACCCACATCGACAGGCCGTTGTCGACGGTCGAATCCTCGCGGATGCGCGAGATGAAGGTGGCGTCCTCGCCGGCCGATTCCAGCGGCGTGATGTAGCCGCCGTCCTCGCGCTTGTCCAAGACCTGGCAGCCCGGCGCGTCACGCAGGATGTCGCGCGCCTCGTCGGCGGTGATCGGCTTCTCGAACTCGATGTTGACGGCTTCCGAATGGCCGATGAACACCGGCACGCGCACGCAGGTCGCCGTCAGCTTGATCTTGGGGTCGAGCATCTTCTTGGTCTCGGCGACCATCTTCCACTCTTCCTTGGTGAAGCCGTCGTCGAGGAAGACGTCGATATGCGGAATGACGTTGAAGGCGATGCGCTTGGTGAACTTCTTGACGTCGACCTGGTCGGCGACGAACACGGCACGGGTCTGCGTGAAGAGCTCGTCCATGCCTTCCTTGCCGGCGCCCGACACCGACTGGTAGGTGGCGACGACGACGCGCTTGATGGTGGCGAAATCATGCAGCGGCTTCAGCGCCACGACCAGCTGCGCCGTCGAGCAGTTCGGGTTGGCGATGATGTTCTTGCGCGTGAACAGCGAGATCGCGTCCGGATTCACTTCCGGCACGATCAGCGGCACGTCCTGGTCGTAGCGGAAGGCCGACGAATTATCGATGACGACGCAGCCCTGCTTGCCGATCTTCGGCGACCATTCCTTGGAGACATTGCCGCCGGCCGACATGACGCAGATGTCGGTGTCGGAAAAATCATACTGGTCGAGCGCCTTGACCTTCAGCGTGCGGTCGCCGAACGACACTTCCGTGCCCTGGCTGCGCCGCGACGCGAGCGCCACCACTTCGCTTACCGGAAAGCCGCGCTCTTCCAGTATGTTGAGCATTTCCCGGCCCACATTGCCCGTGGCGCCGACGACTGCAACCTTGAAACTCATAAAGATCTCCTGTCCCTCTCCGCTTGGTTTTTGGAGAAAACCCGCCGGCCAATGCGGGTTCCGTCCCCCGGGCCGAACCCGGGAGAGGGTGGTTAGGCCAAGGGAATCACACCGTTTTGGTGGTGGTTTTGGCCATGGTTTTGCTGGAACGAGGAGACGCGCCGAGGCGCCCGGCCCAATGGTTCGCATTGAGGCTGGGAGCATCGTATGCAAGAAGAGCCATCGAAAGGCCGCGCATCGAAAAACGATCCCGTTCAAAGCGGGCTTTTACGCGGTTTGCGGCAGGAGTCAATGCGCGGCGCGTCGCATGGCCTTCATGGCGCGCCCTGTACAAGAGCGGCGGCAGGAAGTACGAACGGCCAAGATTGTTGGGCTGGCGCGGCGCCGGCCCCGATGTGCTCCATGATGAGCGCAGAACCCTGAATTCCGAAAGAGCGAGATGTCCAACTTTGTAGGTATCGTCCCGGCGCTGGCACAGGCGCTGGAAAAACGCGGCTATTCCGAACTGACACCGGTGCAGAAGGCGGTGCTTGAACTTGGGTCCGCCGATGCGCTGGTGTCGGCGCAGACCGGCTCCGGCAAGACCGTGGCCTTCGGCCTTGCCATGGCGCCGACGCTTCTCGACGGCGCCGAGCGCTTTGGCGCGGCCATGGCGCCACTGGCATTGGCGGTGGCGCCGACGCGCGAACTGGCGCTGCAGGTGACGCGTGAACTGGAATGGCTTTACGAGCCGACCGGCGCCACGGTGGCGTCCTGCGTCGGCGGCATGGACATGCGCACCGAGCGGCGCGCGCTGGAGCGCGGCGCCCATATCGTCGTCGGCACGCCCGGCCGTTTGCGCGACCACATCACGCGCAACTCGCTCGACATGTCGGCGCTGAAGGCGGTGGTGCTCGACGAGGCCGACGAGATGCTCGATCTCGGTTTTCGCGAGGACCTCGAATTCATCCTCGATGCCGCGCCGGCCGAGCGCCGCACGCTGATGTTCTCGGCTACCGTGCCGCGTTCGATCGCAACGCTGGCGCAAGGCTATCAGCGCGATGCCGTGCGCATCTCCGCCGCCGGCGAGGAAAAGCAGCATCTCGACATCGAATACCGGGCGCTCAACGTCGCCCAGGCCGATCGCGAGAACGCCATCATCAACGTGCTGCGTTTCTATGAGGCCAAGAACGCGCTGGTGTTCTGCAACACGCGTGCCGCCGTCAATCATCTGACCGCGCGCTTCAACAACCGCAATTTTTCGGTCGTGGCGCTTTCGGGCGAGCTCAGCCAGAACGAGCGCAGCCACGCGCTGCAGGCGATGCGCGACGGCCGCGCCAAGGTATGCATCGCAACGGATGTCGCGGCGCGCGGCATCGACTTGCCCAACCTCGAACTGGTCATCCACGCCGACCTGCCGACCAATCCCGAAACGCTGCTGCACCGCAGCGGCCGCACCGGCCGCGCCGGGCGCAAGGGCGTCAGCGCGCTGATCGTGCCAGGCAGTGCCCGCAGGCGCACCGAGCGGCTGTTGCAGAACGCCGGCCTCAAGGCGACCTGGGCAAGCCCGCCCTCGGCCGACGACGTGATCCGCCGCGACGACGAGCGCATCCTGGCCGATCCGGCCTTCGACGAGCCGGTGAAGGACGATGAGCGCGCTTTCATCGACGCGCTTCTCGCCAAGCATGGCGCCGAACAGGTGGCCGCCGCCTTCGTGCGCCAGTGCCGCGCCAGCCGCTCGGCGCCCGAGGATCTGATAGACGTCGCTCCCTTCACGCCTTCACGCGAAAGGCCGGCGGGCGAAAAATTCGCGCAGCGCGACGAGGCGCCGAGCCGCCGCGACGATTTCGGCGCCAGCGTCTGGTTCTCGCTGTCGGTCGGGCGGAGGCAGAATGCAGAACCGCGCTGGCTGATCCCGATGCTGTGCCGCACCGGCAGCATCTCCAAGCGCGAGATCGGCGCCATCAAGATGCAGCCGGAAGAAACCTTCGTGCAGATCGCCGCGGACTGGGCCGATCGCTTTCTTGCCGCCATCGGGCCCGACCGCAAACTGCAGGGCAATATCCTGGTGAAGCGGCTCGACGGCACGCCGGACCTGTCGCGGGCCGGCTATCAGGCGCCGAGCCCCGACAAGAAGCCGCATCGCGGCAAGGCGCCATTCGACCCGAACGCGCCGAAGCGCAAATTCGAGAAGCGCACGCCGGCTTCAGCCGAGCAGCGCCCAGCCCATGAGGCAAAGCCGTGGGCGAAAAAGCCGGGCAAGCCGAAATTCGACAATGCCGGCCCGCCGAAGCACAAGAAGCCGAAGAAGCGGCCTTCGTAGGACAGGGTTGACGCCGCTGGCTGGCGTCAGAATGCTCGACTGTCATGGCCCGCTTTGGCCAAGATGCCTGCACGTGAAGCTTTACGCCTGATTTGCCGCTAATATGACAGCCACGTCGCACGGTCTTGCCCGCGGGCTCGCCACTGTGCCACACCTTGGCGGGGACGCGGCGACAGGGGGTGGGGCGATGCGTGGCGAAGTGCTTCACTATGACGAGGACCAGGGTTTCGGTTTCATCACCGGAGCCGACGGCAACCGCTACACATTCACCCGCGAAAACCTTCGCCGGCAAACCGCGATGGCCAAGGGTACGGCGGTCGAGTTCCAGCCGGGCGGCGGCCAGGCGCGTGACGTTTTCTCGATCGCCGCCCAGGCGGCAAGCCCGGCCGCCGACGCCGGCACGAGCGCCGCACCGGCTCAAGCCGCCCCCGCACCGGCGGCCGTCGCATCGCAAGCGCAGCATTTCGGCCGGACGGCCGAGCCGGCGGAGCCCACCGATCTCTGGTCCTATTTCTGGAACGGCGTAACCCGGAACTACTTCAATTTCGCCGGCCGCGCCCGGCGCAAGGAATATTGGGGCTATTGCCTGTTCTGGACGATCGCGTTGCTGGTGATCGTCGGCATCGGCGTTTTCGCCGATGCCGAGATGGGCAATTTCGACAGCGCCGAGATGCCGGCGATGACGGTCGGGCTTTTCGGCCTTTTCCTGCTGGCCACCTTCCTGCCCAGCCTCGGCATGATCGTGCGCCGCCTGCACGACCTCGGCCTGACCGGCTGGCTCTGCCTGCTCATCCTGATCCCGACCTTCGGCAGCCTGATCATCCTGGTCTTCGCGCTCATCCCGACACAGGGGCGCGAAAACCAATGGGGACCGGTGCCGGCGGGGGTTAGGGTTTAGTGTGGCGTGCATATTGCACTTGTGAACAACCCTGGGTAGCATGCTGGCGAAGCGACGCAGGGGGAAAGCAATGCGCGGTACGGTGTTTCACTACGACGCAGATCAAGACTACGGTTACATCGACGGCGCTGACGGCAAGCGCTATTTTTTCACACGGACGGATCTGAGTCAGGAGATAGCCCTCGTCAGAGGCCGTTTTGTCGAATTCCAGCCGGACGACGGAACAGCGCGCAACATCGTCGCCGCGAGTTCGCCCGCACCCTCGGCGACCCCTGGCCAGCCTGGTCTTACCACTGAAACCCGGCCCACTCGTTCCAGAGGACTGTGGGCATACTTCCTGTGCACGGTCAGTGTGGATTTTTTCAATTTCAACGGACGCGCCCGTCGCAAGGAATATTGGGCCTTCTGGCTGTGCTCGACCATCTTGGTGTTTGCCCTGCTGGGTTTCGGGATACTCGTGGATCTTGCCATCAACGGTTTCCGCGACGTTTCGAGCAGGAACGCCATCGGATTCCTGCCCTTCTATATTTTCGCGTTGGCATTGAATCTGTCCTGGATCGCGCTTGTGGTGCGGCGTCTCCACGACATCGGCATGAGCGGCTGGCTTGTCTTGCTCTGCGTCATCCCAGCCATCGGTGGCATAGCCTTGCTGGTCTTCGGGCTTGTACCTTCTCAGGCGGGCAAGAACGCCTGGGGGCCGGTGCCCGCAGGGGTCAGAGTTTAACGGCCAGTTTTCCAGAGAAAAGGGGTAATTCACTCCCAAAAGCGGCCGTTCGGCCGAACTTCGTCACGGCTGAAGATTCCTCTTGCAATTTAATCCGCGCACAGATCGTCTGTGCACAGATCGAATGGTCGATCAGGCAAGATGAATGGAGCCAGGACAATGTGGAGCAATGAATACACCGCCATTTCCTCCCTTCCCGCAGCAGCCATCTGGAACGCGCTGAAGGCTTTGCACGAGGGCCGCCTGACCTATGAAGGGTCCGACACGTTCGTGCTGCACGGCCCGTTCGCCAAGGGCACCCGGGTCTCGGTGACGCCGGTCGGGCAGGACACGTTCGAATCGACCATCGTCGATCTCGTCGATAATTTCACCTATGCCGACGAAACCACGTTCGGTGACACGAAATTGCTGTTCCGGCACACGCTGGTGCCGGTCGAGGGCGGCACGCGGGTGACGCATCGGCTCGAAATTTCCGGCCCTTCTGCCGCCGAGGTCGGACCGGAGCTCGGCCCGCAGATCAGCGGCGATTTCGACGTGTCGATGGCTAAATTGTTCGAGCAGGCAAAGGAGTTGGCGAACGGTGGCTGATGGACAGGATTTGAAGACGCGCTTCAGCGGACCTTCGGAGAGCCCCGGCTTGTTGTTGTGGCGAACCACCATGCGCTGGCAGCGCGTCATGACGGCGGCATTGGCGCCGCTCGACCTGACGCATGTCCAGTTCGTGCTCTTGGCATCGGCCATGTGGCTCGGCCGCAATGGCGAGCCGCCCAACCAGGTGCAGCTCGCCGCCCAGGCCGGCACCGAGGTGAAGATGACCTCGGACGTCGTTGCCCGGCTCGAGGCCAAGGGTTTGATCGCGCGCGAAGCCGACCCCAGGGATTCGCGCGCCAAGGTGATCCGCGTCACCCCGGCCGGGGCCGCCGCCGCGCGGCGCGCCATCGTTGCCGTGGAGACCGCCGACGCGGCCTTTTTCGAACCGGTGGACGAAGCGCAACTCGTCGGCCTGCTGCAGCAACTGGCCGGCGAGATTCGCTAGAGCAATTCCAGGAAAAGTGTGAGCGGTTTTCCGTCCGGAATTGCGTCAAAACAAGAGTTAGATCGGTTCGCCGTTTCCATGAAACGGTGAAACGCTCTGAGTGAGCGGGTTAACCCAGGAACTTGGCGATGATCGCGTCGCCCATCTCGACCGTGCCGACCTCGGTCATGCCCGGCGAGAAAATGTCCTTCGTCCGCAGGCCCTGATCGAGCACGGCGGCGATCGCGCCTTCCAGCCTGTCGGCCTCATCGACCATGCCGAAGGAATAGCGCAGGCACATGGCGAAGGAAGCGATCATGGCGATCGGGTTGGCGATGCCCTTGCCGGCGATGTCGGGCGCCGAGCCGTGCACGGGCTCGTAGAGCGCCTTGCGCTTCTTGGTCTTGACGTCGGGCGCGCCGAGCGAGGCGGACGGCAGCATGCCGATCGAGCCGGTCAGCATGGCGGCGATGTCGGACAGCATGTCGCCGAACAGATTGTCGGTGACGATGACGTCGAACTGTTTTGGCCAGCGCACCAACTGCATGCCGCCGGCATCGGCCAGCATGTGGTCGAGCTTGACGTCGGCGTAGCGCGCCTTGTGCGTCTGGGTGACCACCTCGTTCCACAGCACGCCCGACTTCATGACGTTGCGCTTTTCCATCGAGGTGACGTGGTTCTTGCGGGTGCGCGCGAGCTCGAAGGCGACGCCCGAAATGCGCTCGATCTCGAACGTGTCATAGACCTGCGTGTCGATGCCGCGCTTCTGGCCGTTGCCGAGATCGATGATCTGCTTGGGCTCGCCGAAATAGACGCCGCCAGTCAGCTCGCGCACGATGAGGATGTCGAGCCCTTCGACCACCTCCTGCTTGAGCGAGGAGGATGCGGCGAGCGCCGGATAGCAGATGGCGGGGCGCAGATTGGCGAACAGCTCCATGTCCTTGCGCAGCCGCAGCAGGCCGGCCTCGGGGCGCACCTCGTAAGGCACCGCATCCCATTTCGGTCCGCCGACCGCGCCGAACAGCACCGCGTCCGCCGCCATCGCCTTGGCCATGTCGGCATCGGAAATCGCCGCGCCATGCGCGTCGTAGGCGCAGCCGCCGACCAGGCCCTCATCGGTGGCGAAGCCGCTGCCGAGCTTTTCGTTCATGGCCGATATCAGCTTCTTGACCTCGGCCATGGCCTCGGGGCCGATGCCGTCGCCGGGGAGCAGGAAAAGATGCTTCGTTGCCATGGAGAAACCGTCCTGGAAAGATTTGAAACCGCGGCCTTGCTAAACGCCAAGCGCTTGCGGCGCAAGCCTGCGGTTCGGAACCACGATCACCGATGTGAGAGAATGTTGACCAGCCGGCCCAGGGGATCGCGCACATAGAAGCGCCGCACGCCCCAGGGTTCGTCGGCCGGGCCATATTCGATGGCGAAGCCGGCGGCCTTCATGCCTCGAAGTGCTGCCTCGACATCGTCGACCTCGATCGACAGGTCCGGCACCGGCGTACCGGAGCCGCCTTGCGCCATCAAGGAGACCTGCACCTGCATCTTTTCCTCGGAGCCGTAGGTGGCGATCCAGCCCTGATCCATCAGCACGTCTAGGCCAAGCACGTCCTGGTAGAAGCGTTTCGCCGCCGCCACATCCTGCGTCTCGATATTGGCCACGATGCGCCGGACCTTCATGGTCTCAACGCCCCTGAGCTGAGCGCCGCAGCGCCGTGACTTCGATCTCGATCTTCATTTCCGGCTTGTTGAGCTGGCACACGATCATCGTCGCCGCCGGCCTGATGTCGCCGAATGTCTCGCCCAGGATCGGGAAGACCACGTCCACAAAGGCCTGGTCGGTGATGTAGTAATGCGCCCGCACCACATCGGCCACCTCGAAGCCGCCATCGGCCAGCGCCTTGCCGATCGTCGCCAGGCAGTTGCGCGTCTGCGCCTCGACCGTTTCCGGCATCGTCATCGTGGCGTAGTCATAGCCGGTCGTCCCGGACACGAAACACCAGTCGCCCTGCACCACCGCGCGCGAATAGCCGGCGGTCTTCTCGAAGGGCGAACCGGTGGAGATCAGTTTGCGCATGGGCGGCCTCGCGGTTGTTGCAGCAATCTGTCGGACAGCTGGTTGCCTGGCTATATGCCAGGGAAAATTGGTTGTTGTCCTGCTGGGAAAGAAACTTACCGGATCATTCTGTTCGTCGTCGTGTCGCAATTGACGTGTATCCAAAACGAACTGAAGTCCGGCAAGGATTACCGCTTATCTGCTGTTAATCCATTGCGAGTTGTGTCATTCTTGTTGTCTCAATACTTGGAGGCCGCCATGATTACGCATGTGATCGGGATTCCGGACAAGAACGGCATCATTCGGGTTTCATGTGGCTCAGACATCATTGAAATTCAGGTCGTTCCGCCCGCCGGGGGTTCGGCCGGCGAGCCTGCCGGTGGAGAGGTCGACCCGCCCCCGGGTCCTGTTGGAATAAACCCGGGTGACATACCAGTAATCTATCTCACCGTACCGAAAAAGGCGGGCGGCGAACTGGATCTCGAACAACTCCTGAAAGATTATGAGGGTCGAATTTCCGACCCTGACAAGCCCAATCCGAGCATGATCCTTTTTCAAGCTCAACATGCTGACCTTCATGAGGTCAGTAGATTGAAACAGCAGATCGCAAAGGAGATGAGGGATCTTCCCCTGGCGATCGATTTCGGCGATCTGGGATACTTGGAGAAATGAGCGATCCTATTCCGCCCGTTGTGACGGCGATGGCGGCCGGGGCGCAATCGTTGAGGGATACCGCCAAATGGCTGGTCGGTGGGGTGGTGGCGACCGCGGCGGCGGTCTTTGCCGGCAGCTCCCTGACATCGTTTGGAGCGCTTGATCCGACGGCAGACGGGCACAGGATGGTGCTGGCCGTCGGAGGTCTTGCCGCGGGATTTGTCGGCCTCTGCGTCGTCATGGTGCCGGCACTTCGGGTTCTGGTCGTCGAGGCCAGAACGTTTCGCGATTTCGCCACCACCATGGATGCGGAAATCCAAGCGGTGCGGAATCGTCTGGTTCCGCGCTACCAGAAGGAGTTTCCGCCGACTGTGGATTCCTTCGAAGGCTATCAGGACGTTGTTGATGACGCGCTGGCGCGAATAAAAGCGGGCGGAAGAGATCAAAACGACGCGACCTTGATCGCCGATAAGGCGTTGGTCGCCAAGGCTCAAAACGACTTCGCGACAATCAACGCCGACGCCGGGTTCAATGTCGTGCGCGACCGGGTGACGAAGCTTTGGTACGGGCTGGCGATCGGCACGATAATTGCGATCCTCGGCTTTGGCCTGTTCGCGTGGGCTGCAAATCCCGGCGCGCCAAAATCCCCACCTCCGGCTTTCTCGCTGACCATTCAGGGCAAACAATAACGTCGGATTTGCGCTAGTTCCCCGACCCCTGCGCGTCGTCGAGCGCCTTCTTGATGTCCTCCGGCCAGTCCTTCAGCGGCGGCCAGGCTGCTGGCGCGCCATCATCGCCGCGCCGCGAGAAATAGAGCTTGTGCTTGGCCGGGTCGACCGCCATGAAGCCGTCATTGCCGCCGCAGTCATGCGGCACGCAGCCGGTGGCGTAGAAGGCGCCCGACGCTGTCTTTTCCGTGCCGCCGCCGACCAGCAGGCTGGTCGCCATGTCAGGCATGGTGTCGCCGAGCAGCGCCTTGGCCGCCTTGTAGACAGCCTCGTTGTGGAAGGCATCGATGATGTTGTCGTATTTCGCCGGATCGATGTCCTTCCAGTCAGTGCCGGGTTCCGGCGTGTAGGCGAGGTTGCCGGACGTCGTCAGGCCTTCGGTCGGCGACCATTGCAGCGCCGCCCTTATCTCGCCCGGCAGCAGATAGGGCACGAAATAAATGGCGCTGTCGGAGATCGCCGCCGGCGGCGCTCCGCATTCGTCCTGTTCGACCGTCGTGGTCTTGATCTCGCCGTCCTTCGGCTTCCAGACGATGACCTTGGCCGGGCCGCATTGATTGCCGCCGTCGCCGACATCGACCAGCGCCACGTTGACGTCGCCGATCTTCACGATCTTGTCGAAGAAGACATCGTAGTTGCTGGCCAGCTGCTTGCCGTCATAGGCGAGCACCTTCTCGCCGTCCTGCTCCGGCTGCGTGATGGTCAGCTGGCCGCCCTCGAACGCTATCGGCGCCTGCTTGTCGTCGTCGGCGGGCGCCGCGTCGCTGGACGATCCCTGGTCGGTCGCCGGCTGGTCAGCCGGCTTCTGGGCTGCCGCTGGCGTCTGTGTCTGGGCAAAGGCGCTCGCGGCTGGCACCACCAGCAGCGCCAGCCCGCAAACGCCGGCAAGAAGCGAACGTGCCATGACTGTCCCTCCCTCAGTCGCCACCAAACCCGGCCGGAACGCGGCCGGGCCTATCGTCGGATGGTGCCGGTCAGGCCCAGGGGCGCTGTTCGGCGTTTTTCTTCTCGAACGAGGCGATGGCGCCGGCCTTCTCCATGGTCAGGCCGATATCGTCGAGCCCGTTGAGCATGCAGTGCCGCTTGAAGTCGTCGAGATCGAACTTGACCACGCCGCCATCGGGGCCGCGGATTTCCTTGGCTTCGAGGTCAACCGACAAAGTGGCGTTGGAGCCGCGCGAGGCGTCATCCATCAGCTTCTCGAGATCCTCGGGGCTGACGGTGATCGGCAGCACGCCGTTCTTGAAGCAGTTGTTGTAGAAAATGTCGGCGAACGAGGTCGAGATGACGCAGCGAATGCCGAAATCGAGCAGCGCCCACGGCGCGTGCTCGCGGCTCGAGCCGCAGCCGAAATTGTCGCCGGCGACCAGGATCTGCGCCTTGCGGTAGGCCGGCTTGTTGAGCACGAAATCCGGATTTTCCGAACCGTCGTCATTGTAGCGCATCTCGGCGAACAGGCCGGTGCCGAGGCCGGTGCGCTTGATCGTCTTGAGATAATCCTTCGGGATGATCATGTCGGTGTCGACATTGACGATCGGCATCGGAGCGGCGACGCCGGTGAGCTTGGTGAATTTTTCCATGGCTTTGGCCCGTGTTTTCGTTGCGGGGGGATTTGCTGAAGCCCCGTTTACACAAAGCCGAGGGCAAATAAAAGGCAACTGTTCGTGCGCGCTGGCACAAGGGGCGTACCACAAAACGACTTCGAATTCGCGAGGCGATGGTGCAGTCTGGCCGGCATGGCTGAAAACTCCCATGTCCTCTACGCAAGCGAGCCTGCGCTCGACATCGCCGAATTCCGCCGCGTGCTGGTCGAATCCGGCCTCGGCGAGACACGGCCCGTCGATGATCCCGCGAGGCTGCAGGCGATGCTGTCCGGCGCCAATCTTGTGCTGACCGCGCGTCTCGACATCGAAGGCAAGCCGCTGGTCGGCGTGGCCCGTGCGGTCACCGACTTCTCCTGGGTCTGCTACATCTCGGAGCTCGCCGTCTCCCGATCGGCGCAAGGGCTCGGCATCGGTAAGGGCCTGATGGACGAGGCACGGCGGCAGCTCGGCCCGTCGGTCGCCATCAGCCTGATCTCCGTGCCCGGCGCCGTCGGCTTCTACGAACGCATCGGCATGCAGCGCATGGCCGACGCCTTCTGGTTCTCCCGCAAGGGCTGACTTTTTTCTCCCGTGGCCGCGCCCGGCCGCCGACGGCGTGCGATCTTGCCGCTTGACATGCAACCAAATGGTTGCATATTAAAGCCATGAGCATGGATGCAGTCTTTCGCGCCCTGGCCGACCCGACACGCCGGCAATTGCTGGACAACCTCCATGCCCGGAACGGGCAGACGCTGAACGCGCTGTGCGCGGAGATGGACATGACACGCCAGGCGGTGACCAAGCATTTGGCGATCCTGGAGGAAGCCAACCTCGTCACCACGCTGCGCAAGGGACGCGAGAAGCAGCACTACCTCAACCCGGTTCCGATCAACGAGATCGCCGAGCGCTGGATCGGCAAGTTCGAGCGCCATCGGCTGGATGCATTGAGTGATCTGAAGAAACGCCTCGAAAGGGAAGACTGATGAGCAACAGCTTCGTTTACGTGACCTACATCCGCACCACGGCCGAAAAGCTCTGGGAGGCGCTGACCGACCCGGAGTTCAACCGGCAGTTCTTCCTCTGCTCCTATCAGGAGAGCGAGTGGAAGGTCGGCTCCAGCTGGAAACTGATCTTCCCCGACGGCCGCATCGCCGACTCGGGCGAGATCCTCGAGATCGACCCGCCGCGGCGCCTGGTCATCAAATGGCGCAATGAGTGGATGCCGGAGGTCAAGGAAGACGGCTACACGCGCTGCACCTTCGCCATAGAACAGGACGGCGAGTTGATGAAGCTTGCCGTCACCCACGAGGCCGACGGCCCACACCGGCTGATCCCGAATGTCAGTAAGGGCTGGCCGCTGGTGCTGGCCAGTCTCAAGAGCCTGCTCGAGACCGGCAAGGGCTTCGAGCGCCCGCCAACGAAAGGGTGAAGGGCTCGTTTCGATACCGAAACAAAACGGATGCGGAGGCATCGATGATGCACGTCCTCGGGGTACAGAGCATGACCAATGGCGAGACGATCATGGCGTCGGCCGAGATCGAAGCGCCTATGGAACGCATCTTCACGGCGCTGGTCACGAGCGAGATCGAGCAATGGTGGGGGTCCGCCGACACCTACCGCATGGCCGACTGGTCGGCCGACCTTCGCGTCGGCGGCCGCTGGACGGTTGTCGTCCGCACGGCCGACGGCAGGGAGCTGCCGGCCGGCGGCGAATTCCTCGAGATCGAAGCGCCGCGCCGGATCGTGCAGACACGGGCCTATGCCTGGGACCATCCGACGCTTGGCCGGCGGCAAACCACGGTCGCCTGGCTGCTTGCGCCGACCGCCAAGGGCACGCGCCTCACCATCTGCCATGGCGGTTTTGCCGGCCTGAGCGATGCGGCGGCCGAGCATGCCGAGGGCTGGGGCCGGGTGCTGGCCTGGCTGCAGGCCTATGTCGAGGCCGGGAGACTGGCGGCAGCCTGAGCGGCTGTCACACCTCCGCCTTGACCTGCCCCTTGCTTGACTTGCCCCTTGTCTGGTCCACATCCCATGCATGGGAAAGCAGGGATGTTTCATAGGCACGGCCGGCTGGGGAATTCCAACCCGATATAAGGAAGACTTGCCGCAACCCGGTTCGCATCTCGAACGCTACGCCCGCCACCTTCCGATCGTCGAGATCGACACGTCCTTCCACAAGCCACACCGTCGCGAGACCTATGAGCGCTGGGCACGCTCCGTGCCGGAGCACTTCCGCTTTGCCGTCAAGACGCCCAAGGCAATGACCCATGAGCATCGTCTCGCGGGTGGCGATGCGCTTGCCGAAATGTTCCTCCAGCAGGTCGAAGGTCTCGGCGAAAAACTGAGCGTGCTTTTGGTGCAGCTGCCGCCGAGCTTGCCGTTCGAGCCGGACATCGCTTGCGGTTTCTTTGACATGCTGGGCAGGCGGACAAAGGCAAGGCTGGCATGCGAACCACGCCACCCGAGCTGGTTCGAAGCGGAGGCGGAAACGCTCCTTGCCGACCGGCGGATCGCGCGCGTTGCGGCCGATCCCGCTCCTGTGCCGGCTGCTGCGATGCCGGGCGGTTGGGCCGGCCTTGCCTATTTCCGCTGGCACGGCGTGCCGCGTGTCTACTACTCGGACTACGACCCCGAAAGTCTCGACCGAATCGGCCGGCAGGTGCAGGCAGCGGCCGCTTCGGGCGCCGAGGTCTGGGGCATCTTCGACAACACGGCCGCCGGCCACGCGCTCGGCAATGCTCTCGCTATCGCTGCGACGGTTGACTAGGCGCTTCTCAAATCACGTTCAATTCCCGGAACGCCCTTCCTTCCGCCACCCGCCCATAGCCAAACGCCGAGCAATCGATCGTCCGGTATCCACCATGCACCAGGAACTCGGCCAGCGCCTTGCCCACCGCCGGCGCCTGCTGCAGGCCGTGGCCGGAAAAACCGTTGGCGAAGATGAAATTGCCGACCTCTGGATGCGGGCCGATCACCGCGTTCTGGTCGAGCGTGTTGTAGTCATAGTGCCCTGCCCATGCGCGGGTCGCCTTGATTGCCTCGAAGGCCGGAATGCGGGTCGCCAGCACCGGCCAGATCACCTCTTCGAACAGTGGCCAGTCGACCTCGAAATCGCTGGGGTCGGCCGGGCCGTCGCCTTCTTCCGGTTCGGCGCCGCCGGTGAGGTAGACCGAGCCTTCGGGGCGCACGTAGATGCCGGAGGGATCGACCAGCAGCGGCATGTCGGCATATTTCTCGCGCGCCTCGAAGACGAAGACGTTGCGCTTGCGCGGCTCGACCGGCAGCGCCAGCCCGGCAAGGGCCGCGACCTTGCCGGCATTCGGCCCGGCGGCGTTGACGACGATGCCGGCCTCCAAGGTCTGGCCATTGTCGAGCGAGACGCCGGTGACGCGATCGCCGTCGCGCGCAATGCCGGTGACAGAGGCGGCGATGAAATCGATCTTCTTGTCGCGCAGCGCCTTGCGGAACAGCATCAGCATCGCATGCGCGTCGAACCAGCCTTCGCCGGTCCGGCCGTAGGCGCCGGCGGAGATGCCCTCAGCCGACAGCCAGGCGAAGCGCCGCGTCAGCTGCTCGGCGTCCTCGAGCACGATGTCGGCGCCCTCGGCGACCTGAGCATCATGGTTCGCCTTGAGCACCGGCAGGCCATTCTCGCCGGCCAGGATGAGATAGCCGCCCTCGCGGAAACCGATATCGGCATCGGTGCCGAATGTCTCCTTCAGCCGCCGGAACAGTTTCAGCGTGAACTGCGACAGGCGGATGTTTTCGGGAATCGAGAATTGCTGGCGGATCGAGGCCATGGACAGCGTCGTCGCCGCATGCGCGAATTGCGGATCGCGCTCGATCAGCGCGATCGAGCCGGAAAACCCTTCCTCGCGCAGATAGTAGGCAATGGAGGACCCGACGATGGCCCCGCCGATGATGACGATGTCGTAGCGCATTTTTTCTCCGATCCGAGCCGGCGGCCTGTCTATGCCGCCGGCAGTGTGATCTCGAAGCGCGTGCCGCGCTCGGAGTCAACCAGCCGGATCATGCCATCATGCGCTTTCAGGAGGGCCAGCACGATACCGAGCCCCATGCCTGTGCCGCCGGTCGAGCGCCGCGTGGTGAAGAACGGCTCGAAGATGCGCGCCCGGTTGCTCGGCGAAATGCCGGCGCCGTCATCGCCGACCAGCAGCGTGGCCTTGCCGCCGGAGCTCGCCGCCGTAATCGAAACCAGCGTCGCGCCATGCCTGACGGAATTGTCGATGAGATTGGCCAGCACGATCGCCGCGTTCTCGGCCGAGATGCGTAAGGCGAGATCGCCGCCCGCCTCGATGCGGACCGCCAGCCTGGTGTCGGCGGGCAGCAGGGCCAGCGCGGCACCGATCGAGGTGCTTTCGCCGCTCGGTGCGAGATTTTCGGCCTTGGCCAGATCGAGCAGCCGCCGCACCAGCAGATTGAGTCGTCCGGCGTCGGTGACGATGTTGTTGGAGAAGCGCCGCCGCTCCTCATCATCCATCGTGCTGCCGGAATCGCGCAGCAATTCGGCCGCGCCCTGGATCGCCGTCAGCGGCGATTTGAGCTCGTGCGAGACATGGGTGGCGAAAGTCTGGATGCTATCCGATCGCGCCTGCAGCTTTTCCGCCATGTCGAGGAAGGCGGCGGACAGCTCGGCCATTTCATAGGTGCCGTGATGGTCGAGCGGCCGGATCGCGTCACGTTCGCCGGCGGCGATGCGTTGCGTGCGGTCGATCAGCGCATAGATCGGCCGGCTGACGGTGCGCAGGAACACCAGGCCGATCAGCAGCGTGCCGCCGAGGATGGCGATCGCCGCCAGGGTCACCTTGCCGCGTTCGCCATAGAGATGCTTGATGATGTTGTTGGGCGTCCGCGAGACATAGACCACGCCGACGACCCGGCCATCGACGACCACCGGCAGGGCGACGAAGACCCGTACCTTGGTGCCGCGGCTGACCGAATAGAGCGGTGGCGTCGGCTGGTCGGGAATGCGCAGCCTGAGCGCACTGGCATAATGGCCGGCAAGTGCCGTGCGCACCTCATCGACCTCGCCAAGCGACTGCCCGACCTCGCCACGTCCGGCAATGACGACACCTGTGGGATCAAGCAGCCGGAAGCCGGCCAGCGTGGTTTTCTGCGTCGCGTCGAGAATGCCCGACAGGCGCACGCCGATCGCGGCGAAGGCCGGATCGGCGGTAGCGGCGACCGCCGCCGGCCGGGTCGGAAGCACAGTGTCCGAAGCGAGATCGAGGCGCGGCTCGATCGGCCGGTACGGTCCATCGGGATTGGCGGCGCGGCTGGCACTGCCATTGGCCTGCGGCATCGGCGCGCCAAGTTTTTCCGGAGGAATGTGGGCGTCGCGCACGTCCTGCGCATAGATGGCGGCGATGGCCGCGCCTTGCGCGATCAGCTCCGCCTCGGTCTGGCGGATCAGCTGGTTCTCGTAGAGGCGGAAGAAGAACAGGCCGACCAAAGGCAGCGCCATCACCATGATCAGGATGGCGACGACGACCGTGGCAAGCCTTGGCCGCCATTTGCGGCCGATCCATTTGCTGGACGTGCTCAGCCGCATCGGCCGAGCCGGAAGCCGACGCCATGCACGGTCTCGATGGCGTCCACGCAGCCGACCGCCGCCAGCTTGGCGCGGATGTTGCGGATATGGCTGTCGACGGTGCGGTCGGCGACATGGATCTTGCCGGCATAGGCGTTTGCCATCACCGCGTCACGGTCGAGCACATGCGCCGGCCGCGCCAGAAACCCCTTCAGGATGGAGAACTCTATCCCTGTCAGGGCAAGCGGCGTGCCGTCGAAGGCGGCGGCGTGGCTGGCCGGCGCCAGAGTGAGCTTGCCATGTGAAAACTGCCGGTCGTCGGCCGCTTCGGGCGCCGCCGGGCGGGCGCGGCGCAGGATGACGTTGACGCGGGCGACCAGCTCGCGCGGACTGAACGGCTTCGTCACATAGTCGTCGCCACCCATTTCGAGCCCGAGGATGCGGTCGATCTCCTCGTCGCGCGCGGACAAGAACAGCACCGGCACGTCCGATGTGTGGCGCAGCCGCCGGCAGACCTCCAGCCCGTCCATCTCCGGCATGCCGATGTCGAGCACAACGAGGTCGGGCGCACGGCGTCCGATTTCCTGCAATGCGGCGGCGCCATCGGCCACCCCAAGCGTCTTCATGCCGGCCTTTTCCAGCGCGAAGCAGATCACCTCGCGGATATGCGGGTCATCGTCGGCGACGAGGATGTGATGCGGCATCGGTCAGCGGCCCGGCAAGGAAGGTTGCGAAGGCTGAGGAAGCACGAGCGACCCCCTGCTGTCGAGATAGCCAAGCAGGCGCCAGTCGCGAAAGCTCCAGGCCCGCCAGTTTGCCTGGACGGTTCGGTACCAACCCTCGTCGATGCCACGCAGTCTCACAAGTTCGCGTGTGGCGCCGGCGTCGGGGGTCTTGCCCTGACGATCGAAGAAACGATCGAGCGCCGGAAACGCGCCCGGGCCGAGCGAGCGCAGGTACCAGGCGTCGAGGGGAATACCCTGGCCGGTCATTTCGAGGGAATGGTCGACATTGTAATTGGCGATCGTCGCGGCGAAATTGATGAAACAGCAGGCATAAAGCGTCAGAGATAACGTCAGAAGATTGGCGGAGGAGAGCCATTCATTGGATTTTCCGAGCGCGATGCGGGCGACGATCAGCGCAAGCCCTGCCGCCACCAGCCCCATCCAGACAAAAGCGGCGATGCGCCAGTAGGTCAGCGCATAGATGCCGACATAGAGGTCGAGCCGCAGGATCGACGAGATGACCAGCATGATGTTCTGCGCCACCCAGGCATAGACCAGCCGGCGGATGAGCGGATCTTTGGACGTTTCATTGCCGGGCCGCAGCGCCGCCAGCACAAAGCCGGCGGCGAGCAGCGCGGTAACAATCAGGGGATAGGCGCCGCGATGCGCATAGGCGGCGTAGCTCAAGCCATCGGGAAGGGCGACCCCGCCCCACAGATAGGTGGCATCCAGCCCGGTCTGAAGCGCAAACAGCACGTTGAAGACGATCAGCGCGCGCAGGATGGCGGCCTTGCCGAACACGATGTCCTCGATGACGTGCCTTTGCGCATGGATCGCTGGTCGGGCAGCGGCAAGGGGTGGCCGGGAGATGCGCCGCGAAAAACGCGGCAGGCGCGGCCGCAGAAACGCCCAGACGCCGGCGAGCGCGAACAGCCAGAAGGCGATCCGCGCCAGCTGGATGAGATCGAGCAGTTTTAGAAGATCGATCAGCGACAGCCAGTAGTCGATGACCGGATTGGCGGCGCCGAACAGCGCCAGGAAGACGGCGCCCAGCGTCAGCGGCATCACCCAGACCGTGATCGCCGCCAGCCGCACGCGTCGCCCGCCCAACCGGCGCGCCGTCTTGCGCCAGCGGATGAAATCGCGAACGAACCGCAGCGGCGCCACCAGCAGGAACAGCGCGATCTGGCCGGCAATGCACGCCATGCCGTGCCGCAGCCGGCCGCTGAGCGAAAGCGCGAAGACGACCAGCGCCGCAAGCGCGATCGAGACGGACAGAGGGCTGACATTTTCGGCGAGCGGCAGCAGCGCGACAAGCAAGGCGGCGGGCTTGAGCCAGACCCTGATGTCGCTGAAGGCCGTGGGATGCACGGCCACCACGGCAGCGGCCATCAGGATGGCGAACAGGAACACCGTGATGCCGGCGGGCTGGCCGTAGAACAGGAAATCCGCCAGCACGACCAGCAGCACGGCAACACCGAAGCGGCTGCAATAGCTCGGCGCGGCAGAAAAAAACGCTGTCACGACCTGACCCTCCCGATGGCGTCCAGCCGGACGGTCTGCGGACACTTGCGGGCGAAAGGGATGAGAATCGCCATGGGATTGGCGCGTGGCGGATCGACCAGCCACCAGCCTTCGCTGCGCAGGCGCTGTGGCAGGGACCAACGGGGTTTTGCTCGCTTGTGCATGCCGCCTGTTTCGCAGGCCGACAGGGAGGTGGCAGGGCGGATCCGAGGAGCTTTTCCGCAGGCCTGTGCAGTTTTCGTGCAGGGTGCGAGCCAGTTTTCATGCGGGCTTGGACGGCTTGCCTCGACCGAACCCAGGCGGCATAGATCGGATATGACCGAATCCTACCGTCCGCGCCGCTCGGTGCTCTATGTCCCGGCCTCCAACGACAAGGCGCTGGCCAAGATCGCGCTTCTGTCCTGCGACGCAATCATCATCGATCTCGAGGACGCCGTCGCGCCGGCCGACAAGATTGCCGCCCGCGAAAAGCTGCCCGCGATCTTCGCCAGCCGCCCGGCTGCCAATCATCTCGGCAACCGCTGCGAGATGGTGGTGCGCGTCAATGCGCTGGCCAGCGAATGGGGCGCCGACGACCTCTTGGCCGTGGCGAAAGTCGAGCCCGACGGCATCCTGCTGTCCAAGGTCGCCACGCCGCGCGACATCCTCGAAGTCGGCGACGTACTCGACGACAATTTTGCCTCCGATAGCGTGAAACTCTGGGCGATGATCGAGACGCCCAAGGCGCTGCTCAACATCGGCGCCATGGCCGAACTGGGCCGCGATCCAGCCTCTCGGCTCAACTGTTTCGTTGCCGGAACGAATGATCTGGCCAAGGACACCGGTGTGCTGGTGACGCCGGACCGGCGCTACCTCGTGCCATGGCTGATGCAGATGGTGCTGGCCGCGCGCGCCGGCGGCCTCGACATGCTCGACGGCGTTGCCAATGATTTTCGCGACCTCGACGCCTTTGCCCGTGAGTGCGCGGAGGGGGCCGCCATGGGCTTCGACGGCAAGACGCTGATCCATCCGGCCCAGATCGACGCGGCGAACCGCGCCTTCGCGCCCTCGCCGGAGGCGGTTGCCGAGGCGCGCCTGATAAAGGACGCCTTTTCACGTGGCGAGAATACTGGCAAAGGCGTGATCGCGCTGAACGGCAAGATGGTCGAGCGGCTGCATCTGGCACAGGCCGAAAAACTGCTGGCGAAGGCGGCCGCCATCGGCGCATGATATAGCCCCATGCTCGCGGGCTATGGGCACTTACGACAGGACTTGGGACATGAAACTCTACCGCTTTCTCACCGGCCCGGACGACGCCAGCTTCTGCCACAAGGTGACGGCGGCGCTGAACAAGGGCTGGCATCTGTTCGGCTCGCCGACCTATGCCTATGACAAGAAAGCCAAGACCATGCGCTGCGGCCAGGCGGTGGTGAAGGATGTCGACGGCCAGGAATATGGGCCGGATACCAAGCTCAGCGACTGGTAGCTGCCAGCTACCTTCCTCTCTTCGTCATCCTAGGGCGAAGCAAGGAGCGAAGCGACGCGGCGCAGACCCTAGGATCCATGCCGTGACGTTGGTCATAGAATGCGGCGGATCAGAACGGCGCTTGTGCGCGCATCGACGCTGGCTACGCTAGGACTATGACCGGTTATGTCTACATGACGGCGAGCCAGAAGCGCGGCACGATCTACATCGGCGTCACCAACGATCTTGGCCGTCGCGTGCCGGAGCACAAGGCTGGACAGGGCTCAAATTTCACCAGTCGCTACGGCGTGCAACGCCTCGTCTGGTACGAAGAGCATTTCGATATCACCGATGCGATCCAGCGCGAAAAGTCGCTGAAACGTTGGCCACGCCTATGGAAGATCGAGCTGATCGAAAAAGCCAATCCTGAGTGGTTCGAACTCTTTCGCGGAACTGGGTGGTGAGCGTTTGCACCGTCGCAACGCACCACAGTCACGGCATGGATCCTAGGGTCTGCGCCGCGTCGCTTCGCTCCTTGCTTCGCCCTAGGATGACGAAGTGTGGGCTCTATTCAGCTGCCTCTTCGATCTTCTCCATATCATCATCCGACAGGCCGAAATGATGGCCGATCTCGTGGATCAGCACATGGGTGACGATGTCGCCCAGCGTCTCCTCGTTTTCGGCCCAGTAGTCGAGCATGGCGCGGCGGTAGAGCGTGATGCGGTTAGGGCCTTCGCCGGTCTGCGGGTTCCAGCGCTCGGCGATGCCGCGGCCCTCGAACAGGCCGAGCAGGTCGAACGGCGTCTCCAGCGACAGATCGTCCATGATCTCGTCGGTCGGAAACTCGGCGATCTGGATGACGATTTCGCCGGTCAGCTTGCGAAAATCCTCCGGCAGATGGGCGTAGGCCTCCAGCGCCAGGAACTCCATCTCCTCCATCGAGGGCGCGAGTTCGCCATGCCAGGTGCGGGTCTTGTAGATGCGGGCCATGCTTTGTCCTTTGACCGGCATATAGGCTTTCGCACCGGTCGAGGCAAACGATGCGGCCCATACGTCCATGCCACGCAGGGTTCGCAGGAATAAATTCCTTATGACTCTGCTTGACTCTTCGGACCGCCTCTGGAATCTATAGGAACATAACAGGAACAACTCTGAGTGGACACTGACCGTCATGGCGATATCAGCCGTGGCGCGGGAGACTGTTTTTGCCCTGCGCCGCCAGATCGCGAAGATCGAGGGAACGCTGCCCGAGCGCCTGCAGGCGCCGGCTGGCGCGCCGCTTGATGCCGACGCCAGCCCCGATCTCACAATCGTCCGGCGCGGTCTTGCCGCGGCCTTGCCGGATGCCTTCCTGCCGATCGGCATCGAACCCCTCGATGCCGCCCTGAGCGGCGGCCTGCCGAAAGCGGCCCTCAGCGAAATCCATGGCCTGGAAACCCGCGATGCCGGAGCCGTCGCCGGCTTTGCCCTGTCGCTCGCCAGCCTGATCCTCAAGCAGGCGCAAGGGCTGCCGGTGTTGTGGATCGGCACCACGGAAATCTTCCGCGAGGCGGGCTTTCCCTATGCCAGGGGGCTGCAATCCTCCTTCGGCATCGGGCCTGAGCAATTGCTGTTTTCCGAGGCGCCGAAACTCGTCGATGCGTTGTGGGTCGCCGAGGAAGCGGCGCGGATGACGGCGCTCGCCGCCGTCATCCTGGAAATCCGCGGCAATCCGCAGCGGCTCGACCTGACCGCGACGCGGCGGCTGCATGCGCGGGCGCAAAGTGCCGGCCGCCCCGTATTCCTGCTGCGGCAGGCGGCCGAGCCCGAACCGACGGCGGCGCCCGTCCGCCTCATCGTCTCGCCGGCGCCGGCCGTGCCGCGCGAGACCGTCGCCGGGCCGCTCGCCGGATCGATCGGCCGCCCGGCCTTCGCCATCAGCATCGGCAAGAGCCGCACGGCCCTGCCTGGACAATTCACACTGGAGTGGAACCCCGATGAACGCGTATTCGACGAAAGAAGGGGCGAGGAAGGCCGGGCAAAGAATCCTGTCCCTGTGGTTTCCCTATTTGGCGGCCGAAAGGATCCTGCGGCAGCGTCTGGGGCGGTCCTGGCGTTCCCGGCCCCAAGATCATCCGACGCCATCTCATCCGCCACTGGTGATCAGCCACCGCCAGGGCAACGCGCAGCGCATCTCAGCCCTCGACGAGCGGGCTGAGGCGCTGCACCTGAAGCGCGACATGGGCATTGCCGACGCGCGCGCCATGCATCCCTCGATCGACATTGTCGAGGCCGATCCGGAGGCAGACCGGCGCCTGCTCGAAGCCCTTGCCGACTGGTGCGACCGCTACACCCCGCTGGTGGCGCTGGACGGGGCGGACGGCCTGTTTCTCGACGTCACCGGCTGCACCCATCTGTTCGGTGGCGAACGCGCCATGCTGGACGACATCCTGTGGCGCTTCCTGCATCAGGGGTTCGATGTCCGCGCCGGCCTTGCCCCGACGCCGGGCGCGGCCTGGGCGGCGGCCCGCTTTTGCGGCGACCGCATCGTCGATGGAGGCGAGGAGGAAGCGCTGCTGGCGCCTCTGCCGCTCGCAGCACTGCGCATCGCGCCGGAAACCCGTGCCAGCCTGGAAAGTGTCGGCCTGCGCACGGCGGGCGCAGTCATGGCCGCCCCGCGCGCGCCGCTTGCCCGCCGCTTCGGCGCCACCTTGCTGCTGCGCCTCGACCAGGCGCTTGGCCGTCTCGACGAGGCGGTGTCGCCGCGCCTTCCCGTCGCGCCGCTTTCGGTCGAGCGGCATCTCGCCGAGCCCGTCACGCTCACCGAGGACATCGAACGGCTGGTCGGCCTGCTGGCGACGACGTTGAAGACCGATCTCGAGCGCCGCGGCGAGGGCGCCCGGACGCTGGCGCTGCTGCTCTTTCGTGTCGACGGCGCCGTCAGCCGCATCGCGCTCGGCACCTCGCGGCCGATGCGCGACCCCCGGCTGATCCAGAAACTGTTCCATGAAAGGCTGGCCGCCCTCGAGCAGGACATCGATGCCGGCTACGGCTTCGATCTGGTGCGGCTTTCGGTGCTGGCGGCCGCGGCCTTCGACATGGCGCAGGCCGATCTGACGGGCGAGGTGACCGACGACGGCGCCGACATCGCGCTGTTCGCCGACCGCATCCGCGCCCGGCTCGGCGAGGGCGCCGTGCTGCAGCCGGTCGCGGTTGAAAGCCATCTGCCGGAGCGTGCCGTCGCCATCGTCCCCTTCAGCGAAGCGCCGCGCCGGACCACGCCGCCGAAGAGACCGGACAGGGTGCAGGCGCCCACAACCATCTTTCCGCCGGAACGGCCGATCCGGCTGTTCCGCGCGCCCGAACCCATCGAGGTGCCGGCCACCGAAATGCCGGAGGGTCCGCCGTTGCATTTCCGTTGGCGGCGCGCGCTCTATCGCGTCACCCGCGCCGAGGGTCCCGAACGCATCGCCGCCGAATGGTGGCGCCAGGCGCCAGGCGACGCGGCGGCCTCGACACGCGACTATTTCCGCATCGAGGATGCCGACGGCCGCCGCTACTGGCTCTACCGGCAAGGGCTTTACGGCGGCTCGCAAGCCGCGCCGCGCTGGTTCATGCACGGGGTCTTCGCATGAACGCGCTGACCGTCATTCCCTATGCCGAGTTCGGCATCCAGTCGAATTTCTCCTTCCTGCGCGGCGCCTCCAAGCCGGAGGAGCTGGTGGTCGCGGCCAAGCTCATGGGTTTCTCGGCGATCGGCCTCGCCGACCGCAACACGGTGGCCGGCGTGGTGCGCGCCTGGCAGCAGGCCAAGGTCGAAAAGCTTGCCTATCACCCTGGCTGCCGGCTGGTTTTCGGCGACGGCACGCCCGACATTCTCGCCTATCCCAGGAACCGGGCAGGCTGGGGGCATCTGTGCCGCATGCTCACCCAGGCCAATCTGCGCGACGAGACCGAAAAGGGCGCCACCCTTCTCCAGCGCGACGACCTGCTCGAATGGGGGGATTTGATGTCGCTGGCGGTCCTGCCCGACCTGGCGGCGGGCGCTGAAGACAGTCTTGCCTTGCTTGGCCAGATCAAGGACCGTTTCGGCAGGGCCCTGCGGCTTGGCGTCTCGCCCTGTTATGCCGGCTATGACCGTTTCCGGATCGAGCAGGCGGCGGCGTTGGCCCAGGTTGCCGGCATCCCGCTGATGGCGACCAACGATGTCCTCTACCACACCGCCGAACGCCGCCCGCTGCAGGACGTGCTGACCGCCATCCGTCTCAACACACCCGTCGCCGAGGTTGGGCTGGAACTCAGCGCCAATGCCGAACGCCATCTGAAGCCGCCGCTGGAAATGGCCCGCCTGTTCCGCAGGCATCCGCAGGCGCTGGCCGAGACGCTGCGGTTTGCGGAAGAGCTGACCTTCTCGCTCAGCGACCTCCAGTACAATTACCCCGACGAGCCGACGGAATCCGGCCTCGGGCCGCAGGCAGAGCTGGAAAGACTGGCGCGGGAGGGGGCTGCGAGGCGCTATCCCTCGGGCGTGCCTCACTCGGTGATCAAGCGCATCGAGGAAGAGCTCGCCCTGATCGAGCGCCTCAACTACGCCCGCTACTTCCTGACGGTTTACGACATCGTCAAATACGCCCGCAGCCAGGACATTCTCTGCCAGGGACGCGGCTCGGCCGCCAATTCGATCGTCTGTTTCTGCATCGGCATCACCGAAGTCGGGCCCGACCGGATCGACACGCTGTTCGAGCGCTTCATTTCCGAGGAGAGGAACGAACCGCCCGACATCGATGTCGACTTCGAGCATGAGAAGCGCGAGACCGTCATCCAGTACATCTACGAGAAATACAGTTCCAAGCGCACGGCGCTCGCCGCCGCCGTCATCAGCTATCGCGGCCGTTCGGCGCTGCGCGAAGTGTCGAAGGCTATGGGCCTGTCGGAGGATGTCCGGGCGTCCCTGTCAGGCTCGATCTGGGGCTGGTCGACCTCCGAGGTCGGCGAGAAGGAAGCCCGCGCCGGCGGCCTTGACCGGAGCGACCCGACATCGCGTCATGTGATGGAACGGGCCAACGAGATCATGGGCTTCCCCCGCCACCTCTCCCAGCATGTCGGCGGCTTCGTCATCACCAAGGACCGGCTCGACGAGATCGTCCCCATCGTCAAGACGGCGATGGACGAGCGCAAGATGGTCGAGTGGGACAAGGACGATCTCGACGCGGTGAAGATCCTGAAAGTGGATGTGCTGGCGCTCGGCATGCTGACCTGCCTGCAGCGCGCCTTCATTCTGCTTACGGACCACTATCCAAAAGCCCGGGATCCCTATGGCCAACCCTATGTGCTCGCGAGCCTGCCGCCGGAAGACAAGCGCGTCTACGACATGATCGGCCGCGCCGACACGCTCGGCGTCTTCCAGATCGAATCGCGCGCCCAGATGTCGATGCTGCCAAGGCTCAAACCAAAGGATTTCTATGACCTTGTCATCGAGGTGGCGATCGTGCGGCCGGGCCCGATCCAGGGCGATATGGTGCACCCCTATCTGCGCCGCCGGCAAGGCAAGGAAAAACCCGAATATCAGAAGCCGGAGCTCGAGGCGATTCTCAGCAAGACGCTTGGCGTGCCGCTGTTCCAGGAACAGGCGATGAAGATCGCCATCGTCGCCGGCGGCTTCAGGCCGGGCGAGGCCGACGAACTGCGCCGCGCCATGGCCACCTTCAAGCGCACCGGCACCATCGGCAATTACCGCCAGCGCATGATCGACGGCATGGTCGGCAAGGGCTACACCAAGGACTTCGCCGAGCGCTGCTTCAAGCAGATCGAGGGTTTTGGCGAATACGGCTTTCCCGAAAGCCACGCGGCCTCCTTCGCCTTGCTCGTCTATGCCTCCTGCTGGTTCAAGACCTTCTATCCCGACGTGTTCTGCGCCGCGATCCTGAATTCGCAGCCGATGGGGTTCTACCAGCCGGCGCAGCTGGTGCGCGACGCGCGCGACCATGGCGTCGACATCCGCGAGGTCGACGTCAATTGTTCCGCCTGGGACTGCACCCTGGAAAAAGTGCCGTTCGATCCGGCCCGTATCCTGCCGCGCCATGCCGATATGCGTGGTGTCATCGAGACGAACCATGCCGTGCGGCTCGGCTTCCGGCAGATCAAGGGTCTTTCCAAGGAACGCATGGAGGATTTCGCAAAGCGGCGGGGTTCAGGTTACGAAACCGTCCGTGACGTCTGGCTGCGCTCCGGCCTCGATGTCGACGAGATCGAGAGGCTGGCGCAGGCCGATGCCTTTCGTTCGATCGGCCTCGACCGCCGTGCCGCATTGTGGGAAGTGCGCGCGCTGGGCGCCAAGAGTGCGGCCGAAAAGCTGCCGCTGTTCGACCAGCCGGCGTTGCGCCTGCGCGAACTGGAGCCGGAGACGAAGCTGCCGAAAATGCCGCTCGGCGAGCATGTCATCCACGACTACCGCTCGCTCGGCCTGTCGCTGAAGGCGCATCCCGTCGCCTTCCTGCGCGAGCGCCTCGACCGCGCCGGCGTCACCCCCAATGCCAACCTGCCATCCCAGCGCGACGGCAGGCGGGTTTCGGTCGCCGGCCTCGTGCTGGTGCGCCAGCGCCCCGGCAAGGGCAATGCGATCTTCCTGACGCTGGAGGACGACAAGGCGGTCGCCAACGTCATCTTCTGGGAGCGGACCTTTACCCGCTTCCGGCCCATCGTCATGGGCGCGCGGTTCGTCAAGGTCAGCGGGAAATTGCAGTCGGAATCCGGCGTGATCCATATCGTCGCCGAAAAGATCGAGGATCTGACGCCCTGGCTGACCGTGCTCCTGGAGAAGGTCAGCGGAGCCGGAGCGCCGGGGCCCCAACCGATGGGGTATGCCAAAGAGGTAGGCTCGGATCGCCGCAGCCGGCCCGAGATTGGGAACGCGCCGGCAAGGCAGGACCTCGCAACGCTGTCGGAAGAGGCGGAACAGGTCATGCCCAAGGGGCGCAATTTTCAGTAGGCGCGGCCCTTGTCTTCGTCATCTGAAGAGACGCTGTGATCCTTGGCGCCCCCCTCTGTCCTGCCGGACATCTCCCCCACGAGGGGGGAGATTGGCAGCTTCGATCTCGACGCCTCTCTTAACTCGCAATGCTGAAAATTCGCGAAGGCCGAGGTGACAGCCGATCTCCCCCCTTGTGGGGGAGATGCCCGGCAGGGCAGAGGGGGGCGCTGTCCCGCCGGCCTCTCAAACTTCTACGCCCAGCTGCTTCGCGGCTGCTCTCCTTGGGAGAACAAACGATGGACGGCTATGCAGTTCAGGCCGGCCCGCTCAGCCTCGGCGGCGGCGCCAGCACATCTTCCGCCGACAGCGTCCGCGCCTCGGAGGGCAGCATGATCGGGATGCCGTCGCGCACAGGATAGGCGAGCTTGGCGACCCGCGAGATCAGTTCGCCGCGCTCTGGATCCCAGGCCAGCGGCCCCTTGGTCAGCGGGCAGGCCAAAAGCTCCAGCAGCTTGGGATCGACATCGATCTTCTTTCCGTCACGCCCATCCGCCGCCATCGGTTCCTCTTACTGTAGGCTCGAGCCAAAATCCTCATTCTCCCGTGCCAGCGCCATTTCGGTGATGGCGATCAGCGTCTCGGCCCGCGTCTTCAGGTCGGCGGCTTCGAGCAGCGCCTGTTTCTCGGCCGGACCGTAGGGCGCCATCATCGACAGCGCGTTGACCAGCATGGCATTTTCGGCGCGGCTGACGCTTTCCCAATCGGCCTCGAGATCGTTGGCCTGCAGATAGGCGCGAAACGCCTTGAGCAATGCCGGCCGGTCGATCTCGTTCGCCGCCGGATCATCATCGAGATCGGCGAGGAAGGGCGCGGGCTTTGCCTGGCGAAACGGCGTCTTGACCGTCAGTTCATGGGCGATGCGGAAGCGGAACACACCCTGCAGCGAAATCAGGTAACGGCCGTCGCCGGTTTCGGAGAAGGCGATGATACGGCCGGCGCAGCCGACATTGCAGAGTTCCGGCTCGCCATCCTCGCGCAGCGCGCCGTCCAGACGGGGCTGGATGACGCCGATCAGCCGCGAACCGGCAACCGCTTCGTCCACCATCTGCAGATAGCGCGGCTCGAAGATGTTGAGCGGCATGCGGCCGCCCGGCAGCAAAAGCGCGCCCTCGAGCGGAAAGATCGGGATCGTCGACGGCAGATCCTTGGCCAGCCGGTAATGCGCGTTTCCCGCTTGCACCACATTCCTCCGATCGACTTCTTCCGTCGCCCGCCGCCGGGATCGTCGGCTTGGCCGAAGTCAGCTACCTAATCTGGCGCGGCCGCCGCCGGCCACAAGCCCGTGCGACGAAACAGCCGCCTGCTCAGGAAAACAGCAGCGCCGACAATTTGCGCCGCGCGGCCAGCGTCGCCTCGTCGGTCATGCCCCAGGCCTCGAAAAACTGCAGCAATTGCGTCCTGGCGCCATCCTCGTTCCAGCCGCGATCGGCCTTGATGATGGCCAGCAGATTATCGGCGGCCGCCGTGCGTTCGCCCCTGGCGTTCTGGATCATGGCCAGATCGAAACGCGCCTGATGGTCTTTGGGGTTTTCGGCCAGGCGGCGCTCGAACTCTGCGGGATTGCCCAGTTCCGCCGCTTGCGCGGCCAGCGCCATCTTGGCGCGCAAGGCGGCCAGAACAGGCGCGTCCTTCTTGGCCTCGGGCGCCGTTGCCAGCAACGCCTCGGCGCCTTCCGTGTCGCCGGCCTCGAACAGCAGCTCGCCCAGCCCGGCGATCGCCTCGATCGTCTCCGGTGCCTGCGCCAGGATGGCGTCAAAAATGTCGGCGGCGGTCTGCATGTCGCCGGCCTCGCGCGCTTCGGTCGCAGCCGCCAGCGCCTCGGCCACGGCCGGAGCACCATTGCCCTTGCCGCCGACCTTGGTGATGAACTCGGCGATCTGGCTCTCCGGGATGGCACCCATGAAGCCGTCGACCGGCTGGCCGTCCTTGAAGGCGATGACCGCCGGAATCGACTGGATGCCGAGCTGGCCGGCGATCGAGGGATGGTCGTCGATGTTCATCTTGACCAGCTTGACCTTGCCGCCGGCGGCCCGGACCGCCTTTTCCAGCTGCGGCGTCAGCTGCTTGCAAGGGCCGCACCACGGCGCCCAGAAATCGACCAGCACCGGCTGGCGGCGCGATTCCTGGATGACGTCGGCGGCAAAGGCGGCGGTCGTGGTGTCCTTGATGACATCGCCCGCGGGGGCGGCGGCCGGCGTATCTCCAAGCGAGACCTTCGCAGGCGCGGCTGCGGTTCCGCCATACTGAACGGTGGTCGCATATTGGCCGCCATTGCTGCCGAATGACCCGCCAAACGGCTTGTTGTCGCTCATCTCGTCACCCTTTCGGTCGCGCCGCCGGCCCGCGGGTCGGCGCCATGTCATTGGAAGTCGGTTTCGCCATGCATGTGGCGATCATGCCGAGACTTTCAAGATAGCAGCATCGTGCCCGGTTGCCTCGACGAATCTGATGAGATCGGCCGCCGCGATCGATGTCGTCGCCTCATTGGTCAGCGGATGCGCATTGATGACGGCATGCGCCATCAGATCCTGGTCGAGCACCAGCTTGACCCGGTTCGCGGTGTCGTTGATGACGCCGAAGACGGTGACGGCGCCCGGCGACACGCCCAAAAGCTCCATCAGCATCTCCGGCTTGCCGAAGGAAACACGGCTGGCGGCGCCGATCAGCTGGTGGATCTGCTTGAGATCGACGACCGCATCCTCGCCGACGGTGACCAGGAAGAAATTGTCCTTCTTGTCCTTCAGGAACAGGTTTTTCGTGTGCCCACCGGCGATTTCACCGCGCAGCGCCTGCGAATCGGCGACCGTATAGAGCGGCGGATGGCGTTTCGTCGAAACGGCGACGCCGAGTTCGGCGAGAAAGGCAAAAAGTTCGGCTTCGGTCTTCGGCATCGGTCTTCTTCTTCGTCGTTTTCCGCCTTGCCGTTTACGGCCAATGCGGTGGCCGACACAAGGCCATCGCACGACAGGCCGATGAAATCCGTGCGCCGCGGGCGGTTTGCCGGCATCGTTTGGCATGTTGAAAAAAGCCTGCGATTTCCCTGTTGCAATCGCCGCGCTCTTAAGCCATATAGGCCCGGCTTGCGGCCAAGACGCCGTGTGAGCGGGTGTAGCTCAGGGGTAGAGCACAACCTTGCCAAGGTTGGGGTCGAGCGTTCGAATCGCTTCACCCGCTCCAATTTCCTCCAGGGAAATCAAGCATTTAGATCAGGGCCACCAGATGGTGGCCCTTTCTGTCTTCCTCTTGGTCAACACGCGGCACGATCAGATTCGCACGAACCAGCCTGGCCGGTTCGTGGCCTTCTCGGACGCCGGCCGCTTCACCGGCCGCTATTGACGACCTCCAGGACTTGAGTTCGCAGCCAAGATTGTGCCGCATCGGACTGCTCGCGCGGGTGCCACGCCATGTGCATGGCGAAACCGGGCACGGCGAACGGCAACTCGAAGACGTCCAATTCATCCTTCAGGCTTTTGGCGAAACGCGCCGGCATCGTGCAGACGTAGTCGGTAGCCTGGAGCACCTGTGGCACGGACGTAAAATTCGGCAGCGACAGACGCACACGTCGGTTGCGCCCGAGCTTGGCAAGGGCCTGATCGACGCGGCCTTCGTAGAGGCCGCCCTTAAGGGACACGAGGACGTGGTCCAACGCGCAATAGCCGTCGAGACTCAATGGTTCGGTACCACGCGGATGATCCCGCCTCTGCGCCATGGCATAGACTTCATCGTAGATGCGCCGCGCTTTGAGAAACGGGGGAAACATGCTGGGCGGTGCGATCACAAGATCCACTTCCCTGCGCTCAATCTGCTGTGACAGTTGCGTGGTGTCCAGCAGTCGAAAGGCCACTCGAACGCCGGCGCCGGCTTCCGATTGCAGTCTTGAAAGCAACGGCAAGCCAACGACGATGATGCCGTTGTCCGTCGTCGCGATCTGAAAATCGCGCGCGTCTTGTGCTGGATCGAAGGGATGCTCTCGAGCCAAAACGACTTCGAGGCCCTTCAGCGCGGCTTTCAACGAGTCCCTAAGCGGCAGGGCGCGCGCAGTTGGGGTCATCCCGCGCCCCACAATCGCGGGCACAAGCAGCGGATCGTCGAAGAGATGACGCAGCCGGCCAAGCTGCGCTGACAACGCAGGCTGGCTCACATGTAACCGCTGCGCCGCGCGAGTCACGTTGCATTCTTCGAGCAGCACGTCGAGCGAGACAAGCAGATTGAGATCGACGCGGCTCAAATCCATCTAAGTTATGCGTCCTATATTTATTATCAATTTGAATGATACCTGACCCTACACCTATTCTCAAGACGGCCCGGGAAGCCCCGGTCATGGAACGCAGCTTTCCGGAGAATCCGAGATGAGTCAGCTTGCCTCTGAAGGGATCGCGTCGACGTCGGCCGATCACGATAGAAATACCATCGATCCGCGCCTATGGCTGCTGGCCGCGGGCACCTTCACGGTCGGAACAGACGCGCTCGCGATCGCTGGAATCCTGCCTCAGATCACGGCGGAATCGCATGTGTCGCTTGCGAGCGGAGCAGCTATCGTCTCTGCCTATGCGCCGAGATATGCGCTCGGGGCACCCTTTCTTGCGGTTCTGACTGCGCGGGCCGTGCTGCATGGCGGGCATACGGCAGACCTGCTTCCGTATGTTGCAGCGCCGCTCTTCCTCCTGGCTTTGGTCACTGTTCTTCTTACGAACGGTCGGCGCGCCAAAAAGGGCCACACCGCAAGCGGCCCGCGGCGCCAGTCGCCCTATTCCGTCGGCGTACCCGCTCATCGAGTCGCTTCGGCCGGGCACGGCCATCGCCGGGCGTCGGTTGCGACAGGGTTGATCCTCGCGTCGACGCTCGCTGCGACCCTGATCGGCGCAATGCCGGCCACAGCACACGCGGCGCCATCGATTGGCGCGGATTATGGTGTGCCAGCGGGGTTCTCATCCCGCTTCGCAACCGCCAACGGCGTGCGCCTGCACTACGTGATTGGCGGCTCAGGTTCCCCGGTCCTGCTCATCCATGGTTGGCCGGAGACCTGGTACGAATGGCGCAAGGTGATGCCGCAGCTGGCAGCGGGGCACACGGTGATCGCCGTCGACCTTCGGGGCTTTGGCTGGTCCGATGTCACAGCCTCGGGCTATGACCGCCGTACGCTGGCCGAGGATCTCTACCAGCTTATGCGGCAATTGGGCTATCCGAAGGCGACAGTCGTCGGGCACGACTGGGGCGCGCCGGTAGGCTACGCCTATGCGGCCACCCACCGCGACGCCGTTGATCGGCTCGTCATCGCCGAAGGAGCACCGGACGGTCCGTGGACCCATCAGCAGACGACCCCCTTCGCTCACAATCCCTTCTGGTTCTTTGGCTTCTTTGAGATCCCCAACTACGCAGAGACCGTGCTCGCGGGACGGGAGACGCCGTTTCTCGACTGGTTCTACCGCAACAGGGGCTTCCACGTGGTCCCGGGCGGGTTCTCGGACGACGATGTCGCCTACTTTGAGGAGGCTTACGCCCGCCCAGGCCGGTTTGCTGCAAGTCTCAATCTTTATCGCACGATTGACCAGGACATCGCGGACAACGCTGTTCTCTCGCAGTCACCGCTGACGATCCCGGTGATGGCGATCGGTGCGGATCACGGCATCGGCCAAGGCGTGCCGGCTGGGATGCGTCATGTTGCCAGCAATGTGACACCTGTGCTGATGGGCGCAACCGGCCACTTCCTGACGGAAGAGCGGCCAACTGCCTTCGTCGAGATCGTCGAGACGTTCCTCGCCGGTCGGCCGGTCGCGCCCGCCTGGGCACCGGTAGATTCAAAGTGACATTTGTCCGGGCACACTTCAGGAAATGCGCGTCGCTCAATCCCTCTCCGTCCGAGGGCGAACCGACCGGGATCTGGTTCGAGGAGATCGCGACGCCGAATATGCTCCATCGGGGCAGATGGCACGGATCGCCGCGGTCGCATGCATAAAGCTGCACGGCGGGCTGGGCTGAACAACTGTTTTGGTCGAGCCTATTTCTTGCTGAGGTCAAATAGCATCTGGTCATCCTCTGATTGACCTATGAGATGGCCAAACGGGGTAAGAGCACAAATCAGAGCGTCGCATGTCAGGTTTAGCATGGGCCAACCCGCGCCTTCCAGTGGATGCACGAGACGTACGGAATTCCTGCAGCACGAAAACCGATTTTCAGGCGGCGCTGTGCCGGCCTGTCGGCAAGCCGAGGTTCGCCGCGGCTTTTCGTTTTGAGACCGCCGGTCGCGCTTACCCCGCCTTGCGCAGCGATGCCTGGTGCACCAGCGATGTCCAGCTGTTGGTCGAGGCGAGGTGGCAGTAGAGCAGGCCGAGGGCGCCTGACTTTCTCAGGTCGAGGAAGGCCTCGTCGCTCAGCTTGTTGAAGGCCGGCTCGTCGATCACCTGGAAATCGGTGAGGTTGAGCACTTCGCCGCCTTCCAGCGTCACCTTGCTCTGGCGCGGCGCGAACAGGCCGTGCGCGTCGATCCTGTCGATCATTTCGCGCGTGGCCCTGAAGTCGATCTGGAACTGGTTGCAGAAGGCGAGCGCCTGCTTCGTCGCTTCGGTCGGCTCGTTGCCGCTGAAGAACGGGGCGATCTTGTCTTCGCGAAACGGCGCCATGAGCCGGTCGATCACCCGCTCACTGGTCCTGTCGACGCACAGCGTCAGCCGGCCCGCCGTGGTCGGGTCCTCGGCAAGGATGAAGGGATAGCGGCGGACATAGGCGGGAACGTAATGCGGCGCGGTCCACTGGCCGTCGGCATCGACGAACAGGTTCTCGCCCTGGCGCACGCCGGTGATGATGACAGGGGATTTGGCCGGGCCGATGAAGACGATCGGGTAGGAGCGCATCGCCGCCGGCATTTCCGACGCCACCACCGGAATGGCGTGCGCCGTGCGCGCGAAAGCAAAGTCGCCGCGCGCGGTCAGGCCCAGCGAGCCGTGCCGTACCGGGTTGAGCGCTTCGGGCCTGGAATAGAACAGCGGCATGGCCGCGTCCGCAGGCGCCGCTTCCGTCTTTGCCCCGATATCAGCCATGGTCGGTCCCTTTCTCCCGCCGGCCGATCAGGCCGGCTTCTCCGTATCAGACCCCAAGACTGGCATCTGCTCTTGTTGCGCTGATCTTGGTTGGGCCAAGACTCCGGCGCAGGGACAAAGTACTACAGTGTCCGTGACACGCATAAAAGCACGGCCGCCGCGGTATTTTGCGGTTTGCCCCGATGAATTGTCTCGCGCAGCGTTTGGGTTGCTGCCGGCCTATGGACAGCCTGACGCGAAGCGGCGACATTGCGCCCGGCAACAAGCGGAGTGAGATAGACGGTATGGCGTCGGTAGCGGATTTTAAGCAGGCGATCGGGTCGGTTTTCACTGTTGCGATTGGCGGCCGGGCGGTTTCCCTCGAACTGACGGCCGTTCACCAGATCGCTTCCAGCCCACGCCCTGGCGGCGGGTTCACGCTTCTGTTCAAGGGGCCGCGCGATATAAGCCTGCCGCAGGCCATCTACCACCTCGCCGGCGATGCCATCACCGACGACATCTTCATAGTGCCGGTTTCAGCCGACGCGACCGGCTATCAGTACGAGGCTGTCTTCAACTGATTTTTGATTTTCGACGGCCCGGTCGGTCAGGACGACGATCAGGGCACAGGGCGGTTCGGAGGGGCGGCTCTACATGATCGACTATATCCAGATCACAGAGGTCCTTGACGAAGCAGCATGCAGCGCGCTGTGCGCAGAAATTCGGGCGGCCGGCGGTCGTGCGGCCGGCCTGATGGGTCGTGCCGACCAAAAACCGGCATGGCCCGAAGTCCGCCGCACTAGGCGCGCCGAGGTCTCAGAAGCGACCGAAGGGTCGGTGAATGCCTTGTTGGCACGGCAGAAGACGGCTCTGGAACGGCATTTCGGGCTCGCGCTCGGCACCTGCGAAAAGCCGCAGTTTCTTCACTACCGGGAAGGTGATTTCTTCGTCCCGCATCAGGATGGCAACACGCCACTCATCCACGACGAGTCGCGGTTCAGAAAGATCTCGGCGGTGATTTTTCTCAACCGCCAATCGGACGATCCTTCGCCCGAAGACTATTCAGGGGGCTCGCTGGTCCTGCATGGGCCTTACAGCGGTCCGAACCTGCGCGTCACCATGCCGGCGCTGCCGGGCTCACTCGTCGCCTTCCGTTCGGAAACGACGCACGAAGTCACACCGGTCACGCGCAACGAACGTTTCACCATCGTGTCGTGGTATCGCGGGGCGTGAGAGCACCAGCAGTTTACCGGGGAGGACACACCATCAGGTCGTAAACGCCCTTGTCCTCGGCGACGGCGAAGCCGAGCCTGGCGTAGAGCTGTCTGGCCGGATTGTTCTTCTCGACATGAATTGACACTGATTTGCCGGCTAACCACGCCTCGTCGATCAGGTCGCCGAGCAGTGCCGCGCCGAGCCCTCTGCCGCGATATGTCGGCAGAAGGGCGATATCGATGATGCGATGCTGGGTCGGCCAGCGCTCGATATAGAGACGACCAATATCGTCTCCATCACGCATGATCACCAGCCAGTCCGCGTTGGGATAGTGCTTGATGTAATGCGCGTGCTGCGCCCGGAACTGCATGTCGAGAAAGGCGGTCTTCTGCGCCTCGGTCCAGGACGTGACAGAAAGTTCCTCGGTACGGGTCGAGGCATAGACCCGTGCCAGGAACGGCAGGTCGGTATCCGTCATTGGACGAAACGTCAGCCCGGCGGTAGCCGCGCGTGCCCAGCCGGCCACTCCGTGAAAGTGCCTCATCGAAAGATCAGGGGCGCGGCGGAAACACGCCTTGCAGCGCGATGCAGAAGCTCAAGGTGAGGTAGGGCATCATGTTGTTGTGCGGCTGGGAGCCGCCTGCAGGAGCGATGGCTGAAGGGCTGAATTGCGCGTTTGGCTGGTTCGTCCCCCATATCGACACGCCAGCGCCTTGGGCAAATAGCTGGCCCGCCGGCTTGGTGTTGATGCCGTCCGACGCCGACGCCACGAGTCCATGGGAATGCGTCGGAATTTCACTTTCCAGCAATGTCACGGTTTCCGAGCCGCCAGTTTCACCCAGATCGTGGAGCGACAGGCCGGGACCTTGGCCGGGATGCATAGGGGCATTCCCCTGCATGTCCGGCAAGGCAAAATTCGATTTGCCATCACCGCCATAGGTCGTCCCAAGCAGCGAGAACAGCGCCGTATTCTGCGAGATTGGCAAGATTTGCCCGTCGCAGAACGCCCAGCCCTTGGGCGCAAAATTGAACGGGAAAATCCGGATTTCTGCGACGAACGGATCGGCCATGGCGTCCTCTCAGGTCTGTGACGGGAATATGCCGAAGAGCGAGATGATGAAGTCCACGCACAGATACGGCTGGAAATTGCTGTGTGGCTGGCTGCCGCCGGTCGCGGATATCGACTGAACACTGACGGGCGTAGTCGGCTGGTCGGTGCCGTAAGCGTCAATGTTCACGACGCTTGCCGCCGCCGGCACATTGTTTTGGACGGCTGTTGTGGTGGCGAAGTCGTTCGTTGCCAGCAAGGGATGCGAGTGCGCAGGGATTTGCGCGACGGTAAGCGTGACCTCTTCCACCCCGCCGGTTTCGGCCAAGACGAAGCCACCACCCTGATGGATCGGAACGCGGCCACGCAGATCAGGCAATGCAAAGGTGCTCTGGCCATCGCCGCCATAGGTGGTGCCGATCAGTTGGAACAGCGTCTCATATTCTGAAATCGGCAGGAGCTGTCCTTCGCAAAACATCCAGCCGGCAGGCGCGAAATTGCCGGCAAACATTCGGATCTCGCCAATGTAAGGCTGTGCCACGACGCGTCTCCGTCAATTCTGCGAGGGGAAGATGCCCTGCAAGGCGATACAGAAGTTGAGCACCAGGAATGGTTGCATGTTGAGATGCGCCTGGCTTCCGCCGACATTCGCAATGGCGTTCGGTGCCATTGCCACAAGGTGGGCGGCACCTGCATAGATGTTTTGTGGGGTCGACCCCGAAAGGACCGTGTTCGTATCCGGCGAAATAGTCGTCGACTGGGTTGTCGATCCATTCAAGGTATGGAGATGGGTGGGTATCTCGGCGATTGAAAGCGTATGCGCCTGTTCGCCGCCACGCTCTCCGAGGGAGTGCCCGCTACCCCCGATATGGTTCGGCACGCGACCGCGCAGGTCGGGAAGTCCAAAGGTGACTCGCCCGTCGCCGCCATACGTCGTTCCAAGCAACGAAAACAATCCCTGATTTTGGTTGATCGGCAACAATTGTCCGTCGCAAAAAGCCCACCCTTTGGGAGGGAATCCGAAGGACATTATTCTGATCTCGGAGAGAAAGGGTTCCGCCATAAACCACCTCTGTCTGCTGCGCCTCACCTTACGTCATGTTCTACGAAACACAATCTACTTTTGACCGCTGAAGCCGAAATTTCTTGAAATTTACTGTTGCCGCCGTTGCAGGTGAACAACTGGGAGCAATGTCCAAACATAACTGTAAAGCCGGCTGAACACATTTGATACAAATTGTGTTCAGCATGCGTGCAAAGAGTTATGGGAACACCGGCAGAACGCCAACAGTGTAAGTAGCTCCACTTGAGATCGAGGCAGTTCCACCAGTGCCGAATGTACCGGCGGCGCTGCCCGGATTCTGCCCACTGACATACGTCTCCATCTGCGCATCGTTTGCCGGCGAAGGTGCAAGGCCGACGATCTGGAACGTGCTGGTGACGCCACTGTGCTGTTGGCGAATGCCGATACCCGGATCGGTGATCGTACCACCCGCGTTGGAGTGGCCAACCGCGATGTTGCCATCTATCTGAAGGATCACATGAGCGCCGGTCGCTTCCGTGCCGTTGCCCGCGTCGACGCGAATGCCGTACTGCAGCCCCGGCGCCGTCAGATTGGTCACCGAATTGTTCTGGATCTTGAAGTAGCCCGTGCCATCGACGCTGCGGATCGTCGACAAGATCCCGGCACCTTGGGTGTGCTGGACATTGTTGTTGTGAATGTTGAGATAGAGCGTCGGCGTATTCGTGTTGCTCGTGGCCTGGTCCGCCCCCGTATTGATGCCAGCGGAGCCAGCCGTGTTGTTGGCGTCGATCGTATTGTATCCGATATCATAAGATGCCGTTCCGGTGCCAAACAGGCTGGCCGCGATACCATTGCCTGCAACATTGGTGATAGTGTTGCCGTGCCCGGCTTCACCGATGGTGAAGTAACCCGAACTGAGATGACCGATGGTGACCTCGATACCATTGGTTCCGATACCGGCCAGGCCGGTGCCAAATCCGGTAATGACATTGCCGTCGATCTTGAAGTGATTTCCAGAGCTTCCGATGTTCACGGCTGGAAGGGCGGCAGTGCTGCCACCGTGGACCATGATGCCGCCGCCGCCCGGGAAATTGTTGATGGTGTTGTCGCTGATGCTGCCGGCGGTGATCTGTGCCGCTGCCGACGCGCCTTGCTGGGCAAGAACCTTGATCGCGGTGCCCGCGGAGCCAGCCGCAAACGCGGACGCACTCGTAAGGCTGTTTCCGGTGATTGTCAGACTGCTGATGGTGCCGGCATAATTGTTGATGCTGATGCCGTCCTGCCAGGAATTGTTCAGAACGTTGCCGGTGATGGAAACCACGCCCGACAAATTCGTCTCGGTCGAACCGCCGGCGCTCAGGTTGAACGTGACGTTGCCGTCCGTCGTCGTGTGAGCGGTGTTGACATTGTTGATCGTGCTGTTGGCCAGCGTGAAGTTTGTAACAATCGTTCCCTTGATGCCGCTGTTGGCGGCATTTTGAATGTTGATGTTGGTGAACGACGGGCCCTTGGTGTTCGTCAGCAGGATGGCATCGCCGGTGGTATTCTGAATCGTGCCGCCGGAGCTGTTGCCGCCCAAGGCAGTGTTGCCATTGCCCGTAACGATGAGCCCACCACTCGTCCCGGTGTTGTTGAGCACGATACCGTTCACGGCGCCGTTAGCGGAGATGCTCTGGAACGTGACGTTGCCCGAACCGATCGTCGTGTTGGCGATGTTGAGCGCCGTGCCGGTCGTCGAAGTGATCGTGTTACCAGTGCCCTGCACCGTAACCGTGGCACCGCCGGTGGCGTTGAAGCCGGTGCCGCTCGTGGTGTTGATGACCAGGCCGCCGCCGGTGAAGTTGATGGTGGCTCCGGTGTTGCTGGTCAAGTTGACCGCCGTGTTGGCGCCCGTGGTCAGCGTCTTGGTGGCATTCGAGAAGTTGATCACCGCCGTGCCGGAATTGCCGCTGACATCGATGCCGTTGGCGAAGCCGCCGGTTGCACTGAGGCTGCCGCTGAATGCGACGGTTCCGGCGGTGCGACCGCTGACGTTGACGATGTTGCCGGCGCTGGTCTTCGTCACCGACGCCGCGATGGTTACGTTGCCCGTGCCGCCATTGATGTCGACACCGTTGCCGGTCGGGTCGTTGGTCGCGCCGAGCGAACCGCCATTCACATTGACCGCATTGGTGTTGTTGTCGATCCTGATGCCGGCCTGGCCTGTGTTGTTGATCGCCACCGTCGAGAAGGTGACCGCGCCGTTGGCGCCACTGAGGAAGATGCCGTTGTCTGCGGTCGCCGCGATCGTCGCCGAGGTGAAGTTGAACGCCGCGCTCGAGCCGTTGATCTCGATTCCGTCGCTGCCGACGCCCGTGGTTCCGGCAACTGTCACCGCGCCGCCATTGAACGTGCCACCGCTGACCCCGGTCAGGTTGATCGCGTCGAGGCCCGTGATCGAACCCGACGATTGCAGCGAGGAGAAGGTGGCGCCGCTGCCGCCGATGATCATGCCGTTCCAGTTCAGGATCTGGCCGGTCGCCGTCTGCACGGTGTTGCTGCCCGTCACGTTGACGGTGCCGCCGCCCGTGGCGTTGAGGCCGATACCGCTGGTGGTGGTGATCGCCAGGCCGCCGCTGAAGTTGAACGTCGCGCCGGGGTTGCTGGTCAGGTCGACGGCATTGTTGACGCTGGTGGTCAGCGTCATCGCCCCGCCGAAAGCGATCGTCCCGCCGGCATTGCTGGTGGCGACGATGCCCAGGCCGCCATCGTTGCGGGTGATCGTGCTGGCCGCATCGAACGTGACCGAACCGGCACTCATACCCTGGATGTTGACGACATTGCCGCCCGGGTTGGTGATATCGACATTGTTCAGGGCGATCGTCGCGCTGACGTCGTTGTTGGCCGGCGTGCCCTGGTCGCCATCGACAACGAAGGCATGGTTCGTGGCGCCTGCGACGGTATCGATCGCGACATTGTTGAATGTGTAGGTGCCCGTCGCGTTGTTGGCCGCATCGCCGAGGATCGTGATGCCGCGCGTGCCGGTCAGGCTGGCATTGTTGACGGTGACGTTGCCCGCCGCCCCGTCGATCAGGATGCCGGTGCCGGCGGTATCGTTGAGGCCGTTTGCGACGGCGGTGGTGAAATTGATCGCGCCGCCGGTCGTGTCGGCGATCGCGATCATGCGCTGGCCCGCCGTACCCTGGGTGATCGTGCCGGCATAGGTGACGGTGGCGCTGCCGCCGGCGACATTGAACGCGGTTCCCGTCGGGCTGGTGATCGTCGTGGTGGAGGCGAAGTTGAACGAGCCGCCCGAGCCGTTGAGGATGTCGACTCCGGCATCGCCGCCATTCAGCGTCGTCGTGCCGTTGAAATTGTAGGCGCCGTCGGCATTGTCGAACTGCAGCCCGGTGCCGTTGCTGGCCGACATGGGGCCGAAGAAGCTGACGGTGCCGCCGCTGTGGCCGCCCGAAATGCTCACCAGGGCGGCGTTGTTGCCTTGCGTGATGGTACCGGAATAGAAGACGCTGGCGGTGCCGCCAACCAGGTTGAACGCCGTGCCGGTCGGGCTGGTGATCAAGGTGACGGGGCCGAAGGTGAAGGTGCCGGCCGAGCCGTTGAGGATGTCGATGCCGGCATCGCCGCCATGCAGCGTCGTCAAGCCGTTGAAATTATAGGTGCCGTCGGCATTGTCGAACTGCAGCCCGGTGCCGTTGGTCGCGTCCAGCGCGCCGGTGTTGAAGGTCAGCGAGCCGGCGTTGCCGCCGGAAACGCTGACCAAAGCGGCATTGTTCGCCTGGCTGATATTGCCGCCATAAGTGACGACGGCCGTACCGCCGACAACATTGAACGACGCGCCCGACGCGCCACCGAGCGTGCCGGTGCCGAGGCCGACCGTGCCGCTGACGTTGGTCAGGCTGACATTGTTGGTACCGCCGCCCGACGAGGTGGAATCCAGCGTGACATTGGCGGCGATGTTGTCGAGGCTGATTGCCTGGCCCCCGGTCGAGGTCACCGTCTCGGCGCCGGCAGTAGCGGTGACGCCCATCGTGCCGCCGGTACCGACGATGCCGGTGCCGGTGGTGGTGTCGATGGTCAGGCCTCCGGTGAAGCTGGTCGTGCCGCCGCTCTGCGAGAGACCGACGCCGCTTGTCGTGTCGATGTTGGCGAGGCCGGTGACGTTGAGCGTGCCGGATGCGACATGGATGCCGCCACCGCCGGTAGTCCCGCCATTGTTGATCCCCACCGCGCCAAATTGGAACGTGCCTGTGTTGGCGGTGACAGTGTTGATGGCGTCGATGCCGAAGCCCGTCGTGTTGGTAATGCTTGTCGTGCCGGTGACGGTGAAGGTGCCGGCAACGCCGTCGAAGATGATGCCGTTGGCGATGTTGGCGGCGGGATTGTTGACGGAGGTAACGCTGGCAAACGTCATGTGAACGGTCAGCGGATCGAGATCGAATGCCGCGCCGCTGTTGGTTAAGACCGTGCCGGCGCTGTTGTTCAGCGTGAAGATCGTGCCGGCGCCCTTGGTGTTGACCAGGACGCCCGTGCCGCCATTGTTGGCGAGGTTGAGCGTACCCAGGTCAAAGGTGCCGCTGGTGTTGGCGAAGCTGAGGCCGTCGCCCTGAATCCGCGCACCGGGATTGCCCATGCCGAGCGTGCCGGCGCTGACGGTGCCGCCGGCGCCGTCGGAGTCGAAACGGACATTGTTGAAGGCGATGCCGCCGCCGGTCCCGCCGGTCACTTTGTTGCCGGCAAACGACCTGATCGCGATCGAGTTGTCCGTCGCGCTGATGTTCTGGCCGGAGAAGGATGCCGCCAGGGCGGACCCGCTCGATTTCAGCGTGTTGCCGTCGATGGAAAGCAGCAGCGTATTGGCCGGCGCACCGGTCGTGGAGAAGTCGAGCGCCCTGCCGCCGGCGGTTATGGTGTTGTTCCTGAGGAAGAAACTCGAGGCACCCGTCGCATTGACGGCAACGCCGGCGCCGGTCCCAACATTACTGACGATCAAATTCTCGATGCCGCCGGTGAAGGTACCGGTGCCTGATGTCGCGAAGTTGATCACCGAGGTGGCGTTGTTGCTCTGCAGCACCGGCCGCAGCGTATCGATGCCGCCCGGTGCCGAGATGATCGGCGTGTTCTGAATCGTGGTGAAGTGGAATGCGGCGGATGCGCCACCGCTGGTGTCGACACCGAGTTGCGAGACATCGACGGCCGCGTCGCCGCTCTTGAAGGCGAGCAGCACCTGCCCGTCATCGAGGTTGAACGTGGTGCCGCTGAGGTCGATGGTTTCTTGGGCCCCGTTGACGTTCTTGTCGATCAGCACCACGACATTGGCGGTGGACGCCTGCGCTCCCAAATAGCTGCCCGGGTTGGCGAGGCTGCCGTCGCCAGTGCCACCTGCGGTGACATAGTAGACGCGGACCGCCGAAAGGTTCGACGTGTCCCCGCTGAAATTGACGTCGTTGAAATTGTAGTCGCCCGATGTCGGCAGCGTGTCGGTGGCGTGGATGACCTGGCCGCCCGTCGTCGCGATCGACGATTCGGCCGGGCCGGCGCCGTCGCCGAACACCAGCTGGGCGTTGGTGGCGCTGGAGAACTGGACGCCATAGCCGACATTGGCGATGGTCGAGGTCTGGCCTGCCGGGTTGTTGTTGACGGTGTCGCCGAGCTGGATCGTGCCGGTGCCCGTCGTGCCGGCCATGTCGATGCCGATCGTGCCGGCGAAGCTGCCGCCGTCGACATCGAAATCGCCGGCGGTGATGTTGCTCACGCCAAGCGCTGCGCTGTTGAGATCGAGCCCGATGGCATTCGCGGCATTGAGCCCGATGTTGAGGCTGGTGAAATTCAGCGTCGAACCCAGCGTGCCGGAAACATCGACGCCGCGCGAGGTGATGCCTTCCAGGTCGACTGCACCGAGATTGATGGCGCCGCCGCTGACATTGTTCAGCGCAATGCCGGTTCCCGTGCCATTGCTCGAGATGGAGTCGAAATTGATACCGCCCACGCCGACCGTCACATTGTCGAGGTTGAGCGCGTTGCCGGTTGTCGTGGTGATCGTATTGTTGGCACCACCATCCTTGGTAACGGTCACCGTGCCGGTACCGAAGGTGCTGGCGTGGAAGCCGGCGCCGCTGCTGGTGGTGATGACGAGGCCGCCACTGATGAAGGCGAGCGTGCCGTTCGGATTGCCGAGCAGGCTGACGCCGTCGGTCGCGCCCGAATCGATCTGCTTGGTCGAGCCCGAGAATGTGACGGTGGCCGCCGTGCCGTTGTCGATGCCGGTGACGACGATGTTGCCGCCGGCCCCCGCGAGGCCGTCCGTCACGTTGCCCGACAGCGTCACCGAGCCGCCGGTCAGCTCCTGGATCGAGACCGCGGCGCCGGTGCCGTTGCTGGCAATCGTGCCGCCGTAGGAGATAACAGCGTTGCCGCCGCTGAGGTTGGTCGCCGAACCGACATTGAACGACGTGCCCGAGCCGGTGTTGGTCAGCGTGCCGGTGCCGAAGCTCGCCGTGCCGCTCAGATTCTGCAGGTCGATGCCGTTGCCGGAAGCGAATGTCGCGCTGGTCGAGGCGAAGTTGATGCCGGCCGTGATGCCGTCAAGCGCCGCCGCCTGCGCATTGGTGGCATTGATCGTGCCGGTCGTGACATTGACCGTGCCGCCGCCGCTGGCGCTGAACGCCGTCGCGCCGCTGGTGGTGATGTCCAGATCGGCGAAGGTGACGGTGGAGCCGGTGTTGCCGGTGAGCGAGACGCCGGCGCCGCCGACCGTCACCTTGTCGGTGAAGTTGACCAGGCCGCCGCTGCGGTTGGCGATCGAGATGCCGCCGCCGGTCAGCGTGCCCGGTGTCGCGCTGTTGGGCAAGGTGCCGCGCGTAAGCGTGATATTGCCGGTGCCGCCATTGACGTCGAGCAGCGTGCCGGCGACGTTGACGTTGTTGTTGGTGATCGACAGGTTCGAGTCGAGGCCGGCGACCTTGAACGCCGTGCTGCCGGTGGCGACATTGCTGACGGTGACGCCTTCGATAACGATGCCGCCGGCATTGTTGAAGCCGCCGGCGCTCTGGTCGACGTTGAAGACCGAGCCGCTGGCGCCGCTGAAGTTGAAAGCGGTGTTGCGCACCTGGTTGCTGCCAAGCAGATGCAGGAAGTCACCCGTGCCGGTGACCACGCCTTCATTGCCGGTGACGTTGCCGCCGCTGGCGCCGAGATTGCCCTGGACATTGACCGGCTGGATGGTTCCGGAGACGGTGATGGAGGTGTTGTTGCCGAAGCCGGTGATCGACTGTCCCGAATCGAGCGTGAACGGCGTGCTGCTGAGATCGACGGTGCCGACGAAGGCGAAGGTCTGCGTGCCGGCCAAGGCATCGGCCTGTGCGACCGAGATGGTCGTCACCGCGGCGCTGAGCCCGTCCGTGCCGGCGGCGATAACGCCGCCGTTCTGCGAGACCATGATGGTCCCACCAACCGCGCTGGCCAGATGCGCGCTGCCGGTGAAGAACACGTCGTTGAAATTGTAGTTGCCGAGCGTCGGATCGAGCCCGATCGTGTTGACCGTGTAGCCGCCGGCTGCCGCGCTGATGGTGGACTGCAGCCCATCGCCCGCATTGCCGTCGCCGAAGGTGAAATTGGCGTTGGCCGAGGTCGCCGTGGTGCCGCCCGACGACAGTTCGACGCCGACACCGACATTGGTGATGCTGGAGCCGCGCGCGAAGGTGATGGTCTTGTTGCCCGTCGTCGACGACAGGTCGATGCCGCGCGAGGTGAGGTCGCCGGTGCCGGTGATGGTGGTCAGGCCGAAACCGGCCGTGGCCGACGATCCGCTGAAGTCGATGCCGGTCTGGTTGGCGCCGGCGCCCATGGTCACGTTGGTTGTGCCGAACAGCACATCGGCATTGGTGCCGCTGAAATTGATGCCGGCCGCGTTGGCCGCCGAGCCCAGCGTCACGTTGGTCGTGCCGGTGAACGTAACCGAGCCAGCATTGCCTGATATGCCGATGCCGTTGCCGGCTGCACCCGACACGGTCACCGCACCGAAGCCGACACCGCTGCCGGCGGCGGTGTTCGAAACCGACACGCCTGTCCCGGTCCCGGTTGACGTGATCAGCCCGCTGAAGGTGACCGAGCCGCCGGTGATGCCATCGACCTTGACCGCCGTGCCGGGCGCCGTTGCCGAGCTGGAGATATCGGCCGAGACCGTGATCGCAGCGCTGCCGCCGGAGACGACGACGCCGTTGCCGGTACCGGAGTTGGTGATCGTGCCGCCGATGCCGATGGTACCGGTGTTGTTGGTCAGGCTGACATCGGCGCCGGCGATATTGGTGGTGACGAGATTGCCGACATTGACGGTCGCGGCACTGTTCTGAACCAGGAAGCCGGGGCCTCCGCCCACCACGGTGTCGACCTTGGTCGTGCCGTTGAAGCTGTAGGTGCCGCTGGCAGCATTGTCGAGGCTGATGGCGGTACCGCTGATGCGGAACAGGTCGACGCCACCGAAGGTGACGTTGCCGCCGCTGGTGTTGGAAATGGCGATGCCGGTTGAAACGCCGCCGCCCGAGCCGTCCACGGCGACGCTGGAGAAGTTCACCCCGGCCGCGCCGATCGTCATGCCGGCGATCTGGATGCCCTTCTCATCCGGCCCGAGACCGGTCGCCACGGTATTGCCCGAGCCGGTCACCGTCAGCGTGCCGCCACCGACGGCACTGAAGGCGAAGCCGCCGTCGGCGGTGAGGTCGAGACCGCCGGTGAAATTGATCGCGCCGCCGGCATTGGTGGACAGGTCGATCGCATTGGCCGCACCGGTGCTGGCGGTGATCATGCCGCCGAAAGTGGCGGTGCCGCCGGTCATGTTGGAGATCTTCACCGCACTTGCGGCACTCGTCTGGCTGATGGTGCCGTTGTAGGTGACGTTGGGCGTGGAGTTGCTGATCGAGAAGGCGTTGCTGCTCGTGCCGGCGATGGAGCTTCCGGCCCCGAAGGTCAGCGTTCCACTCGAGCCGTTGACGATACCGACGCCTATGCCGCCGCCGGTAATATCGAGGTCGTCGAAAGTGGCGGTGCCATCGAAATTGTTGGCGGACAGCCCGACATTGGTGGCATTGCCGATCGTCGCGTTGCCGGTGAAATTGACGGTCGCGCTCGAGCCGAGAAGCTCGATGCCGGTTTGGCTCGCATTCTGGACATTGAGATTGTCGACCGAAACCGTGCCGGTCACGCTGCCGAGGAAAAGACCTGTGTCGACATTGCTGACGGTCACGCCCTGGATCGTCAGGCCGTTGATCGAGGTTGCGTTGATGCCCGCGTCGCTGCCGCCCGAAATGTTGAAGTCGAGCAGCGAATTGCCGTTGGCCGCCGTGACGACTGCGCCGGAGCCGGAATTGGTCAGCGTCGCCGCGCCGCCCGGGTCAGAGATGGCCACGTCATGCGCGACATTGTCGCCGGTGATGTTGATCGGCACGCCGCCGAGCGAGAAGGAGCGGCCATTGCCGAACGAGGCCAGCGTCTGCCCGTCGCTGAGCGAGAATCCGTTGGCGGCATCGATGGGAGATCCTTCGTTGACCAGCACGAAGATCGCATTGTTCTGGGTGTTCGCGTCGGCCAGGTTGATCGCGAGCAGGCTCGATGTCGAAGAACCGTCACCCAACGAGCCGACGCCGCCGACGAAGATCACATTCTGCTGGTCGAACAGCTGCGGCCCGCTGAAGGTGGTCGAGCCGAACGCGTAGTGGCCGAGCGTCTGGTTCAGGCCGCGCGCGTCGAGCGAAGCGGTGCTGCCGCCGATCGAACCGCCGCCGAAAGAAAACTCGGCATTGGCCGAATGGGCCAGCGAGCCCGCTATGCCGAAGCGCACGCCGGTGTCGACGCCCGAAATGGAACCGCCATTGGTGACGACGATCGTTCCGCCGGTGGTGTCGGAGAGGTCGATGCCGATGGTGCCGGCGGCACCCGGGCCGGTGATGTTGAGCGATTGCGCGGTGAAATTCGTCCGGCTGCCGGAGAAGTCGAGACCCGCGCCAACGCCCAGCCCGGAAATGACGATGTTGCCGGCCACCACCGCGGCGTTGACGCCGCTGAACGACATGCCGCCGGCGCCGGGATTGGTGATGTTGATGTCGCCGAAGCGGATCGTCGCCGGCGAATCGGAAATGGCGATCGCCGGTCCCGTCGTGTTGGAAATCGTCGTCGCGCCGTTGACGGTGAAGCTGCCCGAGACATGGTCGAGCACAACGCCCGACGTGCCGCCGGTCTGGCTGATCGAATCCAGCACCACATGGGCGGTGATCGGGTCGATGAAGACGGCCATGCCGCCATTGCCCGACACCGTGCCGCCGGTGGTGGTGAAGCTGCCGCCGCTCGACGTACCCTGCACGGTTATGCCGCGGTCGGTGTTATCAAGCGCATTGACGGTGGCGAAGGTGTAGGTGCCCTGGCCGGTGACATCCAGACCGTCGTCGAGATTGCCCGACAGCAATGTCGTGCCGGCGAAATTGTAGGTGCCGTTGCCTTCTATATGCAGGCCGTCGAGGCCATTGCCGGTCGCGGTGAAACCGGACGCGCTGACGTTGGTCGAATTGCCGGTGAATTCAGCGCCGTTGCCGCCGGCGCCCGTCACCGTGACATTGGTCAGCGTCGTGCCGGTGACATTGTTGCCGAAGATGCCGTTGGCGCCGCCAGTGATGGTGATGCCGTTCAGCGTGTTGCCGGTGCCGAGCGTGATGACGTTGTTGGCGACATTGGTGCCCTGGATCGTGCCGTCGCTGCCGCCCAGATTGAAGGTGGTGGTGCCGCCGCCGGACAGTTTCGCGGTGACGCTTTCGCCACCGCCGATCACGGTCTGGCCATTGGCAAGTGTCACGCCGGCAGTCGTCAGATTGCCATTGCCACCCAGCGCAACGACAAAACCGCCGTTGCCGGCCTTGGCGACCGCGTCGTCCAGCGTCGTCGGGTCGGCCTGCGTGCCGGCGCCCGCCAGCCCGCCATCGGCGAAATAGAACTTGCCGAACGCCGCATTGGTGGCGGCGTTGATGGCGACGCGCGTCGTCGAGCCGCCGTTAAGCTCCTGCGACTGGATCCTGACGCCGATATCGCCGCGCACCCGCTCGTTGACGCGCTTGCGCAGGCCTTCGCTGACCGGATAGACCGGGTCCGTGCCGATGGCCCCTGTCGTGTCCGAGCCATGGCCGGGGTTGAACGGGATGTTCAGCCGCACGCTGCCGGCGAACTGGGTGTCGTCGCGATTGTCGTTGCGGACCTCGCCGGCGAAGACCAGCTCGGTGCCGCTGCCGAAGACATCGCCGATCGTGTATTCGAACCCGGCCTTGGCGCCGGTGACGCTGCCGTCGTCGCCATGCGGGTCCTCGAAATGGTAGCCGCCAATATCGAGCCGCAGCGAATGCTTGTCGGGCAGGTTGACCGGAACCTGGGCGCCGATCTCGCCTTCGATGCCCCAGGCCGCGTAGTCGCGGTGGTCGAGCACCGATATCTGTTCGATCAGCTGGTTGCTGACCATCGACAGGGTCGAGCTGGTCGTATGATCGGTACTGTCGCCCTTGATCGGCACGAAGACGTTCACATGCGCGTCGAAGTTCGGCGTGATCGCCTCGACGCCCAGCGTGGCCGCGGTGAACTGCGTGCTGTTGTAGTTCTCGAGGTTGATATAGGCGTAGCCGCCGACCATCAGGTCGGGATTGACGATGCGGCGGATGCCCAGGCCGATGTCCTGGCCGGACGCATCCTTGAAATCGTGCTTGGCCCGGACATCCAGGAACAGCACAGACTCGGCCGTCTGCTTGATCGGGATGAAGCCTTCGAGCGCGGCGTTGCCGCCATTGTTGTCGGCACCGACGATCGCGCGGATCTGCGGCTGCCAGAGCCCGTCGGGGTCGCCATAGGCAACCACGCCCGAAAGGCCGAGCGCCAGCGTCGTCAGCGCCGTCGTCTTCCAGAGATGGCTTACAAGTCGCGAACGGCGATGGCCGGCGTGCACGCGGAAAGCCTCCCCACGCGCCACCATCCCACCACCCTGCCGAGACGTCTCGGTAGTTTCCATCCCTGGCGAGTCCCTTCAGGGACTGCACGTCCCGCGTGTCAATTCTTACGCGAATTCTATTGTATAGCGAGTCCGGAAGGTTGTGAGTGTTGTTGTCGGACCTCAAAGTTCTGCCCTGTGATCATATTGCCACAGTAGATTTGCCGGCTTGCTTGGTCCGGGACCCGGCTTTCGTAGCAGTCGCCATTGTTGTATCAAGCCTTTCCGAGAGAATACCTGCCGGAGCAAGGAAAAATGAGGGGCGTCAAGAACATGGCAAGTATTTTAGTGAAAGCTAATCTAAAGGGTGTCGCGGCATTGGCTGTCGTGTGGCTGTTGTCGGCCTCTATTGGCCCCGTGCTTGCCGAAGACGCCGCCAAGGAGTCCCAATCCAAACAGTCTCAGCCGAAGGAGGCCGGACCCAAGCCGGCCGACGCCAATCCATGGGCTGTGAACTGCTCCAGCGGCTCGACGGCCAACGAGCTTCAATGCCAGGTGTCGCAGAACCTCACCGAGGCCAAGACCGGGCAGCGCGTGCTGACCGTCACCGTGCGCCGCGACAACGCCAATGGCAGCTTCGCCATGCTGCTCGCTTTGCCGCACGGCCTGTTCCTGCCGTCCGGCGTCAGCTATCAGATCGACAGCGGCAAGAAAGTCACCGTCGCCATCCAGACCAGCGACCAGAACGGCGCCTATGCCGCGGTGCCGGTGGCGCCGGAACTGGCCAAGGCGATGAAGTCGGGGACGACGCTGAACATCGGCATGGAATCGGTGACGCGCAAGCCGGTCACCATCCCGGTTTCCCTCAAAGGCTTCGGCGCGGCGGTGGCCAAGCTGGAATCGATCAAGTAGGGATTGCGCCGGCAACCAACGGCCGATGCCCTATCAATTCGTCATCCACGGGCGGAGCAGTCACGCAGCGGCGTCGCGGAGATCCGAGGATGACGAAGTCACCTCCGCTGCACTTCAATTCAATGCGGGCAATACAAGCAAGCAACCCGCTTGATTGTCCGCGTCCGCAATGCTCCGCTGCCGCCCAGGACATCGGGAGAAACCCATGACAGGCTTTGTCGACCGCCAGCGCGCCGCGCAGTTGATGGAAAGCGCCGGCATCGCGGCGCTGGTGCTCTGCGCACCCGAGGCTTTCCACTATGCGACCGGCGCGTGGATCGGCCCGGCGGGACTGTTCCGGCGCGCCGGCGCCGGCTTCGTGATCATCCCGGCCGAACAAGATCAGCCGATCGGCGTTGTCGTCGCCGACTTCAACGCGACGCAGCTGCGGCTCACCGCGCCCGAAGCGGCTGTGCGGTCGCACCCGATCTGGATCGAATCCGCGCCGGTCGAGACGGCGCACGGACTGCCCCTGGCCCAACGCATCGAGGCTGGCCTTGCCTCGCTTGGCCGCGCGCCGGATTTCTCCCGTCCCGCCACCTTCGATCTCGCCGGCTCGGTGCGCCAGCTGCAGGCTTTGCTCAAGGAATTCGGACTGGGACGCGCAACGCTCGGCATCGATCTCGACTTTGTCCCGGCCGCCGATTTCGCGGCCATCCAGACGCTGCTGCCGGATTGCCCAATGGTCGACGGCGCGCCGGTGCTGGACAGGCTGCGAGCCATCAAATCGCAGCGCGAGATCGATCTGCTGCAGCAAGGCATTTTCCTCTCGGAAGCCGGGCTGGAGCGCCTGCAGGTGGATGCGATGGCCGGCATGCGTCAGGCCGATCTCGTCGCGCTCTACCGCAAGGGCGTCGCCGACGCGGCCGCCGGCCTGTCGCATCCTGTCGCGACAGCCGAGTATGTGACGCTGGGCGCTCGCGCCAAGGGCGCCGACGCCAGGGCCGTGGCCGGCGATCCCTTGAAATGCGACATGGTCTGCACGGTCGGTGGCTACGCTTCCGACATGTCGCGCAATTTCACCTTCGGACCGCCTTCCCAGGACCAGGCCGAGCTGCATGCCATCGCCGAGCGCGCCTTCGAGGACGGGGTGGCCGCACTGATCCCCGGGAACACGCTCGCCCATGTGCATCGCGTCGCCACCGACAGCCTGGCGCGGCAAGGCCTGCGCAGCTTCCGCCGCGGCCATTTCGGCCACAGCGTCGGCCAGTCGGTGTTTTCCGAGCAATGGCCGTTCATCGCCGCTGACAGCGACGTGGTGATCGAAGCCGGCATGGTGCTGGCCTTCGAAATCCCACTCTACATAGACGGCCTCGCCAGCTTCAATCTTGAGGACCAGTTCCTGATCACGGCGGACGGGCCGACGCCGATGAACCGGCTGCCGAGGCGGCTGGAGGGGATTGGGTAGCGGGGGTCCCTATCGCCGTAGAGCGCGACCGCCGGTGATCGCCCAGGGTCACGCCTTGATATTGCCAAGGCTCGAGGTCACCGCCATTCGCATGTTGGTGTCGGTAGCCCACACGCCGTCGAGCGGCATGTCGTGGAACGACAGCGTGCAAACATGATAAGAGGTCAGGTCGAAAAGGCAGGGAACGAGAGGAACAAAAATGCTCGAAATGGCACCGACGAAACAGGCAGCCGCATGGCTCGACTCCCTGGGGCAGGCGCTCGCGGCCGGTGATGCGATCGCCGCAAGCAATTTGTTCGTCGACGACTGCTACTGGCGCGATCTTCTGACCTTCACCTGGAACGTCACGACCATGGAAGGCCGTGATGCCATCGCCGCCATGCTCAAGGCAACGCTGGCGACGACCAAACCGACCGCATGGCAGCTCACCGGCGAGGCGACCTCGGACGAAGGCACGATCGAAGCCTGGTTCACCTTCGAGACCGCGGTAGCCTCGGGACAAGGCATCCTGCGGCTGCGCGACGGCCGCTGCCGCACCCTGTTCACGGCGATGACCGACCTCAAGGGGTTCGAGGAGCGCAAGGGCTTGGCACGGCCGCTCGGCGTGCGCCACAAGGCCGACCCCGAACGCGAGACCTGGTCGGAATCGCGGGCGCGCGAGACGCGCGAGCTCGGCGCTTCGGAGCAGCCCTATTGCCTGGTCATCGGCGGTGGCCAGGGCGGCATCATGCTGGGCGCGCGGCTGCGGCAGCTCGGCGTGCCGACCATCGTCATCGAGAAGAATGCGCGCCCGGGCGATTCCTGGCGCAACCGCTACCGCACGCTCGTGCTGCACGATCCGGTCTGGTACGACCATCTGCCCTACATTCCGTTTCCGGAGAACTGGCCGGTCTTCACGCCCAAGGACAAGATGGGCGACTGGCTGGAAATGTACACGCGCGTCATGGAGCTCAACTATTGGGTGGCCACCAAATGCCTCAGCGCCTCCTATGACGAGGGGCGGAAGGAGTGGACCGTCGTGGTCGACCGCGTTGGCCGGCAGATCACGCTGAAGCCGAAACATGTCGTCTTCGCCACCGGCGCCTACGGCCCGCCGCGAAAGATCGACCTGCCCGGTGCCGCAGCGTTCAAGGGCGAGCTGCTGCATTCCAGCCAGTATGCAAGCGGCGACAAATTCCGCGGCAAGAAGGTCGCCGTCATCGGCGCCGCCAGCTCCGGGCATGATGTCTGCGTCGACCTCTGGGAAAGCGGCGCCGACGTCACCATGATCCAGCGCTCGCCGACCACCGTGGTCAAGTCGGACACGCTGATGGAAGTCGGCTTCGAGATCTTCTCGGAGGGCGCGCTGGCGCGCGGCATCACCACCGAGAAGGCCGACATGATCGTCGCCTCGACGCCCTTCGCGCTGGTGCCCAAGGGCCAGCGCGCGCTCTACGAGGTGATCAAGGCACGTGACGCGGCCTTCTACGAGCGCCTCAGCGCCTCGGGCTTCGCCATCGATTTCGGCGACGACGAGACCGGCCTCTTGATGAAGGCCTATCGCACCGGCTCCGGCTTCTACATCGATGTCGGCGCCTCCGACCTGATCATCGACGGCAAGATCGGCATCCGCAGCGGCGTCGCCATCAAGGCGCTGACGGCGAAAGGTATCCTGTTCGAGGACGGCAGCGAGCTCGAGGTCGACGCCATCATCGCCTGCACCGGCTACCAGTCGATGAACGAGAATGTCGCGGCACTGGTCTCGCGCGAAGTCGCCGACAAGGTCGGCCCCTGCTGGGGCCTCGGCTCCGGCGTCAAGGGCGATCCCGGCCCCTGGCAAGGCGAGCTGCGCAACATGTGGAAGCCGACGGCGCAGGAAGCGCTGTGGTTCCACGGTGGCAATCTGGCGCTGTCGCGGTTTTATTCGAAATATGTGGCGCTGCAGATCAAGGCACGCATGGAGGGGATTGCCACGCCGGTTTACGGGAAGCCGAGCAATTCGAGACGATAGCATCCCGTGAGTTCGTCATCCTAGGGCGAAGCAAGGAGCGAAGCGACGCGGCGCAGACCCTAGGATCCATGCCGTGCCATTCATCACATGCGAATGCGGACCAGAACTAGCTGCCAATGCACGAACGGCGATAAAAGACGGCGTTCTGATCCGTTGCATTCTTCGGTGGCGGTCGCGGCATGGATCCTAGGGTCTCCGCTCCGCTTCGCTTCGCTCCCGCCCTAGGATGACGAGGGTCGCACAGCACTTATAGAGGAACTCGACACTCCGAGCCCTCACGGGCATCCCCCCTCACTCATGCCGGTGCCCGAAATGCCGCGCCGCCACCTCGACATGCGTATGCGCAGCATGCGCCTCGAAACGCTCGGTCTCGCTGACATCGTTCACCGCCTCGTTCGGCCACCAGGTGCCGCCGATGGCGATGCCTTCCGACACCAGCCGCTGGTCGGCGACCAGCGAGGCGCCGACCGCGTCGACGAAGGTGAACCGGCCGGACCGCTGGCGAAGCACGACGACGTCGCCGACGGTGCCGACCGCCAGCGTGCCGAGATCCGGCCTGGCGATCGCCCGCGCCGGCGCTTGGGTCGCGGCGCGCAGCACTTCGACCAGCGGCATGCCGAGCGCCATCAGCTTCGACATGCAGACCAGTATGTCGAAGGCCGGCCCGTCGACGCAGTAGAGATGCACGTCGCTCGAGATGACGTCCGGCGCCAGCCCCTCGGCCAGCATGGCGCGCGCCACGTCGAAATCGAACGAACCCATGCCATGGCCGAGATCGAAGATGACGCCGCGCTCGCGCGCCAGCCGCATGTTGGGTCGCACCGCGCCGGAGGCGAAGACCGGCGCGTTGGGGAACGGCCGGAAGCAATGGGTGAGGATATCACCGCGGCGCAGGCGCGGCAGCACTTCCGAGCGGCCGGGCGGCGGCTCGTCAATATGCGCCATCAGCGGCAGGCCGGCTTTGTCGGCGGCCTCGAGCGCCAGGTCGACCGGCGCGATGCCGCTGGTGCCGCCGGCATGCTTGCCGGAGCGGACCTTCACCCCGACGACGACATCGGCGTGCTCGCGCGCGGCGGCGACCACCTCGCGCGGTTCGCAGAGCCTCAGATCGCCGCACTCGCCGACCGACACCGACTGCGAGAAGCCGAAAATGCCGGCAAAGGAAATGTTGACATAGGCCAGGATGCGCACCCTGGACCGCTCCATGACATGGCGGCGGAAGCCGAGGAAATTGCCGGCGCCGGCGCTGCCGGCATCGATGAAGGTGGTTGTGCCGCTTTTGGCCGCCAGCCGGTCGGCATCGACGCCGAGCGAGGTGCCGCCCCAATAGACGTGGCTGTGCAGGTCGACCAGGCCAGGCGCGACGATGCAGCCCGTCGCGTCGACGATCTGCTCGGCGCGATCCGCAGGGATATCGGCGTCGATCGCCGCGACCCGGCCATTGGCGATGGCGACATCGCGTGGCGCGTCGATGCCGGACGCCGGATCGATCAGGCGTCCGCCCTTCAGCAGGAGGTCGAATTGCATTTTGGGAACCTCCGGTTTTCTGCGTTGCCGTCCTAGACGGGCCTGTAGGCGACCGCCTCGACCTCGATCTTGATGTCGATCATCAGCCGCGATTCGACCGTGGTGCGGGCCGGCGGGTTCTTCGGGAAATGCCTGGCGTAGACCGCGTTGAAGGCGCCGAAATCGCGCGCGTCTCCCAGCCAGACGGTGGTCTTCACCACGTCGTCCAGCGTACAGCCGGCCAAGGCCAGCGCCGCCTTCACATTGGCGAGCACCTGCTCGGTCTGTTCCGTGATGCCGCCTTTCACCACGATGCCGTCGCTGCCGACCGGAACCTGGCCAGAGACATAGACGAAGTCGCCGGCCCGCACGGCGGGCGACAGCGGCACATGGGATGTTCCAAAAGTCTGCTTGGGCAAGGGATTGGCTCCTCTGACGACGCGACAGGGCACCAGGGCGGCGCCCACTTCCGCGCAGATTTATCCCGATCGGGCCGGTCCCGATAGGGCTCTTGTTGGAAAGCAACATTCTTCAGAAAAATCCGTGTTGCTTTATTACAGGGGCGCTTGCATCGTGCGCGCCTGCCGGACGGCTTCCAGGCCGCGGCGACAGATGCCTGCGCGAGACCGGAGAAACCGAGAATGACCTTCGACAAGAACCCGTTTCCTTCAGGCGATGCCGACCGCCATGCGCTGTGGGAGATGCTGGTGCGGCGCGACATCGACGCTTTCATCGGCCAGGACTGGCCCATGGTCGAGCACGATTTCATCGTCGATAGCTTCTTCGGCATGCATGCGCATTTCCTCGCCAATGCCGATGCCTGGCGACTGCAGTTCCCGAGGCTGGAGATCTACCGCGACGAGTGGCTGCGCCAGGCCAAGGAGACCGCGGCGACCAAATTCGCCGAGCCGTTGCGCGAGGCGCTGTTTCGCGTCACCAATCTGCGCGACATCGATGTCGACGGCGACCGCGCCGTGCTGCACAAGAAGTTCGACGGCACCGTCGCCAAGGCGGATGGCAGCGTCGACCGGCTGAAATGGCAGACGCTGTATTTTTGCCGGAAGGTCGAAGGCAGATGGAAGATCGCCGGCTTCGTCGGCTACCTGCCCTATCCGCTGGGAGCCTGAGCGCGCCGTAGCGGGGACGGGTTGAAGGCTGTGGTGGCGGGATTGGCCATTCGTTCGTCGGCTATCATAGACGTTCAGAGTTAGCCGAGGCCGCCCCCCGCTAATCCCCCAGCCGCTATCGCCCGACCAGCACCGCGGCTCGGTAGGCCGGATTGCCGTACCAGGCCATCCGGTCGAGATCCGCCGCCCTGACCGGAAGGTCGACGACGTCCACAGGCTGTTCGAGCCGGTCGGGCTCGATCCAGGGATCGTTGAGGAAATAGATGCCGTCGCCATGGTCATGGACGAGCACCCAGTGCGGGCAGGTGTGGCCCATCATAGGCGCCTGATCGATCAGCACCAGCGCCAGAAGGCCGCGATCGAGCGCCTGGCCGATCTCTTCGACGGCAAAGGCGCGCGCCTCGATCGGCAATGACGCGGCTTCGGCCTCGCGCTTGAAACCGGCCTGCACGAAGCTCATCAGGCCGCGCCTTTCCTCGGAGCTTGCCCGGTCGAGGAAGATCGGTTCGGCGCTGCTCATGAAGATTTCGACCCGCAGGCCGCGCCGGTGCGCCGCCAGCGCCAGCCCGTAGGGGTCGCAGCCGCCCGGGCCGCTCGGGCCGATGATGGTGGTGGCCTCGCGCCAGAGCTCGACCTCCAGCGCCCGGTCCGGCCGCAAGGCGGGATCGAGCCCGGCCATCGCCATGGCCAGCGCCGACGGCCCGCAGGTAAAACCCGCCGTCTGCGGCCAGGATGGCGGAACCTGCCGGCGGGTCGGTTCGCTGCCGATCCAGCGCTGCAGGAAGCCGTCGCGGCGCTGCCACTGGCCGCCGATGCGCTGCACCATCTCCTCTTCGGCGCGCAGGCAGAGCACGCCCTGTGCAAGCGCCTCCTTCTCCAAGGCCTCGAGCAGGCGCGAGCGGTCACCCGCGCTGACGTTGGGAGCAGACCAGAACAAGGCGATACGCATCATCGCCGCCGCCGACCGGCCCTGACCGACCACGATCGCCTCCGGGCGGCCGTCACCGTATTGCGCCACGCCGGTGACATCGGCGATCTCCCGCAGCGCCGCCAGCCGATCGCCGGTCTCGGCCGGCACCGCCGCGATCAGGTCGGCCCAGACGGCCGCGTGTTCGGCCATGAAGACTGTGACACCGTCTTCAGCCGATACTACTCCTGGCTCCTCGAAGTGCTGCATGACCCGCAAATTAACCGGACAATGGCCGATCAGTACAGCGTGACGAAGGCCGGGAACAGCAGGCCCGTCTCCCGCAAATACTCGATCAGTTCGATGGCCGGGAAGATGGCGAGGAAATAGAGCCCGTCAAAGAAGGTGCGCTTGAGCGCGCGCGTCGAGAACTGCAGCTGGTCGTCGTCGCGGTAGAGCAGCGGGTTCGGCCAGAAGCGCGGCGTCGTCTTGATATAGGCGGTATAGGCCGGGCCGAACTTGCCCAAGAGATATTCGGCTTCCTTGCGCGCCGTGACGCGGAAGATGAGGAAGCTGGCGACGCCAAGCACGGCCGCCGCCACCAGCGAGCCGTAGAGCAGACCGATGCCGACCGCACCCACCGTCGAGAAGAAATAGAGGGGGTTCTGGCTCATCGAAAACGGCCCCGTCGAAACCAGCTCCTCGTTCTTCTTGCCGCCGACATAGAGGATGCTCCACAGCCGGCCGGCAACGCAGGCGAGCACCAGGCAGAAGCCCAGGAATTCGAGCGCTTCGTGACCGTTCGAGCCCTCGCTGAGCGCCGGCTTGGTGAGGAACAGCAGCAGCACCGCCAGCACCGCCGCCACCCGCACGAAGATCAGCCGCTTGCGCTGCACGAAAGCCTCTGAAACCGGCTTGAGGGAGGCATAGCTCATTCGTGTTTCCTGGAGCACGGATTGCGGGTTCGCCACTGGGGCGCGCCATTGATGGCGGATACAAGGCGGTCACCTTCTATCAGCGCAGCACGCGGCGTTCGTAAAGGCCTTTTGCGCCAACCGGGGTCATCCTTACGAATTTGTATGCCCCGGGACAGGCTGGAGTGAAGTCTCTTCCTTATCGTTCAGATGCCGGTCCGCCAATTAGGGGCCGGCTTCAATTACCGCGGCCGGACCACCGGCATCAGATAGGGAATGGTTTCATGACAAGATTTGCACTTGCCATCACAGTGGGGACCCTCGCTGTCTCGGCGGCGATTTCCACCGCTTATGCGGCCCCCGCGCCCTGTGAGGAAAGTTTGAAGGCCCTTCGTGCCGCTGAAGCGGCAGCCAAGCTCAACGACGCCGACAAGAACAAGGTCTCGGAGCTGGAGACCAAGGGCATCGAACGCTGCAATGCCGATGACGACAAGCGCGCCGACGACTTCTTCGCCCAGGCCATGAAAGTCATGGGCAAGTAGTCCATGCCGTCCAAAGCACCCTCGGGCCTCATCCGAGGGTGTGCAGCGATTGAGATGCATGAAATAGGGTCGAATCGCACGAATCCCTCGCGATGCGCTTTCACCCCCGCCGCAACCATCAACCTCAGGACTTCAGCCATGCTCCCAACCAACAAGCAGTCTGCCGGACCGAGCCAGAACAGGGTTCCGGAGGTCACGCTCGATTTCTGGCTGATCAAGCTGATGGCGGTCACCATGGGCGAGACGGCGGCCGACTATCTCGCCGTCAATCTCGGGCTCGGGCTGACCGTCACCTCGCTGATCATGACCGGCGTGCTGATCGTCGCCCTTGGCCTGCAGTTCGCGCAGAAACGCTACGTGCCCTGGGCCTACTGGCTGGCGGTGGTGCTGATCAGCGTCGTCGGCACGCTGATCACCGACAACCTCGTCGACACGTTCGGCGTGCGCCTGCAGACGACGACGATTGCCTTCTCGGTCGCGCTCGCGGCGACTTTCGCGGTCTGGTACGCCAGCGAAAGAACATTGTCGATCCACACCATCTTCACGACGAGGCGGGAGATCTTCTACTGGCTGGCGATCCTGTTCACCTTCTCGCTCGGCACCGCCGCCGGCGATCTCGTCGCCGAGAGTTTCGACATGGGCTATCTCACGTCGGGCCTTATGTTCGGCGGCGTCATCGCGCTGATCGCGCTTGCCTATTATCTCATCCACCTGGACGCCATCCTCGCCTTCTGGCTGGCCTATATCCTGACGCGCCCGCTCGGCGCCTCCTTCGGCGATCTTCTGTCGCAACCGCTCGAATATGGCGGCCTCGGCTTCGGCACCACCTTCACCAGCCTGATCTTCCTGGGTTGCATCGCTGCACTCGTTCTCTACATGACGCTGAAGAGAACGGCCGACGATGCCGACGAGATCCTGCTCGAATCGGACTGACGGCGAGCACCGCAGCCGGCCTCGTTAGCGCCCAGGGCTCGACCATCCTAGGAACGGGGCCATGCCGGTGATAGCCTGTGCCCGATATCGGCAATCAACCGGAACGGCGATGCGACTTCTTCTTGTCGAGGACGACCAAAAGACAGCGGACTATATCGTCAGGGGACTGACCGAGGCCGGCCATGTCTGCGACCTCCTGCGCAACGGCCATGACGCGCTTTTCGCCGCCACCAGCGGCAGCTATGACGTGATCGTCGCCGACCGCATGATCCCGGGTCTCGACGGCCTGTCGATGGTCAAGGCGGCGCGCGCGGCGGGCGTGCGCACGCCGGCGATCTTCCTCACCTCCATCGGCGGCATCGACGATCGCGTCGAGGGTCTGGAGGCCGGCGGCGACGACTATCTGGTCAAGCCTTTCGCCTTTTCCGAGCTGCTTGCCCGCATCAACGCGCTTGGCCGGCGGCCGGCGGCGCAGGAGCAGAAGACGGTGCTGCGGGTCGCCGACCTCGAAATGGACCTCATCATGCGGCGCGTCACGCGCCAGGGCCAGCCGATCGACCTGCAGCCGCGCGAATTCAGCCTGCTCGAGGTGCTGATGCGCGGCGAGGGCCGCGTCATCACCCGCACCATGCTTCTGGAGCGCGTCTGGGACTTTCATTTCGATCCCAAGACCAGTGTCGTCGAGACCCATATCAGCCGGCTGCGGGCCAAGGTCGACAAGCCGTTCGAGGCCCAGCTCATCCATACCATCCGCAACACCGGCTACAGCCTGCACGCACCGCTTGCGCCATGACCGGAAGCTGGTCTCGCCTGCTGCGCAGCACGCCGTTCCGGCTCGCCCTGACATTCGGCTTCCTGTTCATGCTGGCCTTCGTGCTGTCGGGCGCCATCGTCTACCAGATGATGAGCGCCGATCTTGCCGAACGGCTCGACGAGAGCATCAAGGAAACCTATTCGGTCGTCGCCGCCACCTATGCCGCGAACGATCTGGAGGACCTTGTCGCCACGATCGAAAGCCATGCGAAGCTCAGCCCGAAGAAAGAACAGCTGTTTTCGCTGACCGACCCGGCCGGGAACCACCTGGCCGGCAACTTCACCGCCACCGGGCTTCCCGACGGGTTCTCGGGGTTCGACGCCGTGTTGCCAGGCGTGCCTCCGGATACGGAGTATCGCGCCTTTTCCGGTTCGGTCGGCGGCAACAATCTGACGGTCGCCTTCAGCCTTTCCGAAACGGAGGAGCTGGAAACAGTGGCGATGATGAGCTTCGGCTGGGCAACCCTGATCATCACCGGACTGGCGGTCGCCGGCGGCGCCCTGCTTGCCTCGCGCGTCCAGCTCCGTCTCGATGGCATTGCCGCCACCATGGTCGATGTCTCGCATGGCCGGCTCGATACCCGCATTCCGCTGACCGGCACGGGCGACGACATCGACATCGTCTCCAGCCAGGTCAACGCGGCGCTCGATCGCCTGTCGGGCCTGGTGGACGGCATGAAGCAGGTCAGCGCCAACATCGCGCATGATCTGAAGACGCCGCTCAACCGGCTGCAGATGATCCTGGAAGGCGCCGCCGACAAGGCAGCGCGGGATCAGGACGTCTCCGACGATCTGGCCGACGCGCGTGCGGAGGGCCATCAGATCAACGAGACCTTCGATGCGTTGTTGCGCATCGCTCAGATCGAGGCCGGTGCCCGCAAGGCGCGGTTCACCGATCTCGATCTCGGCGAGGTGCTGGAAATCATAGCCGAGATCTACACCGATGTAGCCGAGGACGACGGAAAGTCGCTGGTGTCGACGCAACTGCGTGAGACAGCAGACCCGATTCATGGCGATCGGGAACTGTTGACGCAGATGTTCGCCAATCTGGTCGAGAATGCGCTGCGCCATTGCCCGCCCGGGACGACCATCAAACTGTCGGTGACGCGCCAGGCCGAGCGTGTCGTTGCCAGCGTCGCCGACAATGGACCCGGCATTCCTCCGGACGAGCGCGAACAGGTGTTTCAGCGGCTCTACCGGCTGGACCACAGCCGCTCGACGCCGGGCAACGGCCTTGGCCTCAGCCTGGTGCGGGCCATTGCCGATTTGCATGGCGCATCCATCGCCCTTGACGATTGTCAGCCTGGCCTCGCCGTGGTGGTGAGCTTTCCGCTGGTAAGATCGGCGGCGTGATAGGGCCGAAAGCTGGTGCCAGAAACTTACCAGAGCGCCAATAGCTTACGAAAGGGTATGAGGCCGGCGACCCGCCCGTAAGCTTGCAGCGGCATAATGAATGGACCCAACCGTCCATCGAAAGGCTGCGGAAAATGAAAGACCTTTTTCGGAAAACCACCGGTATCTTGCCCGCTCTCGCCGTCGCGGCGTGCCTGGGCACGACAGCCCTCCTGGCTCCGGTGCTTGGCAGCCTGCCGGCCTCGGCCGCCGAGAAGCCCATCCAGCCGGAGAAGAACCCGCCGGGCGACATCCCCGATTCGCAGGTCTTCATCGACTACACCTCGCCGCTAGGGTTCACCCTGAAGGTGCCGGAAGGCTGGGCACGGTCGGACCGTGCCGACGGCGCAAGCTTCGTCGACAAGTTGGATGGCGTCGCGGTCACGGTTTCCAAGGCGGACGCCGCGCCCACTGTCGACAGCGCCAAAGCGGACTATGTCGCCAAGCTCGAGGCGGCCGGGCGTGCTGTGAAGGTCAGCGCGGTCAAGCAGGTCAAGCTGCCGGCCGGTACCGCGATCCGCATCGTCTACACATCGAACTCCGAGCCGAACGCGGTAACCAACCGGCAGGTTCGCCTCGAAAACGAACGCTACCTCTATTTCAAGGACGGCAAGCTCGTTGCGCTCGAACTTTATGCACCCAAGGGCGCCGACAATGTCGATCAATGGCAATTGATGTCCAACTCGTTCCGGTGGAAGTGAGATGCACGCGCTGGACGCGCATGAGATCTATCGCTTTTTCCATATAGGCGACGACGAGACGGCCGCCTTGCGAGGCGTCAGTTTCCACATCGCCGCAGGCGAGATCGTCGCCCTGGTCGGACCATCCGGCAGCGGCAAATCCACCTTGCTGGCCTGTGTGACCGGCCTCGATGAACCGGATGGCGGCTATGTCGAGGTGGGCGGCGTTCGGCTGACGCGGCGACCGGAAGCGTATCGCACGCGCGTTCGCGCCGCCAGCTTCGGCATTCTGCTGCAGTCGGGAAACCTGTTCGGCCACCTGAACGTCGAGCAGAACCTTCGATTGCAGATGCTGCTGGCGAACAAGCCGGACGACCGGCGAATGGCCGGCCTGCTGGAAAGTGTCGGCCTTTCGCATCGCGCCCGCGCTTTTCCGACCGAGCTGTCCGGCGGCGAGACCGCGCGCGCCGGTCTTGCCGTGGCACTGGCCGCCGATCCGCCGATCCTGATTGCCGACGAGCCGACCGCGGAGGTCGATAGCGAGACCGAATCCCGGCTGATCGCCCATTTCGAGGCGCGGCGCGACGCCGGACTGGCGACGCTGCTGGCCACCCACAGCAAGGTGCTGGCGCAGAGGGCCGATCGCATCATCAGGCTGAAGGATGGGAGGATCGCCCGTGGCTGAAACGCTCGTCGTCGCAAAGGGCCTCGGACGAGACTTCCGGGATGGCAACGCCGGCCGGATCAGCGTGCTGCGCGATGTCGACTGCGAGATCGCGTCGGGTGCACGCATCGCTCTCGTCGGACCTTCCGGCAGCGGCAAGACGACACTGCTGCATATTCTCGGCGGCCTCGACCGGCCGACGGCCGGTACCGTCGAATGGCCGGGACTGGGTTCATTCGAAACTCTGAGGCCACGCCAGATCGGCTTCGTGTTCCAGTCGCCCAGCCTGTTTCCTGCCCTCACCGCGGTCCAGAATGTCGGCCTGCCCATGCTGCTGGCCGGCGAGAATGTCGGCGCCAGCGACATCGGGGCATCGCTTCTGCAATCGTTCGGCCTTGGCGAACTCGGCGATAAGCTGCCGGAGGAACTGTCCGGCGGCCAGGCCCAGCGCATTGCCATGGCGCGCGCTCTGGCCATAGGTCCGAAGCTTGTGCTGGCCGATGAGCCGACGGGGCAGCTGGACAGCCGAACGGCGCTGCGCTTCTTCGACGCCGTGTTCGACCGTCTGGAAGGCACCGACATCGCCCTGGTCGTAGCCACACATGACGAAGCCGTGGCCAACCGCATGGCGACGCGCTGGACGATGGATCACGGCCGGCTCACCACAGGGCATCGGCCCGGGGCGGCTGCCGCATGATCATCCTGCTGTGGATTCGTGGTGTGCTTGCCCGCCGCTTCCTGCGCGTGGCCGGTGCCGCCGCCGGCATCGCGCTGACGGTCGCTCTGCTCGCCACGATGGCGCTCTTCCTCGCCAGCGCCGGTGCATCGATGACCGTGCGGGCCGTATTGGCAGTTCCAATCGACTGGCAGGTGCAGGTGATTTCCGGTGTCGATCCCGACCTCGTCGGCAAGGCGCTGACGGACGCTGCTCCGGTCACGGCCGTGCATCCGGTCCGCTATGCCGATGTCGCCGGCTTCGAGGCACAGACCGGCGGCACGACCCAGACCACGGGGCCTGGTCAGGCGGCTGCTTTCGACAGCCAGTATTCCAGCGATTTCCCGGCGGAAATCCGCTCGCTTTCCGGCACCCTCGACGGCGCGCTGATTGCCCAGCAGACAGCCGCCAACCTCCATGTCGGTCCTGGCGACACTGTCTCGGTCCGGCGGATCGGCCTGCCGCCGGCAGAGGTCAGGATTGCCGGCGTGGTCGACCTCCCGGACGCCGACGCTTTGTTCCAGGCCGTCGGCCTGCCGCCCCAGGCAGCGCCACAGGCTCCACCCGACAATGTCCTCATCCTGCCACAGGAAGCCTGGCGGCAATTGTTCGATCCGCAGCAGAAGGCGCGCCCCGACACCACCCGGCTGCAATTGCATGTGCGGCTGGCCCACAAGGCGCTGCCGCCGGATCCCGTCACGGCCTATACTTTTGTCACCGCCGCCCAGCACAATCTCGAGGCGCGGGTCGCCGGTCAGGCGCTGGTGGCCGACAATCTCGGTTCGCGCCTCGGGGCGGTCCGCGAGGATGCGCTGTACGCCTCCGTCCTGTTCCTGTTTCTCGGGCTGCCCGGCGTCGCGCTGGCGGTTGCGCTTACCTTTGCCGTCACCGCCTCCAGTGCGGCACGCCGGCGCACGGAGCAGGCGCTGCTTCGCGTCCGCGGCGCGACGACCAAAGCCATCCTGTTGCTGTCCGCCACGGAAGCCGCTGTCGCGGCCATCGCAGGCACCGCGATCGGCATGGCTGCGGCATCGCTGCTTGCCATTATCGTTCCGGGTCTCGGGGCGGTGCTTGGCGTCAACGTGCCGACGCTGCTCCTTGTCGCCTTGTTCGGGCTGCTGGTCGGGTTCATCGCCTTTCTCTACCCGGCGTGGCGGGACGCGCGCTGGGCGACCGTGACCGCGGCACGGCGGACCGTGAGCCGGCCGGGCGCGCCGCTCTGGCAGCGCCTTTGGCTGGACATGCTGCTGCTCGCCGCAGCGGGGTTGTTCTTCTGGCAATCGGCGAGTACCGGATACCAGATCGTGCTTGCGCCCGAAGGCGTGGCGGCGACAGCGGTGGACTACAAGGCATTCGTCGCGCCGGCCTTGTTCTGGCTTGGCACGGCGCTGCTGACAATCAGGCTGTCGGCCACGGTGATCGCGCGCAATGGCGCGCTCCTGCGCATGATTGTTGCCCCGGCATCGGGGGCACTGGCGCCCATTGTGTCGGCCGCCCTGTCGCGGCAAGCGGGGCGGCTGACGATCGGCATTGCGATGACCGCGCTGGCCATCTCCTTCGCCACGTCGACCGCCATCTTCAACACCACCTACAATGCCCAGGCGCGCATCGACGCCGAGCTGACCAACGGCTCCGACGTCACCGTCTTCGGCACGACGGACAGGCCGGCCGGAGCGCACCTTGCGGCACTCGCCTCGCTGCCCGAAGCGGCAACGGCCGAGCCCATGCAGCATCGTTTTGCCTATGTCGGCGCGGACCTGCAGGATCTTTATGGCATCGATCCCGCCCGCATCGGACGCGCCACCGGTCTTTCCGATGCCTATTTCAGTGGCGCCAGCGCGGCGGGCACGCTCGCCCTGCTCGCCGCGACGCCGGACGGCGTTCTGGTCTCGGAAGAGACCGTGCAGGATTTCCAGCTCCAGCAGGGCGATACGATCAATTTGCGGCTCATCGATGCCAGGGATCACCAGTATCATCCCGTGGCCTTCAAATTCATCGGCGTCGCCCGCGAATTTCCGACCGCGCCGAAGGATTCCTTCCTTGTCGCCAATTCGGCCTATGTGGCCGGGATGACCGGCTCCGATGCGTCCGAATACGTGCTCATGCGGGCCAGGGCCGATCCTGCCGCATTGGCCCGGCAGGTTTCGTCGGCGCTGACCTCCGATCCGTCGCTGAAGGTGGCCGACATCGGCCAGGCCGCTCATCTCATCGGCTCGAGCCTGACCGCGGTCGATCTCGCCGGATTGACGACAATCGAACTGGGCTTTGCGGTGGTCATGGCGGCCGCCGCCGCCGGGTTGATGCTGGCCCTGGGGTTCTTCGAGCGTCGCCGGCCTTTCGCCATCCTGGCCGCGATCGGCGCCAAACCGCGCCAACTCGCGGCCTTCCTGTGGAGCGAAGGTCTGCTGGTCCTCGTCGGCGGCATGACGTTCGGCCTGCTTTCTGGCCTGTTGACGGCATGGATGCTGGTCAAGCTGTTGACCGGCGTTTTCGATCCGCCACCCGAAGCACTGTCGATCCCCTGGCTTTATCTGGCGGTCATGCTCGGTCTCGTCGCCGCTTCGGTGGCTGCCGCCGTTTGGTCCGCCAAGCCGTCGGCGGAACAGGCAGCGGAACAGCTGCGCGATTTGTGAGGCCAAGCGTCGACTTACCTATTTGTAAAGTTGCGGCCAGCCCCTCGACAACTCCACGGCCTAAGCTCGTTTTGTCTCTCGCTGGCGCAAATCCAGGAAAAGCGCGGTGTGGTTTTCGGGGAAAGCGCGGAGCGCCTTCCCTTGGGAATTGCGTCGAAACGAAGAGGCAGATCCGGCGGCCAAACGGCCCGGATACCGGAGCCGCTCCAGGCCAATAGCCAGCGGCTTCACAACCAAGTCAAACGGGAAAAAGACCATGAAGAAGTCAGCTATCGCAGCCGCAATGATACTCGCCGTCATATCCTCGACCGGTGCTTTCGCCGAGGCGGCCACCGGCACCATTGCCAGCATCGACAAGAAGGGCGACTCCATCACGCTTTCCGACGGCAAGACCTTCGTGCTGCCGGAAGGCATCGAGGCCGAGACGCTGAAGGTCGGCGAGAAGGTGGTGGTGACCTATTCGACCAAGGCCGGTAAGCTGGCGGCATCGAGCATCAAGCCGGCTAAATAGACGCCACGTGGCCCAATTCCGTCGGCAGCGGTCTCGACCGCTGTCGGTGGGTTCGGCGTCTTGAGGTATTCCGGTGATCAGGCGATCGAACTGGGCGTGGGCACCCTGCCGGGTTTTTGCAAATCGGTACGGGCTTGTCGCTCACCGATCGATCCGCGTCGACAAAATGATCGACGATGAGGTCCGCTCGACCCCGTCCATGGCGCCGATCTGGTCGAGCAGCGCGTCTAGGTCGCGGATCGACGGCGCGTCGACGATGACGATCATGTCGAAATTGCCGCTCACCGAATGCAGCGTCCTGACCGGCGGCAGCGCCTGCAGGGCGCGCACCACCTTGTCGGCGAGCTTGGGCGTGACGGTGAGCAACACATGCGCCTTGACCAGGCCCTGTTCATAGTCGGCGGAGAGCTTGACGCCATACCCTGATATGATGCCGCGCTGCTCCAGCCGCTCGATCCGGCTCTGCACCGTGGTGCGCGACACGCCGAGACGCCGCGCCAGTTCGGCCGTCGAAGCACGGGCGTTGGAACGCAGCAGGGAAAGCAGCGCCTGTTCGGCTTCACTGAGCATTTTGACAAATCCCTTCGGCGGATCGACTAAAGATAGGGTTCACTCTGCCAGATTTCACGCTTCCTTTCGACAGGCAAGCTGCGATGATTCCCGCCAATTCGTGAGCAATTCCAGGAAAAGCGTGAAGCGGTTTTCCCTAGGGAATTGCGTAAATCGAAACTGGCAGGGGTATTTGACCATGAACAACATCGTTATCGTCGGCGCCGGCAAGATCGGCTCGACCATCGCCGGAATGCTCGCCGCGACCGGCGACTACCGCGTCACTCTCGTCGACCGCTCGGCGGCGCAGCTCGCCGCGGCCGAAGTCCCCGCCGGCGTCGAGACGCTCGAGCTCGACATTGCCGCTCCCGGCACGCTTGAGGCAGCCTTAACCGGCAAGTTCGCCGTGCTGAGCGCCGCCCCCTTCCATCTCACCACGCGCATCGCCGAAGCTGCGGCCAGTACCGGCGTGCATTATCTCGACCTCACCGAGGATGTCGTCTCGACCCGCCGCGTCAAGGAGCTGGCGCGTTCGGGCAAGAGCGCCTTCATCCCGCAATGCGGGCTGGCGCCGGGCTTCATCTCGATCGTCGCCAATGATCTGGCCAGCCGCTTCGACACGCTGGAAAGCGTGCGCATGCGCGTCGGCGCGCTGCCGCAATACCCGTCCAATGCGCTGAACTACAATCTGACCTGGAGCACCGACGGCGTCATCAACGAATATTGCGAGCCCTGCGAGGCGATCGTCGAGGGCGAGCTGATCGAGGTGCCGCCACTGGAAGAGCGCGAGGAATTCTCGCTCGACGGCGTCACCTACGAGGCGTTCAACACCTCGGGCGGGCTCGGCACCTTGGCCGAGACGCTGAAGGGCAAGGTGCGCACGCTGAACTACCGCACCATCCGCTATCCCGGCCACGCCGCCATCATGAAGGCGCTGCTCAACGATCTCGGCCTGCGCCACCGCCGCGACGTGCTGAAGGACATTTTCGAAAGCGCGCTGCCGGCGACGCTGCAGGACGTGGTCATCGTCTTCGTCACCGTCTCCGGCCGCCGCAACGGCCGCCTGCTGCAGGAAACCTATGCCAACAAGATCTACTCGCAGCGCGTCGGCAACCAGGTGCGCAGCGCCATCCAGATCACCACGGCGTCCGGCATCTGCGCCGTGCTCGACATGCTGGCCGACGGCAGCCTGCCGGCGACCGGCTTCGTCAAGCAGGAAGACATCGCGCTGGATGCCTTTCTGGCCAACCGCTTCGGCCGAGCCTATGCCCAGCATGAGATGGTGAGCCGGCTGGCGAGCTGAACTCTTCACCCTCCCCTTTGTGGGGGGGTCGGCTCGCAATCGGAGCGAAGCGGAGATTGCGGGACGGGGTGGGGGTGAGCGCCGACGATCGGAGAAGACCCCCCACCCCGCTCCGCTTCCCGGATCGACCCTCCCCACAAGGGGGAGGGTAAAACCTCTAAATATGCAGCGCGTGCCCGAGCGCCTTCAGCGCCGCTTCCTGGAACCCCTCGCCTTGCGTCGGGTGCGCATGGATGGTGCCGGCGATGTCCTCCAGCCGCGCCCCCATCTCCAGCGCCAGGCCGAACGCCGTCGACAGTTCCGACACGCCCTGCCCGACCGCCTGGATGCCGAGCACCAGATGGTTGTCGGCCCGCGCCACGACGCGGACGAAACCATCCTCGCCGAGCTTCGTCATCGCCCGTCCGTTGGCGGCGAACGGGAACAGCCCGATCTTGATCTCGCCCTGGGCCTTGGCTTCCTCGGGCGACAGCCCAACCGTCACCAGCTCCGGATCAGTGAAGCAGACGGCGGGGATTGCGCGCTTGTCCCAGTTGCGCTTGTGGCCGGCGACGATCTCCGCGACCATTTCGCCTTGCGCCATCGCCCGATGCGCCAGCATCGGCTCGCCGGTGACGTCGCCGATGGCGAAGATGCCGCGCATCGAGGTGCGGCACTGGTCGTCGATGCGGATGAATTTGCCTGACATGTCGAGGTCGATCTGGTCGAGGCCCCAGCCTTCGGTCACCGGCTTGCGGCCGACCGTCACCAGGATCTTGTCGGCGGAAACCTTGGTATTCTTGCCGTCCGCTGTTTCGACCAGCAGCGCGTCGCCCTTGGTCGACAGCCCCTTGGCCTTGGCCTCGGTCATGACTTCGACGCCAAGCGCCGCAAGCCGCTTGACCACGGGCCGGGTCAGCTCGGCGTCATACTGTGCCAGCACGCGCGGCAAGGCCTCGACCAAGGTCACTTCAGCGCCCATCTTGGCGAAGGCCATGCCAAGCTCCAGCCCGATATAGCCGCCGCCCACAACCGCAAGCTTCTTCGGCACCACGCTCAAGGCCAGCGCTTCCGTCGACGATATCACAGGCCCGCCAAAGGGCAGAAACGGCAGTTCGACCGGCGCCGAACCGGTGGCGATGACGATCGTCTCGGCCCGGATCACCTGGCTTCCCGTCTCGGTCTCGACTTCGACGGTCTTGCCGTCGCGGAACATCGCCCAGCCATGCACGGTCTTCACCCCGGCCTTCTTCAGCAGCCCGGCGACGCCGCTGTTGAGCCGGCTGACAATGCCGTCCTTCCAGGCGATGGTTTTGCCAAGATCGAGCACCGGTGCCGATACCGAGATGCCGAGCGGGCTCTTGCCGCCGGCCATGTGGGCGACCTTCTCGAACTCTTCCGCCGCATGGATCAGCGCCTTGGACGGGATGCAGCCGACATTGAGGCAGGTGCCGCCGGGCTTACCGGCCTCGACGATGACCGTGTCGACGCCGAGCTGGCCGGCACGGATGGCGCAGATGTAACCGCCCGGGCCGGCGCCGATGACGAGCAGCTTGCAGGAGATCTCTTTCATGGGGTCACCTCCATCGGTCGCCTTGCCTTCGTGCCGTATCGCTTACGTCTAGGATTGGCCGAGGCGCTCGCGCCTTCGTCATCCTGGGGCGGAGCAAGGAGCGTAGCGACGCGCGTAGACCCCGGGATCCATGCCGTGACGTTCGTGCGCTGCAACGGTGCAGAATTCTGCTCCGCCGCACCCTTCGACATCGGTCGCGGCATGGATCCTCGGGTCAAGCCCGAGGATGACGAACGCGTGAAGGGCTGGAGCCAATCACAGGCGACACCGATCGGCAGCCAGGAACTTGTCAGCGGTGACCGAGCCAAAGCCATCACCCTCAATCCACAAAGATCAGCGCCGGCGTTTCCAGCAGCGCCTTGATCCGTTGCACGAACACCGCGGCATCCCAGCCGTCGATCACCCGGTGGTCGAAGCTGGACGACAGGTTCATCATCTTGCGCGGGATGAACTGGGTGCCGTCCCACACCGGCCGCACCATCATCTTGTTGACGCCGATGATCGCCACTTCCGGATGGTTGATGACCGGCGTCGTCGCAATGCCGCCCATGGCGCCGAGCGAGGTGATGGTGATGGTCGAGCCGGACAGCTCGTCGCGCGTCGCCGTGCCGGACTTGGCCGCCTCGGCCAGCCTGTTGACCTCGGCGCCGCAATCCCAGATGTCGCGCGCCTCGGCATGCTTGACGACAGGCACCACAAGCCCGGACGGCGTCTGCGCGGCGATGCCGATATGGATGCCGCCATGCTGGTGGATGATGCCGGCCTCGTCGTCGAACAGCGAATTGAGCTGGGGCTGCTCCGCGATCGCCTTGACCATCGCCCGCATCAGGAACGGCAACAATGTCAGCTTCGGCCTGTCTGCCCGCTTCTCCTTGTTGAGCGCGGCGCGCAACTCCTCGAGTGCCGTGACGTCGATCTCCTCGACATAGGTGATGTGCGGGATGCGCGATTTGGACAGCGTCATCTTCTCGGCGATCTTGCGCCGCAAACCCACCACCTTGATGTCCTCGACCGCATCGTTGCGGGTTAGGCCGGACGTCTTGGCGACCTGCGGGCCGCGCGCCAGGAACGCCTCGATATCCTCATGGCCGATGCGCCCGGCCGGGCCGCTTCCCGCGACCTGCCGGAGATCGATGCCGGCCTCCTTCGCCCGCAGCCGCACGGCCGGCGACGCCAACGGCCTTTCACCCTCCGGGCGCGGCGCGCCGGAGATGGACCTCTGCCCAGTGCTTTTCGCAACGGCCGGAGCGGGTTTCGCCTCCGGGGCGCCGGCCTTTGGCGAGGCCTTCGCGACCGGCCCGGCGGTTTCGGGCTTCGGCGTCGGGAGCTTGGCCGGCGGTTCGGCGGCCACCGCCTCGGCCTTGGCATCGCCTTTCGGCTTTACATTGCCCTCTCCCGCCACTTTCAGCCGCACGATAGGGGAGCCGATCGCCACCGTGTCGCCGATCTCGGCGCCCAGCCACAGGATCTCGCCATCGACGGGCGACGGGATCTCGACCGTCGCCTTGTCGGTCATGACGGCGGCGAGCACCGTGTCCTCGCGCACCATGTCGCCGACCTTGACGTGCCATTCGACGAGTTCGGCCTCAGCGACGCCTTCGCCGACATCGGGAAGCTTGATGATGTGTTCGCCCATGTCAGGCCTCCCCACTTTAGGCTTCCAATGTTTCGATGAGCGCGCGGCCGACCCGGGCGGGACCGGGGAAATAATCCCATTCCTGCGCGTGCGGATAGGGCGTGTCCCAGCCGGCGACCCGCGCCACCGGCGCCTCCAGATGGTAGAAGCAGTTTTCCTGCACCAGCGCCGACAGCTCGGCGCCGAAGCCCGAGGTCAGCGTCGCCTCATGCACGATGACGCAGCGCCCGGTCTTCTTGACCGAGGCGACGATGGCGTCGAGGTCGAGCGGCAAGAGCGTTCTCAGATCGATGATCTCGGCATCGATGCCGGTCTCCTCGGCCGCGGCCTGCGCGACATAGACCATGGTGCCGTAGGCGAGCACGGTGACCGCCGAGCCGGCTCGGCGGATCGCCGCCTTGCCGAGCGGCACGGTGTAGTGACCGTCGGCAACCTCACCCAGCTCATGCTTCGACCAGGGCGTCACCGGCCGGTCGTGATGGCCGTCGAAGGGGCCGTTGTAGAGCCGCTTCGGCTCGAGGAAGATCACCGGATCGGGATCCTCGATCGCCGCGATCAGCAGCCCCTTGGCATCATGCGGGTTGGAGGGCACAACAGTCTTCAAGCCGGAGACGTGGGTGAACAAGGCTTCCGGGGACTGGCTGTGCGTCTGGCCGCCGAAAATGCCGCCGCCGGTCGGCATGCGAACCACGATCGGGCAGGTGAAATCGCCGTTCGAACGGTAGCGCAGTCTAGCCGCCTCCTGGGTCAGCTGGTCGTAGGCCGGATACATGTAGTCGGCAAACTGAATTTCCACGCAGGGCTTCAGCCCGTAGGCGGCCATGCCGATGGCCGAGCCGACAATGCCGGATTCGTTGATCGGCGCGTCGAAGCAGCGGCTCTTGCCGTATTTGGCCTGCAGGCCCTGCGTGCAGCGGAAGACGCCGCCGAAGAAGCCGACATCCTCGCCGAACACGACGACCTTGTCGTCACGTCCCATCGACACATCCATGGCGTCACGAATGGCCTCGATCATGGTCCGTCTCGGCATGGCTCAGACTCCCGCCTGCTGGCGCTGGCGCCTGAGATGCGGCGGCATCTCGGCATAGAGGCCCTCGAACATGTCGCGGGTCGACGGCTTGCCGCCGGCATGCAGCGTGCCGTGGCTTTCCGCCTCCTTCTGCGCCGCGATCACCGTGTCGAGGATTTCGGCCTCGGCCTGCGCGTGGCGTTCGTCCGACCAGACCCCGAGCCCGATCAGATGGTTCTTCAGCCGCACGACCGGATCGCCGAGTGGCCAGGCGTCGGATTCGGTCTTCGGTCGGTAGGCCGAAGGATCGTCCGAACTGGAATGGGCGCCGGCGCGGTAGGTGACGTATTCGACCAGCGTGGGCCCGAGATTCTTCCGCGCCCGCTCGGCCGCCCATTTGGCCACCGCATGCACGGCGAGATAGTCATTGCCGTCGACACGCAGCGACGGGATGCCGAAGCCGAGACCGCGCGCCGCGAAGGTGCCGGAGCCGCCGCGCGCTATGCCTTGAAAGGTCGAGATCGCCCACTGGTTGTTGACGACATTGAGCACGACCGGCGCCTTGTAGGTGGAAGCGAACACCAGCGCCGAGTGAAAATCGGATTCCGCCGTCGAGCCGTCGCCGATCCAGGCCGCCGCGATCTTCGAATCGTTCGAGATCGCCGAGGCCATCGCCCAGCCGACCGCCTGGATGTACTGCGTCGCCAGATTGCCGGAGATCGAGAAGAAGCCGTGCTCCTTCGACGAATACATGATCGGCAGCTGCCGGCCCTTCAGCGGGTCGGCCTCGTTGGAATAGATCTGGTTCATCATCGTGACCATCGGATAGCCGTCGGCGATGAGCAGGCCGGCCTGCCGATAGGTCGGGAAATTCATGTCGCCCGGCTCGAGTGCCTTGCGGAAGGCGCAGCTCACCGCCTCTTCGCCGAGATGCTGCATGTAGAAGGAGGTCTTGCCCTGGCGCTGCGCCATCTGCATGCGCGCGTCGAAGGTCCTGAGCGTCATCATATGGCGCAGGCCTTCGAGCAGCTCCTCATTGGAGAGCAGCCCGGCCCACGGGCCGACGGCTTCGCCATTGCGGTTCAGCACGCGGATGATGGAAAAGGCCATGTCGCGGATGGTGCGCGGATCGACATCGATGTCGGGGCGCGGCACCGAACCGGCCGCGGCGATGGTCACGTTGGAAAAATCAGGCGTGCCGCCCGGCCGCACTTCCGGTTCCGGAACATGGAAACGCAACATGCCAGCATCGGCCATGACCTTCGTCCTCCAATGTTGCCTGGCGCCGATATTTGCACATCCGCGCGTCCAGTGCGAATTCGCCGAAGGTCATCGGACCGGCCGCGCCGGCCGATCCAGCCTCCCCTGCGCCAAGATGAAGATATGTCCGCGAAATTTCTTGTCGATGTTTCACGGCGGCGCGCAATTTGGTGCAAGCTTGGGCGGGGTTTGTCGGAAGATAAGGCGATTCACTGCGCTGCGGTTGAAGCCGCCAATCTCCCCCCTCGTGGGGGGAGATCGAACTCTGTTCACGCCGCGCCAACATCATGCTAACCACCCCCCATGGCACAGAAGAAAGCTTTCGAGGTCGATTCCTGGCTCGCGCGGCCTGACGCGCGCATCTCCATCGTCCTGCTCTACGGCCCCGATCGCGGCCTCGTCTCCGAGCGTGCAAAGGCCTTTGCCGAAAAGACCGGCCTGCCGCTCGACGATCCGTTTTCCGTGGTCCGGCTCGAGGGGTCGGAGGTCGACCGCGACGAAGGCCGGCTGCTCGACGAAGCCCGCACCGTGCCGATGTTTTCCGACCGCCGCCTGCTCTGGGTGCGCAATGCCACCGGCCAGAAGGCGCTGGCCGAGGACGTCAAGGCGCTGACAGCGGAGCCCGCGCGCGATGCCATCATCCTCATCGAGGCCGGCGACCTCAAGAAGGGCGTCGGCTTGCGCGCCGTGGTCGAGGGCGCCGACAATGCCATGGCGCTGCCTTGCTACGCCGACGAGGCCCGCGACATCGACACGGTCATCGACGATGAATTGCGCAAGGCCGGCATGTCGATGACGCTGGAGGCGAGGCAGGCGCTGCGCCGCAATCTCGGCGGCGACAGGCTCGCTTCGCGCGGCGAGATCGAAAAACTCATCCTCTACGCCCACGGCCAGAAGGAGATCGGCCTGGAGGATGTCAGGGCGATGTCGGGCGACGTGTCCGGCACCTCGTTCGACGACGCCGTCGACGCGCTGCTGGAAGGCAAGGTCGGCGACTTCGACACCGCCTTCACCCGCCACTGCCAGTCCGGCGGCCCACCCTTCCTGGTGCTGTCCTCGGCGATGCGCCAGCTGCAGCAGATCCAAATCATGCGCGGCCAGATGGACTCTGGCGGGCGCAATGCCGCGTCGGTGGTCGCCGCCGCGCGCCCGCCGGTTTTCTTTTCGCGGCGCAAGCTGGTGGAGAAGGCGCTCGAGCGCTGGAGCAGCGATGCGCTGAGCCGCGCGCTAACCCGGCTGCAGACCGCGGTGCTGCAGACCCGCAAACGGCCCGATCTGTCAGAGGCGCTGGCGCGCCAGGCGCTGCTCGGCATTGCGGTGGAGAGCGCGAGGCTGGGGCAGCGTTAGGCCAGCGATCCTCCCGTGCTACTCGCCGGACCAATTGATCGGGGCGTAATGTCCGTTTTGGCCGGAATTGTCCCAGCTCATGCCATGGTCGCTGAATGTACTGCCTTGCGCCCCCATCGCCATGCCGAGCCAGTCGGGATTGACGGGATGGCCGGTGGCCGCCCACATCTGCCCGTCTTCGCGCATTGTCGGCAGCGGCTCGACCGCCATCTGCATGACCCCGGCGATCGCCGCTGATCGCTTTTTGCCGTCTATCCGGTAGTCTATCGGCACCTTCTTGGCGCCGAGATTCGTGCCGATCATGGGTGCCAACACCGCCATGGGGCCGCCCGCGGCGCCAGTGAAGATGGCGCCCAGCGCCTCTGTCTGCCTGTCATCGGCCCGTTCGTCGATATAGGCGGCGGCTGTCCAATTGCCGTCTGCCATCGGGCCCGGCGTGTGAGCGACCAGCGCGACACTCAGCCCGTCCAATCGAACGTCGCCGTAATTGCCCGTATCGATATGAAAGACCAGACCGACGTCGCAAACGCCTTTGGTCGGCCTCGATGTCAGCTGCGCCTTGGTGGACAGCAGGCACGGACACACGACATCGCAGCTGCAATTTTCGAAGTAGCTTCCGGACAATTGCCAACGGACGGCCATTTGCACCTCCCATGCGTCAGGCGCGTCGGCATATCACTTTGGCGAGGCGGTGCCATTTCACGACTAGTGCAGGAATGGCAAATAGCCCCCGCCGCGATTGGCCGGCACGCCAGGGCAATTCATTTAAGCCATGTCTAATATAGGTTACGCCGTCGCCCGGCACTGTCAAGCCGCGAGCGCTGGAGCTGCTTCCCTTCTCCCACAAGGGGAGTAGGAAAACCCAGACAATTCGCCGGCTAACTACTGCTCCTGCTTCAATCTCCGGCACAGCTCATCGAGCTGCTCCAGCGACCGATAGGACACCCGCAGTTCGCCGCCCTTGCCCTTGTGATCGATGGCCACGATCATGCCGAGCGTGTCGGTCATCAGCTTTTCCAGCGCCAGCGTGTCGGCATCCTTTTCCGGCGCGGCTTGCGGCTGCTTCGGCTTGGCCGGCGTGGGGCCGGCCGGCATCTGCGCCAGCGCTTCGGCCTGACGCACGGAAAGCCCTTCCTCGACGATGCGCTTGGCGAGGCCGGCCGGATCCTCCGCCGTCACCAGCGTGCGGGCATGGCCGGCCGACAGCGCGCCGTCGACCAGCATGTCGCGGATCACGTCCGGCAGCTTCAGCAGCCTGAGCGTGTTGGCGACGTGGCTGCGGCTCTTGCCGATGACATTGCCGAGATCGGCCTGGGTGTAGCCGTGCTCGTCGATCAGCTGCTGGTAGCCCAGCGCTTCCTCGACGGCGTTGAGGTCGGTGCGCTGGACGTTCTCGATGATCGCCAGCTCAAGCGCAGTGCGGTCGTTGACCTCACGGATGATGACCGGGATCTCGGTCAGCCCGGCGCGCTGCGCCGCGCGCCAGCGCCGCTCGCCCGCGATGATCTCGTAGCGGCCCGCCTGCGTCGGCGACGGCCGCGCCACCACCGGCTGGACCACGCCATGTTCGCGGATCGACTGGGCGAGGTCGGTCAGTTCGGCGTCGCCAAAATGCCGGCGCGGATTTTTCGGATTGGGGCTGAGAAACTCGATCGGCACCTTGCCGTCGGCGCTCATGCCGGGCTTTTCCGGAGCCGCCGGGCGATCGATCTCGCCGATCAGTGCCGCAAGGCCACGGCCCAGTCTTTTCCTCGAAAGGTCTTCGCTCATGTCTATTCCAGGTCTATTTTGGATAATCGTTTGGATCGTTTCGGTATCGAATCGGCTGTTAATTCTGCACCCGATCCAATCAAGCGGCGCGCAATTTACGCTCGCGGCGGATCACTTCCGAGGCCAGTTGCAGATAGGCCTGGCTGCCCGAGCACTTCAAATCGTAAAGGATCGCCGGCTTGCCGTAGGACGGCGCCTCCGACACCCGCACATTGCGTGGAATGATGGTTTCGTAGACCTTGTCGCCCATATGTTCCCGCACATCCTGAACCACCTGGTTGGCCAGATTGTTGCGGCCGTCATACATGGTCAGCACGATGCCCTGGATGGTGAGGTCGGGATTGATCGACCGGCGCACCTGCTCGACGGTTTCCAGCAATTGGCTGAGACCTTCGAGCGCGAAGAACTCGCATTGCAGCGGCACCAGCACCGAATCGGCCGCCGCCATCGAATTCAGCGTGAGCAGGTTGAGGGACGGCGGGCAGTCGATCAGCACATAGCCGAAACCGGCAGACCGCGCCGAGGCGGCACGCAAGGCGTTGCGCAGCCGCAGCACCCGGTCGGGCGCCGAGGCGATCTCCATTTCGATGCCGAGCAGGTCGAGCGTCGACGGCACGATCGACAGGCCGGGCACGGCGGTCGGAATGGCCGCGGCCTCCAGCTCCAGCTCGCCGGTCAGCACGTCGTAGGACGAGACCGTGCGGTCCTTGCGGTCGATGCCGAGGCCAGTGCTGGCATTGCCCTGCGGGTCGAGGTCGACGATCAGCACCTTTTCGCCGATCGCGGCCAGAGCGGTGGCCAGATTGATGGCGGTGGTGGTCTTGCCGACACCGCCCTTCTGGTTGGCTACGGTGATGATTCGGGGGCCGTTTTTCAACATGGGTTTATGCCAGAAATTCATTTTGGGTCGCCAAATAGCCCGACAAGTCGAAGATCAGACAGGTCGCAGGTTAGACAGTTCCAGGATGACGCCATGGGGGTCCGTCACACTGGGATGTTCTACCAGATCGAAGGCCCATCGGTTAACGCTTTCTTGCACTTCGGCGCGGTAATCCCGGCCTTTGTGGAACAGGCCGCGCGCGCCTGATGTCAACCAGGGTGCCGTCAGCTCGAGCAGGACCGAAAGCGAGGCCAGGGCCCGTGCCGTGACGATTTGCGGTTGCGGAACAAGCGCATGGCTGTCCTTGATGCGGCGCGCCACGACCCGCGCCGGCAGGTTGAACTGGCCGATGACGGTTTGCAGGAACGATGCCTTTTTTCGATTGCACTCCACCAGATCGATGCTGGCCCCAGCACGCTCGGCGAGCAGGAAAGCCATGACCAGGCCGGGAAATCCGCCGCCCGAACCGATATCGACCCAATGCGTGGCATTGGGCTCTATGCGCGCCAGCTGTGCGCTGTCGAGGATGTGGCGCTGCCAGACATCGCCCGCGGTCGACTGCGCCACCAGATTGATGCTGCGATTCCATTTCTGGAACATGGCTTCGAACGCCACCAGGCGATCGAATGTTTCACGTGAAACCGGACCCGCCGCGTCCTGCAGGCTCTCTAGGGAGAAAGAGCTCACGCAACGTCTCTCTGCGCATTCTCATAATGCCGGACATGCGCGACAATGATCGCCAATGCCGCCGGCGTCATGCCCTCCATGCGCTGCGCGTCGGCGATGGACCGCGGCCGCCGCGCCTGCATCTTCTGTTTCAATTCATTGGACAGGCCCGGCACACCTGCGAAATCGACCGTCTCGGGGATCAGCCGGCTCTCCTCGTGGCGGATCTGCGCGACATCGCTCTTCTGCCGGTCGAGATAGACCGAATATTTCGCTTCCGTTTCGAGACGTTCCGCGGTCTTGGCGTCGATCGCCGCAAATTTTGGCTCGACCCTGGCCAGCCAGGCGACATCGACGTCGGGATAGGCCAGCAGCTCATAACCCGACCGGCGCACGCCGTCCCGGTTGATCTCCAGCCCTTGCCGCGCCGCCTCATTCGGGGTCATCGCCACCGATCTGGCCAATTCGCGCGCCGCGTCGAGCCGCTGCATGACATCGCCATAGCGCTGCATCCGCTGCACCGAGGCGATCCCCAGCTTCGCGGCAAGCGGCGTCAGCCGTTCATCGGCATTGTCGGCGCGCAATGACAGCCGGAATTCGGCGCGCGAGGTGAACATGCGGTAGGGTTCGCTGATGCCGCGGCTGGTCAAATCGTCGACCATCACGCCGATATAGGCCTCGGTGCGGCTCAGCACGATCTGCTCGCCGCCCGCTGCCCGCCGCGCCGCGTTGAGGCCAGCGAGCAAGCCCTGGCCAGCCGCCTCCTCATAGCCCGTGGTGCCGTTGATCTGCCCAGCGAGAAAGAGGCCAGCGATGCGCTTGGTCTCCAGCGTCTGATGCAGCTCGCGCGGATCGACATGATCATACTCGATAGCATAGCCGGGCTGCAGCATGGTCGCGCGCTCCAGCCCCGGAATTGTCTTAAGGATCTCGAGCTGCACATCCTGCGGCAGCGAGGTCGAAATCCCATTGGGATAGACCGTGTCGTCGTCGAGCCCCTCTGGCTCGAGAAAGATCTGGTGGCCGTCGCGGTCGCCGAACTTGACGATCTTGTCCTCGATCGACGGGCAATAGCGCGGCCCGACGCCTTCGATCGATCCGGAATACATGGCGGAGCGCCCGAGATTGGCGCGGATCAGCTCATGTGTGGCTGATGTCGTGCGCGTGATGCCGCACTCGATCTGCGGTGTGGTGATGCGGTCGCTCATCAGTGAGAACGGCACCGGATCCTCGTCCGCAGCCTGGCTTTCCAGCGACGCCCAGTCGATGGTCTTTCCATCCAGCCGCGGTGGCGTGCCGGTCTTCAGGCGGCCGAGCTTGAAGCCGGCGCGGTCCATGGTCGCCGACAGACCAAGGCTCGCCTGCTCGTTCATGCGGCCGGCGACGATCTTCTTCTCGCCAATATGAATGAGGCCGCGCAGGAAAGTGCCTGTCGTCAGGACCACGGCGCCGCAGGCAAGCCTCCGGCCGCCGGCCAGGAGGACAGCAGTGATCCGTCCTTCGTTGATCTCGAAATCCAGCACCTCGCCCTCGACCACGTCGAGATCGTTCTGCTGCCGAATCGCTTCCTGCATAGCAAGGCGATAGAGCTTTCGATCGGCCTGCGTGCGTGGCCCGCGCACCGCCGGACCCTTGCGGCGGTTGAGCAGACGGAACTGGATCCCGGCGGCATCCGCCACCCGACCCATCAGCCCGTCCATGGCGTCGATCTCGCGGACCAGATGGCCCTTACCGAGCCCGCCAATCGCCGGATTGCACGACATCACGCCGATCGTATCGAAGCGCAGCGTCACCAGCGCGGTTTTTGCGCCGGCGCGCGCGGCGGCACTGGCCGCCTCGCATCCCGCATGGCCGCCGCCCACCACAACCACATCATAGTGATCGGTCATTTCAAATCCTGGACTCAAAAAGCGATTGAGGGACACATGTCCCCGCAGGGCCAAGCTGTCAAGAAAACTTCGCGGCAAGTTTCACGTGAAACAGGGGTGAGAGGTATGTCCGGCGATGTTTCACGTGAGTCATGGCCATTCCGATTGTTTCACGTGAGTCACGGCCAAGGGGGTGCCGAGGCGTCCCATACTTAGTCATCCTAGGGCGAAGTAGGAGCGAAGCTCCGTAACGGAGACCCTAGGATCCATTCCGTGACATTAGATGTAGGGTGCAGCGGAATTCTGCACTGTTGCGGCGCTGCAGAGTCCCGGCATGGATCCTAGGGTCTGCGCCGCGTCGCTCCGCTCCTTGCTTCGCCCTAGGATGACGAAGTGACAGGCGTTTCCGCAAATGCATCACCACCACGGAGATCCCCGGCGTGTTCGCCCAAGTCATTGTTTCACGTGAGTCATTTCCCGATGCAGAACTGCGAAAAGATCACGTCCAGCATGTCCTCGACATCGATCGCGCCGACGATTCGACCCAGGCTGTCCGCCGCCAGTCGCAGCTCTTCGGCGCGCAGTTCCTGACCTGCTGCGTCCTCGGCGGCGGCGCGAAGCAGATGGCGATTCGCCTCACCGAGCAGTTCGACATGGCGCAGGCGCGACGGCAGAACATCGCCGACGTCGCCGGCGGCATCCGCCGCGCGACGGCCGATTTCAGCCAGCAGCGCTTCCACGCCAGTCCCGCCTACAACAGAAATGGCAACGTCGTAGCGACCGGCCGCCTCCCGAGCCGACCCCTCATCCAGCAGGTCGAGTTTGGTGCCGACCCGCAAAAGAGGCGCCTTGCCCGGCAACGGCCCAAGGACCCCGGGCGCCAAAATGTCCTCCAGCAGCAGCAAGAGATCGGCGCGGTCGGCCTTGGCCCGCGCCTTCTCGATGCCGATCGCCTCGACCTTACCCGGCGCTTCGCGCAAGCCGGCCGTGTCCGTCAGCCTGACACGCAGGCCGCCGAGATCCAGCGTCACCTCGAGTAGGTCCCGCGTCGTGCCCGGCTCATCCGTTACAATAGCTGCATCGCGCCGCGCCAAGGCGTTGAACAGACTCGACTTGCCGGCATTCGGCGCGCCGAGAATCACCACCTCGAAGCCTTCGCGGATGATCTCGGCGGCGTGAAATCCGGCGATATGCCGATCGATCTCGCCAATCATCGCCCGGACATCAGACCAGACCGTATCCGAAACGGATCCTGGCACGTCATCTTCATCAGCAAAATCGATCTCGGCCTCGATCATCGCCCGCGCATGGATCAGTCGGCGGCGCCAGCTCAGATAGAGCTCGCTCTGGACACCCTCGGCATTGCGGACCGCGAAGCGTCGCTGCGCCTCGGTCTCGGCATTGACCAGATCCGCCAGTGCTTCCGTCTCGACCAGGTCGACCTTGCCGTTGAGAAAGGCGCGGCGCGTGAATTCGCCGGGTTCGGCGTGCCTGACGCCGTCGAAACCACTGATGATCTCCAGCATCCGCGCCACGACGGCGCGTCCGCCATGGACATGGAATTCGGCGACATCCTCCCCGGTAAAGCTGGCCGGACCGGGAAAGAAGATGACCAAGCCGCTGTCGAGCACGGTTCCATCCGGCGCCTTGAATCTGCGCAAGACCGCCACCCGGTCCTTAACCATGCCACCAGCAATCGTTTCGACCACGAATCGAGTCTGCGGACCGGAGATACGCAGCACGGCGACACCGGCCGGAAGCCGGCCGCTCGACAGCGCAACGATCGAATCGCCTGAAATCATTTGCCCGCTCTGTTGAACCGCCCTAGCCTCGCGCCTTCAAACAACCCGAGTAGCCCATTGTGACATTGCCCGCGCAAAACCTGCTTGCCGAAGAAGCCAGCCCCTATCTGCAGCAGCACAGCGGCAATCCCGTCCATTGGCGGGCCTGGTCGCCGGCATCGCTCGAAGAAGCAAGGACGCTCGATCGCCCGATCCTGCTCTCTGTCGGCTATGCCGCCTGCCATTGGTGCCATGTCATGGCGCATGAAAGCTTCGAGAATGACGGCGTCGCCGCCGTCATGAACCGTCTGTTCGTCAATATCAAGGTCGACCGCGAGGAGCGTCCCGACATCGACCAGATCTACATGGCCGCGCTCTCCTCGATGGGCGAGCAAGGCGGCTGGCCGCTGACCATGTTCCTGACGCCGGATGGCAAGCCATTCTGGGGCGGCACCTATTTTCCGCGCGAGGCGCGCTATGGCCGCCCGGGCTTCATCCAGGTCATGGAAGCGGTCGACAAGGCCTGGCGCGAGAAGCGCGACAGCCTGCACCAGAGCGCTGACGGGCTGACTTCCCATGTCGAAGCGCGGCTCTCCGGCACGCACGCCAGGCAGAGCCTCGACCGCGGCGCGCTCACCGACCTCGCCGGCCGCATCGACGGCATGGTCGACCGCGACCTTGGCGGTCTGCGCGGCGCGCCGAAATTCCCCAACGCGCCATTCATGCTCACGCTCTGGCTGTCCTGGCTGCGCGATGGCAACGCCGCGCATCGCGACGACGTGCTGGTCAGTCTCGAACGGATGCTGGCCGGCGGCATCTATGATCATATTGGCGGCGGGCTCAGCCGCTACTCCACCGATGCCGAATGGCTGGTGCCGCATTTCGAAAAGATGCTCTACGACAATGCGGAGCTGATCCGCTTCTGCAACTGGGCCTTTTCGGCAAGCGGCAATGATTTGTTCCGCATACGAATCGAAGAGACCGTCGACTGGCTGCTGCGCGAAATGCGCGTCGAAGGCGGCGCCTTCGCCGCCAGTCTCGATGCCGACAGCGATGGCGAGGAGGGGCTGTTCTACACCTGGAACCGGCAGGAGATCAAAACCGTTCTAGGTGACGATTCAGCCTTGTTTTTCAAATACTTCACGCTTTCTGCCCCACATGGCTGGGAAGGCAAGCCGGTTATCCACCAAACCCGCACCCAGCAAGCCCAAGGCGTGGCCGATCGCGAAAAACTCATTCCGCTCAAAGCCAGGCTTCTCGCCGTCCGGGAAGAGCGCGTCAGGCCAGGCCTCGATGCCAAGACCCTCACCGACTGGAACGGCCTGATGATTGCGGCACTCGCCGAGGCCGGTCGCTCGCTGGGCCGGCCCGAGTGGATCGAGGCCGCGGACAAGGCGTTTGCCCATATCTCCGGCGCCAGCCGCGACGGCCGCTTGCCGCATTCCATGCTTGGCACCAGAAAACTGTTTCCCGCTCTGTCGAGCGACTACGCCGCCATGGCCAATGCAGGGATTTCGCTGTTCGAGGCGTCTGGCGATTGGAGCTACATCGACCAGGCGAAGCAGTTCATCGAACAGCTCGACCATTGGTATCCCGACCCAGCGGGAACAGGTTACTATCTGACCGCTTCGGACAGCACCGACGTACCGATCCGCATCAGGGGCGATGTCGACGAGGCCATTTCCTCAGCCACCAGCCAGATCATCGCAGCACTTGTGCGGCTCGCCTCCGTTACCGGCGATCCCGATCTCGCGGAAAAAGCCTGGAAGATCGCCGAGCACGCCGCCGGCCGCGCGGCGCACCAGGCCTATGGCCAGGCCGGCATCGTCAATGCCTGCGCGCTTGCCATCGAGCCTTTGAAACTGGTCATCGTCGACAGCCCAGAGGATCCAAAGCTCGTTCCGGTTGCGAATCGGTGCCCCGACCCGCGCCGCGTCGACATCATTGCCGCGATTGGTTCGGAAACGAATCGACCCTTGCTGCCCGGCGGGATTCTGCCTCCGACCGACAAAGTAGGGGCCTGGCTTTGCACCGGGCAGGTTTGTTTGCCGGTGGTGGCGGATGCTGAGGAGTTGGAGCGGTTGTTGCGAAGATAGCTCCTCACCCTCCCCCTTGTGGGGTGGGTCGGCTCGCGATCGTAGCGAAGCATAGATCGGGAGAAGGGGTGGGTGTGAAACGCCAGCCTCAGTGCTGACCCCCACCCCGCTCCGCTGCGCGGATCGACCCTCCCCACGAGGGGGAGGGTAAGCCCTTACGTATTCATCGAATCGAAGAAGTCCGCATTGGTCTTGGTCTGCTTCAGCTTGTCGATGAGGAACTCGATCGCGTCGGTGGTTCCCATCGGCGCCAGGATGCGGCGCAGCACGAAGATCTTCTGCAGATCCTGACGCGGCACCAGCAGGTCTTCCTTGCGGGTGCCGGATTTGAGGATGTCCATGGCCGGATAGATGCGCTTGTCGGCGACCTTGCGGTCGAGCACGATTTCCGAATTGCCGGTGCCCTTGAACTCTTCGAAGATGACTTCGTCCATGCGGCTGCCGGTATCGATCAGCGCGGTGGCGATGATGGTCAGCGAGCCGCCTTCCTCGATGTTACGCGCGGCACCGAAGAAGCGCTTCGGGCGCTGCAGCGCGTTGGCGTCGACACCGCCGGTCAGCACCTTGCCGGATGACGGCACGACGGTGTTGTAGGCGCGGCCGAGGCGGGTGATGGAATCGAGCAGGATGACGACGTCGCGGCCATGTTCGACCAGGCGCTTGGCCTTTTCGATGACCATTTCGGCGACCTGGACGTGGCGCACCGCCGGTTCGTCGAAGGTCGAGGAGACGACCTCGCCCTTCACCGAGCGCTGCATGTCGGTCACTTCTTCCGGCCGCTCGTCGATCAGAAGCACGATCAGATAGCATTCCGGGTGATTGGTGGTGATGGAGTGGGCGATGTTCTGCAGCAGCACCGTCTTACCGGTGCGCGGCTGCGCGACAATCAAAGCGCGCTGGCCCTTGCCGAGCGGCGCCACCAGGTCGATGACGCGCGGCGAGATATCCTTGGAGGTCGGAACCTCCATTTCCATCTTCAGCCGCGAAGTCGGATAGAGCGGCGTCAGATTGTCGAAATGGATCTTGTGGCGGATCTTTTCGGGGTCGTCGAAATTGATGGTGTTGACCTTGAGCAGCGCGAAATAGCGCTCGCCCTCTTTCGGGCTGCGGATCGGTCCTTCGACCGTATCGCCGGTCTTCAGCGAAAAGCGCCGGATCTGCGACGGCGAGATATAGATGTCGTCGGGGCCTGGCAGATAGTTGGCGTTGGCCGAGCGCAGGAAGCCGAAACCGTCCTGAAGCACCTCGACCACGCCGTCGCCGATGATCTCGACGTCCTGGGCGGCCAGCTTCTTCAGGATCGCGAACATCAGTTCCTGCTTGCGCATGACGCTGGCGTTCTCGACCTCGAGCGATTCGGCATAAGCGATCAGCTCTGGCGGTTTCTTGTTCTTGAATTCGGTAAGTTTCATTTCTTGCATAGACGGACTCTGGGTGAGCTTTGGGAGAAAAATATCGGCGGGATGCGACAAATGCCGGGCGCGGCCGAAAACAATGAGGGGCGGCGCATGACGGGAAGGAAGACCCGTCTTTTATCGTCGGTCGGATGAAAGAGCAAGCCGCGTTTTAACAGGCCTGATCGGCCTCAGAACGGCTTGACGACAACCAGGATCACGATGGCGATCATCAACAATGTGGGGATCTCATTGACGATCCGCCAGTGCCTCGCCGGTTTTTCGTTGCGATCTTCGGCGAATTTGCGCACCGCGCCGGCCAGATAGCCGTGAACGGCGGACAACAGCAGCACCAGCCCGATCTTGGCGTGCAGCCAGCCGCCCTGGAAGCCGAAGACTTTCCAGGCGAGCCAAAGGCCGAACACCCAGGTGACGATCATCGCCGGATTGATGATGCCGCGCAGCAGGCGCCGCTCCATCACCTTGAAGGTTTCCGACTGCACCGACCCCTTCTCGGCATCGACGTGGTAGACGAACAGCCGCGGCAGATAGAGCATGCCGGCCATCCACGAAATGACGGCAAGGATATGGATCGCCTTTGCCCAGGGATAGAAGCTTTCGGGCGCTACGAAAAACAGAAACGCCGTCGCCACGATCAGCACAGTGATGCCGGTGACCATGCGCATCATCGCCTGGCCGGTGCTGTTGGTATTGTCTGACTCAGCCATCAGCGTGCCGCGCTCCTCACCTGCTTCACCATCGCCTCGACATGCGCGATCGGTGTCTCCGGCGTGATGCCGTGGCCGAGATTGAAGATCAGCGGCCCGTCTCCCAGCGCTTTCAGGATCGCCTCGACGCCATCTGACAGCGCCTTGCCGCCGGCTACGAGGCGCAAGGGATCGAGATTGCCCTGGACCGCACCCGAGCGCTGCAGATCCTTCGCCGCCGCCAGCGGCACCGTCCAGTCGATCCCCAGCCCCGTCACGCCAGTCTTCTGGCGATAGGTCCGGTAGCGCGCGCCGGCACCCTTGGGAAAACCGATGATCGGCACATCGGGATGGACAGCCTGTACCTGCCGGACGATCTCCGCCACCGGCCAAACGCAGAACTGGTCGAACGACGCATCGTCGAGCACGCCGGACCATGAATCGAAAATCTGCACCACATCCGCGCCGGCTTCGATCTGGCGGATCAGATAGGCAGCCGAATGATCGGCCAGCACCTTCAGGAGATGTTGAAAAGCCGCCGGCTCGCGATAGGCGAACAGCCGCGCCGGCGCCTGGTCAGGTGTTCCATGGCCGGCGATCATATAGGTCGCCACCGTCCACGGCGCGCCGCAGAAGCCGATCAGCGTGGTCTCGTCAGGCAGTTTTGCCCGCAGCCGGCGAACCGTCTCGTAGACCGGTTCGAGATTCACGTGAAACACATCGCTTTCCAGAGCCATGATCTCGGCCACGGAGATCGGCGTCAGCAACGGTCCTCGCCCCTCTTCGAAGCGCACATCGCGGCCAAGCGCATGCGGAACGACAAGGATGTCGGAGAACAGGATCGAAGCGTCGAAGCCGAAGCGCTCGATCGGCTGCAGCGTCACTTCCACCGCAAGGTCGGGATCGTAGCAGAGGTCGAGAAACGACCCGGCGCGCCTGCGTGTTTCACGATATTCCGGCAGATAGCGCCCAGCCTGACGCATCATCCAGAGCGGAGGCGGAAAATGAGCCTCGCCCTTCAGGACGTCCAGCATGATCCGGCTTTTGGGCATTGAGCGCTCGCCTCTCCCGGCCTTCCTATAATCAAAGATTCTTATATCTAAGATTCTTCTGATTCTAAGAGTCTGTTGGTTGTGGTGGTTGTCACCTGTCCCGCTTCGCCGGCCAAAAAGCCAGCAAGCATATTGTCGCGCGCTTCCCTCTCCCGGCAGCAGGGTTCTGGGGATAGTCCGGAATCCGTCATCGGAGTCAAAGCGTTAGCAAACCAAGGAAGAAACCCGCCCTGTGGATGGCTGAAAGGCAAAGGCGGCCGTCCCCAGACTTGTCCCCAGCCGGCCGGCGAAGCTGACAGAGGACCGAATTGTGGACAAACTGCCATCTGATACAGTCGCCTCTGGCCGGCCCGTCTTTCTGTCCCGCTTTATCCACATCCGCCCACAGCCCCAGGTGATCCCCTGTGAACAAACCCCAGAGCTTCTTTCACCTGCACCTGATTTCCGACGCGACCGGCGAAACGCTGCTCGCCGCCGGCCGGGCGGCTTCGGCGCAATACAAGGACGCGCGGGCGATTGAACATATCTACCCGCTCATCCGCACCGAAAAGCAGGTGGCCAAGGTGTTCGAGGACATCGAGGAGGAGCCGGGCATCATTCTCTACACGGTCGTCGACCAGAAGCTGGCGCGCGGCATCGACGAACGCTGCGCCACAATGGGCCTGCCTTGTGTGTCGGTGCTGGAGCCGGTGCTCACCGTCTTCCAGTCCTATCTCGGCACGCCGGCCGGCCGCCGCGTCGGCGCCCAGCACGTTCTCGACGCCGAATATTTCCGCCGCATCGATGCGCTGAACTTCACCATGGACCATGATGACGGCCAGTTGCCGGCCAATATGGACGATGCCGATGTCGTGCTGATCGGCATTTCGCGGACCTCGAAGACGCCGACCAGCATCTATCTCGCCAATCGCGGCATCAAGACCGCCAACATCCCGATCGTGCTCGGCGTGCCGGTGCCGGAAAGCCTGGTCAGCGCCTCCAAGCCGCTGATCGTCGGGCTGATCGCCACCGCCGAGCGCATCTCGCATGTCCGCCAGAACCGCATCCTCGGCAACAGCAGCTCCTACGTGCCGACCGACTATGTCGACCGCGCCGCCATCAACGAGGAGCTCGCCTACGCCCGTCAGATCTGCACGCGCCATGGCTGGCCGATGATCGACGTCAGCCGCCGCTCGATCGAGGAAACGGCCGCGGCGATCGTTGCCCTGCGGGGGAAGAACAGATAATTGGAGCCGGGCTGCGCGTCGCCAACACCCACCGTCGCGAGGCATGTACGTCACGGCATGGATCCTAGGGTCTGCGCCGCGTCGCTGCGCTCCTTGCTTCGCCCTAGGATGACGAAGACAGGATCGTCTCTGCCAATCTCCAACGTCGGTGATTGGCGATGAACCATCGCGCTTTCGTCATCCTAGGGCGGAGCAGGAGCGAAGCTCCGTCGCGGAGACCCTAGGATCCATGCCGTTACAGTGGTTGACGACCGCAACGGTTTTCTACTTGGGTGAACATCCCGTCGGCAGTTGGACGGGCAGGCAGGTGTGCAAACCATGACCGAGAAAATCATCCTCGCCTCAGGCAGTCCGTTCCGCAAGGCGATGCTCATCAATGCCGGGCTCGATGTCGAGGCGGTGCCGGCCGATGTCGACGAGCGCGCGCTCGAGGCGCCGTTGCAGGATAGCGGTGTTTCGCCGGAGGATGTCGCGCTGGTGCTGGCCGAGGCCAAGGCCACTGAGGTCAGCGAACGCCGACCCGGCGCGCTAGTGCTTGGCTGCGACCAGACTTTGTCCTTGGGTGACGAGGTGTTCCACAAGCCGGCCGACATGGAAGGCGCGCGCCGCCATCTCCTGGCGCTGTCGGGCAGGACCCATCAGCTCAACAGCGCTGCCGTTCTGGTGCGCGACGGCAAGGTGCTGTGGCGCCATGTCGGCATCGCCGGCATGACCATGCGCATGCTCGACCCCGGCTTCATCGGCCGCCATCTCGCCCTTGTCGGCGCCAAGGCGCTGGCCAGCGTCGGCGCCTACCAGATCGAAGGCGAAGGCATCCAGCTCTTCGAAAAGATCGAAGGCGATTATTTCACCATTGTCGGCCTGCCGCTACTGCCGCTGCTGGCGGAACTGCGCACGCTGGGAGCCATCGATGGTTGAGGCAACGAAGAAGGCCTTCGTCACCGGGCATCCGATCAAGCATTCGCGCTCGCCGAAGATCCACGGCCACTGGCTGGCCCAGCACGGCATCGACGGCAGCTACGAGGCGATCGACGTGGCGCCGCAGGATTTTGCCGAATTCATCGCGGCATTGCAGGCAAACGGGTTTCGCGGCGGCAATGTCACCATTCCGCACAAGGAAGCCGCCTTCGCTGTTGCCCAGCGCCGCGACCAGGCGGCTGAAGAGATCGGCGCCGTCAACACGCTGTGGTTCGAGGACGGCGTCCTGCGGGGCGGCAACACCGATGGTCACGGCTTTGCCGCCAATCTCGATGACTGCGCGCCGGGCTGGGCGAACACCGGCCCCGCGGTCGTGCTCGGCGCCGGCGGCGCGTCGCGCGCCGTCATCCAGGCGCTGAAGCAACGCGGTTTTTCCGACATCCGCATCGTCAACCGCACGCTCGCCCGGGCGCAGGAATTGCGGGATCGTTTCGGCGCCGGCGTTTCGGCGCATGGCACGGCGGCGACCGACGAATTGCTGGCCGACGCCGGCCTGCTGGTCAACACCACGGCACTTGGCATGGTCGGCAATGAAGGCCTCGCCGCCGATCCGGCCTTGCTGCCGGACCATGCCATCGTCACCGACCTTGTCTATGTGCCGCTCGAAACACCCTTGCTCGCCGCCGCGCGCGCCAGGGGGCTGAAGACGGTCGACGGCCTCGGCATGCTGCTCAACCAGGCCGTGCCCGGCTTCGAACATTGGTTCGGCGTCAGGCCTCAGGTCACGGCTGAGCTGCGCGCACTCATCGTTGCCGATCTGGTGCCGAAGCCATGATCGTGCTCGGCCTCACCGGCTCGATCGGCTTGGGCAAGTCGACGACGGCAAAAATGTTTGCCGAGGCGGGCGTGCCGGTCCACGATTCCGACGAGGCGGTGCATCGCCTCTATTCCGGTGTGGCGGCGCCTTTGGTCGAGGCCGCTTTTCCCGGAACGGTTGTCGACGGCGTAGTCGACCGCGCAAAACTTGGCGCTCGCGTCCTTGGCGATGCGGCTGCGCTGAAGCGGCTGGAAGCGATCATCCATCCGCTGGTGCGCGCCGACGCCGACGCCTTCCTGGCCAGGCATCGTACCGCAGGCGAATCGATCGCCGTGCTCGACATTCCGCTGCTCTTCGAAACCGGCGGCCGTGGCCGCGTCGACAAGGTTGTCGTCGTCACGGCGCCCGCCGAAGTGCAGCGCCAGCGCGTGCTGGCCCGGCCGGGCATGACGGAAGAAAAACTGGCGGCGATCCTGGCCAAGCAGGTGCCGGATGAGGAGAAGCGCAGGCTGGCCGATTTCATCATCGACACCGGCCAGGGGCTGGAGGCCGCGCGGGCAGAGGTCGATGCGATCATCGACGAACTCCGGGGACAAAGGGGCTCCTGACGGCGGGCTGTCAGCATTGCCCATTGCCATTTTGTTCCGGTCTCGTGATTCTGCTCGCCCAGGAGCAAACTGATTCGATGCGCGAGATCATCTTCGATACGGAAACCACCGGCCTTGATTCGCGCGACGACCGCGTGATCGAGTTGGGCGGCGTCGAACTCGTCAACCGTTTCCCGACCGGCAGGACGTTCCATCACTATATCAACCCGCAAGGCCGCGCGATCCACGAGGAGGCGCAGGCGGTGCACGGCATCAGCGCGGCGGATCTCGCGGGCAAGCCGACCTTTGCCGAAATCGCTGAGGAATGGCTGACCTTCACCGATGGCGCCAAGCTGGTCGCGCACAACGCCACTTTCGACATCGGCTTCCTCAATGTCGAATTCGGCCGGCTCGGCCATCCCGTCGTCGATCCCGGCCGTGTCGTCGACACGCTGGCGCTGGCGCGCCGCAAGCATCCGATGGGTCCCAATTCGCTCGATGCGCTCTGCCGGCGCTACGGCATCGACAATACGAAGCGCACCAAGCACGGCGCGCTGCTCGATTCCGAATTGCTGGCCGAGGTCTATATCGAGCTGATCGGCGGCAAGCAGGCGGCGCTCATCCTCGACAGCGCCACCGCGCCGGCACAGGGCGAGAATGTCAGGCACATCGAGATCATCGTCGCAGAGCGCCCGAGGCCGCTGCTGCCGCGCCTGACCGAAGCGGAGCGCGCCGCGCATGCCGCCATGGTCGCCACGCTCGGCGAAAAGGCGCTCTGGCTGAAAGCCAACTCCTCCGAAAAGAGCATCGCGGCGTCGTAAGACTCAATACGGCCACTCACCCCGGCCAAGCGCCGCGATCGCCGCGATGATGCGGCTAAAAGCTTCCGCCGCTGCCGGCACCGTGGTGCGGGCGCGCAGGAAACTGTGCACCAGCCGCTTCTCCTCGTGCCACCATGCCTTGCCGCCGGCCGCAGCGATGCGGTCGCGGTAGGTCTCGCCATCCGACGACAGCGGGTCGCACTCGGCCGTGATGATCACCGTTGGCGGCAGGCCGGAAAAGTGGCGGTCGCGCAGCGGTGAAAAGGTCGGGTCGTCGGGCGACTGCCGCTTGGCTGAACGGACGTCGCGGTAGAAGGCGATATCGCCGACGGACAGCAGTGGCGCCTCGGCATGTTCGACATAGGAGCCGGCGCCCTCGTCGCCGCCGAGGCCGGGATAGATCAGCACCTGGCCGACCGCCGTACGCGCGTGCTTGCGAGTCGCTTGCGCCACTGCCGCCGCCAGATTGCCGCCGGCGCTCTCGCCGCACAGCACCAGCGGCAGGCGTGACGTCTCCGCCGCCCATGCGAAGGCGGCCATCGCATCGTCGAAGGCGGCGGGGTGGACATGCTCAGGCGCCAGCCGGTAGTCGACCGACAGCACGTCGAAGCCGGTGCCGGCGCATATCTCGGCGCAGATGTCGTCATGGCTGTCGAGGTTACCCAGAATGAAGCCGCCGCCATGGAAATAGAGCACCATGGCCCGCGCCGCCTTGCCGGCGGGCCGGTAGTGGCGGATCGGTATACCGTGGCCTGGGGCGGCAACCAGGCCGTCGCTGGCCTTGACCCCGGGCGGGCGGCCTTGGTGAAAAGCCCGGCACATTCTGTCATAGACCGCGCGCTGCTTGTCGATCGGCAGGCCGATCACCTCGGGCGGGTACCAGGCGTCGACCCTGTCGATATAGGCCCACAGCGCCGGGTCGAGCCGTGTTTCATATTTGCCGTGGTGTCGGTCTGCTGTCATAGCTCGGCGTAGAGCGCCGCCGCATTGTCGAAGGTGAAGCGCAGCGGCACCGACCCCTCGACCTGCCAGGCGGTGACCGTCTCGCCGGCCAGCAGCCGGCAGGCGCCGTCCGTGTCGGTGACCGCGCCGCCATAGAGCCGGTTGGCGAGGTTGAGGATGCCGGTCTGGTGCATGGCCGCGCTGCCGCTGCCGCAGGCATCCTTGACCAGCAGCACGCGAAATCCCCTTGCCACGGCGTCCTTCACGGTGGCGTCGATGCAGGCCTCGGTCCAGACGCCGGCGACGACCAGCCATTCGATACCGGCAGCCTTGAGCTGATCAGCCGCCGGCCCGCTGCGGAAGGCGCTGGCCTCGGCCTTGACCAGCAGCGCTTCGTCCCTGGCCGGCGCCACCTCATGGCAGATCTCGGTCAGCGGATCGCTCTTGTCTGAGAAGGCCGACTTGCCGTCGGCACCGAGCGGATGAAAGGGCCGATCCTGTTTGTCGAGATCGACGATATAGGCCCAGTGCTGGAGCGGCACGTGATTGGCGCGCGCCGCTTCTTGCAGCCGCTGGACATTGGCGAGGATGCCGGCAAAGCCCTCGACGAGGTAGCGCTTGTCCTGCCGGTGCTCTTCCTGCAGGTCTATGAACACGGCGGCCACCGTACCGCGCTTAATGGAGAGGGGGGTTTTCATGCGGTGCGGCCTGGGTTTGCGGTCAGCATCGTTCCGGTGAGCGCAACGGCGCAAACGGTGGTGATTGGCCGGTGCCTCCCCACCTTCGTCATCCACGGGCGGAGCAGGAGCGAAGCTCCGTCGCGGAGACCCGAGGATCCATGCCGTGACCTTTCTGACGGGCGCAGCGGAGCAGAATTCTGGATCGTGGCGACGCGTTGGAGTCCCGGCATGGATCCTAGGGTCTGCGCCGCGTCGCTGCGCTCCTTGCTTCGCCCTAGGATGACGAAGCGGTGGGGGTCTGCGCTGGTTGACAAGGGTGGTTCAAAGACCATCAAACCTGCTTCTCCAGAAACTCGTCCTCATAGGGAAAGCGCGACAGCAGCTCCGTACCCGTCTCGGTGATCAGGATCTCGTCCTCCAGCTTGACGCCCTCGCGGCCGCCCTTCTCGCCGATATAGCTTTCGACGCTCACCACCATGCCTGGCACGATATGGCCGTCGCGGCCATAGGTCTCGTAATCCATGGCATGCGCGATGAACGGTGTCTCGCCATGCATGCCGACGCCGTGCATCACCGAGGTATAGCGCTGGTCGACGAAGCGGTCGGGGATCTTCCAGGCCTTCTCGGCGATTTCGCGAAACGCCATGCCAGGCTTGACGATCGAGATGTTGTGCTGAACCTGGTCATGCGCCATGCGGTAGAGCGATTTCTGGTAATCGGTCGGCTTGCCCGGTCCGCAGCGGAAGGTGCGCGAAAAATCGGAATAATAGCCGTAGCAGCCGATCGTGTCGGTATCGAGCGCAAGCAGCTCGCCGGGCCGGATCTTGCGGCCGCTGGCCTCGTTGAACCACGGGTTGGTGCGCTGGCCGGAGGTGAGCAGCCGCGTCTCGATGAACTCGCCGCCCTGGCGGATGACCTCGCCATACATGATGGCGAACAGGTCGTTTTCGGAGACGCCGGGCTTGATCGCCTCGCGCACGGCGTAGACGGCGGCCTCGGCGCCGGCCATCGACACCTGCAGGCATTTCACCTCCTCCAGCGTCTTCACCGCGCGCACCGCCAGGATTTCGCCCTGGCAATCCTTGACCTGGCAGCCGCGCTTTTCCAGCGCCAGCGCCAGCAGATGGCTGCAGCGGTCGAGACCCAGCTTCATCGAGCCGCCGCCGTGCTGCTTCAGGAGCTCGGCGATCTCGTCGGCGAAGGGGCCGGCGGTCTCGTCGTCGCGACCGGAGACCGACGACCACACCAGCTTGGAAGGCCGCGCCTCGTCGATCGTGTCGAGCACCATCGAGACATGGTAGCTCTGCGGGTACTCGAACAGCACGATCGGCCCTTCGGTCGGGATGAAGAAATAGCGGGTCGAGTTGCGCAGGAAATAGCCGAACATGTTGCGCGAGCCGGTGGCATAGCGCTGGTTGTACGGGTCGAACAGCACCACCCCGCCATAGCCGGCGTCGCGCATCCAGCCCCGCAGTTTGGCCAGCCGGCCCTTGCGCAGCGCGTCGGCATCGATGAAGGACGGCTCGGTGTCCGACAGCCACATTCCGCCCGCCGGATCGGCCGCCACCGGGTGGCGCATGCGGTCCTTGAAGTCGACGTCCTCGGTGCTGTCGGGGTCGAATACGACGATGCTCATGGGGTTCGGCCTTGGGTCGGTTGCGAGACGTGACCATGACGCAGCAGCGGCGGAGGCATTGTGCGGAAAACCGCGTTTGTTGTGCGGGATGCCGCTAAGCCCCTACCTTCGTCATCCACGGGCGGAGCAAGGAGCGAAGCGACGCGGCGCAGACCCCTGGAGCTGCTCCGCAGCCCAAGGGATCCATGCCGGGGCGTCTATTCCACACGAAAGCGGTTCAGAATCAGGCATTCTCGCGGGGACGACACATCTTGGACCGCTGCATATTTCGTCCGATGTCGCGGCATGGATCCCTTGGGCTGCGGAGCAGCTCCAGGGGTCTCCACGCCGCTTCGCGACGCTCCGCCCCAGGATGACGAAGATAGCTCTAATGCCTCCGCGCCAGTTTCGGTGGATGGCCATGCTCTTCCCGAAACGCCCGGGCAAAGCTCGACATCGAGGCGAAGCCGCAGGCCAGCGCCACGTCGCGCACGGCGAGCGTCGAATGCGCCAAAAGGTCGGCGGCGCGCTTCAGCCTGAGCCGCCGGTAGTAGCCATTGGGCGAGATGGCGAGTTCGGAGCGAAAGCTGCGTTCGAGCTTGTCGGAGGAGACACCGAGCCGGGCCGTCAGCTCGGCCATGCCGAGCCGCTCCTCGACCGCGTCTTCCATGATGGCAATGGCCGACAGCACCAACTCGTTCTGCACGCCGGTGCGCAGCCTGAGCGGCATCAGCTTGCGGTCGACGCTGGAGCGCAGCTGGCTGTGCACGAACCATTCGGCGACGCCGGCGGCAAGCTCGGCGCCATAGTCGCGGGTAATGATCTCCAGCATCATGTCGAGGCTGCCGACGCCGCCGGCCGAGGTGAAGCGCTTGCGGTCGATGACGTAGAGATCGCGCCGCAGCTCGATGTTAGGGAACGCCTCGGTGAAGGCGGCCTGGCTGGTCCAGTGCAAGGTGCAGGCATGGCCGTCGAGCAAGCCGGCCCGCGCCAGGAAGAATGCCGCATCCGCCACCGCGCCGATATGCGCGCCACCCCGCAGGCTGCGGCGGATCCAGCTCGCCGCGTCCTCGGCGACGAGATGGTCGGCATCGCCGCCCGAGCAGACGACGATGCGGTCGACTTTCGGCGCATCCTCGGCATAAAAGCCCGGCTGAATGACGACGCCGTTCGACGCCTCGACCGCCCCTTTCGTGCCGCCGACGATGATCCAGCGATAGCATTGCCGTTTCGCCAGAACATTGGCGGCGCGCAGCGGCTCGATGACGGAGCTGAACGCCATCATCGGAAAGCCGGGGAACACCAGCACCGCGAAGGTCAGGGGTTCGGTGGGTTTTTCGGGTTCGCGCGTGGCCATGGGCGCTACATCTCGGGCGAATGGGGTTTGGCGTCAACGCCGATTGGGCAAATCAGCTTTGACCGTCGCGACGCTCCGGTGTCGCGGCATGGATCCTAGGGTCTCCGCGACGGAGCTTCGCTCCTGCTCCGCCCTAGGATGACGAACGCATAGTAGCTTAGGCTAATCCCGAATGCCGCAGATTGGCGGTTGGGTTGCTGCACGGCGGGTTGTGACCACTGTCAATTGGACTCTCGGAAAGGAGCAACTTTGAAGATTGGTCGAAACAAACCCTCGCTTCGTCATCCTAGGGCGGAGCAAGGAGCGAAGCGACGCGGCGCAGACCCTAGGATCCATGCCGTGACTTAGCCGACGAGCACGCCCTTGCAATGCCAGCGCACCTGCCAGCGCGTCTCCTTCGGCCATGCTGAACCACCACTCATCCCCCCAGCGCCTGCTCCAGATCCGCGATCAGATCATCGCCATCCTCGATCCCCGCCGACAGCCTTACCAGCGAATCCGAAATGCCGATCTCCGACCGTTTCTCGGCCGGAATAGACCCATGCGTCATCAGCGCCGGATGCTCGATCAGGCTCTCCACCCCGCCGAGGCTTTCGGCCAGCGTGAACAATTGCGTGCGTTCGAGGAAACGTTTTGTGCCGGCGAGATCGCGGTCGAGCACGGCCGTGATCATGCCGCCGAAGGCGTGCATCTGCTGGACGGCGATGGAATGCTGCGGATGGCTGGCGAGGCCGGGATAGAGGACGCGGCGCACGTCCTTGCGGGCCTCCAGCCACTGCGCGATTTTCAGCCCGTTGTCGGAATGCCGCTCCATGCGGAGCGCCAGCGTCTTCAGGCCGCGCAGCGCCAGGAAACTGTCGAACGGGCCCGATATGGCGCCGATGGCGTTCTGCAGGAATTTCAGCTGGGTCGCCAATTCCTTGTTGTCGCCTACCACAGCCACGCCGCCGACCATGTCGGAATGGCCGTTGAGATATTTGGTTGTCGAGTGCACGACGATATCGATGCCGAGTTCCAGCGGCCGCTGGATATAGGGGCTGCAGAACGTGTTGTCGGCGACGGTGAGGACGCCCTTGCGCTTGGCGAGCGCGGCGACGCCTTCGAGGTCGACGATGCGCAGCAGCGGGTTGGTCGGCGTCTCGACCCAGAGCAGCTTCGTCTCCGGCCGGATCGCGGCTTCGACCGCCGCAAGGTCGGTGAAGTCGACGAACGAGACCTGCAGGCCCGCCGAGCGCTTGCGCACCCGCTCCATCAGCCGGAACGACCCGCCATAGATATCGTCGGTGGCGACGATATGCGCGCCGGAATCGAGCAACTCCAGCACCGTCGAGATCGCCGCCAGGCCGGAGGCGAAGGCGAAAGCCGCCGTTCCGCTTTCGAGATCGGCCACCGCGCGCTCGAAGGCGAAGCGCGTCGGGTTCTGGCTGCGGGCGTACTCAAACCCCTTGTGCACGCCCGGCGACTGCTGGCCATAGGTCGAGGTCGCATAGATCGGCACCATCACCGCGCCGGTCAGCGGATCGTGGCTCTGGCCGCCATGGATGGTGCGTGTCGAGAAGGCCAGGCGATTCTTGCCCGATGGTGGTGGTGTGTGGCTGGTCATCGTGCGCGCCTCAAATGGTTGATCAGGTCGATCCGGGTGATCAGGCCGACGAACTCGTCGCCGTCGAAGATGATGGCGACCTCGTTGCGGTCGAACACCGGCAACAGTGCATCCAGCGTCTGGCTGGCCTGCAGCGTGTGCAGATTGGAGGTCATCGCCGTGCGCACCGGACCGTTGAAGCGCTCCCAGCGGCCGTCATAGGGTCCGTCGACCTTGGCCAGAATATCGCTCTCGTCGACGATGCCGATCAGCTTGCCATCTTCCAGAACCGGCAGCTGCGAGACATCGGAACGGCGCATGCGGCCGTAGGCGTTGAGCAGGCTTTCGTCGGGGCCGACATAGACCGTGTCGCCGGTGCGGTGCGAGCGCATCACGAGGTCGCGCAGATCGCCATGCTGCTCGTGTTCGGCCAGGCCCTGTTCGGCCAGCCAGAAATCGTCGAAGACCTTGGACAGGTACTTGTTGCCGCTGTCGCAGACGAAGGTGACGACGCGCTTCGGCGTCGTCTGCTCGCGGCAATAGCGCAAGGCGGCCGATAAAAGCGTGCCCGAGGACGAACCAGCCAGAATGCCTTCGCGTGACAGCAGATCACGCACCGCCAGCATGCTTTGCTTGTCTGATATCGAATAGGCCTTCTTGACCAGCGACAGATCGGCATTGGGCGGCACGAAATCCTCGCCGATGCCTTCCACCGTCCAGCTGCCGGCCTCTTCCATCTTGCCGGTCTTGATCAGCGGCGCCAGCACCGAGCCGACCGGATCGGCCAGCACCATTTCGGTCTTGGGCGAGACTTTCGAAAAATAGCGGCCAAGCCCGGTCAGCGTGCCGCCCGAGCCGACGCCGACGACCACCGCGTCGACATTGCCGTCGAGCTGCGAAAAGATTTCCGGGCCGGTCGTCGTCTCATGCGCCAGCGGGTTGGCCGGATTGGCGAACTGGTTGGCATAGAAGGCGCCGGGCACTTCGGCGGCGATCTTCTCGGCCATGTCCTGGTAATATTCCGGGTGGCCCTTGCCGACATCGGAGCGCGTCATGCGCACCTCGGCGCCCAGCGCGCGCAGATGCTGGATCTTCTCGCGCGACATCTTGTCGGGCACCACCAGCACGATGCGGTAGCCCTTGGGGATGCCGACCTGGGCAAGGCCGAGGCCGGTATTGCCGGCGGTCGCCTCGACGATGGTGCCGCCGCGCTTGAGCTTGCCCTCTCTCTCGGCCGCCGCGATCATCGACAGCGCGATGCGGTCCTTGATCGAGCCGCCCGGGTTCTGGCTTTCGAGCTTGATGAACAGCCGGCATTTGCCGGTGTCGAACTTGGTCAGCTCGACCACCGGCGTCTGGCCGATCAGGTCGAGAACCGATTTATAAGGTGGCCGCAGGCGCGCAGATTGGCCATCCGAGGGGGCGCTGCCTGGCGCAGCTTTTCCGTGCTCGCTCATATCGAAGCTCCCTGATCAAGCGACCGCCTAGAGCATGATGCCGAAAAGTGTGAAGCGGTTTTCGGACGACATCATGCTCTACTTATTTGATTGAGCCGGCAGAGCGGCAGCGTAGCCTCTTTTCCAGCCGTTTGTCGCGGGAAAGAAGATAGAACGTGCCAATCAGCCGGCCAGACGAGGAATGAAATTCCAACCGGCAGCTGCTCATCCGCCATGGCACCCAAAGCGGGGCTTCTACACGACGGCGGCCTGGCCTTCGATCTCGATCAGGAAATCCGGATTGGCGAGGCCGAGCACGCGTATGCCTGTCACCACCGGCGGCGGCCCGCGGTCCGCCCAGAACGCCATCCAGGCGCCGAAGGCCGGCCTGATGTCGGCGTCGCCGACAATGTAGATCGACAGGCGGACGAGATCCTCCGGCCTGGCGCCGCCGGCATCGAGCACCATCGCCAGATTGGCGAGCGCCTGCCTGGTCTGCGCCGCGATGTCGCCCTTGCCGACGATCCGGCCATCGGCGTCGATGCCGTTCTGGCCGCCGATCAGCACGATGCGCGCCGAGGCGGGCAGCGCCACGCCTTGCGAATAGGCCGGGTTGCTGTGCATGCCCTTCGGGTTCAGCCGCTCGATACCCATTCCGTCTCCTCTCCGCTGGATGCCACGCGCCACGAAAGGCCAGTCGGCCATCTCGTTCAACGAACCATCTCGTTCGTTGAAGCCGCCATTTTCGACATGCTAGCCGAACGGGATGCCGGCCGAAACAAGCCGGCCGCGCGATGCTGACATGCCAAGAGGAGACAGCCGATGAAGATCATCGCCTATGACAACTTCAAGCCCGGCGTCACTCTAGAGGAGCTAAAGCCCTATCTGCGCGACGAGGTGTCGAATGTCTGGCGGCTGTGGAAGGCATGCGTCGTGCGCGAAAACTATGCGCGCGCCGATGTCGGCGGCGTCATCATCGTCTTCGAGCTCGACAGCGTCGATGAAGCCCGGCGCTACACCGACGACTTCCCGTTGTCGAAGGCCGGGCTGCTCGAATGGCATTTCCTCGCCTTCGACCCGGCACCCTTGCCGCTCGAATATCTGTTCGACCCCGGCGTCGACATCGCCCAACCCTGGGACCGGACGGCGGCATGATCCGGTCGAGCGAAGGCATCGAGATCCCCACGAGTCTGGTCGAGTGGTGCGATCCGCACCGCATGGCGCTGGTGGTCTACGACATGCAAATCGGCATCTGCCGCCAGGTCGCCGGCGCGGCCGATATCGTCGAGCGCACCGGCATCGTGCTCGAAGCCGCCCGCTCGGCCGGCATGCGGTTGGCGTTCACCCGCCACCTCTCCTTGCCGCGCAAATGGATGGGCGCCACCCAGCTGCGCACCGCCATGGCCTGGCAGCGGCGCGACAGTCCCGACGCGGTCGAGCCGTGGTTTTTGCGCGACGCCGACGCGACGCGGATCATCCCCGAACTGGCGCCCCGCGCCGACGAAGCCGTGTTCGACAAGCTGACCATGTCGGCCTTCGATTCCACCGCTCTGAGCTTCGCCTTGCGCGATTGCGGCGTGCGCGCCATCGCCCTTGCCGGCATCGCCATGGAGATCGGCATCGAGCCGACAGTTCGCCAGGCGACCGACAATGGTTTTACGGCTGTGGTGATCGAGGATGCCTGCGGCTTCGGCAACCGCGAAGCGCGCGACCGCTCGATGGCGACGCTGCGTTTCCTCGGCGAGGCCGTCATCACCGATGTCGCCGGCTTTTGCGGCGCGCTTGCCGGCGCGGCCTGAGGGACGAAAGTTGCTAGGCCGCCGCCTCGATATCACTGCGGAAGCGCACGCCCTCGGCGCGGCCATGCACGCTGCCCCAGTCATAGAGCGCCTGTAGTGCTGCGGCGAGATCCTGGCCGCGCTCGGTCAAGGCGTAGCGCCCCTTGCCGTCGGGCGACGTCTCGAGCACGACGAAGCCGATCTCGACGAGATCGGCGAGCCGCTGCGTCAGCATCTTGTCGGAGAGCGACGGGATCATTCGCCGCAGCTCGGAATAGCGCAGCGGTCCTTGCTTGATCCGCGCGATGATCACCGTTTTCCATTTGCCGCCGAGCGCGTCGAGCGCGAACTCGACCGGGCAGCCATAGAGTCTACCGCGTTGTGTCATGCACCGATCCTAGGCAAGGCCCTGCAGAGACGGAAGCGGATTTTGCCCCGCCATGTGGCCAGATTGCCGGGCCCGGCTTTGTCGGCGACAGTTTCAAAAGGGAGAGCGAAGATGAGTGTCAGGGATGCCAATCCGGTCAATGCACGCAAGCCCAAGCGTGTGGCCATCGTCATCGCCAATCCGGCCGTATCGACCACGACAGGATGGCCGGTCGGCTTCTGGTGGAGCGAACTGACCCATCCCTGGTTCGCCTTCACCGAGCGCGGCTACGCGGTGGAAATCTTCTCGCCCGAGGGCGGCAGATGCGAGGCCGACGCGCTGAGCGACCCGCGCGATCCCTCGGGTTATTCGGAGACCGACCTCATCTCGCTCGGCTTCCTGTCGAGCCCGAAACTGGCGGCTCTGGTCGAGGCCACGCGGCCGGCGGCGGAGATCGATGTCGACAGCTTTGACGCGATTGTGGTCGCCGGCGGCCAGGCGCCGATGTTCAGCTACGATCGCGCCGAAACACTGCAGCGAACCTTCGTCGCCTTCCACGAAGCCGGCAAGGTGGCCGCCGCGCTCTGCCACGGCACCGCGTTGCTGCGCTACGCCAGGCGAGCCGATGGAGCGCTGCTTGCCGCCGGCAAGACGGTGACGGGTTTCGCCAATGCCGAGGAGGATTTCGCCGACAAGGCGACCTGGGAGATGGGCGCGCTCGCGCGCGGCAAACATCTGATGCCCTGGCGCATTGAGGACGAGTTGAAGGCGATCGGCGCCAATTATGTCCAGGCCGGGCTGTGGCGCGGCTTTGCCGTGCGCGACGGCAATCTGATCACCGGCCAGCAGAATTTTTCCGGCGCCGAAACCGCGCGCCTGGTCTGTGAGGCGCTGGGCGGCTGAGCGCCAGCCGGCATTTACCCCAGCAACTGCTTGCTCAGCCGCGCGCACTGGACGCGGATGTCGGGTATGGCGTCGATCTCGAAGAAGGTGCCGCGCGTCAGCGGGCCCACGGCGAGGATCTTGCGTAAGACTGTGCCGTCGCCGGCGATGATTTCGCAATTGGCCGACACGTCGAGGCCGATGCGCATCGGATCCGGCCGCGCCAGCCCGCGGTCGACCAGCGAGCGCACCACGCTGTTCGACGAGGTCGAAATGTCCCGCACGATGCCCGAGCAATCATAGATACGGGCGACGTCTAAAGTCTCGACAAGCTGGCTGTGGCGCGACTGGATGTCGACGCTGAAGGCCTCGCCTGGCGTGATGCCGACGACGCGCCCGGCGACAAGCCGGATGCGGCCGGCCTGCACGGCTTGCGTCACCTTGGCGTAGACTTCCGGCGCCATGCGATGGCGGTGGATGTCCCACCAGGCCTTGGTGTGCTCGACGAAGCGGCGCTTGGCGGAGGCCGGCCAGTTCTGCCAGATCTTCTGGTTGAAGGGGCGCAGGCCATCGACCACGTCGCGCCAGTCGATGCCGGCCTTCTGGTTCTCGCGGATCAGGTCGCGGAACCAGCCGACGAAATAGGAAAGCTGGGTGCCGAGCGGGATATCGGCGACGTCGAGCTTGATCGGATTGCCCTTGCGGTGTGGCGACGGCAGCAGGCCGCGCCGCGACACGGCGACGATCTCGCCCGTGTGGCCGCGCTGCTCCAGCGCCAGGAACGCGTCGACCATGCTGAGGCCGGTGCCCAGCACCATGACGCGGCTTTCCGCATCGAGCGCGGTGTCGGCTTCCGAGCCCATGCGGATCGCATGGCCTTGCGCCGGCTGTTCGTCATGGCCGGTGGCGAGTATGGCCATATGGGCGACGACGCTGGTGCCGTTGGCAAGCGCCACCTCGACACCGGACGCGGTCGGCGTGATCGACAGGCTCTCTTCGTGGATCAGGCGCAGCCGCCCGGTCGGCTGTTCGCGCGCCTCGAGCTCATCGAGCAACTCGCCGAGATAGCGGGCGTAGAGGCTGCGCGGCGCGTAGAAGGGTGTCTGCGGCGTCTGCTCCGGGTCTACCAGGCCACGCCCCTGCAGCCAGCGCCAGAAATTGCCGGGATCGTCGGCATAGGCGCTCATGCCGGCCGCGCTGACATTCAAGACATGCGCCGACAGCAGCGTCGAATAGGCGATGCCCTGGCCGAAATGCGGGCGCTTTTCGATCAACGTGACGCGCAGATCCGGATTGGGCGATTTCAGCAGATGCGCGGCCATCACGACGCCCGAGGCACCGCCGCCGACGATGATGATGGAACTGATCGAATTGGCGCGCCCGCTCATGCGCGCACCTGTGGGATGCGAGGCGTCAGGCCTGGACCTTCACCGGCAGGTCGTCGATCTTCCTCGCGACCGTAAGGTCGTCGAGACCGATGTCGCGCATCTCGGCGAGGCTGCGCTGGTCGAGCACCTCGGCGATCGCCTGCCGGACCTCGAGCATCAGATGTCGGACTTGGCATGTCGCCTCGTTGCAGTCTTCACAGCGCTGGTATTGTGTGCGGCTGGCGCAGGGAATTGGCGCCAGCGGCCCGTCAAGGACGCGCACGACATGGCCGACCTTGATCTCCTCGGCCGACCGCGCCAGGCGGTAGCCGCCATCCTTGCCCTTGCGGCTCTGGACGAAACCGGCATTGCGCAGCTCGCCCAATATGGCGTCGAGAAATTTCTTCGGGATGTTGTTGCCGGTCGCGATGTCGTTGACGAAAGCGAGCTGCCCGGCCGGCAGGTGCGCGAGGTGGACCAGCGCCTTGAGGCCGTACTTGCCTTTTTTGGTGAGCATTGACCGAACGTTTCTCTGTCATGCGATGGCACGAGGCCATCCGTTGCGAAACGCCTGGCGAGCCTCCCCGCCGCGCCCAAGCATCCATGACACATAAATTCTAGTGACATGATATACAAGCCGAGAAACGTTGAATTTGCTTCGTTTTCAAGCCGCTTTAGCCATTTTGTCAGGCTTTTGTGCCGTTAAGAGCACAGAACTGCACTTCGACGGCGACAAGGCGGCAAATGGTTTCCCCAGGCCCGCCGTGCCGCGCGCCGATTTATGCGCCTCCGGCAGGTGACGCATGCCGTGAGTGGTGGGCTGCCCGCTCATCGTCGTCTCCAATCCCTCATGTCGATAAGGATACTATACTTACCCTCGAACACGCGAAACGGCTTGTCAATTCCGTGGCTGTTTGAGGCATGGATTTGCGCGACAATTGCAAAGGCGAAAACCGTCGTTGCGTGGTGACTGCCCGACGGTTGGCCGATCCTTCGTCATCCACGGGCGGAGCAGCCGCGTAGCGGCGTCGCGGAGACCCTAGGATCCATTCCGTGACGTTGGACGAAGGGCGCGACGGAGCAGAACCAGGACCGTGGCAACGCTTCGAAGTCACGGAATGGATCCTAGGGTCTGCGCGCGTCGCTACGCTCCTTGCTTCGCCCTGGGATGACGAAGTCTGGCGCTCGCGGGGCACCTTTCCCGTTCATATGGAGGGGCGGTGGCCGCTGCTGCAGCCGCCCTTTCCGCCTCGGCGCCGTCTCGTCGGCAGATTTTTTCCAACAAACCTGCCTTCGTTGGAAGGATTTAACTCTACAAGAACGATAGAATTAGCTGACTATTATGGGGCAATCCGGTTTTCTCTGTTTTCATGGAGCCCTTTGATGTCCACCATTTCGCGACGCATTCTCCTTCTGTCGTCCGCCGCCCTTGCCGGCGCTGCATTTCTCAGCCCGGCTTTGGCCGATGACCTGAAGATCACCATCGGCTACCAGACGGTGGTCGAACCTTCCAAAGTGCCGCAGGCCGATGGCGCCTATGAAAAGTCCACCAAGGCCACGATCGACTGGCGCAAATTCGATTCCGGCGCCGATGTCATCGCCGCGGTCGCTTCCGGCTCGGTCGACATCGGCTATGTCGGTTCGAGCCCGCTGGCGGCAGCGGCCAGCCGTGAGCTGCCGATCCAGACCATCTTCGTCGTCGGCCTGATCGGACCGTCCGAAGCGCTGGTCGCGCGCAACGGCGCTGGCATCGAGAAGCTCGCCGACCTCGCCGGCAAGAAGGTCGCCGTGCCCTTCGTCTCGACCACGCATTACAGCCTGCTTGCCGCGCTGAAGCACGAGAATGTCGATGCGAAGTCGGTCCAGATCCTCAATCTGCGGCCGCCCGAAATCGCCGCCGCCTTCGCCCGCGGCGACATCGATGCGGCCTATGTCTGGGATCCGGCGCTCGGCCAGATCAAGACGACGGGCAAGGTGGTGCTGGATTCCTCGCAGGTCGCCGCCTGGGGCGCGCCGACCTTCGACGCCTGGATCGTGCGCACCGATTTTGCGCAGAAGAACCCGGAAGCCGTGCGCGACTTCGTCAAGGTGACGGGCGCGGCCTATGCCGAATACCTCGCCAAGCCCGACGCCTGGTCGGTGTCCTCGCCGCAGGCCGGCAAGATCGCCAAGCTCACCGGCGCCAAGCTGGAAGAGGTGCCGGAGCTGCTGAAGGGCTATGTCTTCCCGACGCTCGAAGAGCAGGCCTCCGACAAATTCCTCGGCGGCGGCACGGTCAAGGCGGTCGCGGCGGCCTCCGCCTTCCTCAAGGAGCAGGGCAAGGTCGACGCCGTGCTGCCGGACTATTCGAAATATGTGACGTCGAAATACGTCACCGAAGCGCTGGCCTCGAACTGAGCGCCTGGCGCCTCCAAACGCGCGCGGATCTCCTTCCCTGACGCCGCGCGTGCCTGCCCCGGAACCGCTGACGAGGCGCGGTTTCGGGGCAGGCTGATTTCCCTTTGAGAGGTCCCATGCCGCATCTCGTGCTCGACAAGATCTCGATCCACTATGACGGCCAGCCGGCACCGGCGGTCGAGCGTGTGTCGATCGACGTCGCCGGGGATGATTTCGTCGTCCTTGTCGGCCGTTCCGGCTGCGGCAAGACCTCGCTGCTCAATGTCGCCGCCGGCCTGGTCACGCCGGCGCGCGGCAGCGCCACGATCAACGGCCGGCCGATCACGGCGCCCGGTTCGGATCGCGCCGTGGTGTTCCAGAACGATGCCTTGTTTCCCTGGCTAACCGCGCGCGAAAACGTTGCCTTTGCGCTGCGCCTGCGCGGTGTCCGGCCGGCCGAGCGGGCGCGCCGCGCCGACGAACTTCTGGCGCTGGTCAAGCTCGGCGATGCCGGCGACAAGCGCATCTGGGAACTTTCCGGCGGCATGCGCCAGCGCGTCGGCCTTGCCCGCGCGCTCGCCGCCGAACCGCAATTCCTGCTGCTCGACGAGCCGCTCGGCGCGCTCGACGCGCTGACGCGCGAGCGCATGCAGACGACACTGCTCGACCTCTGGACGGCAAGCCATGCCGGCGTGCTGATGGTCACCCACGGCATCGAGGAAGCGCTGGTGCTCGCCACCCGCATCGTCGTGCTGGCGCCCGGCCCCGGCCGCGTCGTGCGCACCTTCGAACCAGGCTTCTCCAGGCGCTACGCCGCCGGCGAGCCCATCCGCGCGATCAAGGCCGACCCCGCCTTCGCCACTGCGCGCGGCGAACTGACCGACGCCATCTTCGAGGGAGAAACGGCATGACCATCTCCTCCTACACCGAGCGCGCCGGCTCCAGGCCTGAAGAGACCGACGGCCTGTCGGTGCCGTGGTCGCGGCCAGGCCCGAAACGCAAGGGCGTTTCGGCGCGCATGATCAGCGCGGTCACCATCCTGGTGGTGCTGGCGGCGTGGGCGCTGTCGGCCCGACTGCAACTGGTGTCGCCGGTGTTCCTGCCCTCGCCCGTCGCGGTGTGGAATAAACTCATCGTCGTCATCAGCGATGGCTTCGTCGACGCGACGCTGCTGCAGCACACTGTCGCCAGCCTGGGCCGGGTGTTTGCAGCGCTGGTCGCGGCGCTCCTCATTGGCGTCCCGGTGGGTCTTGCCATCGGCATCAGCACGGTCGGGCGCGGCATTTTCGATCCGCTGCTGGAATTCCTGCGGCCGATCCCGCCGCTGGCCTATCTGCCGCTGGTCATCATCTGGTTCGGCATTGGCGAGCCGTCGAAGATCCTGGTGATCGCCATCGCCATGCTGGCGCCAGTGGCACTGTCCACCGCATCGGGTGTCCGCGGCGTCTCGCAGGAGCGCATCAACGCGGCGCGCTCGCTCGGCGCGACAAAGCGCCAGGTGGTCCGCCACGTCATCCTGCCCAGTGCGCTGCCGTCGATCCTGACCGGGCTGCGCATCGCGCTCGGCGCCGGCTGGTCGACATTGGTCGCGGCCGAACTGGTGGCGGCAACGCGCGGGCTTGGCTTCATGATCCAGTCGGCGGCGCAGTTCCTGGTCACCGACGTGGTGATCATGGGCATTCTGGTGATCGCGGCCATCGCCTTCGTGCTCGAATTCACCATCCGCCGGATCGAGCGCGCGCTCGTCCCGTGGGCGGGACGGGAATGATCAACCGCAAGCGCAGGAGAATGACGATGACGACCCATTCCACCGCCGTGCTGTTCGCCCATTTCGGCGCCTGGCTGCTCGGCCTTGCCTCCGACGACAAGGCGGCGAGGCAGGAGCGCTCGCCGGCGCCGGTGCAATTCCCAGCCGGCCGCGACCGCCTGCCGCCACGCGACGAAAGTTTCTACTGGGCCTGGCAGTATTGGTCGCAGTGAGGGGGCGCCAAGGAGCTTCGCTCCTGTATTGCCTTAGGGCGACGACTTTAGGACCCCGCATCAGTTCCGCAGCCGGTACCCGGTCCTGAAGATCCAGGCGACGATGGCGATGCAGACGGCCAGGAAGACCAGCGTCATGCCGAGGCTGATGCCGACCGAGACGTCGGCCTTGCCGTAAAAGCTCCAGCGGAAGCCGCTGATCAGATACACGACCGGGTTGAACAGCGTGATCGTCTTCCAGATGCCCGGCAGCATATGGATCGAATAGAAGCTGCCGCCAAGGAAGGTGAGCGGCGTGACGATCAGCAGCGGCACCAGCTGCAGCTGCTCGAAACTTCTGGCCCAGATGCCGATGATGAAGCCGAACAGGCTGAAGGTCACCGCCGTCAGCACCAGGAAGGCGATCATCCAGAACGGATGTTCGATGCGGAGCGGCACGAACAGCGAGGCGGTGGCCAGGATGATCAGGCCGAGGATGATCGACTTGGTCGCCGCGCCGCCGACATAGGCGATGACGATCTCCAGATAGGAGACCGGCGCCGACAAAAGCTCATAGATCGAGCCGACGAATTTCGGGAAATAGATGGCGAAGGAGGCGTTGGAGATCGATTGCGTCAGCAGCGACAGCATGATCAGCCCCGGCACGATGAAAGCGCCATAGCTGATGCCGTCGATCTCGGTGATGCGCGAGCCGATGGCCGAGCCGAAGACGACGAAGTACAGCGATGTCGAGATGACCGGCGAGATGATGCTCTGCAGCACGGTGCGGAAGGCACGCGCCATCTCGACCCGGTAGATCGCCCAGACTGCGCGCAGGTTCATGGCTCTCTCCTCACCAGATTGACGAAGATCTCCTCGAGCGAGCTGTTTTGCGTGTCGATGTCGCGGAACTGGATGCCGGCTGCCTCGAGATCGCGGATCAGCGAGGCGACGCCCGGCCGCTCGGCCTGGTTGTCATAGGTGTAGGTCAATTGCCCGCCATCCGGCGACAGCTCCAACGCGTAGCGCGAGATGGTTTCCGGAATCGCCGTCAGCGGATTGCGCAGCTCCAGCACCAGCCGCTTGCGGCCGAGCTTGTGCATCAGCTCGGCCTTGTTCTCGACCAGGATGATCTCGCCGCGGTTGATGACGCCGACGCGGTCGGCCATCGCTTCCGCCTCCTCGATATAGTGGGTGGTGAGGATGATGGTGACGCCATCCTCGCGCAGCCGGCGCACCATCTCCCACATGTCCTGGCGCAGCTCGACATCGACGCCGGCGGTCGGCTCGTCGAGGAACAGGATGCGCGGCTCATGCGACAGCGCCTTGGCGATCATCAGCCTGCGCTTCATGCCGCCCGACAGCGTGATCGCCTTGGCGTCCTTCTTGTCCCACAGCGACAGATCGCGCAGCACCTTCTCGACGAAACCGTGATTAGGCGGCTTGCCGAACAGGCCGCGGCTGTAGTTGACCGTCGCCCAGACGCTCTCGAAAGCGTCGATGGTCAGTTCCTGCGGCACCAGGCCGATCAGGCTGCGCGCGGCGCGGTAATCCTTGCCGATGTCGTGGCCGTCCACGGTGACGGTGCCGGTCGAGCGGTTGACGATGCCGCAGACGATCGAGATCAGCGTCGTCTTGCCGGCGCCGTTCGGCCCGAGCAGCGCGAAAATCTCGCCGCGCTGGATGTCGAGATTGACTTCCTTGAGCGCGGTGAAGCCGGTGGCGTAGGTCTTGGAGACCCCGGAAATGGACAAAATGGAGGGCATGGCTGGAAAACGGCTGCCTGAAAGAGGTCCCCTGATATAGGCCGAATGTCGTCGCGTGCAACCGCAAGTCAATGGCGCTGCTGCCAGTTCTGGACAGCCAGTGTGTGGGAATGGCCGGAGATGTGGCGCATGAATCGGTAAAATTGTCCTGTGGCGTTCAGCCTCGCGGCAGGACGCCGCTTTGACCTGAACCGGCTTCGGGCCTATCCTTCGCCAGTACTTCCAGCAGCCGGAGCCCGCCATGGACCCGCTCATACTGTCGCGCATCCAGTTCGGCGCGAATATTTCGTTTCATATTCTGTTTCCGACGATCACCATTGCACTTGGCTGGGTGCTGCTGTTCTTCAAGCTGCGCTACAACGCGACCAACGATTCCGCCTGGATGCGTGCCTATTTCACCTGGGTGAAGGTGTTCGCGCTGTCCTTCGCCATGGGCGTGGTCTCCGGCGTCACCATGAGCTTCCAGTTCGGCACCAACTGGCCGCGCTATATGGAAACGGTCGGCAACATCGCCGGGCCGCTGCTGGCCTATGAAGTGCTGACCGCCTTCTTCCTTGAGGCGGCCTTCCTCGGCATCATGCTGTTCGGCTTCCGCCGCGTCTCCAACCGCGTCCACACGCTGGCGACTGTGCTGGTCGCCGGCGGCACAACCTTGTCCGCCTTCTGGATCATCGCGCTGAATTCCTGGATGCAGACGCCGGCCGGCTTCGAGATGATTGACGGCAAGGCGCATGCCGTCGACTGGTGGGCCATCGTCTTCAACCCGTCCATGCCTTACCGCCTCGTCCACATGCTGCTTGCGTCGGGTCTCACGGTCTCGTTCCTGATATCGGGCCTGTCGGCGCTGCGTTACCTTAACGGCGACCGCTCGGAATCGATGCGGAAGGCGCTGCGCACCGGCGTCTTCACCGCCGCGATCCTGATCCCGATCCAGATCTTTGCCGGCGACCAGCATGGGCTGAACACGCTGGAGCACCAGCCGCAGAAGATCGCCGCCATGGAGGCCAACTGGAACACCGGCCCCAACGTGCCGCTGGTGCTGTTCGCGCTGCCCGACGAGGCGGCCAGGGAAAACCGGTTCGAGATCACCATTCCCGACGGCGCCAGCCTGGTGCTGCGGCACTCGACCAGCGGCGTCGTGCCGGGGCTGGACGCCTTTCCCGGCAACCATCCGCCGGTCTTCCCGGTGTTCTGGGGTTTTCGCATCATGGTCGGCACCGGCCTTTTGATGCTTGCCGTCTCCTGGTCGGCCGCCTTCTTCCTCAAGCGCCGGCACAGCCTGCCCAAGCCGCTCGCCATGCTGATGGTGCCGATGGCGCTGTCGGGCTGGCTGGCGACGCTGGCCGGCTGGTACACGACCGAGATAGGCCGCCAGCCCTGGCTGGTCACCGGCGTGCTGAAAACCGCCGATGCCGTCGGCCCGGTGGCCGGCAGCCATGTCGCGCTGACGCTGGCCGTCTATCTCATCCTCTACGTGCTGTTGCTGATCGCCTATCTCGGCGTGCTGGTGCATCTGGCGCTGAAAGCGGCGAAGGACGGCGATTCATCGCCGCTGCCGGGAGTGATGAAAGCAGCCATGTCGCAGCCGGCCGCGGGCGAGTAGGAGAAGAAAAATGACCTTCGACTGGCCAACCGCTCTGCCGCTGATCTTCGCCGGCCTGATGGGCCTGGCCATCCTGATCTATGTCATTCTCGACGGCTTCGATCTCGGCATCGGCATCCTGTTCGCCTTGGCCGAGGACAGCGAACAGGACACGATGATCGCGGCGATCGGTCCGTTCTGGGACGCCAACGAGACCTGGCTGGTGCTGGCCGTCGGCCTGCTGCTGGTGGCGTTCCCGATGGCGCATGGCGTCATCCTCAGCGCGCTGTACATTCCCGTCTTCGTGCTTTTGGTCGGGCTGATCCTGCGCGGCGTCGCCTTCGATTTTCGCGCCAAGGTGCCGAGCGGCAAAAAGCATCGCTGGAACCGCATTTTCTTCCTGGGTTCCGTCATCGCCTCGCTGGCGCAGGGCTATATGCTGGGCGTCTATGTGCTTGGCCTCGATGTCGGCCTGGGCGGCAAGGCCTTCGGCGTTCTGGTGGCGTTCTGCCTGGCCGCCGCCTATGCGGCGATGGGCGCCGCCTGGGTGATCTACAAGACCGAGGGCGAGCTGCAGAAGAAGGCGGTGCGCTGGCTGCGCACCGCGCTGGTGCTGACGGCGCTCGGCATGGCGGCGGTGTCGCTGGCGACACCTTTCGCCAGCCCGCGCATCTTCGACAAATGGTTCGTCTGGCCGCAGATGCTCTATCTTTCGCCGCTGCCGATCCTGTCGGCGCTGTTGTTCCTGTGGCTGTGGCGGCAGACCTTCCATCTGCCGAGGCCCGACGACCGCCATGCGCTGACGCCGTTCCTGACGCTGGCCGCCATCTTCGCGCTCGGCTTCGCCGGCCTCGCCTGGTCATTCTACCCGTTCGTCGTGCCCGATAAATTGACGATCTGGCAGGCGGCGTCAGCGACCGAAAGCCTGGCCATCATCCTGGTCGGCACTGTTGTGGTGCTGCCGATCATCATCTTCTATTCCTTCTATGCCTATCGCGTGTTCGGCGGTAAGGCGACGGATCTGACGTATGATTGAGCCGGAGCGGTTCGAACTCGCCCTTTGGCTTCAGATCAGCCCGCTGGCGCGCGCGGCAGCGGAGGCCTCGCCGCGTGAGACGGCATCCAGTTTGCCCAGCACCGCCGAGACGTGGTGATCGACCGTCTTGGGCGAAATGGCGAGATGCTCGGCTATGCGCTTGTTGGAGAGACCCCGCTCGATCAGCTGCAGCACTTCCATCTGGCGCTGGGTCAGGCCGGCGCTGTTGGCGCGCGTGGTGCGGCGTGGTCCACGCGCGATGCGGATGACGCCGTTTCGACGCATGATGTCGCGCACATGGCTCGCGACCGGCCGGGCGCCGAGCTGCTCAAGGACCTCCAGCGCCGCCCGCTGTGCCGCCTCATCGCCCTGCGCGAGCGCCAGGGCGCGTTCGTAAGGCGCGTCGAGTTCGGCCCACGCCGCGGCCGCCGCCCGCCAGTCGCCGGCCAGGAGCATCCGGTAGGGCGCGGCCATGGCGGATGTGTCGCCCGGATCTGCATCGGGTGCCAGCATCTGCCGCCAGCTTGCCAGTTCGGCGAAGACCGCCCGGGTCGGCGACATGCCCTCGGCAAGGTCGATCAGCCGCAGCGCCTCGTCCTTGTCCGCCTCCCCAAGCCAGGCCAGTTCGGCCATCACAGCCGCGTAAGGTAACAGCCGCTGCAGTTCGGCGCCCTTCTCCAGAAACCGCTTCATCTCCGCCAGGAGCGGCTCTGCCGAGGGGTCGCCGCGGCGGACCCTCAGCCGCGACAGCGCTACGAGGGCGGGATAGCGCACCAGCGCCGTCGCCCGGTCGTTGGCAATCACATCCAGCGCCTCGGCAGCCGCGTCATCCCAGAGTCCGTTGCGCACCAACAACTGGGCCCGCACGCCACGCATGTAATCGCGCCAGGTCGCCAGATCGTTCTCGACGCAATAGTCGATGCCGCGATCAAGGAAGGATTGGGCCTGGCTGTAGCCCAACTGGTTCATCTCGCCACAAGCGCAGTTGGTGAAGGCGCGCGCGGCATGTTCCTGAAAATTCTGTTCGAGCGCGATCTCGAGGCTGCGGGCAAGATGCAGCCTGCTGCTGCCGAGGTCCAGCCACTGCTCGGCGGCGCCGACATTGTTGAGAGCATGGCAAACGACTTCCGGCCTGTTCAACCGTTCGGCGAGTTCGATCGCCCTGGCGCCGAGCGACAAAGTCTCGTCCAGCCTTTCAGCCAGCATCGCAAGCTGCGAAAGATTCGAATAGGCCATGGCGAGTTCGGCGCTGGCCGGAACGGTTTCCAGCAATGCGACCGCCTGGGCGCCGAACATGTCTGCTGCCCGTCGGTCCCCCAGAAGATAGGCGAAGCGCGACAGCCATCTGAGGCTGTCGCCTTCCTTCAGCCTGTTGCCAAGCGCCTGTTGCAACTCACGTGCCCGTTCCTGTGCCTTGATGGCTTCGTCTATGCGAGCGATCAAATGGCACTCGAACGCATAGTGCTCGTAAAGGCCGGCGCGCTCATCTTGAGGCAAGGTGTCTGCCTGCCGCAGGGCAACCTCGTAGTAGCCGGCGGCGTCGCGATGGGCGCCGACGCGCGAGGCCTCCCGCGCCGCAATCGGTGCGAACTCACGCACCGCCTGCAGATTGTGCGCCTCGACCGCATGGTGGACGAGGCGCGCAGTGGCGACACCGCCATTCTCGAGCAGCGCCGACAGCGCACGCTGATTGAACAATCTCCTGGAACTCGTCGTCAGCATCATCTCGATGGCGCGGCGCGCGATCTCATGTCGGAAGGCGTAGCCGTCGCCGAGATCGTCGAGCAGGCCGTTCGACACACATTCCGCGAGCTGGCCGGCAGCTGCGACGCCGCACAGGCCCTGCAAGGCCCACGCGTCGGCGCGTCTGGGAAAGACCGAAACTGCATCGAGCATCGAGCGGGCGCCGGCCGACAGCCGTTCGGCCCGTGCGACGACGGCGTCGCGCACGCTGGCAGGTGGCGTCATCTCATTGTCCGCGCACAAAAGCTCGGTGACGAAGAAAGCATTGCCCGCCGTCGCGCGGTAGATGGCATCGCCATCACGGCCGGCGGCATTGGCAAGCAAAAGCACCGCCGCCTCGCTCAGCAGCGGCACATCGATGCGCACGACGTTGCCGGCGGGAATTTCGCCGAGCGCGCGGCGCACGCGCATCTGCCCTTCGCTGCGGTCGGTGCGCGCCGTCAGAGCGAGCAGGATGTGGGTGTTGGCGATGCGGCGCCCGAGGAAGCGAACGAAATCCAGTGTCGCGTCGTCGGCCCAGTGCAGGTCCTCGATTACCAGGAGCGTTGGCTGGGTCCTTGCCTCGAAGACTCCCAGCGCGTCGGAAAACAGCGGCACCCTCTGCCCCTGCCGCGCGTCGATCGCCTGCGGCATGGCCCATTGCGCCTCGCGGGCAAGATCGTAGAGCGGGCCAAGCGGATCGGGGATCGACAAATCCTCGCAGGCGCTGCGGAAGATGCGCGTGCCATCGGCAACTCCGCCGACGAAAGCCTCGACAAGCGCCGACTTGCCGGCGCCTGCCTCGCCCGATAGCGCCACCACGCGGCCGCGTCCATTCGCGGCCTCTGCGAGAAGCTCATCCAGCTGCGCCAGCTGTGTCTGCCGTTCCAGAAGCATCATCATACGCCCAGAAAGGATTGTGTTTTCGGCGGTTCCCTCGACGCCCGCCAGAAACGTCGAGGACCATGACCGACAATGTGACCCTCCACACATTTCGGTGCGACCTCACACATAACGTCGCCACTATAGGGAATCTTCCCACAAAACATAGGGAAAGGCTCCGATGCGCGTCCATGGCGAGCGTGGTCAATGTCCAGGCGCGCTCAAATCGAGCGTGAAAACCGTGGAAAAGGGAAAACCAATATGCCTCGCTATGTGGTTGAACGCACATTTCCCGATGGCCTCAGCGTGCCGATGAACGATGTCGGCGCCGAAGCGCTTGGCGGCGTCATCATGCGCAACGCCGAGAAGGGCGTGACCTGGGTGCAGTCCTTCGTCTCGCCGGACAAGAAGCAGAGCTTCTGCATTTATGATGCGCCCTCGCCGGAAGCGATCCGCAGCACTGCCCAGAAAAACGCGCTCCCGGTCGACAAGATCACGGAGGTGCGGGTTCTTGACCCTTACTTTTACCGTTGATCGCGGCAATGCGCATCCAACTGCCCTTCGCGGCGATGGCGGCTTGCCTGACCACTCGTCCGGCGAGGTGTTGGCGGCTTCGAGACCAGTCGCACGAGGCCCGTTACTGGGCCGGCTTTTCCGGGGGCTTGCCGCCTTGCTGTTCGCACCATTGCGCTCGAGCAGGCGCAGATTGCCACCGCAGGACGATTATCTGAGACGCGACATCGGCTTGCCGGAGCTCGTGGAGCTGCCGCAATACTGGGACTTCACCCGGTCAGACAGATGATGCGCCCAGCCCAGGCCCGACTTCGCGGCGGGGCGGCTGTCCCCGCGCGCAATCAACAAACCAGGAGAGAAAATGAACATTCATCTGTGGACCAGGCACCTCATCAACCTGTCGATCCTGTCGATCGCGGCATCGGCGGCGAATGCCAATGACGCGGGCAGGCTGGATGAGAAGGTGCGGGCAGCCGACAGCCGTTTCGAGAATGTGGCGACGGCCACTGCCGAAGGCTATGCACCCATCCCTTGCGCCAGTGGACTCACCGGCGGCGCCATGGGCATTCACTATGTCAACGCTGCCTATCTGAAGGACGATGCGGTCGATCTCGCGAAGCCGGAAGCCGTCATGTACGAGCCGATGGCGGACGGTACGCGAAAGCTGGTGGCGGTCGAGTATATCACCTCGAAAGGGCCGGCTTCGCTGGAGGGACAGCTGTTCAACTTCAACAGCGCGCCCAACCGGTATGGCCTGGGGCCCTTCTATGAGCTGCATGTCTGGGCCTGGAAGAAAAACCCGACAGGCACCTTCGCCGACATGAACCCCGACGTGTCGTGCGACGCGATGAAGATGGGCGACTGAGCGGAGCGTGCCGGCATGACGGCCACGCTCTTTCCTCGAATTGCTTCATCTGCGGACCGTGACGATCCCGAGCCCACCCACACCGGATCAAGAGCCAATCGGCATCAGTCCATATTCCGGCTGGGGCGGGTGGAATGCCGGTTGGTTCCAGCAGCGCGGGGAGCTTTGGCTCCCCGCGCATTTCCCCTGGTTCCATGCTGTGCCCGAAAACGCTGCAAGCCATTGGGTGGTATGGATCAATTGCTCGCCGACAGCACCAGCACCGGCTTCTCGCTGTACAGCGCCGGGAACAGCTGCTTCAGGTTCGCCACCTTGGGCAGGTCGTTATAGACGATGTAGGGATAGGTCGGGTTCAGCGTCAGAAAGTCCTGGTGGTAGTTCTCGGCCGGGTAGAAGGTCTTGCCGGTCTCGATCGTGGTAACGATCGGCGCCGGGTAGAGCTTGGCCTTGTCAAGCTGGTCGATATAGCTCTGCGCGATCTGCTTTTGCGTGTCGTTCTCGGCGAAGATCGTCGAGCGGTACTGGGTGCCGGAATCCGGTCCCTGGAAATTCAGCTGCGTCGGATTGTGGGCGACCGAGAAATAGACCTGCAGCAGCTGGCCGTAGGTCACCTTGGACGGATCGTAGGTGATCTCGACGGATTCGGCGTGGCCGGTGCGGCCGGTGCCGACAGTCTCGTAGACGGCGTCATCCTTGGCGCCGCCAGTATAGCCGGAGACGGCCTTGCTGACGCCCTTGACGTGCTGGAACACGCCCTGCACGCCCCAGAAGCAGCCGCCGGCGAAGATCGCCGTCTCGCTGCCCGGGGCCGCCTTCTCGTCCATTGCCGGCGGCGGGATCACCACCGCGTCCTCGGCCGAGCGCGCCGGGGTCTGCCAGAATGCGGCCGCCGCCACCGCCGCGAAACCGAGCACGGCCAGCGCGCCGCGGGTAAAGAACGGCCGTGTCTTTTCGATACCGGTCATGTTCTGATCTCCTGTTGTTGTTCCAATATATACGACGCAAGCCGCCAAGAGCTTCTCAATTTGCCGTGCGGCGGCTCCCCCTCATCCGGCCCTCCGGGCCACCTTCTCCCCCGAGGGGGAGAAGAAAAGTTGGCGCCGGCCTGACGATCTCCTCTCCCAGCGGGAGGTGCGAAGGACGGGCGAGACAAGCGGCTCGCCCCAGAACGGTCGGCCGAGCGAAGCGGAGGCTGGGTGAGGGGCCGTGCAGCCTGGCTTACTGCGCCGGCTTCATCGCATCCGTCGCTGGCTTCATCGCGTCGGTGGCCGGCTTCATGGCATCCGCCGCAGGTTTCATGGCGTCAGCGGCAGGTTTCATCGCGTCCGTTGCAGGCTTCATCGCATTGGTGGCCATCGGGTCGGCGGGCTTCATCGCGTCGGTCGCGGGCTTCATGGCATCCGCCGGCTTCATCGCATCCGTCGCCGGCTTCATGGCGTCGGTGGCCATCGCATTGGCCGGCTTCATCGCGTTGGTCGCGTCGTCGGCACGGGCGCCGGCGACGAAAACGGCGGCCGAAAGCGCGAAGGCGAGCGCCGGCAGGGTCAGGTACTTGGTCACTAGGAGTCTCCTTGGGTTTGGCGCGCGCAAGCGGGCCGGGTGATGCGTTGCCGCTGCATGCGGCCCCGCGCGAAGAGAAAGAAAAATCAGTTGGTGGCGGCGGCCAGGATCGGTCCGCCGCCCGGCGATTGCACCAGCACGGCGGTGCTCAAGCCGCTCGCGGCGGCGGGCAGCGCATAGGAAGTGGCGTCGCCGGTCCAGCTGCCGAGTTTTTCCAGCGCGTGCACGACATTGGCGTGCGGCAGCGTGCGGCCGGTGTTTTCGCCGCGCGCCACCGGCACCTGCACGACGCCCTTGGCATAGCGCACCAGCCAGACATCGGCCTTGCCGCCCGGTGCAGCACCTGCGCCGATCGCGACCTTGCCGCCCTCGAGCGACAGCGAGGGGCCGCCGGTCTTGCCGGTTGCCGAAATCAGCTGCTCGATCTCGCCGGGTGCGGCGCCGACGACATCGGCATGGCCGTTGACCACGACTTGCGGCGTGAACGGCCCGTCATGGCCGAGCGGCGGCTCGTAGGAAACCTGGCGCTGGGTGAATTCCTGCCTGCCGAAAGTGTCCTTCCAGCCGAGATAGTCCCAGTAGGTGACGTTGAAGGACAGCGCCAGCACGCCGGGCTGGTCCTTGACCTTGATGAGATTGGCATTGGCCGGCGGGCAGGACGAGCAGCCCTGGCTGGTGAACAGCTCGACGACGCTGAGCGGCTGCGCGGCGGCGGCACCGAGCGAGGCGGCGAGCGCCAGCGCCCCCAGGCTGGACAGGGCAATGAACTTTGAGGCTCTCGGCATCGGCTGGCTCCGTGTGGGACGGCGCTCAGATGCGCCGGTCATTCCCCCACTTCGCTGCCATTTGCCGCTTCGTTACAGCGCTCACCGGTTTGTGATAAAGGCTGAAGTTCGGCGACACCTTCTCCCACAAGGGGAGAAGGAAGAAGCGCCATGGCCGCCAGGCCTACGCGCGCGGGCCAAACCGCCACAGCGAGGTATAGTGCATGATCGGCCGCTCAAACCTTGCGCCCTCGGCGACAAATCGCTTTCCCGCGTCCAGCATGGGCTGGAAGGTGTCGAGCTGCCTGGCGTGCTCCAGCGTGTCCCAGACACTGGTGTTGATCAACGACAGTGTCGCCTCGTCGGCGCCGGCGTAGAAGGTGAGCAGCCCTGGCATGGCCTCGATGCCGGGCCGAAGATCTGCCTCGGCCTCCAGCATCATCTCCCGCAACAGTGCGAACTTCGTGGCATCGCAGCGCAAGATGGACACACGCAGCACGGAATCAGGCATCGGCTTTTTCTCCAGGAGTTGACGTGCCCCACGCTAGGCCACGCCGACCCGGACCGCCAATACCGTGCCCAATCAAGATTGAGTGCGCATTGAGGGCGCGCCATCACCGCCAAGGATCAGCAGTATCCCTACTGCGTCAGCGCTGTGTCTGAGGGCCGCTTGTTGTAGTCGCATTTGCCGGTGACGCTGTAGAAAAAGTCGGCATTTGAGGACGGAGTCGGCACCGTTGTGCCGCCGTCTTCCCAGGCTTGATAGCTGGTGACGCCACAAGGCACGATGCCGAAGATGTCGACCTTCGTCCCGGTCGCGGTCTCGACCAGGGAGTTCGCGTCCACCCCGCTATAGAGTCGGTTGGAGGTGCTCGCATCGTCCGACTTGAGGTATTGCGGGTTGCCCGATGGCACGTACATCTGCAGAGAGAGGCCACCCATCTGGCTGACATCGATCGCTGCGCCAGCGCCGTTGGCCGGATACATGGTGTTGACGCAGGTTGTCGAATATTTCCTGGACCCACTGGTCTGGAGGATCGCATCGGCGGGCAAACCGGTGAAAGTGGTCACGCTGGCGGTGGCGCAAACTTGCGACTGGACGAGCGTCTTGATGTCTGCGCCACCATTGTTGGTGATCGTATACACGTTCGTGGTGCCGTACCCCTTCGGATCCCCGAAGCCGTTATAGGTATACTCGATGGACATCAGCGGCTTGGCCGCCGTCGCTCCGAATTGGGTGCCATAGAGCGTCATCGTCTTGTTCCACCAGCCCGACACCTTGGCGATCTTGAAGGTCGCATTGACCAGCGCCGGCGGCTTGCTGACCGCCGAAGCGACGGCAATCGGCACGGAGTCGATCCTGGCGATCTTCATGAAAATGGTCGGCATGGAGAAACTTGCCGAGGCCTGACCGGTGGCGGGGGTGGTGGTGGTACCAGCCACAAAACTGTTCAGCGTGGCGGTGCCCAGGCCACCATTGGCGATGAAGGAATCCTGCAGCGCCGTCTGGCGCTGCGCCAGCGTCGAGGTGGTGTCCATGGTGGTGATCGACAGCAGCGCGGCATCCAGCGCCTGCTGCTGGTTGGACCGGGTCTGGATCGCGCTGGTATAGTCGACCGAGAAGCCGACCGCGGATATAATCGGCACCAGCATGAGAAAAAACAGCGGCATCATCGACCCGCTGCGGGAACGGGCGAAGCCGCCTGCAATTCTCAACATTCCTTTACCCCCAACGAACATTAGTCTCCGTGCAGATACCACGTGCCGGCAAAGCAAGGTCTAAGGATATCGATCAAAGTTTAAGCATCTCTGTCCGCCAGGCCGGTATTGTCGATTTTTTGGCGCCGCTCATCGCTTTGTGATCGACGGCGCCGCCCTTGCGCCGCAAGCCTTGCCGCCGCAGGCCGCCCCTGCTAAAGCGCGCGACATGAGCACGCCCCTCGACCATATCAGAAATTTCTCCATCGTCGCCCATATCGACCATGGCAAATCCACGCTCGCCGACCGCCTGATCCAGTCCACCGGCGGGCTGGAGCTGCGCGACATGAAGGAGCAGGTGCTGGACTCGATGGACATCGAGCGCGAGCGCGGCATCACCATCAAGGCGCAGACCGTGCGGCTGAAATACCGCGCCAACAATGGCGAGGACTATATCCTCAACCTCATCGACACGCCCGGACACGTCGACTTCGCCTATGAAGTGTCGCGTTCGCTGGCCGCCTGCGAGGGCTCGCTGCTGGTCGTCGACGCCTCGCAGGGCGTCGAGGCGCAGACGCTCGCCAATGTCTACCAGGCCATCGACAACAACCACGAGATCGTCGTGGTGCTGAACAAGGTCGACCTGCCGGCCGCCGAGCCCGAGCGCATCCGCGAGCAGGTCGAGGAGGTGATCGGCATCGACGCTTCCGGCGCCGTGCTGATCTCGGCCAAGACCGGCCTTGGCATTCCGGATGTCTTGGAGGCCATCGTCCACCAATTGCCGCCGCCGCGCGAGGGCGATGCGACAGCGCCGCTGAAGGCGATGCTGGTCGACAGCTGGTACGACGCCTATCTCGGCGTCATCGTGCTGGTGCGCATCATCGACGGCGTGCTGAAGAAGGGCCAGACCATCCGCATGATGGGCACCGGCGCCAAATACCTGGTCGAGCGCACCGGCGTGTTCACGCCCGCCCGCATCAATGTCGACGAGCTCGGCCCCGGCGAGTTCGGCTTCTTCACCGGCTCGATCAAGGAAGTCGCCGACACGCGCGTCGGCGACACCATCACCGAGGACAAGCGCCCCACCGCGCAGGCGCTGCCCGGCTTCAAGCCGGCGCAGCCGGTGGTGTTCTGCGGCCTGTTCCCGGTCGACGCCGCCGATTTCGAGGATCTGCGCGCCGCCGTCGGCAAGCTGCGCCTCAACGACGCGTCCTTCTCCTATGAGATGGAAACCAGTGCTGCGCTCGGCTTCGGCTACCGCTGCGGCTTCCTCGGCTTGCTTCATCTGGAGATCATCCAGGAGCGGCTGGAGCGCGAGTTCAACCTCGACCTGATCGCCACCGCGCCGTCCGTCGTCTACCGGCTGCTGCTCAATGACGGCTCGGTGAAGGAACTCCACAACCCGGCCGACATGCCCGACGTGGTGAAGATCTCCGCCATCGAGGAACCATGGATCCGCGCCACCATCCTCACCCCCGACGACTATCTCGGCGGCATCCTGAAGCTTTGCCAGGACCGGCGCGGCATCCAGGCCGACCTGTCCTATGTGGGAAAACGCGCCATGCTGACCTACGATCTGCCGCTCAACGAAGTCGTCTTCGACTTCTACGACCGGCTGAAGTCGATCTCCAAGGGCTACGCCTCGTTCGACTATCACCTGACCGACTACCGCGAGGGCGATCTGGTGAAGATGTCGATCCTGGTCAATGAGGAACCGGTCGACGCGCTGTCCATGCTGGTGCACCGCACGGCGGCGGAGAAGCGCGGCCGGCAGATGTGCGAGAAGTTGAAGGAGTTGATCCCGCACCACCTCTTCAAGATCCCGATCCAGGCCGCCATCGGCGGCAAGGTCATCGCCCGCGAAACCATCTCCGCCCTGCGCAAGGACGTGACCGCCAAATGCTACGGCGGCGACGTCTCGCGCAAACGCAAGCTGCTGGACAAGCAGAAAGAAGGCAAGAAGCGGATGCGCCAGTTCGGGAAGGTCGATATCCCGCAGGAGGCGTTTATCCAGGCGCTTAAGATGGGGGATTGAGGAGCCGGTTGGCGCGCGGAGCGCGCCAAGTCATCGATCCAGTGGATCGATGACAGGCTTCGAAAGCGGGGGAGCTGCCGGAGGCAGCGGGCCCCCCCGCCAGCGCGGCGGTGGAATGTACGAGCGCTTCCTTGAGCGCACTCTTCTGTTGGCCTCCATAGGCGTTGTTAGTGGCTGGCGCCCATGTGCTCGGGCATCCTTTTAATGTTGGATGCGGTGCTGAAAAATATCGTCAACTCGTCCCACCGGGATCATTTGCGCCAGCGACTGTAGGAAACCTATGTCGGCGGTATTCCACTTTGCGGCCTTGTCATAGACCAAATAGTGCGATGGACCGTCATCTCTACGGCCAACATCCATGTGCGCTGCTGCCTTGGCGTTTATCGAACTAGGGTGCGGGTTCACATGATCGAACAGGATTCGATCGCGTTCAACTCCGACCTGAAAATCGAAGTGATAGATACGATTGCTGGCGCCGGCAACCTCCACTTCCCTTGCGATATTACGGCGTCCAAATGTCACGATGAGAGAGTCGTAAAGCAACTCTATGAGCTTTACGCCGACCTCGTTGGAATATTTTTCCAGTGCGTAACGCGCTGCAATCGACGCGGTATTGGCTACTAGTGAGACCAATGTTGGAACATGGGCGACGTCAATCGCGGGCGACGTGATTTGGTTTCCCTCAAGCCGCAAGCCGTTCTGCTTACAGAAAGGGCCAAGCCAACGAGCAACGTCAGGGACCTTGATACCGTGAGCTTCCACAGTCTGAGCCGTCGCGCCTCTATCCGATACGACGCAGAGGTCCACACCGCCTGAGACATAAACCGTCACAGATCCATTAGAAGGGTACAGACACCCGGTTGCGACGGCGATCTCGTTGTCAACGAGAAACGTCTTAAAACAATTCTGGTCGACCAGAGCTTTTAGAGCCTCAATCTTGCTCATAGCAATCGTCCACGCGATGGGCGGTCAACGAAGACACCGTTGTGAAAGATGATGTTGACACTCTGACAAAACCAAAACAGCGCTGACTGGTAAGACATTATAGCAGGGTCAAGCGGCCGAGCGTAGGAAAGTTCCTTGGGTAGCGCACTTGCCTCACAAAAGCAGGCGTTGTCAGGCCAAGCATGGCAGTGCGGTCCATAAATCCTGCTATGAAACTCTGAAAAATCCCCTACCGGGTTATCATGAAATTTCTCAGGTGGATCGAAATCCAACCTCGCAATGCAAGGAGGCACATTCAACGTGATGGTAAAACCATTATTGCTGCTCATAGGAAAGGACATAATGTCCAGTGACGCCCTCACAGGAATCCCATCAATTGCTAGGAGGTATTTCAGACGGCATTCTCCGGTATGGGGGTCGCAAGACCAGCCATTGGTTCCTTCAACCGTCTTTGTAGCAGCAAGAAACTCTGCCACCGTCTCGGCAGCGTGTTTGTCTGATTTGATGTCTAGCCATTGGGTCATCGATTCCCCCAAGCTGGGATAAGACCGCCAAAACAACGAGAGAATCAACAGATACTTTTGCCATGTACGTCCCTCTAAGCTTAGCAATCTTGATCTGATCAAGATCGGCACAAACGAAAGTCTTTCAGGTCTCCCAACACCGGCGTATGCTCCCCCCAGCTTGGGGACCCACCACATGCGCACCACCTCGGACACCGTCGCCTCTCTCGGCCTCGCCATCGGCGGCGCCTTCGGGCTCGCCGGCACCTTCGTCGCCAGCGCGCCGCTGCGCGAAACGCTCTGGACGATCGACGGCGTGGCGCTCGTCGTCGCCACTGCGCTGCTCACCATGAAATACCAGCGGCTGGGCAACGACTGCGTCGCGGCGGGCTTCCTGACCTTCCTGGCCGGCGAGAGCCTGCTGCTGGCCGGCAATGCGGCGGGGTTGGAGGCCAGCGTGCCTTCCTATGTCGGCGGCATTTCGCTGTGGGCGGCGGGGTTGGTCATGGTCAGCGCGCGGAACACGTTCGCGCTGTGGATGCGGCTTACCGCGCTCGTGGCCGCCGTGCTGTTTGTCGTCTCGGCCGGCATGATCCTGTGGGGCGCGCCCTTGCTGCCGACCTCGGCGCCGCTGCCGGCGGCCGGCTATCCGTTCCTGGTGCTGACGTTTATCGGGTGGATCTGGACGCTGGTGAGGGAGGGGCGGTGAGGGGGTGCGCGCCTTTCCTTCCCCCCTTGTGGGGGAAGGTGGATCGGCGCGCCCGCGCCCCCGGCCCTTCGCAGGCTCAGGGCGTTCGAGGCTCGGAAAGCCAAGCAGTTGGCTTTCCGTCCGCTGACGCGGACCGCCCCTCACCCCACAAGGGGAGAAGGTAAGAAGCGCCGCGCCTCAGCTTTCGATCCAAACCTTCTCAAAGTGCTGCTCCAGTGCCTGGTGCTGTTCGCAGCCCTCGACGCCCTTGCGGTAGGTCCGATACACCGAGCGCCAGTAGGGTTGGATGATGATGCCGCTGTCGCGCAAATTCTTCTCGATGCCGGCCATGATCTCCTTGCGCGCCTTGGCGTCGGGCGTCGCCAGCGCCTTGTCGAGCAGGTCGTCGAACTCCTTGCTGGCATAGGCGCTTTCGTTCCAGGCGGCGCCCGATTTATACGCCAGCGCCAGCACCTGGACGCCGAGCGAGCGGCCGAGCCATTCGGTGCAGGAGAAGGGATATTTGCTCCAGTCGTTCCAGAAGGTGGCGGCGGGCAGCACGGTGCGCTTGATCTTGAGGCCGGCCTCGCGCATCTGCGCTGATATCGCGTCGCCGGTGCTCTTCTGCCATTCGACGTCGACCGAGATCAGCTCATATTCATGGTCCGGCTTGGCGGAGGCGGCGAGCAGGTTCTTGGCTTCCTCCACGTCGCGCTTGGCTGGGCCGATATCGGCATATTCGGGGTGCATGGGGCCGACATGGTGGTTGTCGGCGGGCTTGCCGCGGCCTCCGAGGCCGAGCGCGAGCACGGCGGCATTGTCGACGGCGAGCTGGGCGGCACGGCGGACCTTGACGTCGTCATAGGGCGCATTGCCGATGTTGAAGCGGGCGACGATGGTCGAGCCGGTGGCGATCTCGGAATTTTTAAGCCCCATCTTGTCGGTCTGCGAGACGGCGTCGGAGGCGGTTTCGTGGTCAGTGTCGATCTCGCCGGATTCGAAGGCCGACAGCATGGCGTTGGGGTCGGAGCCGTAGTCGATCCACTGGATGCCATCCAGATGGAATTCGCCCTTCCACCAGGGCTTGTCCTTGCGCTTCACCTGCGCGCCCGTCTCGGCGTCCCATTTCACCAGTTCGCAGGGGCCGGTGGTGATGGCCAGCGCCTTCATGGGGTCGCCGTCGCCGGCATAGGAGCGGTGCATGATCAGCGCGGGATAGTCGGCCATGCCGGCGATCAGCGAAATGTCGGGCTTCGGCAGGTTGAGCTTGATCGTGTAGTCGTCGACCTTCTCGATGCCGCCATCGACCGCCTTCTTGGTGTCGGCATTGACCAGCGCGCCCATGCGCGCGGCGACCGAATTGCCGGCCACGCCGGCCTCGCACCAGCGGGTGAGGTTGTGGACGACATCGTCGGCGTTGAAGGCGTCGCCGTTCGACCAGGTGACGCCTTTGCGCACATGCAGCGTCAGCGTCTTGGCGTCATCGCTCATCTCCCATTTTTCCAGCAGCCAGGGCTCGAAGGAAAAATCGGTGTTCCAGCGCACCAGATATTCGTTGCAGTGGCGGGCGACGTTGGACATTTCGACGCCGTCGAAGGTGCGTGGGTCCTTGAAACCCTTGACGTTCATGGCGACGCGCAAGGTGCCGCCCTTCTTCGGCTCGGCCGCGCGGGCCGGGGTCGGGGCGAGGCCGCCGAGCGCAAACGCGCCGGCGGCGCTGACGCCGAGGCCGGCCATCAGCGCCAGATATTCGCGGCGGCTGATGGCGCCGGTTTTGAAATCCTCGGCGACGGGCTTGGCCCGCGGGTGCAGTTTGCGGTCGGTCAGCATGAATTTCATCGTCGTTCCCTCTTTTGTTGGTGCAGGCCGCCCAAAAGCGCTTTGGGACATGCACGGAATCAGACTCGTCCCGGCGAATCGCCTACGCGAGGGGCGGCTGCGACCGCCGGGACGCCTCTGCCTGAGGCGGCGATGATAGGGCGGGGTGACGTTGCGGAGTGTTCTGGAATCCGCAGGAGTTGTGCGCTGCTCCGCAGGGGGGTGAGCGCCTCCGGCCTCGTCATCCTAGGGCGTAGCAAGGAGCGAAGCGACGCGGCGCAGACCCTAGGATCCATGCCGGGACTCCAAAGCGTCGCCACGGTCCAGAATTCTGCTCCGCCGCACCCGTCGGCACGGTCGCGGCAGGGATCCCTTGGGCTGCGGGGCAGCTCCAGGGGTCTCCGCGACGCCGCTGCGCGGCTGCTACGCCCTAGGATGACGAAGGGAGGGGCGGTGCCCTAATAAAAAGCCCGGCGCGAGGCCGGGCTTTTCAGCGAAATCCTGTAGGCCGAGCCTTAGCTCACCTTGACCTTCGACGCGGCCTGGTCCTCGGCGATCTTCTGCTGGAACATCTGCGCGAAATCGATCGGGTCGAGCATCAGCGGCGGGAAGCCGCCATTGCGGGTCGCCTCGGCGATGATCTGGCGGGCGAAGGGAAACAGAAGCCGCGGGCATTCGATGAAAAGGATCGGCAGCATGTGCTCCTGCGGGAAGCCGGAGATGGCGAAGACGCCGCCATAGACCAGCTCGACATTGAACAGCACTTCCTGGTCGAAGGAGGCCTTGGCGTTCAGCGTCAAATTGACGTCGAACTGCTTGTCGGACAGCGGGTTGGCGTTGACATTGACGTTGATGGCGATGCCGGGCGCCTTGTCGCGGCCGCGCAGCGAGTTCGGCGCGCCGGGGCTTTCGAAGGACAGGTCCTTCACATACTGGGCGAGCACGTTGAGCGACGGCTGCGCTCCCGTGTTGCCGTTTCCGTTGGCTGCGCCGACCGGCGCGTCATCATTGCTGGCCATGAGCCTTATATCCTTTTCCCCTGGGCAGCCTTGCTGACCGAATTGAAATCGGGCGTTCGCTACCATGGTCGGCATGACAAGACAAGGTTTGCCGCCTTGGGGCTCCTCACCTCGTCATCCCAGGGCGAAGCAGCCGCGCAGCGGCGTCGCGGAGACCCTGGGATCCATGCCGTGACCTTGGCCGAAGAATGCGGCGGCTCAGTACATGGCGGCGCGGCAGGGGTGAATATCCTCCACCGCAGCGTCGTTCAGAGGTCGCGGCATGGATCCTGGGGTCTGCGCGCGTCGCTTCGCTCCTTGCTCCGCCCCAGGATGACGAAGCGTCGGATGGGCCGCCTCAATCGTCCTTCAGCCGCCGCCACGGCGAATTGTGATCCGGGCCGCGCTTGAAATCATCCTCGCGCGAATAGTCGCCGTCGTCGAGGTCGATGACCTTGTCGCGCGACCGGCGAAAACCGCCTGTCGAAAAATCGGTGGCGACGACGATGCGGCCCTTGAACCGGCGCCAGGCCAGGTCGCGCACCGGCGGCAGGAACAAGAGCAGGCCGATAATGTCCGTGATGAAGCCGGGGATGATCAGAAGGATCGCGGCGACCACGATCATGGCGCCGTGGGCGAGATGGCGGCTGGGATCATGGCCGGCATCCATCTCGGCGCGCACCCGCGCCATGACGCCGAAACCCTGGTGTCTCAGCAGCAGCACGCCGGCGATGCTCGACGCCAGCACCAGGCCGACCGTCGCCAGCGCGCCGACCTCACGGCCGACGATGACGAAACCGGCGATTTCCAGCAGCGGCAAAGCGAGAAGAAACAGGGGAAGCAGCGAAATGCGCAAGTCTTGCCAACCTTCCGGTCGTTTCGATTGTTTTGGCCCTGGCGGCCAATCGCCGCTGGCACTGAGGCCGTTAGATAGGTATGCCTGCCTTTGATTTGAATGATTGCGCCTTGCGTTCTATATGCTTTGAATGTTGAACGCTATGCGACCGCGGCCTGTTGGCCGGATGGTCCGGCCTCGAGGCAGGGATTGATTGGCGGAAGATATGGGCTTCTTCGACTTCGGCACGATTTTCTTCCTGATCGCGGCGGTGGTGATCTTCTTCCAGCTGCGCAACGTGCTGGGCCGTCGGACCGGGAGCGAGCGGCCGCCCTTCGATCCCTACTCGGCGGCGCGCACCGACAAGGACGCCACGCAGAAACCCGAAAATGTCGTTTCGCTGCCGCGCAAGCGACTGCCGGGCGAGCCGGCGCCGGCCGACGCCTATACGGCGATCGACGCCTTCGCCAAGCCCGACACCGATCTCAACAAGGGCCTGCGCGCGATCAAGGACAATGACCCGTCCTTCGATCCGAAGGGTTTCGTCGACGGCGCCAAGATGGCCTATGAGATGATCGTCATGGCCTATGCCGATGGCGACCGCAAAACGCTGAAGAACCTGCTGTCGCGCGAAGTGTTCGATGGCTTCGTCGCGGCAATCGGCGAGCGCGAGGCGAAGTCGGAAAAGATCCAGTCCTCCTTCGTCGGCATCGACAAGGCCGATATCGTCTCGGCCGAGATGAAGGGCGGCGAGGCGCATGTCACGCTGCGCATCATCAGCGAGCTGATTTCGGCGACGCGCGACAAGGCCGGCACGGTGATCGACGGCGATCCGGAAACCGTGGCCGAGGTCAAGGATGTCTGGACCTTCGCCCGCGACACGCGCTCGCGCGATCCGAACTGGAAGCTCATCGCCACCGAAGAAGAAGACTGAGCCCCGATGCATGTCGCCCAAAAGTGCGAAGCGGTTTTGGGACAGCGACTTGCATCAAAATCAAAACCCGAAGCGCGTCGCATGACTCTCTTCAAACACGACGCGCTTTAAAGCGACGGGGCTCCGGTGTCGCTATCGCCTCTCTTCATCGAAAAATCCTTTGACGATCTGCCCGGCTGGGGCGATGACGATCCTCTGCCGGCCTTCGCCGCGTTTCGGCGCTGCGCCTTCCATGTGCCGGTAAAACCCTATCGCAGCGGCGCGCTCGGTGTCGATTTCGGCGCCTTCACGGTGGCCTACGCCGAAGCGCGCACTGCGGCGCCCGCCAGCCGGCCGGAAGCCCGCACCTTCTTCGAGCGCCATTTTGTCCCCATGCTGGTCCGGCCCGAGAGCGGCGCCGGCCTCGTCACCGGCTTCTACGAGCCGCAGGTCGAGGCCTCGCCGGTGCGCACGGAGCGCTTTGTCGTGCCGCTGCTGTCGCGGCCGGCCGATCTCGTCGATGTCGACGACGCCAACCGGCCCGACGGGATGGATCCTTACCTGGCCTTCGCGCGCCGGACGGCGGATGGACTGGCCGAATATTTCGACCGTGGCGCTATCGAGCGCGGCGCGCTTGAAGGCCAGGGGCTGGAGATCGCCTGGCTGGCCGACAAGGTCGACGCCTTCTTCATCCATGTGCAAGGCGCCGCACGGCTCGCCATGACCGATGGCCGGCTGCGCCGCGTCACCTATGCGGCCAAGTCCGGCCAGCGTTTCACCGGACCCGGCAAGGTGCTGAGCGAGCTCGGCGAGATCCCGCTGGCGCAGGTGACGATGCAGTCGATCCGCGCCTGGTTCAAGGCGCATCCGCAGCGCATCGACGAGATCCTGTGGCAGAACCGCTCCTACATCTTCTTCCGCGAGGCCGATGTCGAGGACGCCGCGCTCGGCCCGATCGCCGCCGCCAAGGTGCCGCTGACGCCGGGCCGCTCGGTCGCCGTCGACCGGCTGCTGCACACATTCGGCACGCCTTTCTACATCGACGCCCCGACGCTGACCGCTTTCGAGAAAAGACCGTTCCGCCGGCTGATGATCGCGCAGGACACCGGCTCGGCCATCACCGGGCCGGCGCGCGGCGATCTCTTCGCCGGTTCGGGCGATGCCGCCGGCGAGATCGCCGGCGTCGTGCGCAACGCCGCCGACTTCTATGCGCTGGTGCCGCGCGCGCTGGCCAGGGGCGCCAAATGAGCAAGCGTCCGGACCGGCTGAGCGAAGACGACCGGGTGCTGTGGAACCTGGTGGCGCGCACGGCCAAGCCGCTCAAGGGCAGGGCCTCGGTCGACATTCCCGAAATGGCCATCGAGGCCAAGCCGACGGCGCCGCAACCGGCCCAGCCCGCCGCCAATGCGCCGGGAGCGGCAAAGCCGAAGGTGCAGCATGTCACGCACCGGCTCGACGAGCCGACGCTGGACAAACTGTCGAAGGGCCGGCTGCCGATCGAAGGCCGCGTCGACCTGCACGGCATGACGCAGGACGAGGCCTATTCACTGCTGTTCTCGTTCCTGCACCGGGCGCATGCCGGCGGCGTCCGCTATGTGCTTGTCATCACCGGCAAGGGGTCGTCCTCCGGCGGCGACGGCGTGCTGCGGCGCGCCGTGCCCGCCTGGCTGTCGACGCCGGCCTTCCGGCCGCTGGTCTCCAGCCACGACCATGCCGCCCGCAACCATGGCGGCGCGGGCGCGCTCTATATCAGGCTGCGGCGGGCACGCTCATGAGGATCGGAGGCGCATGACGCCGTTCGGTGAGAGGCTGCGGGCGCTGCGGCACGAGCGCGGCGTCAGCCAGAAGGACATGGCGGCGGCGATCGGTGTCAGCGCCGCCTATCTGTCGGCGCTCGAGCATGGCAGGCGCGGCGCGCCGACCTGGACGCTGATCCAGAAGATCATCGGCTATTTCAACATCATCTGGGACGATGCCGAGGAGCTGGCGCGGCTGGCAGAAGCTTCACACCCGCGTGTAAAACTCGATACGTCGGGCCTCAATCCCGCCGCCACCGAACTCGCCAATCTCCTGGCCGAGAACATCGAGAAGCTCGACGAAGCGGAGCTGCGCCGCATCACCGCATCGATCCGCGCCGCGCTTGGCCGGCTGAAGTAGCTGGGTTTACCGGGGTTTCGCGACGGTCTGCCGGAGCGCAACACAGTCCCCGCCGGCAAAACGCCGGCGGGCAGCTGTGGCGGGATCAGGGCTTGCCGGCCGTGCTGCCATTGGGGTTGCCGCCCTTGGTGCCCGGGTTGCCTTTGTCGTGGTGGTCACGGCCATTGCCGCCGCCGCCCAGGCAGTCCGACGCGCCGGCAGTGCCGCAACAGCGGCCGGCCCAGAGATCATTGAGGTTGGTGTGGACGCAGCTGACCGTCTGGTCGGCCATTGCGGATCCGCCCAGGGCCGACACGGCAGCGAAGGCGAGGAGGGTGTTACGCAGAAAAGCAGTCATTTGAAGTCTCCATGGTTGGGTTTTCGTCGTTCACGGCTGTCTGTCGCCGGGTGGACGGAAACGGTTCACGGAGAGGCGCGGAAATTTTTCGGAGAGTCTCAAAGGGCACGGTGCCTCGAAGGCAGTGCAGCCGCTGCAGAGTTCTAAGAGATTGGCGGAAGCCTCCTCGCCTTCGTCATCCACGGGCGGAGCGGGAGCGAAGCGGACGCGTAGACCCCTGGAGCTGCTCCGCAGCCCAAGGGATCCATGCCGCGACCCGCGAGCGCGGCAGCGGTGCAGAATCTGACGATGGCAGCATGAATGAAGACGGCCGGCGCCTGCTACTGCGCAGTTGCGGCAGCCGCAGTCCCTACTCCACCGACCCGACCAGCACCTGCTGGCCGCCGCGGATGGAGACCCAGCGGCCGGTGTTGTCGATCGCTTGCCGCTTGAGGAAGCGGTAGCCGGTCTGGTCCCAGGCCTTGACCTTGTCAGTCAGATTGTCGAGCACGTAGTCGCCCTTGTCGGTGCGCACCGTCAGCACGGAATGGCCTTCGCCATCGGTCTTGCGCACCACGGTGATGAGCAGGTCGGCCAGCGAGATGCCCATGTGGGACAGCCGGCGGCGCTTTTCCAGCACGTAGTCCTCGCAATCGCCGACGCCCTTGTCGGGATAGGCCCAGACCTCGTCCTTGCCGTAGATGTCCATGTCGCTCATCGGCTTGACGGCGGCGTTGACCCTGGCGGAGACGCCGGCAAGCTTGCGCATCAGCCCATTGGTCATTTTTGCCGGCGCCAGATTGCTCGGACGGATCGAGCATTCGCCGGGGTGCAGCTTGCAGAAATCATAGTGGCCGATCGGCTGCGAGGTGATGCCCCCGGTCGCCATCGCTCCGGCCGCCATTGCCGGCCAGCTTCCCGTGGCTGCCAGACCGGCCGCAGCCACGCACAAACGCAGCCTTCTCGCCATTGTTGAGGAATTCATTGTCCCCGCTCACCCTGTTGTTAACGAAACGTTAAGGGCGATTGACAGTCCGTGTCAATTACGACGACGGACTGATTTGCAGCATGGTTACCCGCGGGGGAGGGGCAGCCTCTATTGTGCAACAGAATCGGCCCTGCTGCCGATCTGTCCCGGAACGGCTTACCGTTTGGCGGTGCGGACCAGTTTCGGCTTCACAGCGACGCGGTTCTGACGGCCATAGCTGGTGATGAAGTCGACGATGCGCGGCACGATCTCGGAGCGGAAGCGCGAGCCGTTGAAGACGCCGTAATGGCCGACCGCCGGCTGCATGTAATGCGCCTTCTTGTCGGCCGGAATGTTGATGCACAGATCCTGCGCCGCCTTGGTCTGGCCAAGGCCGGAAATATCGTCGTTCTCGCCTTCGACCGTGAACAAGGCGACGTTGCGGATAGCTGATGTATCGATGGCGGCGCCGCGATGCTTCATCTCGCCCTTGGGCAAGGCATGGCGCACGAAGACGGTGTCGACGGTCTGCAGGTAGAACTCCGCCGTCAGATCCATGACGGCCATATATTCGTCGTAGAAGTCGCGGTGCTTCTCGGCATTGTCACCGTCATTCTTCACAAGGTGCATGAAGAAGTCCTTGTGGGCGATGATGTGGCGGTCGAGGTTCATGCTCATGAAGCCGGACAGCTGCAGGAAGCCCGGATAGACCTCGCGGCCGAAGCCGGGCACCGGCCAGGGCGCGCGCATGACGACATTGTCGCGGAACCAGTCGATGCCCTTTTCCTCGGCCAGGAGATTGACCGCGGTCGGGTTGCGGCGCGTGTCGATCGGGCCGCCCATCAGGGTCATGGTCGAGGGCACGAAGGGGTCGCCCTTCGCCTCCATCAGCGCCACCGCCGCCAGGACCGGCACGGAAGGCTGGCACACGGCCATCACATGGGTGTCGGGCCCCAGCGCGTGGAACATCTCGATGATATAGTCGATATAATCGTCGAGATCGAAGCTGCCGTCCACCAGCGGCACCATGCGGGCGTCGACCCAGTCGGTGATGTGGACATCGGCGTAGGGCAGCATGGCTTCCACCGTGCCGCGCAGCAGCGTCGCATAGTGGCCCGACATCGGCGCCACGATCAGCAGTTTCGGATCCGGCTTGCGGCCGGCGGGCATGGCGCGCTCGAAGCGGACGAGATTGCAGAACGGCTTCGACCAGACGGTCTTTTCGGTGACCTCGACGCTCTTCCAGTCGACGACGGTCTTGTCGAGGCCGAAGGCGGGCTTGCCGTAGCGGCGCGTGGTGCGTTCGAACAGTTCGGCACCCGCCGCGACCGAACGGCCCCAGTGCGTGTGCGCGATCGGATTGAGCGGGTTGGAATAGAACATCCGCACCGCATCGGCATAGAGCCGGGCCGGCTGCAACGCTGCATGGTTCAATTCGTAGAGCTGGTAGAACATCGACAACCCCGCTGCTGCTGCGACCGAAGGGACGACGAGCAGCGCCGAGCCTCAAATGTCTCGTGGCGAGGTTAACAACTAATTGCTGCGATGCAATACGTCACGTGGCGTGACGAATGGTTCTTTCGTTCAAGGCTTTGGAAATCGGGCTTGAACGGCCGAGCCGGCTCAATGTGCAGTGCCGAAATGTGTAGGAAATGTGTCCGCTGCTGGGACACCAGACCATGATCCCGAAAAGTGGTTCCGGTTTTTCCTTCGCTGACCTGCGGTTCGGCAGAGATCATGGTCCAGGGAAAATAATATCAAACCCGCGCCATGCAGACCGAGGTATGGCCGGAACCGATGAAGCCGAGCTGGCCGGCGGCGCCCTTCGACAGGTCGAGCACGCGACCCCGGATGAACGGGCCGCGATCGTTGATGCGCACGATGACGCTGCGGCCATTGTTCTGGTTGGTGACCCGCAATTTGGTGCCGAACGGCAGCGTGCGGTGGGCGGCGGTCAACGCCGACGGGTTCATGCGCTCGCCCGATGCGGTGCGCGAGTGCAGTGCGTACCAGGAAGCACGGCCACACTGGCCAGCGGCGGCGGTTGCCGAAGTGGCGGAAGCGCCGACCATCAGGCCAGCAGCGATCGTTACCGCGACAAGCGCGGTCTGGTTTAGGGTCTTCATATTTGACGGGTGGCTCCGTTTTTGACAGACCCCAGCCGTTAGGTGCCGAATAAGGCAGGAAATGCGGCAAGCATCTGTCCGTTCCGTGGCGAGATCACACGTTTGGAGTCAGAAGGTAACAGTCTGTCAGGGATTTTCCGGCGCGATTTGATTCATTTTCGATGATATTCGAGCCGATATACGAGCTCGCTTTGACAAGATATCGGATTAATATCCAAGTAGAATCTGGCGTGATTGGGTGCCTTCCTTTGGCTCTTTCATCACGGTCATGGCGCCGCGAACGATCGACTTCAAAAGTGAGATCCGTCAATGAGACTGACAAAAAATCTGCTGGCCTTGATTGTGCTGGCTGTCGGCGCGGTGTGGGCGCTGCAAGGCATCGGCGTGATCGGCGGCAGCTTCATGACCGGCCAGTCGCAATGGCTTTACATCGGCCTCGTCGCCATGCTGCTCGGCCTGGCCGGGCTGGTATGGGCGAACCGGTAGGGGGCTTCGAGGGTCGACAGGGTTGGCTCCCTTCCTCTCCCTCCGGGGGGAGAGGTGGCGCTGCGAAGCAGCGACGGAGTGGGGGAAGGCGCTCGTCAATCACACTGTCGCCGCAAGATAGGCACCGCCCGACGTGCAAGAGAACAGTCGGTCCATTCTGTTATCTATCCGGTTCAGACGGAATGCCTTGCCCCGACAGCCCTAGCCGAACAGCCGGTCCAGGATCGTGCCTTCGAGGCGGGCGAGCTCGGCGGAGCCGCGCCGGCGCGGCCGGGCCACCGGCACCTCCAGGTCGAGCGCGATCCTGCCGGCGCTGATCACCACCACCCGGTCGGCAAGCGTGACCGCCTCGGCGACATCATGCGTGACCAGAACGGCGGTGAATTTCTGGGCGAGCCAGATGCGCTCCAGCAATTGCTGCATCTCGATGCGGGTGAGCGCGTCGAGCGCGCCGAGCGGCTCGTCGAGCGCCAGGATCTGCGGGTGGCCGACCAGGGCGCGGGCCAGCGCCACGCGCTGCTTCTGGCCGCCTGACAGCACAGAGGGCCATTCGTCGGCGCGGTCGGCGAGGCCAACCTCGCCCAGAATGTCGAGCGCGCGCTGCCTTGCGTCCTGGCCGGCGGCGATGCCGGTCAGCCCGATTTCGACATTTTTCACCACGCTGGCCCAAGGCAGCAGGCGCGGCTCCTGGAACATGAAGCGCGTGCGGCTGTGGCCCTCTTCCTCGGCGCCCAGCGTCAGCGATCCCGATGTCGGCCGGTCGAGCCCGGCCAGCAGCCTGAGCAGCGTGCTCTTGCCGCAGCCGCTCTTGCCGATGACGGCGACGAACTGCCCGGCCGGCACGTCAAGGTCGATGCCGTCGAGCACGATCTTGTCGCCGAAGCGCTTTTCCACACCCTTGAAGGCGAAGGCGCGGCGGCCTTCGACAGAAATCGCCGGGCGCGTCGGCACTGGTGCTGCGACAAAGGAACGGACGGAAGTCAGGCTGGCGGCCGGCATCGGAACCTCATCCGTTCTGGAAAGCGGGATGCCAGCCGAGCGACAGCCGCTCGAGCAGGCGGGCGAGGCTGTCGGCGAGCTTGCCGAGCAGCGCATAGATCAGGATCGACAGCACGACGACATCGATCAGCAGGAATTCGCGCGCCTGCATGGCCATGTAGCCGAGGCCGGAACTGGCCGAGATGGTCTCGGCGACGATCAGCGTCAGCCACATGATGCCCAAGGCATAGCGCAGGCCGACGAAGATCGCCGGCAGCGCACCTGGCAGGATGACGCGGAAGAACAGGGCGCGCCGGTCCATGCCGTAGACGCGGCCCATCTCGACCAGCTGCGGATCGACGCTCTGTATGCCGAGCAGCGTGTTGACGTAGATCGGAAAGAACACGCCGAGCGCCACCAGGAACAGTTTTGCTTCCTCGTCGATGCCGAACCACAGGATGACGAGCGGGATCAGCGCCAGATGCGGGATGTTGCGGACCATCTGCAGCGTGGTGTCGGTCAGGCCGCGGCTGAGCCGCGACAGCCCGTTGGCGAGGCCGAGCGCGAAGCCGATCGAGCCGCCTATGCCAAAGCCGGCGAGCGCGCGCGCCGTCGAAACGCCGATGTTGCGGATCAGCTCCCCCGACAGCGTCAGCCGCCAGAACGCCTCGGCGACGGCGCTTGGCGCCGGCAGCACATTGGCCGGCACAAGGCCCGCGCGCGATGCGGCTTCCCAGCCGGCGATCACCAGCACCGGCAGCACCCAGCCGATGGCGTTTGCGTGGAGGCGCGCGGAGAAGCTCATGAGGAGGCCTGCAGGCGGGCGGCGCCGTGGAAGCCGACCGAGAATTCGTTGGCGATGTCGCGATGCGCCTGCTGCCGCCTGGTGCCGAGCCCGAGGCGCGGGAACAAAAGCTCGGCGACGCGGTAGGCTTCCTCGAGATGCGGGTAGCCGGAGCCGATGATGGTGTCGATGCCGATCGCCTGGTATTCGCGGATGCGCTCCGTGACCTGCTCCGGCGTGCCGACCAGCGCGGTGCCGGCGCCGCCGCGCACCAGGCCGACGCCGGCCCACAGATTGGGCGAAACGACAAGCCTGTCGCGACGGCCGCCATGCAGCTCGGCCATGCGGCGCTGGCCGACCGAATCCATCTGGTTGAGGAAGCGCGCCTGCGCATTCTCGATCTGGGCGTCGGTGACATGGCTGATCAGCCGATCGGCGGCGCGCCAGGCCTCGTCCTCGGTTTCGCGCACGATGAAATGCAGCCGGATGCCGAAGCGCAGTTTCCTGCCGCGCAACGCCGCTTTTTTGCGCGCCGAAGCGAGCTTTTCGGCCACCAGCGCCGGCGGCTCGCCCCAGGTCAGGTACATGTCGACGAGGTCGGCGGCGAGATCCTGCCCGGCGTCGGATGATCCGCCGAAATAGAGCGGCGGCCGCTCTTGGCTCGGCAAAAGGTCGAGGCGGCCATTTTCGACGCGATAATATTTGCCGTCGAAATTGACGCGCTCGCCCGAGACCAGGCCGCGCCAGATGGTCAGGAATTCATGCGCCTGGGCATAGCGTTCGTCATGCGGCAGGAAGACGCCGTCGCCGGCGAGCTCGGTCGGATTGCCGCCGACCACGACATTGAGCAGCAGGCGGCCATTGCTCAGCCGGTCGAGTGCCGCGGTCTGCCGCGCGGCGAAGGTCGGCAGCGTCACGCCGGGCCGCAGCGCCACCAGGAATTTGAGTTTTTCGGTCAGCGTCGCAAGGCCCGTCGCGGTGATCCAGGAATCCTCGCAATTCTGCCCGGTCGGCAGCAGCACGCCGGGGAAGCCGAGCCGGTCGACCGCCTGCGCGATCTGCTTGAAATAACCGAACTCCGGCGGCCGCTGCTGCTCCTCGGAACCGAGATAGGAGCCGTCGCCATGCGTCGGGATGAACCAGAAGAAATCGAGCGGGCTGGGTGGAGAGGTCATGTCTGACGCTGTCACGTGCGGATCTCCCTGGATACAGGCACAAACGGCAGCGGCGCCGGGCGGTCTCACCCGGCGCCGCGAGACAAAAGATCAATTGCCTGGGGCGGTCCACACGGCGTCTGAGATGCGAACCGCCTTCGGGATCAGGCCGAGCTTGTAGAAACGGTCGGCGGTCGCCTGCTGGCTGGCGACGATCTCGTCGGTGATCGGAAAGATGCCGAATTTGCTGCGGTTGGCGGCGAGGGTCTGGGCGTCGAGGGGCACACCGGTCACCTCATGCAGCGCCTCGGCCACCTTGTCGCGGTTCTGGTCCGCCCATTTCGCCGCTTCGCCGAGAGCGGCGATGGTGGTGGTGATGATTTCGGGATGCGCCTTGGCGAAATCCTTGTTGGCGAGGAAATAGGTGTTGACCTTGAGCACCTCGCTGGATCGGGCCAGCACGCGCGGCTGGTAGCGTGTTTCGGCAATGGCGAAGAACGGATCCCAGACCGCCCAGGCGTCGATCTGGTCGCTGGCGAAGGCGGCCGCCGCATCGGCGGGGCTGAGATAGACCGGCGTGACCTGGTCGAAGGGGACGCCGGCCTTTTCCAGCGCTGCGACGAGAAGATTATGCGCGGAGGTGCCCTTGCCGACGCCGACGCGCTTGCCCTTGAGGTCGGCGACCGACTGCACCGGCGAGGCCGGCTTGACGAAGATCGCCTCGCCATCGCCATTGGACGGCAATGCCGCCGCATAGACGATGTTGGCGCCGGCGGACTGGCCGAAGATCGGCGGTGCGTCGCCGGTCCAGCCTGCGTCGATGGCGCCGACATTCAGCGCCTCGACCAGTGGCGGGCCGGCGGTGAATTCCACCCACTTGACGGCGACGCCCTTGTCGCTGAGCGCCTTCTCGATCACCTGCTGCTGCCGGGCGATCACCGGCAGGCCGGTCTTCTGATAGCCGATGTTGAGCTGCTTCAGCTCCTGCGCGGCGGCGCCGAACGACAGGCCGATGCTCGCGGCGAGCAGGCCGATACCGAAAACGCGTCTCGTCAGATTGAACATGATCCCTCTCCTTCGCTGCGGATCGGCGCCGGGAAAACGGCCTCGCCGGTTGGATGAGGGACAAGGCTAGGTAGTTCTATAAATTTAGTAGAGGAATGATTTTGCGAGTTGGCGCCATGGTGCGGAAATATCTTCCATGGCAACCCGGCGTCCGTCATCCCAGCGCGAGGCAAGGAGCGGAGCGACGCGGCGAGAAGGATGACGAATGAAAGGCTTGACCAGGACCGCGCCGGGGCCTCCTAGATCGCTTTCACCAGCCGCAGCAGGCCCAGCATCTCGACATAGGTTCCCTTGCGGAAAGCAATGTACACCGGCTCTTCCTTGCCATGGAAGCGGCGCTTGAATGCCGCCTGGCCCTGCAGGTTGAACCTGCGGCGGTTGACCCATGGCGAAGCGTAGGCGCGCTGAAAAGTGTTGCGCCAGAAATCGCTCTCGGCAAATCCGCTGGGGGTGACGTCGACGAGCGGCGACAGGCCCAGCGTGACCACCGAGATGCCCTCTTCGCGAAACCGGTCGACGGCGAATTTGGTCAGGCCGATCTCGGCATGCGGCGAGGCATCGATGTGCTTGCGCTTGAAGGCGGTGGTGTAGCCGATGACCTTGCCGTCGCGAAACAGCGGATCGAAATCGAGCAGCGCGATCAGCTCGCCATCGGGACCATGCAGGACGAAGCGGCGCATGTCGGTGCCGAGCTGATCGTAGAACGGGCGGTTGAGAAAGCCCATCTCCCAGCGCTTGACGATGCGGTCGCCGCGCCAGTTCTCGGACAGCCGGGCGATTTCGTCGAGGAATACCGTCCGCTTGTCTTCCTCGAAAGAAAAGCCCTTCTTCAAGAGCCAGCGTTCGGAATAGCGCACGGTCTCGTTGCGCTTGCCGGAAAAGTCATGCTCGGACAGGACGAGGCTTGTGTCGATGCCCAGCCGGTTGACCTTGTAGCCGAGCCCGGCCAGCACGCGCGCGGTCTCCTCGCTGATCTGCACGAACCAAGGGTCGCCGGCGGTCTCGACGAAGCGCTTGATAAAGTCGGGCCGCCGGGCCGGTGCCGCCACCGGGTCGCCAAGCGCGAAATGATGCTTCATCTTGGTGCCGAAGGCGATGTAGCCGTCGGCGTCGCCAAAATAGGAAAGCTTCTGCTGTACGGCAGTCGAATAGGCGAGCGAGAAGTCGCCATGGCGGCGAACCATTGCCAGGCGTTCGACATGCGTTAGCGCCTGGCGCTCGACCTTGGGCGAGGCACGCTCGAGGATTTTGTCGAAATAGATCCGCAAGGAGGGCATGGTCGAGATTCCGCGTGCCGTCTGTGGCGCGACATGCCGTTCGGCACGCCGGACGCGCCATGGCGCCTTGATTTTTCACGGGAAGCCGAAATCGCCGCGGTTTCGAATTCCTGCGTCGGCAACGAGATCCGCCAACCCCCGGAACTCGAATCAATCACATTGCCGCGACCTGATTATCGCCGATGCCGCCGATATGCCATATAGGGCTGCATGGTTTCGGACGGAAGCGCGGCATTCCGCACCATGTCGTGGCTTTGGCCGCATTTCCGCGACGGGAATTGTTTACACCTGGCGGTGCGATGTTCTGGTGTGCAACCGCGGCCCGTGCAAGGCCTCGGCAATCAGCACCGATCTGCTGTATGGTTTTGCGCGCGATCAAACGGTTACAGCGTCCTGCGAGCTTGTCGGGATGCCGTGGCGGTGGAATGGGTTTTGAGAGTGAATGGCTGATACGACAACCAGACCGGGGGTGGAGCAGGTGGCGGCGGTCGAGCCGGCGATCGTCATTGGCGCCGGCGCCGCCGGACTGGCTGTCGCGCAGGCCCTGATCAAGGCCGGCGTGCCGGTGGCGATCCTGGAAAAGGAGAGCCGGCTCGCCGAGCCCTGGCATCGGCGGCATCAGCAGCTGCATCTCAACACCCACCGCGATCTCTCGGCGCTGCCCGGCCTTTCCTATCCCGGGGGTACGCCAGCCTTTCCACCCAAGAGCGTCGTCATCCGCCATATGAACGATTTCCGCGAGGCGAACCAGCTGCCGGTGGAGTTCGGCGTCGCCGTCGAGACCCTCGTGTTCAGGGGCGATCATTGGGCGGTGCGCACCAGCGCCGGCTCGCGCCTGGCGCGTCACGTCGTCGTCGCCACCGGCCGCGACAAGGAGCCCTTCACGCCGCAATGGCAAGGCATGCAGGCCTTCACGGGTCGGATCATCCACTCGGCGGATTTTGGCGACGCCCAGTCCTATGCCGGCAAGAAGGTGCTGGTCGTCGGCGCCGGCAATTCGGGCTTCGATGCCCTCAATCATCTGGCCGGCGTCGATACGGCTTCTCTCTGGCTGTCGGCCCGCAATGGCCCCGCGCTCCTGCCCAAGCGGATTGGCAAGATCGCCGTGCACCGGCTTTCGCCGCTCATGGCGCGTTTGCCGCTGCGCGTTGCCGATGCGGTGATGGCCGCGACGCAGCGCCTGGTTTTCGGCGATCTCACCAAATTCGGCATGCCGCCCGCGCCGTCGGGCGGCGCCAGCCGCCTGACCTCCGACTACACCGCGATCGCCGCGGACGACGGCGCCGTCGACGCCATCAAATCGGGCAAGATCACCGTGGTGCCGGCGATACGGGAATTCACCCGCGACGGCGTGATCCTGGCCAATGGCAGCCTGGTCGATCCCGATATCGTCATTGCCGCGACGGGCTATCGCACCGGGCTGGAGCGCATGGTCGGCAATCTCGGCGTGCTCGACGGCAAGGGTGTCCCGCTCTTCAACGGCGGGCAAGCCGACCCGAAACTGCCCGGTCTTTGGTTCACCGGCATGCGGCCGAGCATTCGCGGCTGCTTCGCCAATGCCGCCATACTGGGCAAGGCGATCGCCAGGCGGATCGCCGGAGCCGGCCGCTAGCGACTTCGCTTCTCACGCTGATTTCGGCTCCAGCCGACGGAAACCGACGGCTTCCATCAGCATCTCCTCGTCGACCATGCCGGCATTGTGGAGCGCGAGCAGGTTGAGGGCGATCTCGCGCGCTTCCGGCGATTCGGGCCGTGCTTCGCGCCGCAGGCAGGCTTCGTCAAAGACGCGCTGCAGCCTGGCGATGTCGGCGGGCTTCAGCAGGCCGCGGTCATAGACTGACTTCGACATAGCGGTGGTCTCCTGGGAACGACCTAGGGCGCTACCAGTAAATTGCCAATCTTTCCCGGAGCTTGAATAGATTCACGCCGAAGGAGGGGCGGTGGCAAACCGAAGCCCTCCCTCGATATTTGCGGACCCGATATCAGACCGCGATCTTGCCGCCGCCCTGCTTGGTGATGGCGACGACCGACGGCCGCACCGGCATTTCGGGCTTGAAGTCCGGCCAGCGCGTTGACAGGTCTTCATAGTAGGACGGGCGGCCAAAGCCTTCCCAATCCTCGCCGCCATCGCCCGGATGCTGGACCGCGACGAAGGCGGTCTGGTCGTCGGGCGCAAACAGCGGGCCGCACATTTCGGCGCCGATCGGCACGCGGAAGAACAGTTTTGATGTCGCCCGCGCAGCCCCCTCCGTGTCGACCGCCCACAGGCCGTCGGTGCGGCCGGTGGCCTTCGGGCCCTGGCCGTCGGTGGCGACCCACAGGCGCCCGGCCGAATCGACCGCGCAATTGTCGGGCATGCCGAACCAGCCATTGGCCGTCGTCGCCGTCGAGAAGGTGGCGCCGACATCGGCAACCGCCGGATCGCCGCATTTCAAAAGCACTTCCCATTTGCCTTTGGTGGCCGTGAAATCGCCGTTGGTCTCGGTGATCTCGATGATGTGGCCGAAGGCATTTTCGGCGCGCGGGTTGGCGGCATCGACCTGGTCGGCCTTGCGCTTCGAATTGTTGGTCAGCATGACATAGACCTTGCCGTTGACACCATTGGGCTGGATGTCCTCGGGCCGGTCCATCTTGGTGGCGCCGAGCAGATCGGCGGCGCGCCGCGTCTCGATCAGCACGTCGGCCTGGCTGCCAAAGCCGTTTTCCGCCGTCAGCGGTCCCTGGCCGAAGACGATCGGAAGCCAGTCGACCGTGCCGTCCTCGGCGAATTTGGCGACATGCAGCGTGCCTTCGTCGAGCAGGTCCTTGTTGGCGGCATGGTCATTGGCGTTGAAGGCGCCCTTGGTGACGAATTTGTAGACATAGTCGAAGCGCTCGTCGTCGCCGAGATAGAAGACGACGCGGCCGTCCTTGGCGACGATCGATTCGGCGCCCTCATGCTTGAAGCGGCCCATGGCGGTGCGCTTCCTCGGCGTCGAATTCGGATCGTTGACGTCGACCTCGACAATCCAGCCAAAGCGATTGGGCTCGTTAGGTTCCTTGGCGAGGTTGAAGCGGTCGTAATGCGCGCCCCATTCATAGGCGCCTTCCGGAATGCCGAGCCGCTTGTAATTGGCGGCTTCCTTGTGGCCTTCCGGCAGTTCGCCGGAGAAATAGCCGTGGATGTTCTCCTCGGCCATCACATACGTGCCCCACGGCGTGACGCCGCCGGCGCAATTGTTGAACGTGCCGAACACTTTCGTGCCGGACGGATCGGCATTGGTCTTGACGCGGTCATGGCCGGCGACCGGCCCCGACAGCGCCATCTCGGTGGTCGAGGTGATGCGGCGGTTGCGCTTGCCGTCGCGCACCACCTGCCATTTGCCTCCCTCCTTGCGGATCTCGACAATGGTGCCGCCATGCGCCGCCATCTCGACATCGACCTGCTCCTTCGAGAGCGGTGCGACCTCGGCCTTCTTCTTCCCGTCCTTCTCGACGATCGAAACGATGCCCGGGAACATCAGATGCGGGTTGGTGTATTCGTGGTTGACCACGAGCAGGCCGTGCTCGGCCGAGCCGTCGATCGCGATATAGCCGACATAGTCGTTGTTGTAGCCGAACTGCCTGGCCTGCGCCTCAGCCGACTGTTTCGTCGGGTCGAATTCCGGCGAATCGGCAAACAGCGGATCGCCCCAGCGCAACAGCACGTCGGCGTCGTAGCCCGGCGCGACATGATGCTTGTCGTCGATGCCGGCCTCGAGCTCGTCGAATTTGAAGGCCGAGCCTTCCGCGGCGCGTGCATCGTCGGCGGCGATCATGGCCAGCGGGCCGACCGTCGCGGCGATCGCCGAGACGGCGAGCGATCCCTTCAGGAATCCCCGGCGCGAGAACCGCGCGGCGATGATGTCGCCCATGGTGCGGTTGTCGGTGGGGTTGATGGCCGGACTGTCGTTTTCCTCGAGCAGGCTGGTGCGGAATCGGGTGTCGGGGGAGCGATGGTCGGTCACGGAGGGCCTCTGGCTTTGGAGTGGCTGGAGCTTGTTGCCTGTTCGACCCCTTACGTCAGACCGATCACATTTTCGTGACATCATAGCGGCTCCGCAGCTCCGCGCGAGGCGGTTGTCACCGTGACATCGGACTTTGGTCCAATCTTGCGCTGGCAAAAGTCCTGGAGGACAAACGCAACGGTCGGAGGTCGCTTCCGGCCAACACATCTTTCGGCGATGTTGCTGGTTGCAACGTTGGGGTGGGCGCGCCGGCTCAATCGACGGAGATCAGGATGCACGGATCGATCACGGCCCGGTGTCGCCGGCTGACGCTCGTTTCGGCGGCTGCTCTGGCGCTGACCATCATTCCCTATCGAATTTCCCTGCACGGATCCGCTCCCGGAATCGACGCCGCATCGGCACAGGCCGCCAAGGGCGGCAATGGCGGCGGTAACGGCGGCGGCAATGGCGGTGGCAACGGCGGCGGCAATGGCGGCGGCAATGGCGGTGGCAACGGCGGCGGCAATGGCGGCGGCAATGGCGGTGGCAACGGCGGCGGCAACGGCGGCGGCAATGGCGGTGGCAATAGCGGCGGCAACGGCGGCGGCGATAGCGGCGGCAACAGCGGTGGCAACGGCGGCGGCAATGGCGGCGGCAACAGTGATGGCAATGGCGGCGGCGATAGCGGCGGCAACAGCGGTGGCAACGGCGGCGGCAACAGTGGCAACAGCGGTGGCGGCAATTCCGGTACCGAAGGCGGTGGTGAAACCTCGGGGTTGGGCAAGGGTCAGGTCGACAAAGGCGTCAGCCATGTCAACGGCACGACCGGTGACAAGGTCGAGGTGAGCGACAACAAGATTACAGTCACACACCCCGACGGCATCACCGAAAAGATCGAGAACGGCCGTTTCAAAATGAAGGATGCGCTGGGTCGCACGATCATCGATCGCCGGGCCACGCCGGCCGATGTCAGCCGTCTAAAAGCCTTGTGAAACTGGTTTAGTTTTGACGCAATTCCCAAGGGAAAACGCTACGCGTTTTTCCCGGGAAGGCCGTTCCACACTTTTCCTGGAATTGCTCTAAGGGCGGTTTCTGTCCCGCTCGCGGAATTCGCGCATCATGAGAGCCGCTTCGGTGCGGTTTCGCACATTGAGTTTCGACAGCACCCCGGTCATGTGGTGCTTGACCGTTTTCTCCTGCAGCTCCAGGCGCAAGGCGACCTCCTTGTTTGAGAGCCCCTCCGCCACCAGCCGCAGGATTTCAGTTTGCCGTTCGGTCAGTTGCCGCAACCGGTCCGCCGCGCCGTTGGCAGATTGCGGGGACTGGAGATCGGAAAGCAGCCGCGCCGACAGCGTCGGCGAAAGATAGCTCTCGCCGGCCGCCACATTGCGCAGGATTTCGGCAAGCGCGCGCGATCCGACACCCTTGAGGATATAGCCCTGCACGCCTGCGTTCAGCGCCGTGGTTACGTCGGCATTGGTCTCCGACACGGTCAGCATGACGATCCTCTGGGCGGGATGGACGGCAAGGATGCTTGCAACCGCGGACAGGCCGCCGCCCGGCATGGAGATATCGAGCAGCAATATGTCAGGCTGCATCGTCGAGGCGATGCGTTCGGCATCTTGCGCTGTCGCGCCTTCGCCGACGATCTCGAAACCTCCGATCTCCGACAGGCTGCGCGTCACGCCTTCGCGAAACAGCGGATGATCGTCGACAATAGCGATGCGGATAGTGCCAATCATGCTTGCTCCTCGACCGAAAGACTGATCACCAATCGCGTGCCTTGCGCTCCGGTCACGGTCTCGAACTGGCCGCCAATGCTTTCGACCCGCTCCCTGAGGCCGGCGAGCCCCAATCCGTCGACCCGCGCCGGATCGAAACCCGGCCCGCCATCCGACACTTCGACAAAAAGCCTGCCATTCTTCATCCCGGCCCGCACCGCCTGATCCTTGGCCCGCCCGTGGCGATAGGCATTGTTCAGCCCTTCCTGCACGAAACGATAGATGCTGATCTTCTCGGAAGGGCCAAGTTCAGGCAAATGCCTGGGCAGTGTGAGCGTCACCGACGTTCCCGTCCGGCGCTCATGTTCGTCGACGGCCAGCCGCAATATGTCCGTTGCCGCAGCCGTTTCTATCTGCGGCAGGACGAGACCGGTGCAGATACCGCGTATTTCGCGCATCGCATCCTCCAGCGTCTTGCGGATCATCGCGACCTCGGTCGAGCGGTTTTCGCCCCAATGGCCCTCGCCGGAGAATACCGGGCTGTCCATGCGCAGCGCCGCCAGGGCCACGAGCTGTGCCGGTCCATCATGCAGGTCGGCGCCGATCCGGCGCAAATATCGTTCGTTGAGTGCGGTGGCGCGGCGGGACGCCCGCTGCACACGCTGCCGCAAGGCGCTGTTTTGCGTCACCAGCCCCTGCAGCTCCGACACTTGGCGGCGCAGCGCCCCGCGCTGATCGTCGATGGTGCGGCTGGCGCGCAGCACGATGCTCGACAGGAGCAGAAAGGCCGTCAGGGTGGTGCCGGCCACGATCAGCCAGCTCGACAGCAGGGCAGAGGCCAGCGTGGCTTTGAAATCAGTGGCGATCTCGAAGAATTCGGTGACGGCCACCACCTCGCCGGACCAGGGTTCGCGCACGGGATTATAGATCTCCAGCAACGGCACGCCGACGGTCTGCTCCTTGCCTTCGGTTTCGTCGAACGTATCGAATTGAGCGGTGACGTTGCCCTGGAAGGCGGACCGCAGATCGTCGGTCAGTTCGAAGCGGCGGCCGATCAACGTCGGGTCCTTGGCATAGAGCACGGTGCCGTCGCGGCGCCAGAGCCTGAACGAGGCCAGGCGCTTGCCGAGCGCGCCCTGGCCGAGCGTCTCGTCGAGCGCCTGCTTGACGGACTCGCTGAGCGTCTCGCTCTTGCGCAGGTCTGGCAGCAGCGGCGCGATCACGCTGTCGACATAGAGCGCCGTCGTGGCGGCCGAATTGCGGATGACGCCGTCCCGGATCTGCGACGTCACCCAGGCGCCCACCACCAGCATGACGGCCAGAAGGCCAAAGCCTCCCGCAACGAGGAATTGCAGGGCAAGCGAAAGCTCGCTCCAGCGCCGCGCCAAATTCTGCAGAATACGAATCATGATCCCCTGACCGCCCTTCCATCGAACAGCTGGGCGATATCGGCACATTGAGCCTCAGCCTTGCCGTTGCCAAGGCCTTCGTTAGAAAGGAGGTCGCTTGACGTCTCAAGGCGCTTCGGAAACAAGGTCGGCGGGACATGCGGCGGCAGCCGCTTCGAGGGGGATGGGACGGTGAGTTTTTCGGGACTGCTGCAGCTTGGCTTTTCGACGGTGATCTTCCTTTTGGCGGCAACCGCCGCCAAGCAATGGGGACTGGCGCCGAGCCTGGGCAAGATCCTGTTGACGCTCGCGCTTTATTCGCTGGGCAATCTGATCATGCTGCGGCTGATCCGCGAATTCGGCATGTCGGTGTCGTTCAGCCTCTCGGCGGTCATCCAGCTGGTCTCGGTCAACGTCGTGGCGCTGGTGTTCTTCGGCGAGCGCGTCAACGCGCTGCAGGCCACAGGCATCATGCTGGCGATCGCCGCCGTGGCGCTGATCACGCTCGGGCCCTATCTACAGGGGCGTTGATCGAGATGAAGATTGCGACACCGGCCCGATGAGAGACACCGCAAGCACCCTGCTCAACCGCATCGAATTCCCGGTGTTGCTGGCCGGCCTGGTCATCGCCGGCGGCCTGTGGGGCTTCGTCGAGCTGACGGAGGTGGCGCGGGCAACCGCGCCGCACGCCTTCGACACCGAAATCCTGCTTGCCTTCCGCCAGGTTGGTCAGCCGGGAATCCCGATCGGCCCATCGTGGCTGGAAGGAGCGATGCGCGACATCACCAGCCTCGGCAGCGCCAGCGTGCTGGTGCTGATCACGACGGCAACGATCCTCTATTTGCTGTTGATCCGCCGGCCGGGGACGGCACTTCTCATCTTCGTCGCCGTGGCCGGCGGCCAGGTGCTGTCGAGCTTGCTGAAGGTCGGCGTCGACCGGCCGCGGCCCGAGCTCGTTTCGCATCTGGTCGGCGTGACCTCGCTTTCCTTCCCGAGCGGCCACGCCATGCTGTCGGCGGTGACCTATCTCACGCTCGGTTCGCTCGCGGCGCGCTTCCTGCATGGCAGGGCCACGAAGATCTACGTCTTGTCGCTGGCCGTGCTGACGACGGTGCTGGTCGGCGTCAGCCGCATCTATCTCGGCGTCCACTGGCCGTCGGATGTGCTGGCCGGCTGGTGCGCGGGCTTCGCCTGGGCGATGCTGTGCTGGCTGGTGGCGCGGCTGCTGCAGCGCCGCAAGGTGGTGAGCGACGATGCTGATGGCGCCTGACTGCACCCTCGGGCTTGCGCTCAGATCAATCTGTTGATGAGGTGTCCACCACAGCCTGCCAGCGCCAGAACCATCGACAGCAGGCATGCCGATGTCATCAAGGTCTTGAAAATATTCAACCGCGTTGCCCCCGCCCAGATGGACGACACCCTAGCCTGCAATCCTCGGGAAGTATCGGAAAAAATGGACAATCAGGTGAAGGCGCTTACGCCTCAGACATTCATACTGATGCTTGAAACATCATGACAATGGTATTATACCTTATTACTGCAGACTCAGACATGGGGTCCGGCCGATGATCACTGCCGCGCAGATGCGTGCCGCAAGGGCCTTGGCCGGCATCGACCAGAAGACGCTCGCCGAGCGCGCAGGCGTTTCGCTTCCGACCATCCAGCGCATGGAAGCGAGCGATGGCGTGGTCCGGGGCGTGGTCGATACGCTGATGAAGGTCATCCAGGCGCTCGACGAGGCCGGGGTGGAGTTGATCGGCGAGAACCAGGCCAGCGAGCGCGGCGGCAGGGGCGTGCGCCTCAAACCCGCCGTGCCGCCAGATCCCAGGGCTGAGCCGGCATAAGTCGCGACGGCGACCGCCGACACTCCTGCCGACGATCCCGCCGCCTTCATGTGCGGAAGGCAGTCCATGGATCAGACACGGCAGGCAGTGCATCAATCGACCCGAAAGTCGGCCCATGGGTCGGCCCAAGGGTCGGCCCACGGGTCGGCAAAGCCGACATTTTCCGAATTGTTCATGCCCAAGCTGGTGACGGTCTGGCGCGAAGGCTACCACCTGCCGCAGTTCAAGGCCGACGTCATGGCCGGGCTGACCGTCGCCATCGTCGCGCTGCCGCTGTCGATGGCGATCGCGATCGCCTCCGGCGTCTCGCCGGAGCGCGGACTTTACACCTCCATCGTCGGCGGCTTCATCATCTCGGCGTTCGGCGGCAGCCGCTTCCAGATCGGTGGCCCGGCCGGCGCCTTCATCGTGCTGGTGGCGGCGACGGTGGCGCGCGTCGGTGTCGATGGCCTGCTCCTGGCGACGATGATGTCCGGCGTGTTCCTGCTTGCCATCGGCTATCTCAGGCTCGGCACCTACATCAAGTTCATCCCCTATCCGGTCACCGTCGGCTTCACCGCCGGCATTGCCGTCATCATCTTCTCCGGCCAGATTGTCGAACTGTTCGGCCTGACTTTGCCGGGCAAGGAGCCCGGACCGTTCGTGCCGAAGCTGATCGCACTTGGCGAGGCGGCCGGCACGATCAACCCGGCGGCGACCTTCGTGGCGGCCCTGACCATCGCTACCATCGCCTTTCTGAAGCGCTGGCGGCCGAAATGGCCGGCCATGCTGGTCGCCATCGGGCTGGCCTCGCTCGTCGTGGCGCTGTTTGCGCTGCCGGCCGAGACGATCGGAACGCGCTATGGCGGCATTCCGCGCAGCCTGCAATGGCCTGCGCTTCCGCCGGTCAGTCTCGACAGGATGATCGAGGTCCTGCCGGACGCCGTCGCCTTCGCGCTGCTCGGCGCCATCGAATCGCTGCTGTCCGCCGTCGTCGCCGACGGCATGACGGGCCGGCGGCACCGCTCCAATTGCGAACTGGTGGCGCAGGGCTTCGCCAACATCGCATCCGCCTTGTTCGGCGGCCTCTGCGCCACCGGCACCATCGCCCGCACCGCCACCAATGTGCGGGCCGGCGCGCACGGGCCGGTCTCGGGCATGGTCCATTCGGTCATCCTGCTCGTGCTGATGCTGGCGGCCGCGCCGCTGGCCAGCTACATCCCGCTCGCCGCCCTGGCCGGCGTCTTGGCGGTGGTCTGCTGGAATATGTTCGAGAAGCAGGCCTTCGCGACGCTGCTGCGCGCTTCGCGCGGCGACGCGCTGGTGCTGATGGCGACTTTCCTGATCGTCGTCTTCCGCGACCTGACTGAAGGCATCGTCGTCGGCTTCGCGCTGGGCTCGATCCTGTTCATCGACCGCATGGCGAAATCCGTCGCGGTCGAGGCGGATCTGGTGCAGGACGATATCGCCGACACCGTCAACGCCGCCGGCGCCTATGATCCCAGCGAGGCCAGCGACGCCGACACCATCGTCTATCGCATCTCCGGCGCCTTCTTCTTCGGTGCCGCCTCCACTGTCGGCAGCGTGCTCGACCGCATCGCCGACCAGCGCAAGAACTTCATCCTCGATTGTTCCGCCGTGCCGCTCTTCGATTCGACGGCCGCCAATGTCATCGAAAGTGCTGCCCACAAGGCCAGGCGCGCCGGTGTCCGCTTCATCATAGCGGGTGCAGCGCCGCCAATACGGCGCATGCTGATCAACCACGGTGTCAAGCGCCCGCTGGTGACCTACGCCGCCTCGATCAGCGATGCACGGGCGCAGCTGGTAGGGAAGTGAGGCACGGTGGCGACCGGGATATGCCTGGCCGGCGCGTGCTGTCACGCGATAAGCTGCCTGGCGGCTCGGATGTCAGCCCCGCAATTCTTCGGCGTGCGCCTTCACCAGGTCAGCCATGCTGTCGAAGCGGAAATCCACCGCTGGTACCTCGCCTGGGTTCATCGTGGCGCCGAAGCCCTGATCCGCATGCCGGCGATAGATCCAGCACGATGTCAGGCCCAAGCGGTTGGCGGGAGCGTGATCGTGGAACATGCTTTCCGCGGTGTGTAGGATTTCTCGCTTCTCTATCCCGATTGTACCGAGCTTTTCGAGCATATAGTCGAAGTTCCGGTCGGAAGGCTTGTAGGAGCCGATATCTTCCGCCGTATAGATCGCGTCGAAGTCCACGCCGAGCTTCTTGTTGCTGAACGAGAAGCTTTTGTTATCGACGTTGGAGAGGATGATCAGCTTGTAGTGCTTTTTGAGATACTGCAAGGCTTCCGCGGAGTCGGCAAAAGCCGGCCAATCCTTCACGCTTTCGCCATACGCCACGCATTCCTCAGGGGTGACGATGACACTCCACTCCTCGGCAAGTCGCTTGTAAACGATCGCCAGAAGGTCGCGGTAGTGTTTCCCCGGCGTCCAGTTCTGCTGGCTGGATTCGTGGCGGGCGTGCGCTTCCAGAATGTCGTTCCGGCCCAATGTGCGAGCGGCCCGTCCGGTCAGCGGCTTCAGCCCGTCGATCATGCCGGATTCCCAATCGATCAGGGTGCCGTAGCAGTCGAAGGTCAGGGCTTTGAAATCTGTGAGCTTCATGGGTTTACCTCCTTTGGTGTCCGTGGACGAAGCGACGCCAGCGTGGATCGCGACCAATCATGAGGCCGATTTCGCCTCGGTGATTAGCCGATCTGCTGCTGACTGAGCTGAAAGTCCTTCGACGCTGCGCTGCCCGGCGAGGTGAACCAGACGCCGAACAAGGTCACCGCAAGGCCAGCCAGCATCGCCTTCGAAAGCGGCTCGCCGAACATCGACCAGCCCCAGAGCATCGTCACCGGTGGGCTGAGATAGATCACGCTGCTGACCTGTGAGGCGGTGTAGAGGCGCAGGCTTGCGTAGTACGTGCTGTAGCAGAAGAAGGTCGAAAACAGCACCAGCCAGGCGATGCCGAATCCGAACCGGGCATCGAGGGGCGGCATCAGCCCGCCATTCCATTCGGCGCAAGCGGCGAAAAGGACTGCTGCCGTCAGGCATTGAATGCACAGGCTCTGATAGATGGGCATATTGATCGTCCCCATCCGCTTCTGCACCAGGGTTGCCAGCGCCAGAACCATCATGGAAGCGACTGTCAACAAATATGCCCAGGCCGGGGCCGTCCCGAGGCTCAGGCTGTCCAGCGAGACGATGAGAACGCCCGTCACTCCGAGGGCCGTTCCGATCCATTGTCTCCCGGTCAGTCGGTGTCCCAGAACCGGCTGCGACAAGGCCGCGATGGCGAGCGGGACAAGATCGGAAATCAGCGCGACAAGGCCGGTCGGCACGCGCTGGCCGATGGCAAGCGCGAATCCGCCGAGATAGAGGAACATCATCGCCACGCCGAAGACCATCTGCTGGACCAAGGCACGGGCGCTTATGCGCGGTCCAATCAGGAGAGCAAATGGCAAGAGGATCAATCCGGACATCAGTGTCCGCCAGAACAGCACCTGCATGACATCGGCATTCTCGCTGGCGTAGCGGATGCCGACGAAGCCGGAACTCCAGCTTACGACCAGCGCGGTCGCCATCATTGGCCACACGAGGCGATGGGCTTTGGCGTGTAGGAGCGTCATGGCATCTCTTTGGTCAGGCGTCCGTAACCCGGAAGCGGATCATGGCCAATTTTGGCGCGGACTATTGACGACACGCATGCGCCTTTGCACATGACAAATTTCGATATGATCATGAAGTGGTCCGAAAACCGGCATATCAACTTGCTTGGCGGACATCAGAGGATCAGAAATTGACGCATCTGGTTGGTTTCGAGCGAGGATTGTCATGGCCGGAGTGATGAGCCGCCGACTGGATGTCGACGCCTTGCGCGCACTGGTCGCGATCGAGAGGCACGGCGGCGTCACGCGCGCGGCCGAGATTCTCGGCCTGTCGCAGTCGGCCGTCAGCCACAAGATCAGGAGGCTTGAAACGAGTCTCGACTGCGAAATCCTCACCCGGAAAGCAAATGCGCCGATGTTCACCACGGCCGGACAGGATCTGCTTGGCTATGCGCGGCGCATTCTCGGCATCCATGACGAGGCGGTCCTGAGCCTGTCGAAAAGCCCTTTGCAAGGCAAGATCGCGCTGGGGATGACCGAGGATACGACGTGCACGGACCTTTCGCGCATTCTCGGCCGCTTTCGCCGGCTCTACCCGGAGGTGAGCGTCCGCACGCAGGTGCGCATGAGCCTCGTGTTGCAGGAACAGCTCAGCCAGGGAGCCCTTGATGCCGCCATCATCCAGGTCTTCCAGCACGAGGTCCGCCCCGCCGATATCCTCCTGTTCCGCGAGACGCTGCATTGGGTGAAATCGCGCGATCTGGTCCTGTCGGCCGGGAAGCCGGTCCCGTTTCTTTCCTTCGATGAAAATTGCTTCTATAGGCGCTGGGGCATCGACGTCGGGCAGGATGAGGATACGGTGTTGGAGACCGTGTTCGAATGCTCCAGCGCAGCCGGGATCATTGCAGGCGTGACCGCGGGGCTCGGCGTCGCACTTTTGAGTCAGCGCTACCTGCAGCCCGCCATGGAAATCGTCGACGACAAATTCCCCAAGCCTCCAGACCTGGCCTATGTCATCAGGCGCGCGCGGGTCCCCAGAAACCCCGCGCTCGAGACTTTGGTCAGGGAGATCGAAGCCGAGGTAAAGCGCTACGGAACGCTGCAAATCGCAGTCTGAGGGGGTCGTGCTGCGAAAGCCGGCTGGTCTCTTATTCCTGAAGCGATCTCGGACCGCTGACGAACAGGCTGCCCCTGACATAGAACCGCAGCAGCCGGGCGGCATCTTTGGTGATGCCGATCCTTGTGCTCTGCCCGATCTCGCCGGGTTTTTGGTTATCCTTCGCCAGCCATAGAGGGCCTTTCCGGCAGAGGTCGAGCCCGTCGAGCGACCGGTCGATCCGCAGCGCCGCCGCCAGCCTTCCCGGCCCGCGCGCCAGGTCGCGCAGGCGCTCGACGCCGCGATTGCGCCGCATGATTTCAATACCGTCGAGCGGCTCGAGCGCCCGGATCAGCACGCCGGTGCCGATCCCCGGTACCTCGCTTGAGACATTCAGCATCATGGAGACGCCATAGGCGAGATAGACATAGGCGTGGCCGCGCTCGAGGAACAGCGAACGGTTGCGCGGGGTCATCCCCCTGAAACCATGCCCGGCGGCATCGCCGACGACATAGGCCTCGGTCTCGACGATGCGGCCGCTGACCATGCCTTCGGGCAAGTCGCGCACCACCAGCTTGCCGATGAGGTAACGGGCGAGAGCGGCCGTATCATCAGGCAGCTCCGAACGAGCGATCGGCGGATGATCCTCACCACGGCTCACGGTATGCGCTCGACCCATTGCGCGCGCGATGGTCCCGGCTCGAACGCCTCGCTGAAATACTGGGTCTCGCGGGCCACCTTGCCGTCGAGGAACTCCATGATGCTGACCGTATAGGAGGGCCGCCCGTCATAGGTCAGGACATATTCGGTGACCCAGAGGTTATTCGTGCCGGTGATCCGCCGCACGGCAAAACGCTTGCGGTTGGGCTGCGCGGCGCGCGAGGACTGGATGTTGCGCTGGCCGTGGATGCGCTCGCCCGATTGTGGATAGTCGAGCACCGCATCGTCTCGGTAGATCTCATGTTCCGCCTCGAGGTCGCCGGCATCGGAGGCCGCCCAGTGGCGATCCAGAGCCGCCCGGATCTCCCGATCGTCCATGGCAATCCTCCTTGACCATCATCGTTGGATGGACCGTCGTAGCACGGTCCATCCAACGGTTGTTAGCCAGAGGTTGCGCGGATCGACCCCAAGAGCACCGGGTCTCAATCGAGCTTCAATGCCGCCACCTCGCCCTCGTTCATCAGCGGCACGTAGAGGATCGACTTGCCGTCGGTGCCGATATCGGCGCTGCCCGGCTTGAAATGCGCCACCGCCTCCGGCGCACCGCCGGCCTTGTAGCGGTAGAGCGTACCGGTCATGTAGGCGGTGGCATAGATGGTGTCGCCGATAGCGATGACGCCATCGAGGTCGGCGAATTTCTGCGCGCCGGGCAGCGGCGAAACCGCCTTGCTGGCGAGATCGACGGCGAGCAGCCCGCCCGGCTCCGCCGTGCTGAAGTCGGGCTTGATGCCCTTGCCCCAGGAGGCGACGATCAGCCTGTCGCCGTCGGCGAAGACGCCGTTGGGCGAGGCGAGCAGCGCATCCCTGACGAACAGCTCCGGCCGGTCGCCGTCGATGCGGTAGATCGTGTCGGCCAGCATGTCGCTGACATAGACCTTGCCCGTATGGTCCGAGGTCATGTCGTTGAGAAACACGGCATTCGGCACCACGATGCTGGCGATCAGCTTGCCGCTGGCGAGATCGACGACGCGGACCTTGGTGATGTCGGCGACATAGAGCTTGCCGCCCGATATCGCCATGCCCTTGGGCGCGTCCATGCCGTCGGTCCAGTGCTGGGTGATCGTCTTGCCGTCGAGGGACAGCACCGAGAGATAGCCATTGCCGTCGGCCTCGCCAGGATTGCCGACGATATTGGAGACGATGATGCGGTTGTTGGCGGCGTCGAACAGCGCCGATTCCGGCTGTTCGAGGCCCGTGGCGCGCCAGAGCTCGCCGGCCTGGGCGACGGGTGCGGCGGCGATACCGATGGCGGCGGCAAGGGCAAAGGCTGAGAGGCGGTTCATGGCTGTTCTCCTGTGATGACAGGCGAGAGCTTGGGGTTTTCGATACTTTTCCGGAAGCCCGATTACCGCTAGTATCAAATATCGATACGAAACTGCCTGCAAGAGGTGCATGCCATGAACGGTCTGATCTTCGAAGCGCTGAAGCGGACGCTGAAGGCCAAGGGCGTCACCTATCGCCAGCTTGCCGAACGCATGGGCGTTTCCGAGCCGACGGTGAAGCGCATCTTCCACGAGCGCAATTGCAAGCTCGACCGGCTGGTGGAGATCTGCGCGGCCGCCGGTGTAGAGTTGGAAAACGTGCTCGGCTCTATGAACCGCGGGCCGGGGCCGCTCAACCACATCGCGCCCGAGATCGAGCGCCGGCTCGCCGGCCGGCCGGCGCTGCTGTTCATTTTCGTCATGCTGTCGGAAAAGTTCACGCCCGAAGGCATCATGCGCTCGCAAGGCCTGAGCGAGGCCTCGATGTTCCTCTATCTGCGCGACCTCGAGGAGCTCGGCCTAATCGCGCTCGGCCGGGGTCTTTCGGCAAGACTGCTGGTCGAAACACCGATCCAGTGGAATTTCGAAGGACCGCTGAGGCCGCTGTTCGAGATGACCAACAAGAATTTCATCGGCTGGGCCATCACCCATATCGACAAGGAGGCGACTTTCGTCAGTTTCTCCAGGCGGATGCGGCCGGAGACGGCGGAGATGGTGCGGCGTGAGGCCGAGGAACTGGCCGAGCGCGTCAAGCTGCTCGCCCATCATGACCAGCACACGACGCCGGAGGATGGGCTGACCGGCTACAAATTCACGTTTGCCTTTGGCGCGACGCCGTTCCCTGCGATCATGCCGATCGGCCCGCACCCGCGCGATGCCGGCGCCCAGCCCGCCGCTCCTGCAAAGGGACGCCGTCCTTTGCCGGCCTGACCAATCATCCCAAGCAGGATTGCATCTGGCGGCTGAGCATGTCGCGCCCGCTCCGGCGGCGCCGACTGCCACCATCGCCACCAGCTTGCCGCCGGGACCAGCCATGCGACCAGTGATGCCGACCCCGCCCGTAGGCGCGTTGGGATAGAACACCAACATTCATGATAGGATTCGCGCACTGATTTGCCAGGCTGTAGAGAGCGGGTTTGCCGAATGCGTGACACGTCCCCGTGAAATCGAAGAGATCCTATGCCGACCGCACCAACACTTGAACTTCGCCGCTATTCGCGCCTGAAAAATTTGCGGGCGCGCGCTGAACGCCAGGGTGCTGCATTGCAGTTCTGGGCGCGTACGGCATCGCTCGCCGCGATCTCCTGCTTCTTTTCATTGATCAGCCGCTGGGATGCTTCGCTGCTCTTCGTGCTGGCGGGCCTCGTGCTGTTCCAACTCGTCGGCCTGATCCAGTTTCTCTTTGCGCGCCGTCGCACTGCGCCATGGTGGATCGGTTACCTCGTCGGTACGCTGGACATCATTCTGTTGACCATTCTGCTGGTAACGCCCAACCCGTTTTCCCAGGAGGTCGCGCCGGCCGCGATGCAACTGCGCGAGGGCAGCTTCAAATTCCTGCTGATTTTCATATGCCTTGGCGCGCTGACGCTTTCGACACGATTGGCGCTCTATCTCGGCGCGCTCGCGGCCTTGACGTGGGCGATCGGGGTGGGATGGGTGATTTCTCATCCGGGAACCGTCATTCCGGCGACGAACCTCTATTCGCTGCCGGTGACAGAGCGACTGAACCTCTATCTCAACCCCAATTTCGTCGATACATTCGCGCAGGCGACCAACGTGTTGGTCGTGCTGATTATCGGCGCGATCATGGCGCTGGTCGTCTCTCGTTCCCGACGTCTGTCGGAAGACTATGTCAAGGCAGAGCGCGCCCGCGCCAATCTCGCCCGGCATTTTTCGCCCAATGTCGTCGACCAGCTCGCCACCGATGACGAGCCCTTCGGCCCGGTCCGCCGGCAGGATATCGCGGTGCTGTTCGCCGACATCGTCGGCTTCACACACTATTCCGAGGATCATCCGGCCGAAGCAGTGTTCGAACTTCTGCGTCAGTTCCACCGTCGCATGGAACAGGTCGTTTTCGACCACCATGGCACGGTCGATAACTATATCGGCGATTGCATCATGGCGACATTCGGGGTTCCGCAAGCCAGCCATGACGACGCCACTCGGGCCATCCAATGCGCTGAAGCGATGGTCGCCGCTCTCGAAGACTGGAATGTACAGCGGGTGTCCAGGGGATATCCGCCGCTGGACGTTCGGATCGGTGCTCAATATGGCGCAGTCGTCATCGGCGCGGTCGGCAGCGAGCGCAATCTGTCCTTCGCCGTGGTGGGCGACACCGTCAACGTCGCCAGCCGTTTGCAGTCGCTCTGCCGTGAGCTTCAGGCGAATATTTGCTTTGGGTCACGACTGATCGAGGCCGCGAAGGCGGAATCGCCCACGACACGGTTGAATGCGCGCGATCATGGACCGGTGAGCATCCGCGGCCGGGACGAACCGGTCCATGTCTGGGTCGAACGCAGAGCCGAAAGCCAGGGCGCTGTTGCGGTTTCGGCATGATGCGGGCCGCCATGTGAAACCCCTGCACCTCGGCCGCATAGGCCGCGCCATAGGGGCATGTCCTGACCCAGGCCGAAGCCATCACGTGTCTGAGGCGATAGCTCCAGCCTTTGCGGCTTCGGCGTCTGTGCTTGCCTTGTCGTCCCAGACCATCTGCCGGTAGTCGAAACCATATTCCAGCGTCGGCTTGACGATGCGGAAAAACGGCGACAGGTCGAAGTCGCGCGGCGTGTAGAGCGAGTGGTGGCGAATGTGCAGGATTTCCTTGCGCATATAAGTCGACTGCGCCGAAGCACGGCCGGGGGCATGGGTGATCTCGGGCAGGATCGGGTAGTGGATCTGGCCATAGGCCTCGGCGATGAGCGAGGAGCAGATGGCCCGCGTCGGGTCACCGGAGCCGAAGGCGAGCATCCGGCGGCGCCAGCGCACCGGCACCGGCGGCGTCGGCAGGAAATAGCGCAACATGTCGAAAATGTTCTTGAGGTCGTATTTCAGGCCAAGCTTGCCGATCATGAAGGCGACGACGTGATCGCGGTCCTCCGGTGTCAGCCCGCTCGCCCGGCAGATGCGGGTGTTGTAGGTGCGATAGCGCGACAAGGGTACCGCCACGCAGCCTTCGGCGAGCGTCACCTCGATCAGCCGCCGCCTCTCGGTTCCGTCCTCCGGTTCGGCCAGCGCGTCGCCGACATAGAAGGCCGCATGCGACCAGGTCGACTGTGTGAGGTATTTGATCGCCGCCGAAATCTTTTGGTTGCCCTCGATCAGCAGGATGTCGCCTGGCTCCAGCGTGCGGCGCAGCGTCTCGGCGTCGGACGGGGTATAGGGCTCATAGCCGGAGGATTCTTCCTGCAGCCGGCCGGCAAGCCAGTGGCCAAGTCGATCCAGAAGCGTGTCGGGCTCGGTCATGATGGAGTGTGACTAGCACGGGCCGGCGGGGAAGTGCCAGCGCGCCGGCGCTTCGTCAGCCGGCGGCAGCGCCCGTCTCGTCGTGCGCCGGGCTGGCCAGGTCGTCGCGCGCCTTGCGGGCGAGCTTCTTCGTCGAGCGCTTGGGACTGTCGCCGAACAATTCGGCGGCCTCGGCAAGACAGGATTTCCGCAGGCTCTTTTCCGAGCGCTTCAAGAGCTTGCCGAGAAGCTTCGTGTCCTCGCACGGCCCCAGCGTCTCGTCGTCCGCCTCGAGCAGCGCGCGCATGACGAACAGGTCATGCAGTTCGCCGAGCCGCTCGCCCAGTTCATCGACCGCCTTGCGCCGCGCCTTGATCGGCGTCGGCCACAGTCTGCCCAGCAGCGACAGGTGCATGCCATGCGTCTTGGCCGCCTTGCGCAAATCGTGGAAATCATCGGCCGCGCCGCGCGCGCCGGCCTTGTCGAGCGCCTTCCTGGCACGGCGTAAGGTGACGCGGGCGCCTTCGGCAAGCACGTCGGCCGCCTGTTCCGGCTGGTCGGGCAAGGCAAGGCTTTCGATCCGCTTCATGCCGTCGGCGCAGGCCGCGGTCGCCGCGCCGATCGCTGCTTCGAGGCCGGCGCCCTCATGCAGATCGTGCTGGCGCGCGACCAGCCTGTCGCGCACGGCATCGAGCCCGCCATCGGCGCTCTCCTTGGGAAAAGCTGCTGCCAGCCGGTCGACGGTCTCGATCAGCGCCGTCGCCTCGCGCGGGCCGGCAAGCAGCGCCGCCACGTTGCGATAGCATTGGTTCTCTGTGGTGCAGAATGTTTCGTCACCGGAATGAACCAGGCGCAACAAGGCACGCGCGCTCTTCAGCCGCTTGCGGCATTTGTGCAGTCCCTGTTCTGGCCGGCTGCGCGCTGCATCCAGATGCTGAAGTGCCTTGCCGATTTCCTCGGCGAGGATGCGCCTGACCTCATCGGTCAACGGCAGGCGCGGGTCGATGCGAAAACTCATGCGGCGATCTCCGGTATCCCCCCGAGGGCGAGCGACGCGTTGTAGAATTTCTGCTCGCCGGTCACTTCACGGCCAAGCCAGTCAGGCAGCATTTCGTCCGGCACATCTTCCGGAGTCTCGAGTTCGGCCACCACAAGTCCCGCTAGCGCACCGCCGAAGACATCGACTTCATAGAGATAGCCGCGATGCCTAACATGGTGACGTGTCTTCTCGATGACACGTCCAATGGCGAAGTCCAGCATCTCCAGGGCATCGGCAAGCGGGATCGGATATTCGAACTCGTCGCGCTCGCGCACGCCGCTGCCGAATTTGAGCGTCAGCTCCGCGGAAGCGCCGTCGCTGATGCGGATGCGGACGGTTCGCCCGGGCGCCGTGGCGAGATAGAACTGGAGAATGCGGATATCCGCCTCGACCAGGCCCCGCCATGCGGTGCTGGAGACCAGGAACTTGCGCTCGACTTCCTTGCCCATGGCAGCGCACTAAAGCGTTTGGCGCGGGCGATGGCAAGACGGCTCTGAACACAAGTTGACTTTAATCAATCGATTGATTAAAGTCTGCCCATGATCAAATTGCCCGACGCTAAAAGTTCACGCCGCGAGACATCACCGGAGCTGACGCGTGCCGTACTCGTGCAGGCGGCGCTGAAACTGTTCGGCCGGCAGGGTTTCGACGGCACCTCGACCCGTGAGATCGCGGCCGAGGCGCAGGCCAATATCGGCTCGATCGCCTATCATTTCGGCGGTAAGGAAGGCCTCCGCGCCGCCGTCGCCGACTATATCGTCGAGACCGTTCAGGCGGTTGCCGGCCGGGCACTGGCCGCCGGCCAGGCGCCAGGCAGTGGCCAGGCCGCGCCTGCGGGCGATCCCGAGGCGGCGCGCGCGCAGCTTTTCGCCGCGATAGAGGGGATCGTCGGCTTCGTCGTGGCGCAGCCGCACGCCGGCGAGATCGTGCAGTTCTTGCTGCGCGAACTGCAGCATCCTACCGCTGCGCTCGACCGCATCTATGACGGTGTGTTCGAGCCGACGCATCGCCGGCTGTGCCATCTCTGGGAGCAGGCGACCGGCGAGCCGGCCGAAAGCGAGCGGACCCGGCTCACCGTGTTCACGCTGATCGGCCAGGTCGTCTATTTCCGCATCGGTCGCGAGGCGGTGAAGCGCCGCATGGGCTGGCACGACATCGGCGCCGCCGAGGCCGCCAAGGTCGTGGCGGTCACCACGGACAATCTCAGCGCCATACTGGCCGCCCGAATGGGATCAAAACCCAAAATGGGATCAAAACCCCCAATTGGATCAAAACAATGAGTTTCCTCTGCTCCTTGCCGCTTGCCGCGAAGCTCCTCAGTGCCTGTGCGCCCGCCGCGCCACTCGCCGTCGGCTATGTCGAGGGCGACTATGTGCTGCTGGCGCCGATCGAGGTGGCGCAGGTCGAGACCGTCGCCGTCAAGCGCGGCGATCGCGTCATGCCGGGCACGACGGTGGTGACGCTGGAAAGCGCCGACGCCAAGATCGCGGTGGCCCAGGCCGAGGCAAGCCTCGCCCAGGCGCAGGCGCAGCTCGCCGATCTGCAGGTCGGCAAGCGGCCGGAAGAGATCGCCGCACTCAAGGCGCAGGTCGACATGGCCAAGGCGCAGGCCGACGACGCCAAGCGCAAATACGATCGCGCCGCCGACCTGTTCAAGCGCGGCACCGGCACGCAGGCCGATTACGACACCGCCTCGGCGACGCTGGAGACGGCCAACGCCCAGGTCGGCCAGGCGCAGGCCAATCTCGCCGTCGGCGGCCTGCCGGCGCGGCCCGAGACGATCAAGGCCGCCGACAATCAGGTCAAGCAGGCACAGGCAGCCCTGCAGCAGGCTCAGTGGCGGCTGTCCAAGCGCACGCTCGCCGCACCTTCGCCCGGCCGCGTCAACGATGTCATCCGCAATCCCGGCGACACGGCCGGTCCGACCGCGCCGGTCATTTCGATGCTGCCCGACGGCGCGGTGAAACTCAGCGTCTACATACCGGAGGCTGCCTTCTCTTCGGTCAGGATCGGCAGCCTGCTCAGCGTTCATTGCGACGGCTGTGGCGAGGGCGTGAAGGCGCGCGTCAGCTATGTCTCGCCCGATCCCGAATTCACTCCGCCGGTGATCTATTCGCTCGAGAACCGGCAGAAGCTGGTCTATCTGGTCGAGGCGCGGCCGGAGGGCGATGCCGGCCCGCTGCAGCCAGGCCAGATCGTCGATGTCGAGCTTGCGGAAACGGCAAAATGAACGCCATCGACGTTCACGGCCTGGTCAAGCGGTTCGGCGACAAGACCGTCGTCGACCAAGTGACGATGTCGGTCGCCGAAGGCGAGATCGTCGGTTTCCTCGGCCCCAACGGTTCGGGCAAGACCACCACCATCCGCATCATGTGCGGCCTGCTGACGCCGGACGAAGGCGAAGGCACCGTGCTGGGGTTCAACATCCGCACCGACTCGCTCAGCATCAAGCGCGAAGTCGGCTACATGACGCAGAAATTCTCGTTCTACGAGGATCTGACCATCGGCGAGAATCTCGAATTCGTGGCGCGGCTCTACCAGCTGAGACCGGTCGAGGAGTATGTCGCCAGGACACTGGAGGAACTCGGCCTCACCACGCGCCGCGACCAGCTGGCCGGCACGCTGTCCGGCGGCTGGAAACAGCGGCTGGCGCTCGCCGCGTGCATCATGCACAAGCCGAAATTGCTGCTGCTCGACGAGCCGACGGCCGGCGTCGACCCGAAGGCGCGGCGCGAATTCTGGGACGAGATCCATCGCCTCGCCAGCGGCGGGCTGACCGTCCTGGTCTCGACCCACTACATGGACGAAGCCGAGCGCTGCCACCGCATCAGCTACATCTCCTACGGCAAGATGCTGGCCACCGGCACCGTTGAGGAGGTGGTGAAAAACGCCGGCCTGACGACGTTCGTGGTGCAGGGTCCGCGGCTCGCCAAGGTGGCCGAAGCGCTGCAGGGCCGCCCCGGCGTCGACCAGGTGGCGCCGTTCGGCGCCACGCTGCATGTCGTCGGTTCCGACAGCAAGAAGCTCGAAGCAGCGCTTGCCGATATCGAGAAGGAGCATAAGGGCGTGACGGTGGCGCCGGGCGAAACCAGCCTGGAGGATGTCTTCATCCAGTTCATGTCGGGGTCGAAGGACAATATGGCATGAACAGCGTCTTCTCCTTCGCCCGGCTCGGCGCGCTGCTGATCAAGGAATTCATCCAGATGCGGCGCGACCGCATCACCTTCGCCATGATGCTCGGCGTGCCGCTGCTGCAGCTCATTCTGTTCGGCTTCGCCATCAACAACGATCCCAAGGGCTTGCCGACGGCGCTGGTGGCGATGAGCAACGACCAGTACACGCGCGCCATGGTCTCGGCGCTGCAGGTGACGGGCTACTATCATTTCGACCATGTCACCGAGAGCGCCGAAGAGGCGGAGTTCCTGATGGCGCGCGGCGACGTTTCCTTCGTCGTCACCATCCCGGCCGACTTCGCCAGCCGAGTCGAGCGCGGCGACAATCCGCAGATCCTGATCGAGGCCGACGCGACCGATCCCTCGGCCGCGAGCGGCGCCATTTCCACGCTGAGCACGGTGGCGAGCCAGGCGCTGCTGCGCGCCCAAGGCATGCAGGCGGCCGCCGCCGAGAATGCCAGGCAGCAGCTGCAGGTGGTGGTGCACCATCGCTACAATCCTGAAGGCATTTCGCAATACAACATCGTGCCCGGCCTGCTCGGCGTCATCCTGCAGATGACCATGGTGATGATGACGGCCATGGCGCTGACCCGCGAAACCGAGCGCGGCACGATGGAAAACCTGCTCGCCATGCCGTCCAGTCCGGCCGAGATCATGCTGGGCAAGGTGCTGCCCTTCCTTGTCGTCGGCGCGGTGCAGGTCGCGGTGGTGCTGGTGGCGGCCAAGCTTCTGTTCGATATCCCGTTCGTTGGCAGCCTGACGCTGCTGTTGTCGTCGGTGCTTGTCTTCGTGCTGTCGCTGGTGCTGCTCGGCTACACCATCTCGACCATGGCCCGCTCGCAGATGCAGGCGATGCAGCTCACCTTCTTTTTCTTCCTGCCGTCGCTGCTGTTGTCCGGCTTCATGTTCCCCTATCGCGGCATGCCGGGCTGGGCCCAGGCGCTGGGCGAAATCTTCCCGCTGACGCATTTCCTGCGCATCACCCGATCGGTGATGCTGAAGGGCGCCGACTTCCACGCCATCGCTACCGAGGTCGGCTGGCTGGCCGTGTTCGTGCTGGTCTTCGCGGGCACCGCGCTGCTGCGGTTCAGGCGCACGCTGGACTGACCGCAAACGGACGCCTCAGCCCGGCCGCTGTGAGCGGCCGAGGCAGCCCGCCGGGCTGCGCCAATAGCAGGCATGGCGCACAGGACAAAGCGCTCAGGCGGCCGCCATGATCCCGGCATAGGTGCCGAAATCGACATTGCCGCCGGACAGCACCACGGCGACGCATTTGCCGGACAGTTCGATCTCGCCCGACGACAGCGCCGCCAGCGCCACGCAGCCGCCCGGCTCGACCACCAGCTTCAGATAGGCCATGGCATCGCGCATCGCCTGTGCGGTCGCCTTGTCGGAGACGGCAATGGCCCCAGTGAGGTTCCTGCGGTTGATTTCGAAGGTGATGGCGCCCGGCTCGGCGGTCAGGATCGCGTCGCAGATCGAGCTGTGGCCGGGCTCGTTCGAAACCCGCGCGCCTGCGGCGAGCGAGCGGCGCGTGTCGTCGAAATGCTCGGGCTCTACCGCCCAGACCGCCGTGCCCGGCGAGGCATCCTTGACCGCCACCGAAATGCCGCTCGACAGGCCGCCGCCCCCGCAGGGGATGACGACGGTGTCGAGGCTGACGCCGAGCGCCCTGCCCTGCCGCATCAGTTCAAGGCCGATCGTGCCTTGCCCGGCAATGATGGCCGGATCGTCGAAGGGCGGCACCAGCACCATGCCCTTGTCGATATAGGGGCGAACCACGGTCATGCGGTCATCGCGAAAGCGGTCGAACGGCACCACCTCCGCGCCCATCTTGCGGACATTGCCGATCTTCATCGCCGGCGCGTCCGCCGGCATGGCGATGACCGCCTTGACGCCGAACATGGCGGCCGAAGCGGCAACCCCTTGCGCATGATTGCCGGAGGAGAAGGCGACGACGCCACGGCTGCGCTCTTCCTCGCTCAGCGACGACAGCTTGTTGTAGGCGCCGCGGAACTTGAACGAGCCGGTGCGCTGCAACGTCTCCGGCTTGAACAGGATACGGCCGCCGAAGCGCTTGTTCAGCTCGGCCGATTCGATCAATGGCGTTTCGACGATCAGGCCGGAGAGGCGGGCGGCGGCGGCACGGATGTCGGCGATGCCGGGAGGGGTGGTGGCGGTCATGCGAGGTCCAACAAGAGAGGCAGTCTCTTCTCATGATGCCCGCAAAGGCACATGGCGCACCATTGAAAAAATGTGACCGTTACAAAGTTGGCGGTGGCGCTGCCGCCGAAGCTGCCAATCTCCCCCTCGTGGGGAATGTCCGGCAGGACGGAGGGGGGCGCTGTCCCGCCAGCCTATCTCAAGGTTTTTTGCCCAATTACAGAGCGCTCAGCCGGAGGCCCGCTGCCTGCGGCAGCTCTCCGGTTCGAACCCGTTGAAAGGTCCACCGGACCCTTTCAATTCGCCTGCGGCGAACCGGGTTCTCACCCCAGCAATGTCCGTTGCCTCTTCGTCCCACCCAGCTTGCGCCAATTGTTGAAGCGATGCGTGGCGGCGGCGAACGAGATCTTCATCTGCTGGGCGACCGAATAGCGCGATTTGCCTTCGTCGAACATGCGGTAGCAGCACTCGACCCCTTCCTCGGTCAGCTTGCCGTCGGGGGCCTTGTTGTGCGGGTTGGCGGGGTCGAATTTCTCTATCTGCTGCTCGACCAGGCCCTTCAGGCGCTGCAGATCGGCCTCGATGCTGGCGATGAGATCGAGAACGGGTTTCGGGTCGAAATGCTGTGCGTGCGGCTTCGTCATGCGGGAATCCTCGTTCTTGTCTTAGGTTCAGCTATATAGGTGAATCTTTGCCAATAAGGAAGGGGCGGCCCTGTTCAAGCGCTTCAACAATTCTTGAACCCGCGGCCTCAGCGCGATTGACCCCGAGCACGCTAAACCCTAGTTTAGAACAATTCTAAACTAGGGTCCTTTCCTCATGCTTTCCCGTGTTTTCGGCTTTGGCCGCCGCCCCTTCGAATCGCTCTCCGAACAAGAAATCCTGGCGCTGGCCATTTCATCCGAGGAAGATGACGGGCGCATCTACCGGGCCTATGCCGACGGGCTGGCGGAAAGTTTTCCGCAATCGGCGAAAGTGTTCGAGGAGATGGCCGAGGAAGAGGACGGCCATCGCGACTCGCTGATCGAGCTCTTCCGCAAGCGTTTCGGCGAGCGCATCCCGCTGATCCGGCGCGAACATGTGAGGGGCTATTATGAGCGCAAGCCCGACTGGCTGGTGAGGCCGCTCGGCATCGAGCATGTGCGCCGCCAGGCCGAGGCGATGGAGCAACAGGCCTACCGTTTCTATGTCGAAGCGGCCAAGCGAACATCAGATGCCTCGACCCGGAAACTGCTCGACGACCTGGCGGCGGCCGAGCAGGGGCACGAGAACTCGGCGCAGCGGCTGGAGCAGAAGCATGTGCCTGGCGATGTGAAGGATGAAGAGGCCAGCGCCGAACAGCGCCAGTTCATCCTCACCTATGTGCAGCCGGGCCTGGCCGGGCTGATGGATGGATCGGTGTCGACGCTGGCACCGATCTTCGCCGCCGCCTTTGCCACCCATGACACCTGGCAGACGCTGCTGGTCGGCCTTGCCGCCTCGATCGGCGCCGGCATTTCGATGGGCTTCACCGAGGTCGCGTCCGACGACGGCAAATTGTCGGGCCGCGGCTCGCCGATAAAGCGCGGCCTCACCGTCGGTATCATGACGACGCTGGGCGGTCTCGGCCACGCGCTGCCCTATCTCATCCCGCATTTCTGGACGGCGACGGCCGTTGCCGCCGTCGTGGTGTTCTTCGAACTGTGGGCCATCGCCTTCGTCCAGAACCGCTACATGCAGACCCCGTTCCTGCGCGCCGCCTTCCAGGTGGTGCTGGGCGGCGCGCTGGTGTTCGCCGCAGGTGTGTTGATCGGGAATGCTTAGCTTCTTTCCTTCTCCCACAAGGGGAGAAGGAAAGAAGCGCTACCCATTCACCGCCCGGCTGTCCGCCGGCGCCTCGTCCCGTTCCATCAGCCCATAATCCCTCACCACATGCGCAATCCGCAGCCGGTAGCCGGCAAAGATACCGCCGCGGCCGGCCTGCTGCGCCTGCCTGTGTTCTTCGGTGTTGCGCCAGGCCTTTACCGCTTCCTCGTCGCGCCAGAATGACAGCGACAGGATGCGGTTCGGGTCGGCGAGACTCTGAAAGCGTTCGATCGAAATGAAGCCGTCAATGCCGTCGAGCAAGGGACGCAGATTGGCGGCGATGGCGAGATAGGCATCGCGCCGGCCCTCCGCGGGCTGTACCTCGAAGATGACGGCGATCACGGCTGCACCAGCTTGGCGTGCGGTCCGGAGACGTGTTTCAGGAACATGCGGTCCTCCTTGAGGATGAATCGTTCTCGCTTGGCGAACTCATAGTTTGCCTTGCCGGCGGGATCGGCGGCAAGCCGGGCGCGATAGGCTTCATAGGCCGCCAGGTTCTCGATGTTGTAGGCGGCGTAGGCCGTTGTCGCCGAGCCTTCATGCGGGGCATAATAGCCGATCAGGTCGGCGCCGCAGCGCGGAATGGCCTGGCCCCAGTTGCGGGCATATTCCTCGAAGGCGGCCTTGCCGAACGGGTCGATCTCATAGCGGATGAAGCAGGTGATGGTCATGGTCGTCTCCTCTGGGTTCCCGCATCGACGCTTCGAGCGCGGTCGAAACATCGTGCGCATTGGTGTGCTAGGCAGTTTCATGTCAGGAGCCATCGTCGCTTGCGTCGCCGGCTCCTTGATCTGACCGAAGAATAATGGCTATCTGGCAAGAATGCTTCGACAAGGAACGAACTATGCGTGAAGGACCCGACATCGCCCGCATCGCCAGCCTGGTCGGCGACCCCGCCCGTGCCAACATGCTGAATGCCTTGATGGGCGGCACGGCGCTGACGGCGAGTGAACTCGCGCTGGAGGCCGGCGTGTCGTTGCCGACCGCCTCGTCGCATCTGTCGAAACTGATGGAAGGCGGACTGCTGACTTTGGCCAGCCAGGGCCGCCATCGCTATTACGGCCTCGCCGGCCCGCAGGTGGCGGGTATGATCGAGGCCATCACCGGTGTCGCCGAGGCGGTCGGCCCCAAGCGCGTGCGGCCGGGTCCGCGCGACGGCGCCATGCGCATCGCCCGCGTCTGCTACGACCATCTCGCCGGCGAGCAGGCGGTGGCGATGCTCGACCGTCTGGTCGAAAAGGACATATTGCTGCGCGACGACAGGGAGATCCGGCTCGGCCCTTCGGCGTCGTCGCATTTTGCCGCCATGGGCATCGATGTCGACGCCAAACCGCGCCGCCCGGTCTGCCGCGCCTGCCTCGACTGGAGCGTGCGCCGCTCGCACCTCGCCGGCACGCTGGGCGCCGCCATCCTCGACAAGATCCTTCTGGAAAAATGGGCGCGCCGCGAAAAGGACAGCCGCGCGGTGATTTTCTCGCCACCGGGCAAGCAGGCCTTCGAGAAGGTGTTTTTGAGCTGAGCGCGGAGAACTACCCCCGCTTCAACACCTTGCCCTGCTTGAAGAAATCCATCCACGGGTCGGCTTCCGCCAACTTCGCAAGCGTCGTCTTGTCGCCTATAGGGAAAGCATTCGGCGCCAGGCCGGCCTCGATCTCGGCCCAGGTCACCGGCATCGACACGGTGGCCCCTTTCTTGGCGCGCGAGGAATAGGGCGCGACCGTCGTCGAGCCGCGGCCATTGCGCAGATAGTCGACGAAGATTTTCCCGGTCCGCGCCTTCTTCGACAGCGTCGCCGTGTAGCGGTCGGGGGCACCCTGCTCGAGCGCCTTGGCGAAATCATGCGCGAAGGTCTTCACCGCCTCCCAATCCGCCGACGGTTTCAGCGGCACCAGCACATGATAGCCCTTGCCGCCCGATGTCTTGACGAAGTTCGGCAGCGACAGCTCGTCGAGCTTCCCCCTTATATCGAGCGCCGCCTCGCGCACCGCTTTGACGTCGACGCCTTCATCGGGATCGAGATCGAAGATGATCTGGTCCGGCTGTTCAAGCTTGTCGATCGTGCAGCCCCAGATGTGGATCTCGACCACGCCATACTGGACGAGTGCCGCCACACCGTCGAAATCCCGCACGAACAGGATCTCCTCGCCATCCGTTGGGTCCTTCATCCGGGCTATTCTGTCGCTCATGCCGGCCGAGGCATGTTTCTGGAAGAAGCGCGGGCCGCCGATGCCGTCCGGCGCCCGCACCAGGCTGAGCGGCCGGTTGACGACGAACTGCTCCATGCGGGGCCAGACCTCGGCGTAATGGTCGAGCAGGCCCTGCTTGGAGATCTTTTCGTCGGGCCAGAGCAGCTTGTCGGGATGCGAGAGTTTTACGCTGGTCGTCATCGTCCCGGCGCCGCTCGAGGCCGGCTTGGCCTTGCCTGTCGCTGCCTTGGGCTTTTCCTGCACAACGTCCTCCGCCGGCTTGTCCTCGCGCAGCCCCTGGAACGAGGCATGACGCACTATACGGTCCGACGTCCAGCTGCGAAACTCCACTTCGCCGACCAATTCCGGCTTGACCCAGACCAGGCCCTTGCCTTTCGGCACGGCCTTGTCGAAGGGCGAAGCCTTCGCCTGCAGCGCGTCGAGCCTGGTCTTCAGCTCCGTCGCGCCCTTGACGGAGAAACCGGTGCCGACACGACCGGCGTACTGCAGTTTGCCGCCCTCGTAGTAGCCGACCAGCAGCGACCGCAGCCCGCGCCCGGTCTTGTCGGACGGCAGATAGCCGCCGATGACGAATTCTTGCCGTGCCGTGCATTTCGACTTCACCCAGGTCGGGCCGCGCCCGCTGCGATAGGGCGCATCGGCGCGTTTGGACACGACGCCTTCCAGCCCCATCCTGCAGGCATGCTCCAGCATGATCTTGCCGGGCTCGAAAAAATGGTCGGAGAAACGCACCGCCGGGTTCTCGGCCTGCTTGCCGAGCAGCTCCTGCAAGGCCTGCTTGCGCTCGACCAGCGGCTCGGCGCGCAAATCCTTGCCGTCGAGACGCATCAGGTCGAACACGTAATAGAGGAAGCGGTTTGCCCGCTTCGCCGACAAATCCTGCTGCAGCAGCGCGAAGGACGAGACGCCGCTGTCGGCCAGCACGACAATCTCGCCGTCGATGATGGCGTCGCTGCACTTCAGCCCGGCGAGCTCGGCAATGATCTCGCCGCCGAATTTTTCCGTCCAGTCGAGGCCGGTGCGGGTCAAGAGCCGCACATCCGTGCCGGCGATATGCGCCTGCATGCGATAGCCGTCGAATTTGACTTCATGCAGCCAGTCCTTGCCCGGCGGTGCATCCCGCTCCAGCGTCGCCAGCTGCGGTTCGATGAAGTCGAGTTTGCGCGCCGCGGCCTTCGCCTTGCCGGCGGCCGGCTTGTTCGAATGCCAGACCTCGGGCTTTCGGCCCTTGGCCGCCTTGCCCTCGCCGACCTCTTCGATCGTCAGGCCCGACTTCACCGATTCCGGCCTCTCCTTCAAAATGTCCTCGCCCGGGCGCGCCGCGGCATCGTCGGACTTGATCAAGAGCCAGTTGTCGCGCTTTTCGCCCGCCCGCGGCTTCAGCCGCACCAGATGCCACAGCCCATGCAATTTGTGGCCGTTGAGCTCGAAACTGATGTGGCCCTTCTTCATCGCCTTGGCCGGGTCGGTCTCAGGCATCCATGTCCCCTCGTCCCAGACGATGACCGAGCCGCCGCCATACTCGCCCTTCGGGATCGTGCCTTCGAACGGCGCATAGTCGATCGGGTGGTCCTCGACATGGACGGCCAGCCGCTTCTCGTGCGGATCGAGGCTGGGCCCCCGCGTCACCGCCCAGCTCCACAGCACGCCGTCATGCTCGAGCCGAAGGTCGTAGTGCAGCCTGGTCGCCGCGTGCTTGTGGATGACGAAGATGCCCCCGGCTTCGTTTTTCCCGGTGCGTGCGACCTTGCCCGCCGGCTCCGATGTCTTCTTGAAATCGCGCTTGGTATGATACTGTTCGAGGCCGGCCATCCTTGGTCTCCTCAGGCCGATTTGCGCTTCGGCGCGGCCGCTTTCGGCTTGGCGCGTTTGGCCGCCGGCCTGGCTGCGGATGATGATTTAGGTGAGCCGGAATCCGATGACAGGCTCTTCTTCAGCGCGTCGAACAGATTGACGACGTTGGAGGGTTTTGGCGCCGCCTTCGCCTTGGGCGCCTTGTGCCCCGCCTTCTTGGCCCGGATCAGTTCGAGCAGCGCGTCCTCGTATTTGTCGTCGAATTTAGACGGATCGAACTTCGCCTTCTTCTTGTCGATGATCAGTTCGGCGAGATCGGTCATCTCCTGGTCGGTCTTCACCGCCTTGATCTCGCCGAACACGCTGTCGGGCTGGCGCACCGTATTGTCGTAGCGCAGCGTCGTCAGCACCATGCCCTTGCCGAGCGGCTCGATGACGACGGGGCGTTCGCGTTGATAAAGCACGATCCGCGCCAGCCCGGCCATCTTCTTGCCTGCCATGGCATCGCGGATGACGGCGAACGCTTCCTCCGACACCTTGTCGGCCGGCGCGACATAATAGGGCGTGTCGAGATAGATCTGCTGGATCGAGGCCTTGTCGACGAAACCGTCGAGGCTCATCGTGTGCGAGGATTCGATCTGCACCGCCTCGATCTCGTCTTCCTCGATACGGACGAAATCGCCGTCGTCCAATTCATAGCCCTTGATCTCGTCGCCGTCGTCCAAGGGCTTGCCGGTTTCGGCATCGACATAGATGCGCTTCACCGTGTTGCCCGTCTTGCGGTTGAGAATGCGGAACGACACCCTTTCGGTATGGGTGACGACATTGGTCAGTTCGACCGCGCAGGTGACCAGCGAAAGCTTCAGGTAGCCCTTCCAGGCTGGACGCGGCGCCATGACAAACTCCTTGCAATGGGTTCAATCCAGAACGGGGCAAAGCCCATTCCGGTTCCGACCGCGCGACAAGGCGAGTCGGCGCCGTTGCCGCGCCGATCTTGCCTGCCATCTCACCTATTCGGCAGCCTGGAGATTGATCTTGCTTTCCGCCATCTCGGTGAGCTTGCGATCGGTCGCCTGCTCTTCCTTGAGATTCTTCGCGAGTACATTGGCGCAATCGCTGCGGCCGAGTTGCTTGGCCCATGCAATCAGCGTGCCGTAGCGGGTCATTTCGTAATGCTCGACTGCTTGCGCAGACGCGATCAGGGCGGCGTCCAGGACCTCCTTGTCGGCGATGTCGCCGCTCACCTCGTCGGCTTCCTCGAGGATGCCGTCAATGGCCGGGCAGTCGATGGCCTTGGCCTTGACGCCATGCAACTCGAACACCTCTTCCACGCGTTCGATATGGCCCTTGGTCTGTTCAAGATGTTTTTCGAAGCCTGCTTTGAGCTGCGCGTTGGTGGCCTTGTCGATCATCTTCGGCAACGCCTTCTCGATCTGCTTTTCCGCGTAATAGATGTCGCGCAATGTGTGCACGAACAGGTCGTCCAGCGTTTTGATGTCCTTCGAAAAGAAGCCCATGGTTCTAGCCTTTCCATTTGCTCTTGCGGTGTTGGTGCGCGTGCCTGCGCCTTGCAGGCAATCGCGGGCCGGCCACGCCAGTCCCGACGGTCAACGTCCGCCCTATATGCCGGTTCCTTCCTTTCCTGCCTGAGCAAGGAAATTCCATCAGCCAGCCGGAAGTTGAAACAGAACCGCGCCCAGGCGACATTCAAACGAAACATATGTGATGCAAAAGTCACACTGGCCGGAATGGCGACAAAAGGCGCGGAAACACCCCGAATCAGCCGCATTCCGGCCACGAAGCAACGGGTTTTCGACCAGATATTAACATCGTGTTCACCGACTATTCACGCCTCGATGCTATCCTTTGCGCAATTCGGAAGGGACATCCGAAAATCGGGACAGGGACAGGGTAAATGAACTTCTTCACGCACCTCATCGGCTACGCCGCCGCCATCCGTGAATTCGTCGCGCCGACCTATCGGCCGGAGCGCTACTACATGCGCGGCCCCGGTCCGGCTTGCGCCCGTCGCGGCACGTCGCTGGGAGCGCACTGACCATGACGTTCGAGAGCCGCCACAACAGCCGCATCTGCAGGCCGGGTGCCACGACCCGCGCCACCACCTATCGTTCCGAGCGCCCGGCTCTGAGCGACAGGCGTCGTGCGACATCGCCACGTCTTTGATCCCGCCCTCGGCTGGCCTGGTGTCCCAGGACACGAGCAGCCGAGGCCCCGCGAGACCGACCTTCCTCAGTCCAGTCCGCCCCAATCACGTCTGGCCAAGCCCAGTCCTCCCGCTGAACCATCTTTCGATACCAGCCATCCGCTGATCGTCTTCGATGGCGTCTGCGTACTGCGCTCCGGGCTCGTGCGCATGGGGGTGAGGGAGGCACGCCAAGGCCCGGCTCAATCCGGCAGGGCCGCGATCGCGACAATTTCAATGACGATGTCGGCTTGAGCGAGCGCGGCAACGCCAATCACCTCCGAGGGCGGCGGGTTGTTGTAACTGCAGTGCTTCGGGCAATGCTCGGCAAAGAACGCGTCTAGAACGTCCAGGCGAAAATTGGGAGAGCTGAGAACGCCGCCGTCGGGAAACGGTCCTCTGACGAAGAAGGTCAGTTTGACGAGGTTTTCAAGCGCGGCGCCCAGCTCCTCCAGATCGGCTTTGATGTTGCCCAGAACCTCGAGCCACTGGGCCGCCGCATCGCCAGCGAAACGACCGCCTTGCTTGCCGGCCGGATCGTAGTCGGCGGCGGTCGCCGTGTTTCCACAAAGGTAGACAAATCCCTTCGCGCCGGTAACGACTGTCCCCTTGCCCCACGGCATCAACCGGCCGCTTTTGAATTTCTTGTGGGTCACGAGTTCCATTGCTCATCTCCCATCTCTGGCGTGACGTGCCTGGATCACAAAGGATAGCGCGGCGAGGCGTCATGGCCAGCGCCGCCGGCCGCTTGGCGAAACCTGGTCCTTGCGAAACCGCGTGACGAAGCCGAAAGTTTTTTCTTGGCGCCCTGTCGAAATCGGTCGACACCGCGCGACATACGTCTGGCCCCGCAAGGACGCGGCCTTCGAAACCACGGGAGAAGACCCATGCGATACATGCTGATGATCAACAACGATGAATCCGCACTGGCGGCCATGCCGGTCGAGAAAACCCAGCAGATGAGCGCGGCCTATGGCGCCTATACCGAAGCGTTGAAGAAATCCGGCGCCTGGCTGGCCGGCGAAAGGCTGCGCCCGACCCAGGCGACCACCTCGGTGCGGATCGCCGACGGCAAGACCAACGTGATCGACGGCCCCTATGCCGACACCAAGGAGCAGCTTGCCGGTTTCTACATGATCGAAGCGGCCGACATCGACACCGCCATCGAATGGGCGGCGCGCTGTCCGGCGGCCAGCACCGGCACGGTCGAGTTGCGGCCGATCTGGGAACTGGCCGACTACATGCCGCAGAAATGACGACGTGCCAAGAAATGACCATGTGATGGACAGTCGCCCGGAGATCGCCCGGGCGGCCGCCGAGGCCGCCGCCCGGCAGAGCTATGGCAAGCTGGTCGCCTGGCTCGCGGCGCGCACCCGCGACGTGACCGCAGCCGAGGATGCGCTGGCCGACGCCTTTGCCGCCGCGCTCGAGCGCTGGCCGAAATCAGGCGTGCCTGAAAAGCCGGAAGCCTGGCTTCTGGCTGTCGCGCGGCGGCGGCGGGTCGATGCGGTTCGCCGGCGGCTCACCCGGGAGGCGGCCCGCGATCATCTCAAGCTGATTGCCGAGGAGATGGAGGCGCGCATGACTGACGAAGAGCTGCCCGACGAACGGCTGCGGCTGATGTTCGCCTGCGCGCATCCGGCGATCGAGCCGGGCGTGCGGGCGCCGCTGATCCTGCAGACCGTGCTGGGCTTCGATGCCGCGACCATCGCTTCGGCCTTCCTGGTCTCGCCGGCAACGATGGGCCAGCGCCTGGTGCGCGCCAAGACGCGCATCCGCGAAACCGGCATTCCGTTCCGTGTGCCGGAGCGGGCCGAACTCGGCGAACGGCTGGGCGCGGTGCTGGAGGCGATCTACGCCGCCTTCGCCGAAGGCTGGTCCGATCCGGCCGGCACCGAAACGCAGCGCCGCAACCTCGCCACCGAAGGCATCTGGCTCGGCCGCCTGGTGGCGACGCTGATGCCGCAAGAGCCGGAAGCGCTTGGCCTGCTTGCGCTGATGCTGTTTGCCGAGGCCCGCCGCGCCGCGCGACGCAGTGTCGAAGGCGACTTCGTGCCGCTGGCCGAACAGGATTGCGACCTGTGGGACCGAGCCCTCATCGACGAGGCGGAGGCGCTTCTGTCCCATGCCGCGGCGAGCGGTGTGGTCGGCCGCTACCAGCTCGAGGCGGCCGTCCAGTCCGCCCACGCGGCGCGGCGGCTGACTGGCCGCACCGACTGGCCGGCGATCCGCGCGCTTTACGACGCGCTGTTTTCGATCGCCGGATCGCCGGTGGTGGCGATCAACCGCGCGGTGGCGCTCGCCGAGACGGAGGGCGCGATGGCAGGGCTGGCGGCGCTTTACGTGCTGGGCGACGACAAGCGGCTCAATGAGTATCAGCCCTATTGGGCGGCGCGGGCCGGCCTCCTGGCCAGGCTTGGCCAGGTTCCGCAGGCAACCGAGGCCTATGACAGGGCAATCGGCCTCGAACGCGACCCGGCGGTGCGCCGCTTCCTGCAAGGCAAAAGGGCGGCGCTCAGACACTAACCAAGCGTCGCAGGACGCCGCCTTACACGCAGGCGTTCAGGTCGGCCACATCTCGTGTGACGTGTTGAGCGTCTTCAGCAGCGGATGGTCGCGCAGCCTGGCCCAGAGACGTTCAATATCAGGCCATGCCGCCCGCGCCGTGCCGATGTCGGGATGCCAGGCCACAAGCATGACGAGATAGATGTCGGCCAGCGACATCTGGTCACCAACCAGCCAGTCACGACCCTTCAGTGCGGCATCGAGGACGGCGAAGCCACGGTCCATCTCGGCGATTGCCGCCTGCTTGACGGCTTTCGTGCCGTCGGCGTCGGCCGTGTAGCGATGGGCGTAGTAGAACCGCAGCACCGCCGGGTAGAGCACCGACGACATGAAGGCCATCCAGCGCAGGAAATCGGCGCGGGCAGGCGCATTGACCGCTGGCGCGAGGCCTGCATCGGGATGGCGCTCGGCGAGCAGGATGCAGATCGCGGCCGATTCGGTCATCGAGCTGCCGTCCGGCAAGGTCAGCACTGGCACCTGGTTCAGCGGGCTGATGTCGAGGAAGGCCGGATCGGGGCGGTCGGATTTCGGCACGTCGATCTGCTGGAATGGTGCGTTGGCCAGCGCCAGCGCCGCCTCGACGACGAAGCCGCCGCTGCCGGGACGGGTATAGAGCTTGTACATGAAATTCTCCCCTGGTCCGCGCAAAGCGGACCGGGGCGATATGATCCGGAAGCAGGGTTCTGCTCAAGCCGGGTCACAGGCGCCACGGGAGGATTTTTCAGCGGGCCAGGAAAGACACCACCAACTTCGTCATTCTAGGGCGGAGCAAGGAGCGAAGCGACGCGCGCAGACCCTAGAATCCATGCCGTGACGTCTCCACGTCACGACGTTGCAGATATTGTCTCGAAGAACACTAGCTCCGCTAATTTCGACGAGACGCAGCGGCGGAAGACAAGCATTCTGGACCGTGGCATTCCTCGGCCCCGGTCACGGCATGGATCCCAGGGTTCTACGCGACGGAGCTTCGCTCCTGCTTCGCCCTGGGATGACGACCGGGAGGGGCCGCTGAGGCCAATCTTCGAGGTACGAACGCCTAAGCCCCCAGCCCCTCGAACAAGATCGTCGACAGGTAGCGCTCGGCGAAGTCGGGGATGACCACGACCAGGGTCTTGCCCTTGTTCTCCGGCCGCGAGCCGACGACGATTGCCGCCTGCAGCGCCGCACCCGACGAGATGCCGACCGGCACCCCTTCGAGACGGGCGACGAGGCGGGCATTGGCGACGGAATCCTCGTTGGAAACCTTGATGATCTCGTCATAGATCGTGGTGTCGAGGATTTTTGGTGCGAAGCCGGCGCCGATGCCCTGGATCTTGTGCGGGCCGGGCTGGCCGCCCGACAGCACCGGCGAGGCTTCCGGCTCGACGGCGACGACATGCAGCGAGGGCTTGAGCTTCTTCAGCACCTGGCCGACGCCGGTGATGGTGCCGCCCGTGCCGATGCCGGCGACGAAGATGTCGACCTCGCCCTGCGTGTCGTTCCAGATCTCCTGCGCTGTCGTCTTGCGGTGGATTTCCGGGTTGGCGGGGTTTTCGAACTGCTGCGGGATAACGGCATTGGGGATTGTCGCGGCCAGCTCGTCGGCCTTGGCGATGGCGCCCTTCATGCCTTTCGGCCCTTCGGTCAGCACCAGTTCGGCGCCGAGCAGCGCCAGCATCTTGCGGCGCTCGACCGACATCGTTTCGGGCATGGTCAGGATGAGCTTGTAGCCCTTGGCGGCGGCGGCGAAGGCAAGCGCGATGCCGGTGTTGCCCGAGGTCGGTTCGATCAGCGTCGTCTTGCCGGGCGAGATCTTGCCGGCCGCCTCCAGCGCCTCGATCATCGCCACGCCGATGCGGTCCTTGACCGAGGCGATCGGGTTGAAGAATTCGAGCTTGGCCACGAGATTGGCGACAACCCCCTTCTCCTTGGCGAATTTGTCGAGCCGGACCAGGGGCGTGTCGCCGATCGTGTCGGTGATGGAACTGTAGATGCGGCCGCGGCCGGGGACGCGGGCGGAGGTGACGGGCTTGTTCATTGGTTTCGCTCCCAGGATTTCAGGCAAGTGGCATTGCAGCCGGCAAGATAGGGCTTTCAGCCGCGCAACATAAGCTGTCGGCCGGAAATATCCGAGTGGGGCCTGTGTCTAAAACGCCCTTGTCCCGGAAAAGCATTTCACGGGAAAGCCTGGCCCCGGAATGTTTTGGCTGAAAGCGTGCTACTGACGGGCCGCGATCGCTGCCGCGGCGCCCACCATGAAGCCGGCGGCGGTGCGGTTCAGCAGCTTCAGCGCGCGCGGCGATTTCAGGAACCAGCGCGCCTTGGCGGCGAGCGCCAGGTAGGGAACCAGTACGACGAACAGCACGACCACCGTCAGCGCGGCGAGAATGCCGTAATCGGCCAGCGTGATCGTCTTCAGGTCGACGATGGTCGGGGTGATCGCCAGGTAGAAGATCATCGTCTTCGGATTGCCGAGCGTGACGGTGAGGCCGGCGACAAAGCTCGACACCAGTCCGCCCTTGCCCTTCCTGGCTTCGACCGTCTCGGGCGTGATGCCGGCGGTCCAGAAACGCCAGCCCAGAAACGCCAGATAGGCGACGCCGGCCCATTTGATGGCGAGGAACACCATGCCGAAGGTCTGCGCGACGAAGGCGAGGCCGAGCACCACGGCGGTCAGGTAGGTGAGGTCGCCCAGCATCAGGCCAAAGGACATGGCCAGCGACGAGCGGAAGCCGGAGCCGAGCGCCCGCGCGACAAGCGCTGTGACGCCGGGGCCAGGAATGGCGGCGGCGATGCCGAGTGCGGCACTGTAGGCGAGGAAGCCGGTGAGGGTCATGGCGAGTGGTCCTGGATCAGGCGATCCTTTTCGCATGGAACGGGCCAGGGTTGAATTCCCTGGCAGCCGGATTCTATTGCACCAGATACCGCGCCATCCGAGTAAGATCCCTCAGGACCGGCCGCCATCATAGGTCACGCGCCAGATCGAGCCGTTGCCATCCTCGGTCATGATCAGCGCGCCGTCATGGGCCACCGCCACGCCCACCGGCCGGCCCCAGACCTCGCCGTTGGAGACGACGAAGCCGGTCATGAAGTCCTCATACTCGCCGGTCGGCTTGCCGTCCTTGAACAGCAGGCGGACGATTTTGTAGCCGGTCCTGTTGCCGCGATTCCACGAACCGTGCAGGGCGACGAAGGCATCGCCCCGGTATTCCTTGGGAAAACCGCTGTCGGCGGGCAAATCCTTGCGGTCGTAGAATGCGATGTTGAGCGGCGCCGAATGCGCCTGCATCAGCACGTCGGGAATGGTTGCCTTGCCGGCGAGATCGGGGCGCGCGCCCTTATGGCGCGGGTCCTCGTGATTGCCGATATAGTACCAGGGCCAGCCATAGTACGCGCCGTCCTTGACTGAGGTGGCGTATTCGAACGGCACATTGTCGCCCAGCGCGTCGCGCTCGTTGACGACGCACCACAGCGCGCCGGTCGCCGGCTGGATGGTCATGCCCGAGCAGTTGCGCAGGCCGGTGGCAACGATGCGGCCGTTCTTGCCGTCCGGATCGAAGGCCTGCACGTCGGCGCGCCCCTCTTCGGAGCCCCAGGTCGCGCCCAGCGGCTTCGATTTCACCCACACGTCGAGGCCGCCTTCCGGCGCCTTGCCCATGTCTTCGGCGACGTTCGAACCGGAGCCGACCGACAGATAGAGCGTCTTGCCATCCGGCGAGAAAACAATGTCGCGGGTCCAGTGATGGTTCGACGGAATATTGGCGACGATGATTTCGGGTTCGCCCGATGCCTTCAGGTCGCCACTGCGGTAGGCGAAGCGCACGATGCTGTCGCTGTTGGCGACATAGACCCATTGCGGATCATCGCCCGGCGGATAGAAGGCAATGCCATAGGGCTGGTTGAGATTGCCGGCGAAGATGCCGTCCTCGGCGGGCTTGGCGCTGTCCTTGGCCAGGCGATAGACGCGGACCTGGTTGGCTTCGCTGTCGGCGACGAACAGGTCGCCATTGGGTGCGACACGCACGACACGCGGATTGTCGATGCCGGATGCGATCAGCTCGGCCGAAAAGCCCGGCGGCAATTGCGGCTTCGCGCCCGCCGGCATGTCGGCAAGCCCGGCACTGTTCGACACCGACTTGGTGACATAGGGCTTTGGCAGGTCTTCCGGCTTGATCAGGCGAAGCACGCCAGGCCTGTCGGCTCGCCAGTCGCCGAAGGCGGCAGCGCCCTTCAGCACCGGCTGGTCCGCCTGCTGGGCGAACCCCGCTGTTGTGAGAAAGAGGGCGGGGATCACCAGCCCGGCCAATCGGATCATCTTGTCCTCCATTTGGTCGCGAAGGAACGGCCGATTTGCCCCCGGGGTTCCGCCTCACACGACGAGTTGAGGGAGGCGATTTGCCTGTTTATGTCCCGGCAGCGTAAAAATCGTCGTCGAGGCGTTTTTCAAGCGCGACGAGATCGGCCGGCAGCGGCAGGCCCATGGCGCGCATTTCCCGCAGTTTTTCGCGCAGCTGTTCCTGGATTTCGTGCTGGTCTTCCGGCTGGTTGACCATCTCCTCGAGCAGCAGGCTGATCCGGGCCTTGAGTTCTTCGAGCGCCATTGTTTTTCTCCTCGCTGCCCGTCTCTTGCCGTTCGGGGTCCTACCTTAACATGCGCGATATCAGCTGCGCGGTATAATCGACCATCGGCACGATGCGGGCGTAGTTCAGCCGGGTCGGGCCGATGACGCCGAGCGCGCCGACGACGCGGGCATCCTTGTCGCGATAGGGCGCGACCACCAGCGACGAGCCCGACAGGGAGAAAAGCTTGTTTTCCGAACCGATGAAGATGCGCACGCCCGATCCCTGCTCGGCGAGGTCGAGCAGCTGGATCAGCCCGTCCTGCGTCTCCATGTCCTCGAACAGATGGCGCAGCAATTCGATATCGGCCTGGGCGGTGACGTTTTCGAGCAGATTGGCGCGGCCGCGCACGATGAGCCGTGCCGGCAGGCCGCTTTCGGCGCCCGCCCACACAGCCAGCCCCTTCTCGACGAGGTCCTGCGACAGCGTGTCGAGGGCCGCTCTCGTCTCTTCCTTGATGCGCGCGATTTCGGTGCGCGCCTCGGCCAGTGTACGGCCGCGAATATGGGCGTTGAGGAAATTCGAGGCCTCGTGCAGCTGCGAGACGGTGATGCCCGCCGGCAGCTCGACGACGCGGTTCTCGACGTCGCCATTCTGCGACACCAGCACGGCAAGCGCCTTGGTCGGCTCCAGCTGGATGAATTCGATATGCTTCAGCGCCACCTCGTTCTTGGCGGCTAGCACCAGGCCGGCGCCGCGCGACATGCCCGACAGCATCTGGCTGGCCTCGGTCAGCATGTGCTCCAGCGTCGCGCCCGAGCCTGAGGCCCGCACCTGCGCCTCGATGGTGCGGCGCTCCTCGTCGGAGAGGTCGCCAAGCTCCATGAAGGCATCGACGAAGAAGCGCAGGCCCGCTTGCGTCGGCAGCCGGCCGGCGGAGATGTGCGGCGCGTAAATCAGCCCGAGATGCTCGAGGTCGCTCATTACATTGCGGATGGTGGCCGGCGACAGCGAGGACGGCAGGATGCGCGACAGGCTGCGCGAGCCCACGGGTTCGCCGTCCCTCAGATAGGAATCGACGATGCGCCGGAAGATGTCGCGAGAGCGCATGTCGAGTGATTGAAGTGCCAGCGGCTGCGAACCCGGATCGATTGCCTTGGTCATTCGGCCAAAAACCTCCTGGTTCAGGATATAGACTTCGGCACGGTGGGCGCAACCGGTCTCTGTATCGGATCGCACGGTCCGTTTTCCTTTGCGCGCTGCCCCCCATGCGGCTAAAAGCCGGCCACGATTCCGAAAAATGACTGGGAAAGAAGCCTGAATGCGCCCCTCCAAACGCCAATTCGACGAAATGCGCGCCATCTCCTTCGAGCGCGGCGTCTCCAAGCACGCCGAAGGCTCGTGCCTGGTGAAGTTCGGCGACACCCATGTCCTGTGCACGGCGAGCCTCGAGGAAAAGGTGCCGGGCTGGATGCGCAATTCCGGCAAGGGCTGGGTGACGGCCGAATATGGCATGCTGCCACGCTCGACCGGCGAGCGCATGCGCCGCGAGGCCTCCGCCGGCAAGCAGGGCGGCCGCACGCTGGAAATCCAGCGCCTGATCGGCCGTTCGCTGCGCGCCGTCGTCGATTTGCAGGCGCTGGGCGAACAGCAGATCACCGTCGATTGCGACGTCATCCAGGCCGACGGCGGCACCCGCACCGCCTCGATCACCGGCGGCTGGGTGGCGCTGTACGACTGCCTGCGCTGGATGGAAGCCCGGCAGATGGCCAGTGTTTCGAAGGTGCTGAAGGACCATGTCGCGGCGATTTCCTGCGGCATCCATGACGGCCAGCCGGTCATCGACCTTGATTATCTCGAGGATTCCGCGGCCGGCACCGACGCCAATTTCGTCATGACCGGCAAGGGCGGCATCGTCGAGATCCAGGGCACAGCCGAGGGCGAGCCTTTCTCGGAAGACCAGTTCGCCGAGTTGATGGGCCTGGCCAAGAAAGGCATCCAGCGCCTGGTCAGCCTGCAACAGATGGCGGTGGCGTAAGCCATCGATTTTCTGGTGACCCCCTCCGCCATCCTTGAATCAGCCCTGTACGTCACCGATCTGGCGGCGGCGGAACAATTCTATGTCGGCGTGCTCGGCCTCGACCTCCTCGGCAAGGTCGACGGCAGGCATCTTTTCTTTCGCTGCGGGCCGGGCGTGCTGCTGGTCTTCAACGCCGAGGCGACCAGAATACCGCCAGCGCCGGACGCCCGGCTGCCGGTGCCGCCGCACGGCGCGGTCGGCGAAGGTCATCTCTGCTTTGCGGCCAGCGCGGATGAAATCGTCGGCTGGAAGGCGCATCTCGAAGCGAAGAAGATCGCCATCGAAAGCGAATTCGAATGGCCGCAAGGCGGCCGTTCGCTCTATATACGCGACCCCTCGGGCAATTCGATCGAGTTCGCCGAGCCGAGAATTTGGGGCCTTTGATGCATACACTTGATGGCAAGAAGATCGTCGTCGCCAGCCACAATGCCGGCAAGCTGCGCGAATTCGCCGACCTGATGGGGCCGTTTGGCTTCGAGGCGAAGTCGGCCAAGGACTACGGTCTGCCTGAACCGGACGAGACCGGCACGACCTTCGAGGAAAACGCCTACATCAAGGCGCTGGCCGCCGCGAAGGCGACCGGCCTGCCGGCGCTGTCGGACGATTCCGGCCTGTGCGTCGATGCGCTCGACGGCGCGCCCGGCGTCTACACCGCCAACTGGGCCGAAACGCCTGACGGCAGCAGAGATTTCGCCATGGCCATGCAGCGTACAGAAGTGGCTTTGCAGGAAGTCGGCGCCGCCTCGGCCGAACAGCGCAAGGGCCGCTTCGTCGCCGTCATTTGTCTCGCCTTTCCCGACGGGGCGGCCGAATATTATCGCGGCGAGGCCGAAGGCACGCTGGTCTGGCCGCCGCGTGGCGAGCTCGGCTTCGGTTATGATCCGGTGTTCTTGCCCAATGGTTTCGACAAGACGTTTGGCGAGATGAGCGCTGAGGAAAAGCACGGCTGGAAACCCGGCCAGGCCGCGGCGCTCTCACATCGCGCCCGTGCTTTCCAGAAATTCGCGCAAGCACGGTTGGATCTGCCGAGATTGGGCTCGGCATGACTGGACCTGGCATGACCATGCCGCTCGACCGCAGCCCCGGCTTTGGCGTCTACATCCATTGGCCGTTCTGCGCGGCCAAGTGCCCCTATTGCGACTTCAACAGCCATGTCCGCCACCAGCCGGTGGACCAGGAGCGCTTTGCCGCCGCCTTCGAGGCGGAACTGGCGACGATGCGTGAGCGCACCGGGCCGCGCGAGGTGACCAGCATTTTCCTCGGCGGCGGCACGCCGTCGCTGATGAAGCCGGAAACCGTGGCCAGGGTCCTGGACGCCGTGGCGAAGAACTGGACGGTACCGGACGGCATCGAGGTGACGCTTGAAGCTAACCCGTCCTCGGTCGAAGCCGAACGCTTTCGCGGCTATCGGGCGGCGGGCGTCAACCGCGTCTCGCTCGGCGTGCAGGCGCTCAACGACAAGGATTTGCGCTTCCTCGGCCGCCTGCACAATGTCGAAGAGGCGCTGCACGCCATCGGGCTCGCGCGCGAAATCTTTCCGCGCCTGTCCTTCGACCTGATCTACGCCCGGCCCGGCCAGACGCCGGAGGCCTGGGCAGCCGAGCTCGAACAGGCGATCGGCCACGCTGCCGACCATCTCTCGCTCTACCAGCTGACCATCGAGGAAGGCACGCCCTTCCACGCGCTGCATGCGGCGAAGAAATTCATCATCCCTGACAACGACCACGCCGCCGACCTCTATGCGTTGACGCAGGAGACTACGTCCGCGCATGGCCTGCCGGCCTATGAGATTTCCAACCACGCCAGGCCTGGCGCCGAAAGCCGGCACAATCTGACCTACTGGCGCTATGGCGAATATGTCGGCGTCGGCCCCGGCGCGCATGGGCGCTTCGTCGAGCATGGCCGCCGCACGGTGACGATCGCCGAAAGGATGCCGGAAACCTGGGCCAACCTCGTCGAGGCCAAGGGCCATGGTGTCACCGGGGGCGAGATCCTGACGCGCTCGGAAGAGGCCGACGAATTCCTGCTGATGGGGCTGAGGCTGGCCGAGGGCATCGACCTTGCGCGCTACGAGGCCTTTTCCGGCCGCGGCCTGTCGAGCGCCCGGCTGTCGGTGCTGCAGGGCGAGGGTCTGGTGGCGCCGATCGGCAATGCGCGGCTGCGCGCCACACCGGCCGGCATGATCGTTCTCGACGCCGTGGTGGCGGATCTGGCGCGCTAACCTTTGAAAAACGTTCTCTTCGTCTGCAGTCAGAACCGCTTGCGCAGCCCGACCGCCGAGCAGGTGTTTTCAACGCGCCGGGATATCGAGGTCGCCTCGGCCGGGACCAACCACGATGCCGATACGCCGCTGACGCGTGAGCTGGTCGCCTGGGCCGATATTATCTTCGTCATGGAAAAGGTGCATCGCACCAAGCTGCAGAAGAAATTCAAGGCCAGCCTGAAGAAGGCCCGGGTCATCTGCCTCGATATACCGGACAACTATGAATTCATGGATCTGGAGCTGATCGACCTTCTGAAGGCGCGCGTTTCACGCTATCTGGCGTGACCCAGACGATGGCAGAACGGTCTCTGCCAGTCGCGGTCGTCAGGCGTCGTGCTTGAAACGGCGCTTGCCGCGATCCTTCTCGGCATGCCTCTCTCCGTTGCGGGCCGGTTTGGCGTCGGCCTTTTCGCGGCGAACGCTGTGCTGGTCGTTCATCGGATGTGGCGGCACGCCTTCCCTGGCGCTTTTCGTTTCAAGACGGGTGATGAAGATATCGAAGCGATTGGGCATCGTTCGGTCAGTGCTCCGTCGTGCTGTCTGGTTTGTTGTCGGAAAGCCTGACATTCGTCGGCAAGGCGGTTGTCGCCCGCTTGGCCAGGCTGGTGTCGGTCTTGGCAGGCAGGCGCTTGTCCCTGGGGGCGGCAACGCGCTTGCGGCCGGCATAGTAAGGCTCGAAAGCGTCCTGTATCTTCAGGCTGTCCATCCTGTCCTCCTCCGGAATCAGGGGCTTAATCTGCCAATGCCGGTTTGGTTCCCCACTGTGGCGAAGGAATGGCGGTCACCTTACATCGGCGTGAGCTTTTGCAAGCCTGCGCCAGCCATGCCAAACAAGATCTGGCAGGCTAAACAGGGGCTGAACGGAGACGGCATCAGTGACCGATGAGACGGGCAGACGCAGCTATGTGGTCGGGCAGACCGAAATCCCCGCCCGTCCGCTCGAGCCGGCGCTCTATCTGGTGGCGACGCCGATCGGCAATCTCGCCGACATCACTTTGCGCGCGCTGGAGACGCTGGCCGCCGCCGACATCGTCGCTTGCGAGGACACCAGGGTGTCGCGCGTGCTGCTCGACCGCTACGGCATTCGCCGCCGCACGACGGCCTATCATGAGCACAATGCCGGTGAGGCCGGGCCGAAGCTGATCGCGGCGCTTCAAGGCGGCCAGAGCGTGGCGCTGATTTCCGATGCCGGCACGCCGCTGGTTTCCGATCCCGGCTACCGGCTGGTCGGGGAAGCGATCGACCACGGCATACGCGTCGTGCCGATTCCCGGTCCGTCGGCACCGCTGGCCGCGCTCACCGCGTCCGGCCTGCCGTCCGACGCCTTCCTGTTCGCCGGATTTTTGCCGGTCAAGGTTGGCCAGCGGCTGACGCGGCTGGAGGCGCTGAAGGCGGTACCGGCGACGCTGATCTTCTTCGAATCGCCGCGCCGGCTGGCCGAATCGCTCGGCGCCATGGTCGAGGCGCTCGGTGGCGAGCGCAAAGCCGCGATCGGCCGCGAATTGACCAAGACCTTCGAGGAGATGCGCACGGGCACGCTGCGGGCGCTGGCCGACCACTATGCGGCGGCCGACACGCCGAAGGGCGAGATCGTCGTCTGCGTCGGCCCGGCCGAGGCCAAGGCGGACGAGCCCGCCGATATCGACCGCCTGCTTTTGTCGCTCGCCGCCGAAATGCCGGCCTCCAAGGCGGCCTCGGAGGCCGCGAAGATGACCGGCGGCCAGAAACAGGCGCTTTACCGGCGGCTGCTGGAGCTCAAGGACACCTCAGGAGAAGGCGACGGTGGCTGAGCGCCCGAGCGCCAGCCGCCAGAAAGCCTATCGGCGCGGCCATCGCGGCGAGTGGCTGGCGGCCGCCGCGCTGATGCTGAAGGGCTACCGCATCCTCGCGCGCCGCCATCGCACCCGCTTCGGCGAAATCGACCTGATCGCGCGGCGTGGCGACCTGGTGGTGTTCGTCGAGGTCAAGGCGCGGCGTTCGCTGATGGAAGCGATGGAAGCGATCGGCCACGAATCGGAGCGCCGCATCGAGGCTGCCGCCGACATCTGGCTGTCACGGCAGGCGGATTATGGCAGGCTGTCGATGCGCTTCGACATGGTCGCGGTGCTGCCCTGGCGCTGGCCGGTGCATGTCGAGAACGCGTTTTATGGGCGGAATTAGAGGGCTTTGCCGAAGGCGAACCTGCGAGACGTCGGCGGGTCAGCGAAGGAACTCGGCGGCGCAGTAAGGGAACGACCTACGCTCACCCCCAGATCATCAACGCCACCAGCCCGACAATACCCACCACCAGCCGCCACCAGCCGAACAGCGAGTAGCCGTTGCGCGAGACGTAATCGAGCAGGTAGCGCACCACGAACAGCGCGGTGACGAAGGCGGCGACGAAGCCGATGGCGATGATCGGCAGGTCGGCCGAGGTCAGCACGTTGCGGTTCTTGAACAGGTCGAAGGCGAAGGCGCCGACCATGGTCGGGATCGCCAGGAAGAAGGAGAATTCCGCCGCCGCCCGCTTGTCGACGCCCAGAAGCAGCGCGCCGACGATGGTCGAACCCGAGCGCGACGTGCCGGGGATCAGCGACAGGCACTGGAACAGGCCGATCTGCAGGTAGAGCCTGGTTGGGAAGCGCTCGACATCGCGATAGACCGGCTTCAGGTTCATGCGGTCGACCGCCAGTAGGATAACACCGCCGATGATCAGCATGGTGCAGATCAGCCTCGGCGATTCGAACAGCACCGTCTTGATGAAATCATGCGCCAGCGCGCCGATGATCGCAGCCGGCAGAAAGGCAATCAGGATGCCGATGACGAAATGCCGCGTCAGCCGGTCATGCGGCAGGTCGAGCAGCATCTGCCACAAGCGGCGGAAGTAGACGCTCAGGATCGCCAGGATGGCGCCGAGCTGGATCAGGATCTCGAAGGCCTTGCCCGTCGAATTGAAGCCGAGGAAATGGCCGGCGAGCAGGATATGGCCGGTCGAGGACACCGGTATGAACTCGGTCAGGCCCTCCAGCAGGCCGAGCAGCAGGGCTTCGACGATGGTCTGGCTTTCCATGGCTACCTCGGCTTTGCGCGACGGCTAACTGAACGGCTTGCTTGTCATGGCGTTGAAGTCCCCCTATAGGTCGCAACACCCTGACGGCCCGCTAACCGGGCGGCCAAGACTTACCGGTGCGCCCGGCGATTCGCCAGTGCGCTTTATCATCGCGGAACCATGCTGACGCTTTTCCACCATCCCATGTTCGCCACCTGCCGCTTCGTCCGCCTTGCTTTCGGCGAGTATGGCGAGGAGCTGGCGCTGATCGAGGAAAAGCCGTGGACGCGGCGCAAGGAGTTTTTGGCGCTGAACCCGGCCGGCACGCTGCCGATCCTGCTCGCCGAAGGCGACGTGCCGATCGTCGGCGCGACGGTTATCTCGGAGTATCTCGACGAGACCCGCGGTGTGCTCAAGCGCGACAAGCGGCTGTTCGCCGAGGACCCGATGCAGCGCGCCGAAATCCGCCGGCTGATCGACTGGTACCTCAACAAGGCCGAAAGCGAAGTCACCCGCCATCTGGTGCGTGAACGCGTGCTGAAGCCGATCATGCCCGAAACCGCCGGCGGTGGCTCACCCGATTCGGGCGCGATCCGTGCCGCGCGCGCCAACATCCGCCAGCATATGAAATACACCAACTGGCTGGCCGGCACCCGCCATTGGCTGGCCGGCGGCAGGGTCACCTATGCCGATCTCGCCGCCGCCGCGACGCTGTCGGTGCTCGACTATCTCGGCGAGATCGACTGGCGCGAACACGCCGCGGCGCGCGAATGGTATACGCGGGTGAAGTCGCGGCCCTCCTTCCGGCCGCTCTTGACCGACCGCGTGCGCGGCCTGTCGCCGGTGTCGCATTATGCGGACCTCGACTTCTGACGCCGCAAAACTGCGCGCGCTGATCGACGCGGAGGCGCATCGCGCCGGCTTCGATGCCATTGCCGTCACCACCCCCGATGCGATCCCGCTGGCACCGGCGCGCCTGGCCGAATTCGTCGCCGACGGCTTTCACGGCTCGATGGACTGGATCGCCGAGACGATTGCAAGGCGAAGCGAGCCTTCCACGCTTTGGCCTGACGTGCGCTCGATCGTCGTGCTGGCAATGAACTATGGGCCGGACCATGATCCGCGTGTGCTGCAGGCCAGGCATGACCGGGGCGCCATCTCCGTCTATGCGCAGAACCGCGATTATCACGATGTGATGAAAGGCCGGCTGAAGGAAATCGCCGGCAAGATCGTCGCGCGCGCCGGCGGCGACGTGAAGGTGTTCGTCGACACCGCGCCGGTGATGGAAAAGCCGCTGGCGCAAGCCGCGGGTCTCGGCTGGCAGGGAAAACACACCAATCTGGTCAGCCGCGAGCACGGCTCCTGGCTGTTCCTCGGCACCATCTTCACCACGGCAGAACTCGCGCCCGACCGGGCCGAGATCGACCATTGCGGTTCCTGCCGCGCCTGCCTCGACGCCTGCCCGACCGATGCCTTCCCGGCGCCTTACCGGCTCGATGCGCGGCGCTGCATTTCCTACCTCACCATCGAGAACAAGGGGCCGATCCCGCATGAATTCCGCGAAAAGATCGGCAACCGCATCTATGGCTGCGACGATTGCCTGGCCGCCTGCCCGTGGAACAAGTTCGCCCGGGCGGCGTCCGAGGCAAAGCTCGCGGCGCGCGACGATCTGCGCGCGCCGCCGCTCGCCGACCTGCTCGAACTGGACGATGCGGCCTTCCGCGTCTTCTTCTCCGGCTCGCCGATCAAGCGCATCGGCCGCGACCGCTTCATCCGCAACGTGCTGATCGCCGCCGGCAATTCCGGCGATGTCGTCCTGGCCGTCCCGGTGCGTGCGCTGGTTGGCGATCCCTCGCCGCTGGTGCGGGGCGCGGCAATATGGGCGCTGGCGCGGCTGGTGCCTGACGCCGAATATTCCGAGCGGGCCGCGACCGGTCTGAAAGCCGAGAACGATGCGGCGGTGCGCGAGGAATGGCGCCTGGCGCGGCCAGACAGGGCGCACGCATGAGCGAAAAGCAGATCTTGATCTTCGGCGCCGGTTATTCCGGCAAGGCCTTTGCCCGCGCCAACAGGGATGCCGCCACGATCCTTGGCACCACACGGTCCAGGGAAAAATTCGCGGCGCTGCGCCAGGCCGGCATCACCCCGCTGCTGTTCGATGGCGCGTTGACCGGCGAAATCGGCGAGGCGCTGCAAAAAACAACCCATCTGGTGATTTCGGTCGCCCCGGAAGAGGCCGGCGACCCCGTCTTGAATGCCGCCCGGGAGGCAATCGCGGGGATGCCGGCGCTGGAATGGATCGGCTATCTCTCGACCGTCGGCGTCTATGGCGACCACGGCGGCGCCTGGGTCGATGAGACAGCCGCGTGCCGGCCGGTGTCGAAGCGCTCCGTCATGCGGGTCGAGGCTGAGCAGGCGTGGCTGAAGCTCGGCAAGGAAATCGGCAAGCCGGTGGCAATCCTGCGCCTGTCCGGTATTTATGGGCCTGGCCGCAATGCGCTGGTCAATCTGGAAAACGGCACCGCAAGGCGGCTGGTCAAGCCGGACCAGGTGTTCAACCGTATCCATTGCGACGACATTGCCGGAGCGTTGTGGCAGCTCATCGACGGCAATACAGGCGGCATCTTCAACGTCACCGACGACGAGCCGGCGCCGCCGCAGGACGTCGTCGCCTATGCCGCGTCGCTGATGGGCGTGGAGCCGCCGCCGGAAATTCCTTTCGACACCGCCCAACTTTCGCCCATGGCGCGGTCCTTCTATGGTGAGAACAAGCGTGTCGCCAATGCGGCGATCAAGGCGGCGGGCTATTCCCTGCGTTTCCCGGACTACCGCGCCGCCTTCGACCATATGTGGGCAAGCGGCGACTGGCGCGACGGCGAGGCGCGCAGCCCGATGAAACGCTGATTGCGCGAAGGAGTAGGGCAATCGAAGCAGGCTGCGTTGCGTGCTATGATTCGGCCTTGGGATGCGGTGGGGATCCGGTTTCATGAAGACAGCGATGCGGCCATCATGTTGTTTTGGCGCAATTCCCAAGGGAAAGCGCTACGCGCTTTTCCCGGGAAAACCGCTTCACACTTTTCCTGGAATTGCTTTGGGCAAGAAATCACTGCTGGCAGCAGTGCTCGGTTTGCTTGGCCTCGCCGCCCAGCCGGCGCTCTCCGAGGAACGGGCAAAAGACCTGTTCGGCGCTGAGAAACTGCCGACCGCGACCGCCCCGCAATCCTTCGGCTTCTATTCCAAGGGCTGCTTCGCCGGCGGTGTCGCCATCCCCATGGACGGCCCGACCTGGCAGGTCATGCGGCCCTCGCGCAACCGCCGCTGGGGCCACCCGGCGATGATCGCGCTGATCGAGAAACTGTCGCGCGACGCCGACGCCGACGGCTGGCCTGGCCTGTTGATCGGCGACATTTCGCAGCCGCGCGGCGGCCCGATGATGACAGGCCATGCCTCGCACCAGATCGGGCTCGATGCCGACATCTGGCTGACGCCGATGCCTGACCGCACCATGACCAGGGCGCAGCGCGAATCGATGAGCGCCACCTTGATGGTCGACGAGAAGACACATCTGGTGAAGGACGCGCTGTGGACGCCGCAGCACACGGCGCTCTTGAAGCGGGCGGCGAGCTACCCCGAGGTGGAACGCATCCTGGTCAATCCCGGCATCAAGAAAAAGCTCTGCGACACCGTCAAGGGCGATCGTAGCTGGCTGCGCAAGATCCGGCCCTTCTGGGGCCACGACTATCATTTCCACATGCGCATCGGCTGCCAGCGGGGCTCGCCCGACTGCAAGGGGCAGGAGGCGACGCCGGATGATGACGGCTGCGGCAAGCCGCTGGCCTGGTGGTTCACGCAGGAGCCCTGGCGGCCCAACAAGAACCCCGACGCGCCGAAGGCCCGCGACCTGATGACGATGGCCAACCTGCCCAAGGAATGCCGCGCCGTGCTCGACGCGCCGGGCCCGGCCTCGGCGGAGGCGGCGACCTATCACGGCGGCGCCGTGCCGGTCGCGGTCGCGGCGCCCGAGCCGGAAGCGTCGCCGCAGCCCGCCACCACGGCCAGCGGTGGCGGCGATTTGCCGAGCGCGGCAAATGCATTCGCCGCGACCCCCAGAATGGGCGCGCCGGTGCCACGGCCACGACCGCCCGCGAAGTGATTGCCGCTGCGCCACCGGTCGGCTCAATCGGTTTAGCGAGCTGTTTTCGGGAAATAGTGGCCGTTTGGCCGCAGAAGCTCTCTCGGCGCGCGGAGGGGTTCGAAAACCGTTTCCCTTTTCAAACTCATGCGCTAGTCAACGGAGGAACAGCGAGACGCCGTCAGGGGCGCCGGGGACGGACGAGAGCATGCCAAGCGTAAGCGATACCGACACGTCGTTGCGGTTTCCGATCCTGATCGGCGACATTGGCGGCACCAATGCGCGCTTTTCGATCGTGCTCGACGCCAATTCCGAGCCGACCGAGCCGCAGATCGTCCAGACCGCCAATTTCAACACGATCGACGAGGCGATCCAGGCGGCGGTGCTCGACCGCTCGTCGGTCCGTCCCAATTCGGCGGTGCTGGCGGTGGCCGGTCCGGTCGACGGCGACGAGATCGAACTCACCAATTGCCCGTGGGTCGTCAAGCCCAGGCAGATGTTTGCCAATCTCGGCTTGAGCGACATTGTCGTGCTCAACGATTTCGAGGCGCAGGCGCTGGCCGTCGTGGCGCTTGGCGAAGAGCATATGGAAAAGATCGGCGGCGGCACGCCGGAGCCCAATGCAGGCCGCGTCGTGCTCGGCCCCGGAACCGGGCTCGGCGTCGCCGGGCTGGTCTATGCCTTGCGCCACTGGATACCGGTGCCCGGCGAAGGCGGCCATATGGACATCGGTCCGCGCACGCCGCGCGATTTCGAGGTGTTTCCGCATATCGAGAAGCTCGAGGGCCGCATTTCCGGCGAACAGATCCTGTGCGGGCGCGGCCTCGTCAACGTCTACCGGGCTGTCGCCAAGGCGGACGGCAAGCCGGCGCCTTTCACCACGCCGGCCGAGATCACCGGCGCGGCGCTGGCCAAGACCGATCCGGTGGCTGAGGAAGCGCTGGAGACTTTCGTCACCTGCCTCGGGCGCACCGCCGGCGATCTTGCCCTGGTGTTCATGAGCCGTGGCGGCGTCTTCTTGACCGGCGGGATCGCCCAAAAAATCGTGCCGGCGCTGAAGGAGGGCAATTTCCGCGCCGCCTTCGAGGACAAGGCGCCGCACAGCGCGCTGATGCGCACCATGCCCGTCTATGTCATCACCCATCCGCTGGCGGCCCTTCTCGGCCTTGCCGCCTATGCCAGGAACCCGTCGCTGTTCGGCGTCCAGACGGCCGGCCGGCGCTGGCAGGCCTGAACTCCCAGCGCGAAGCGTGGGGCGCCCGCGACGAAGTTAATCAGCCGCGGGCATAGGCAAGCCGGCCGCATGGCGCTAAGAGGAGTGCCGAATTGCAGCCCGGCCCCAGGCGGAAAACCCACGAAGCTCCCGATTTGACACTTCAAGCTCCAAACAAGCAGAAAGCCAGCGTTGGCGAAGTCAACGCGGTGCTGCGCCGCATTCTCTCCGAAAACGGCCGCGATCATCGCTGGTCCTACGTCGTCGCCATCTCCTGCATGCTGCTGGTGTCGGGCACGACCGCCTTCACGGCCTGGATCATGAGTCCGATCGTCAACCAGATCTTCTACGAACGGCGCGGCGACCTGGTGGTGTGGATTTGCGCCGGGATCATGGGGGCCTTCCTGGTGCGCGGTTTCGCCGGCTACGGCCAGGCGGTGGCGCTGGCCACGATCGGCAACAATCTGGTGGCGCGCTACCAGAAACGCATCTTCGACCATCTGATGAAGCTCGGCGTCGGCTTCTTCAACGATACGCGCTCCGGCCGGCTGGCGGCGCAGGTCAACGAGAATGTCGGCGGCATCCGCGACCTCTTGTCGATCACGCTGACATCCATCACCCGCGACGCGGTGACCCTGGTCGGCCTTGTCGGCATCATGATCTACCAGGATCCGGTTTTATCGCTGAGTTCGCTGCTGATTGGACCGCCGCTGATCTGGGCGGTTGTCTACCTGACGCGTCGGGTGCGGCGCATCACGCGGGAATCCGTGCTGATCAATTCTCGCCTCATCGGCGCCGTCCAGGAGGCCACGCAAGGCATCGCCATCGTCAAGGCCTTCACCATGGAGGACCAGTTGGCGAGCCGCATCGGCGCCTTGGCCGACACGGCGGAACAGCGCTCTAACAAGATCGCCCGCGTCTCGGAGCGGCTGGCGCCGATTTCCGACATGCTGGCCGGCCTCGCCGTCACCTCCGTCATCGCCTATTCCGGCTATCGGGCGCTGGTTCTCGGCCAGCCGCCGGGTGCGGTGTTTTCGTTCATCACCGCGCTGATCCTGGCTTACGATCCGGCCCGGCGCCTGGCGCGCATGCAGGTCGGCATGGAGCGGGCGCTGGTCAACGCCCGCATGATCTACGAACTGCTCGACCTCAAGCCGCAACAGGGCGACGCGCCGGATGCCGTCGAGGCACAATTCACGTCGGGCGAAGTGCGCTTCCACAACGTGTCCTTCCGCTATGTCGAGGAGACGCCGGTGCTGCAGGAGCTGAGCTTCGTCGCCGCCGCCGGCAAGATGACCGCTATCGTCGGCGCCTCGGGCGCCGGCAAGACCACGCTGGTGGCGCTGCTGCAGCGCTTCTACGACGTCGAGTCCGGCACCATCGAGGTCGACGGCCAGGACATTTCCAAGGTGACGAAGCAGTCGCTGCGCGGCTCGATCGCCTATGTCTCGCAATCGCCCTATCTGTTCGAAGGCACGATCCGCGACAACATCCGCTATGGCCGCATGTCGGCCACCGACGCCGAGATCGAGCGTGCGGCGCAACAGGCGGCCGCCGACGGGTTCATCCGCCAGCAGCCGCAGGGCTACGACACGCCGGTCGGCGAGAACGGCGCCACGCTGTCCGGCGGCCAGCGCCAGCGCGTCTCGATCGCCCGTGCCATCGTGCGCCAGGCGCCGATCCTGCTTCTCGACGAGGCGACCTCGGCACTCGACAACGAGGCGGAGGCCCGTGTCCAGGAAGCGCTTACCCATGTCATGGAAGGGCGCACGACGATCGTCATCGCGCATCGGCTGTCGACGGTGGTCAATGCCGACCACATCGTCGTCATGGAACAGGGCCGGGTGGTCGAGGAAGGCACGCATGCCGCGCTGATGGCCGACCCGCACAGTGTCTATGCACGGTTCCACCGGGTGCAGGGCAAGAAGGGGCTGGGGCTTGTCGACGACAGCAAGCCGATCCAAACTCCGGTCCGGGCCACGCGTGCGAAAAAGACGGCGGTGAGGAGCACATGAGCGAAGCAGGCGATATGGGCCTTGTGGTGGTGGGGGCAGCCGGCCGCATGGGCCAGACGCTGATCCGCGCCATCCACACCATTCCGGGCGCCCGTGTCATCGGCGCGGTCGAACGCGCGGATTCGCCGCATCTGGGCAAGGATGCCGGCGAGCTCGCAGGCATCGGCATCATCAATGTGCCGATCGGTGACGATCCGCTGCCGGTCTTCGCCAAGGCCGACGGCGTGCTCGACTTCACCACGCCGGCCTCGTCGGTCGAATTCGCCGGCTACGCGGCGCAGGCCCGCATCGTCCATGTCATCGGCACGACCGGCTGTTCGGCCGACGACAATGCCAGGATCGCCGCGGCGGCGCGCCACGCCACCATCGTCAAATCAGGCAATATGAGCCTCGGCGTCAATCTGCTTGCGGTGCTGGTCGAACAGGCGGCGCGCGCGCTCGACGCCGATGATTTCGACATCGAGATTTTGGAAATGCACCACAAGCACAAGGTCGACGCGCCGTCGGGCACGGCATTGTTGCTGGGTGAAGCCGCCGCCGCCGGGCGCGGCATTGCGCTCGCCGGCAATGACGTGCGTTCACGCGACGGCCATACCGGTGTGCGAAAAACCGGGTCGATCGGCTTCGCCACGCTGCGCGGCGGCTCGGTCGTCGGCGACCACAGCGTCATCCTTGCCGGCACTGGCGAGCGCATCACGCTGTCCCATCATGCCGAGGACCGCGCCATCTTCGCCCGCGGCGCTGTCAAGGCGGCTCTGTGGGCCCGTGGCAAGAAGCCAGGACTCTATTCGATGCGGGACGTGCTCGGCCTGAGCTGAAACGGCCAATCTGCCCATTTTGCCAATCTGAAGGGAGCAAACATGTCGAGAACCCTTGTGCTCGTGCGCCATGGCCAGAGCGAATGGAATTTGAAAAACCTGTTCACCGGTTGGCGTGACGTTGACCTGACCGAGCAGGGTCATGCCGAGGCCAAGGCCGCCGGGCAGAAACTCAAGGCGCGCGGCCTGAAGTTCGACATCGCCTTCACCTCGGCGCTGAGCCGCGCGCAAAAGACCTGCCAGCATATTCTCGACGCCGTCGGCCAGAGCGATCTCAAGACCATCCGCGACCAGGCACTCAACGAGCGCGACTATGGCGACCTTTCCGGCCTCAACAAGGACGACGCCCGCAAGAAATGGGGCGAGGAGCAGGTGCATGTCTGGCGCCGCTCCTACGACGTGTCGCCGCCCGGCGGCGAAAGCCTGAAGGACACCGGCGCCCGCGTCTGGCCTTACTACCTGCACGACCTGCAGCCGCACGTGCTGCGCGGCGGCACCGTGCTGGTCGCCGCCCACGGCAATTCGCTGCGCGCGCTGATCATGGCGCTGGACGGCAAGTCGGGCGAGGAGATCGTCAAGCTGGAGCTCGGCACCGGCGTGCCGGTCATCTACCAGCTCAACGCCGATTCGACCGTGGCGTCGAAGGAAGTGCTGGAGGGCTGAAGGTCCTGAGCCGGCAAGCGGAGCCCGAGGCTCTGGCTGGACCAAGCTCTTCTGCCCTAGCTGCGTTCCAGCTTTCGGCGTTATGGTCCAAAAAGCGCGTTGACAGCCATCGCTTGCCCGCTTACATGAGCCCGCACCAGCCCAGATGGCGGAATTGGTAGACGCGCACGGTTCAGGTCCGTGTTCCGCAAGGAGTGGAGGTTCGAGTCCTCTTCTGGGCACCAAATTCCCGTTTCGAACCTTTCGACGGTTCAGAAACCCAAAGAAAAAGCCCGGTTCGTCCGGGCTTTTTCTTTGCCGCCAACCTCTCCTTCCGGCCAGGCACAGAACAAACCGCTTCAAACTGCGCGGCCGCGAAATTCCGATGAGCCGGAGCAGTGCGCCTCGCAGCATATTGTCCTCTGGGTTGCGCAAGCGAACGCTAATGCAAGGCTTGTTTCGGCGCGATAAAGCTGCTGCAATAGCGCGACTGGCCGTAGGGGATACGATGCTCAAGTGGGGAGCGATCTTAGGGGCTATCGGGTTTCTTGGCGGCTTCGTCGGGCCGATTATCATCACGCCCGAAGCGAACCAGGGACCGCTGCTCGGAATATTTATAACCGGCCCACTCGGCTTCCTAATCGGTCTGGTTGTCGGTCTTGTGTTGAAGCTGTGGCCGCATCGTTACTAGCCTTCATGCCCCAGCTTCCGCGACCACGTAACTACGCCATTTGCCGGCCTTTGCATGTTTCCGGGACCCACCCGTCCTGGCCGGTGCCTCAGGTTATGGTAGCGGCCATCATGCGGTCATGGCACAAGGCGTCCAACCACGGCCAAGGCCTTTCCCTCTCAGTGCTCGCTTAGGAACTCGGCAAGCTCGAAGGGGCTCCAGATGGTCCAGTGGCGGCGGTCGGCAGTGCGTCAGCGGTCATTGCGCAAGCTCCTCTGTTGGCGTTGCGCTCCCCGGTATGGGTTACGCCTCGCCTCTTCTGGGCACCAAATTCCCGTTTCGGACCGCTCGATGGCTCAGAAACCCAAAGAAAAAGCCCGGTTCGTCCGGGCTTTTTCTTTGCCGCCAACCTCTCCTCCTGGCTAGTCCCCCAAACAAACCGCTTCAAACCGCGCGGCCTCTTCGCTACGCTTGCAGCCATGTCTCAATCCTCCACAGCAATCTTCGGTGCCCGTCGCGACCAGGCGTTTCCCACGCTGAGCGAGGCTGACATCGACCACATGCGCCGCTTCGGCGAGGCCAGCGCCTATGCCGCCGGCGAGCACATCATCAAGGCCGGCGACGTCGCGCCCGGCCTGATCGTCGTGCTGTCGGGCAAGGTCGACATCACCCAGGATGGTCTCGGCCGGCGTCAGACGATCGTCACCCACGGCCCCGGCAGCTTCGTCGGCGAGCTGGCGCAGCTTTCGGCCCGCCCCTCGCTGGTCAATGCCGAGGCCGCCGAGCCGGTCGAGGCCTTCGTCATCCCTTCGCAACGCGTGCGCGACCTGATGGTGCAGGAGGCCAATCTCGGCGAGCGCATCATGCGGGCGCTGATCCTGCGCCGTGTCGGACTGCTGGAAAGCGCCACCAGCGGGCCGATCATCATCGGACCGCTCGGCAATGCCGACGTGCTGCGGCTGCAAGGGTTCCTGGCCCGCAGCGGGCAGCCGCACCGCACGCTCGATTCCGGCAGCGACCCCTGCGCCAAAACTCTGGTCGAACGCTTCGAGGTCGACCCGCACCATCTGCCGGTCGTGCTGTGTCCGAACGGCAGGCTGCTGATGAATCCAGGCGAGAAGGACCTCGCCCGCTGCATCGGCCTGCTGCGGCCGATCGACGCCGATACGCTGTATGATGTCGCCATTGTCGGCGCCGGGCCTGCGGGGCTGGCGGCGGCGGTCTATGCGGCGTCAGAAGGGCTGTCGACCATCGTGCTCGATTGCCGGGCCTTCGGCGGCCAGGCCGGCGCCTCCTCGCGCATCGAGAACTATCTCGGCTTCCCCACCGGCATCACCGGCATGGCGCTGATGGCGCGCGCCTACAACCAGGCGCAGAAATTCGGCGTCGAGATGGTGATCCCCGACGAGGCCAAGCTTTTGAGCGCGGCGGCCGACAATACAGGCGCCCGTTACCTGCTCGATGTCGGCGATGGCGAGACGGTGCGCACGCGCAGCGTGGTGATCGCCAGCGGCGCGCGCTACCGTCGTCTCGAGGTCGCCAATTTGTCGCAGTTCGAGGGCACCTCGGTGCATTATTGGGCCTCGCCCATCGAAGGCCGGCTTTGCGCCGGGCAGGAGGTGGCGCTGGTCGGCGCCGGCAATTCGGCCGGGCAGGCGGCGGTCTATCTGGCCAGCCATGCGCGCAAGGTGGCGCTGCTGGCGCGCGGCGGCAGCCTCGATGCCTCGATGTCGCGCTATCTGGTCGAGCGCATCCAGGCGCAGCCGAACATCGAGGTGCTGACCGAGACCGAAATCGAGGCGCTGGAGGGCGAGGAGGGCAATCTAGCCACTGTCCGCTGGCGCAACCGCGTCAGCGGCGAAGTGACGACGCGCCCGATCAGCCACCTCTTCCTGTTCATCGGCGCCGACCCGAACACCGACTGGCTGGCGCAATGCAATGTGGCGCTGGACGCCAAGGGTTTCATCCGCACCGGATCGGAACTCGGACCGGAGCATGGCCTGATGGAGACCAGCCGCAGCGGCGTGTTTGCCATCGGCGACGTCCGTTGCGGTTCGGTCAAGCGCGTCGCGGCGGCCGTCGGTGAGGGTGCCCAGGTGGTCGCGGCCTTGCATGCCTATCTTGCGCGAGACAGCAGCGCTGCCGTTACGCCTCAAAGCATGATCCCGAAAAGCGGGGACCGGTTTTCGGAAAAAGACCATGCTTCAACGAAGAGATAGTTCAGGAGAGTGTGATGGCGGACGAATGCAGACATGCGGCTGGGATCAAGGATGTGACGCCGAGCGCGCTGGGCTGCGAGGAATGCCTGAAGAGCGGCTCGTGGTGGGTGCATCTCCGGCTCTGCCGCACCTGCGGCCATGTCGGCTGTTGCGACGACTCGCCCAACCGCCATGCGACAAAGCATTTCCACGCCACCAGCCATCCCGTCATCGAGGGCTACGATCCCCCGGAGGGCTGGGGCTGGTGTTATGTCGATGAGGTCTTTCTCGACCTCGGCGACCGCACGACGCCGCAGAGCGGCCCGATCCCAAGGTTTTATTGAGCCCGCATCGGGCGGAAAGCAGAACTCGAACCGCGCCAATCTAGAATCCAAAAAGCCCGGTTCGTCCGGGCTTTTTGTCGTCGAGGGCATGGGTTGCGGCCCGATGCCTTGTTGTCAGCGAACTGACAGCTTGGCCGTTCCACTGTCCGCCAGATCACGATCGCCAGAGCCGGCCCCAGGCGTGGATCGCCACCGCGTTCTCGGGGTGAGGCCAATGGAATCGTCGCCGGACAAAGCTTTGACATGATCGCCGCTAGCTTAGAAATCTTCAAAACTGGAAGGCTCGCATGCACCCCACCTACACAAGCACGCAGAAGGCCATTCACTGGGCGGTGTTTCTGCTGGTCGTCGGCCTTTATGGCTTGACCTATGTGGAGGAGCTTTTTCCGCGCGGCGATCCCGGCCGCGCGCTCGTCTGGTGGCTGCATATTTCGTTCGGGCTCCTGCTTTTTGCGCTGGTCGTCATCCGTGTCGGCATGCGCCTGGCGCTGGGAGCGCCCGGCCTGGCGCAGGAAATGTCGCCGCTCGAACGATGGGCGGCCAAGGCCGCGCATCTTGTGCTTTACGCGCTGCTGGTGGCCATTCCGGTTCTCGGCATCTTGCTGACCTGGTACAGGGGCGATTCCTTGAGCTTCTTCGGTCTTTTCACCATCCCGGCCCAGGTTTCACCGGATCGCGACACGGCCCGGTTCATTAGGGAGCTGCACAGCCTCTGCGCCAATTCGATCCTCATCCTTGCCGGCGTGCATGCGGCGGCGGCGCTGTGGCACCATTTCATCCGCAAGGACGACGTGCTCAAGCGAATGCTGCCGGAAAGCACGCCCTGACAGGCACGCGCCATCTTCCGTCGATCAGTCCCGCTTTGGCGCCGCCGGCGCGGGTGCCGGATTGTCGACGCTGTTCTCGTTCACCTGGAAGGCCTTTCCTTCGACCTTCTTTTTCTTGAGGTGGTCGCCGGTCTGCGGTCGCGGCGGACGCTCGGGATTTTCCTCGGTGTTGTCGTTGACGTCGAGGGCTCTGGTCATCATGTCCTCCAGGTTCTGTCCTGGAAGACAATGTTCGGCGGGTGCATGGGTTCCGGTGAGGGGCTCGACCTCTGGTGCCGAGCACCGCCCGACTGACCTATCGCACGGACCCGGTGACCGTCCGGTCGACATCGGGAGCCGATTTGCGTTCGTTGCCGGCAAGTGCGGCTATGAGCAGCAGGCTGGCGACGACAGGAACGAACAGCACGGCGACGCGGGCCTGTACATGGAGAATGGCGCGCCATTCGGTGCTGCGCTTGTCGGGGCTGTCGCTCATCATACTCACTTTGCCATGGACCCCCCGACGGGTCACATAGAGGTGAACCGTTAAGCAACTCCTTCCGACTTCGTTAACGCTGGGCTTCAAGCGCGAAATCAGCTGAACCCGATCCGCCTTGCGCCTTGCCGGAACAGCGCCTCGGCATCGGGGTCGAAGCGGAAGGTACCGATGAAATCGTCGGCGCGATAATCAGGCAATGTCTTGCGGATGGCGGCGGCAAAGCCGCGCGCCTCGTCGAGCCGGCCGGCCAGCGCCAGGCAATGCGCGGCGATCGCCAGGATGATGGTGTGCGCGTTGGGCCGCGCCGCCGCCTTGAGCGCCCATTCGGCCGCCTCCTCGAACTGGCCGAGCCGGACATGCGACATGGCGCGCGACCCCAGCATGCCGAACAGCAGCGGGTCGAAGGGGCTCAAATGCCGCGAATGGTCGGACGAGCCTATCGCCGCCTGCGGGTCGCCCGACTGCGAGTGGACGAAGGACAGCGCGTAATGGCCAAGCGCGAAATTCGGGCTGAGATCCACGGCCCGTTCCAGTTCGGCGAGTGATCCGTCCTGCTCGCCGCGCAGCCACAGCGCCCGGCCCATCGCCCAGTGCGCGGCCGGATTGTGGTCGTCGACCAGCAGGCTGTGGCCGGCGCTCTCATAGGCCAGCGCGCTTTCGCGGTCGCGGTCGCCCCAGCGCTGGAAGGCATTCTGCCAGTGGGTGAAGGACAGGCCGGCATAGGCGCGGGCAAAGGTCGGGTCGAGCTGCAAGGCCTTGTCGAAAAAATGCCGCGCCTGCTCGTTCTCGGCCTGGGTGAAGCGGTACATGTGCCAGAGGCCGCGATGATAGGCCTCCCAGGCATTGAGCGAGTTGGGCGCCTTCAGCATGGCGCGGTTGCGCTCGACCGTTTCGATCTCGGCCGAGATCGACGACACGATGCTGTCGCCGATATCGTCGAGCACGGCGAAGAGGTCATGGGGCCGGCGCTCGAAGGTCTCCGCCCAGACGATCCTGGCGGTGCGCACCTCGACCAGCTCGACGCTGACGATCAGGCGGCCGGTCAGGCTGCGCACGGTGCCGCTGGCGACATAGTCGACGCCAAGTTTTCTGCCGGCCTCCTCCGGCGCGATGGCTTTCTCGGCCAGTGCGAACACCGATCCGCGCGCGATGACGAAGAAATCCCTAAGCTTGGCGAGACGGGTGATGATGTCGTGGGTGAAACCGTCGGCCAGCCCGCCGCGCGCGCCGCTTTCGTCGACAAACGGCATCACCGCCAGCGAAGCGTGGCTGGGTTCGACCGGGCCGGTATCACCAGAGGCGGCGACCAAGTGCGATGGTGTGGGCAGGCCGGCCGGTTGCGCCTGGTGCGAGGCGCGCTGGTCGCGGATCGACCGCCAGGCCTGGCGAAGCGGGGCGAAATCCAGGTCCTCTGACTGAAACAACCGCTCCGCCGAAGCCAGATGCTGCTCGGCCGCGCCGATCTCGCCGCGCCGGGCAAGACTGGCCAGCAGCGCTGCGTGTGCACGCGTGTCGAACGGCGCCAGCTCTATCCATCGATCGAGACGGCTGACCGTTTCGTCGCAATCCGCCGGCAGGCTCGCGGCAAGCTGTTCCAGCACGGCGGCGTGGTAGGCGTCAAAACGCCGTCGCTGGGCGACCAGCCAGCTGTCGAAATGCGGGCTCCGCTCCAGCTCCAGCCCATCGAGCAGATCGCCGGCGAACAGTCCTGCCAGTCCCTGCAGCCGCTCCACATCAAGCGTGGCGATCCCTTGCGCGGCGGCCTGGCTGATCTCCAGCGCGTCGACAAGGCAGCCGTCGAGATCGAGCGCGACCGCATCACCTTGTGTGGTGACCCGGCGCCGGTCCGGCGTGTCGAGAGCGGCTCGCAGCTTGCTCAGGCACCAGCGCAACTCGCCACGGGGATCATTGGGCACATCCCACAACAGCTCGCACAGGCGGCCGCGGCCCACGGCGTGCGGCGCCAGCGCCAGATAGGCCAGGAGCGCGCGCAGCTTGCGCGACGCCGGCAGCGCCAAGGGCACGCCATCGCGCAGGATCTCCAGCGGTCCGAGCAGGCGCACCGACAGGCGCGGCCTATCGCCGTCCAGCCTCGATGGTGCGGATTCCACGTGCGTTTCCACGCCTGCTCCCACGCTGGCCCGTCGGCCCCTGCTGTATCACCAAACGTGACACGGCGCATCCGGGGCGAATTTCGCGCCGGGTACCGTCATTGCCGCATCGTCGGCATGTCAGTCCTAGCGCGGCCATGTCTCGAAACCTCGCCGCCCAAGCCGCCGGTTTGTAACCGGCCTGTGAAGACGAACACGATCGAGGAGATCAAACATGTTGAATCGACAGAAAATCAGGACCACCGCCGGGCGCGGCCGCCTGTTCGACAGCATTCTCGACACCGTCGGCGACACGCCGGTGATCCGCGTCAACAATCTCGGGCCGGCCCATGCGACGGTCTACGTCAAGGCCGAGTTCTTCAACCCCGCCGCCTCGGTCAAGGACCGGCTGGCGCTCAACATCATCGAGGAGGGCGAGCGCAGCGGTGCGTTGAAGCCCGGCCAGACGGTGGTCGAGGCCACCAGTGGCAACACCGGCATTGGGCTGGCCATGGTCTGCGCGCAAAAGGGCTATCCGCTGGTCGTCACCATGGCCGACAGCTTTTCCGTCGAGCGCCGCAAGCTGATGCGCATGCTGGGCGCCAAGGTGGTGCTGACGCCGCGCGCCGAAAAGGGTTTTGGCATGTACAAGAAGGCGGTGGAGCTGGCCGAGGCCAATGGCTGGTTCCTCGCCCGCCAGTTCGAGACCGCCGCCAACGCCGCCATCCACGAGGCGACCACGGCGCGCGAGATCATCAATGATTTCGCCGGCTCGCGGCTCGACTGCTTCGTCACCGGCTACGGCACCGGCGGCACCGTCGTCGGCGTGGCGCGTGTGCTGCGCCGCGAGCGGCCGGACACCCGCATCGTGCTCTCCGAACCGGCCAATGCGCAGCTCATTGGCAGCGGCAAGGCACAGCAGCGCGGTGCCCATGGCGCCCCTGCCGCCAGCCATCCGGCCTTCGAGCCGCATCCGATCCAGGGCTGGACGCCGGACTTCATCCCCAATGTGCTGCAAGAGGCGATCGACGCCAGCCTCTATGACGAGGTGATGCCGATTGCCGGGCCCGAAGGCATCAAATGGGCCAAGGCACTGGCTCAGAAGGAGGGCATCTTTACCGGAATTTCCGGCGGCGCCACCTTCGCCGTGGCACGGCAGGTCGCGGAAAAGGCGCCGGCCGGATCGGTGATCCTGTGCATGCTGCCCGACACCGGCGAGCGCTACATGTCGACGCCGCTGTTCGACGGCATCGAGGCCGAGATGGATGCCGAGGAGATGGCGCTGTCGCGCTCGACGCCCGGCGGCCAGTTCCCGGCGGCTTGACGGGAGCCCGGTCATGGACATCGCGCAGGAAACCGTCGGCACCGAGGAAACGCTCGACCCCGCCGACTGGGCCGCAGTGCAAGCCCTGTCGCACCAGGTCATCGACGATGCCGTCGACTATCTCAGCGACATCAGGGACCGCCCGGCCTGGCGCGAGATGCCGGCGGAGGTGCGAGAAGCCTTCGCGGCACCTCTGCCGCGATCGCCGGTGCCGCTGGCCGCCGTCTATGACGAGGTCTCGCGCACGGTGATGTCCTATCCGATGGGCAACATCCATCCGCGATTCTGGGCCTGGTATATGGGGTCGAGCAACTTCACCGGCGCGCTCGGCGACTTCCTGGCGGCAATCCAGGGTTCCAACCTCGGCGGCGGCAACCACGCCGCCGGGCTGATGGACAGCCAGGTGGTCAACTGGTGCAAGCAGATGCTGGGCTTTCCGGCTTCCGCCTCCGGCACGCTGGTCAGCGGCGGCTCGATGGCCAACGTGATCGGCCTGACCGTGGCGCGCAACGCCAAGGCCGGCATCGACGTGCGCGAGCACGGCGTCGCGGCGATCGAAAAGCCGCTGCGCTTCTATGGCTCGGACCAGATCCATTCCTGCCACCGCAAGGCAATGGAAGCACTTGGCCTCGGCAACCGGGCGCTGCGGCGCATCCCGACGGATGCCGACCTGCGCATCGACATACCGGCCTTGCGCGCGGCGATCGTTGAGGACCGCGAAGCCGGTTTCAAGCCGGCCTGCGTCATCGGCAATGCCGGCACGGTCAACACCGGCGCGATCGACGATTTGCGGGCGCTTGCCAAACTCGCGCATGAGGAAGGCCTATGGTTCCATGTCGATGGCTGCATCGGCGCGCTGATCGCGATCGCCCCCGACAATGCGCATCGCGTTGCCGGCATCGAATGGGCGGATTCCGTCGCGCTCGATCCGCACAAATGGCTGCATGCCCCGTTCGAGGTCGGCTGCGCCCTGGTCAGGGATGCCGTCGCCCACCGCCGGACCTTCGCGGTGACGCCGGAATATCTGGAATCGACGCCGCGCGGCCTTGCCTCCGGCGAATGGCTGCACGATTACGGCCTGCAGACGTCGCGCGGCTTTCGCGCGCTGAAAGTCTGGATGGCGCTGAAGGAACATGGTGTCGACAAATTCGGCCGCCTGATCGACCAGAACATCGCGCAAGCCTCCTATCTCGCCGGGGTGGTCGAGGCCGAGCCGCTGATGGAGCTGGCGACGTCGCCGACCATCAACATCGTCTGCTTCCGCTACCAGCCCGGCGTCACCGGCGAGGCGCTGAAGGTGCTCAACACCGAGATCATGCTGCGGCTGCAGGAACAGGGCATCGCCGTCCTTTCCGACACTACCGTGCATGGCGAACACTGGCTGCGCGTGGCGATCGCCAACCACCGCACAAGGCGCGAGGACCTCGACCTTCTGGTCGAGGAAACGGTGCGGTTGGGACGTGAGATCGCAGCAGAAGGCTCCCCCCGGAAATAGTTCCAAAAGCGAGCGACAGGCATGGGCGGCCATGCGATTCTGCGGCGGTGATTCGGGAGGTCCGACCGTGACGCTGTTTCGTATGGCCGTGCTCGCGGCGCTGGTCTGCACGACCTCGGCCGAGGCCGCCGACATGGCCTTCTTCGTCAAGAACCTGCGCAAGGAAGGGGTTGCGGTCGAGCTGTTCAGCCGCGACCGCGAGACGGTCTGGCCGGGCAACGGCAAGGTGTTCCTGATCGACCCGAATTCCCAGAAATCGGTGCCGCTTTCCTGCAATTCGGGCGAGCGCATCTGCTATGGCGCCTGGGTCGACGGCAATGACCGGATTTCGGCCGGCGTCGGGCCTGACAACGACCAGCCTTGCGACAATTGCTGCTTCATCTGCGTGGAACACACCACCGAGACGATCGATCTGGTGCCGTGATTGGCGCTTCCGCATAGGAGGTCACGTCAGTCCGGAAGACCAGCCTTGCGAAAACCGTCGACGAAATGATCGCGCATCGCGTCGTCGCGGAATGGCTCCGTCCAGACCCAGTAACTGGTCGTGAAATGCGGGTTGCCGATGAGGAACATTTCGACCTCGGCGCGCGCCTCGTCGAGCCGGCCGAGTTGCGCCAGGCTCGCCGCCAGGAAGCGGCGTGAGCTCGTCCGGTAGGTCTCCTCCCGGCGCAAGGTCTCGACGGCGGCTTCGTAATCGCGCGCCGCATATTGCGCCTCGCCGAGCGTCAGATAGTACCAGCTTGCCGGATAGGGATTGAGCCGGAACGCCTTGCGGATGTGCTCGAGGCCTTCCTCGACCCGTCCGGCCAGCACCGCTATGTCGGACAATGTCGCCCAGGCGTCGGCCTCGTTCGGGTCGAGTTCGAACGCTTTGGCGAATTCGGCTTCCGACTCTTCGAAACTGTGCTCATAGGCAAGCAGGTTGCCGAGCACCCAACGGCAGCCGGCATCGTTGGGGTCGATCGCCACGGCCTTGCGCGCCAGTTCCAGAGCGATGCGACGGTTGGGGTCGACCGGCTCGCCCCAATGCACCCATCCCATCCAATGGTTCATGGCAAGCCAGCGATGAGCCTCGGCGTACTCCGGATCGAGGGACACCGCGCGCGTCAGCAACAGATGCGCTTCGCGTGCCGTCTGCGGGGATTCTTCGATCAGCTTGCGCGCCCGCACGCACAGATCGTAGGCCTCGAGATTTGTCGGCCGGTTGCGTGGCGGCGGCGCCCGCAGCCGGCCGAGCAGCGCCTCCACGATCTTGGCCGTGGCCTCGTCCTGAACGGCAAAGATATCGTCCAGGCCGCGATCGAAGCGTTCGGCCCACAGATGCTCGCCGCTCTTGGCGTCGACCAGCTGTGCGTTGATGCGCACGCGCCCCGCGGCGCGCCTGGCACTGCCCTCCAGGAGATAGCGCACGCCAAGCTCCTCGGCGATCGCGCGCACGTCCATCGCCTTGCCCTTGTAGGCAAAGGTCGAGTTGCGCGCGATGACGAACAGGCCCGGGGCCCTGGACAGGTCGGTGATCAAATCTTCGGTCAACCCGTCGGCGAAGGCCTCCTGCTCGGGGTCGTTGCTGAGATTGACGAAAGGCAGCACCGCTATCGATGGTTTGTCGGGCAGCGGCAAGGGTTTACGCTTCGCCCGGTCGAGCTGTTCGATGGCGCCCGTGAAGCGGTAGCCGACGCGCGGAACCGTCGATATCCATTCGCCACCGTCGGCGGGCGGACCAAGCAGCTTGCGCAACTGCGCGATCTGGACGGTGAGGTTGCCTTCCTCGACCGCCGTCCCCGGCCATGCCGCGTCCATCAGCTCGGCTTTCTCCAGGATTTCGCCGGGTCGTCCGACGAGCGCGGCAAGCAGCTTCAGCCCGCGATAGCCGACGGCAACGGGATCGTCGTTCCGAAGCAGCGTTCCCGCACCCGGATCAAGCACGAACGGACCAAAGGCAAAGCGCGATCCCTGCATAGGCGCATCTATAGAGCAATTCCGGGAAAAGTGTGAGGCGGGTTCACCGGGAAAAGCGCGTAGCGTCTCCCCCAGGGAATGACGCCAAAACAACGCGTTAGGGCCTGTTTGGAACTTTTGAGAACTATTTGGCAGGGCTTAATTACGGCGCCCTCCATATCCGGCAGAATTCAACCTCGTTCAGATCAAAGGCAGCCCATTCCCAAGCCTGTGGGCGCCAAACCATATGGAGGTTGTCATGACCAATATCTTTGCATCGGCCCCGCATCAGGCAGTGCGGCGGGGAATGTGTGTGGGGCAGACATCGCGCCGGCGCTACAGCCTTGCGAGCCTGCGGAACACCATCGCAGCCTGGCGTCAACAGACACGCAATCGCTGGGACCTCAAGCGGATCTCGGAAGTCAATCCGCATCTGATCGACGATATAGGTTTGACCAGGCGGCAGGTCGATGAAGAGATCGCCAAGCTGCCGTTCTGGCAACGATAGGGCGAAGCCCGCAATGACGCCGGTTCGTCGTTTAGCTCCTGCGATTATATCAGGGATTGTCGCCATCATCCCTTTAGCATCGGCCCCCGTCATGGCATGATAACCCGATCGGCCGTGGGGGCCGATTCTTCATCGGGGGTTTCCATGTCTTTCATACCAGCGCGCCGGCTTGCCGCCGCGTTTTCTCTCGCCATCCTGTTTGCACCAGCCGCTCATGCCGGCGACGTCACCTTTGCCATCAAGAACAGCCATCCCAACGCCATGCGCCTTGAGCTCTACAGCCAGGACCGCGACTATGTCTGGCCGGGCAACGGCAAGGATTTCTATCTCGATGACGGCGAGACCAAGTCCTTGCCGATCTCCTGCAATGAGGGCGAATCGATCTGCTACGGCGCCTGGGTCGATGGCGACGAGGGCACCTATTGGGGCGTCGGCCCCGGCAACAAGGAAAAATGCGAAGATTGCTGCTACACCTGCAGCGGCGGCGAGACCGAGGAGATCAATCTCGTCCCCTGACCGGTTTGCCAGCTTGACGGTCTCCCCCATGGGAGCGATAGCCTGTGCCGATACCCAAAGCGCGCCGCGTCTCTAGCCGCGACGCGCCCCAGGCAAGAGGAGCACGGCAATGGCAGGCACGGTCGAGGGCGAGAAGATCGACGTCGGTTTTGCCGGCAAGCGCTGCATCCACTCGCGCAATTGCGTGCTCGGTGACCCGCATGTCTTCGTGCCCAACGCGCCGGGGCAATGGATCCATCCCGACGCGGCCAGTGTCGAGAAGATCGTTGCCATCGCCGAAAGCTGTCCGTCCGGCGCCATCACCTATGTCAGGAAGGATGGCGGGCCGCAGGAACAGCCGCCGGTGGTCAACACCGTGCGGCTGCGCGAAAACGGCCCGCTCGCCGTGCACGCCGAGATCGTGCTCGACGGCGAAACCTTCTATCGCGCCACGCTGTGCCGCTGCGGCGCGTCGGAAAACAAGCCGTTCTGCGACGGCAGCCACGGCAAGGCCGGCTTCACCGCCACCGGCGAACCGGCGCTGAAGGACGCGCCGGCGCTAGAAGCGCGCAATGGCCCATTGAAAGTGACGCCGACCACCAACGGCCCGCTCAAGCTCGAAGGCAATGTCGAGATCGTCACCGGCACCGGCCACACGATCGACCGCACGCAACGCACCTTCCTCTGCCGCTGCGGTCACTCGGCCAACAAGCCGTTTTGCGATGGGTCGCATAAGAAGATCGGCTTCGTGGCATAAAAGGCCGTTCGCCAGCGTTAGTGTAGGATGAGGGTTCGCGCTCAGGAGGAAATCCATCATGCGCACCATGCTCGTTCTTGCTCTGCTTGCCTTTGCCATGCCCGCCTATGCCGCCAATCATGCCGTCCAGATCAAGGGCATGAAATTTAACCCGTCGAAAATCTCGGTCGCCGTTGGCGATACCATCACTTTCACCAATGCCGACTCGATGACGCACACCGCCACCGCGCTCGATGGCTCCTTCGACACCGGCCATCTCGCCACTGGCAAGAGCGCCAAGGTCAAGGTATCGGCTGCCGGCGCACATCCATTCCATTGTGCGATCCACAGCTCGATGAAGGGCATTGTCACGGCCAAATAGCGGCATCCTCGCCAGAGGGTCCCTGCCGTTGCGGTCAAAGCCGCCGATCTCCTCCCAGGGGGAGGATCGGGGCTCTTATTGCGGTCATCGCGTGTTGGCCCAGCGCTCGCGGCTTTATCGGCTGGCCGCGATAGGCTAAGGGCGGGGAAGCAAAATTCCCCACCGCCCGGACCGCCAATGACCGCCAAGACCAAGCCAAAACCCCTGTTCCTCGGCATCGACACCGGTGGCACCTACACCGATGCCGTGCTGTGGTCCGAGACGGAAGGCCCGCAGCACGGGCCGAACAAGGGCAAGGTGCTGGCCAAGGCCAAGGCGCTGACGACACGGCATGATCTCGCCGTCGGCATTTCCGGCGCGGTCGACGCGGTGCTGGAAAAATCCGGCACCGATCCGGCCGCGATCAAGCTGGTCTCGATGTCGACGACGCTCGCCACCAATGCGCTGGTCGAGGGCCAGGGTGGCCGTGTCGCGCTCGTCATGATCGGCTTTTCCGAAGTCGACCTCGCCCGCGACGGGTTGAAGACCGCGCTCGGCACCGATCCGGTGGTGTTTTGCCCGGGCGGCCACGATGTCCACGGCAATGCCGCCAGGCTTGATTTGTCAGGGCTGGAAGCGGCCCTGCCGGAACTCGGCGCCTCGGTGTCCGGCTTTGCCGTCTGCGCCTATTTCGCCACCCGCAACCCGGCGCATGAGATCGCCGCCCGCGAACTGATCCGTGACAGAACCGGCCTGCCGGTCACCGCGAGCCACGAACTGTCAGCCAAGCTCGGCGGCCCGCGCCGGGCGCTGACCACGCTGCTCAATGCCCGGCTGATTTCGATGATCGACCGGCTGGTGGCCGCGACAGAAGGGTTTTTGCAAGCCCGCAACATCGCCGCCCCCCTGATGGTGGTGCGCGGCGACGGCGCGCTGGTCTCGGCGGCGTTCGCTCGCCAGCGGCCGATCGAGACCATCCTCTCCGGTCCGGCGGCCAGCCTGGTCGGCGCCCGTCACATGACCGGGCTCGAGAATGCCGTGGTCTCCGACATTGGCGGCACCACCACCGACGTCGCCGTGCTCGACCAGGGCCGGCCGCGGCTTGATCCCGAGGGCGCCACCGTCGGCGGCTTCCGCACCATGGTCGAGGCCGTCGCCATGCGCACTTTCGGCCTCGGCGGCGATTCCGAAGTGGCGCTGGAAGATGGCGCGCTCAACCCAAAAATCCTGCTTGGGCCACGCCGCCTGGTGCCGCTGGCGCTGGCCGGCATGGCGCATGGCGAGGCCGTCAAATCGGAACTCGAACGCCAGCTGCGTTCGCCCAATCCCGGCCGCATGGATGGCCGCTTCGCCGTGCGCACCGGCGTGCCGGACAGGCTCGCCGCCGGGCTGACCGCGCCGGAAGCGCGGCTCTACGAGGCGATCGGCGCGACGCCGCTCACCCTCGACAGGCTGCTGACGTCGAATGCCCAGAACGCCACCTTGAACCGGCTGGTCTCGCGCGGGCTGGTGCATATCTGCGGCTTCACCCCGTCGGACGCGGCACACGTGCTGGGCAAGCAGGCCAATTGGGATGCCGCCACCGCCCGCCTCGGCGCCGAGCTGTTCGCCCGCAAGCGCGATGGCCGTGGCCAGCCCATCGCCGCGTCGCCGGAGGTGATCTCGGAGCGCGTGCTGGTGACGCTGACGCGCTGGTCGGCCGAATACATCCTCGAAACCGCCTTCGCCGAGGACGGGCTCGATGGCGCCGCGACGGTGGCGCACGCGCTGGTGCAGCGCGCCGTCGATGCCCATCCCGGCATCGCCCGGCTGAGCGTCGCGCTCGACCGCCCGGTCATCGGCCTCGGCGCCTCGGCGCCGCTGCACTATGCCGGCCTGGCGCCTTTGGTCGGCAATGGCTGCGTGGTGCCCGAGGACACCGATGTCGCCAACGCGCTCGGCGCCGTCGTCGGCCAGGTCAGGGTCTCGGCCGAGGCGCGGGTCAGCCAGCCCAGGGAAGGGTTGTTCCGCCTTGCTTCCGGAGGAACAGTGCGCGATTTCCTCGACGAGGCTGCGGCGATCGCCGCCGCCGAGGCCGATGTGCGGGCCATCGTCGCCGAGCGCGCCCGGGACGCCGGCACCGACAGCGCCGAAATCGACGTCGCGACCGAATTCAAGGTTTCCACGGTCGAAGCCCAGCGCATGTTCATCGAGGCGCATGTGGTGGCGGTGGCCTCGGGACGGCCAAGGATCGCGGTGTAGATTCAGGTGAGGCCGGCCTGCAAATGGCGGCGTCCTGGGCTTCCCCGTTCTACTGCGTCGCAGTAGAACTGAGCTCACGTACCCAAAAGTACGCTCCGCTCCGGTTGTCGGACGCCACCATTTCGACTCGGCCTGACCTGAATCCTGCGCCCTCGTCATCCTAGGGCGGAGCAGGAGCGAAGCGACGTCGCGAAGACCCTAGGATCCATGCCGTGACGTTGGAAGTAGAATGCAACGGTTCAGAACGCGTGCGAAAACAGCACATAGGACGACGAACACTCGGTGCTTCGAACGAGGCCAAAATGCCCGACCTTCACCCTAAGCTGAATTGACCCTGCAACCTCAACATGCCAAACGCCCCGCAAAGCTTTTCATCTGGAGTAGCCTGATGACCGATCGCATCGAGATCGCCGGATTGCGGATTGCCGGCGAGCTGCATGATTTTGTGGCTGGCGAGGCCTTGCCCGGCACCGGCATCGCCGCCGATGCGTTCTGGAGCGGTTTTTCGGCCATCGTCCACGATCTCGCGCCGAAGAACCGGGCGCTGCTCAAAAAACGTGACGCCATGCAGGAAAGGCTCGACGGCTGGTATCGCGACAATGGCGCGCCGGTCGACATGGAGGTCTACAAGAGCTTCCTGAAAGAGATCGGCTATCTCGTTCCCGAAGGGCCGGCCTTCAGCGTGTCGACGGACAATGTCGATCCCGAAATCGCCGTCGTTGCCGGGCCGCAGCTCGTCGTGCCGGTGATGAATGCGCGCTATGCGCTCAATGCCGCCAATGCGCGCTGGGGCTCGCTCTACGACGCCCTCTATGGCACCGATGCCATTCCCGAGACCGGCGGCGCGGAAAAGGGCAAGGGCTTCAACCCGGCGCGCGGCGCCAAGGTCATCGCCTGGGCCAAGGATTTTCTCGACCAGTCGGTGCCGCTCACCTCGGGCAAATGGGCTGGGGTGAACGGCCTGTCAGTGGCGCATGGCGCGCTGAAGCTTGGCGCCGGCGCCGGCGGCACCACGCTGGCCGACCCCAGGCAATTCGCCGGCTATCGCGGCGATGCCGCCAACCCCGATGCCGTGCTGCTGGTGAAGAACGGGTTGCACATCGAGATCGTCGTCGACCGCAACAACCAGATCGGCCGCACCGACCCCGCCGGCATTGCCGACGTCATCCTGGAATCGGCGCTGACCACCATCCAGGACTGCGAGGATTCGGTCGCGGCGGTGGATGCGCAGGACAAGGTCGTCGTCTACCGCAACTGGCTCGGCCTGATGAAAGGCGACCTCGCCGAAGAGATCTCCAAGGCTGGCCGGAGTTTCGTCCGCAAGCTCAACGCCGACCGCGCCTACACGGCGCCCGCCGGCGGCCAGATCACCGTTCCCGGCCGCTCGCTGATGCTGGTCAGGAATGTCGGCCACCTGATGACCAATCCGGCAATCCTGGACCGCGACGGCAACGAAGTGCCGGAAGGCATCATGGATGCCGCGCTGACGGCGCTGATCGCGCTGCACGATGTCGGGCCGGAGGGCCGCCGCGCCAATTCCCGCGCCGGCTCGATGTATGTGGTGAAGCCCAAGATGCACGGGCCGGAGGAAGTCGCCTTCGCCGTCGAGATCTTCGACCGCGTCGAGGCGCTGCTCGGGATGCCCAGGAATACCATCAAGATGGGCATCATGGACGAGGAGCGGCGCACCACCGTCAACCTCAAGGAAGCGATCCGTGCCGCGCGCGAGCGCGTGGTGTTCATCAACACCGGCTTCCTCGACCGCACCGGCGACGAGATCCACACCTCGATGGAAGCCGGCCCGATGATCCGCAAGGGCGACATGAAGCAGGCCGCCTGGATTTCCGCCTATGAGGCGTGGAATGTCGACACCGGGCTTGAATGCGGGCTGGCCGGCCACGCCCAGATCGGCAAGGGCATGTGGGCGATGCCGGATCTGATGGCGGCGATGCTGGAACAGAAGATCGCCCACCCCAAGGCCGGCGCCAACACCGCCTGGGTGCCGTCGCCGACGGCGGCGACGCTGCACGCCACGCACTATCACAAGGTCGACGTGCATGCCGTGCAGGCGGCGCTGAAGAGCCGGCCGAAGGCGAAACTCGACGACATCTTGTCGGTGCCGGTCGCCGTGCGGCCGAACTGGACGCCCGACGAGATCCAACGCGAACTCGACAACAACGCGCAAGGCATTCTCGGCTATGTCGTGCGCTGGATCGACCAGGGCGTCGGCTGCTCGAAAGTGCCCGACATCAACGATGTCGGCCTGATGGAAGACCGCGCCACGCTGCGCATCTCCTCGCAGCACATCGCCAACTGGCTTCGCCACAAAGTGTGTTCGGAGATCCAGGTGCGCGATTCCCTGCAGCGCATGGCGGCAATCGTCGACCGCCAGAATGTCGGCGATCCGCTCTACCGGCCGATGGCGCCGGATTTCGACAAATCCATCGCCTTCCAGGCCGCCTGCGACCTGGTGTTCAAGGGAACCAGCCAGCCCAACGGCTATACGGAGCCGGTGCTGCACGCGCGGCGGCTGGAGCTGAAGGCGCAGAGATAGGAGATCGGGTAGCCAGCTAAGCATCTGCCGCGTCGAACCGCAGAAAGGAGAATTTCCTTAACGATGCGAAATAGCTGTTGATAGTTGATCGCTGACAAATATCCGTGGATGGAGTAGGCCTACTTTGGTTTACAAATAACTACAAAAAGCTCATAGCCGCACCGGTTCCCAGCGCTAGAACTGTTGCGTATTATAATATAATCTTGGCCTTCGATTGGCTCGGGACGATCAACGCGAGAGCAGATAGTATTTGCGAATTGTTTCGGAGTCGCCCCGCACCCGGCGAATAGATCGTGCTCTCGGCACTCGCTCTCATATTGGCCTATACAAAGCCTTACTGTTTGTGCCCAGGCAGGTAAGCACAGCGGCGCCGTGAAAAAAGCCGCCACAACCACTGTCAAAATTGTCGCTTGGCGAAGCATGGTCGCTACCTCAGAAAATCTAGGGGGCGAAAATCCTTGCAATCTTTTTTTATAGGCTGGGGCTTTGGTTCGACGTTATCACTAACATCTATAATTAATTCACAAAGACCGGTCACATCCGTAACATGATAACTCCGCAAATCATCGCGGACGTCGATTTTATACCTGAGATTTCCCGTATGATCAGCTTCAATCATAGGGTCATAGCCATCCGCCAGCGAGCCATCATACGAGAAATCTCTGTCCTTGATACGAAACTTGATCTTAACTCCTGTTATCGTGCCAGTCCTATCGCCAAGGTTGGTCGCTGTCAGGAAAAGCCCCCCTTGATCGTCGTCTCTAGCAAATGCAACGTCCAGCCGAGCGTTGCCTGATTCCCACCAGCGCCAAAGACCCGGGACGACAGACCCAGTTACGGTAATAAGCGATATCAAAAGAGCCAAAACAGTTGAGCTGACAGAGACCCGATCGTACCAGTTCTGATAGGTGTCACATTTGGTGCATTTTATTGCTACTTTGGGCATTGTCGCGCCACAAGTGGCACAAGGCTTTGTCAGTGTTTGTCTGGGGAAGTCACCAACTGGCATGGCGCAAGACCGAGGCCGAACTGTGGGTTCACATCCCACTTCTATTGCCACAACAGCCTCCAGATTGTAAACTGTTTAAGATTTGTTTGGGGGCTCAAAGGGTGGATAACCGGTACTCTACGCCGTCGATACCGTTGTTTTTGGTGGTGTCGCTGCTGATGCCATTCGGTTGCAGCGACGCCAGAGGTGATGACCATGTAATCTGCATCGGAAAGTATAGAAAAAATTGCCCGTCCCCTCCACAATTGGACGGCTTCTATACTTGCGGCCTTACGAGGGACGAGGTAGCGGCCAAAATATGTACAGAAACGTTGCCTGATGGAACAAAAAAGCAGCACGGTTTTTCAACGATTGACGTAAATAGTGAGTCGGGGTCCCCCTGTAATTACGATGTATTTAGAGTGATTTGCTCGAATTAAATTTCAGTGGGTCGTAGGCCGCGAGGGCGGAAGTGAGCGATGATGACGCACCAAGTCGCTAGTCGAGGCCGTCTGTCAGTAGGTATGGCATAGCTCGCCACGCAGGCAGCAATCTCAATTCAGCCCAGCGTGCCCACGGCGGTCTTCCTCGCCCGAAATCTTGCTGGACGCTACCTCCTCGAGGCCCTCGCGGAACATGATCAGGAGTGGTACCAGCATTGTCTGTCTAGCCGCGCCGGGAGAGGCCTGCAAAGGCCGCGCCCGCGTGAAGGCGCCGCTCAAGGCAGACCGAAAACCCGTGGAAAGCAGTCACCTTTTGTCTTGGCGCCTGCGCACGCACAAGCCAGCCCCGATCACGTAAATGGAATGTCAAGGTGACCGGCAATCGGTCTTAGGCGCCTTGACGGTCGAGTAGCTACCTACTAGTTGGTAGGAAGTTGAAACGAGAGGTCCCCATCATGCCCGGACAAATGAATGATCAGAGCCCGTCATCAAACGGTTGGCTCAAAAGCTATTATTACCTGCGGTTTGCCGTATCGGCCGCCTGGGTGGCGGCGGCTTTCACCGTCGCGAAAAGCAGCCCGCCGCTCGCTGCCGCCATGCTGGTTGCCTACCCTGCATGGGACGCGCTCGCGAATTACATCGACGCCCGGCGTACCGGCGGGCTCGGCCGCAACAAGTCGCAATTGCTGAACTTCGCCGTCAGCATCGCCGCCACGATCGCGGTCGCCATCGCGCTTGGTCACAGCATGAACGCGGTGCTCTCGGTCTACGGCGTCTGGGCCGTTGTCTCCGGCGTGTTTCAGCTCCTCACCGCGGCGCGGCGCTGGAAAACCAACGGTGCGCAATGGCCGATGATCCTGAGCGGCGCCCAATCGGCGCTGGCAGGTCTCTTCTTCGTCAAGATGGCCGGCGGCACCGAGAACATTGGCATCGCCAATGTCGCGCCCTATGCCGCGTTCGGCGCCTTCTACTTCCTCGTGTCCGCTTTATGGCTATCGGTCAGCGACATCCTTCGCAAGTCACCACGGGTCGCAAGCTAGGGCAACGCTGGGGAAAATATGAACGGTTGGGCTCGGCGACTTCGCAGTAGCCTCCGTCCGGAATTGCATCAAAACAAAGAGTTGGAGCGGGTCAACGTTTGCGTGGAAACGGTGACCCGCTAAGGACAGAGGAGCCCTCCGCCGGAGCAAGTCATGAGCAAGCCTTCGAACACCGCCGATGAGATCCTGGCCGCCGCGCGAACCTTCATCGTCGCCGGCGGCTACAATGGCTTCAGCTACGCCGATATCGCCGAGGTGGTTGGCATCCGCAAAGCCAGCATCCATCACCATTTCCCCAGCAAGGTCGACCTGGTGCAGACCCTTCTCAAGCGCTACCTCGAGGATGCCGTCATCGGCTTGGCAGGGCTCGAGCGCGATGTCCCCGGGCCGCCGGAGTTGCTTCGCACCTATGCCGGCATCTGGGCCCGATGCATCGAGGATGCGAGCATGCCGTTCTGCGTCTGCGCGCTGCTTGCCAGCGAGCTGCCGGCCCTTCCGCCGCAGCTTGCCGTGGAAGTCCGGGCGTATTTCCAGTTTCTCTCGGGATGGCTGACTGGCGTCATCGAGCGCGGCGCCGAAAAAGGCACGCTGGTAATTTCCGCATCACCACGCATTGAGGCCGAGGCTTTCATGGCGACCGTGCATGGCGCGATGCTTTCCGCGCGAGCCTATGGCGATGTCTTGACCTTCGGCATGATCCTGACGCCGACGCTGCAGAAGTTGATCCCCGCGACCGACTGATCCGGGCAAAGACGGATCGGTCGGAGAAACGGACCTGGCGTAGCTGCAGATGCCCTTCGACTAAAGCGCGTCACATCGAAACGGATTCATGCGACGCGCTTTAGATCCTCGTTTTTATGCATGTCGTCTTCCCAAAGCCGAGATCACTTTTTGGGCGACATGCATTAGGCCGCCTGCGCCACGCGCTCCGAACTCATGCGATAGGAAATCGCCTCGGCCAGGTGGATGCGGCCGACGGTTTCGCTGGCCTCGAGGTCGGCCAGTGTTCTCGCAACTTTCAAGACGCGGTGATAGGCCCGCGCCGAGAAAGCGAGCTTTTCGCTGGCGTCCTTGAGCAGCGACAGGCCTGACGCGTCGGGCATCGCGATGTTTTCGATGACAGCCGGCGCGCAGTGCGCGTTGGTGGTGGCGCTGGTTACGCCGAGCCGTTCAAAACGCTCGCGCTGCAGGGTGCGGGCGCGTGCGACGCGCAGCGCCACATCAGCACTCTTCTCCGCCCGGTCGGGCCGGATCAGGTCGCTGGCCGAGACCGCCGGCACTTCGATCCGCAGGTCAATGCGGTCGAGCAGCGGACCGGAAATGCGTGCCTGGTAGTCGGTGCGGCAGCGCTCGCCGCGCACGCAGCGATAGCCCGGCTCACCGGCCATGCCGCACCGGCACGGGTTCATCGCCGCCACCAGCTGGATGCGCGCCGGATAGGTGACGCGGTGGTTGGCGCGCGCGATCATGCAGTCGCCCGTCTCCAGCGGCTGGCGCAGCGCATCGAGCGTCTGCGGCGTGAATTCGGGAAACTCGTCGAGGAACAGCACGCCGTGATGCGCGAGCGACACCTCGCCCGGTCGCGCGCGCAACCCGCCGCCGACCATCGCCGCCATCGAGGCCGAATGGTGCGGGGCGCGGAACGGCCGCCGGTCGGTCAGCTTGCCTTCGCCGAGTTCGCCCGCCACCGAGGCGATCATCGAGACTTCGAGCAATTCCTTCGGCGCCAGCGGCGGCAGGATCGACGGCAGCCGCTGCGCCAGCATCGATTTTCCCGATCCGGGCGGCCCGACCATCAGGACATTGTGCCGTATTAAAATATTTAATACTGCACATTCTCAAGATAATGAGCCTATTAAATTAGGACATGGTGGTTGAAACTTAACGTCATTGTGGGATATTAATTCTCCGATCCGGAGGTTTCCCTGACAAAGCCGCTCGCCTATTCCTACGTCCGAATGTCGACCGATATCCAGCTGAAAGGCGACAGTTTGCGAAGGCAAACGGAGCGGTCAAAGCAGTATGCCGACGATCACGATCTTCAGCTAGTCGAGGACTTCAGGCTCGAGGACATAGGGGTCTCTGCGTTCAAGGGCGACAACCTCTCAACCGGCGAGCTTGGCAAGTTTCTCGAAGCGGTGAAGGCCGGACGAATTCCGAAGGGCTCGTACCTATTGGTTGAGTCGTTCGACCGCCTTTCACGTCAAAAGCTTAGTGCCGCAGTCCCTCTGTTTTTTGACATTACGTCGAACGGGATCAACCTAGTCACGCTATCAGACAATCAGCTCTATAAGGCTGGAGAAGCCGAATTCGCGCAGTTGATCATCTCGATTGCCATGATGGCACGTGCGAACGAAGAGTCAGAAATCAAAAGCCAGCGGTTGTCTGCAGCATGGGACGCTAAGCGAAGGGCTATCGACGACAAAAAACTTACTGGACTGTGCCCAGCTTGGCTGGAGCTATCTGACGACCGGAAAAACTTTGGTGTGTTGGAGGATCGTGCACAGATCGTCAGACGGATATTCGAGGATAGCGCGAGCGGGCAAGGGTCATTCGTCATCACGCGCCGACTGAACGACCTAGGCACACACGCTTTTGGCAGGTCGAACGGTTGGGTGCAGTCCTATGTCACCAAGATTCTTCAGACCCGTGCGGTTCTCGGCGAGTTTCAGCCTCACACCAAACAGAATGGAAAGCGAATTCCATTTGGGGATCCAATTCCCGGCTACTACCCGAAAATCGTCGATGAAGAACTGTTTCTACGAGCGCAATTCGCCAGAGGTAAACGCCGGATAGAGGGCGGAGGGCGTAAGGGGGAAGCGCTGCGCAACCTATTCACCCACCTGGCTAAGTGTGGGTACTGCGGCTCCCCTATGCATTTTCTCAACAAGGGATTTGGGCCGGGCGGCGGAACATATCTGAAGTGCAGTCAGGCACTACGTGGACTGGATTGCGTATCGACCCCATGGCGCTACCAAGATTTTGAAAGATCGTTCTTTCTGTACGTCAAGGAGATCGATCTAGGTGAAATGCTTGCGGCATCGGCCACGAAATCGGATGCGATCGCCTTGGACGATCGACTGACTTCGCTGAAGGAGAAGCGTAATCAGTTAGAGGTTCAACGGGAGCGATCCTACGCTCTTATAAATCAGGCGATTTCAATCGATTTCGTGTCGGCGAAACTGAAGGAATGCGAAAGCGATCTAGCTGGAGTTGACGTGCAGATCTCCGAAGTCGAGCTACAGCTGTCTGCAATCCGCGAACAGCAGTCGATTTCGCCTGACGAACTGCACCGTTTGATTGACCAGCTTCAGGTGACGGAAGGTCCCGACGCGTTCGCGCAAAGGACAATGCTTGCCGGCCGCTTGCGCGAAATCGTCAGCGACCTGCGATTAGATGTTGAAGGCTCCAAACCCCGGTTGAAGAAGGCGGAAGCGCTCTTCGATCAGGCAGGGACCGATCCGACAGAGCGCCAGCGCATTCTCGAAGTGATTGAACGAACCAACCTTGAGGCAAAGCGATATAACCGCAGTTTCTCGGTCGTTCTTGCCGACGGCGTTTCCCGTAGAATCGTGCTGAATAATGAAGACCCAACGGACTTCGTCGCTGAGGTCACCGTGGATGCCGCAGGCAACCCGGCTGTCAGCGAAGGTGGCACTGATCTGCAAACGCTATTCGAGCTGCCATCCGAGTAATAGGCGTCGGACCGCTGCATCGTGGGTGGAAACCTGGCTTAGGCTATGAATGATAAGGAGGTTGGGCGAGGGCCTTTTCGCCGATCTCTGCCAGGATGTTCAGCGGATACCGCGTTGAACGTGCCATTCGGGCCGCGCGGCCGCAACAGAAGCAAGCGAACACCAATTGAAAGTTAGTACACGCTCATGAATGAACATTCGCGCGACGCTGCTACTTTCCGTGCAGCGCGCTCTTCTCGGTGCCGTCCCGCACAACCTTCGGGCCGTTACCTGCGGCTGGGAAGGAACGGAGATCAGGCTTCGCTTTGTGTTTGACGGTGAGATCGCCGACGAGGCCTATGAAGATGCCTGGATTGTTGGAGCCGAAGTGGTTGCCGACTTCCCGGGACCTTGGACCGTCAGCGAGGATATCGTTCGCCGGGACTACCCCGACGACATAGGTCCAGGCGCGCTTGCGCTGTGGGCATACCGCCGCAAGGAGGGCGTTGCCGAGACAGGGAATTCTAACTGACACGGCCGGGTGCTTAATTCGCTTGCATCTGCCTCAGTTTGGTCGTCGTCATCGACAACAAGTCGCTTGGGTAGCATCGATCAAGAATACATGGGGGGAATAGTGAAAACTGGAGTCTGGAGGCCGCTGGCGGCCTTTTTCGTATGCGCGGCATTGTCACAGCCGGCCTACGCGCAATCCGTGGGCGCGGTGAATGCCCACATCGATAGTCTCCTGAAAGTAGACCACGGGGGTTTTCTCACCGCGTTCAAATTCCTGCAGCTCAACATCGCCGATGGGACAAAAATAGGCCAGGAGTTCGACGAATATCCCATCAGCATCACCGTTGACGGCAAGGAACGCATTTTCGCCACGTACGAGGATCTTCTTGCGGTCTACGACCAGATCATCACCCCGGCGGTGATCAAGGTCGTGGAGCAGCAGAAATACAAGGATCTGAAGGTCAGCAGCAAGGGCATCATGTTCGGCAGCGGACAGCTGTGGGTGACCGCGTTCTGCGTGGACGGAGAGAATTGTACGGGGATCTCTTGGGACATCAGCGTCGTCAACCACTGACGCGTTCGGATCGCGCGGTGAGATGTCGATGATGCCAAATGGTTGAAACAAGTGGCCTCTGGGTCATGTCGGCATATCTGGTTGCCGGCTTGCTCGGTGCGTTCGTGCTTTATCTGGCATCGTTGTTCCTTCGCAGAAAGTCTCCATCCACCCCTGTTGTGGGTCAACCGTCTGGTCAAGCAGCCTTTACGGCCGTGTCCCGCGACTCCTCGCGACTGACGAAGGTCAAGCTCGTGCCAAGCTACGGCTACCAACCTCTGGCAACGCTGGATCATGATGTCGTGGAGGGGATTGAGCCGGACAGGCTGGTTTTGACGGCGAGGCTGAACGACGGCCTTGACGCGTGGCGCGACAATTATGGTGAAATCGCACCCGAGGACCTGAACCTGTCGGCGGATCTTTGCCGGGCTCTCAACGACTGGAACTGGGACTATCAAACCTTTTTCAACGAAATCGATCCCACCGACCCCCACTGCACGCCAGAACACGAAGCCGCACATGAGGCCGAGGGCCGCGATCTGGCGCTACGCGTTCAACGTGAACGACCTGACTTGACCGTTTTCGTGGCGGAGCCCGGTGGCGATCTGGTCGAAATACGCGCACTCGGTCGGGGCTAACCGATGCGCGAGAAATCACCGGCTCTTACGTCTCATACCTTCAGGAGGAAATCCTATATGACCAGACCGTTCCACCGTCTCAGAGTCGTTGCGCTGGCCGCCGTTGTCGGCGGAAGCTTGGTGCAACTTGGCCCAGAGTCTGGCAAGGCCACCGCCGCGACACCAGCTGCCACGCCCTACGGCTATGATGTGAAAATCAGTTTCAGCCCGGAGGCCGTCGAGAGAATGAAGAGCCTGCATCGACAGGTCGCCCTTGCCAATACGTTTTACGGCGATGCGAGCCCGGAAGCGATCGCACGCCTCAAACTCAAGCCTTTCGCTCAGTTGGACATAGGTGTGGAAACCATTCCTGTCGGTATCGTCGACCAAACGGTCCATGTAACGGGCGCCCCGGTAACCACGAAGAAGCTGGCAGATACTGTCGACCAGAAACCGAGCGTTCTGGTCCAGATCTTTTCCGGATCAAATACGCCCGGGGCCAACGACAATCAGCTGCATTGCGATCTGTTTCAGGATCAGATCACCCTTGCCCAGAGCCAGGCTGTCGATCTTCATTGTGAAGCTGTACCTGCGGATCTCGTCGGCAAAGAATAGCCGTGAGCGGTGCCCGCGGCGCTACTCCTGTTGAAGGGCTCTGGCCCGCGAGAGCAACTCCAGCAGGGTTGGTCTCCAACGAACCGAGGAGTACGCTGACGAGGGGTGTTTCATTCGTGCAGCGATTGCTGGCCCTATTTTCTGGAATGGCACGCTCGCTGGGTCGCCATTGAAACCACAAGGCATTCCCTTCAAAACCCACCACCAGAGCTCATATCCGCAAACAAGAATGGCGCGAGGGCGCAGCTGTTCAAGCAATATCTCGAACGGCACCCGACCAAGTGCGAATTTGTCTCCCGGGCGAATGCGCGACTGCGTTCCCACATAGAGCGGAACATAGTTGTAGAACGCGATCGAGTGCCAAATCGCGGCGACGTCGTCACGTGACATCTGCCATTTCGGCTTTCCGCTGATGACCTGCGTGATCCCGGTAAAAAACCGATGAGATTCCTCAATCGCGTACCGGCGTACGACGTAGCTTGTCACGTCCGGCTCACAGCGGCCCACCAGCTCCGGCTTTGCAGGATCACAGTAATGAGATTCACCCATCACCAGCAGACGGATTCCTTGAAGAGCGTTGTCTTGGTGACCCCAATCATCTCCAACCCATGGCTTGAACATCAGAAGCCCTTCTGCGTCCGGGCGGCCTGATAAGCAGCGTTGAGACGCTTCGTTTCGTGCTCAGCGAGTTCTTGGAGTTTCGTCCCCAACCCGGAGACTCGGTCGGGGTGGTAGTTTTTCACAGCAGCTCGATACGCGCTCTTGATTTCATCTGGCGAAGCCGTCGGGACGACATTCAACACCACATGCCAGTCGCTGCTCTCATCCGCAGCGCTTCCGTTTTCCTCAGCATGGGCCCCTTCCTCAGCGGCATAGGCCTCGCCGAATCCCTCAACGAACAGATTTTCGAAGTCGGGTTCAATCCATTTGCGGGACAGTTCGGCCCACCGAGCAAGCGCCGCTCCATCAAGCCGCTCAGAGACGGTCTGTCGATGAATCTTGAAGCGCAGGGGAAAGGCAATCGTGGCGAGTAGTATCGAGACCAGGAACGGGCTTACCAGGATACCGGGAAAAGGCTGCCAGGCAATCAGCCCCTGCAACGCCCAGAACTTGTCAGGCCAAACAAGGACTATCACGTAGGAAAGAACAACGGCGATCAGAAAAATATGGACCGTCTCGGCAAACGCGGCCCCCGCATCTTGCCAAGTCTTCCATTCATCAAACGCAACCTGCCAGAGGAAAAATGGGAATTGCTCACTTACCTGGCGCCTTAAGGAGACGATCGAATCAGTCGCTGAAATTACCCGCTCTTCATTCGACTCGATTTTGCCGTTGAGCTCCCGCCCCAGTTTCGACCGTGTGTCAAACCGCTTTTCACCGCTTCCTTTTGTTAGATAGAGGCCGTTCGTCGAGCCAACCGCATAGCTATTTTGGATGTCGTCGATCAGGCGCGACCGTTCAATGATCAGACGTTTGATCTGTTTTGAGCTTTCGACGGAATCGTAATCCGCAGCGTTTGGAATTTCTGGATACGCAACGTTGTGCTTCCGGATGTATAGGTAGATTGCCAATGCAACGAACGGGAATGAATACAATATTACGGTTATCGTTGCGGCTATCATCACGAACAAAGCGTGCATTATGATGCCAAAAGCCGAGAAAATCGCCACTAAAACAAAGGTGACAGCTCCACCTCCGTCGGCCTTCCTTCTTCTCCTAGCCATCTATCGGCCAGCAAGCAGAATAATGATGTAACCAGCGGCGAACAAGTAGAACGCGGCGCTGAATATATAGGTCATCACCGGGCTTCGGGCATGCCGCGTCGCGCGGACTATCGACCCGTGATTGCCGGAAGGGAACATGTAGATGAACCATTGAAAAAAGAGGCCGGGGGCCAGAAGCCATTTCCAACGGCGGTCAAACTTCAGATCGGGAATGTTTTCCCGTTGCCAGCCCATCCAACCCCCCAAAGCACGCCCCGCTCAGCATGATCACTTTTCGATTCCGAGTGTCAACAGAAACAGTCCGTAGCGTGCAGCATCGAGAGAACAATGCTGACAAATATCTAGTGGCCCAGCTGCCGTGAAAAGGCTCATGCGGCACAGCAGAACTTTCCAGCTAACCCGCCTACCTCTCCATAAATAGAACAGTACCTAAGAACCAACATCCCCACAGAACCTGCCTTTCCCCCTTATCTCAGTTCCAAAAATCGGTGTTTGAGCCGTGCCGACGGCTATCCTCGCACGATTTCAAACACCTACGCGCAATCGCCCTATCGGATTCGATGGGTTTATACCCCTATGGAAAAGACCAACTCACATGCTGCAAAGCCACCCACACACCTCTTCACCCTCCATCTCATCTCAATATGCATCCTGGTTCGATGACAGGATCGAGCAGTTCATCGAAGCTCACAAAGGCAGATTCGAACCACCCTCATTTTTCAAACAACGAAACGGGTTTTTCATCACGATCTCATTCAATCACAGCAGTCGCAAACAGCGGCTAGAAAGTTCCGCCCTGATCGACGGCCCAGTTGCAAAAACGGAGATGGATACGTTCACCGACCTGTACAACGTGATCTGCCGTCAACTGATCGGAAGGAACTACCATCGACCTTCATTCCACGACCTAAAACCTCTCGCGATCGGTTGTCTGGACGTGAATGGATCGAGATACTGGAGATCGATGGGAGAGCTGGAGAACGCTCATATCCACTCGATCTGGATTTTCACCGATCAAACTAGAGATGGATTTCAAAAGTCATTAGCCGACGAAACACGACTCTTATCCATCAAGGAACGGTTCTCGATTCGAGAATTAGATATCAAGCAGATCGATCATGACCATCGAAATTCGACGGGTGACAGTCGTGCATCGTCGTACATGGCAAAATTCATGGTGCACAATAATCACGAATTGAAAGTCGCTGACGACTTCAGGGTGCTGCCGATTCAGTACATCGGACCCGGGCATTGAGATCATTCGTTTGGGTACAAGGCAGGGTTATGAAACGCCCTAGGGGTGCCAGATAGGGAAATGGCAGGCGGCAACTCAAACAGTCGCCGCCCGTTGTCAGGTTGTTAGGCCGCAGTCTTCCATGCTGCGATCAGAGATTTTTCATCTACAAGGAGGCTTGTCCATGCCGCGCTCTTGGCTTCTATCACCAATAGAAGGTCCTCTTGACCGAGAATGGTTTTCACCCGATCACGGAGCTGCGCAGCCGTACCCGGATAGTCAACCCACCATGCTGTTTCGAGGATTCGGCCCCGGTTTGCCACCGTCGCCTTCAGGAAGTCGTCCATCTCCTTATGAGACGGGCGAGGTCCATTGAGATCGTAGGTAATAACGAAATTTGCCATTTCAAAAGTTCCTTGTCTGGAACCTTCGACCGGGTTGACAGCGAATCGATGGGGGGGCATTTTGCCCCTGTGTTGCCGATCTGCCGCAACCCGATCAAAGGTCTTGCGGTTTTCGACACGGAGCCGGGGTTGCCGCCCCGGCTTTGTCGTATCGAGAATCAGCAGGTGCTGACCCAACGGAAACTAAAGGCGACTCGTTTTCAGCCGTCAATGGCAAGATGTCAGGAACGGGCAGGATGGAGCCATATCCTCACTCATATCCGTTGATAGCGGGGAAACCGTCCGAAAGAAAACAGCTGTTCGCTATTGGTGCGACGATCCATTTACATGTGGCAAGCAGGTACCTTCATCGTCGTACATGGCGAAAGTCATGGTGCACAATAATCACCAATTGAAAGTCGCTGATGACTTCAGGGTGCTGCCGTTTCAGGTCGAAAAATCGCTGAACTGAGACAGGGTGCAGGCATGGTGCTGAGAGCCTGACGGCAGAATAACTACGGGTTGGATCCGGCGAGACCGCAAAACGCGGAACTTCCAATCATCCTGGTGCCACCCTGCTCGGATTTCTGGCGTCCAAGGAGTTCGCAGTCAACCCGGCGTGTGTGTCCCAGTGTGGTCTATTTCCCGTCTGATCGGCGCAACAGCCTCTGTTTGGGCAGGGCAGGTTCTATCGGTGGTCACCGGCACTGTCTTGAGTCCACACGAGCCGGCTCTCGTCGCCTGTGAGGACGCCTTTGATGTCGATTGCTTCTTGGATCCTTGCAACCATTTCTTCGGCGCTGAAGCGCCTCAGCTGATCTGGCGAAAGTCCTCTGGCGGCAGGGAGGCCATAGTGGCTTGTGACTTTGCCGATCTGTTCGTCGTTCCTACCGGCGCCGACGTTGCTTAAATGCAGTGCAGATGCCTGCGAGCCCCTCCACGGTAGTTCAACCCAGCGGTGTCGTGTTTTTATGTAGGTGCTGCCCACGCGCCGGCCCATCCAGAACAACCAGATATCATCGCCTTGGGGACAGAGGTTGGTGAACTTGTCCTCATCCACTGTTTCTGGCGAGAGCGATTTGGGGCCATAGAGCACTCCACCCACACCGGTGGGAAAAAGCATTCCCACGGTTTCGGTGACATCAAATGACCATTTGCTGTAAGGCTCAATTCGCCCCGCATCATCGAATGCAACCGAGTGGCCTCGATGACAAACGACGGTTTTTTCACCCGCTCGATCGACAAGCTGTTCCAGCCACCGCCGCGAGTAATAGACATCATCGTCTCAGTGACGATGTACGCTGATGGAAAGGCAAGCAGCGTCGGAATGATCTTCTTGTAGGAGCGAATGTCCTTACAAAAACGGATCTCAAGCCCGTGGCATTTAAGGTCCGTGACCGAGGCAGGCAACTGTGCCGCATCCTCTGCAGTGAGCCACAGAATTACTCGGTTCGGGGCAATCGTCTGCGATAGAAGGCAGCGCAACGTCAAATGAAGGGTTGGGAACCGTTTAGGATAAGACGTTAAGGAGACAATCAACTCCCCAGGCAAGCCATGCGGCCGGCCCTTTCCTCTAAGCGGCCACCTCAAGGCAATTAGGACTTGCGCAGCATATGGTTTCGCAAACCCAATGAGCTGGTCTTGATACTTTGCAACCCTCCAACCAACTCCGTTGCGAAACCAAGCAATCGCATGACCTGGCGCACCGGCGCCTGTCCCCAAGAACCACGGCGAGAGCAATGTGGATCTCCTCAACAAAAGGTAGATCGCAAATGGCCCGGAGACTGCGAAAGCCATGATAACAGCTTCATTGGAGACCCCGAAATCACGAAGGGAAAACTGGAAGAATTGATGCAAAAACATGATCACCAACGATGCCTCTCCCAGCTTCGCCACCGGCACGGCCAATTTCTCAACCGCCGCTGCTTTCCGTACCAACATTAGAAGAGCCAGTGACAACGCTAGCGCGATCAGAAGTCCGAGCACGGGCGGACCAAAAATTGAATATTTCATGTTAAACTGGATTTCGGCACCGCTAGCTGCTTCCGCGACCGCGAGGGCGCAAACAGCCGCAACGAAACTCCACAGAGTTCCCGGGCGAAATTGGTACGTCCTAAGCAGGTGTCCAAACCAGTAGCAGCACAACGCGATTGGCACTGCGGCGACCGCCCAAGGTGAACTGTTCATTTGCCACTCGAACTGGATCGCATAGCCTAGAAGCACGAAGAAAGCGACAAACCCTAGCATTCGGGGGCTACCAGGACTTTTCGTCCAATTCGCAATCTCGTTGTAAATGAGCTGGGTGAAGAAGAGGCAGGTCACAAACCAGAACACGCCAAAATCACGCCAAAGGCGCATACCGCCCAAGAGGTCGTTGACAGCCATCTCACCAAGCTCCCAACGAGCTGGGAAATCGCGGAGCAGAGTCCGCCTCGATATAACCGCCAGCGTCAAAACCAACAAAAACGCCACGTATGGCACAGCTAGGCTGGCGACTTTCTTCCAGAACAGCTGGGCACGCTCAGCAGGTTTATAAACGTAGCCGGAGATGACGAAGAACAGCGGCATATGAAAAAGGAAAACCGCGTTTGCGAAAAAAGGATCCCATGGATCAGTACCCGCGCCGGCGATGTGCGCCGCTACCACAAGCAGAATGCCAACGCCTTTGGCAGCATCAAGCCAAGTCTCACGAGTCGCCATCAACCGCTCCAGCACAGTCCAAAAGTAAGGACTAAACAAGCTCAGTCTAAACTAGGTGCTTCGCAGCCGCAACATGCAATTGTGCACTGCAGCATCTATACGATAGAGGCGGCCGTAGGTTTTCAACCGAGCGGATGTGCGGCCGGTTGCTGCATGGGCTGATTCGACTGATCCCAGAAGCCTCGACCGGTCTTCAGCGCAGACATGCAAAACCTGATTTCAATTTTATTTTTCAAGGGTACTTGCGCTGCAATTTTGTCGCACCCATTTAGCCGCAACGCTGACAGGGAAACCTCTGCCGGCGCCCAACGGAGGGTCCATTTGCGCATGACAGGAACGATACCCGCAAAATCACAACTCGGTAAACTTGGCCTTAGGGCCGCAAAGGAACACTCCAGCGACCTATATGTATACGCTGGACGGATCGACGAAAGAGGGTACGAAGCGCTTCGCAACGAAGTGTTATTTGCCCGAAGATCAGAAAAAGCCATTCTAATTCTGATCACTACCGGCGGCTCTGGCTCCGCAGCTTTCAAAATGGCCAGGCTCTTCCAAACGTTCTACGACAGTTTCGATATCTTTGTTCCTGCACACTGCAAAAGTGCTGGGACAATTCTAGCTCTTGGCGCTAACCGGTTATGGATGTCTCCGTTTGCGGAACTTGGACCGATAGACGCTCAGGGCCTACAACGAGATGAACTCGGAGTATTGGATTCGAGCTTGTCCACGCGAACCTCCCTCGAAACCATCATGGAAACTTCGTTCCGCTTCTTCAACGACTCTGTCGTCAGTCTCGCCACGCTTAGTCAGGGCAGTATCAGCTTCAAGCTCGCAGCGGAGATATGCGGAGCAATGGCTACCAACATCATGTCACCGTTGGTTGCCAGAATAGATCCCGCTGTGCTCGGTCGCGAGAAGCGTGACGTGGAACAGGGGATTAAATATGGAAATCAGCTCGCGTCGATATCGGGCAATGCAGACGAAGATACCGTAGTCAGTTTGGCTCAGGACTATCCCTACCATGGTTTTGTGATCGACTTCGCGCACGCCAAAACGCTGTTTCGGCAGGTCCATCGGGCAGAAGGGACGCTACTCGCGTTGGGGAACGAACTCGGCGACGCCATACGCCACGCATCGGAGGGGGACATAGAAATCAAGACCCTCCACAAAACAAAGCTTTCCAACGCTAAAGAAGCGACAAGCCACGGGACACAAGATATTTCCGATGGCTTTCCGGAAATGGCCGACTATTGCGGCCCTCCAGGCGAAACTTACGCTGACTGGTTGGATGAAACCCGCCAAGCAAACGACGACCAGTCGCCGGCCGAGGATCTGAAAGCAGCCTAAACCCCAGATCGAGTGTGACCGAGCCTCGCCCTCCGGGCGAGGCCTTCGGTATGTACTTTTTCGATCAAAATCAGGGGGATCGACATGGAAGTTTACGCTGTAGCTGCTGCCCGTGCAGATGCAAGCGAGCGAGAGGCAACGCTCATACAGCCAGACAAATCTAAGTTGCCGGAAGCCCGCCGCAAGGGATTCGGCACAGCCAACGAGCAAACATATTTTACCACGATCGATCCGAACGATCCGCCCGTTACCGTTTCTATCCGACCTGAAAACATCCTCCCTACACCTAAGCGCAAGGGTGGCCAGAAGAAGCCGCCACCGACATTGCATCTGATCATTGGGTTCGATAGTGAGTATCAGTCGCGCGATCCCATAGGGCCAACCAAGGATGAGGCCCAGGATGCCAAGAACGAGATCCTCTCATATCAGTTCTGCACGAGGTTGGTCTCAAAGGATTCGCCGCAACCGTCACCGCAATGCAGCGGGATCATCATCCCGGCAGGTAACGATCAGCGGTGGACGCTACGCGACTTCGTTGCCGCAGCGATCGGCTCGCTTATAAAGGAATGTCCTGACGTAAAGGTCCCAACTGACATCTATCTGGTCGGGCACTTCACCCGTGCCGACCTGCCAATGTTCCATGAATTCCGCGGTGAGGCCAAACTGTCGTTGAACAACGTACGGAACACGTTCGTGTCGATCGAGAATTTTATCCCGATGACGATCGAGGATCGCGACGGAAACGAGATCGAAAGCTTCCGGATCAGGCTCAGGGATACGATCCTGCTGGCGCCAGCCAATGCAAAAAAACTGGCAGACATCGGCGAGATGCTAGGCATTGAGAAGATCGAACTTCACAAGGATCGAGCGGCAGAGCGCAAAATCAAGGAGGATATGAAGCAGTTTCGCGGAGAAAACTGGCCACTTTTCCGGGATTACGCCATCCGAGACGCTGAAATTTGTACCGAGTACGCAGAACGGGTCATCAGGCAATACGATACGCTTTTCGAGCAATTCAAAATGCCGCTGACCCTCACGTCATTCGGTTCGAAACTGGTAATTTCCGATTGGGAAAACCAGGGTTGGGATCCAAACGAAGTCTTGGGTAAAGAAGAGAGGCTTCAAACTCGGTTCAACAAAAAGAAGGGATTCTCCGTCAAAAAAACGATCACTCCCTATTTCGAGGACGTGCATTTCGAGTTGGACTTTGTCACTGAAACCTATCATGGCGGCCGGAACGAACAGTTCCTTTTCGGAATATGCGACGAGCACATATGGCGGGATCACGACCTGAGCTCGGCCTACACCACAGCAATGTCTCTGATCGGGAAGCCGGTTTGGGAACAGATGCATCGGGTGGAGGGTATTGACGAGATCGACATGCTCGATCTTGCGTTCGTGTCAGTCGATTTCGAATTTCCCGAAACAGTCCGCTTTCCCACCCTTCCCGTCCGTTCGCCTAATGGGATCATTTTCCCTCGAAAAGGGCGGTCCTATTGCGCTGCTCCAGAAGTTGTCCTCGCCAAGCAGCTCGGCGCGCAGTTTGGGGCGATTAAAAGGTCAATTCGGGTACCGGTCGAACGCAATACCGGTATCTTTAGCAAGTTCATCACCGACTGCATTGCCAAGCGGACCGCTTTCAAAAAGGGAACGTTCGAAAACCTTTTCTGGAAGGAAGTCGGTAACAGCACGTATGGCAAGACGGCTCAGGGTCTTCGGAAGAAACGAGTCTACGACCTTCGTGATGACGACATGGTTGAACTTCCAGAAAGTACTCTCACCCAGCCGCTCTTCGCATCGTTTATCACATCATACACACGTGCCGTGCTCGGTGAAATTCTCAATCGGTTCCCCAGCAACGTGCAGGTGTTCAGCGTCACCACCGACGGATTTCTTTCACACGCCAGCGATGCCGAAATTATCGAAGCGACGAGTGGTCCACTGTTCCAGTCATTCCGCACAGCAAGAAGCCGCCTGGTCCAAGATGACCTACCGTTGGAGGTCAAGCACACCATCAGACAACCACTTGGATGGCGCACAAGAGGCTCGGCAACGCTCAAACTTGGCGATGGGGACAAGGCGAACATCGTTATCCAGAAGGGCGGGATCAAATCCCAGTTCGACCTGACGGATCGGGAGGAAAACGCTCGCGTCGTTGAGCTCTTCTTCAACCGAACACCCGGCGAGACCCAGCAATACACGTCGGGCATCGGCCTGAAGGACACCATTCGCTACGGGTCCGACTTCGTCTACCGCTCGATCACCAAACGGCTATCGATGGAATTCGACTGGAAGCGACGTCCGGTCGCCCCTCAGGATCGAACAGTAGACTTCAATGGCAAAACGTACACACATCTGTCATTCCAATCCGAACCGTTGGACAGCCTCGAGGAATTCCTTGGGATAAGGGCGGCCTGGGAGAAATGGGATCGCCAGCCTTTCAGGCTGCTTAAATCCGTGCCGGATTTAAGCAGTTTTCTCAATTATTTGGAGACAAACAAGAAATCGAATCCATCATCACAAACCTATATGCGGAAGTCCGAAAATGCAGACCTTCTACGATTGAGAAGAGACATCACAAGGGCATTCCGTCATCTGCAGGCAGGGTTCGATGCAGTTCAGGCGAGGACAGGAAGGATCAGGCACAAGGCACTGTGTGAAATCCTTATAAGTGCAGGAATTCCCTGCACGGTAACCGACGTTGACAACGCACGGAACGACTTCATTCCCTACAAAACACCGTCGACAGACCGGGTGGTGTCGGCTCTCAACCAACTTCAGCAGGAGCATTTTCCAGAGCTGGACATCGACCTGTTCCTCGATCAGCAAAAGTTGGAAACGAATTACTCCACCATCTCACACCCTGCCAGTCCGTGAGGTGTCGAGTTCCAGGCTACGCAATTCCTTCCCATCTTTCACTGATGTCACCGTCCACCCTGCCAGACGGACCGTCAACGGTATTTTCTCCCGGTATCAAGGTGAATTTCGTGACAGATATAGGAATCTCAATTGAGTTTGAAAATACGTTGAATATTATAATGACATCCCTTCGGGATGAAGTTGGTTTTCCGTAATTGTTCTTCCTCCCACACCCATATGCAACTTTTACGGATTTGTTTATTTTTCATAAATTGAACTTCTGATCTACCTGTCCGGGCGGTTTTTAGCCATTCTTGACGGGCGGTGTCTGAATTCCTTCATCGCCGTTGACCTTCTCAGTCGTTCGACGGGATGCCGTCGTCGATCAACAAGGAAGGAGATTACAATGGCATTCGAAGGACTGAAGCTGGTCGCCACCGCGAAGCAGGACGCATCGGACCCTGCATCCAAGCGTCGGCAAAGGCTGGTCATGCAGATCGACCATCAGCTGTACATGGCCGAACCGGAGAACCTAGCGCGTAAGTTCCGTGGCCGCTGGTGGACGATCGGCATCGACGGCAAACCGACGCTGGCAATCAAGTACGGCAAAATCCCCCTGGAGCTTGCCAAGGGCAAACATGCGATTGCGTGCGCCGATATCGCCGGCGTCACCGATGCCCTTCAAAAGGCCCGAGTGGCAGCTGTCGACGGTACATTCGACAGCCAGTTGGCCAGTGTGTCCGAGCAGGTCAGGGCTCGATTCAAGAAGGGCCGCTGACCCCTGCATAGAAAACGATGCCCTATCCCGCTGGGAACGGCGGGATGGACCCCACTATGACTTCTTCTTTCGGCCCGCCCTCAAAGTCGCGGGCACCTCTTCGCTAGGCCCGGGTTCCCGGAACAGCTGGGCGATGTTGACGTCGAGAGCCTTCGCGACCTTCTCCAACGTTATGATGGTCGGATTGCGCGCCGCCCGCTCCAGATATCCGACGTATGCCCGCTCAACGCCTGCCGCGAGGGCCAAGTCATCCTGTGAGATGCCTCGTTCCACCCTCAACCGCCTCAGGTTCCAAGCTACCAATGACTGGACTTCCATTGTCCGGAAGCAATCATTTGCCCTTGCCCGAAACCACGTAATATAGGACCATGATTCGGACTTGGGCGATGGGTGCTTGTTGCCCCGCTTATTCAGAAGAATTAGGGGGACTATGTGGAAGAAGCAGCAGCGCCAATCAGCACGATCGACTGCCCGTATTGCGCCGAGCCGATCAATGCCAAGTCCAAGAAATGCAAGCACTGCGGTGAAATTCTTGACCCACAAATGCGTGAAATCGAGTTCCTAAAGAGCCAGAAGCATGCTCCTCAGGTGTTCATGAATGCCGGCGGCGGAGCCGCAGCGGCCGCGTCGGGAGCTGGGATGATCCTGAGACGCTTTCCTCACTGGTTCCATATCTTGCTGTCGATCATTACCAGTGGCCTTTGGCTGCCGGGGTACATCCTGATGTACCTGTTCCGGAACAAGCGGTACTACTACTGAGGGCTGGTCGGATGAGCATTTTCTCCACTGCCACTCGCCGCAGTAGGCTTTGTGCAAGCGTTTTGGCGGCGTTCTCGATTGCTGTTGCGATCCCGACCAACTGCTTGCCGATAGCAGCTTCCGTGGGTTCACCGTGTCGGACAGCCCTGATCAGGTTGAGAAGACCGCGAAGGGCCAAGGATTCAAGGTAGAATGGGGTGCACCACTACTAAGCTTCGACAGCGAAGCCAAGGAGGCCACGCTCTTAGACGGGGATAATGCCTGCGGATGGATCAGGTTCAACGGCGATAGAAAGATCAACTCGATGCTGTTTGCCGCGTGCTTTTTCGGAGCGGACGGGCTCGGACTGCGTCAAGTCACTCAGGAGTTCGTCAACAAGTTCGGCGGACAGGCCGAAATGGAAATCATCCCCGCCGGCGATATGTGCAAGGGCGCCCAGCCATTTGCCTTCAAGGGCAGAACCTCAGAAGGTGAACTCTTTCGGTTATGGGAGGATTGCGGCGCCTGGACGCCGCTAGGGGTCAGGGTAGAGATCAAACCAGGATCAGGTAAGGGATTGAAGTTCTAGGTAGCCCCTGTCGTGTGGTCCGACGTCTGAGGGACTTTCCGGACTGAAATTCATCAAGTTCACAACAATGATTCGACAGTCTCACCAGCCTGGCCCTAGACTGTGCTGGGGTTGTTCTTGGGCCATGTTTCGCGTCTTTTCCTACTACGTCCTGCTGTTTGTCGCACTGGCTTTGCTGGATACGCCAGCGGCTCGCGCTGGCTTGCAATTCGAGGCAGGCCTGACCGATGGTGGGCTTCACTACGTAGTTGTCTCAGGCGATTTCGCCTATCAGGACGATCTGTCGGCTTTTGAGAATCTGGTGCGATCCAGCGGCGCGACTGCCATTACATTTAGGTCGCCTGGAGGCAACATCCAGAAGGCGATGGAGTTGGGCCATCTGATCCGCAGATTGGGCATCAACACGGTGCAGTTCAGGGTCGCGGAGTGCGCGTCAGCTTGCTCGCTTGCGTTTCTCGGCGGGGTTGTGCGCTATGCAGAACCAGGTTCCATCGGTGTCCACAAGTCTTCGTTCCAGGGCGACGTTCCGCTGAGCACCGAGGAGGCGGTTTCCGCCGTCCAGCAAATTACCGCCGATATAATCACCTACATGATCGAAATGGGTGCGGACCCTGCCCTACTTCAGCTTTCGCTGCAGTACGACAGCAACGACATTCGCTAGCTGTCGACGAGCGAGATGGCGAAATATAAGGTTGTGACGTTCTCACCTAGTGCTGATCAGCCGGACGTGGCGAGCCAGGTGCCGCCAAATACGCAACCGCCCCCGTCAGCTCCGCCGGTACTTGCCTCCCAACCACCAACAACTGGTCCGTCGCTCTTCATTCCAGATGCCCGTTCAGGGCGGATCGGGCACCCCAGGGGCGCTGCACCCCTCAAGGCACTACCCGAGGCAAAGTCAGAGAATGTTGCCATAATACGGAACGGGGTTGCCGTTGCGATCCTAGGTAATACGGGCCGATGTTATAATGTCCAGGTCGGAAACAAGGTTGGCTATATGCATGACACTTGGATCCACGTCGACCAGTACGACAGTGGCCCCTTCGGTAAGCGCCATATCCAGGTGAAAAGCTTCGGCGACTACGCTGCGGCCGAGGCGTATGTGCGGTCCTCATCCATCCCGCTTTCAGCCTATCTCGCCACCAATGGTTGGTTCGCAATCACCCTCGATAGCACGTTCGACGAGCGTATGGCTAAAAACCTGGCCAATGAGATGAAGGCTAGGGGTGCGATCCCTGCGGATGCATACCCCACTTTCGGCAACAATTACGTCCGCAAAGTGAGCTGCCAATAGTTTCGGTGGAATGCGGGACTGCCCTTCTTTGTCAGCCTTGCCTTTGTAGAAGGCCGCACAGGTTGGTGATTGCTTCGTCAATTCCTTGTTCATCTCGCGTATAGAAAACTCGTGTCCCAACCTTCGTTGCAGTCACCAATCTGGCCTCGGTGAGCCAACGCATGTGCAGGCTGACAGACTCTTGCGTGATACCAAGCCGGCTGCAGATCAACTTGTTCGTCAGCCCGGTCTTTCGTGCGTCGGCAACATCGGGAAAATACAGCTCCGGCCAGTTGAGAAAATCCAGGATCTTGAGCCTGCTTTCGCAAGCCAATGCTTTGATGACGCGAGCATCCATAGCCGTTCTCCATCAGGTCGGTTCGACGGATGGCGCTATCCTCAAGCAATCGTCTATCGACAACGGGATATCTGGCGATGGATTTTCGCGGATTTTCGCGGTTTGAATAGCGATTGTTGGCGGTAGATAGCACCGATTACCCGCATTTCACTCGTTCTGCCCCCGAAAACTCGCTGTCCAAATTGCTGTTTTACTGCGTTTTTTTCACAGCAGGTGGGCATGGAAATTCTGCGGTTGTCGATGGCGATTTTAATGAAGAAGGCGGGCTATCAGGAGATAGCCGCCATGTATCACAATCGAAATAGCCCGCAGCTCGACCGTAATGGGTCTGAGAAATCGATTACTACCCTGCTTGCGCGGCAAGACAGCGCACAAGTTCAGTCAATCTGGCAGAATGATCGCATCTGCGAGTACCTACTCGCATCAGATAGCCGTCGGCACGCTTGGCATTCATGGCTAGCTGTCCATGGCACGGTCATCCGCGACGCTGCTGAGACGTACCGGATTTTGACCTTCGCCAAGTCCCGGCAGATTCTCGCGCATGCATTCGGCTCCTGCCCTGCCGGCATGGTCCCGGCACTCAGCAAATTCGGGCCATATGCAAGGTCGAAGCACGTCTATTTTGCGCTCCACCAGATTCTTTCGGCCGGTGGACCGCTGGCAAACCATGTCCATCAGGCGACGGAATTTCGGGACGACGACATTGACTCACTGGCATCGGCCTCGATGACGCCTGTGTCGAACCGAGTTTTCCGCGCACTGCTGAAGTGCAAGATACCCGCCCCGGCGCTGGTTGAACTGCTGTGGGTGATCGCACGGTTGGCACCCATGCTCGATGATCGACACCTGGTTCGAGCCATTGCTCAGGGTCGCCAACCGGCTGCAATTCTGGCAAACCTATTCAGTCTCATGCCGTTCCCCAACCCGCCGTTTGAGCAGGTTGGTGCTCTCGTTCCGATCACCGCAGCAGAGCAGCTTCGAAAAGCGGGGAACGAATTCGACAACTGCCTGAAGGGCGGCGAGGAACTCGCATACGCTATCGCGTCGGTCCTATCGGGTCAGCGTTACTTCTATGCCTGGAATGGCGATCGCCCTGCGCTTCTAACATTCTGTAGATGCGGCCTAGCAGGGTGGATTTTGGCTGAGCGGTCTGGTCCAGCTAATGCCTCCGTTCCGGAAGCTTCGATGGACAAGATCGGCGAGGAGCTGGCCAGCATCCCCAATGTCTTTGTCGGAAAACGAGGCGCAGGCTTGCTGGAGTGGATCTGTGCAAGATGATCTCGAACGCCGGCCCGCCGTTGATTAGCCTGTCGCCAAAAGCTAGGAAGGCTAAATGCCTTTAAGGAGAAAGCCCTTGACCGACGAGAACATAAACCTGATCGAATTAACCGCAGACATCGTTTCAGCCTACGTCAGCAACAATCCTGTGCCGGTTGCGTCACTGCCGGACCTGATCCACAGCGTGAACCTGTCTTTATCGAAGGTCGGACGACCTGCAGAACCCGAAAACCCGGTTCTCACGCCTGCGGTTAACCCGAAGAAGTCGGTGTTCCCCGACTACATCGTCAGCCTGGAGGATGGTCGCAAATTCAAATCGATGAAGCGTCACCTCGGTTTGCTGGGCATGACGCCCGATGAGTACCGCACCAAATGGGACCTGCCGCGTGATTACCCAATGGTGGCGCCAAACTACGCCGCAACTCGGTCGGCGCTGGCTAAGGCTAGCGGTCTTGGCCGCAAGGCTGCTCCAGTCAAAAAGGCGCCTGCTAAGCGGAAGGCCAAAGCGTAGGGTCCGCGATCGCACCATTGGCTGAGCCTCACCACCTCAGTCCGAGTGAATGGAACCAGTGCCCACCGGCGCGAAGAAGCACATCCACTGGTACCTCTGGTAGGCCTTGAACTTCATATGGGGAATGATCGTTCGATAAAACGTCATTAGACGCTCGCAGATGTGGTATCGATCATCGGGCGAAGGCTGGACACGTTCTCTCGGGATAAACCACTCTGCTTCTGTTGACTCATTCAGAAAAGCAGGGTGCAGCCTGACAAAATAGCCTTCTTTAGCCATCCTGACGTTACTGGAATCGATCGGGTGGCAATCTTTGTTTCCACAGCAATCATAGTGAAGAACGGAATCCGTCGTGCCTGTATACCAATCATGGGCGTCTGCATTGCCGGGCAGCACAATAGACGCCGACGCAATTTGTCGTAGCACCTGCCTCATGGCAAATGGGCCCTAATCACCATGCGTCCATAGCATATTAGTGACCACTAATCATAGCAGCACGCCATTGGATTTGGAAATTATGCAGGCGGTGTCAAAACGGTTATCATTCGTTCGACTGCGCGTAACGCTGAGCACCTAGAGATTCCGATCCGAAGCGCTTTGCTCAATTTAGCTGCCACAGCCTACTGCGACCGCTCCACCGCAAATGTCGGTGCATCATCGCCCTCGCCGGCCTGAAGAAACTCAACGAGAACAGCCATCAAGCGCTCGGCGACAACCCTGTTTATGGCCACCTCTATTGTCCCGCGGTCGGTCTCCAGGTCGAGCAGTCCGATTAGCGGTTCCGCCGATAACTGCGTCGTGTCGGCAGCGAGAAGCTTGGTGAAACCGGTTTTCGAGTATCTGTGTTTCATGACGCAATCTACCGCATTTTTACCTTCGGCGTGAGCTCCTCGATCCGCGCCGTAGCTCCGTCCTGGACCATCGCGTGTGCAAGCGCCTCGGCTTCTCCCTTGTCCGATGACAGGATCGTCCGCCAGTGCGGCTTGACGAAGACGCTGACGATGTAGGTCGTTGCTGGCTTGTCGCTCATCTCGTCCCCATGGGCAATTGAAAGCCCGCGCCTCTGGCGGAGAACGCGGGCCGATCAGCGTTACCCGATCTTCAGCAGGCAATGGGGGCACCGCCCGCTGCCAGGCCCAAACTTTCAGATGCGTCTCATGTTCCATCAAGCCATGGCGCGTTAGTACCCGCCGCCCCATTCACGGCAGCGGCGGGCGTCCCATGGGGTGAGAGGGACTTGCAGGGCGGCGGGCGCCGATGATTCCACGCTTAGACGGCTAAGGCGATTTCAATACGGTCTAGTAGATCAATCCTGAAGGCTAGTTATTGTTAAGCAATCGCACTCTAGCTGTTATCCTCAACGGGCGCGTTCGGGCCGTTTTTCTTGATTGAATCGATGGCGTTTTGGGCGCCGGCCTTGGTTGAATAGCCCTCAGTAGAGAACATCACTTCGCTGTTGTATTTGAAGCGAACGCGATATTCGCCGGCCTTGTCCTTGTATATCTCGAACTTGTGAGCCACGTTTTCTCCTCCTACGCGGAACGGTTTTTAATCGCGGCGATGATCGCGGTCAGAATTGCGCCGCCCGCGCCGCCGGCAACAAGTTGGCTTATGATGCCGCCGACGGACAAATTGCCGGCCTGCGCAGCGGCAGAGATCGCCGGTATCAGGAGCGATACTATCTGTCCTAGCACACCGCCGCCCACAGCCCCGGCAATTGTGTTGCCAATCGTACCGATGTCCAAGCTTGGCGAAGCCTTACCCACCGCGTTGCCGCCGACTGCGCCAGCGACCAGATTAATCAGAATTTGTTCCATAAAAGCCCCCTGACATGACTGCGAATCACCGGCAAAAACAAAGCCCCCTCGGGGGGTCACTGCATTCTATACGCTGTTTTTGACGCTGGATAGACAACGGGCAATCGGCGACACGGCCTGCTTCAAAGTTGCAGGGTTGCATTAGTATTGTCCTCGCCAACGCTACTCGCATGCTCAATCGCCGCGTCGCTTGAGACCTTGCGGCATAGAACGAGGTCGGTTTGGGTCCCAACTAGTTTCCTTCGGTCTGGCCCTTAACTAATAGCTAGTAGCTTGTATGAACCGCTATCAAAATCGCGACGACAGTGAGTAACGAGCACCCAGCACAAAGAAAGAAGCCTAGCCCCGCAATTATTTGGAATTCGGCAGGGAACGATCGAAACGATTGCCATGTGAATTTCTTGTCCTCCCATTGTTGAAATCGGCGGACTTCACTCTCGTTTGTGGCCGGTTTCGATCGTTGATCGACCCCTTCTGTCACGCTGGCCTCCTTCTTTAGGCGAATATCAAAATCTCTCTTTAAAATATCAGCAACGGGGATGACGCCGGGTCATGCTATTGAGCATCTTCGGGCTTCGCAATGTCTCTCGCTCGCGCCGCCGTTTCGCCTTTTAGTTCGATGGTCTCTGACGGATCCGGCAGGTACTTCGTGCCAACGACGCGGATATTTCGACGAGTCGGATGCACCGGTTGAGCCGTACCTTGGGTGGGCTCCTGATAATTCGGCAGGCGGCCCCGATCTTCCAATTCATGAGAGCATAGCTCTGAGCATCCCAGCTGCGGTCGGGCCGTGGGCGCCGGTGCCGAAACAGGAAGCAGCAAAAAATTGCCGGATGCCATGCAGACAGAAGCCATCTGGAAAAACGCAACGACCGCAAGAATAGGCTTTGGTGGCAAACCTCGCGCGGGCGGAACCTCACAAGGCAAAATCGGAGGTTGCTCGTTCATCGCAGCACGCGTTAACCTGACTACCGCACGTTCAAACGCTAATGATGGGCGTTATTGAGCGGCGCGGCTATCAGGCAAACACCTGAGTGGGCGCGGGGAAATTCCCTAGATGTTGATCCCGTGCTTTGATGTTCACCATTGTCGTTCGCATCAGAGGATGCGCTACCGGCAGCTTCTGTTGGGACCGCCGCGACGAGAGAGGCGATCCGTCGAGCGGTTCATCCCGGAAATGTTTCGGATCAAGGCAAAGTAAGTTTGTTGCGGATCGCATAGCGTACGAGATCAACCGCATTGCGAAGACCGAGTTTACGCATCGCGGTGGTCCGATGAGAATCCACTGTCTTAACACTGACTCCTAGTCGGGCTGCGATGCGCTTATTGGACTCGCCTTCCGAGACAAAGCGCACAACCTCCCGCTCTCGGTTGGTCAGATTGCGGGAGGTGACGTCGCTTTGGCCATCCAAGAAATCTTGAAGCACGCATTCGCTGACCCGCGGTGAAAAATATGTTTGGCCCCGAATGAGCGCGGCGACAGCGGCAACAAGTTCGCTGTCGTCTTCAATCTTCAGCAGATAACCACGGGCGCCCGCCCTGAGCGTTTCGCGAATGAGGCTCTCGTCCTCGTGCATTGTGTAGATCAGAACCTCGGTTTCCGGCATTGTCCGCCGGATAATTCGGGTTGCTTCCAGTCCGTTGAGAACTGGCAAGCTATAGTCCAGGATTACGATTTTTGCGGCATGCTCCCGCGCTAGTCTCACCGCTGTCTCGCCATTGTCAGCTTCGCCGCAAACCCACCACTCCGCCCGCTGCTCCAACACCGCCCTTATTCCGCTGCGGACAATTGGATGGTCGTCAGCAATCACTATCTTGATCCTCGGGTCGACCATGACGCGCTCTTCTTGATCGGTTTGGGTTGCGTTGCGTTCCATTCTTGCTGGGCCGGCACATCTTGCCTTAACAATTCTGTCAAGCGGTCGCCTTCGGATGGACCGCTCCGTCAAGCCGTGGAAAATAGAGTTTAACGATTGTTCCTGTGCCTTCCTCGCTGGAAATATTGATACTTCCTCCACTTTGTTTCATAAAGACATACACCTGATTTAAACCAAGCCCATTTCTGCGCCCCAATTCTTTCGTCGTGAAAAACGGGTCCATCGCGTGACGAATTACTGCCGGCGACATTCCGAGACCCTCGTCGCGAACCGAGATTTCAACCCATCCTTCTCTTCCTTTCCCCGGGAGCGCATCGGCCACGCGCATACGAATGGTGACAACCCCACCAGACGGCATCGCATCGCGAGAATTCAAAACGAGGTTCAGGACAGCAGCCTTGAACCGAGGAGCATCGACAAGAGAGGTGAGTTCTGTTTGCGCAGCCCGAAAATCGATCTCGATTCTAGGCCCGGCGGCCTGTTTGAGGATTGGCAACAATGTCAGAATTAAACCATTCAATTCGCACGGAGCGGGCATCAGATTTCGGTTGCGCGAGATCGAAAGCAATTGTTCTATCAGCTCACGTGCGTCGCCAACTGATCGGTCGGCATTGACCAAAAGCGCGGTGGCATCTGGGTTTTTTGCCACCAACGGCCGCAGAAGTGAAAAAGCTGACCGGATGATTCGTAGAGAGTTTCCGAAATCGTGAGCAACGCCACCGGCGAAGCGTCCGATCGATTCCAGCCGCTCCGCTTGCGCCAGAGCCTCTTGGGTCAGTGCTTCGCGGCGTCGGTACCAACGGGCCAGTACCTCCAGAAATGTCAGCATTGCCAGGACGATCGCGCCGCCGATAACAAGTACCGTCACGTGGGCCCGCCATGGCTGCATGACGTCATCTTCGTTCAGCGTGACAATCATGACCACGGGTGTTCCAGCAACCGCTTGAAAGCCAGCGAGCCGGCGCACTGTATCGATTGGGCTCGTCGACCAGAACGTGCCTTCTCGGAATTTTGCAAGCAGGCTACGAAAAGGCTCCGATGAAGCAAAGGACTTGCCGATCGCTTCATCCTGCTGCGGAGAGCGCGCGAGCAGAGTACCATCTTGAAGAAGTAATGCGATGGTGCCGCCGCCAACCCAAAGCTGGCGATAAAATGCCTCGAAGTAAAGGGGCTCGACAGCTGCAACGACGATGCCGCCGAACCCTCCCCCAGCAGCTTTGACGCTTCGGCTGAGACTGATGAACCAGACGCCCACGGATCGGCTCCTCAGGGGCCGACCGAAGTACAAACCTATGGTGGCATCATTTTTTTGTGCGAGGAAATAGGGACGGTCAGCGAGACTGACGCGAGGCGTAGCGGGATAGTCGGTGTCATGAGAGATGAACCCGTCCGCTCCGATCACAAAGAGCGCTCGTACATAAGGCAGCGAATGAAGGCGGTTCCTCAACCTAGAGCGAAAACCGGCATCATTGTCAGCCATTTCGGGATGCTCGGCGAGGTCGTTCGAGATGCTCAAGAGGCTCAGGTCAACCGATTGAAAGGTCCTCGCGGTCTGCTCCGACAGAACACGAACCAGGTTCTGTATTGTGCGTTCGGCATTGTCTCGGGCGTCCCGGTAGCTCCGCCATGCTTCGAGCGCCACCATAGTACAAACCACCGCTGCAAAAATCACAGCCGGGATTGACAGTCCGATACGCCGGCGGCTTGTCGCTCGCGTGGGCATTCTATCCTGACCCGTCTGGGCTTCGATGTGTGGCCGTACTTATGGTGCGCCCCGATCGCCGTGCGAACACTTTTCAGTCGTCCCTCAGTTCCTTCTTCACGAAGTCGGAAATCCTACAGTACGTTTACCTCTACCACGGTTCGGAACCAGGAACTAGTTTGGCTGGGCGGCGGGGCGCGGCTACAATTCGTCGGGTTTCATTGGCCATTGTTCAATTCGCAGGACGCCTGCATTGCAATTTCACGTCATTAGCGGCTCACTAAGCGGCCAAGAACCTATCAGCAGCTATTTTCTGGCGAGGAGATCGCGAATCTGAGTGAGCAAAGCAATATCAGCAGGGGGCGGAGCAGCAGCCGCCGGCTTCTCGCGCTCAAGCCGCTTGCGCAGATTGTTCACCGCTTTGACCATCAGAAAGATGATGAAAGCGAGGATAACGAAGTTGAGCGCCACGGTAATGAAGCTGCCATAGGCTAGGACGGCACCTTGCTTCCTGGCGTCGGCCAGCGAGGTCGCGTTAACAGCTGATGAGAGCCCGACGAAATAGTTGTTGAAGTCCAGCCCGCCGAAAATCGCGCCGATGATCGGCATGATGATGTCATTGACCAGGGAATCGACGATCTTGCCGAAGGCAGCGCCGATGATGACGCCGACGGCCAGGTCCATCACATTGCCCTTGGAAATGAATTCCTGGAATTCTTTCAGCATTCTGGTCTCCTCCATGTTGGCGGGCCTGATCAAGGCAGATCACTGCTCGCTTTAGGAGATTGAACTGAGATTACTCCCACGTCCACGGGATTCGCGACGTCGAAGCCTATGTGATTGGGCCAGCCGAACAGGGTTCGTACTTCGTGGTCGCATCAAGCATTCTGGGGACTACCTGGAAGAGCTGAACCGCCCCGGTTTGATCGGAGGGCGTTTGGTTTGAGTCACGCGCCATGGCTGGGTCTTCGAGCATGGCGTAGTAGCGTTCCTCGGCTTCGGTCGGCGGCATCTTGCCGAGTCATTGTTGAACCAGTCGATCCATTCCAGCGTCTCGAACCGACGGCCTCGAACGAGCGCCATGGTCCGCGTCGATGGATCACTTCGGAGTCGCTGACGCTACCAACCGAGGGCTCGGGGCGCCCTCTACTCGGTATTAGGATGAACGATCCTATCAGCCCAAACTGCCGGAACTGACTTGCGATTGAGGCCGCTCTAAGCGTCGCCCTCAATCTTCCCTGGGACAAAACGCGGATCGGCGTGCCATGTTGCATTCGTATTCCCTCAGATGGCGCACAGTGTGAAATCTGAGAGACCACTTGGTTGTTATATACCGGGCTAACCAGAGTGAGTGTTTGGGCATACAGACGATCGAAAGGATATACTACAACAAAGACCCAACCAGTTTGCGCTCCACTAGATCGTCGACATTCTCCTAAATTCTTTATGATCCTATTTACGATCGAAACATCAGAAAGCGCTAACATATCGCCGCGAGTGCATGACCGGTAGCTGAGTCACGCAAATGCAGAACAATATATCGCAAATTTCCCAGGAAATCGCGAGGAGCACGTCATTCGACGCCTATTCATTTTGGCGAATTCAGAGAGACATCGACGACCAGGTTTTTGCCCTCGCGAGGAACAGAACCCCAATACCGATTGAACTGGCAAGGCTGAAAGACGTCGTCGCTAAGGCGCGCGTTTTGCGGCGAACCAACCTTCGTTCGCGCGACACCGATGCGAGCAGCCTTCTACCGGAAATCACGGTCCAGACGTTCCAAGGCTTCGACCCGTTCGACTTTGTAGCCCGTTACCGAGCGTTGGGGGGCCTGCGGCTAGCTGTTGACGTCGGCTTTGCAATTGAAGTCAGACAATGGGACAAGGACACTCCCGAAGCCGATAGTTTCTGGATACGTGGTTGGACGGCTCTTGATCAAAAACGGCAATCTGCTGTTGCCCGTGCCTTGCTTGTCCGGGGGCGCTTTTGATCTCGACTGGCTCTAGGGTGGCAGCGCGCTTGATGTCTCCGATGTTCTGGTCGCCCCAACGATGCCCAAGTGGCCTGCAAATCGGCGGGTCAATTGCTGCTGCAACGATTTGTGAATAAGCCCCGAAATCGGCCCCCCCACGAAAATGCATCCTGACGTTCCGCATTCATTGGGCGGATTCGGAACATTGCCGGGGTTCCAATCGGCGCTGACCGGGACCCCGGCAATACAGCCAATTCCAATGACAAATCAGCATTTTGCACCAAAATCGAAGCGGTTCCGCGCTCCCTCTTGCCACTACGGGAAGAACCAGTGAACCTATCTACGTGGGACGAACCAGACTCGGCCCTGGCTGCCAAAGCCACTGAAAACCTTAGAGATAATGCCGAGCGCCTTGGCGTCGGCGATCAGCTTGTACGTCAACTCGTCAATGGAGATAACATCCGCCTTCGTCGTCTCGGGGACGTTGTCGGCGATCCATCGGTCGAGGAAATTAATTCCGCGTGTGCTCATCTGGCGACAAGCTCGATAGGGGGTTAGGTTCCGGATAGCGCGGTTCGACACCAGCACACTTCGCCTCCCCTTCCACAGGCCGTCGCTAATTTAGCTGTCTCTTTACGACCAATCCACCCGCTTTAAACAGCGGCGATGATTCCAGACCGAATGAAGACAGCGATCATGTCATGATCATAGCCATCGCCGCCTGTTTCGGAATCTTGGTCTTTATCATCGCCAGGAATGCCGGCACTCCGACCTATGCGATCTAGAAAAGCGCAGCCATAAGGCTCAGTCGTCAGCTGAAGCGGCGAACGAATTCCTCCGCGGGCAACTCGAAGGCTGACTTCTCCTGTTTGATGCGTTCGATGGGCCAGTCCCACCAGCGGATCTCCCGCAGGGCCGCGATAGTGTCGGCGGGAAAGCGGTATCTAATTAGCTTTGCCGGGTTGCCGGCCACTATCGCATAGGGCGGTACGTCCTTGGTAACCACACTGCATGCCGCAACCACGGCGCCATCACCAATAGTGACTCCCGATAGGATGGTCGCCCTTGCTCCCACCCAGACATCGTTTCCCAAGACAATCGGCCCTTTGGTCCGCAGGTATTCAATCGTCTTTTTGGTTTTCAGGATCTGGTCCTGCAATCCAAAGTTCGACGCTGTCTCCGTCGGATGGTCGGCGTGACAAATGAACAGAACTTCCGCCGCGATGGCGCAGAAAGCGCCAATCTTCACAGGGGCTTCCTCAGAGAGGAACAGGAAAGACCCTTTATGAACGCCGTGCGAGTACCGACCCAACGTAACAAATGGAGGCAGCGGGTTTTTCGGCGGGAGGAGCCTGCTAGCCCGCAGCCACAGCGATAATCTTGACATGTGAACGTCCTTAAAGCGCGACCCTTCTGAAACGGGTCAATGCATAGAGCAACTCGAAACCGATCGCCGGGGCGCGGTCCCGTCGACGCTAGGCTACCTCTCCTCCCTGATCACCGCCTCTTCATCGACTTCCGCTTCCATAGTATCGCTGACCGGCTTGTTCTTGCCGCCGGCAAGCAGCTCGCCATCGAAGCCCTTCAGCCACGCTTCTGCGAATTCGTCCCAGACCTGCGGCACAACGCGCTCCTTGCCGTCCTTGCGGGCCTGTGCGCCATACATCCACGCATAGGTGATGCGCTCCTGGTCCTTCTTAGCCACGGACATCGTCTAACTCCCAGAAATCCTGCAGCGAAGCGTGCCGCAAATCTTCCTCGCCCCGCAAGTGTTTCACGCGGCCGATGAGACCCGGCTTGACCCACCGCGTCGCCGGCCGTTTCATCCCCTTCGGCGCCGGCCCCGCAGCTCTTGCACACGCGCCCAGAGGCGCTCACGGATTGCACGCCTGGAATTGATAAAGGCCGAGCCGACATACTTGCCGGTCGCCCGAATCGGCCATGAGAGCGAAGGCCGGCTTGCCTGCCTCGCGCTCGACGCCGAGCAGCTCGTATTCGTCGATCGCATAACATTTGGTCTTCAGCCAGTTCGTCGAGGGGCCGCTGCGGTATTTGCTGTCGCGGCGCTTCGACACCATGCCCTCGAGTCCGGCCTGGTCGAACAGATGGTAAATCGCATTGGCTTCGCCCGGCAGCGGCTCGCTGAACTGGATGCGCCCGCCCGGCTCGATCATGCTGGACAGGATCTCACGCCGCTCTTCAAGTGTCATGTCGCGCAGATCATGGCCATTGAGATGCAGGAGATCAAAAGCGACGAAATAGAGATCATGCTGCCGGCGCGTGATGGCCTGGCGCAGCTCGCCAAAATCCGACAGGCCGGCTTCGTCGAGCACGATGATCTCGCCGTCGACAATGGCGCTTTCCGCGCCGAGGCTGGCGGCTTCCTTTACCAGGTCGCGATACTTCGCCGTCCAGTCGTGGCCATTGCGCGTGTAGATCCTGGTGCCGTCTTCGTCGATGATCAGCTGCGAGCGAACTTGACCTCGTGAATCCAGTCGTCGCCTTCTGGGGGCTGTTCGACGAGCGTAGGCATCAACGGCGGGATGAATTTCAGACGCATGGACTGACTCGCAAAACCGCTATTCAATTAGCATGCACTCAATTAGTTCCGAAAAATGAAAGCGCCCGCTTCAATGGCAGGGGAAGCGGTACGCGCCCAACACCCGAGCGCTGTTTGTTCGCTGGGAGCCTCGCGCAGTTAGAACGACTGTCCCAATAAACAAACCTCTGGACACCTGTGTCGAAATTGCCCCATTATTTGCGTGGGGGAAATCAAATGAAGAAACTGCAAGTTCTCGCGAGCGCGACGCTATGTTTGGCTGGCTGCTCAACGAGTCCTGTCGTATCCGACAGTGATCTCACGGCAATGAACACCGTGGCATTGTGCCATGCTTTGGCCTCCAGCATTGACGAGCAATATCGAAGCAGAGTAGCAGCCCTGCTAGTTCGTCGCGGCGCGACGGCAGACAAGTGCATGCGACTTGTACAAGCCGACAACGCTGTAGCGACAGGAATAGCGGCGGCTGCTGTAGGTGGTGCGGCGGTCGCAGTAGCTGCCAACAATGGCTACGGCGGTGGATATTACCGCCCGCCGCCTACGGTGTACGGCGTGGCCTGGGATCAATTCTACGGACAGAACTACGCCCTGATCTGGCGGTGCCGGGACAAGGCCACCGGGCGTTTCGTCGATGACTTCTACTGCAACGGTGAGCCTATGCTCGACAGCACATGGCCCGGCTGGTCAGCCTAACGAATGTCAACGGATCACGAATTTGGCAGTCTCTCCACCGATCTCAAACTCTCGGTTGTCGAGGAGTACTTGAGAGCTTTCACACTGGCTCTCCATTCAAAATTTCCTGAGCTTTGGTATATCGACGCATTTGCCGGCACCGGAGAACGGACAGTTAGAGTTGCGGGAGCCATCGCTACTGACTTACTGCCGGCACTTGAGAAGCGCATAGAGCGTAGAAGGGGCTCCGCCCGCATCGCATTGGATATCACCCCTCATTTTAGCCGCTATATTTTCATGGACAAAATGAGGCGCCATTGTGCGGCGCTGCGATGCTTGGCCAATGAGTACCCAGATCGTTCTATTGACATCGTGCGGGGTGATGCCAACGAGGCGATCAAGGCCGAACTCGCTTCTCAGCGGTGGGTCGGAAAAAGGGCCGTGATGTTTTTAGATCCTTACGGAATGGATGTCGCTTGGTCGACCCTCGAGGCAATACGAAAAACCGAAGCAATTGACGTCTGGTATCTCGTCTCACTCGCCGGAATGTTTAGGCAGGCTACGCACGATCCGAAAAAGCTGACTGCGGACAAACGAGCCGCGCTTACGCGCATGCTGGGAACCGACGGGTGGGAAGACGCTTGGTATCGGAGGGAGCAAAGCACCGATCTGCTTGGCCAAGTCGACGAAACTCATCAACGAGTCGCTGATGTCGCCGCGATGGAGCAGTTTGTCGGCAAACGACTTGCAAGTCTCTTTCCGAAGGTCTTGCCCCCAAGGCGCCTTCGCAACGACAGGGGCGCGCCAATGTTCTCGCTTTTTCTGGCCATTTCAAACCCGGAACCGAAAGCTATCGGGCTGGCCACAAGAATAGGGAATCACATTCTCAAGGCATCGATGGAGCCGGCATCTCGTCATAAAGGCGGCCATTGAGGGTCCGGCCGGCGGCCTTTTTGTTTTTGCCGCCCCACTGCTTGAAAAAGAACGCTGCCCCCTGGTCCCGACACATACTTTCGATCTCGTCGACCCAGGCCGGATCCATCGAGCGCGCCTTTGGGCCACTCTCGCCGCCCACTATCGCCCAGTGAATGTTTCGCAGTCCGGCACCAGAGACGCTCCCAATCAGCGGCTCGAAAGAAACGAACCGCACTGCGGCCGGAACTTGGCGCAATTTATCGATTCTATAAATTACACGCGCATCCTCAACGCTTGTGCCTAGCCAAACGTTACGTAGCTTCGCTAAGCCAGGAACGATTTCGACCATTCGATCGGGCCGCTTCGTCAGGATTTGGTATGTGTGCCGGGGCGTCTGAGCCATCACTTTCCAGACATCCGAGATGAAGTCGGTTGGCACGTCGGAATGGAAGAGATCAGACATCGAGTTGACAAAGACTCGGCGTGGCTTCGACCACGAGGCAGGGATCGAGAGAGCCTTTCGATCGAGGAAGATCCTCCCGGTCCATTTTGCTCGTCCGCCGGACTTGCGCGTCAAGCCGGCGTACTTCTCGACACCCATTGCCTCAAGTCTGGCGGCCATCCTCATCGCGTAGCAATTCGTGCAGCCAGCGGTCAGCACCGTGCACCCTGCAACGGGGTTCCAGGTCACATCAGTCCATTCGATTGACGTCTCGGCCATGTCTAGGTTCTCCAGCCGGAGAATGGTTAATCAATGGCGATTGACATTCCCTTTATGCCCCTGTGCGGGATTTTAGGGACGAGCGGCAGCACCATCCAATTTCACATCTAACTTGTTGTTTTTGGCGGGTGAACCCGACAGGATTGGAGACCGTGGCGTTGCCGTTGAGGGGCGTTTCCACACGTTCAGCCCGCATTGACACGACCATGAGAGAGCACCGCGACCAAGTTTTTGGCCGTTTGAGGGTAGAAGCGGTTGCCATTGACCGTCACGAGACCCGCCTCATTTAGGTAGCGCGCCAGTTTCGAGTAAGACATCGATTGCCAACACTCGGGCAGGATGTCTCGAATTTGGCTGGCGAACTCAGCGGCCATCGCCCTGTTTGTCTTAGCTAACACGTGCCCGTTCTTTCCAAGGGCGATGCCTCTATGCTTTGCCTGCGCCAATGCAGCCTTGGTGCGCTCGGAAATCAGTCGTCGCTCCTCCTGGGCTAAGGCAGCAAAAATATGAAGCTGGAAGTCGGTCGCATGAGGCATTTCTGCGACGACAAGCTGAACACCTCTCTCCATCATCGTCGCAATGAAGCTGACACGTCGAGAAAACCGGTCCAGGCGGGCGATCAATATCGATGCTCCCGCCTTTTTCGACGCAATCATCGCTTTTGCCAGTTCAGATCTTTGATCGTTCCTGCCCGATTCCACCTCAACAAACTCAGCGACCAGCACCCCATGTGTCGCGGCAAACTGCCGGACCATCTGCTGCTGAGCCTCTAAACCGAGACCAGATCTAGCCTGTTTTTTGGTCGAAACACGGTAATAGCCGACGTAATTCATGGAGCTCCGTCAAACATAAACGCTGGTTTATGTTTGAAGGGCATCCGAAATCCGGCCGCCAAGGACAACGGAAGCTCAACAAATTTGAAACTCGACTCTCAGAATACGGGTCACGGTGCCGCGCAGGTCCTTCAGAGAAATCATCGGTCAGGGAGCGAGGCTCGTCGTCTGAGTTGACGCGCAAACTTCCCCGTAACAGTACTTTCTGCCTGATCATTCGCCTGTTTTCGTGGGGGTCGAGATTTCCTATGATCGCTATGATTTCGGAAATAGAACGCGGGCAGATTCATTGCGAGCCGGAGAACCCGCACTGCTTCTGTTCCATCTCGATCTGCTTGGTGATGCGGATGGCGTTCTGTGCGTAGGCCTCCGTCACGGTACCGCTGTTCACGGTCTTGTCCTTCAGCGGACTGACGGCTGCGCAGAGGTGGAAGACATGCTCTGTCCCGGACTTGGCGGCGCCGTTTTCCGGCGCGATCCAATAGACGATATCCTGGCCATTGGGGTGTGCCGAGTCCTTCGTCGCAGCAGCCACCGTGGTGGAGTCGGTGGCGATCGCCTGCGCCTGGGCGGCGACCTCGGGCGAACAGGCTGTGGTCGGCTGCCCCGACTTGATCTGCGAAGCGCACGCGTTCATGTCCTGCGTGTACTGCTCCACCGACGGGGGTTGGTAGCTGACCCCGATCAGCGTCGCCAGCACGGCGAGCACCGCGCCGACGCCGCCGGCAATTTTCTTGCTCTTCGGGTCCATGTTCTTGTCGTTGAGGATCAGCAGAACCAGCGGCAAGAAGGCAATAAGCGTGATGATCGCGCCGAGCTGGTTCTGGACGAAGAACCTGAATGGCTCGGATTCGCGAGCCGGGTCCTGCCTGTTGGCCGCCTTCCAAAGCAGGCTGCCGGCGATGGCAAAAATCGCGATCCCGATCAGAATGCCGATCAGAAGCGGCAGGTTGCCCTGGTCGAATTTGTGCCGGTAGAGTAGAACAATGCCGGCGATCTCGCCGCCAATGGCAACAACCCACGACAGCACTGCGAAAAGGCGAAGGCGCGTGGCACCGGACTTCTGGCCCTGCGATGCTTGCCAGTCCTTGGTAACGTCTACGGTCGGCTTATTGTCAGTCATGACCAGATCCCCCGGTGTCGACACTTTTGCAGGGCGGCGTCATATCGAAAGGCGCCCGGCGCAGCGAACGTCGCCTGCCTCAGCGCTAAGCGCCACGGCAGACCGTATCCTCATCCTTATTGCGCATGAGTGAGTGCGTCCATACCCAGTGGGCAGAGGCCGATGGCTTGGTTATTCGAAATGACTTACTTCAGGCGAGTGACCTGGCCGCGATTAAGCTACTTCGTGGCGGCATCAGGAATTTTGGTGCACGACCTGAAGGACCGTATCATCCATGTAATTTCGCAAAAACTGCTCGGTGGATTCCACAGTTACTTCGCCCCTATCCGTGATTAGGCCGGGCGTAAATTGAATGTAAGCTTCCGGAGCATTCATCTGCGGCGAGTTGCAGAAGCTGAGCACGCTGCGCAGGCTCTGCTGGGCTACGGCGGTCCCGATGGTTCCAGGGGATGTCCCTATGACGGCCGACGGTTTGCGAGCAAAAGAATTTTTGCCGTAGGGGCGGCTTGCCCAGTCAATTGCGTTCTTCAACCCTCCTGGAATCGAGCGATTGTACTCTGGCGTAACGAATAGAACGGCCTCGACTGACGCGATGGCATCCTTGAAGGCACGTGCGACCGGCGGAAAGTCAACGTCGTAATCATAGCTATAGAGCGGCAAATCCTTGAAGGAAATCTCCGACATTTCAAGCTCTGGAGGTGCCAGTTGCACCAGTGCTTTTGCGAGCTTGCGGTTGATTGAATCTTTCGCGAGGCTGCCGATCAGATAGCCGACTTTGTTCGGGCCATAGGAATACTCCCACATTGCCGCCGACGCCCAAGGGTAGTATCTGCTTATCGAAGGCCGGGCGCCAGCCTCTTTCGGCAAGTCTTGGGCCGGTCGGTATCAGCTGATCAGCACAAACTCTCAGCAGCTGAGCACGCGCCCCCTGGCCAGAACCGAGTCAGCGTCAATATCAAGTGGCGGCGTGCGCGTGCTCTCAAAATATCGGGACCTACGAAATCCTGACAAAGTAGAAACCGTGCAGGAGGGCGGCTGACCTGCCGATGACACTATTCGCTGCTTCGGGGTGTGAGGGACGGTCATATGCCTGCCTCGCCCTTTTTTGCAGTTCGTTGCCGGGCGACGCTAATTTCAGTCTTGCGTCAACAGAGACGGTAGTTGGGCCGGTCAGTTTGATTTGGCGCAAGGACTAGGGGTGACTCCGCAAGCAGGATGCGCCTTGGATGTATAGCGCTTGTGCTGCCGTCCTGAAGGAGCACCGTCATGAAAACCGTATCGATGAGTGCAGCGATCGGGCTTGCTGTCGCAATGCTCATGGCCGGAAGTGCCGGCGTCGTCCAGGCTGCTTCACTTGTCGAAGTTTCGCTGTGGGACAAGGGGGCAAGTACGGAGATGCCTATGGGGCTCGCCTACGCGACGCCAGGGATCGATCTCTCCAAGGTCACCATGGGTATCAAGGCTTCTCCCGGAGCGGTGAAGGCCGGGGAGGTCACATTCAACGTGAAGAATGACTCCAAGGACACTGTTCACGAAATGATCGTGATGTACCTTGCCGATCCCAGCAAGCCGCTTCCTTACGTCGAGGCCGAGAATCGGGTCGACGAAGACAAGGCTGGCGACAAGGGCGAAGTTTCGGAGCTCGATCCTGGAAAATCCGGCACATTGACCGTCGAGCTGCAGGCCGGAAAATACCTGCTTATCTGCAACGTGCCAGGTCATTATGGAGCCGGCATGTGGGTCGAATTTACGGTTGATCCATAGGACACGGCTCATAGTCCGCCGTTTCAAGCTTTGTGCCTGAGCCGCGCGATGAATCGAATTAGCTGGGAATGGCAATCAAGATTTTCTGACGGTCAGACGGCCGGCGGCGCAGGCGACGCTTGGTGGCGAGCTTGAGCACCACCGGCGGGTCGTTGGACAGCGCGCCAAGCGCCGCGTCGGCCATGCCATTGGCGACGAAATCGGCATTGAGGTTGCCGGCCAGTTTGGCGGCAGCCTCCTTGTCGTCGTTGCCGGTTTCCGACCAGAACACGATGCCGACCCTGAGCGCCGGCCGGGCGCGCTTCAGCCGGCGCACCAGAAAGCGGGCGTGATTGACCGAGTCGCGGTTGAGGAAGCCGACCACGACGGTATCGACGGCACCCAGTTCGAGGCCGCGAATGCTCGCCAGCTCCATGTCGGTAAAGCTCGCCTTTGCGGCTGTCGCCCCTTGCACTTCGAGCACTTGCGCCAGCATGGCGGCGGCAGCATCGTCGAGTTCGCCGCGGCCGCCGGCACACAGCACCGACATGCCGGTGCCGTCAGGCAGTTCGGTGTCGTCCTCGCTTTCTTCCGCCGCCTCTTTTGCCACGTCCGCCTTGGCGCCATCGGCCGGATCGTCGTCCTCGTCGGCCTCATTCTGTGCACTGTCGTCGAGGTTGGCCACCAGCGTCAGCGCACTGGCCGCCACCTGTCGCCTTTGCTGGTCGTCCATGACGCCGCGCACGCGATCCTGCTCGCCGAGCAGCAAAGCGGGAATGGCGACCTTGTCGTAGAACTCGACCAGATATTTTTCCTCCAGCATTTCCTCGGCATGGTCAGTGGCTTCGTCGGGATCGCCGGCCAACAGTCGCTGGTAGAGCCGGGCATGCGGTTCGAGCACCGGCTCGTTGCCGAACAACACGTCGAGGAATTCGAACTGCGGCACGTGGCGGCCGAGCACGACGAGACAGACGGTGAGCGGCGTAGACAGGACCAGGCCGAGCGGTCCCCACAGCCATGTCCAGAAGATCGCCGCGACAATGATGGCGAGCGGAGACAGGCCGGTGCGCGAGCCGTAGAGCCAGGGCTCGACGACATTGCCGGTGACCAGTTCCATCACCACGAATAAGCCGGCAGTCCACAGCACCAGCGACCAGCCGGGCGCCACGGCCAGCGCCAAGAACAGCGGCAGCAGCGCGCCGATCACCGGGCCGATATAAGGAACGAAGCGCAGCGCCAGCGCCAGCATTCCCCATAGCAGCGCATTGGGTATGCCGAGGATCCAGAGCCCGATGGCAATCGGGATGGCGTAGACCGTGTTCACCACCAATTGCATAAGTAGATACTGACCGACCCGTTTGCCGGCATCCTGCAGCGCCTGGGTGGTGCGGTGGAGATCGCCGTAGCCTACGAGACGAATGAAACGATCGCGGAGCTCCTCCCGTTCCAGCAGCATAAAGATGACGACGATGATGATCAGTCCTGCAGAGGCCAGCGGGCTGATCAGGGTACCGACCAAACTCTGCAGGACTTCAAGCGGCCGTTCGCGGGCGACGACCTCAACGGGCACAGGCTCGCGCTGCGGTTTGTCGGCGGCAGGCGCCGGCGGCTCCTGCTGGTCGATCTCCTGGCCGACACGCTCAATAACCCGGCTCAGCCTGGCAACGATCCCGCCCTCGCCTCCGGTTTTCTTGAGCGAATGGATCTTGGTCAAGATGTTGGTCTGATAGCCCGGGATATTCTGCGCCAGTACGCTGACCTGTGTCGCGACAATGAAGGAGAACAGTCCGAGCGCCGCAAAGGCGCCAAACACGCTGCCGATGACGGCGATGATGCGAGGAATGCCCACTCGCCTTAGCGTCGAGACAAGGGGGGCAAGCGCGAAGGTCAACAGCAACGCAATGGCGATCGGCAGGAAAACCTCTCGCCCGAAATAAAGCGCTACCACCGCCGTAACGATCGTGCCGACCGTGGGCAGTGCAGTGCGCGGGTGGACGTTAGCAGCCGAAAGTATACCCGCCAGGCCAGCACCCGTTGGTTTCATGCCATTTCGTTGACTGTTTGCCACTCAATGTCCCCCTAGCGGTAGTATCGACGCGAAGCCGATCGTGCCAAAGCCATCGACGTCGCCAGGCTGCTTGCGGTGTCGTTCTCGGGCGGCTTCCCCTGTGGCGTGCGGGTCGGCATGCTCCCCCCCGCCACATCGTTTGCGTTCCGCCAAGCGAATAATTAGCACATCCCTTTGGGGTGAATGGGGGTGTCGCGATAGCCTTCGCCAGCACGGATGTTAATGATGGCCGCACTTGACCAGCACGTAATAGCCGGGTGGACCGGATTGAGAACTCAGCGGTGAGAACCAGAAATCTGTCACGTGAGCAGGAAACCGGCCAAAAGAAGCGTCAATACCAGAGAGGCTGGCACCGCAAGAAGCCACCGTGCCTCCAAAACGCTGTTGTGCCGCTCATCCATCGCTTTTGGTCCCTTTGAATGCAATCGCCATAAGGCACGGACAACAGACGCAGCAACTACGCCGCCGCTGGTGTTCACAAAGCTAAGTCCGACCCCGTCGACATCTCTTTGGCTTTGTAAGTGTTGAACAAATTGGCGTTGCAAGTGTTGACCAAACGGGTGCACGTCGAATTAGTTCCGCCGCAAGACTTCGGTCCTAAGGGCGAGGGACCTAAGTCTGATCGGCCTGCGGGCAATTGGCGAAGCGTGGGCGGCGAGGCGCTAACCCGCGCTTGCGCGAATCTGTCTCCATATGTGTCACACATAAAGTTTTCGAATGATCGAGGTCATGAATGTCTTGGGCTGCCGTCCAGTCACATAGGCTCCGACGTCGCGAAACCCGTAGACGTTGGGGCAATCTCAGTTCAATCTCTCGAACAGGCAGTTAACCCGGAGGATACGAGAATGCTCAAGGAGTTTCAGGAATTCATTTCCAAGGGCAATGTGATGGACTTGGCTGTAGGCGTCATCATCGGCGCAGCTTTCGGTAAGATCGTTGATTCACTGGTCAACGACATCATCATGCCGGTCATAGGTGCAATTTTCGGCGGACTGGATTTCAATAATTATTTCGTCGGGCTTTCTTCAGCGGTCAATGCCACTTCGCTGGCCGACGCCAAAAAGCAAGGCGCCGTCTTTGCCTACGGCAGCTTCATTACCGTGGCGTTGAATTTTGTCATTCTCGCCTTCATCATCTTCCTTATGGTCAAGGCTGTGAACAATCTGCGTAGAAGGCTCGAGCGTGAAAAGCCGGCAACACCAGCGGCTCCACCGCCCGCCGACGTCGCGCTACTCACCGAAATTCGCGACCTCCTCGCAAGGAGATAGCCAAAAGCTGTCGAGGACTCAGGTTATTCGCAGCCGCACAGTTGGAAAGGGATGGCAGCCGCCAACGCCGGTTAGGCGTCGACCGAAGGTATTGCCCGGAAAAACGACATCTCTCTGCCTGATGGATTCTGATCTAGGGTGCTCGGTTGCCAGTGATCTGGTGATAGGCCCAAAGCACAATAACCGCTCCGATTACCGCAACCACCAAGCTGTAGATGTTGAGGCCGGTAACGCCCGAAGCGCCAAACGCGCTGAAAATGAGGCCGCCAACAATGGCGCCGACGATACCGAGCGCGATATCCAGTAGAATACCTTGACCGGTCTTGTTGACTATCTTGCTGCCCAGGAAGCCAGCGATAACCCCAAGGATGATCCAACTGATGATTGACATTCTTCCAGCCTCCGCAGGCTCATCATTTTCATAGGATCGTCAAAAAGCACAAGCAGCTTGAAACCCCGCCGGGATGCGCCATGTTGAAAAGGGGCGGGCTTGGTTAAATGGAGGATTTGATATGGGACTTTTTGACAACGCCGTTCCCGGCGGAAACATCACCAAACCACTGATGGTCGCGCTCGGTGCGCTTTTGGTCGGGAAAATGCTGACCGGCCGAAACGCCGGCCAGCAGGATCAACAGCAAAGTCCCGCTCCGTCCGGTACGACCCATGCCGATGGAGGATTGTTGGGAGGACTCGGAGGCCTTCTCGACAGGCTGAAAGATGCCGGCCATGGCAGTGTTGCCGATTCATGGGTCGGAACCGGGCAGAACCAGCCGATCAACGCCAATGATCTTGGCAGCGCCATAGGCCCCCAAGTTATTCGCGAGATCGCACAAAGAACAGGGATGGACGAGCAGGAGTTGCTCAAGCAGCTGTCCGCCGCCTTGCCCGGCATCGTCGACAAGCTGACGCCTAACGGACAGCTACCGCAGCCACACCAGGTCGAGTCGGCCTTCAACAGCTGATTGAATGTAGCCAAGCTATAATCTTGTGATTGGTTGACGCCGGACGGATTCGGACCAAGCTACGATCAACCGGTTAGGCGGTTCTAACTTCTGTCTTCTGTCCAAACTTGCCCCGTTTGCTTTTAGCTAGCGGGGTTTTTTGTGAAAATTGCATTCACTCGGCTAGTTATCGATTGCCATGGCAATGCAGCGGGTCTCGGCCGCTGTTAACTTCGGTCGGACTCCGATGCCGCCGCCGCTCTCCTCGATAAAGACGGCACCAAGTTGTCAAGGGCAGCCCGTTGTGCCTCGATCGTCGCATCGTCCGGTTTGTCGATCTTGCGCAAAGTCGTGGATCACGGCTCTGCCTTTGGTTTATGCCACAGGGGTTGTCCAAGCCAAAATGCTCTGACGGCAGGGGGACCGGTCGGACGACTTAGGGATCTGGCGACTGAACGAAGAAAGGAGATTGACATCGCAAGATTTGGCCTCTGGGAACCCTAGGCGTGTTCGGGGGTTGGATCGATCGCAAGGAGAACTTCATGACAGACACAGCGGCCGTCACGGCCATTACCTCACTCAACCTCAGCCGATATCTAGGTAAATGGTATGAACTGTGCCGGCTCCCGATTAAATACGAAGACGAAACGGCGACGGACATCACGGCGAACTATTCACTGAACGACAGTGTCACGGTTCGCGTCGACAACCGTTGTTTTGACAAGCACGGCAAACCATTTCGGGCAATCGGCGAGGCCACTCCGGTCGACGACGCCCGGTCCAGGTTGAAAGTAACCTTCTTGCCGAAATACATTCGCTGGATACCGTTCACCAGCGGTGACTACTGGGTCCTGAAGCTCGATCCCGAATACAAGGTGTCTCTCGTTGGTTCGCCCGACAGGCAATATCTCTGGCTCCTCGCACGCAGCCCAGACCTGGCGCAGGATACCCGCGAACGATATCTTGCCGAAGCGAAGCGCCAGGGATTCGATCTCACGAACCTGATCGTCCCTCGCCATACTGGCCGCGAAGTCAGCAATGATATGCTGGCGGGCTAATTCCGGAGATTGTCGTCGCCGGAAAGTTCCGCACATTGGTGTTGCAGCGCTCGCCGACCGGTTGGGCGAGGAACATAGCTGTATGCATTTGGATCTGATCAAGGTGCTATTATGCCGGACATGCGTCACGCCGAACTGGCGGCACCATAGGCCCCGGCGCCAGGGTGAATGCGCCGAGGCCATTGTGGCATGTACGAAGTACCTAGCATGTCCGCTTATTATCATCGGCTAATTTGATCAACAAACTATGAAGGACCAACTCCAATAATCGGCACGAACGTAAATCGTCAGCGTGTTCCAACAGCCGGGTTGGCGAACAGTCCTGAAAATCAGGACAAGCATAGGAAGCGGATAAAAGAGATCGGCAACAAAGATGAGGGTCGAGGAGATCGGCCTAAGCCGGAAGCGTTGAGATTTTAGCTGCCCCCTGCTTTGCTGAATACAACTGTGCCGTCCTCCTTGCGAACTTCCACCGCCACGATACCGTCAACCTCCCTGCGAGCGGGAAAAGTCGCGAGGGCATGATCCCGCGCGGCTTTCTCGGCATCGAAGGGCACCATTTCAACTATGCCCTGTTTGCCGTACCAAATCACCATGTAGGCCAACGCTGCGACCCTCGCTTTGTCATGGAGAGCGATTATGACCCTTACGCGCCCGTAGCGCTACAAATTCGCATTGATATTCGCCCGCTTGGCTCCGAGCTGCGGACTTTTTTGTTTGCGCTAAGAACTTCGCTCGCGAAGGCATGTTGAGCCTGCGGAAGCTGGTCCTTGAAGCCCTCCGGCTGCTGTCGCGCCCGCGCCACAAGAGCTGACTTCGGTGAGGTAGGAAAGCGTTTCCCCTTAACCGCGTTACACGACGCTGTACGGCCCGAAAACCTAAATCGACATGATCCGGATCGGCAATGGTTTGTACAGAGGCGGCGAGTTACCGGGCGTCAATCAGCCTTTGAACCAAAGCTGGATCAGGGCGGAACCATCCAATCAGCTGCTGGAATTGATTCAGGTCAAGGCGACAAAGTGCTACCGGAGCATTCTGTAATCGTCATGCGGACGCAACTTGGCCATACACATGGAGAACCGTTCAAGCGAATGGGAATCCAGGCAGGTAAACCAGATTGCCAGTGAAACATGATGGACGAACCTGCGGCACCACCTGGGCGACTCTGGGGTTGAGAGCTGGAAGGTGGGAGCCGCGGGTTCGGCACTTCGCTCATGGCACACCGCCGATGGGCGATGAAGAGCGGCGATGGCCCTGCTCCAGGAAATCTGAGGGCGTTGCGGGGCGGCTTTCCGAGGATGAGACAATGATTGCACGGATGCTATTCGGAGCAGATCCTTACCGAAACATGCGCCGCCTCCAAGACGAAGTGAGCCGCCTGGAATTCCCGGCGGTGAATGCCTTCGTAAACCAGGACGGCGTCATCATCACCGCCGAACTGCCTGGGGTAAGATCAGAAGACTTGGACATCTTGATTCACCGAGATTCCGTTACTCTCAGCGGAGAGCGGCAAGCCGAAGCTGAGGATGCCCGGCGGGGATACCACCGGCGCGAGCGTCGTCAAGGCCGGTTTGTGCGGACTGTGTCATTGCCGTTTTTGGTCGACCCGAACAATGTTGGGGCGAATCTCATCAATGGCCTACTGACCCTAGGTCTTCCTCGGGCCGAAGAGGACAAGCCAAAGCGCATTCACGTGAATGCGAGCAAGGAGGCGCGTCATGGCTAAGAGAGAGGCCTTGAGAGCGGGAAGCAAGGCGAGCAGGCAGGCCACGCCGAATAGCCAACCGGAATTGGAGGGCAAGCTGTTCGCGGAGCAGGACGCGGGCGAGCGCACCCATGAGAAATTAGTCTTCGTGCCACGAGTTGACATCTACGAAACTGAAACGGGCCTTGTCGTCGTTGCGGATCTGCCCGGCGTTGGCCCCGAGGGTTTGGAGGTCACGTTGGAGAAGCGGGTGCTGTCGATCTATGGCCGCGTCAAAGAGGATACGCCAGAGGGCTACAGCCAGGCCTATCGCGAGTATGAGGTCGGCGATTTCGAGCGGCAGTTCACTCTCTCCGGGGATTTCGAGATCAATGGAATTGAGGCGAACATTAAGGACGGTGTGCTTCACCTCGCCATCCCGAGAGCTCCGGAGGCAGCGGCAAAGCGGATCGAGGTTAGATCGGTTTCCTGACGGTTGAATTGCGCAGACGCTGCGCTCGCCAGCGGTTAGCAAAGCCTATTCCCTGGCTCGCGCCGGATCCTCTCGGTAAACGACACGTTGGCGCTGTTGTCGGAGGAATATCGTGAACATCCTGATTGTCTATGGAACGACCGAAGGCCAGACGGGGAAAATTGCTGCACGGACGGCAACTCATTTACGCGAGCGCGGGCACCAAGTCGAGTTGCGTGACAGCGCAGCGCTCGCGTCCGATTTGAAGCTCGGACACTTCGACGCGTTCGTCATCGCCGCGTCGGTCCACCAGGAGCACCACCAGGAAACCGTCACGAACTTCGTATTTGCGCATCACGAAGCCCTGAGCACCAAGCCTTCGGCCCTCATATCCGTCAGTTTGTCGGCGGCGCTGGGAGACCAAAAGAAGGATGCTCAAAAATACGTGGATCGCTTCGTCTCCGTGACAGATTGGCAACCATCCATGACCCTCCTTCTTGGGGGTGCTTTGCGGTTCAACAAGTACGATTACTTTCAGGAGCAGTTCGTCAAATTCGTCGTCATGAAAAGCGGCGATCCGAGCCCCGAGCGCGATCACGAATTCACTGACTGGAACGCACTCGCTAACTTCGCTGATCGATTTCTTGAGACGGCCGGCTAGGTGATCAGCCCACGATGTGATGGAAATTCTCGCCTATTTCGACTTCGACGAAACTGCGCCTACGGTGGTACGCCCTTCACTGTCTTAGCCGCTGTGGCGCATGAAACATGACGTATCGCAGCCTCGTGGGCGGTCGCGGCTCCAGGGGAAACAAGAAGTCCGCATCAGCGGCATCGAGATGCACAGAGCGAAGCGCTCTTTCACCGGGGAGTCCCGTGACCATCAGTGAGATGACCACCCAAGAATGCAGGATGCACCTGGCTGCGAGCAGGGTCGGGCGCCTCGCTTGCGTAAGAGACGGGATGCCGTACATGGTGCCAATCAGCTTCGTTTATGAGGGCGGCCACATCTACAGCTTCTCCCTGATTGGTCACAAGGTCTGGGCGATGCGGGGACATCCACAGGTTTGCTTCGAAGTCGACGAGATTCGCAGCCCTCGCAGCTGGTGGAGTGTGGTTGTCTTCGGTCGCTTCGAAGAACTCTCCGAAGCTGGTCCCTGGCAGAATGAGCGCGACCACGCATGGTCGCTGTTGCAGAAAGCGCGTCCCAACTGGTGGGAACCTGGCAGCGAGACACCTCACTCCGAGGACAAGGTGGCCAGTCCGCCCCACCTCTTCTTCCGCATCAACATCGAGAAGATCACTGGCCGTCGTCGTGCCCTCGTCTGACCGGGCCAGTCTTTGGAACTATTATCGCGCAGGCCGGCGGTCGTATTACCTCCTGTCCGCCCCGGCTCCCGATGGCGCTCGCCGGGATGACGCGGATCCGGTTCAGTTTCGCGAGCGGAGGAAGGGCAGCCTTGCGCCGCATGCACGAACCCGCTTCGCGGGAGGGTCGCCTCGGCCTGTGATGGCGCGACAGGCATTTGACTTGAGCGGGTAGAGGTGTCGATCTGACCATGGAGTTCCCTTCAACGAGAGGAACTCGCCATGGCTACCCTGTCGACCGATGCACGAATCTCTCCTAATGGACCACGCATTCAAGGTCTCGCATTCGTCAACCATTCCATCATTCAATTAAGCTAAATTGTTCCGGAACCCTCTGCCTTGCATTGAACTTATGACGTCATGAGCACTCGCGGCCAGATTTCTTGCGCAAATGGATTGTGGCCAACGTCCGCGACACAGTCGCGCCGATGTCATCTCGGTTGCCGAATTGACGCACAAGCTCTTCGCCGACGCAATGGCGCTAGGAATTGGAGCGTCGAGATCGAGGAAGATACCGGGAGCGTCTATGAAGCGATCCTTGACGCGACTGTTCATCATAATCATTGTGCCGATGCCGACGAACGGGACGAGGCACGCACCAAACCGTACGATTGCATGGTTAAACGGCTGGCTGCAGCGACAGGCATTACCGAAGCGCAACCCGCGAGCTGATTGCAATCCTTGGTTCATCCAGTTGGTCATCGCTTTTGCGGGAGGCCCAGATTTTGAAGGCCTGGTGACCTAGCGCCGGATGATATGGTTGATCATGGTTTCGTCCGGCTCTCGGCCGGTGAAGTCCTGAAAGAGCGATTTGGCGTGGGCCGCCCAAAGCTCTTCAGCTAGGTCCAGCTCGCGAACCGACTTCCTGAAAGCTTCGCGTATGATATCGAAATCGAAAGCCGAACAGTGTCCGCCTTCATGGTCCTGATCCATGACATTAGCACCCCAACAAAGGGCGGGAGCTTTGCGAACTCTCCAGCGCCAACGCCCACAAATTGCCAGCCAGCGGCATAGCGATTCATATTCGCTTCGCTCAAGGGTAGGCTTCGATTGTACGATTCGTATCATTAACCCTGCGCCGGTGGAGGGATCGCTTTAATGGAATTTGAGCCGACGGCGGGCAGACAAACGGCTGCAATCCCTGAGAGGATGTTGGCCGCCCGCCCACATTACAACTTGCTGATGTATCCGGTTGCTTCATGGGGTGTTCGCGCGGCGTTCGGTCCTGCGCAAGCTCGCCTTGCTCGAAGACAAGCCCGCCCATCTGAGCGCAATCTGTTGGCTCAGGGTTCATGGGATGGCGAGGCAGTATCTTGCTGACGACCCGCAGCTTGGACCTATTCGCGTGTCCTTTGGTCGCAGCTATCATCTTCGTTGTATTTTGGCTGGCATGGTCGCCATCGCCCAGGACGCCGGCCTCCACGTCGGCAGTGGCGATCTCGATTTACCTCGTTAGCGTGATCGCGGATACGCGCCTATCTTCCGGCGTGTGCGGGTGGGAACGGCAGAACATTGGTGTCCTGGCTCCGCCTCGACCGGCTCTCCATCTCCCGGTAGACGAGTAGGAGCAGCAGCATTTCGGCGGTACCGGCAGGCGCTTTGGGCGGCAGGTTTGCGGCGAGAGCCTGAAGCGTCAGGTCGTCCATTCTGCGAATATGTCTCGTCTATGAGGTCGCCCAGCGCTGAGAGCAGTTCGGCTGATTTCTGCATCATTGGCTCTCCGTCAATCAGCCCCCATTCGCAAGAATATGCAGTGACGCTCGCTGCTTTCCAGACGGACCTTGGTGTCGCTTTAGCACGTCATAATTCCTATTGTACGCGCGGATATCTCCGAAGCTTTCAAAGCCCTGATGACTGGATCAGGTCGGCAACTCGCATACCAAGCCTAGCGGTGAACCCGCCATTGTTGGCGGCAAAATCCCAACAGAAGAAGGCCCCAAAGCAAAAAATCAGGATGGAGAATCGCATTAGAATATTCTAATGTAAGACACATTGAATAAGCGTTAAGGCAGAGGCGTTGCCCCCGAGGGGAAGAGATGACCGACGAGCCGGAAACGACCTACCTTGTGAGCGTCTACGAGAATCCGCATTGGCGCACAGTGCTTACCACAAATGATAAGGCCAAAGCACTGGCCTGGGCGAGAGAGATCGGCGACAATGTGCGCATCGAGGAGATCACGCCGAAGCCGAACAAGCGCTAAGAGAGCGGCCAGTTTTTGGTCGCAGACGAGCGCGAACCGATGCTCCAAAACAATCCGAATTTCGCCGATGATTAGCTATCGCTAATATGCTATGTCATTAAGCGAGGGACGAAATCATGGGGCGCTCGCAACGTCATTTTGCGTTGGCATTGCTTCTCCTTGCCGGCGATGCCAACGCCCACAGCTGGTATTCCGGCAAGACTGACCCTGTTCTTCTTCTCAAATGTTGCAGTGATCACGACTGCCATCCTATTGCTTCGAGCGATGTCAGGTCGACTAGGCAGGGCTATTACGTCCAGCAACCTCAGCCCTACTCTCGAAATGACCCGCCTACGGGCGAGTGGTTCATTCCCTGGGACCGCGTCCAGGTATCGCCTGATGACAAGTATCATATCTGCGAAAATCTCTATCCGGCGTTTCGCGTAGGCAGATAACGAATGAAGTGGACCTGCTTCTTCGCACCGCGCGGGACCAGTTACGGGAGGATCGTGGGGAGTTGCCGCAATTCTCGGGGATCTATTCCGGGCCAGGTCGAATGCGCGCTTCCTACAGCAGGCCACAGCGAGGCGCCAGAGCACCAACGCCTAGCGCCCGATGATCCGCTCAAGCATGTGTTGCTCAGGATCGTGGCCGGTTAACTCCTGGAAGGGCAGCTTGGCATGACACCTGCTTCAAGCCCGTGACCGTCGGCATCGTCATCATCCTCCTCAACCCCAACGCTTATAGTGCAATAAGCCTCCGGAAATCACACAGGAACGGGCAGCGAACAAACCGCTACGATTTTTGCAACGCAACGCTACAGGATGAGGCGGGACAACGTCGCAAATGCGTGCACCCAAGTGGTTCAAGCCTTGATGTCGGCGAAGTTTCGGGCCTGAGCTATTCCGTTGGGACAATTCGAAGGTATTTGAGGAGATCGCCACCATCATGAGCGCTCAAGGCTTGCCCAGCGTTCTCGCATTTGAGCGCTACGACCCGACTGACGCCTCGCTTAACTGGCTGCGCGAGCGTGGGGTCAACGTCATTTTCGGCAATGCGCACTGGGAAATGCCGTTCAAGCGCTTCACCGAGGATGAGCTGATTGCCAAGGCACATGGCTGTGTCGCCTTGATGGGGGCAAGCGGCACCCGCATCACCAGGCGCGTGATGCATTCGCTTCCGGATCTGCGCTACATCTCAAAATATGGCATCGGCGTCGACAGCATCGACATAGACGCCGCCACGGAGCACGGCATTCTGGTTTCGAGCACGCCGAACGATTTCAAATCTTCACGGTCAGCGAGCACGCGGTCGCCCTGATGCTGGCGGTTGCCAAACAACTTGGCACGTGGACGCCCGAATTAATGCGGCGTGGCGGGTGGCGCGGCCTGACCCATGGCGCGACGCTGCGCGGCGCCACCGTCGGCATCCTCGGCCTCGGTCGCATCGGCCGTGGCGTGGCGCAACGGCTCTCGGGCTGGGAGACCCGCATCCTTGCCTACGATCCCTTCCTGAAGGAAGCGCCTCCAGGCATCGAACTCGTCGACTTCTTCACCCTGGTGGAGCAATCCGACTTCCTGACGCTGCACGCAACGCCGAGCCCGGAAAACCATCACATCCTGAACGCCGCCGCGTTCGCGAAGATGAAACCGTCAGCCATCGTCGTCAACACCGGGCGCGGATCGCTGATCGACTACACAGCCCTGCGCGCAGCGCTGGTCAATGGCCAAATCGCGGGTGCGGCGCTCGACGTGTTCGACCAGGAGCCGCCGAAGACCGACGATCCGTTGTTTTCGCTACCCAACGTCTTGTGCACGCCGCATGTCGCGGCCTGGACCACAGAAGGAACTCAGGCTATCGGCTGGCATGCGGCCAAGAACCTGTGGGCCATGATGAGCGGCGAAGGACAAGCCGATATCGTCAACCCGCAAGCAAAGCAGCGCAGGAGTGCGGCCTCGGTCAGCGACGTGTGACTTCAGAGGTTGCGTGAATGGCCAACCCCTTCTGCCTCAATTGTTGGACCGCAAGGCCATCATGGTGAATCCTGAACTTTGCCGAGGAATAGGTCCAGGCTTCACCAGATTACCGACCGGTCGATTTCGCCGAGGCGCGCCCGGCCGGTTAGCGCCATTGCCATCTCGAAGTCACGGCGAAGCAGGTTGACGCAGTGGGCTACGCCCTCGGCACCAGCCGTTGCTAGGGCGTAGACATAAGGGCGGCCAATCATGACAGCGCTTGCCCCTAGCGCAATCGCCTTCAAAACGTCGGTGCCACGCCTAACGCCGCCATCGAGGATGATGGGGATCCGGCCGGCCACCCGCTCCGCGATGGCGGGCAGGGCGTCGATGGCTGCCGGCAGTGTGTCGAGGTTACGCGAACCGTGGTTCGAGACGACTATAGCATCTGCACCAGTTCCGATGGCTTGCTCGGCATCGTCAGGATCGAGGATACCCTTCAGGATAAGCGGCAGGGTTGTCAGCGAACGCAGCCAGGCAATATCCGCCCAGGTCGGCATGGCCCGCTTTTGCGCAGTGCCAACTTTGAGCACGCCGGTGTTCCGGTCCTTGAAGTACGGCGTTGCGAGGCTGTCGGGAATTTTGAAGCCTGCCCGGAATTGCCTACGGCGATCGCCTGGCGTTGGCAGGTCGACCGTTACGCTGATCGCCTTTGCGCCCAGTGCCGCCATGCGCGATACGAGTTCGCCATTGAAACCGCGGTCGCTTTGCCAATAAAGCAGGAACCACACAGGAGACTGGCTCTCCGCCACGCAATCCTCGATCGCCGCCGTCGCCGTAGTACCCAGAATGAACACCGCTTCCGCCACTCCGGCGCCGCGCGCCGTGGCCACCTCGCCTTCCGGATGCGCCAGTCGCTGGTATGCTATTGGGGCCAGGATGATCGGATGCGTCAGCCTTTGCCCAAAGAGTGTGATCGCGGTATCAAGTCTTGTGACATCGCGCAGCACACGCTGCCTCAACCTGATGCGGTCGAATGCCGCTTCATTGTCACGCTTGGTGATTTCGTCGCCAGCACCCCCGGCAATGAACTCGTAGACCGCATGCGGCAACACCTCTCGCGCAGCCGGTTCAAAATCCGCCAAGCCGAGAAACCGGGTTTCGATGTCAAGTGGCATGGACCAGTCCGTCCGATCGGTATCTCAAGAAAGTCGGCTATTCCACAGGCAACATTCGTGCAAATCTCCGCTGACCGCAAGGCGGTGGTCCGGCGCGAAGGCCAGCGAGTTCCGGTCAGCGGAGATTCCGGGACATGATGCATATTTATTGGCCCCTGTCTCTCCTCTCCATCAGACATCGGCATCGCCAAAGGTACCCACCAAAGCGACGTAAAGTCCGGACTCTTTGGTAAATCTCGCGGCCAACCAACACTTAGCGGCGCTTCCATCTCATTTCCGCTGGTCGGGTGCTGCTTTAGAGATAGTTCGGCTTACGAAGCAGATATAGCCTCTAGCAGGGGACGCGGGAACGTCTGCTTCGGCCAAATGTTTCCCGAAAGCGGACAGTCCTCTCCCGGCCCGTTGCGGGCGTTCCGGAACGAAGTTAGACCGCTTAATGGGCGGGTTTCGCCGCGATGGCCGACTGTCGTTTAATTAGCCACAATGTTAGCAGATTGTGGCCGCCGGCCTCCGCCACTTCCAGCGCCCGCTTGGCCGTCTCCTGGCCCTTGATGTCGGCAAGGTCGGGCAGGTCGCGCGCCGCGGCATGGATGCCGGCCTCCGGCCGCGACAGCACCTGCGTGCCGCGGAAATGATTGGCAATGGCGATCAGGCTGCGCGGTGCCAAAATGTCGAAGTCCTTACCGGCCCAAGCCGCCTCCGGCCCGCAGGCGAACGGGCAGATCAGGCCCTTGCCCTCGGCATTGGCGCCGATCGCCGCCGGCAGGGCGCCCGCGACGGCGGCGATCGTGCCGTCTAGCGAAAGCTCGCCAAGCACGACATAGCCGGCCAGCATGTCGCCCGGAATGGCGCCAAGCGCTGCCATCAGGCCAAGCGCGATCGGCAGGTCGTAATGGCTGCCTTCCTTGGGCAGGTCGGCCGGCGCCAGATTGACCGTCACCTTCTTCGACGGCATCGACAGGCCCGACGCATGCAGCGCCGCCTGCACCCGCTCGCGGCTTTCGGCCACCGCCTTGTCGGGCAGCCCAACGATCTGCATGCCGACCTTGCCGGGCGCGATCATCACCTGCACGTCGACCGGCACGGCCTCGATGCCCTGGAAAGCGACCGTGCGAACCCGCGCCACCATTGTCCCACCCCGGATATGGGCCGCAACCCATGCGATTGGCCTAGAATGTGGCCCCCGCAGAAGACAATCACAGATTGCTGGTCAAATCAAGAACATTACGAGAACAAGGAAATCGCTCTGGTTGCAGCCGGATTGAGCCCGGTTGAAAAGGCGGAACATGGTTAATACGAACCGAAAAACGCTACTTCCGCTTCCCCTCGACCGCGTCCCAGAACAGGCTGGCGATGTCGGCGCCGCCAAAACGCTGCACCTCGCGCACGCCGGTCGGCGAGGTGACGTTGATCTCGGTCATGTAGTCGCCGATGACGTCGATGCCGACCAGGATGAAGCCGCGTTCCCTGAGGGACGGCCCGATGCGGGCGCAGATCTCGCGCTCGCGCTCCGTCAGCTCGGTCTTCTCGGCGCGGCCGCCGACATGCATGTTGGAGCGGGAATCGTGCTCGGCCGGCACGCGGTTGATGGCGCCGACCGGCTCGCCGTCGATTAGGATGATGCGCTTGTCGCCCTTGCGCACGTCCTTGAGGTAGCGCTGCACGATATAGGGCTCGCGGAACAGCTGGCCGAACATTTCGAGCAGCGAGGCGAGGTTGCGGTCGGCCTCGTGCAGATGGAAGATGCCGGCGCCGCCATTGCCGTAGAGCGGCTTGACGATGATGTCGCCGAACTCCTTGCGGAAGGCGGCGACTTCCAGCGGATCCTTGGTGATCAGCGTGTCCGGCATCAAATCGGCAAACTCGGTGACGAAGATCTTTTCCGGGCTGTTGCGCACCCAGGCCGGGTCGTTGACCACCAGGGTCTTCGGGTGGATGCGCTCGAGGATATGCGTGGTGGTGATGTAGTTCATGTCGAAGGGCGGATCCTGGCGCAGCAGGACCACGTCCATCTCCGACAGGTCGGTGCGCACTTTCTCGCCCAGCGAATAGTGGCTGCCCTTCTCGTCGCGCACCTGCATTTCCTCGATGCGCGCAAACACCTTGCCGTCGCGCAGCGACAGCCGGTCGGGCGTGTAGTGGAACAATTGATGGCCGCGCCGCTGCGCTTCCAGCGACAGCGCGAACGAAGTGTCCCCGGCGATCGACACGGTGGAGATGTGGTCCATCTGGACGGCGATTTTCAGTTTCATGGCGGGTCCCCAGCGCAGTCGACGAGAGCGATATAAGGGTCGCCGCGCCTTCTGCCAATCGCGACGTCTGAAGATCGGCAACAGCAGGACACAACCCCCACCAGCCCGATCGCGACAAGGCAAGCGGCCGTGTCATCGTTTTCTTAAGCCTTGCCGTACAAGAATAGGCCTCGAATACCCCAACGGCAGGCGCCGGATTGGGGGTCCTCGATGGAACAACGACCATGAACGCGCTCACCGCCATCCGCGCCGCCGCGACCAAACAGCTTGAACTCACCATCCTGATGCCGTGCCTCAACGAGGTCGAGACGCTGGCCGTTTGCATCGGCAAGGCCAGGGCCTTCCTCGACAAGGCCGGAATCCTGGGTGAGGTGCTGATCGCGGACAATGGCAGCACCGATGGTTCGCAGGAGATAGCGGTCCAGGGTGGCGCCCGTGTCGTACCGGTGGCGCAGAAGGGCTATGGCGCGGCACTTCTGGGCGGCATCGCCGCCGCCAGGGGGCGCTACATCATCATGGGCGATGCCGACGACAGCTACGATTTCGGCGCGCTGGATGCCTTCATGACGCGCCTGCGCGGCGGCGCCGACCTGGTCATGGGCAATCGCTTCCAGGGCGGCATCGAAACCGGCGCCATGCCGCCGCTGCATCGCTATCTCGGCAATCCGGTGCTGAGCTTCGTCGGCCGCCTGTTTTTCCGCATCAAGACCGGTGACTTCCACTGCGGCTTGCGCGGCTTCAACGCCGAGAGCATCCGCAAGCTCGACCTGCAGACGACCGGCATGGAATTCGCCAGCGAAATGGTGGTGCGCAGCGCGCTTGCCGGCCTGCGCATCGAGGAAGTGCCGACCACGCTCAAGCCCGACGGCCGCAGCCGGCCGCCGCATCTCAGGACCTGGCGTGACGGCTGGCGGCATCTCAAATTCCTGCTCGTCTACAATCCGCGCTGGATGTTCTTCATCCCGGGCGCGGTGCTGTGTGGCCTAGGCACTCTGTTCGCGGCCCTGCTGGTGTTTGGGCCGCTGCGGGTGATCGACAATCTTTCGCTCGACCTCAACACTTTCGTCGCCGCCTGCTTCATGATCATCACCGGCATCCAGCTCATCACCTTCGGCGCCATATCGCGATACTATGCCGAGATCACCGGCATCCTGCCGCGCAGCCGCGGGTCCGACTGGCTGAGAAGGACCATCAGCACCGACCGTCTTGCCGCCAATGCCGGCATCTGCTTTGCCGGCGGCGTCCTGTTCTTCGGCTATGCGGTGCTGCGCTGGGCGCATCTTGGCTTCGGCCCGCTGAACGATTCCGAAATCCCGCGCATCGTCGTGCTGGGCCTGAGCCTGATCGTCATTTCGTTCCAGGCCTTCTTTTCGGCATTCCTGCTCGGTGTCCTCGAGATCCCGGTCAAGCGGCTGAAGGCCGGCCAGCCCGGCGGATCAGGCGAATTCGACGCGACTGCTGAAAAATGAGCCGGCTTCTGCGAAAATTCGCCGCCATACGGCTTGTCCGGTTTGTCGTCGTCGGCATTGGCGCGGCGCTGCTGCTTTTCGTACTGTCATGGGCCTTGGTGTCGGCCGGCTTGCCGCCGTTTGTCGGCAGCGCCATCGCCTATATGCTGGCCTTCGTCGTGGCCTATTCGGCACAGCGCGGCTGGACGTTCGAGGGACGACACGACCACGCCCATGCGTTGCCACGGTATCTCGTCACCCAGCTGGTCTGCGCAGCGTTTGCAGGCCTGTCGGCCCATGTCGCGGTGTCGATATTTTCCGCCTCGCCGCTGATCATGTCAGCCATCATCACCGTCGCCGCAAGCGCCGCGAGCTATGTGCTCTCATCGGTCTGGGTGTTTCGCGACGATCAAAGAGCCGCGTGAAGCCAAGGTCCCAGATCGAGCTGCCTGTTCAGGGCGTTTTCGCAACATGGAATTGCTTTGTGCAGGGCCGATTTAAGGTTTGCGCAGTGAGTTCGCGATAGCTTCTCTCACCAAGAGAACGCCCAGAGGCCGTCCCGTGACTCCTGCCGATACCATGATCTCCGCCGAGGCCACGCCACGTCCGTCACGGCACAACGACCTTGCGCTCGTGCTCGTCGCCACGCTGGTGATGGTTGCCGTCAGCGCTCTCAGCGGATTCCGCGACTTGACCGACGCCGGCGGCGACAATGACAATCTGCTGCGTCTGGTCGAGGTTCGCGACATGCTGGCCGGCCAGGGCTGGTTCGACCTGCATCAGTACCGGATGGGTCTTGAAGGCGGCTTCGTCATGCACTGGTCGCGGCTGGTCGACGCGCCGCTCGCCGCCATCATTCTGGCGGCCTCGGCTCTGACCGGCAGCGTGGCCAGGGCTGAGACCATCGCGGAGGTGCTCTGGCCGGCGCTGCTCTTCTTCCTCGCCTTGCTCTTCACCACCCGCGCGGCGCGCAGTTTCGCCGGCGCCGCAGCCGTGCTGCCGGCCGTCGTCATCGGCGCCGCGGCGCTGCACTTCATCGGCATCTTTTCGCCCGGCTCGCTCGATCATCACAATGTCCAGCTGACGCTGACCATGGCCTGCCTCAGCCTGCTGCTCGATGCGCCCGTGCAGCGCTGGGCGGCGCTGTTCGCTGGCCTGTGCGCGGCGCTGATGCTGGCCGTCGGCATGGAAACAGCGCCCTATGTCGCCACCATCGGCGCGTGCATCGCCCTGCTGTTTGTCGCCAACCCCGGCGGTGAGGGGCGGATCGCCAGGGATTTCGGCCTTGGCTTTGCCGGCGTTTCGGGGCTGGTCTTCGTCACCACCATCGCCCCATCGGCGTGGGGCCAGCCGCAGTGCGATGCCTTCTCGACAGTGCAGTTCGTGGTGGCCGCGCTCGCCGGATGCGGCCTTGCCGCCATGGCTTCGCTCGACATGGCCAAGGCCACGGTCGGCCGGCGCCTCGTGGCGCTCGGCCTGCTTGGCGTGGTGCTTGCCGCTGTCGTGGTGTCGCTGTTCCCGCAATGCCTGGCGGCCCCCTATGCGAACCTCGATCCGCGCCTCAAGGAATTATGGCTCGATAACATCGAAGAGGCGCAGTCGCTGTACAAGCTTGTCATCTACAACCAGGTCGCGGTGGTGGAGCGTTTTGCCACGCCACTGCTGGCGATCATGCTGATGGCGCTTCACCTCGGTCGTGGCGGCTCGCGGCGGCAGGACAGCCTCGTTGGCGCGCTGCTGGTGGTGGCGTTCCTGGTCAGTGCCTGGCAAGTGCGCGGCTCGACCTTCTCCATTGCCTTGGCGGTGATCCCGCTTTGCGCCTGGATCGCCAAATGGCGGCAGCGGGCCGAAGCCAGCCCGTCGCGCGGCTCCGCACTCAGGGTGGTCGCGGCCTGGCTGGTCTCGGTCAACGCACTCTGGGCGTGCGCAGCCGTGGCTGCATCAAGCGCCTTCGAAACCGGTGCGGCCGTCAAGGCCGCCAGTGTCAATGGGACCTGCCAAGGCAAGACCGCGTTCGCAGCGCTCAGCCAGCTGCCGGACACCACCGTGCTCGCCATTTCCAATCTTGGCTCACCCATCCTGGCCTATTCCGGACATCGCGTGTTCGCCGGGCCGTATCATCGCAACGTCGCGGGAAACCTGCTTGCACTCGATACCTTCCTCGGATCGAATGCAGATGCCAGGAAGGTGGTCGAAAGCAACCATGTCGGGCTTGTGGCGCTCTGCCGCGGCAACGCGGAAACCCGCCTGCTCGTTGCCAGGGCGCCGGACGGCTTTCTGGCCGGGCTGACGCACGGCAACGTACCGGACTGGCTGGAGCCCGTGGCGGAGACACGGGGCGCCCAGCTCGAGCTCTATCACGTCAAGCTCGGCGGCTGAAAATCACCGCGAGAACAAAGGTTTGACACAAGGTTTAGCCGGCTTCCCAAAGGCTTCCGGCTTTCTGCCACGGCAAGATCGCTGGTGAAAACCGGATTCCGTTTCTCCAGATCGCGTCCCGGCCGCGAAAAATCGATTTTCGAGATACGTTTCCTAAAGGGTTTGCTGGCAGTCTCCGACATAAATTCCGACGTCAAAAACAGGGACACCGATGCAAACTCCGTTTGGCACCGGTCAGGCAAACAGGGAGAGCACGGATCTGGCCTTCACCGATCCGTTGACCGGGCTTGGCAACCATCGCCGCTTCTTCGACAAGGTCGATCGCCTGATCAGCGACCGCGCCGACGATCCCGCGCCCTTCACCGTCGGCATTCTCGACCTCGACGGCTTCAAGCCGATCAACGATCTGTTCGGCCACAAGGCCGGCGACGATATCCTGATCCAGGTCGCCATGCGGCTGCGCGCCTCGATGGACGGCCATTCGACGGTCTGCCGCATCGGCGCCGACGAATTCGCCTTCCTCTATCCGCTGGTGTTCTCCGAGGAAGCGGCGGCGGAAAAATCCCGCATGCTGATCGAGATCCTGTCGGCGCCCTACGATGTCGGCGAACGCACCGCCAGGCTGTCGGCCTCGGTCGGCTGCTCGCTGTTCTCTTCCGGCGACGAGACCACCGAGATCCTCATCAACAAGGCCGAGACGGCGCTCTACCACGCCAAGCGTTCCGGCCGTGGCCGGGTCGTCGTCTACACCCGCGAAATGGAAGAGGCGGCCAAGCGCGTCACCCGCATCGAGCAGGCGCTGCGCCGCGCCGTCTCGGCCGGCGAGGTGGAGCCGCATTTCCAGCCGATCGTCGACCTCACCACGCGCCGCACCATCGGCTTCGAGACGCTGGCGCGCTGGACCGATCGTGACCTCGGTGCGGTGCCGCCGACGGTCTTCATCCCCATCGCCGAGGAACGCGGCATCATCGGTCCGCTGTCGCAGCTGGTGCTGCGCAAGGCGACCGAGGCGGCCCGGAGCTGGCCGAGCGACCTGTTCCTGTCCTTCAACCTGTCACCGTCGCAGCTCGTCGACCAGAACACCGGCCTGCACATATTGGCGATCCTCGACCGCACCGGCTTCGATCCGCGTCGGCTGGAGATCGAGATCACCGAGACCGGCCTGATGAACGACCCGGCCTCGGCCGCGCAGATCGTCGAGGATCTGCGCCGCGTCGGCATCCGCGTCTCGCTCGACGATTTCGGCACCGGCCAGTCTTCGCTCGGCCGCCTGCGCGAATTCCATTTCGACAAGCTCAAGATCGACCGCGCCTTCGTCTCCTCCATTCTCGACGACCGCCCGTCCGAACACATCATCCGCGCCATTCTCGCCATGTGCGAAGGGCTTGGCATGGATGTGGTCGCCGAAGGCATAGAAGAGGAAGCGCAGGCCGATCGCCTGGTCCAGTTCGGCTGCGCCGGCGGGCAGGGCTATCTGTTCGGCAAGCCGGTCGATGCCGACGCCACGCTCGGCTATCTCCGCGATTCCTTCCGCGGCGCCCTGCGCGCCAAGGCGATCTGACCGGCGATTTCGACGCAATCGACATTCCGCCGATGTCGCGGCGCGCTTCCAGTGCGGCGCATTGTCGTTTTGTCCGACATAAGCCTGAAAATCCGACGTTTCGCCCTTGCCCACGCGACTTGCGTGACTAGGATGCGCGCCATTCATGCCTACAGCGCCGCGCGTCCCTTGGGACGCGCAAAGGACGCTGTAGTAATTTACATTTTGCGCATGATCCCTTTCCGAAAATCGGATCGATTTTCGGGGTCATGCGCTGGGAGAGTAGAATATGATGCCATCGGCGGATTTTGCCGACCTCAAGGGCGCCTCGGTGCTGATCACCGGCGGCGGTTCCGGGATCGGCGCGGCGCTGACCGAGGGGTTTGTGCGCCAGGGTGCCAATGTCGCCTTCATCGACATCGCCGAGGGTCCGAGCACGCTGCTTGCCGACCGCATCGAGAAGGAATTCGGCCGGCGGCCGCTCTACCTCAAGACCGATCTGCGCGACATCGAGGCGCTGCGCGCCTCGGCGGCCAGGGCGGCGGAGGCGCATGGCGATGTCACGGTGCTGATCAACAATGCCGCCTGGGACGAGCGCCACGCCGTCGAGGACGTGACGGTGGAGTTCTGGGACAACAACCAGGCGATCAACCTCAGGCCGCATTTCTTCACCGCGCAGGCGGTGGCGCCGGGCATGAAGCGGGCCGGCGGCGGCTCGATCATCAACTTCACCTCGACATCCTACCTCATCAACCATCCCGACATGCCGGCCTACACCGCCGCCAAGGCGGGCATCCTCGGCCTCACCAAGGGGCTCGCCGGCAAGCTCGGGCCGGACCGCATCCGCGTCAACGCCGTCGCGCCCGGCTGGGTGATCACCGAACGGCAGCAGGAACGCTGGGTGACCGAAGGAGCGCTAGCAGCCCATGTCGCCAAGCAGTGCATCAAGGAGGTCATGCGCCCGGACGACATGGTCGGCACGGTGCTGTTCCTGGCCTCGGATGCCTCGCGCATGCTGACCGCGCAGATGCTGATCGTCGACGGAGGTTTTCTGTGAGCCCAGAATTTGCCGGCAACGCTCCGGCGGTAGCCGCACTCGATTGGGGCACGACCCGGCTCCGCGCATGGCTGATCGACGGCAGCGGCAAGCTGCTTGCCGAGCGCCGCGGCGATGACGGCCTGATCACCGCACGCGAAAAAGGTTTTTCGCACGTTCTGGAAGGCCATTTGGCCGCCATGGGCGCGCCTGACGGGCTGCCCATCATCATCTGCGGCATGGCCGGCTCTCGTCAGGGCTGGATCGAGGCGCCGTATGTGACCGTGCCGGCGCCGATCGGCGCCATCCTGCGCGGCGCAGCCCGCATCGAGGGCGAACGCCGCGACATCCGTATCGTGCCGGGCCTCGCCCAGCGCCTGGCCGATGCGCCCGATGTCATGCGCGGTGAGGAAACACAGCTTGCCGGCGCCGGTTTGCCGGCAAAGGGACGGCATCTCGCCTGCATGCCCGGCACCCATTCGAAATGGGTCGTGGTCGAGGACGGCGCGGTTGCCGGCTTCGGCACATGGCCGACCGGCGAGTTGTTTTCGGTGCTGGCCGGGCACTCCATCCTGAGGCATTCGCTGGGCGAACATCCGGCTCCCGTCGCTGCGGACAATCCATTCTTCCGGCAATGGTGCGAACGGGCGCTTGGCGAGGGCGGCGACGTCACGTCTAAGCTGTTTGCCATCCGTGCCGCCGGGCTCTTGCAGGACCTGAAGTCGGAAGATGCGGCGGCCTGTCTGTCCGGGCTTTTGATCGGCGGCGAGATCGCCTCGGCGAAGCGCCGCTATGGCGCCGGCAATGCGCCCGTCGTGCTGATTGCCTCGGGTGCGCTCGCTGTGCTCTACCAGGCTGCGCTCGACCTTGCAGGGCTTGCCGTCCGCACCGTCGACGCGGATGAAGCGGTGCGCGCCGGCCTCGTCGAAGCCGCGCGCGAAAACGGCATGATCGCCAGAACCGGAGCCTTGGCATGATCGAGACCGCAGCCTTTCCAAAACTCAAGCGCGGGCTGGTCGCCATCCTGCGTGGCCTGAAACCCGCCGAGGCGATTGCCATGGGGCAGGCGGTGTTCGATGCCGGCATCGAGGCGATCGAAGTGCCGCTCAACTCACCCCAGCCCTTCTCGTCGATCGCCAGGATTGTCCAAGTGCTGCCGAAGTCGGCCCTGATCGGCGCCGGCACGGTGCTGACGGCGGCCGATGTCGACGGCCTGCACCAGGCTGGCGGGCGGCTGCTGGTCAGCCCCAACATCGATGCCGAGGTGATGGCGCGCGCCATGCATTACGGCATGGTCACCATGCCCGGCGTGTTCACGCCGACGGAAGCTTTCCAGGCGATCCGGCTGGGCGCTTCGGCCTTGAAATTCTTTCCGGCGAGCGCACTCGGCGCATCAGGCATTTCCGCCATCCGGGCGGTGCTGCCGGCGCAGACCCTGGTCGGCGCCGTCGGCGGCGTTTCGGAGAAGGATTTTGCCGGCTACAAGTCGGTGGGCGTCACGGTCTTTGGCTTGGGCTCCAGCCTGTTCAAGCCCGGCATGAGCGTCGATGACGTCGCGGCGCGTGCGCACGCCGCCGTTGCGGCCTGGGATGCGGTTTTCGGAGAGGCATGATGAGCGCGGTTTCGATTTTCTCCGATCACATCTGCCAGCTCGGCGAGGGCCCGAGCTACGATCCGGCCAGCGATGCGCTGTTCTGGTTCGACATCGTCAACGGCCAGCTTCTGGAAAAGCCGCTCACGGGCGCGTTGAAAATCCACGAGCTTGGCCAGATGGCCAGCGCCATCGCCATCATCGACGACCAGCGCCAGCTGATCGCCACCGAGACCGGGCTTTTTGTCCGCGACGTCGCGACCGGCACGATGACGCTGCATACGCCCATCGAGGCCGATAACCCGCTCACCCGCTCCAACGATTCGCGCGTCCATCCCTGCGGTGCCTTTTGGGTCGGCACGATGGCGAAGGACGAGAGCAAGGGTGCGGGCTCGATCTACTGGTTCTCTAGGGGCGAATTGCGCCGCCTGTTTTCGGACATCACCGTGTCGAACTCGATCTGCTTTTCCGAGGACGGGGCGATTGCCTACTACACCGACACCGCGACCGGTCTGTTGATGCGCGTCGGCTGCGATCCGGTGACAGGCCTGCCGGTTGGCGAACCGAAAGTGTTCGTCGACCATCGCTCGTCGAAGGGCTATGTCGACGGCTCCGTCGTCGACCGCGACGGCGTGCTGTGGAATGCCGTCTGGGGCGGCAAGGCGGTGAAGGCCTATTCGCCCGACGGCACATTGTTGCGCGAAATTCCCATGCCGGTGACGCAGGCCTCCTGCCCGGCCTTTGTCGGCGCCAAGGCCGACCGGCTGGCGGTGACCTCGGCCTGGAAGGGCAAGGACGACAAGCAGCGCAAGCTCGACCCGCAGGCGGGCATGACCTTCCTCATCGACATCCCCGTCAACGGCCGGTTCGAACCGCGCGTGCTGATCGCCTGAACAGGAGCGGTAGATGATTGTTTTTGCCGGGCGTTGTCACGCAACCGCCCGGCGCGGTCGGTTTCGCGAAAGCCGATGGCAGGCGCCGTGCGATGGTAATGCATGTCGCTTGGACGCGCCGCGCTCCAAGCCATCGCACCGTTGGAATCCCGCCCCATCATGTCAAAGCACAAGCCGAAACTGATCCTTGTCTACGAGCCGGAAAAGGCTTGCTTCGACCGTTTGATCGCCGACGGCTACCCGCCGCAGCGTGCCACCGAAATCTCGTCCTACCTGGCGCAGTCGACGGATATCGCCCCCGAATTCGCGGCACTCGCCGCCGCCTGCGAGGCCCGGGGTGTCGCCTTTGCGCCGGTGGCGCTCGACGATGCCGCAGAAGTGCTGGAGGCTGAGGACGGGCAGAGCACACTGGTCTGGACGCTGACCGACGGCATCGCCTATTTCCGTGGCGGCGCGGCCCCCGCGCTGGCACGGCTGAACGGGCTGCGCACCGTCGGCGCCGACGATTCGCTGTTCGCGCTTTGCCAGGACAAGTTCCGCTCCGGCGCCGTGCTCGGCGCGCTCGGCCTGCCGGCGCCGCAGGCCGGCCTTGCCCGCGATGGTAAATGGCTGGTCGAGCCGCCGGCCTCCGCCGCCGGCTGGTTCGTCAAGCCCAACCGGCTTGGCGCCAAGATAGGCATCTGGCCGGATTCCCGATGCCATGAGCTGGGTCATGCGCTGGAGCTTAGCCGGCGCGTCTTCGCCGCCTATCGCGACGATGTCGTCGTCCAGCCCTATGTCGCCGGCCGCAATGCACGCGCCAGCTTTCTCGGCCTGACGCCGCAAACCGGTGTCGAGGCGCTCGGCATCGCCTTTGTCGATTCCGGCGCCGATTTCCAGACCATGGCGGACAGTATGGCGCTCTATGGCGAAACCGGCGAGGCGGTGAAGGCGGCAGGACTTTATGCTGAACCGGAGCTCGTTGCCGTTGCCGACGTCCAGCCGGGCGCCGATGCCAGGATCAGGGCGATCGCCGGGCGGCTGATCGGCGGGCTCGGCCTGCGCGACGTGTTTTCCATCGACCTGCGCGTCGAGGCCGACGACACGGTTCACCTGATCGAGTTCGAGGTCTGTCCCGGCCTGCCCTGCTTCGATTTCCGCGCCTACTGCCGCCAGCAATGGGGCCTGGAGCTTGCCGAGGCCATGGCCGCGACGGCGGCAAGCCGATTTATCGGCCAGCACCACGGCGGCTAGGCTCGGTCTATATCGGCCGTGCGCCGGCCATGTACCTGGCGTTGTCGAACGGCTCCGGCCGGTTGTCGGCCAGGCTCCACAATTGGCGGTCGGTGCCTGGCAGATCGCCGAGATAGACATGCAGGGCGCCGGAGCGGGCGCTGCCGGTATTGGCGACCGAGTGGATGGTGTTGGCAGACATGTGCACCAGCGCGGGCGCCGCAAAATCCTGCCGCTCCGGCTCGTCGACCTCTTCGCCGGCGAGTGGGTAGATGAAATTGGTCTCGCCGCCCCAATAGATGCCGACCAGGGCGTCCATCAGATGGTTATGCGGCGGATACTGCACGCCGGGCGAAAGCGTGATGTGGTAGATCGTCAGCTGCGGGCTGGCATGCAGCAAGAGCTCGTCGTCATCCTCCTCGTGAACCAGCCCGCCGAGCGCATGGAAGCGGTTGGTATAGTCGCCCAGGACGGCCTTGACCTCCTCGAAGGGATTGGCGCCAGCCGCCGCGTTGACGATATCCATGATCGCGCGGTAGAGAAGGGAGTCGGCGGATAGAGGCATGCCACAGCTCCTGACTGAGATGCTCAGGGAAAATACCTAAGATGGCCAGTGCTCGTCAATGCCGGTGCGAAGCGAGAGAAGCATGAAGCCGACAAAAACCACGCCATCGAAATCGGTCACGCCCCCGGGCGGGACGGCGGCGCTGTCGACGGCGGACCTGCTGCGCAGCGAACAGGCCTACGAACAGCTGAAGAGCGATATCGTCGCCTGCGTCCTGTCACCCGGTGAAGCCTTGACCGAAAAGCAGATCGAGGCGCGCTACGGCATCAAGAAGGCGACGATCCGCTCCGCACTGGCCCGCCTCATGCAGGAAGGACTGGTCCGGAGCGAGCCGCGCCGCGGCTATGTCATCACCACGCTAACCCTGCGCGACGTCAACGAGATCTTCGACGTGCGCAGCCTGGTCGAGCCGGAAGTGTTCCGGGTTGCCACCACCGGCATTACCGAGCGCGGGCTGGATGAGATCAGGCTGGCGGCCAGAAAGGTGCTGAAGCCCGAGACGCTGCGCAGCCCTGTTGCGTTCCTGGCCGCCGACCGCGCCTTTCGTCTGGCGATCGCCGAGCTTTCCGAGAATTTGCGTCTGGCGCAGCTGCTCAGCCAGATCCTCGACCAGTCGGAACGGGCGCTCCATCTCGGCTTCAAGTCGCGCGATTTCATGCCGCTGATCATCGAACAGCAGAAGCAATTGCTGCAGGCCTGCGAAAAGAGCGACGTTCCCGGCATCGTGAAACTCGCCCGCGCACAGTGCCTTGCCCTCAAGCATCAGCTGGTCGGAGCTCTGCTTGGCGGGGCCAAGCTGCGGGACGTGAACCTTCAGGACTTCGTCTGAAGCAGTTCCGGGGAAAGTGAGTAGCGGTTTCCCCGGGAAAAGCGCATGGCGCTTTCCCTTGGGGATTGCTTCAAAACAAAAGGGCCCTGTCGAGCCGGGATAGGCTTCAGGCCCCTTCGACCAGCACGATCTCGCCGTCGGCGACCTTCTGGCGGATGGCGACCGCGCGCTGATATTCCGGCGAATGGTAGCAGTCATGCGCGACCGCAAGCGATTCGAATTCGATGATCACGTTGCGGGCGCGGCCAGGCCCCTCGGCCAGTTCATGGGCTCCGCCGCGCGCCAGGAATTTCGCGCCAAAACGCTCGAAGGCGAGCTTCGAAGCGGCGATATACTCCTTGTAGCCTTCGGCATCGCGCACATCGACGCGGGCGATCCAGTATCCCTTGGGCATTGTTCTCTCCCTTATTCTATGCAGAGCGCATTTCGTCGAGGATCGCCTGCGCCGCCGCGCGGCGGTCGCTTGCCGCGACGATCGGGCGGGCCACCACAAGATGGCTGGCGCCGTTGCGGATCGCTTGCGCCGGCGTCACCACGCGTTTCTGGTCGCCATGGTCGCTGCCGGCCGGCCGGATGCCGGGTGTCACCACCGCCATGTCGGGGCCAACGATGCGGCGCACCGCTTCTGCCTCCGCCGCCGAGCAGACGATGCCGCCCATGCCGGCATGCAGCGCTTGTTCAGAGCGCCGCAGCACCAGCGTGTGCGGGTCATATTCATAGCCGACATCGATCATGTCCTGCTCGTCCATCGAGGTCAGCACGCTGACGGCGAGCAGGCAAAGGTCACTGCCCCTGGCCGCTTCCACCGCCGCGCGCATCGCCTTGGGATAGGCGTGGATGGTCAGCATGGTCATGCCCATCTTGACGATGTTCTCGACGCCCTTGGCCACCGTGTGGTCGATGTCGAGCAGCTTCATGTCGAGGAAGATCTTTGTCCCGCCGCTGGCCAGTTCCCTGGCAAAGTCGAGCCCGCCGGCGAAAGCCAGCTGATAGCCGATCTTGTAGAAGGAGACGACGCCGTCGAGTTCGCGCACCGCCTGCTCGGCTTCCCGCACGGTCGGTAGGTCGAGGCCGACGATCAGTCTTTCCTGGATGGACTGGGCCTGGATGGATTTGGCCTGCATGGTCGCGGCGGTCACGCCTCGATCCGGGTCGACAGCATGCGCGAGGTTTCGATCAGCGTGCGGCATAAATGCTCCATCGATTTGTATAGTCTTTCGTCACGGAAATTGCCGCCTTCGTCGAAGGCGGCGCCGCCGTCCGGCACCGAACATTCCGGTGTCACCACCTCCATCTGGCAGCGTACCAGCACGGCGCGCAGATGGTTGATGCAGCGTATGCCGGCAAAATGGCCGTTGGAGGACGAGCACAGCCCGGCGACCTTGCCGGCAAGCGGCCTGACCGATCGGCCGCCATCCCGGCGCACCCGGCTCACCCAGTCGATCGTGTTCTTGAGCAGCGGCGGGATCGAGCCGTTATATTCGGGCGTGGCGATCAGCAGGCCGTCATGGGTTGAAATCAGACGGCCGAGTTTGACGGCGTTTTCCGGGACACCCTTTTCCTTCTCGAGATCCTCGTCGAGGATCGGCAAGGGATAGTCGGCGAGCGAAATGCGGGTCACCTCGGCGCCTTGCACCGCAAGTTCCTTCTGCGCCACATCGGCGGTCCTGCCGCTATAGGCGCCGCTGCGCACCGAGCCGGCAAAGACGAGGATTTTCGGGATCACTGCCATTGGCCACCCTTGTTCCCGGACAGGTACAGCCAGAGGCGGCTCAAATCAACGGCTGGGTCGGTGAATAGGGGAGTAAGGCAGTAGGGTAGGGGGCACAGTCTGGAAATTGAATCGTCATTTCCTACTCCCTTACTGCCCTACTCCCCTCTCACTTAATGCGGTTCGCGGCGGTAGATCCAAAGCTGCGTCGGCGGGATGTTGCGGAAGATGAAATCGAAATGCTTGACCGTATAGTCGCCGCGGCCGGCCGGAATCGGCGACATCGGGCCATAGGTCAGTTGCACGATCGGACGGCCCGCCGGGATGCGGTCGAGCAGGCTCTCTATATACGCGATGCGCTGGGCGACCGGGAAATTGAGAAGCGGCACGCCGGACACGACGGAATCGAAAATCATCCCGCTCCTCTCGCCAAGCGTGGCGTTGAGGTTGAAGGCGTCGCCCTCGATGACGTTGACGCCGGGATAGAGCTGGCGCAGATGGCGCACGAAATCCGTGGAATATTCGACGGCATAGAGGTTTTCGGGCCGTACGCCCTGGGCGAGGATGGCGCGGGTGATGACGCCGGTGCCCGGACCGACCTCAAGCACCGGCAGGCCGGACTTGGGATTGACGATCGAGGCCATCTTGCGCGCGGTGATCGAACTGGTCGGAACGATCGAACCGACCGTCTTCGGCTTGTCGATCCAGCCCTTGAAGAATTTGAGTTCGTCGTCGAACTTCTCGGCAAGCGCCTTCCGCAGTCCGTGACCACGTGTCATGCAAGCTCTCCTCAAGGCTCCCCGCAAAGCTACTTAACACCTGGTTGACGCAAGGCAAGGCGTTGCGAGACGCATGTCGTGGATAAGATAGATTTCGTCGCGTCTCAAGACCCGGCGCGTTTCATGCATTCCCGCGCCGTTCTTGCACGATCAACGCTCGCCGAAAGACTCGAAAAAATCCTTCATGCGGGCGAAAAACCCGCTCGATTGGGGCGAATTGTCCTGCGAGGAGAGCTGTTCGAACTCCTCCAGCAACTCGCGCTGGCGGCGCGACAGGTTCTGCGGCGTCTCGACAGCGGTCTGGATATAGAGGTCGCCGACATTGGGCTGGCGCAGCACCGGCATGCCCTTGCCCTTGAGGCGGAACTGGCGGCCGTTCTGCGTGCCTTCGGGCACTTTCACCTTGGTCTGGGTGCCGTCCAGCGTCGTCACCTCGAAGGAACCGCCAAGGGCCGCCGTCGTCATCGAGATCGGCACCTTGCAATAGAGGTCGGCACCATCGCGCTGGAAGAATTCATGCGGCTTCACCGCCAGGAAAATATAGAGGTCGCCCGAAGGCCCGCCGCGCAGGCCGGCCTCGCCCTCATTGGCAAGGCGGATGCGGGTGCCGTCCTCGATGCCGGCCGGAATGTTGACCGACAGCGAGCGTTCCTCGGTGACGCGGCCCTGGCCGGCGCATTTCGGGCATGGATCCTTGATCGTCTGGCCGCGGCCCTGGCATTGCGGGCAGGTGCGCTCGATCGAGAAGAAGCCTTGCGTCGCCCGCACCTTGCCGTGGCCGTGGCACATCGAGCATGTCACCGGCTGGGTGCCGGGTTTGGCGCCGCTGCCGGAGCATTCGGTGCACGATATCGAGGCCGGAACGCGGATTTGCGCGGTCTTGCCGGCAAAGGCCTCTTCCAGCGAGATTTCCATGTTGTAGCGCAGGTCGGCGCCGCGCTCGCGGCCGCCTGACGAGCGGCGCTGGCGCCCGCCCATCATGTCGCCGAAAATATCCTCGAAGATGTCGGCGAAGCCGCCGGCACCAAAGCCTTGCGCGCCGCCATTCATGCCGCCCTGTTCGAAGGCGGCGTGGCCGAAACGGTCGTAGGCCGCGCGCTTTTGCGGGTCCTTCAGCGTCTCGTAGGCTTCGTTGATTTCCTTGAACTTGTGCTCGCAGGAATGATCGCCGGGATTGCGGTCAGGATGGAACTGCATGGCGAGCTTGCGGAAAGCGCTCTTGAGCTCCTTCTCGTCGGCGCCCTTTTGCACGCCCAGCGTTTCGTAGAAATCAGCTTTCATTTTTTCCCGCTGTCCGGATGCTCAACGTCTTGATGCATTGTTGCGTCGTTTGCCGGCACGTCGCCTCGATTTAGGAGCGGTGCTGCCCCGATGCTAGGGCCGGCGCGAACTTGTCCGTGGTTTTCAGTGATTTTTTCGGCAGGACCCGCACTTTTCTCAGCGAGGGTTGCAAAAAAGCCCGGCTTTACGCCGGGCTTTCCGCTTTATCTTGCCGTCAGGCGGCTCAGGCCGACTTCTTCTTGTCGTCGTCCTCGTCGATTTCCTCGAAATCGGCATCGACCACGTCGGAGTCCTTGGCGGCATCCGCCTTGGCGTCGGCTTCCGCCGCTTCCTTCTGCGAGGCCTCGTACATGGCCTGGCCGAGCTTCATCGAAGCTTCGGCGAGCGCCTGGCTCTTGGCCTCGATGTCGGCCGCGTCGTCGCCCTCGGCGGCGGTCTTCAACGCCGCGATGGCATCGGAAATCGCCGTGCGCTCGGCTTCCGAGACCTTGTCGCCATATTCCTTCAGCGACTTCTCGGACGAATGCACCAGCGCCTCGGCCTGGTTGCGGGCCTCGACCACGGCGCGCCGCTTCTTGTCGGTCTCGGCATTGGCTTCGGCGTCCTTGACCATCTTCTCGATGTCGGCGTCCGAAAGACCACCCGAGGCCTGGATGCGGATCTGATGCTCCTTGCCGGTGCCCTTGTCCTTGGCCGAAACGTTGACGATGCCGTTGGCGTCGATGTCGAAGGTGACCTCGATCTGCGGCACGCCGCGCGGCGCCGGCGGAATGCCGACCAGGTCGAACTGGCCGAGCGCCTTGTTGTCGGCGGCCATTTCACGCTCACCCTGGAAGACGCGGATGGTCACGGCCGACTGCGAATCCTCGGCGGTCGAGAACACCTGGCTCTTCTTGGTCGGGATCGTCGTGTTGCGCTCGATCAGCCGGGTGAACACGCCGCCCAGCGTCTCAATGCCGAGCGACAGCGGCGTCACGTCGAGCAACAGCACGTCCTTGACGTCGCCCTGCAGCACGCCGGCCTGGATGGCGGCGCCGAGAGCGACGACCTCATCCGGGTTGACGCCCTTGTGCGGCTCCTTGCCGAAGAACTGCTTCACGATCTCCTGGATCTTGGGCATGCGGGTCATGCCGCCGACCAGGACCACTTCGTCGATCTCGCCAGCCTTCAGCCCGGCATCCTTGAGCGCCGCCTTGCACGGGTCGATGGTGCGCTGGACGAGGTCTTCGACCAGGCTTTCGAACTTGGCGCGCGTCAGCTTCAGCGTCAGGTGCTTCGGGCCGGTCGCGTCGGCGGTGATGAAGGGCAGGTTGATTTCGGTCTGCGTGGTGGACGACAGCTCGATCTTGGCCTTTTCAGCCGCCTCCTTGAGGCGCTGCAAGGCAAGCTTGTCGTTCTTCAGGTCGATGCCCTGTTCCTTCTTGAACTCGGCCGCCAGATATTCGACCAGGCGCATGTCGAAATCCTCGCCGCCGAGGAAGGTGTCGCCATTGGTCGACTTCACCTCGAACACGCCGTCGCCGATTTCGAGCACCGAAATGTCGAACGTGCCGCCGCCAAGGTCATAGACGGCAATGGTCTTGCCATCCTTCTTGTCGAGGCCGTAGGCGAGTGCGGCAGCCGTAGGCTCGTTGATGATGCGCAGCACTTCGAGGCCGGCGATCTTGCCGGCGTCCTTGGTGGCCTGGCGCTGGGCGTCGTTGAAATAGGCCGGAACGGTGATGACCGCCTTCTCGACCTTCTCGCCGAGATAGGCTTCCGCCGTTTCCTTCATCTTCTGCAGGATCATGGCCGAGATCTGGCTGGGCGACTGCTTCTTGCCGCCGGCCTCGACCCAGGCATCGCCATTGTCGCCCTTGACGATCTTGTAGGGGACAAGCTTCTTGTCCTTTTCCGTCACCGGATCGTCATAACGGCGGCCGATCAGGCGCTTGACCGCGAAGATGGTGTTTTCAGGATTGGTGACCGCCTGGCGCTTGGCCGGCTGGCCGACCAGACGTTCGCCGTCGCCCGAGATGGCGACGATGGAAGGCGTCGTGCGCGCGCCTTCCGCATTCTCGATTACCTTGGGCTCCTTGCCATCCATGATGGCGATGCAGGAATTGGTGGTGCCGAGATCGATACCGATTACTTTTGCCATTTTTCTAGTCTCTCCGCTAAGCAGGCTTTCAGGACCCGTGAAGGCGTTCCGACGAAAGCCCCTGTTCACAAGAAATCCCGTCCGGCCACCGATGTTCCGGCGCCGCACGGCTTGGCGCGTATATAAGAACAGCCGGCATCGGGCGCAAGCATTCTGCGCAAGGCTTCCGTGAACCTTTCCACCTCAGCCGGCGACTGAGGTCCAGGTGCCGCATGGTGCGGCCCGGAAAGGAAGCCCCCATGACCAGCAACCCAGAGGCTCTGAGGTCTCCGGGAACAACAGGAGCTCGGCGCGACCACCGCCTTCGGGACGGGGTCGATGCGCTGGGCTTCCCGCTGATTCCGTTGACCCTGCGTAAGAGCAGGCGTATCGTGACAATGAGGAAAGCAGACAATTCGAGCAGGGAAGAACGAGCCGGACCGCCGCGCCTTGCCCTGGTTTGCGCGGCACAGCCGGAGGCTCCTCCCGTAGACTTCGGGGGGAGTTCCATGTCTTGCGATCGCGGCCCGTTCGTGTCTTCTCACACCAGCCGTTTGCACCGCCTGATCAAGGCAACCGGCGGATTTCTTGCGATTGCCCTGACCGCCGGCCTTTGGCTTGGCGGCATCGCCAAGGCGCAGGATACCCAGATCATCTACCCCGGCTCGATGGCGGTCACCGGATTTTCCGGCACCGTCATTCCGAACTTCGACGAAGGCCTGCCGCCCGGCGTCGATCCGGTCGACGAAACCTTCATCGACACCACGCGCGCCACCTTGCGCGTTTTCGACGTATCGCATCTGGGCGGGCCGGCCTCGGGCCAGCTCGTCTTCACGCCGCCGCCTTTCGAGGTCACGGCCGGCCAGGTCGGCCAGGTTTTCGGCCTCACCTATGACGATGGCGTGCGCGACGGTGTTCCGTCGGGCGTTCCCAATCTTTATGCCGCAGCAACCTCGCTGCACGGCATCCGCATCGTCACGCCTGACGCCGACAGTGACGGCAGGCCGGAACGGCAGCGCCGCGGCACCGCGGGCGCCACCTTCATGGAAGGCCAGTTCGGCGCCCAAAACGGCGGCGGACCCGGCACCATCTGGAAGATCGACGGCATCACCGGCCAGGTCGCCAAATTCGCCGACATCGACACCAACAGCGGCCCCGGCATCGGCAACCTCACCTTCGATCCCAACCACCGCCAGTTCTTCGCCTCGGATCTCGACACCGGCCTGATCCATCGCATCGACGCCAACGGCAGGCTGATCGACACGTTCGATCATGGCGTCGCCGGGCGCCCGGCGCATGGTTTGGCTCCCGTCGCCGACGATGGCGCGGTGATGGACATTCAAGGTGCCGCCTTCGACACGGAAGACCCCGAGACCTGGGGCTACACCCAGGACGAGCGCCGCGTCTGGGCCGTCTCCTATCATGGCGGCCGGCTGTACTATTCGGTCGGCGAAAAGTCGGAGATCTGGTCGGTGGGCATTGCCCGCGACGGCAGCTTTGCCGGCGACCCGCGCTGGGAGCTGACGGTCAAGGCCGACAAGGACTACGCCGTCACCGACATCGCCTTCGACAACGGCGGCTTCATGTATCTCGCCCAGCGCGGCCCGGTCGAAAACCGCTATGATTACAGCCAGTTCGCCGATTCCGGCAAGGGCGAGGTCATCCGCTACTGGCACGAGAATCCGGACGATCCGACAACGGAATCGGTCTGGGTGGAAGTGCCGCAGGAATATGCGGTCGGTTTCCCGCAGGGCAACCGGCAGTCGGCCGGCGGCCTCGACCTGCAATATGGCTATGACGCCGACGGCAATCTCGACACCTCGGTGTGCACGCAGACGCTGGTCAATACCGGCGACAAATTGCGCGACAATCCAACGCTGGCCGAGCAGCTCGCCGCCGGCGGGCCGCTCGCCGTGCATGGCGTGCAGATCACGCCCAAGGATCTGGTCAAGCCGGCCAACGTGCCGCCCTTCGGTTCCTGGTTCGTCGATTTCGACGGCTATTTCGAGGATCCCGAAGTGGAAGGCCATGTCGGCGACGTCGCTGTCTGGCACCCTTGCGAGGGCCGCGCCGGCTATTATGAAGAAATCCCGGGCGGCTATCTGCCACCCTTCTACCCGCCGGACTTCCCACCGCCCGGCAATCTGCCTCCCTGTCTCGATGTCGAGGACGTCCAGTACTACTGCACGCCTTCGGGCCTCGAGGCCGATCTTTATCTCCATGACCATGCCGGCTTCGGCGGCGATTCGATCAAGGCCCAGTCCAGGACGCCAGGCGTCGCGGTGACGTCACCCATGTCGCATGCGCCCGGCACGCCTTACACGATCAACATCACCGGCCACTATCCGGGCGACAGAGTGGATGTTGGACTTTGCTTCTACAGGAAGTCCGACAAGGACAAGGGTGGCTACTACCCTTGCTGCAAGATGACCTTGCCGCTCCGCACCCCAGCCGTCAGCTGCGAACGTTGAGGAGGGGAAGATGAACAATCTCGCACTCTCCCCGCTCGCGCAAAACAACACAACCGTCATGGAGACGATCATGAAACCCCTGTCATACGCCAGGCGCGGCGCGCGCTGGGCGATGGCGGCCGGTATCGCGGTCGCCATGCTAACCCCTCTCGCGAGCCACGCGGAAGACGCCGCTCCGATCACCCCGGAACTGAGGCTCGACCTCGGCAATTCACGCGTCGTCAATCCGAGGCCGGAACGGGTCGTTCCCTTCTTCACCAAGACAGGCACCCAGAGAGGCTGCGACTATGTCGTCTACTCCCTGAGCTTCGGCCTGCGCGGTGATCCGCAGGGCTTTGCCGATCCGGGCCTGGCGGGCTTGCTGAAGAAACTCAAGATCGAGTTCAAGGACCAGCTCCCGCACGGCCTTGCCATCGTCAACGTCAACGTGTCCGGCGACGGCACGGATGCCTCCGGCGGACCCCTGCCGGGCGCGACGATCAGCAATTCGGCAGGCCCCGACGACACGGCAACGGTGTCCGATTTCCGGCTCTCCGCCGCCGATCTCGACGGTGCGGGTGCCGCCAATGAACGCGTCATCAATTTCCAGATCACGGCCAAGATCGACCATGCGGCGTTTCCCGCGCCGACGATCATCGACAACCAGGGCCTGATCAAGGTGAGCAACGAAGCCGGCACCGGGACCATCATCCCGTCGCAGGATCCGAGCAAGCCCGATGATGGCGACTACAAGACCGGCGTGAAGACCTCGATCAAGATCGATGTCACCAAGTGCAACCCGCCACCGCCACCTCCCGGCAAGGAATGCTTCAAGGTGGAACGCGGCACGGTCGATTGCGTGCCTGGCGGCGGCGCCTTCATCTACCACATGCCGGTCGGCCCGGAGATGGGCGGCAAGTGGGTGCAGGTGTCGACCACCACGCCCGGCATCACCATCATCCCCGACACCCAGCTGGTGCCTCCGGGCGGCGGTGTGCTCAACTGGAAGATCGTCGGCGCGTCGCCCGGCGACGTCATCCATCTCATCGTCACCGGCATCGAGACTTATGCCGGGCCGAAGGAAGGCTGGGGCCTGTGCTGCACGCAGACCATCGACATCGTCATCCCGCGTGACCAGAGGTGCCCGCCCAAGGACAAGGAGCCGGACCTCAAGGTCGAGAAACGCGCCGATGTCCCACGCTGCACCATGGCCGGCGGCTGCGACTTCACCATCAGGGTCACCAATGTCGGCACCGCGCCCTACAACGGCAAGATCGTGCTCGACGAGGTGACGCTGCCGGCCGGCTCGACGCTGAGCTCAGGGCCCAATCCGCCCTGGGTCTGCGTGCCCGGCACCACCCCGATGACATGCACCTATCCGGTGACCACGCTCAATCCGGGGGCCTTTGTCGACCTCAAGCTCGGCTTCAGGCCTGCCGGCGGCTGGCAAGGCAGTGCACTGCGCAACTGCGCGACCTACAACTATGCCGCCAGCGGCAAGCCGTTGTTCGGCAGCCAGTCGAACGACCGTGGCTGCGCCTCGATCCCGATCTGCCGCCGTGGCGATCGTGACCGCGACTGCCAGCCGCCGGTCGAGAAGAAGGTCGACCTGATCCTGAAGAAGCGGGCCCGTACCGAAATCTGCACGCCGGACGGCGTCTGCACTTTCGTGATCGACATCATCAACAACGGCACGTCGACCTATAACGGGCCGTTGACGGTGATCGACAACTATCCTGGCGGCGCACCGAGCTCCTCGACCTTCGGGCCGAGCCCGCCCTGGACATGCGGTCCGAACGGCCCCGGCCAGTTCCGCTGCGACAATGCCGGCATTTCGCTGCCGGCGGGCGCCTCGACGCCGATCTTCGTCAAGGCGGTCATGCCGGCCGGCTACCAGTCGGATACGGTCGAGAACTGCGCCGAGGTGAAGGCCATTCCCGGTGAGGTCGACCTCACCAACAACAAGGCCTGCGCCAAGGAACGCATCCGTCGGCCCAATGGCGGCAAGCCTGGCCTGCGCATCACCAAGGTGTGCAACGGCTCGCTGGCCGGCGCCGCGGTCGTTTCTTGCCGCATCACCGTCTCCAACGCCGGCACGGCAGCCCCCACCGGTCCGGTGCGGGTCAACGATGCCGCCACGCTGGTGTCGGGCGGCGCGCCCGTCCAGGTCCAGACCGTCACCCCTGACGGCGCGGAATGGGCGTGCGGACCGGTTCCGGCCAACACGCTGTCGTGCCAGATTCCCGGCGCCGTCATGACGCCCGGAACCAGCAGGCACTTCGACGTCACGGTCTCGGCCAATGGCGAGTTCGAAAACTGCGCGCGCGGCTCCTATGGGCCGGCGCCGGGCGACGACATCGTCTATCCGATCGGCCAGGCCTGCGCCAAGGGCGGCGGCTCTTCGACCATCCGTGTCGAGAAGACCGGCGACCGCGAATGCCGGCTCGGCCAGCCCTGCTCGTTCGACATCACCATCACCAATGACGGGACGAGCCCCTTCTCCGGCCCGGTCCGCATCGGCGATGCGATCGGCGTGGAAGGTCTCGGCCGGCTGGATGGCGTTGCGATCACTTCGATCGACCCGCCCTTCGGCTGCTCGCCGGAACCGGTAACCTTGCCTCTATCCTGCATCGCCAACCTGACGCTCGGCGCCGGCGAAAGCCAGTCGCATCACGTCACCGTGGTCATTCCCGACGACGGGCGTCTGGCCAACCTGCAGGGCAACGTCAACGGCCAGAACTGCGTTGGCGTCCTGTCTCCCGACACGCGGGTGCAGGACGGCGGCGACGTGCTGTCCAAGGATGCGGCCAATGTGCAGGGCGATCGCGGCAAGGCCTATGCGTGCCATCCCTTCATCATCACCCATGAGGTGAAGAAGGAATGCTCGCCGGGCTTCGTCATGAACGATGCCGGCCGCTGCGTCTGCCCGGAAGGCACCACCTTCCGCAACGGCCAGTGCACCGGCGGCGGCACCAACATTCTGCCGACGCCACCGCCGCCGCCGAAGCGCTGCGTGCTGCTCGAAGGCCAGATCCGCACCGAGGACGGGCGCTGCGTCTGCCCGCGCGGCACGGCGCTGGAGAACGGCAAGTGCGTCAGCACCAACAACAGGCCCGAACAGTGCACCATCCGTGGCCAGATCCACGACGCCGACGGCTACTGCGTCTGCCCGCAAGGGACCGAAGTGCGCAACGGCGCCTGCCGTCCGATCCGGCCGAAGCCCCAGGAGTGCCGCATCCCCGGGCAGATCCGCAATGCCGATGGCGACTGCGTCTGCCCGCAAGGGACCGAGGTGCGCAACGGCGCCTGCCGTCCGGTGCGGCCGAAGCCTCAGCAGTGCCGCATCCCCGGCCAGATCCGCAATGCCGATGGCGATTGCGTCTGTCCGCAGGGCACCGAGGTGCGCAACGGGGCCTGCCGTCCGGTCCGGCCGAAGCCTGAGCAGTGCGCCATCCGCGGCCAGGTCCACGATGCCAATGGCGATTGCGTCTGCCCACGTGGGACCGAGGTGATCGACGGGGCATGCCGACGCAAGCAGCCGCAACTGGAGCAGTGCGACATACGCGGCCAGGTCCACAACAAGCGCGGCGAGTGTGTCTGTCCGCGCGGGACCGAGGTGATCGACGGCGCATGCCGCAGGCCCAGGCAGGAGACGGAATGCGCACCGGGCACGCAGATGATCAATGGCCAGTGCCAACCGATCTTCAAGCGGCGCTGCCCGGAAGGCACGATCGGACGGTATCCAAACTGCCGGCCGATCCGCGGGCAGCCGTCCCTGGAGATCAACCCGGGCCTGCTGTTGCAGCAAGTCCTGCCACGGCGTCAGCCGCAGGTCGAGCAGCAGGATCCAGAACCGAACAGGATCCTGAAGCTTCAGCAGCAGTAACCATCTGCTCGACGCCAGACAGAAACCCGCCGGAGCGATCCGGCGGGTTTTCTTCATGGCTCGGGGCAATCGGGGATCGCAGACGCGGCAACGCCCACCCAAGCCTGTGGAGCCGCCACGCCTGCACCCTCGACAAGTCACCCGCCGGGCATTAGGCAGTCGGTCCAGAGTGACCGGTATGAAAAGGGCGCCCGGAAAGGCCTCGAGATGAGCACAAAGACCTTGATCGCACCTTCGGTGCTGGCTTCGGACTTTTCGAAGCTCGGCGACGAGGTCGAAGCCGTCGCGGCCGCGGGCGCCGACTGGATCCATCTCGATGTCATGGATGGCCATTTCGTCCCCAACATCACCTTCGGCCCGCCCGTCATCAAGGCGATCCGCAACCGCACCAAGGCCTTCTTCGACTGCCATCTGATGATTGCGCCGGCCGATCCCTATCTCGCCGCCTTCGCCGAAGCCGGCTGTGACGGCATGACGGTGCATGCCGAGGCCGGACCGCATCTCGACCGCTCGCTGCAGACCATCAGGAATCTTGGCAAGAAGGCCGGTGTGTCGCTCAATCCGGCGACGCCGGAAACGATGATCGAATATGTGCTCGACCGGCTCGACCTGATCCTGATCATGACCGTCAATCCGGGCTTCGGCGGCCAGGCCTTCATCCCGGGGATCGTCGACAAGGTGAGAAGGGTCAAGGCGCTGATCGGCGACCGGCCGATCCGCATCGAGATCGATGGCGGCGTTTCGCCCGAAACGGCGCCCCTGGTCACGGCAGCCGGCGCCGATGTGCTGGTGGCGGGTGCGGCCATCTTCAAAGGCGGCAGTGTCGAAGCCTACCGCGCCAACATCGAAGCGATCAGGACAGCGGCCGACAAGGCCGCCGGCTGACGCGCCACCACGAATCAGATTCGCTGAAAGGCCTGATTCGGGCGAACCGCCCGCTGTCTTTGCGCGCGACAGAAAAGATGCTCGCACAGGCACACGCCAAACAGATAATCCTGCGTGCATACGAAACACGTTAAGTTTCTACTGGTTGCAGCGACGCGCAAATTTCCACGATCGGATGCAGATCGGGCGTATATTCCTTTGTGCTTAAGTACTATGGCGCTATCTTCTGCTTGAGCCGCTTGACGCAGACACTGTATGGTACAAGTACGAAAGGGTTGTTTAGGACTCGCATTGCCCGGAGAAAAATGGGGACAAGGAGTCAACCTTGACATATGGAGCTGCCAACCTGAACGACGACGGCACAGGATCCAAGAGCACACTCGCCAGCACGGTCTATCACCAATTGCGGGATGATCTTCTCGGCGGCGCTCTTGAAACCGAAAGCAAACTGCGGGTCGAGTGGGTTGTTTCCAAATATGGCGCCGGCGCTTCGCCGGTTCGTGAAGCTCTTAATCGCCTTGCCTCCGAAGGACTTCTTGGTCGCCACGACCAGCGTGGCTTTTTCATCATGCCGGTCAGTGCGGCGGAGCTCGAGGAGCTGACGCGGACCCGCTGCTGGCTCGAGGAGCGGGCGCTTCGCGAATCCATCGCCCACCGCACCGCCGAATGGGAAGAACAGCTGGTGCTGGCGCTGCATCGCCTGGGCCGCGCCTCGCGTCTTTCGCCGCAAAATGCCACGTCGCTCGATCCGGACTGGGAGAAATTGCACCGCACCTTTCATCGGGTGCTGATCTCGGCCTGCCGGTCGCACTGGCTGGTGGGTTTCTGCGATCAGCTTTCCGATCACGCCTATCGCTACCGGCAAATGGCCAATGACGGCGAAAGCATCCCGCGCGACGATTTCGCCGAACACCGGCAGATCGCCGAATACGCGCTGGACGGCAATGCCGACGAGGCCGTCAAGGCCTTGATCGATCACTACCAGCTGACCGCTTCCATATGCATGGAACGTTTCAAGCAAGGCGAAGTCGCAAAGGTCGCCGCCTCGGCCGAACGCGCCCGGCGGTAACGATCTTTCCTTCGGCGCCTTGGCGCAATCCTCGCGACCGTTCGGCGGACGTGAGGTGCCGGACCGCCGTTTGCGGTCTTGACGGCATGGCCGGGAAACGCGAACTCTTCGCCGCCGACTCATGTCGCCCCAAAGGCATTGCCGGCGTCGCCATTGCCGTCACTGCAGGAAGACTTCATGAGCAATCATCTGTTCGATGCGTTCCGGTCCCGGATGCCGGCGCCCGGGCATCTGTTGATGGAAACCGATGACGGGCGCTCGCTGAGCTATGGCGACATGCTGGCGCGGTCGGCACAGTTCGCGCACGCGCTGCTGCAATTGGATGTCGAGCCCGGCGACCGGGTGGCCGTGCAGGTCGAGAAGAGCCCGGAGGCGCTGCTGCTCTATCTCGCCTGCGTGCGCGCCGGTGCCGTCTTCCTGCCGCTCAACACCGCCTACACGCTGACCGAACTCGGCTATTTCTTCGGGGATGCAGCGCCGCGCGTCATCGTCTGCGATCCGGCAAGGGCGGCCGATATCGGGCGCATGGTCGAGCCATCCGGCGCCGTCGTCGTCACGCTCGACCGCAACGGCCGGGGATCGCTGGCGGACCAGGCCTCGCGTCTGCCGTCGGATTTTCACGATGTGGCGCGCGGGCCGGATGATCTCGCGGCAATCCTCTACACGTCGGGAACGACCGGCCGCTCGAAAGGCGCCATGCTCAGCCACGAGAACCTGGCCTCGAATGCACGGGTGCTGGTCGAGCAATGGCGCTTCACATCAGGCGACGTGCTGATCCACGCACTGCCGATCTTTCACACCCATGGCCTGTTCGTCGCCACCAACGTCGTCCTGATGGCGGGCGCCGCGATGCTGTTCGAGCAGAAATTCGATCCGGCCCGCATCGTCGCGCTGCTGCCGCGCGGCACCGCGCTGATGGGCGTGCCGACCTTTTATGTGCGCCTGCTGCAGCAGGATGGACTGGACCGGCAGGCGGCGAAGACTATCCGCCTGTTCGTGTCCGGCTCCGCGCCGCTGCTGGCCGACACGCACAAGGCCTGGCGCGAGCGCACCGGCCACGCCATCCTCGAACGCTACGGCATGACCGAGACCAACATGAACACCTCGAACCCCTATGAGGGCGAACGGCGCGCCGGCACGGTCGGCTTCCCCTTGCCGGGTGTCGCTTTGCGCATCGCCGATCCCGACACGGGCAAGCCGCTGGCCCAAGGCGAAGTCGGCATGATCGAGGTCAAGGGTCCGAACGTTTTCGGCGGCTATTGGCGCATGCCGGAAAAGACCAAGGCGGAATTCCGCGCCGACGGTTTCTTCATCACCGGCGATCTCGGCATGGTCGACACCGACGGCTATGTCCATATCGTCGGCCGCGGCAAGGATCTGATCATTTCGGGCGGCTACAACATCTATCCGAAGGAGCTCGAAAGTGAGATCGACGCGCTTGATGGAGTGAGCGAAAGCGCCGTCATCGGCGTCGCCCATCCGGATTTCGGCGAAGGCGTCACCGCGGTCGTCGTGCGAGCGCCGGGGGCAGCGATCACCGGAGCCGAAGTGCTTGGCGCAATCGCCGGACGCCTGGCTAGGTACAAGCATCCGAAGCAGGTGATCTTCGTCGACGAATTGCCGCGCAACACGATGGGCAAGGTCCAGAAGAATCTTCTGCGAGACGCCTACAAGGATCTCTACACATCCTAGATCAGTTCACCGTTTCACGGAAACGGCGAACTGATCTAACTCTTTGTTTCGACGCAATTCCCCAGGGAAAGCGCTACGCTTTTCCCAGGAAAACCGCACACACTTTTCCTGGAATTGCTCTAGGCAGCGGGCGCGCCGTTACTTCGTCTTACGCGGCTTTTCGATCCTCGTGCCGGAACCCCACAAGGCGCGCTGAAATAGCCCGCGTTTGCGGTTGCGCGCCATGAGATCGATATCCCCGACCAGTTTCGCGCCGCCCTTGCGCCGCTCCAGCGTGATCTTGCGGGTGTGGAACGCTTCCAGTTCGGCGCGATGCGCCACGCTGACGATGGTGACCTCAGGCAGTTCGCGGATCACCATTTCCATCATCTGGTCCTGGCTCTTTTCGTCCAGCGCCGACGTCGCCTCGTCCAGCACGACGATGTCGGGGCGATGCAGCAAAAGGCGCGCGAAGGCGACACGTTGCTTTTCGCCGCCCGACAGGGTCTGGTCCCAGGGTGCTTCCTCCTTGATCCGGCCGGCGAGGTGACCGAGGCCGACCTTGTCGAGGGCGGCCTTGATCTGCTCGAGCTTCCAAGTGTTGGCCGCCGCGGGGTAGGCGACCACCCGGCGCAGCGTGCCCGAAGGGATGTAGGGCCGCTGCGGCAGCATGAACAGCCGCTTGTCGGGATGGAAATTGACGCTGCCGCTTCCCCACGGCCACAGGCCGGCGATCGCCCGCACAAGCGTTGATTTGCCCGAGCCGGATTCGCCTGAAACCAGCACCCTCTCGCCCGCTTCGACCGCGACTTCGGTTTCCTTCACCATGGACGTGCCGTCGTCGAGCGTCACGGAGAGATTGTCGAGGGAGAGCATCGTGTCGCCCTTGGTCTCGCCGTGTTGGATGCGCCCGAGCTCGTCGCTCTGCTCGGCGCGCTCGAGCCCGTCGAGCGACATCATCAGCGAGGCGATGCGGCGTGCGGAGGCGTTCCAGTCGGCGAGGCGCGGATAGTTGTCGACCAGCCAGCCGAAAGAGCCTTGCACGATGGCGAAGGCGGAGGCGGCCTGCATGACCTGGCCGAGCGACATCGAGCCTTCGAGGAACTTTGGCGCGCACAGCAGCACCGGCACGACCGGCGCGAACAGGCTCGATCCCTGCGACACCAATGCCGTGCGCATGTGCTGGCCGGTCAGTTGCGCCCAGCGTTTCAGCACGCCGGAAAAGGTCTTGTCGATGCCGCTGCGTTCCTCTTCTTCGCCGCCCAGCAAGGCGATGCTCTCGCCGTTTTCGCGCACGCGCGTCAGCACGTAGCGGAACTCGGCTTCTGCCTGGTTCTTCTCCTCGGACAGCCGCACGAAATTGCGGCCGATGACGAACATCGACGTGGAGGTGATCGCGGCATAGATCACCGCCGTGACGACGAGGAAGCCTGGCACCGTGAAGGTCGAGCCTCCCAGGTTGAAGCTCAAGGCCCCGCCGATCGTCCACAGCACCACGATGAAGGTCGAGGCCGAAAGGGTGGCGACGATCACGCCGGCGACGAAGTCGACCGGCGCCTCGGTGGCCACCCGCAGGTCTTCCGAGAGGCGGGCCTCGGGGTTCTGGTGGTCGCCCTGCACGAGATTCAGCTGGTAGTAGCGGCCATTGGCGAGCCAGCGCGCGATCACCGAGGTGGACAGCCAGGATCGCCAGCGACGCTGCATCGTCATGCGAAGGTAGACCTGCGCGACAACAAGGCTCATGCTGCCGATGACGAGCGGCACGAACACCGCGCTGAGAAAATACACGGTGTGGGCGTCGCGCTTCTCGATGGCGTCGAAAATCGAACGGTTCCAGACATTGATCCCGTACTGGAAGCCGACATTGATGCCGATCAGGATCAGCAGCCCGATCGTCAATGGCCAGCCGAGCCTGTCGCCGTGCCGCCCCCAATAGCCACGCCCGCTGATCCAGAAACGTTTGAGCAGGTATTTCTTACGCGCCTGCTCTGCCTGCTCGGGTGTCAGCTCGGGATCGGATTCGACCGCCTCCGGCGGTGGGGCTTCGCCGACAATCTCGGACGCGGCCGCTTCGACGATCGATGCCTTCTTGTCGCTTGGCTTCTTCTCGCGCGGTTCATCGTCGCGCGGTCTCTCGTCACGCGGCTTTTGCCGTCGCGGCTTGGGGGTGCCGCCCGGTTTGATGCCGTCGGCCGGTTTCGATCTGGGTTTCGCCTCGGACATACGCCCCGACAACGAGCTCGAAATCAAAAGGTTTCATGACGGCCGCTTGAGACGGCAAATTCCTGACCACGCCCGTTATCGCGGGTACAGCAACTCGACGACATGGTCGGCGATGGCCAGGCTTGCCGTCAGGCCGGGGCTCTCAATGCCGAACAGGTTGACGATCCGCCCAGCGCCATGGTCGGCCGGACCCTGAATGATGAAATCGGCGGCAGGCTGGCCAGGACCTGACAGCTTCGGCCTGATGCCGGCATAGGCCGGCTGCAGCGCCCCGTCCGCAAGATCGGGCCAATAGCGCCGGATCGCTTCGTAGAAGACGACGCTCCGGCCGGGGTCGACCGTGTAATCCACATGGTCGATCCATTCGACATCGGGCCCGAAGCGCGCACGGCCGCCGAGGTCGAGCGTCAGATGGACGCCGAGGCCGCCTTCGACCGGAACTGGATAAATCAGCCGCGAAAAGGGCGACCGGCCCGGAAGCGCAAAATAATTTCCGCGCGCCAGCCATTGCCGGGGGATGAAATTCCTTGGGAAACCCTCGATCCGGCCGGCCAGGGCCTGCGCCTCAAGGCCTGCGGCATTGATAAAGGCGCCGGCCTCCAGGGCGAAGGTCTCGCCAGTGGCATCGCGCGTGTCGATCCGGATCCCGTCGGCCTCGATCGTCGCCCCGGCAACAGCGGTCAGGAAAGCAAAGGACGCACCGGCCGCTTCGGCCTCGCCGCGCAGTGACAGCATCAGCGCATGGCTGTCGACAATGCCGGTCGATGGCGACAGCAGCGCGCCCGCGCACGTCAGTGCCGGCTCCAGGTTTTCGGCTTCGTCACGTGTCAGGAACTGGAGATCGTCGACCCCGCTGCGTCGCGCATTGGCCTCGATCTTCCGCAACCCGTCGGTCTGGCCAGGCTCGCTGGCCACGATCAGCTTTCCGGTACGCTTATGGGCGATGTCGTGCTCGGCGCAATAGGCGTAGAGACGCTGGCGGCCTTCGACGCAGAGCCGGGCCTTCAGGCTTCCCGGCGCGTAGTAGAGCCCGGCATGGATGACTTCGGAATTGCGTGAACTGGTGACGGTGCCGATCGCGTCCGCCTGCTCGACCACCACCACCTCGCGGCCCGACACGGCAAGCGCCCTGGCGACGGCAATCCCGACGACGCCCGCTCCGGCGACGACACAATCGATTGTCTGCATGGCCCCGCTCTTAGCGTGAAGCGCCGGCCTCGAACACCTTGTCGCCGCCGATCCACACGCTTCTTATGTCGAGACCGTCCGACAGCGCAACGATGTCGGCCACCGTGCCGTTGGCCAGGCGGCCAAGCCGGTGCGACTGGCCGATCGCCTGCGCCGGATAGAGCGAAGCCATGCGCAAGGCCTCGGACAGATCGACACCGACGATATTGTGCATGAACCGCACGGCCGAGATCATGTCGAGGTCGGCGCCGGCCAGCGTGCCGTCGGCAAGCCGCAGGCTCCCGTCCTTGCGGTAGATGGTGCGGCCGTTGAGCGTGAACGAGGTCATGTCGGTGCCGATCGTCGCCATGGCGTCGGTGACCAGCACGATCTTGCCCGGCCCCTGTTTGGCGTCGAGCGCGATCCTGATGGCTGCCGGATGGACATGGATGCCGTCGGCGATCAGCCCGGCGGACAATGTGCCGATGTCGATGGCCGCGCCGACGAGGCCGGGCTCGCGGTTGCCGATCTGGCTCATCGCGTTGAACAGATGCGTGACCACGGCGGCGCCGGCCTCGGCGAAGCCCTTTGCCGTGGCGTAGCCCGTATCGGAATGGCCGAGGCTGACGATGATGCCGGCCTTGGCCAAGGCCGCAACACGGGTGGGATCGACGGATTCCGGCGCGATCGTGGTGAGCAGCACCGGCAGCTTTGGCCGCGCCGCGATCAGCATCACCTGGTCGGCATCCGTCATCGGCCGGATCAGCGCCGGATCATGCGCGCCCTTGCGCGCGATCGACAGGTGCGGGCCTTCCAGATGCAGGCCGAGGAAGCTGGGCACCTTTTGCAGCGCGGCGGCCTCGCCGGCGGCGATGGCGGCAGCGGTGATCGCGGGCGTGTCGGTGATCAGCGTCGGCAGCAGCGCCGTCGTGCCGAAGGGTGCATGCGCCCGGCAGATGGTTTCGATCGAGGCAACATCGGGGTGGTCGTTGAGCATGACCCCGCCGCCGCCATTGACCTGGATGTCGACGAAGCCCGGCACCAGCATGCCGCCACCGGTGTCGACGGCGCGGACATCCCTGGCAATGGCGCCGGAGGGCACAATCGCCTCGACAAGGCCGTCGCGCACGACGAGTGCGGCATCGTCATGCCAGTCGTCACCGTCGAAAATGCGGGCGCCAGTCAGGGCAAAACGGTCGCTCATACTGTCTCCGTCACCTTGCGAAGATTGCGCGGCGTGTCCGGATCGAGGCCGCGATGGCGCGCGAAGGCCTCGACGAACACGTAGAACGAAACGATCAGTGTCAGCGGATCGGTCAGCGGATGACCGGTGGCGACATGCGGCAGGCGCGTGGCGCGGTTGGCAAGCGCCGAAGTGACGAACACCGGCGCCCCCTTGGCCGCCAGCCCGTCGGCCGCCTCAGTGATGGAGGGTTCTGACGCATCGCGCGCGGCCAGAGCCAGCACCGGAAAGTCGGGACCGATCAGCGCCAGCGGGCCATGCATGACCTCGGCCGCGCTATAGGCCTCGGCATGCATGCCGCAGGTCTCCTTGAACTTAAGCGCCGCCTCGTTGGCCATCGCCGCCGACGGGCCGCGGCCAAGGATGAACAGCGATTTCTGCTTCTCGATGGTTTCAGCCAGCACGCTCATCCAGTCGCAGGCGATCGCCTTGCCGAAATGCTCTGGCAATCGGGCCAGCGCTGCCAGAAGAGCTTCGTCGCCGGTGGAATGCGCCATCAGGGCAAGACCGGCGACGGCGGAATTGACGAAGGTCTTGGTCGCCGCGACGCTGCGCTCCGGGCCGGCAAGGATGTCGATCGCATAGTCCGAGGCGCGCGCCAGCGGCGAGTCGGCGGTGTTGGTGATGGCGATGGTCAGCGCGCCGCCGGCGCGTGCGGTTTCGGCCATGGCGACGATGTCGGGGCTCTTGCCCGACTGCGAGATCGCCAGACAGGCCGAGCCGTCGAGCCTCAGCTTGCGGCCATAGATCGAGGCAATGGACGGACCGACCGAAGCGACGGCAAGGCCCGCGGTCAGCTCCACGGCATATTTCATGAAGGTCGCGGCATGGTCGGACGAGCCGCGCGCCACGGTGACAACGAAATGCGGGTCGCGCTCCTTGATACCGCGCCCGGCCTCGGCGAGCGCGGCGCCGGAGCCGTCGAGCAGGCGGGCGACGGCCTTCGGGATCTCCTCGATCTCGCGTTGCATATGGGTGGTGTTGGAGATCATGGTCGGCCCTCTTCGCTCGGCCCTGTCAGCCGCAGTTCGGCGACGAAATCATAGGCGTCGCCCCGGTAGATGGAGCGGGTGAATTCGATCACCTTGCCGCTCGCCAGATAGGAGATGCGTTCGATATGCAGGCCGGCGATACCCGGCGGCACTTCGAGCAGGCGCGCATCGCTGTCGCCGAGATTGGCGGCCGAGATGCGCTGCACCGCCCGCACCGGCCGGTTTCCGGTCAATTCCAGCGCGGCATAGAGCGAGGAGCCGATCCCGGCCGGGTCGGGCAGCACGCTGGCCGACAGCGAGGCGCGTTCGATCGCCAGTGGCGTGTCGTTGGCGATGCGCAGACGCGCCACGCGCGCCACCAGTTCGCTCGACGACAGGCCAAGCACCATCATCTCGTCGGGCGAGGGCGCGTAGAGGCCGCGGTCCAGCCATGCCGAACGCACCGCCATGCCGCGCCGCGCCATGTCTTCGGTAAACGAGGTCAGCCGCGACAGCGATTGCTCGACGCGCTCCATGCGCGGCGCCACGAAAGTGCCGGAGCCGTGGCGCTGCACGAGGATGCCGCCCTTGACCAGATCCTGCACCGCCTTGCGCACGGTGACGCGCGAAATGTCGGCCTTGGTGGCGATGTCGCGTTCGGAAGGCAGCGCGTCGCCCGGGCCGATCAGGCCGCGATTGACGGCGTCCTCGATGCTTTTGCGCAGCTGCAGATAGAGCGGCGCGCCGCTTTGCGCGGACTGCTTCAGCGTGGCAAAGATCTGGTCGGCGGCGTCATTCATCGCGCCGCCTCCACCGGTCTGGCGAAAAGCCGGACCGCCATCTGCACCGCGCCGCCCAGCGCATCGTCGAGCGGCGGCTTGAGCAGTGCCCGGTAGCGCGCCGACAGGCGCGGCGCGTAGAGCGGCGCCAGCCCGCCGAGCAGGCAAAGCGGCGCATCGTCCGAAAGGCCGAGCGCGCCGAGTGACGCCTCGACATCGCCGACCGCCTTGTCGACGATCCAGTTGGCGACGGCATCGCCCTTTTGCGCATGCTCGAACACTTTCGGCGCGAAGCCGCCGAAATCGCCGGGCTTGGCATTGGTGGTGAATTCCACCACGTCTTCGGGATTGTTGCGGAAGATGGCCATCATGGCGTCGGTCAGCGGCGAAGCCGCGCGCACGCCGTCATGGGCAAGCAGCGTCTGCTCCAGGAGGTCGCGGCCGATGCGGGCGCCGCTGCCCTGGTCGCCGACCTGGAAACCCCAGCCGCCGATGGCACGCGACGTGCCATCCTTGCGCGCCATATAGGCGGTGCCGGTGCCGAGGATGGCCATGGCGCCGTCACCGGAGCCAACGGCCCCTTCGAGCGCGATCTCGGCATCGGTCTCGACACGGCTGATGCTGAACGGCAGGATGGCTTCGAGCTGCTGCCGGTAGGTGCCGACATTGGCGCCAGCGAGGCCGAGAATGGCTGGCGTTTGCGGGATCAGCTCGGGATCCTGCCCGGCGGCGATGAAAGCCTGCCGCGCGGCGTCGACAATGTTCGACCGCGCCCCGGTGAGGTCGGTGCGGATGTTGGCGGCGCCGCTCTTGGCGCGGCCAATGACCGAACCTTCAACTGTTGCCAGGGCGGCCCTGCAGCTGGTGCCGCCGCCATCGATACCGAGCACGAATTTCACGCGATTTCTCCTCCGGGCGGATAATACCAATAAAATACCAATAGCCAAGAGTTAATTTCCGTTTCAAAAAGATTAAGCCGTATTTTATTGAAAATCCTGCACATTTCGTCGGCTCAGCGATTTCCTGTCCGCGATTTCGTTAATGCATGTGGACAAGTGGTATTTTTTTGGTATTGTTCTGGTATTGGAGGAACACGGATGGCTGAAACGCGCACCGAAGCGCTTCACAGGAATGCCGAGGGGCTGGATATCCAGGCTCCGGAAGCCATCCTTGTTTCGCTGGCCGATGCGCAGATCGAAGCCGCCAAGGCCGTCCGCAACGCCATCCCCGCCATCGCTCGGGCAGCCGAGATCATCGCCAGCCGGTTGAACGGCGGCGGCAAGCTCGCCTATGCCGCGGCCGGCAGTTCCGGCCTGATGGCTTTGGCCGACGCCCTGGAGCTTCCCGGCACGTTCGGCATCCAGCGCGACCGCATCGCCATCCTGATCGCCGGCGGCGACGAGGCCTTCAAGGCGCTGGCCGGGGGTCCTGAGGATGATACGGAGGAGGCCACGGCGGCCGTCGCCAAGGCCGGCATCGGCGCCGGCGATTGCCTGATCGCCCTTTCAGCCAGCGGCACCACGCCCTATGCGGTGCGCGCCATCGAGGACGCCCGGCGCCGTGGCGCTGCGACGATCGGCATTGCCAACAACAAGGACTCGGCTCTGCTGCGCCAGGCCGAAACCGCCATCCTCTTGGAAACGCCGCCGGAAGTGATCGCCGGCTCGACGCGCATGGGCGCCGGCACCGCCCAGAAGATCGCGCTCAACATGTTGTCGACACTGACCGCCGTCCATCTCGGCCATGTCCATGACGGTTATATGGTCAATCTCATGGCCGACAACATCAAGCTGCGCGACCGCGCCGCGCGCATCGTCGCCGCCATCAGCGGGCGCGACAGGGACGAAGCCGCCCGGCTGCTCGAAAAGAGCGGCGGCGCGGTCAAGACCGCCATTCTGCTCGCCGCCGGCGCCGACAGCGCCGATGCGGCGGAGAAACTGCTGGAAGGAACCGGCCAGAAGCTGCGACCGGCGCTTTCCGCGATCGAGGGGAGCAAGGGGTCAAAAGCCTCTGTTCTCATCAAAACCGAACCTGAAAAAGGTCAACAGGGAGACTGAGCATGACAACGAAATTACTGACGGCACTGCTTCTGGGCACAAGCATTCTCGGCTCGGCCGGGTTGGCTCACGCCGAGGACGTAACGCTCAACATCGAAAGCTGGCGCGGCGACGACCTTGCCATCTGGAAGGACAAGCTGATCCCGGCCTTCGAAGCCAAGAATCCCGGCATCAAGGTGGTGTTCGCGCCATCGGCACCGACCGAATATGACGCCGCCCTCGGCGCCAAGCTCGCCGCCGGCTCGGCGGGCGACCTGATCACCTGCCGCCCCTTCGACAAGTCGCTTGAACTCTACAAGAAGGGCAACCTCGCCGATCTCTCGGCGCTGCCCGGCATGGAAAACTTCTCGCCCGTCGCCAAGTCCGCCTGGCAGACCGATGACGGCAAGGCGAGCTTCTGCGTGCCGATGGCGTCGGTCATCCACGGCTTCATCTACAACAAGGACGCCTTCGACAAGCTCGGCATCAAGGTGCCGACGACCCGCGACGAGTTCTTTGCCGCGCTCGACAAGATCAAGGCCGACGGCACCTACATCCCGATGGCGATGGGCACCAAGGATCTCTGGGAAGCCGCGACCATGGGCTACCAGAACATCGGCCCCAACTACTGGAAGGGCGAGGACGGCCGTCAGGCACTGATCAAGGGCACGCAGAAGCTGACCGACAAGGACTGGGTCGCTCCCTATGAGGAACTGGCCAAGTGGAAGCCGTATCTCGGCGATGGCTTCGAAGCGCAGACCTATCCGGACAGCCAGAACCTGTTCACGCTCGGCCGCGCCGCCATCTACCCGGCCGGCTCGTGGGAAATCGGCCTGTTCAACACCCAGGCCCAGTTCAAGATGGGCGCCTTCCCGCCGCCGGTCGAGAAAGCCGGCGACACCTGCTACATCTCCGACCATACCGATATCGGCATGGGCCTGAATGCAGCCTCCAAGCATGCCGACGCGGCCAAGACCTTCCTGTCATGGGTGGCCTCGCCGGATTTCGCCACCATCTACGCCAACGCTCTGCCGGGCTTCTTCAGCCTGAACTCCTCGCCGGTGAAGATGGCGGACCCGCTGGCGCAGGAATTCGTCTCCTGGCGCGGCAAGTGCAAGTCGACGATCCGCTCGACCTACCAGATCCTGTCGCGCGGCACGCCGAACCTCGAGAACGAGACCTGGGTTGAATCGGCCAACGTCATCAACGGCACCGACACGCCGGAAGCCGCGGCCAAGAAGCTGCAGACCGGTCTCGACAGCTGGTATAAGCCGGCGAAGTAAGAGCTCAGGCAACGGAGCCGGCCGGGCGCATGCCTGGCCGGTTCCGGATACCCTGGCTTTCAGAATAAGTCCGTTCAGATAGCGATTGTCGGCACCGCCTCGCGGCCTTACCCTTGCTCGTCTTGGGGAAGGCTGGCTGATCAGTCGCAGGCCTTTGTTCTTGCCGCACCGGGCAAGGATGTCTGGGCCGTGCATCGAGGCATCATCTAGCATTGACACCCTTTGGAACCGAGAGACGGCGGGGACCGAACTCATGGCCGCAGATATCCGACCAAAAAGACCGTTCCGCTGGCATATCGCCATTTTCCTGGCGCCGGCCGTGCTCGTCTATACGGCGATCATGATCCTGCCGCTGGCCGGCACGCTGCAGCTGTCGCTGTTCCGCAACATCGAGCAGCACCAGGTCTTTGTCGGCCTGGACAATTTCCGCACCCTGTTCGGCGACCCCAACTGGTCGGTGAACTTCTGGAATGCGCTGCGCAACAATGTCTGGTTCTTCATCATCCATATGCTGGTGCAGAACCCGATCGGCGTCATGCTGGCCGCCCTCTTGTCCAGCCCGAGGCTTAGATTTGCGGCCTTCTACCGCACGGCGATCTTCGTACCGACCATCCTGTCCTTCGTCATCGTCGGCTTCGCCTGGAAGCTGATCCTGTCGCCGCTCTGGGGCGTGGCGCCGCATATGATGGACCTGGTCGGCCTGAAAAGCCTGTTCACGCCATGGCTCGGCAAGGAAGAATACGCGCTGACCGCGCTCAGCCTGATCTCGGTGTGGCAGTTCGTCGGCATCCCGATGATGCTGATCTACGCAGCCCTCCTGTCGATCCCCGACGAGGTCATCGAGGCCGCCGAATGCGACGGCATCACCGGCATGTCGCAATTCTGGAAGATCAAGCTGCCGCTGATCCTGCCGTCGATCGGCATCATCTCGATCCTCACCTTCGTCGGCAATTTCAACGCCTTCGACCTGATCTACACCGCGCAAGGCGCGCTCGCCGGACCGAACTATTCGACCGACATTCTCGGCACCTTCCTCTACCGCGCCTTCTTCGGCTTCCAGCTGCAGGTCGGCGACCCCAACATGGGGGCGGCGATCGCCACGATGATGTTCCTGATCATCCTCGGCGGCGTCTGCGTCTACCTCTTCCTCGTCCAGACGCGCCTGCGTCGCTACCAGTTCTGAGGGGCAAGAGATGAGCACCGCCACCCGTTCGCTGCCTCGCACCATCGGCGCCCACGCAATCCTGTTGACCTACACGGCGATCGCGCTGTTCCCGGTGATCCTGGTCATCATGAATTCGTTCAAATCCCGCGCCGGCATCTTCGGCGCGCCGTTGACGCCGCCGACGCCGAAGACCTTCGACCTGATCGGCTACACCACGGTGATCGGCCAGGGCGACTTCATCCACTATTTCCAGAACAGCCTCGTCGTCACCGTCGCCTCGCTGTTCTTCGTGCTGCTGTTCGGCGCCATGGCGGCGTTTGCGCTGTCGGAATACCGCTTCCGCGGCAATTCGCTGATGGGGCTCTACCTCGCGCTCGGCATCATGATCCCGATCCGGCTGGGCACCGTCGCCATCCTGCAATTGATGGTGGCGAGCGGCCTGGTCAACACGCTGACGGCGCTGATCCTGGTCTACACCGCGCAAGGCCTGCCGCTCGCCGTCTTCATCCTGTCGGAATTCATGAAGCAGGTGTCCGACGATTTGAAGAATGCCGGCCGCATCGACGGCCTGTCGGAATACACCATCTTCTTCCGGCTGGTGCTGCCGCTGGTCAGGCCCTCCATGGCGACGGTCGCCGTCTTCACCATGATCCCGATCTGGAACGATCTGTGGTTCCCGCTGATCCTGGCGCCGTCGGAAGAGACCAAGACGGTGACGCTCGGCGCGCAGCTCTTCCTCGGCCAGTTCGTCACCAACTGGAACGCCATCCTGGCCGCCCTCTCGCTGGCGATCATGCCTGTGCTGATCCTCTACGTCATCTTCTCGCGGCAGCTGATCCGCGGCATTACGTCGGGAGCCGTCAAGTGAGCGACGGTCGAGACATCGTCGTCCAAGCACTAGCAGAGACGGCTAGCCACTATGGATTTCGAGGCGTCCGCGCCACGAATTTCTACCGGGAGTGGCCGGAAACGATCTGCTTGCTGAACCTTCAGAAGTCTTCCTGGGGGCCGCAGTTCTATGTGAACGCCGCCGTCTGGTTTACCCGGCTTGGCCCGGAGCGTCGGCCGAAAGAACACAAATGTCACATTCGTTGGCGCGTGGATTCAACGATGGAAGACGAGCAGTCGAAGATGTTCACGCAGGCCCTCAACCTCGAACATCCCTTGCCTGGCGATCTGAGGCTTTCGCTTATCAAGGACGGGGTCGCTGCTTATGGCTTCCGGCTCTTGTCTCACTGTGAAAGTGAACAAGCAGCTTTGCGAGTTGCGGATGAGCGCGAGCCCCATGTGATGGTGGCTCTCAAGGCGCGCAGCCAAGAAAAGGCGAACTGAAATGGCTCAACCTCTTCGCGTCGTCGTCGCCGGGCTCGGCAATATGGGCCGCAGCCATGCGCTGGCCTATCACACCAATCCTGGCTTCGAGATCGCCGCCCTCATCAACCGCTCCGACGTGCCGCTGCCCGACGGGCTGTCCGGCTATGGCATCAGCCGGTCCTTCGACGAGGCGCTGCGCGAGGAAAAGCCCGACGTCGCCTGCATCGCCACCTATTCCGACAGCCATGCCGACTATGCGGTCAGGGCCTTCGAGGCCGGCTGCCACGTCTTTGTCGAAAAGCCGCTGGCAACGACGGTGGCCGACGCAAAACGCGTTGTCGCGGCCGCCAAGGCCAACGGCAAAAAGCTGGTGATCGGCTATATCTTGCGCCACCACCCGTCCTGGATCCGGCTGATCGCCGAGGCGCGCAAGCTCGGCGGCCCCTATGTCTTCCGCATGAACCTCAACCAGCAATCCTCCGGCCATACCTGGGAGACGCACAAGCAATTGATGCAGACGACGTCGCCGATCGTCGACTGCGGCGTCCACTATCTCGACGTTATGCTGCAGATCACCGACGCCAGGCCGGTCGAGGTGCGCGGCATGGGCGTGCGGTTGACGCAGGAGGTTGCGCCCTCGATGTACAATTACGGCCACCTGCAGGTGCTGTTCGATGACGGCTCGGTCGGCTGGTATGAAGCCGGCTGGGGTCCGATGATTTCCGAAACCGCCTTCTTCGTGAAGGACGTCATTTCGCCGAATGGCTGCGTGTCGATTGTCATGAAGGAAGGTATCAAATCCGACGACATCGACACCCACACCAAGACCTCGACCATCCGCCTCCACAGTGCGGCGACCGGCCCGGATGGCAAGTTCGTCAAGGCGGACGAGATGCTGTCCATGGCAGGCGAACCTGGCCACCAGGACCTCTGCGACCTCGAACAGGCCTTCGTGTTGAAGGCGGTCCGCGAGGACCTGGATCTCACTCGCCACATGGACGACGCGGTCAAGTCGCTCGCCGTCTGCCTTGCCGCCGACGAGAGTGTGCGCAGCGGCGCAGCCGTCAAACTCTAAAGCTAGGAACAATATTGTGGGCTCGCTGAAGATCGAAAATGTGAAGAAGGCCTTCGGGCCGGTCGAGGTGCTGAAGGGCATCAACCTCGAAGTGACCGATGGCGAATTCGTCGTCTTCGTCGGCCCGTCGGGCTGCGGCAAGTCGACCTTGCTCAGGGTCATCGCCGGGCTGGAGGATTCGACCTCGGGCCGCGTGGTCATCGACGGTCAGGATGTCTCGGCCACGCCGCCGGCCAAACGCGGCATCGCCATGGTGTTCCAGACCTATGCGCTCTATCCGCATCTGACGGTGAAGAACAATATGGGCCTCGGCCTGAAACAAGCCGGCACGCCGGCGGCCGAGATCGATCGCCGTATCGGCATCGCCTCGTCCATGCTGTCGCTGGAACCCTATCTCGAAAGGCGGCCTGCCGAACTCTCCGGCGGCCAGCGCCAGCGCGTCGCCATCGGTCGCGCCGTGGTGCGCGAGCCAAAACTGTTTCTCTTCGACGAGCCGCTGTCGAACCTCGATGCGGCGCTGCGCGTCAACACCCGCCTGGAGATCGCGCAGCTGCACCGCCGGCTGAAGGCGACCATGATCTACGTCACCCATGACCAGGTCGAGGCGATGACGCTGGCCGACAAGATCGTCGTGCTCAATGCCGGCCGGATCGAGCAGATCGGCGGTCCGATGGAGCTCTACAATTCACCGGCAAACGAATTCGTCGCCGGCTTCATCGGCTCGCCGAAGATGAACTTCATCGACGGCGCTCGCCTCGGCGAGACGGCCAAGACCATCGGCGTGCGGCCGGAGCATCTGACCGTCGACACGAAGTCAGGCGCCTGGAAGGGCACGGTGGTGCATGCCGAGCATCTCGGCGCCGACACCAATCTTTATCTCGACTGCGAGAAGGCCGGGCTGATCACAGTGCGCATCTTCGGCGTGTATGACGCGGAGCCGGGCGCGACGCTCTATGCGACGCCGGACCCGGCGAAGACGTATAGGTTTGGAGCGGACGGGAAAGTGCTGAAGTAGGGCAAGGTTGACGCCGCCCCTCATCCGCCTGCCGGTACCTTCTCCCCGTATAGTGACGGGGAGAAGGAAAAGCTAACCGCTACACGTCAGCCTTGAACGTCTGCTTCTGCTGGCCGAGGCCCTCGATGCCCAGTTCCACCACATCGCCGGCCCTGAGGAATACTGGCGGCTTCATGCCGAGGCCCACGCCGGGCGGGGTGCCTGTCGAAATAATGTCGCCGGGGTGCAGCGACATGAACTGGCTGAGATAGGACACCAGATATTTGACGCCGTAGACCATGGTCTTGGTCGAGCCGTTCTGCATGGTCTTGCCGTTGACGGTCAGCCACATCTTCAGGTTCTGCGGGTCGGCGACTTCGTCCTTGGTCACCAGCCACGGGCCGGTCGGGCCAAACGTGTCGCAGCTCTTGCCCTTGGTCCACTGGCCTTGCCGCTCCGCCTGGAAGGCGCGCTCGGAGACGTCATGCGCAACGGCATAGCCGGCGACATAATCCAGCGCGTCGGCTTCGCTGACATACTTTGCCGTCTTGCCGATGACCACTGCGAGCTCGACTTCCCAGTCGGTCTTTTCGGAACCGCGCGGGATCAGCACGTCGTCGTCCGGGCCGACAATGGCCGAGCTCGCCTTCATGAAGATGATCGGCTCCGGCGGCACGGTGGCACCGGTTTCGGCGGCGTGGTCGGAGTAGTTGAGGCCGATGCAGATGAATTTTCCGGTGCCGGCGACGCAGGCGCCGAGGCGAGGCTTGCCGGAAACCGCCGGCAGCGACTTCGGATCAAGCTTGCCCAGCATCTCCAGCGAGGCCGGATGAAGCGTGGTGCCGGCAATGTCGGCGACATGGGCGGAGAGATCGCGGATCGTTCCATCCGCATCGAGCAGGCCGGGACGTTCGCTCCCCACCTCGCCATAGCGCAGCAGTTTCATCTAAATCCTTCTCCTGGTTGCGGCCTCGCGGCCTCTTGCAAACTCTCCGTCGAGACGATGGCTCCCCGAGGAGCCGGGCGGACCGTACCCATCGACCTGATCCCGGGCAAGCGCCGACAGCTGTCGGGCGGGCCGGCGCGCGGGATTTTCAGACTTCCTGATCCAGCGCAAACGTTGGGGCGGAGCCCGATCTCAGATCGACCAGCCGCCGTCGATATTATAGGCCTGCCCGGACGTGTAGGTCGCGCCGGCCAGATAGACCGCGAGATCGGCGATTTCCTCAGGCGTGCCGAGCCGGCCCATTGGCTGGCGGGCGATGAAGGCGGCGCGGGCGGCTTCGTAGTCGCCTTGCGCATGCATGCGGTCCTGCAGCGACGGGCTTTCGACCGTGCCGGGGCAGATGGCGTTGCAGCGTATGCCCTTGCCGACATAGTCGGCGGCAATCGCCTTGGTCAGGCCGATGACGGCGGCCTTGGTGACGCCATAGGCGAAGCGGTTCGGCACGCCTTTGCCGGCGCCGGCGACGGAAGACATGTTGACGATCGATCCGTCGCCTCGTTCCAGCATGCCGGGCAGCACGGCCCTGATGGTGCGGATCATGGCGCGGACATTGAGGTTGAAGGCGAAATCGAGATCGCCATCCTTCATCTCCAGGATCGAGCCGGAATGGACGAAGCCGGCGCAGTTGAACAGCACGTCGACGCGGCCGATCTCGGCGAAGGTGGTGTTGACGGCCTCGTCGTTGAGCACATCCAGCTTGCGGGTCTTGATCCCTGGCGTCTTGGCGAGTTCGGCGAGAAGCGTCTCGTTGATGTCGGTGGCGTGGACGGTGGCTCCAGTCTTGGCGAAGGCCAGCGCGCTCGCCTTGCCGATGCCTTGCGCCGCCGCCGTGATGACAACGACCTTGCCTGCCAGATCCGCCATGCTTCTTTCCTCGCCTGCTTGGGTCAACTGCCTTTATCGGCGGCCGGCCAAGGCGTCATGTGCCAGTCAGGCTCGATTGTGCGGCCTGTGTCGCAGCCAGTTCACTGATAAAGATGTTTTTTCTCGTTAAAGAACATATGCCCGGGCGTCAAGCCCGAACACGATCACCATTGCGACAGGCCGGAAATGTCAGTCGCCGTAAGGCACCCAGACATTCTTGACCTCGACGGCGCGGCGCAGGAAAGCATCGCCGGCCGCCTCGTCGGAAGCCCAGTCGAGGCTGCGGCCATTGCCGCTCCAGACGCGCTTGAGGTTGCCGATGGACTCGGCTTCCGCCCTGGCGCAGGTCTCGGCATCGGCGAACACCCAGAGCCCGTCGACATCGTCATGCTTGGCCAGCACGCCGGCAAGTTCGGCGCTGCGGCCGGTGACGATGTTGATGGCGCCGGCCGGGACGTCGGAATATTCGATGACCTGATAGAGATCGGTGGCGAGCAGCGGATAGCGTTCCGAAGGCACCGCGACCACCGTATTGCCCATGGCCAGCGCCGGCGCGACCAGCGAGATCAGGCCGAGCAGCGGTGAGGCATCCGGCGCGACGATGCCGACGACGCCGACCGGCTCATGCAGCGCCAGCGTCACGGCGCGGGCTGGCGGCTGGTGCACGCGCCCTTCGAACTTGTCGGCAAGGCCGGCATAGAGGAACAGCCGTTCGATCGACTGGTCGACCTCTTCGCGCGCGGCCTTGGGCGTCGCCCCGGTCAGTTCGGTGAGACGCGCGGCAAACTCCCCCGCGCGGCCGGAAAGGTTCTCGGCCAGATAATAAAGCACCTGGGAGCGGTTATAGGCGGTCGCCTCGGGCCAACCCTTGCAGGCGCGGGCGGCGGAAACGGCGTCACGGATGTCCTTGCGGTTGCCAAAGCCGACTTCGCCGGCCAGCTTGCCCTTGGCGGTGGCGACGGCCAGTGAATAATTGCCGTCCGGCCGCACCTGCTTGCCGCCGATGAACAGTTTTGCGGTGCGGTCGATGGCCGCGCCGTCAGCCTGCTCGACCGGTTGCGCCGAAACCGCCGCCGGCTTGATGACCGGTCCGAGCGGCAGTTTTGCCGTGAGATATTCGAACATGCCTTCGCGCCCGCCCTCGCGGCCGAAGCCGCTTTCGCGGTAGCCGCCAAAACCGCAGGCGGCGTCGAACATGTTGGTGCCGTTGACCCAGACCACGCCGGCCTTCAATTGCGGCGCCACGTGCAAGGCGAGGTTGACGTTCTCGCTCCACACGCTCGCCGCGAGCCCATAGCGCGTGTTGTTGGCAAGCTCGATCGCTTCCTCGGTGTTGCGGAAGGTCATAGTCGCCAGAACCGGGCCAAACACCTCTTCCTGCGCCAGGATATTAGCCGGCGAAACACCGGTGGCGAGTGTCGGCAGATGATAGTAGCCGGAAGACGGCAGCGCTGCATCCGGCTGCCAGCAGACGGCGCCTTGCTTCGCGCCTTCGGCGACCAGGCCCTTGACGCGGTCGAGCTGGGTCAGATCGACCAACGGGCCGATATCGGTGTTCTTGTCGAGCGGGCTGCCGACGCGCAGCCGGCTCATCCGCGTCTTGACCTTGGCGATCAAAGCCTCGGCGATGCCTTCCTGCACCAGGAGCCGCGAACCGGCGCAGCAGACCTGGCCCTGGTTGAACCAGATGCCGTCGACCAGGCCTTCGACCGCGCTGTCGAGATCGGCATCCTCGAAGACGATGAAGGCCGATTTGCCGCCGAGCTCCAGCGACAGTTTTTTGCCCGATCCGGCGGTGGCTTTCCTGATGATCTTGCCGACTTCGGACGAGCCGGTGAAGGCGATCTTCTGGATGCCGGGATGGTTGACGATGGCCGCGCCCGCTTCCGGTCCGCCCTGCACGATGTTGACGACGCCCTTCGGTACGCCGGCGCGCTCGCAGATTTCGGCGAACAGGATGGCGGTCAGCGGCGTGAATTCGGCCGGCTTCAGCACCACCGTGCAGCCGGCGGCCAGCGCCGGCGCGATCTTCCAGGCCAGCATCAGCAGCGGGAAATTCCACGGGATGATCTGGCCGACGACGCCGACGCCCTTGTGACCGGGAAAATCCCTGTCCAGCGCCTGCGCCCAGCCGGCGTGATGGATGAAATGGCGGATGGCGAGCGGCACGTCGATGTCGCGGCTTTCGCGGATCGGCTTGCCATTGTCGATCGACTCCAGCACCGCGAACAGGCGCTGATGCCGCTGCATGGCGCGGCCAATGGCGTAGAGCACCTTTGCCCTGGCGTAGCCTGAACTGGCGCTCCATTTCGGCAATGCCTTGGTGGCCGCCGCAACCGCCGCGTCGATATCGGCGGCACTGGCGTCGGAGACCTTGGCCAGCAGCTTGCCGGAAGACGGCTCGCTGGTGTCGAAGGTCTTGCCGCCGGAAGCGGCCTTCCAGGCACCGTCGATGAACAGCGCCTTGCCGAAATCGCGCGCGGCAAGCCACGCATCGGCCTCGTTGCGGGCTTCCGGCGCCGGGCCGTATTCCATGGCGTGATAGCGGTCGAGAATATTCATGGGGTGCCTCCTTCACCCTTCCCCTTCGCGGGGAGGGTCGATCGGCCAGGCCGATCGGGGTGGGTGCTCAAGCCATTGCGTGGCGGTGATTGGCCGAATAGTGCCCGGTCAGATGATGCTCGAGCTGCCGTTCGATATCGGTCAAAAGGCTCGACGCGCCGAAGCGGAATAGCTCCGGTTCCAGCCATGGCCGGCCGAGCTCTTCCTTCATCAGCACCAGCCAGTCGAGTGAGGCCTTGGCCGTGGATATGCCGCCGGCCGGCTTGAAGCCGATGAGATAACCGGTTTCCTCGAAATAGGCCCTGATGGCGCGCACCATGGCGAGGCCAACGGGCAACGTCGCGTTGACGCTTTCCTTGCCGGTCGAGGTCTTGATGAAATCGGCGCCCGCCATCATCGCCACCATCGAGGCCAGCATGACGTTGCGCAAAGTGGCGAGGTCGCCGGTGCCCAGAATGACCTTCAGATGCGCGTCGCCGCAGGCAGCGCGCATCGAGACGATCTCGTTGTAGAGCTCCCGCCACTTGGCGCCGAACACCAGCCCGCGCGGAATGACGACGTCGATCTCGTCGGCGCCGTCGCGCACCGAAGCCTCGATCTCCTGCAGCCGGGTCGACAGCGGCGCAAGCCCATGCGGAAAGGCGGTGGAGACGGCGGCGACGTGGATGCCGGTGCCGCGCACGGCATCGACGGCCGTGGCGACGAAGGGATGGTACACGCAGACGGCAGCCGGCCGGATGGTTTCACCCGCAATGCCGAGGCCTTCGACGATGTCGCGGCGGAACGGGTTGATCGCCTTGGCGCAGAGCCGGCGCACGCGCTCCTCGGTGTCGTTGGAGTTCAGCGTCGTCAGATCCATGCAGGCGACGGCGCGCAGCAGCCAGGCCGCCTGGTTGTCGGCCTTGATCGAACGCCGTTTGGTCAGGCTGGCGACGCGCCGTTCCAGCGCCGAACGGTTGACGCTGCGCACCGATTCCATGAAGCCGAGGTCAAGCTTCATGCCGGGATTGCGCGCGATGCGATGGTCCAGCGGTACGGGGGTGTTGGCGGCGGCGCGGGCCGGCAGCGGCGTCACCTTGGTGCCAAGATCGGCTTCGCGGATTGTGCTGCTCATCTCCTGCCCTTTCATTCAGCGACTTGCGCTTATGTCTTGGTGCGCGTCGTTTCCCGACAAGATAGCCCGTGAAGCCACGCTTCACGAGTCCTCAAGCGAGGGATAGCTGAAAAAGGCCGCAAAAGCAGCTAGTTTTTGACCGCATGGTCAAAATGCAGGTCTGAGGTGTCGGCGTCCGCCTCAGCCGACGAAGGCGCGCTCGACGACGAAGGTCGCGGGATGGCTGAGCGAGCCTTCCTGGAAGCCGAGGCTTTCGGCGAGTTCCTTGACATCCTTGAGCATATGCATCGAGCCGCAGATCATGATGCGGTCCGTTTCCGGATTGAGCTTGTCGATGCCAAGGTCGGCGTAGAACTTGCCTGAACCGATCAGCGCGGTGATGCGGCCCATGCGGGCCGATTCTTCGCGGGTCGTCGAATTGTAGAGCGTGACGCGCCCGGTGGTCAGTTCGCCGATCAGCGGGTCGCTTTCCAGCGCCGCCACCAATTCCTGGCCGTAGGTCAGCTCGGCATTGTCGCGGCAGGTATGGGTCAGGATCAGCTGGTCGAATTTCTCATAGGTGTCGGGGTCGCGCAGCAGGCTGGCGAAGGGCGCGATGCCGGTGCCGGTCGAGATCATGAACAGCCGCTTGGCCGGGGTCAGCGCGTCGACCACCAGGGTCCCGGTCGACTTCTGGCGCATGATGACGGTGTCGCCGACCTGGATCTTCTGCAGTTCCGAGGTCAGCGGGCCGTCCGGCACCTTGATCGAGAAGAATTCCAGCTCTTCGTCCCAGGCCGGGCTTGCGACCGAATAGGCACGGAACACCGGCTTCTCGGCATTGGGCAGGCCGATCATGACGAATTCGCCGGAGCGGAAGCGCAGCGACTGCGGACGGGTGATGCGGAAAGAGAACAGCCGGTCGGTGTAGTGCTTCACCGAGACGACGGTTTCGGCATAGACATTGGCCGGTATAGGAAACTGCAGCGGGCGGGCGCCGGCGGTGTTGAAGGCGGATGTGGTGTTCATCAAATCCAACTTTCTGGCCCAACCGGGGACGCGGGCGCCAAACCTTTTCCTGCGCGCCCGGACCGTTCAGGTCCCGGCGTGCTGTTCGCACACTCCAAAGCGGTAAGCTCTTGTGTCCGGAATTTATTAGTATACAAACGATATTTGCGTCAAGATACCGCCGCGAAACACCTTTCCAAACTGTGCCATATCCGTAGTCCCAGCATTTCGGGTTTCGACAATGAAAGAGAATTTTTCGGTGCAGCCGCCGGATTCCCTGGGCAGCGTCGCAGCCGGCATCGATGTCGGCGGGACCTTCACCGACCTGCTTCTGATCGACGGCAGAGACGGCGGCAAGGTGCATATCGCCAAGACCCCGACGACGGTCGATAACCAGGCCTTCGGTGTGGTTTCGGCACTTGGTGCCACCGGATTTGCCATCGACGGCATCGACCTCATCGTGCATGGCACGACCACTACCACCAATGCCGTGCTGGAGCGCCGGCTGGCCAGGACCGGCATGATCACCACGCGCGGCTTTCGCGACGTGATCGAGCTTGGCCGGCGCACGCGGCCGCAACCTTATGGCATGACCGGTACTTTCGTTCCCGTCATCCCGCGCAATCTCAGGCTCGAAGTGTCGGAGCGCGTCGAGGCTTCCGGTGCGGTGCGCACGCCGCTCGACGAGGCCGAAATGCGCGAGGCGGTGACGGCGCTGATCGCCGCCGGCTGCGAATCCCTCGTCATCCATTTCCTGCATTCCTACGCCAACCCGGCGCATGAGCGGCGCGCCGCCGAGATTGCCGCCGAGCTCTGGCCGAACGGCTACATCACCACGGGCCATGCGCTGCTGTCGGAAGCGCGCGAATTCGAGCGTGGCGTCACAGCGTCGGTCAACGCCTCCGTGCAGCCGATTCTCGAACGCTATGTCGAGCGGCTGCGCAAGGAATTGGCCGCCAAAGGCTATGCCCGGGACTTCCTGATCATGAACGGCAATGGCGGCATGATCTCGGCCCGCTTCGTCACACGTGAATCGGCCAAGACGGTGATGTCCGGCCCGGCCTCCGGCGTCATCGCCGCCGCCTATACGGGCAAACGCGCCGGCTTCGAAAACCTCGTCACCTACGACATGGGCGGCACCTCGACCGATGTGGCGCTGATCCGCAACGCCGAGCCGGCGGTCTCCAACGAGATCGAGATCGAATATGCCATGCCCATCCATGTGCCGATGGTGGCGGTGCACACGGTCGGCGCCGGCGGCGGCTCGATCGCCCGTGTCGACGCGGCCGGCCTGATCCAGATTGGTCCGGAAAGCGCCGGCGCCAATCCCGGCCCGATCTGCTATGGCCGCGGCGGCCTGGAGCCGACCATCACCGACGCCAATCTGGTGCTCGGCCGGCTGGCGCCGAAGAAGCTGCTGGCCGTCGACAACCCGGTCACTGTGGAGCGCGTCACCGGCATTTTCGCGGACAAGATCGGCAAGGCGACTGGACTGTCCGGCGTCGAGGCAGCAGGTGCTGTGCTGAGGCTCGGCAACATGAAGATGGCCGGCGCCATCCGCATGGTCTCGGTGTCGCGAGGCCATGACCCGCGCGATTTCGCGCTGTTTGCTTTCGGCGGCGCCGGGCCGCTGCATGCGACCGCCCTGGCGCGCGAACTCGGCCTGCCCCGTGTGCTGGTGCCGGCGCGTCCAGGCATCACCAATGCGCTCGGCTGCGTCGTCGCCGATCTGCGTCATGACTTCGTCAACACCATCAACCAGCCGGTTGCCGTGCTCGACGAAACCCAGCTGCACCATGTATTGGAACGGCACCGAAACGAAGGCGAGCAGCTGATCGGCAAGGAAGCGGTGAAGCCCGAGACGATCCGCGTCACCCACTCCGCCGACATGCAGTTTGTCGGCCAGACCCACATCATCAACGTGCCGCTGCCGTCCTCGACCGTGACCCGGCAGGAGTTGCAGGCGCTGTTCGAAAAGGCCTATTTCGCCCGCTTCAAGGTCGAGCTGCCGGAAATCCGCGCCAACCTGGTCAACCTCAACACCTCGGTCACCGGCGTGCGCCCGGCGATCGACCTGTCGCGCCTGATCGACCCGGCCGGTCGCGCGAAAACGCTGGACGAGGCGCGGCGCGAGATCCGGCCGGTCTGGTATGCGGGCCAGTGGCACGACACGCCGGTATATGCACGCGAAAAATTGCCGCTCGATGCCGTCATCGAAGGCCCGGCGATCCTCGAACAGATGGACGCCACCACCGTGCTCGAACCCGGCGACCGCGCCCGGTCGGATGCCGACGGCAACATCATCATCGACATTGGCGAGGCCTGATATGCCTGACATTGATATGGCAAAGCTCGACGCCATCACGCTTTCGGTCCTCCAGGCGGCCTTGCAGCAGGTCTGCGATGAGATGGACCTGACCTTCTCCCGCGCCGCCTTCTCGCCGGTCATCGCCGAAGCCAACGACCGCTCCGACGGCATCTATTCAGCTGTCGACGGCTCGCTGATCGCACAGGGAAGCCAAGGCCTGCCGGTGTTCGTCGGCGTCATGCAATATTCGACGAAAACGGTGATCGAGATGATCGCCGACGGCCGTTGCCTGGCCCCTGAGCCGGGCGACATATACATCGTCAACGACCCCTATCTTGGCGGCACGCATCTGATGGATGTGCGCTTCGCCATGCCGGTCTACCGGGCGGGAAAGATCTTCTGCTGGCTGTCCAACACCGGCCACTGGCCCGATATTGGCGGCTCGGTGCCGGGTGGTTTCTCGGCCTCCGCCACCGCGGTCGAGCAGGAAGGCCTGCGGCTGCCGCCGGTGAAACTCTTCAAGAAGGGCGTGCTCGATCCCGAGATCTACGCCATCATCTGCTCCAACATCCGCGTCGCCGACCAGCGCATCGGCGATATCAGGGCCCAGGCCGCCGCACTGCTGATCGGCCAGGATCGGCTCAATGGAATCCTGGATCGTTACGGTGACGAAACTGTTGTCGAAGCAATCGCCGAACTGCGCCGCCGCGCCGCCGAGCAGATGCGCGCCAACATAGCGGCTATTCCCGACGGCACCTATCATTCGAAGGCCTTTGTCGATTCCGATGGGGTGGTCAACGAGCCGCTGACCATCGCGCTAGCGGTGGAGAAACAAGGCGACACGCTGACCTTCGATTTCGCCGGCTCATCCAAGCCTTGCGCCGGGCCGATGAACAGCGTGCTGGCGACGACCCTGTCCTCGGTCTATCTCGCCATGCGTCATATCTTTCCGGATGTGCCGATCAGCGCCGGCGCCTTCGAGCCGTTGATCGTCAGGCGGCCGGAAGGCACCTTCCTCGACGCCAAATACCCGCGTCCCGTGTCGGGCTGCGCGGCGGAAGTCTCGCAGCGCATCGCCGAGGCGGTGTTCGCGGCCATGGTGCAGGCATTGCCGGACAAGGTGACGGCGGCGCCCGCCGGCTCCAGCGGCAATTTCGCGCTCGGCGGCAACGACCCGGCGCGCGGCCGCGATTACGTCATGTACCAGATCTCCGGTGGCGGCTATGGCGGCAATTCAGGCCATGACGGGCTGACCAATGGTTGCTCGACCATCGGCATTTCCAAGTCGCCGCCGGTCGAGATCATGGAGCAGGCCTTTCCGGTGCTCTATCGCCACTATGCGTTGCGCGAAGGCTCGGGCGGCGCCGGCAAGCATCGCGGCGGTTTCGGCCTCGCCTATGAGGTCGAGATCCTGCGCGGCGATGCGCGGGCCTCCTTCGTCATGGATCACGGCCGTTTCGGCCCGCAAGGCGCGCTCGGCGGCAAGGATGGCGAACCCAACAGCGTGACCGTCTTCCGCGGCGGGGTGGCGCATGTGCCGCCGCATCTGTCCAAGGAACAGGACATCCCGCTGAAGGCCGGCGACCGCGTGCGCGTTGGCACGCCGGGCGGCGGCGGCTATGGCGACCCGCGCGAGCGCGACGCCGATCAGGTGCAGCGCGACGTGGCGCTGGGATACTACACCGCAGAGGAAGCCAGCGAGAAGTTTGGCGTGGTCCTGTCGGCGGACGGTCTCACCGTTGACCGGAAGGCGACGGACGGGCAGCGCGCCGGCTAAACACCGCCCCTTGCCACAATGTGGATCGCTCACGGCGCCGTGATCGCCGCAGCACATGTCGCTTCCGTCTCCGCCGAAAGCACCAAAGCCCGTAGACTTCCCCAGTCAACGGAGATCTGGAACATGCGTCTTTTCGGTCGTTTCGTGCTTGCCGCTTCCGTCGCCCTCACGCTTGCCAGCGGTGCCGCCAGCGCCCAGGACAAGCTCAGGATCGGTACCGAGGGCGCCTATCCGCCCTTCAACTACGCCAATGCCGACGGCACGCTGGGCGGCTTCGACATCGACCTCGGCAAGGCGCTGTGCGCTGAGATGAAGGCCGAATGCGAATTCACAGTTCAGGATTTCGACGGCTCTATTCCTGCACTGCAGGCTGGCAAGTTCGATGCGATCATCAACATCACCATCACGCCGGAGCGGGCCGAGAAGGTCGAGTTCACCCATAAATACTACCAGACGCCGCCGGCCATCACGGTGCCGAAGGACTCGACCATCGCCGGCACCTCGCCGGACGACCTGAAAGGCAAGGCGCTCGGCGTGCAGACCGCGACCATCCACCAGAAATTCGCCGAGCAGAAATACTCAGGCTCGACCGTCAAGGCCTATCCGACCGGCGACGACGCCCGCACCGACATGGCCAATGGCCGCCTCGATGCGATGATGGACGGCTCGATCATCCTGACCGAATGGCTGAAGAAGCCCGATGGCGCCTGCTGCAAGCTGCTCGGCACGCTGACGGCCGATCCGGCCATTCACGGACCCGGCGTCGGTATCGCCCTGCAGAAGGGCAACAAGGAACTGGCCGGCAAGTTCAATGCGGCGATCGACGCCTTGCGCGCCAACGGCAAATACAAGGAAATTAACGACAAGTACTTTTCCTTCGACGTCTACGGCAACTGAGACCGTTGGAAATTCTACTCTGGCGGCCATCTGAAGGCGGTTTCTGCGCTTCCCCGTTCTACTGCGTGCAGTAGAACTGAGCTCACGGACCTGAATGTCCGCTGCGCTCCGGTTCTCGAAACCACCTTCATATGACTCGCCAGAGCGAATTTCGAAACGGTCTCCGGACTGCAATGAATGATGGAGACCTTCTTGGCTGAGCGGCGTTCCCCCTTCTACAGCAGCATCGTCGGGCTCGGTGCGACCATGGGTCGGGTCGGCGGCGATTTCATCTCGGCCAAATACTATTCCGGCGTCACCGACGAGCACCTGAACACGCGCGCCAATGTCGGCGTGCAGGATCTCAGCACCATGGGCAAGATGGACATCAAGGGGCCGGACGCCGAGGCGCTGGTCAACCATGTCATCGTCAACGATGCCGTGGCGATGAAGCCGGGCCAGGTCCGCTATTCCACAGTCTGCCGCGAGGATGGCGGCATCATGGACGACCTTACCGTGTTCCGGCTGGGGCCGGAGCATTTCATGCTGGTCACCGGCTCGGTCAACCGCCTGAAGATGCTGCCCTGGCTGCAGCACCATGCCCAGGGCCGCAAGGCCTACGTCACCGACATTACCGCCGCCGTCGCCTTCCCGACCATCCAGGGCCCGCGTTCGCGCGAACTGTTGAAGGCGATGATCTCAGATGCCGATCTGGACGGTCTCAAGCGCTGGGCGTTCACCTCAGGCCATGTCAACGGCACGCGCGTCCTGATCTCCCGCACCGGCGTGACCGGCGAACTCGGCTTCGAACTCTTCGTGCCGGCCGACGAGGCGGCCTCGGTCTGGGATACGCTGATGCGGGCCGGCAAGGACTTCGGCCTGAAACCCTATGGCGTGCTGGCGATGTTCACGCTCGGCCTGGAAAAGGCCTATCCGGCGCATGGCATCGACATGGACGAGACCCGCACGCCGTTCCATGTCGGCCTCGACCGCTGGATCAAGTTCGACAAGGGCGATTTCATCGGCCGCGAAGCGCTGCTCAAGATCCGTGACAAGGGCCTCGACGAGCGCTGGACCGGGCTGATCCTCGACGGCAACAAACCGGCGGCGACGGACGCCAGGGTTTTGGCCGATGGCGAGGATGCCGGCATCGTCACCTACAGTGACCACGGCTATTCCCTCGGCAAGGTGCTGGCCACTGCGCATCTGCGGCTGCCCTTCACGGCCATCGGCACCGAACTCAGCATCGACATCGACGGCAGGCCGACCCGCGCGGTCGTGGCGCCGATGCCGTTCTTCGATCCGGAAGGGGTTAGGTTGAGAGGCTAGCCCGGCTCGCGCCGACGGACGCATGCTTCGGTAGTTGGCCGGAACGCCCATCGCTTCGTCATCCTCGGGTCTCCGCGACGCCGCTTCGCGGCTGCTCCGCCCGTGGATGACGAAGTCGGGGAGCCTCGCCCCATTCCTCGCGAGCCCACCAAATCACCCCCGCCGGTCCAGCCGCGCCACCAGGCGATCCCCCGCCCATTGGACCCCACACACCAGGATGATCAGCACGATGACCACCGCCACCATCACCGACGTCTCGAAACGCTGGTAGCCATAGCGGATGGCGAGGTCGCCGAGACCGCCGGCGCCGATGGCGCCGGCCATGGCCGAGGCGCCGATCAGCGTCACCAAGGTCACCGTGAAGCCGGCGACGATGCCGGGCAGCGCCTCGGGCACCAGCACCTCGCGAATGATCGTCCAGCGGTTGCCGCCCATGGCGCGCGCCGCTTCGATCAGGCCGGGGTCGACCTCGCGCAGCGACACTTCGGCGATGCGCGCATAATAGGGCGTGGCGGCGATCGACAGCGGCACGATGGCCGCCCAGGTGCCGATCGAGGTGCCGACGATCAGCCGCGTCAGCGGGATCAGCGCCACCAGCAGGATGATGAACGGTACCGAGCGGAAGCCGTTGATGATTGCGCCGAGCACGCGGTTGACCCACAGGCTCTCGGCGATGCCGCCGCGTTCGGTTGATATCAAGGCCAGACAAAGCGGCAGGCCGAAGACCAGCGAGATCAGGCCGGAGGCGGCCGTCATCAGCACCGTCTCCCAGATCGATCGCAGCAGAAGCTCAAACAGGATGGGCGACATGGCCAAGCACCTCCACCCGCGCCTGGCGGGCCTTCAGGAATGTGATGACAGCAGCGAGGTGGCTCGCATCGCTGCCGGGAATGGAGAGGAAAAGCGTCCCGACGGGCTGCTGCTGGATATGGTCGATGCCGCCATGGACGAGGCGGAAGGCGCCCGGAACAGAAGTGGCAAGGTCGGACAGCAGCGGGCCGCTTGCCGCGTCGCCGGCCACGTCCACACGCAGGATCGTCTCCGCGCCGGAAGCCGGCAGCAGCCGCGCCGCCAGTTCGGCGGGCAATTGCGGCCGGATGGCGCCGAGCAGGCTTTTGGTGATGTCCGATTGCGGATCGGCGAACACCGACCAGACCGGGCCTTGCTCGACGATGCGCCCGGCATCGATCACCGCCACGCGGTCGGCGATCGAGCGGATCACCTCCATCTCATGGGTGATCAGCAGGATGGTCAGGCCAAGCTGCCGGTTGATGTCTTTCAGCAGCGCCAGGATCGAGCGCGTCGTCTCGGGGTCGAGCGCCGAAGTCGCTTCGTCAGACAACAGCAGCGCCGGCCGCGCGGCAAGCGCCCGGGCGATGCCGACGCGCTGCTTCTGGCCGCCTGACAGCGATGCCGGATAGGCCCGGGCTTTCTCCGACAGGCCAACGAGGTCAAGCAGCTCCGCCGCCCGCGCCAGCCGTTCGGCCTTCGGCCTGCCCTCGATCTTCAGCGGCAGCGCCACATTGTCCTCGACCGTCTTGGCCGACAGCAGGTTGAAGTGCTGGAAGATCATGCCGATGCGCCGCCGCAGCGGCTGCAGGTCGCGCTCGCCGAGCCGGCCGATCTCGCGGCCCTCGATGAACACTTCGCCGGAATCGGGCCGCTCCAGCCCGTTCAGGCAGCGGATCAGCGTCGATTTGCCGGCGCCGCTGCGGCCGATAATGCCGAGGATCTCACCCTTGCGCACCGTCAGCGAGATGCCGTCGATCGCCGGCGTGGTGCCGAAGCGCCGCTTCAGGTCGACTAGGCGCACCACGTCTTGCGACGCGTCGGGTCTGGCGTGGGTCGGATCGGCGATCGCCTGGGATGCCGTTATATGCTGGTTCATGCGTGTTCCTGCTCTCGCCATCCGAAAATGCAAGTGCGGCCCGCGCTCGGGCGCGGACCGCGTTTGCTCTCGAACCGGGCGTCCGGTCGCGGATCAATAGGCGCTGAGGCCGGTGCCCTTGTAGACCTTGTCGAATTCGGCCTTCACCGCGTCGTTCTGGTAGGACGCCACCAGCGTCTTCACCCAGGCCTCGTTCTCATTGCCGACCTTGACCGCGATGAAGTTGCGGTAAGGATTGTCCGCGATGGGTTCCTGCGCGATGCGGTTTTCCGGCGTCAGCCCGCTCTTCAGCGCCCAGTCGGTGTTGACCACGGCGGCGTCGAGATCCTCGACCGAGCGGCCGACGATGCCGGCGTCGAGTTCCTTGATCTCGACCTTCTTGGGGTTTTCCGCGATGTCGGCGGTGGTGGCCAGGATGCCGGTGCCGTCTTTCAGCTTGATCACGCCCTCATTCTGCAGCACGCGCAGCGCGCGGCCTTCATTGGACGGGTCGTTCGGCACGCCGATCACCGCCCCCTCGGGCAAGTCGGCGACCGCCTTGTACTTCTTGGAGTAGAGGCCGATCGGCCAGACGCCGGTGTAGCCGACACGCACGATATGGTAGCCTTGAGTCTTGATCTGGTTGTCGAGATAGGGCTGGTGCTGGAAGGCGTTGGCGTCGATCTCGCCGCGCTCCAGCGCCTCGTTGGGCTGGGTGTAATCGTTGAACACCACGGTCTCGATGGTCAGGCCCTTCTCGGCGGCCTGGGCGACGACGACGCGCCAGACATCCTCATCCTCGCCGCTGATGATGCCGACCTTGATCGCCTTCTTGTCCTCGGCCAAGGACGCATGCTGCGCCATCAGGCTGCCGACCGCGACGGCCGATGCGAACAGCAGAGCCAGGCCGCTGCGCCGGTTGATGGTTGACCAAAGGGAAGATGGCAAAGTGTTGTTGACGTCGGACATGATTGATCTCTGCGGTTGTGAAGTCATGGCAGCAAGGCGGATTGCCCAAGCTTGGTCACATCGTCAGAAATTCTATCGATTTTATCAAAGAACGTGTTTCGCCGTTCTCGGCAAAGCCGGGAATATTCTCTCAAAAATTTGAAGGGCGGGAGCACAAGACGGCGCCGGACCGACCATGGCGCCAGCGCGCCGCGATCCGGGGACATCGGAAGTCAAGCCTTGCATCAGGCCTGAGGCGACGATACGGGATGAAGGTGACCGGCTTTAGGGCTAGCGCTCGGCAAAGCCTGCCGATTGCAAGCCTGCGCTGGAGAGAATTTCACTTGCTGCCCGAGAACACCCGCCGCTCCTTACCAATGGCGCTGCTTCATGCCCGCGAAGTGGTGATGGCGCGGTTTCGCCCGATGCTCGCCGCGCATGACGTGACCGAGCAGCAATGGCGTGTGCTGCGCGTGCTGAGCGAGGCCGGCCCGGTCGAGGCGACCGAGCTCGCCGATCGTGCATCGGTGCTGCCGCCCAGCCTGACGCGCATCATCAAGGCGCTCGAGGGCCGAAGGTTCATCACCCGCAACAAGGCGGAAGGCGACGGCCGCCGCGTCGTGCTGACCATCGCCCCGGCCGGCTCCGCCCTGATCGATGCCCTGTCGCCCGAGCGCCGCGTCATCTACGACGACATCGAGCGGCGGCTTGGGCACGAGAAGCTGGAGCAGCTGCTCGATCTCCTGGAGGGTCTGATCGAGGGTGAGAGCTGAGGCGTTCGGTTCGTCGCGGCAGAACTTTCCACGGTCATGCGCATTTTCCGCGATAACTGGCCGGTCGACCTCTATGTCGAGATGCTGGCCACGACGTCGTCCTCGACTTGGCCGCCCATGCGGTGCTGGGCAGCGGCGTCAAGCGCGTCGCCAGCGAGCGGCGGCTGCTGGAAGCCAAGCGGCTGCTGCTGTTCACCGTGCGCACGGTCGAGGACATCGCCTACGAGATCGGCTTCGACGACCCCGCCTATTTCTCAAGGTTCTTCCGCGAACGGGTCGGCGAAGCGCCTGCCGCCTGGCGGCGGAAGCAGCTGCAGGGCGCTGATCGCACATAGGTGGATGCGGGCCTCGCGACCCGCATCCAATTTTCCTGCTAGCGCCCCTGCTGCTGGCGCGCTTCCCGCTTCTTGCGCCAGGGCGCGTTGGCTTCCCAGTCGCCGGCCATTCCCTTGGGGCCGAATTGAGGATAGGGCGCCCCGGAATAGTTTTCATTGAAGATGACACGGGTGCCAGGGACGCCGGAGTGATACTCCAGAAAAGGACTGCCTCCAGGATGCGGTCCATACGTTCATGCAGGTAGCGGGCGGTAATTTTAGTTCGGCACGATGATCGGGACCGCGGGCGGTTGGCCTGCAACCTTCCGCATGGTCGACAGCAGGCGCGGAAAGACCCGGTCGGTGGAAAAATGTCGCCGCGCCTTGGCGCTCGCCTGCTTGCCGAGCGTCGTCCGCAGCGGCTGGTTCCGGATCAGTTTCAGCGTCGCATCGGCCATCGCGGCCGGATCGGCCCGCTCGACGATGATGCCGGCATCGTCCTCGACGAAATCCGGCGCCCCGCCGCTGCCTGCGAAGCAGATCACCGGCAACTCGGCGAATGCCGCCTCCAGCATGACGCGGCCGAACGGCTCTTCGCGGGATGTCAGAAGAAACAGATCGGCGGCCCGAAGATAGCCGCGCACATCGTCGACATCGCCCAGAAATGTCACCTTTTCGTCCAACCCGTCCGCCCGCATCCTGTCGAGGTGCTGCGACCAGGTGCCGAGAACCTCATCCCGTTCCCGCTCCGGAAATGAGCCGAGCCAGTAGAAATGATAGTCCTCAACCCCACGGGCTCGAAGAATTCGGGCCACTTCGATAAACAGGTCGGCACCCTTGCGGAAGGGCATTGCGAGGCCCGATCCCAGGACGATGGTCTTGTCCACGGGCCAGCCGGCCAGCCGGCGACGTTCAAGACGCTGGATTTCCGTCTGACCGGGATCGGCGCCGGGCTGCGGAACTGCGCTTGGAATGACGTCGATGGCGTTCGTTTCGACCTTGTGCTCGGCCACCAGATAGTCCCGGACACTTGGCGAACACGCAACGAATCTCTGCGTGTGGGAAACGACATCCTCCATGTCGTCCTTGGCGTATCGGGCGACGCTGGTTGCCAATTCCCTGGCATGCGTCAGGATAGGAATGTCCAGTTCACCAAGCAGCGCATGCACACGGCCGGTGGCCAGGCTGTTGCAATAGATGAGGTCCGGTCTGCCGCCGTACCAATCGGCGATGCGGGCCAGCTTCGTGGCCGTCGTCTCGGTTGGCGAAACCAGATCGTCCAGAAGGGCGGTATCGACGATGCGTCGAAACTGTTCGAGCCGTTCACCGCCTGCCAGGCACAGCACCTTTATCTCCAGCTCCGTGTGCGATTGCAGCCATTGGACGATGTCGATCAACGAAGCCTGCGCCCCACCGAGAGCGGCATCGTGCGAAACGAACAAAACGCGCCAGGACGCACCCGTGGGAAATTTGCCGGCCGCTGATGGAGCCGACAGGACGTTCCGCGTCTCCTGCAGATAGGCGTAGCCATAGCGGGCGTCAGGCTCGAGATAGGCTCCTTCAGCCCACTCGTTCCAGGCATTGACGAAGATCAGGCGGCTGTCGAAATCGGCGAAACGATCGCATGTATCGGCGACCGCGTTGGCGAGCCATTCTGCGTAGCGGGACGGCGATGCGTTCATCAGAATGTGGGCTGCCTCCATCCTCCGTGCGGTGTTGTCCCAGGAAGGGCAAAGTCCGCGAAACAGCGTGTAGGGGACCTGTGGGTAGGCGCGGCTGCGATTGAGGAGCTCTGTCCAGTCGAAGATCTTTCCCCTGAAGCCGCTCTTGAGCGTTGGAATTCTGCCGCTGATCTCGCGTAATTTTCCAAGATTCGGTGGAAATTCGACGGCGGCGTCGAATCCGAATTCGGCGGGATCGTCCTTGTCGAACGACTGCGGATAGGCAAGAAAAATCTCGCCGATGCCGGCTTCCCGGCAATAGGCTCTCCAGCGTTGTGCTGTTTCAGTGGCTGATGGAAACAATCCGGGCCGGTAAATCATCAGCAGTGGCTTGCCACCGATGCGGATGTATCGCCGGTCGCGAAAATAGCGGGATACATATTCGATGAAGGCCAGGTCGTCTTCGGGTGAATGCGATTGCGCAATCAGCACCTCCTGATCGCGCCCATCCCAACGGCGGCTCCAGGGTTCATTTGCCCAATTGATGCAGAAGCCCAGTTCGTGCGCGTCATTTTCGATAAATTGTGTGATCGGCATCTCGAGGACGCGCTTGCCGTTGAACCAGTAGAAGTGAAAACAGAACCCCGAGACACCGTACTGAACGGCAATCTCGATCTGTTCCTTCTGGATGTCCTTCACCCTCAGGTCGTAGAAGCCGAGGTCCGCCGGCCGCCTGGGCTGATAATGATCATCGAATTGCGGCGCCGCGCGTGTCACATTCGTCCATTCCGTGAAACCCTTGCCCCAAAAGGCGTCGTTTTCAGGAATCGGATGAAACTGGGGTAGGTAGAAGGCAATGAGGCGCGCCTTCAATGCGGCGGGTGGCCTCTCGCTGGATCGCGGCACGTAGGTGTCGGGTCTCTGGATGGCGCCGGCATTTGTGCCCGAAGCACGTCGGGGGCTGCGCCCCTCGCTCTTGCCGAAACGAATGTAGTGATCCAACGGGTTCATCGACGCGGCAGCCACGTCGGGATTTTTCACCAGATAGTATTCGTTGTCGAAGTTCGGACTAGGGTTTCGGGACTCCGAGACACCATATCTGATGTAATGCAGGATCGGATCTTTCCCGCTGCGGGCTACATCCGGATTTTGAGCCAGATACCACGATACATCGAACAGCCCACTGGCTCGAATTCGTTGCCAGAGGCGAAATGTCTTCCATCGGCTTCTGCTGATGAGCGATCTTACAAGGATCAAAAATTCGGATCTATCCAATCGGGTCTGCCTCGCGGGAATCCGTCGTCATGTCACCATCCGAGGCAACGCCGATCTTTGTGCAGATCATTCCAAGAACACGCTCGAGGGCATGCTGCAATGTGCCGTCTTGTTGGCCTGTCTCTTCGGGAAAGGCTGCCAAAGGCAGATCGAGCCGTCGCAGTGGTTCCAGCGCGCCGCGACGGACCCAGAACATCGTCCCGGCAAAGAAATCGAGGCGAGAACTGGAGGGCATCCCCATTGTCTCCAGGAGATTGAGGGCCATCGCCCTGTTCTCGCCCCACGCAGACTTCTCCCCCTTCCATTCATTGGGCAGCCGAAAGCGTCTGGATCCAATCATCTGGGTGTCGGGCGAACGCTCGAAGTTGGCGATGATGCGGTCGACCACGCCGCGGGATCCGATCAGGTCGAACGCGCTCACCTGACGCCAGATCTCACCGAGAACCATGCGCGGCCCGCTCTGCCCCGACTTCTTGCCATGCAGCTTGCAGATAAGATCGAACGGATCGAACTTTCCTTCGCGAAGCAATTGGATGAAGGGGCCGACGTCGCGGCCACGATTTTCGTAAACCGTGATCTCGGCACCCGGAAATCTTGCCTGAACGCGTTGCGCGAGTGCCGCGTCAGGCCGGGTCAGCGTGAGAAAGAGCTGGAATTGACGACCGGTCGCCTCCAGCAACGCCTCGAACTCGGGCCAGAGATCGGGGTAATGCAGGTGAAGCGCGACGGCGATCTTCGGCTCGACGGTGGGTAGGCGTTCGGGGGCCTCGGCTTGCGGACCATTGAAGTGCCGCGACAGGGTCTTCTGCAGATTGTCGCTCGCTGTGCCAAAGCCCCAACCGGCAAGACTGCCAAGGGCGCGGGCCAATTCACGCCCTTCCGGTCCTGAGATGTGCAAAAGAGGCTGCAAGACGGCGCCTCGGCCAAGCGGCAGCTGAAATCGCTTGTGGCGACGACGCCGACTCAGCAGCGCGCCAACATCTCCGATGTTTAAGGGCCGAACACGCGCCGCAACGACGTCGCCTCTGTCAAATCGCAGCACCATGCCGCCTTCGCTGCTTTTGAGCAGATAGGACGTCCGCGTGGTGACCGGCACGTAGACGATCCTGTCCGCATGTCCTGGGCGGCGAACATCGAGCCGGACAAACGGCATCCACCTCTCTGTTGGCCAAAGCTCGACGATGTAGCGCCCCGGTGCGTGGATGTGGATTTCGCTCACCGCACTGCTTGGGTCGACGCCGTCGCCTTTACGCGGCTCGCGGGGCAGGACATCAGGTAAGGCAACCCTCGTGTCGGCAGCGTCAGGCGACATAGCCGCCGTTCCGATTCGCACGCGATCGGTCAAGGATGCTGTCGAATATACCAATCAGTCGGCCCAGGGAATTGATCAATCTGTTTCGATTAAGCGTCAGGCAATAGAAGCCTATTTTCGTCGAGTAACGGAGTATGTCCACAAATGGGCTATAGGCGATGCCGTATTTCTTGCGCAAGTGGATCTCCGATCGCATCTTCGAGCGATACCGAAAAATACGTGACCGGGTTGATTGCGCAACCGACGTGCCAATGTCGTGGACAGCATGCGCGCCACTGACAAGGATCATGGGCTCGTCACGCTGCAGCAGACGATATGAAAGGTCGTCATCTTCGAAATACAGGAAAATGTCCTCATCAAACCCGCCCGTATCGAGAAAGAGCGTTCGTTTGATCATGAACACGCCGCCATTGACGAAGCGGACGCAACAATCTCCCCAGACCTGCCGGATTCGTGTGGGCAGCGACACGCCGGAAAGGCGATCGATCTCGCTCTCCTCGCGAAACCAAAGCCGGCCATCCACCGTATTGGTGCGCGGCACGAAGACGCCGCAATTTGGATAGCGTTCGGCCGCCTGCAGGAGCGCGTCGACGGCATCCGTCCCAAGACGCACGTCGGGGTTGATGAACAGCAGATACTCCCCCGTCGCCGCCGCCGCCCCGATGTTGCACGCGCGCCCGAAGCCGAGGTTTACGGGATTGTCGATGCGATGAACGGCAAGGTCGGACAGCGCGGTGGAAAGATCGTCGGTACTTGCATTGTCGACGCATACGATCTCCACCCCTGGCGGCAGGCGAGCGAGCGCGCCCCGCACGGTATGGGCGCTGTTATGCGTCACAGTAATGGCAGTTATCGACCTGTTCATTGCCAAAGCCATCCTGATATCTCAGTTGGCTTCCCCCGTAGAAGGCTAGTGATCCGTACGCAATCTAAGCGTTGCGACTCCGGTGGTCGAGTCAATACTCCTGGAACCATCGGCTAAGGAAAAGATGACCGGCGCGGCCATCCCGACTGGCCGAGGCTGTGCGAAAGGCATATCCCGCCCGCGGTCGATCGGCCCGCGCAGCCGCGGCACCAGCGCCGGCATGGGGGCCAACTAGAGCAATTCCAGGAAAAGTGTGAACGGTTTTCCGTCCGGAATTGCGTCAAAACTAAAGACTCTAGGGGTTTTGCTGGACACGTTTTTCGAGTTCGGCCGTGCGTGCGCTCAAATCGTCCAGCTCAAAGCTTTGCGATGTGAGGAAGGCGGCCGATCCGTTGTCGGGATCGGCGGCAAGACGGTGCGTTTCCCGCAGATGATGCTTCAGCCAGGCGCGCTGCTCGCGCTGCAGCCGGGCGCGTTCAGGGCCGTGTTCGCGATGCATCAGCGTATTATAGGCCGTGTTCAACCTGGCATCGAACTTGTCGATCTCGGTCTTCCCGCAATCCAGCATTGCCGAGGTGGCGCCGCCGGACCGGTCGACGCAAGCTTTCATTTCGGCGTCGCTCTGCGCCATCGCGGAATGAGCCGTTGTCATGGCCAAAATTCCGAGGAGGCAGGCATATCGAAGCATGGAGGCGGTTCCTTGATACCAAAGGCTGGACGTGGGTCAGGGCATATCTGTTTCGGCACGCCCCTCCCGGATCGGCAACAAGGGCGGCCCACGATATTTTGGGCGGGGCATGAGCGCGTCAAGGTTTGGCCCGCCGTGCCGCATCACCCGTAACATCCGCGCTCCACCGCCAGCCGCCGCACCAGCGCCAGCACCGCATCTATGGTCGGCGTCGGCTTGTCCGCCAGCCGACCAAGCTCCTGCACCGCGCTCACCAGCGCGTCGATTTCCATCGGCCGGCCGCGTTCCAGGTCCTGCAGCATCGAGGTCTTGTGTTCGCCGACATCGCCGGCGCCCTTGATGCGGCGGTCGACCCCGATCGGAAAGCGCACGCCGCCTCTTCCTTTGAGACCGGCGAACAATCGGCCCGCTACATTATCGCCATGGCTTAAGGAACCGCCATACATGGAAACGCTGATAATTGAACTCGACGCTACCGCCATCGAAAAAGGCTGGGGGAGCTTTCCAGGGTTCTCGCGGACAGCGTAGCCGATGGAGCGGCTATCAGCTTCATGGCGCCCATGCACTACGAGGACGCGGCTCGGTTCTGGTCAGGCGATGTCCAGCGTGAGGTCGCCGCAGGACGTAGAGTGCTTTTCGGCGCCGAGCGGGACGGCGAGATCGTCGGAACCGTCCAGCTTCTCACCACCATGCCGCCCAACCAGCCGCATCGCTGCGAGATCGCAAAGATGATCGTCCATCCGCAAGCACGCAGGCGCGGCATCGGGCGAGCCCTGATGAATGAAGCGCTGAATCGCGCGCGTGAACTGCGGAAAACCCTCATAACCCTCGACACGCGAACCGGGGACGCCGCGGAGCCGCTATACGCTTCCGTCGGCTTCGAGGTGGCTGGTGTGATCCCTGACTTCGCCTGGGACCCGGACGGCAAGGCGCTGCATGCGACGACCTACATGTTCAGGCGGATATAGCCAGGTGCCAGCGGGCCTGATTCTCGCCGGCGTGAAAGGCGAACGGTGGCGCTCATGCAAGCCACCCGGCGACGAAGTGTGACCGGCTGTAGCCAACCGTGACGGAACCAAGACCGCCTTGGAAATATTTCCTCTAGCGCAAACCAGCGCAGCGAGGTTGTCCCGTGATCCCGAACCCGAACTTTGACGCGACCGCCAAGGCCGATGTTCTGACCCAGGAACTCGCCGATTCCAGGCGGCGCATCCGCCAGACCGAGATCGCACTTAAACGCTCAGAACAAATGCTGGCCGAGAATATCGCCCGGTCCCGCAGGATACGCGTCGCGGTCGACGCCGCCGACAGTTTGGTGAAGAGGTGAACGAAGCCGACTTCTCATTCGTCGCGCCCTTCCGGCCAGCGGCGCCACCACTCCCGCTCCAGAACCGTGGCCACCAGCGCTTTCGGCTTACCCGTGCAATGTTGCGCCGTAGAAACCGCAAGGCACACATGGTGAAAGCCTGCTCTGCGCCGTAATTTTCATCGAAAGTGTGCTCGCGCTGGCGGGTCAACCAATCGTTCGACGCCGGTGCCAACTGGAGAATACCGGCAGCAATGTCGGGTTCGAATGTGAACTGAACAGTCACGTGCTGCGCAAGTGGACGGCTCGGAGCCAGTGCCCCCAGAGTGCCCCCGAGGTTTCGGCTATTCTTGGCCATCCACCTCAAGCCTTTGGAAATATTGGCGCGCCCGAAGAGATTCGAACTCCTGACCCCCAGATTCGTAGTCTGGTGCTCTATCCAGCTGAGCTACGGGCGCGCACTGGGCCATGTTTTCAATGGCCCCGCGATCCGATCCCAGGGACCGGCCGCGAATGTGTGCAGTTCCCTAACGACTGAATTTGCGAAAAGCAAGCCGATCCGGCAAAAGTTTTGTCGCGAGTGCGTCATCTGGGGATGGCGACCCGGATCCCAGGGCTTTGAAGCTGCCGCGAAGCAGGTCTCGTTCAGGCCGAGCGGGGAAAAAGTCTCGGCAAAGGTCTTGGAAAGCGTGCGGACCGAAGGGTAGAGCCCTTGGGAAAATTGCACCGAGGCCGTCACGCCGGGCGGCGCAGACTGCCGCGGGCCTGGTCGAGCCGCACCGGTTGGTCGGGGATGGTGACGGCGAAAGTGGTGCGCCCGCCAATCGATTCGACCAGTTCCACCGTGCCGCCATGCGCTCGGATCAGTTCGTGGGCGATCGCCAGGCCAAGGCCGGTGCCGCCGCTGCGCGCCGAGCCGCGGAACGCCGCGAACAAGTTTTCGCGCGCCTTCGGCGGCAGGCCGGGGCCGGTATCGGTGACGGCGATGCGGCTGACGCTGCCCATGCGCTCGGCGGATACGGCGAGCCGCCGTACCACCGCGCTCTCTGTGTCGGCCGCCATCGCTTGCACCGAGTTGCGGCACAGATTGGTGAGCACCCTAAACAGCTGGTCGGAATCGGCGTCCACCTCGAAAGCCGTCTCGACGGCGTTGATGAACTCGATGCCTTCCTCGATGTCGAGCAGACCGTGCACGTCCTCGACCAGCTGGCGCAGCCGCACCCGGCGGCGCGAAGGCGGCGGCTCCTGCGTGCGGCCATAGTGAAGCACGCCTTCGGAATAGGAGACGGCGCGGTCGAGCGCCCGCAAAAGCTTCGGCGCAAAGGCCTGCACGGTCGGGTCCCTGACCTGGCGCAGGCGGTCCGACATCAGCTGCGCCGAGGCCAGGATGTTGCGCATGTCATGGTTGATCTTGGAGACCGCCAGGCCGAGATCGGCAAGGTGTTTCTGCTCGGAAAGCATCTTTTGCAGCCGCTCCTGCATCTGCGACAGCTCGCGTTCGGCAACGCCGATTTCATCGGAGCGGGCGGCGGGACGGATGATGCGCCCGGGGTCGTCGGGCGCTTCGGAGAAGGACAGCATCGAGCGCGTCATGGTGCGGATCGGCCCGATCATGATCAGGTCGATCGCGGCATAGACCAGCATGGCGGTGAACAGCGAGATCAGCAGCGACACGAAGGCGACATTGCGCGAATAGATGAGCATGGCCTTGCGCAGCGAGTAATCCGGCATGATCAGCTCGAATTCCTTGTCGCTGTCGCCGACCGGTCCGAAGACGCGCAGCATCCGGTCGCCGCCGAAGAACAGCGTGTCGAGCGCGCCGGTCATGCCTTTGATCATGCCGACGCTGGCGAGGTCGATATGCTCGTCGACCTGCGGCGGCATGTCCGCCACCACCAGAAGCCGCGAGACGCCGCCATCGCGCACCGCGATCGCCTTGGCGCCGATCGCCATCAGCACGTCATTCTGGGCCGTGCGCGACAGCGAGGTCGACTCGCCCTGCACCAGCACGATCGACACGGCCGCCGCCGTGCTCAGCCGTTCCTTGAGCCAGCTCAGCCGGTAGCTGGCGATCCAGGGCAGGAAGATGAGCACTTCGGCCAGAAGCACGAAAACGATGGTCAGCAGCAGCAGTTTCGTCGACAGGCCGCGCGACAAGGGCACCGTGCGGACGGCGGCGGGCGCCGTTCCGTTCCCTTCCCCCGCTTGGCTGGTTTCGCTCATGCGACCCTGTCTTCACAATCACTTGATCGGCCAAGATTAGGCGATTACGGCATTTTTGCCAATTTCATCCTTTGGCCGGAACATTAAATTACCGTCATAAAGCCGGCGTCCATGTCGCGCCGACGCCGGATTGACTTCCAAAACCCTTCTTTCTATAAGCCCGCTCACGCTCGGGCCACTCGTCCCGGCGCGGTTTCGATCGCGCCAAAGCCGGCCCGGCAAAGCTCCTGTTACAGAGTGACAGAATCAAGAAGGGCCGCACCCCGCGGTATTAAAACAAATGAAGCGTACCTACCAACCGTCCAAACTCGTCCGCAAACGCCGGCACGGTTTCCGTGCCCGCATGGCCACCAAGGGTGGTCGTGGCGTCGTCGCAGCTCGCCGCAACCGCGGCCGCAAGCGGCTTAGCGCCTAAGCGAGACGATATCGTTGCCCGCAACCGGCAAGCCAGTGGGGCAAAATCCCAAGCGGCTTCTGAAACGCGCGGAATTCCTGGCCGTCCGTCGTGGTGAAAAGCGACGCGGACGGTTTTTCCTTGTCGAGGTCCTCGACCGCGGCGATGGCGGGGTGCCGCGCGTCGGCTACACCGTCACCAAGAAGGTCGGCAACGCTGTTGTGCGCAACCGCGTCAGGCGGCGGCTGAAAGAAGCCGTCCGCGTCCATGCTGCAGATGACATGGTGCCCGGCAATGATTATGTCATCGTCGGGCGCGATGATGCGCTGCGCGCCCCCTTCGGCCAGTTGAAGGCCGAACTCTCCCGCCGATTTCGCGGAACACGATAGGCCAAGGGCTCTCGATGGAAAACAACCGGAACTTCTTCATCACCATCGCGCTGTCGGTGCTGATCCTGGCGGTATGGCAATATTTTTATGTCTTGCCGCGCAGCGAAGCCCAGCGCGAGGCCGCCCGCGTCGAGCAGCAGCGCGTCGAGGAGCAGAAGAAGGCGGCCGAGGCCGCCAATCCGGGTGCTGGAACACCGGCTCCGGCGCCGGGCACCATTCCCAACGCGCCCGGCGGTGACACCGTCACCGTGGCCGGCCGCGATCAGGCGCTGGCCGCTTCCAAGCGCGTCAAGATCGACACGCCGAGCCTCGAGGGCTCGATCAACCTGACCGGCGCGCGCCTCGACGACCTTAAGCTCAAGCACTACACCGAGACCGTCGACAAGAATTCGCCCGAGATCGAACTGCTCAACCCGCAGGCTTTGCCCACCGGCTATTTCGCCGAGATCGGCTTCGTCGGCAACGACAAGACCGGCGCGGTGCCGGGCGCTGAAACGGTGTGGAATGTCGACGGCAATCCGACGCTGAGCCCGTCGACGCCGGTCACGCTGACCTACACCAACGACAAGGGCCTGACCTTCAAGCGCACCTTCTCCGTCGACGCCAACTACATGTTCACGGTGTCGGACACGGTGCAGAATTCCGGCTCGAGCGCGGTTTCGCTGTTCAATTACGGCCGCGTCACCCGCTACGACAAGCCGGCCGTCGCCAGCACCTATGTGCTGCATGAGGGCCTGATCGGCTTCACTGGCACCGAAGGCCTGCAGGAACACAAATACGCGTCCATCGAGAAGGACAAGCAGTACCAGCCCGGCAAGGCGACCGATGGCTGGCTCGGCATCACCGACAAGTATTGGGCCGTCACGCTGGTGCCGACCGAGAAGCAGCCGTTCCAGCCGCGCTATGCCTTTTTCGAGGATGGCCGCCACCGCTACCAGTCCGACTTCCTGACCGACGCGATCAATGTCGAGGCCGGCCAGTCGGCGACCGTCGAGACCGAGGTCTTCGCCGGCGCCAAGGAAGTCGCCAAGATCAACGCCTATGCCGAAGACCGCCACATCAAGCGGTTCGACCTTCTGATCGACTGGGGCTGGTTCCATTTCATCACCAAGCCGATGTTCTGGCTGATCGACACGCTCTACAAATTCCTCGGCAATTTCGGCCTGGCGATCCTCGCCACCACCGTCATCGTCAAGGCCCTCTTCTTCCCGCTTGCCAACAAGTCCTACGCGTCGATGGCGAACATGAAGAAGGTGCAGCCCAAGATGCTGGAGATCCGCGAGAAATACGCGGACGACAAGATGAAGCAGCAGCAGGCGATGATGGAGCTGTACAAGACCGAGAAGATCAATCCGCTTGCCGGCTGCTGGCCGGTGGCGCTGCAGATCCCGGTCTTCTTCTCGCTCTACAAGGTGCTCTACATCACCATCGAGATGCGCCACGCGCCGTTCTTCGGCTGGATCCAGGATCTGGCGGCGCCCGATCCGACGTCGCTGTTCAACCTGTTCGGCCTGATCCCGGTGACGCTGCCGCACATGCTGATGATCGGTGTCTGGCCGCTGATCATGGGCGTCACCATGTTCCTGCAGATGCGCATGAACCCGACGCCGCCGGATCCGACCCAGGCCGCGATCTTCACCTGGATGCCTGTCATCTTCACCTTCATGATGGCGGGCTTCCCGGCCGGCCTGGTCATCTACTGGGCCTGGAACAACATGCTGTCGATCCTGCAGCAAGGCGTGATCATGAAGCGCCAGGGCGCCAAGATCGAACTATGGGACAATCTGATGGCCCTGTTCAAAAAGAAACCGTCACCGGCGGAATAGAAACTCCTCTCTCGAAAAAGCCCGGTTCGTCCGGGCTTTTTCTTTGGGCGGATATTCGTTCACGTTCCCGTGATCGGCGAAACTAGCGCGCCGGCAGCGGCGTGACTGCGGGTGCATTTCCAAGGCTATCAATTCCGATCAGCCCTCACCCGGAGGAAGACCACATGCGCTTGCCGTCATTCAGGATCATCGCCATTTCCGCCCTCGTCACCGGCGTGGCGATCGCCACCCCCGCCTACGCCAAGAACCCTGTTGTCGGCGGCGCGCCGATGTACACCACCAAGAACATCGTCGAGAATGCCGTCAATTCGAAGGATCACACGACGCTGGTCGCTGCCGTCAAGGCCGCCGCCCTGGTCGACACGCTGCAGGGCGCCGGCCCGTTCACCGTCTTCGCACCGACCAACGAGGCCTTCGCGGCACTGCCGGCCGGCACGGTCGACACGCTGCTCAAGCCCGAGAACAAGGACAAGCTCACCAAGGTGCTGACCGCGCATGTCGTGGCCGGCAAGATTTCAGGCGCCGAGATGATGAAGCAGGCCAAGGCGATGGGCGGCAAATACGAGATGAAGACCGTCTCCGGCGACACGCTCACCGCCGAGGTCAAGAAGGGCAAGCTTTACATCATGGATGAGTCCGGCGGCGAGGCGAAGGTGACCATCGCCGACGTCAACCAGTCGAACGGCGTCATCCATGTCGTCAACAAGGTGCTGTTGCCGAAGTAACGGCTTCCGGTGAAAGGGGCAGTGGCAGGTCGTTGGGGCTTTCTCGGTCTGCCATCCCCGCCTCATGACGAGGTGCCATGTTTCTTGGGGAAGTCGTTTTCGGCGAGGCCGGGGTCCTGTAGTCCCTCGCAGGGCCCCGGTTTCTTTTTGCGTACCGACGGCTGGGTTTCAGCGATCGAACCTGGACCGCTTCCAGGGCATCACTCACGGCACTGTGGTCGACCTGGGCCGGCGTGCCTGGCTTGCGCAGCTGCCGCCAGGTGCAGCCAACGTCACCGTCTACCAAGGCGGCGGTTTCGACAGCTGTCAAATCCGATCGTGATCTGCCGCGGCGACAAATGAGCCCGGCGCTCACGGAAGACTCGCTCCCCGGCCGATTGGTGCTATAGGGCGGATCACGTTATTTTGACCAGGCGCCTCCGGTAGCGGATGCGCGGGTCTGCCAATTCCCGGACGAACCGACATGGACGGACCCAACCCCAACATCAAGCACCCGATCCCGATGCACACCCGCGTCGGTTTCCTGAAGCCGCTGGTGACGGAGCCGAACATCGAGATCGGCGACTTCACCTATTACGACGACCCGGACGGACCAGACAAATTCGCGCAGAAATGCGTGCTGCACCACTACCCCTTCATCGGCGACAAGCTCATCATCGGCAAGTTCTGCGCCATCGCCGAAGGCGCGCGCTTCATCATGAACGGCGCCAACCACGCAATGTCCGGCTTTTCGACCTATCCGTTCAACATTTTCGGCCATGGCTGGGAAAAGGGCTTCGACCCGGCGACATGGTCGAAGGAGGTGCGCGGCGACACGGTGGTCGGCAGCGACGTCTGGATCGGCATGGAGGCGGTGATCCTGCCCGGCGTGGAAATCGGCCATGGCGCCATCATCGCCGCCAAATCGGTTGTGACGCACGATGTGCCCCCCTATGCCATAGTCGCCGGCAACGCGGCCAAGGTGGTGAAGATGCGTTTCGACGACAGGACGATCAGGCGGTTGCTGGCATTGGCCTGGTGGCATTGGCCCGTGGACAAGATCGGCCGCAACCTCGATGCCATCAGGGGCGCCAATATCTCTCTTCTGGAGGCAGCAGCTTGAACGCTCTGAACAGCACTGTGATCACCACCGACCTGTTCACGCGCGGGTGGATCTTCATCCGCGGCGTGCCGGCCATGAAGTTCCTGCCGCCGGAAGGGCCGCCGGAAATCGCCTTTGCCGGCCGCTCCAATGTCGGCAAATCGTCGCTGATCAACGCGCTGGTCAACCAGAAGGGGCTGGCGCGCACCTCCAACACGCCGGGGCGCACGCAGGAGCTCAACTATTTCGTGCCGGACGGATTTTCGGGCGAGGGCGCCGACCTGCCGCCGATGGCGCTGGTCGACATGCCGGGCTACGGCTACGCCACCGCGCCCAAGGAGAAGGTCGACGAGTGGACCAAGCTGGTCTTCGACTATCTCAAGGGCCGGGTGACACTGAAGCGGGTCTATGTCCTGATCGACGCCCGCCACGGCATCAAGGCCAAGGACGACGAAGTGCTGTCGCTGCTCGACAAGGCGGCGGTGTCCTACCAGATCGTGCTGACCAAGACCGACAAGATCAAGGTCGCCGGCGTGCCGCGGCTGATCGAGGAGACGCTGCAGAAGATCAAGAAGCGGCCGGCGGCGTTTCCGTTCGTCCTGGCGACGTCATCGGAAAAGGGCGAGGGACTGGAGGAATTGCAGGCCGCGATCGTGCTTGCGGCCAATGGCGGCTAGGCCTTTGCCTCCAGCGCGATCATCTGGTGGCTTTCTTCCTCGGCGAGCTGTTCGGTGCCGTAGTTCTTCAGGAACATGTCGACGCCCGACCTGACGATGTGGTCGATTTCTTCCTGGCTCGGAGCCTTGGTGCGGTAGGCGAAGATGCACTGCCGGAAGAGGCCGGCCAGGCACAGTTCGGTGAACTGGTAGGCGGCAAGATCGACATCGTCGATCTTGAGCAGGCCGCGTTCGATGGCGGCATTGAGAAACTTCACCACCTTGTCATGGCCGCGTTTGGGGCCGCGTTCGTAAAACCGCGCGCCCATGTCGGGGATCCTGTCGGAGGCGCCGATCACCGTGCGCTGCGCCTGGATGACCCTGGCCGAGGTGATCTTCATCGACAGCACCTTGCCGAACTTCACCAGAGTCTGGCGCAGATCGTCGGCGCGGTCGAGCATGTCGTACATATTCTTGAAGATGGTGCCGCGCTCTTCCTCGATCAGCGCCTCGAACAGCTCTTCCTTGTTGGCGAAGTAGACATAGATCGTGCCCTTCGACACACCGGCCTCGCGCGTGATGTCGTTCATCGAAGCGGCTTCGAAGCCTTTCTCAATGAAGACACGGCGGGCGCCATCGATGATCTGGCTGCGCTTGACCGGATCCTGTCCGGCCGCCGGCCTGCCACGACGCAGGCTTTCCAGCAGGTCGTCGCATTTATCGGTTTCGACGTCAGGCGTTGTGTCGGCCATAAAAGTCACACCTCGAAAATAATTCGAACCAACCGGTTCGATTGCCTCTTGATATGGTCCTCTTTCCACGCTATGTCAACGGCCTGATCGAACCGAACGGTTCAGTATTATTACTTTAGAGAGATGTCATGTCCTCGAACGCGCCCAACACAGCCGAAGTCCGCCCCTTCCCTAACGCCAAGGTCGCTCCGGCGACGGAAGCACCGGAAATTCCCGTCCTGCCCGTTGCACCGCCGCCGGCGGCTGAAGCTCCGGCCAAGAAGAAGCGCTCGGTGCGCTCCTTCCTGCTGCCGATCATCGGCCTTGCCCTGTTGAGCGGCGGCGCCTGGTATGGCTACGACTATTGGACCACGGGCCGTTTCATGATCTCGACAGACGATGCCTATGTCCAGGCCGACATGGCGTTCGTTTCGCCCAAGATCTCCGGCTATGTCGATCAGGTCAAGGTCAGCGAGAACCAGCAGGTCAAGGCCGGCGACCCGCTGCTGACGATCGACGATGGCGACTACAAGATTGCCGTTGCCCAGGCCGAGGCGCAGATCGCCACATTGTCCAAGACGCTCGACCGCATCGACGCGCAGACCAAGGCCGCGCAGGCTTCCCTGCAGCAGGCCAAGGCGCAGAAGGTCGCCGACCAGGCCGCTGCCGACAATGCCGCCCGTGCCCAGCAGCGCGCCGCGCAGTTGGTCAAGACGCATGTCGGCACGCAGGCGCAGCTGGACGATGCCCAGACCGCGCTCGACCAGGCCAATGCCGCTCTTGTCGGAGCAGATGCCCAGATCGCCGCCGCACAGGCCAATATCGGCGTGCTCGAGGCGCAGCGCGCCGAGTCGGCAAGCACGCTCGCTTCGCTGCAGCTCGGCCGCGACAAGGCCGCGCGCGACCTTTCCTTCACCGTGCTCAAGGCGCCTTATGACGGCATTGTCGGCAACCGTTCCGTCGAGCAGGGCGACCTCGTCAGCCCCGGCCAGAAGCTCGCCGTCGTCGTGCCGATGGACAAGCTCTACGTCGTCGCCAACTTCAAGGAGACGCAGCTCGCCCGGCTGGTTCCCGGCGAAAAGGTCAACATCTCGGTCGACGCCATCGACGGCCATCCCATCCAGGGCACCGTCTCGTCGCTGGCTCCGGCTTCAGGCGCGGTCTTCTCGCTGTTGCCGCCGGAAAACGCCACCGGCAACTTCACCAAGGTCGTGCAGCGCGTCCCGGTCCGCATCGACGTCCCGGCCGATGCCCTGAAGACCGGCAAGCTGCGTGCGGGCTTGAGCGTTGTCGTCAACGTTGACAGCCGCACCGCGCCTGCCGCGACGACCAACTAAGCGCTTTCGGAGGGTGGCTCGGCGGCTGATGAAGCGCCGGGCCGCCCGGCCTGCCTCAAGGAGGCCCATGCAATGGCAACCGCAACGATCACCGCAGGAGCGCCGCCGGCAAGACCGGCGGTCCCTGACACCATCTCCACACGCCGCGTCATCGCCTTCCTGGCGATGGTGTTCGGCATGTTCATGGCGATCCTGGACATCCAGATCGTCTCGGCCTCGCTGGCCGAGATCCAGGCGGGCCTCAGCGCCAGCTCCGATGAAATTCCGTGGGTGCAGACGGCCTATCTGATCGCCGAGGTGGTGATGATCCCGCTCTCGGGCTTCCTTAGCCGGATGCTGTCGACGCGCGTGCTGTTCACCATCGCCGCCGCCGGCTTCACCGCCGCCAGCGCGCTTGCCGCGACCGCCACCAACATCGATCAGATGATCGTCTACCGCGCCGTGCAGGGCTTCATCGGCGGCGGCATGATCCCGAGCGTCTTTGCCGCGGCCTTCACCATCTTCCCGCCCTCCAAGCGCGCCGTCGTCTCGCCCATGATCGGCCTGGTGGCGACGCTGGCGCCGACCATCGGCCCGACCGTCGGCGGCTATATCAGTCACGCCTTTTCATGGCATTGGCTGTTCCTGGTCAACGTCGTGCCCGGCATCCTGGTGGCGACCGCCGCCTGGTCGCTGATCGACTTCGACAAGCCCAATCTCAAGCTGTTCAACAAGTTCGACTGGTGGGGCCTCGCCGGCATGGCGGCTTTCCTCGGCTGCATGGAATATGTGCTGGAAGAAGGCCCCAACAATGACTGGCTGCAGGACCAGGGTGTGTTCATCTGCGCCATCGTCATGACCATCGGCGCGGTGATCTTCTTCTGGCGCGTCTTCACCGCCGAGGAGCCGATCGTCGACCTCAGGGCCTTCAGCAACGTCAACTTCGCCTTCGGCTCGCTGTTTTCCTTCGTCATCGGCATTGGCCTCTACGGGCTGACCTATCTCTATCCGGTCTTCCTCGGCCGTATCCGCGGCTATGATTCGATGATGATCGGCGAGGCGCTGTTCGTCAGCGGCCTGGCGATGTTCGTCACCGCGCCGATTTCGGGCTTCCTGTCGAGCAAGATCGATTTGCGGCTGATGATGATGATCGGCTTCTTCGGCTTCGCCACCGGCACCTGGTGGATGACGCATCTGACCGCCGACTGGGATTTCTACGAGCTGCTCATCCCGCAGATCCTGCGCGGCTGTTCGATGATGCTGTGCATGGTGCCGATCAACAACATCGCGCTCGGCACCTTGCCGCCCGACCGGCTGAAGAACGCATCCGGCCTGTTCAACCTCACCCGCAACCTCGGCGGTGCCGTCGGCCTTGCCCTCATCAACACCGTGCTGATCAACCGCAACGCCTTCCATTATGCGAGGCTCGGCGAGCATGTGCAGTGGGGCAGTGCGGCCGCGCAGACCAAGCTGCAGAACATGACGCTCAACTTCGAGCAGACATCAGGCCTCGACGCGGCCGGTGCGGCGATCTCCAAGCTGTCGGGCATGGTCCATCAGCAGGCGGCGCTGCTGTCCTTCATGGACGTGTTCTACATGCTGACGGTGCTGTTCGCGACGCTCGGCCTGTTCGCGATGCTGATCAACAAGCCGGCCGCGCCTGGTGGCGGCGGGGGTGGCGGGCATTAACGGAAGAACCATACGCGACAGCGGTTTCGGGAAGCTCCTCCAGTCCACGCCCGAAAAGCTCTGACCGCGAAAAAAACTCCGGGCCGCAAGACCCGGAGTTTTTCGTTTCCAACTGAATCTCGTCAGGCCGCGGCCGGCTTGAAGCTCAGCGCCACGCCGTTGATGCAGTGGCGCAGGCCGGTCGGCGCCGGACCGTCGTCGAAGACGTGGCCGAGATGGCCGCCGCATCGGCGGCAATGCACCTCGGTGCGGGTCATGCCGAGCGACCTGTCCTCGGTCTTGCCGATGCCGTTGGCGATCTCTTGCCAGAAGCTCGGCCAGCCGGTGCCGGAATCGAACTTCGTTTCCGAGGGGTAGACCGGCAGGTCGCAGCCGGCGCAGGCGAAGATGCCCTTGCGGTGTTCGTTGAGCAGCGGGCTGGTGCCCGGATATTCCGTGCCTTGCTTGCGCAGCACGTCGAAGGCGGCCGGCGACAGGATGGCTTTCCACTCGTCATCGGTCTTGGTGACCTCGAACTTTTCGGCGGCCTGGGCGACCTGCGGACTGCCCATGCGCAGCATCGTTGCGGCAGCCCCGACGAGGCCGATGGCGGCGGCACCGCTCAAAAGAAAGTCGCGACGGTTCATGACCGGTTCCTCCTGTTGTCTCTTTGCCAAACTCTGCCGCCACGCGGAAATCAAAAGCCGGTGACGGGCCCCTCGAACGAACACTCCGCGCCGTTCCCTGGTTGACCATGGGCGGCGCGGAGCGTGCGTGCCGATTGCGGATCAAGGGAGCTGGACGACGCAATCGGCGGAGAGCTCTTGCCGCAGGTTCGTCCGCGGCAAGCCCCTTGTTACATCTTCGGCAACAAAACCTTGTCGATGACGTGGATGACGCCGTTGGACTGCTCGACATCGGCGATCGTCACATTGGCGACATTGCCGTTCTCGTCAGTGACGGTGACCTTGCCGCCCTCGGCCTTGAGCGACAGCTCGCAGCCGCCGACTGTCTTGACCTTGTGCGTGCCGCCGTCGGCCTTGGCCATGGCGGTGACATCCGCCGCCATCGCCTTGGCGCCGATGACATGGCAGGTCAGGATCTTGGTCAGCTTGTCCTTGTTCTCGGGCTTGAGCAGCGTGTCGACCGTGCCGGCCGGCAATGCCGCGAAGGCCTCGTTGGTCGGCGCGAAGACGGTGAACGGGCCGGCGCCTTGCAGCGTTTCGACCAGGCCGGCCGCCTTGACGGCAGCGACCAGCGTCGTGTGATCCTTCGAATTCACGGCGTTCTCGACGATGTTCTTCTGGGCATACATGGCGGCGCCGCCGACCATCGGGTTTTCGGCATAGGCAGCGGTGGCAAGCGCGGAAACAGCGATCGTACCGGCAAGCAAAAGGGTGGCGTATCTATGCATGATGTTCAAACTCCTCGGGTTTCTCTTCCCATTTTTAGGGACGCAAGGAGATACGGAAAACAAACGCGCGAGTTTCAGGCTATTTTTGGAATTTTAAATGTTTCGCTCGGGCAAAGAGATTTACCCGGCACAACTGTTTGCCGGCCTGCGCACTTATTTAGACACATGCAATATAAGATAGATTGGGGTTGTTCTAGCAACGGAGGAGAAGCGGGTCAGATGCCCTTCAGGTCGCCAGCGGCAACCACCGGTCCGGTCGGTTGCCCCGTCGGCGAGCCGCCGGCCGGCTCCAGGCTGACGGCCAGCACCGCGCCCTGGGCGAGCTTCTGCTGCGTGGCGGGCGAGACCCCGATATGCGCGGTCGCGCCGGCCGGGATGACGCCCATCGAGACCGGAGCGTTCTTGCCCTCGATCATCCACAGTTCGAAGTCCTTGCCGGCAGCGAGCGTACCGGAAACATGCGAAAGGCTGACCTCATGCCGCTCTGAATCATAGACGGCGAGATATTTTACATCGCTGCCGTCGGCGGCCAGCGAGGCGACAAGCCGCGCGTGCGGCTGTTCAGCCGGCCGATTGACATAGGGCACGGCGATGTAGAGAGCCAGGGCAGCAACGGCCGCCACGGCAAGGCCGCGCCAGAAGGCGAGGCTGGACCACAGACCGGCACGCGCCTCGGCCGGAGTGGCCGCGGTCGAGGCAAACAGCCGGCGGTCGACTGCCGCTTTCACCGAAACCGGCGGCTCGACCTCCGCATAGGCTGATGCCAGCGGCGAGAGGTGCACCTCCCAGCCATCGACGAGCCGCGCGAAATCGGTCTCGGTGTCGATGCGCCTGGATGCGATCTGCCGCTCTTCCACCGGCAGAACGCCGATAACGTATTCGGCGGCGAGCAGGTCGTCGCCTCCACGTTCCGGTCCATTGTCCTCTGCCAGTGTCATCTTTCCAGACATTCTCTCAGTTTCATCAGGCTGCGGCGCAGCCAGGTACGCATCGTGTTCAGCGGCACGCCGTGGCGTTCCGCCAGTTCGGCATAGCTTTCGCCCTTGAGATAAGCGCCCCGAACGGCCGCCGCCCGGTCCTTCTCCAGCTCCTCCAGACAATGATGGATGCGTTGGGATTCGTCGCCCGCCACCACCATCGCTTCAGGTCCCGGTGCCGGATCGGCCACCTCGAGCGCGGCATCGATATCGGCGGCAGACTTACGCCGTGCCCTGACGCGATCGATCGCGTGGTTGCGGGCGATTGCCACCAGCCAGGAGATCGGGCTCAGATCGGAGACGGCAAAACGGTCCGCCTTTGTCCATATCTTGACGAAGACTTCCTGCAGCGCTTCTTCAGCATCTCCCCGGTCGTTCAATACACGAAGGCACACGCCGAAAAGTTTCGCGCTGGTCTGCCGGTAGAGCAGATCGAACGCTGCCCGATCCTTCATCGAAGTCCGGACGATCAGCTTGGTGATGTCCTGCGGCGTCATGCGAACCAAGTTAGGCGATTGCGTTGTATTTGCAACGCCGGAAATATTCCTTGCACCTAAAGCTCCGGTGTCCAGGCGCAGGCTTCGATTGCCAAGGGATTAGCCGCTGGGTAGCTTGGCGGGAAGGGGGAAGCGCCGATGTCGGTCGAACGGATCCTGTGGGAAGAAGACGCGACCGGCCTCGCCGGCCTGGTGCGCAAGGGCGAGCTGTCGGCGATCGAGTTGACCGAAGCGGCGATCGCGCGCGCCGAGGCCACAAGGCCTGAAATCAATGCCACGGCCGAGCCGCTCTACGAAGCCGCGCGGGCGCGGGCGAAAACCATGGACCGCTCGCTGCCGCTGGCCGGCGTGCCCTTTGCCATCAAGGACCTCGGCATCGCCGTCAAGGGTGTGCCCTCGCATGGCGGCAGCCGCATTCCGGCCTCGGTGCCCGACGTCAATTCGGTGATGACCGACCGCTATCTGGCCGCCGGGCTGATCCCGATCGTCACCTCGACATCACCGGAACACGGTCTTCGGCTGATGACCGAATCCAGGGCCTTCGGCATCACCCGCAATCCCTGGAACACCGGCCACACCAGCGGCGGCTCGTCGGGTGGCGCGGCGGCCCTGGTCGCTGCCGGCGTGGTGCCGGTGGCGCATGCCTCCGATGGCGGCGGCTCGATCCGCGTGCCTTCCGCCTGCACGGGCCTGGTCGGCCTCAAGACCTCGCGCGGCCGCATCCCGCTGACGCCGCTGGTCAGCGAGAGCTGGTACGGCATGGTGGTCGACCACGCCGTCACCCGCTCGGTGCGCGATAGCGCGCTGCTGCTCGACCTCACCCACGGTCCCGACTCCCTGTCGCCCTATGCGGCATTGCCGCCGAAGGGCACATTCGCCGCCGCCGCCGCGCGCGATCCCGGCAAGCTCAGCCTGGCCGTCTACCGCAAGTCGCCGCTTGGCCTGCCGATCTCGGCCGAGACGATGAAAGCGCTCGACACGGCCGTGGTGCTTGCGCGCGAGGGCGGTCACACCGTCATGGAGATCGACCTCCCTTTCATAGGCCGCGATTTCCTGGCCGATTTCTGCAGGACGGTTGCTTCCGCCGTCGCCGGCACGCTGCGGGCCGAAGCGCTGCGCGTCGGCCGTTCCGTTACCGGCGACGTCGAGCGCGCCACGCGGGTGCTCGGCCGGTTGGGCGAAATGGTCTCGGCCGGCGAGATCTATGCCGGCCTGCAGCGGCTGCATGCCGCCTCGCGCCGGATGATCGAGGAAACCGCGCAGTATGACGCCGTGCTGATGCCTGTTATCGCGCATCCGCCGCTCGCCTGCGGCGCCTTGGATCCGAAAGGCGCCGACGAGCTGATCGAAAACCTGCTCGACAAGCTTCATCTGACGCCTTTGCTGAAGCTGAAACCCTTGTTCGGCCAGCTGATGGACAAGAGCCTTTTGTTCACGCACTGGCCGGCAATCCACAATGTCAGCGGCCAGCCCTCGATCGCGCTGCCTGTCCATGTCACCGAGGCCGGCCTGCCGCTTGGCATCCAAGCCGCCGGGCGCCCGGGCGACGAGGAGACGCTTTTGTCGTTTGCCGCGCAGATGGAGAAGCTTTCGGGCTGGCTGAAACGGCGGGCGCCGCTGATGGTGCCGTCATGATGACGAGGCCGTGAACGCGGCCAATATGACAGCAATGCCATTTGCCCCCCGCGCCAATTCCCGCTAAGACGCCGCCGTCTTAATCTGATGCATGTCGCCCAAAAGTGCCCGGCGGTTTTGGGGCAACGACATGCACAAACCAAAAAGCCAGGGAACCGCCCGATGACGGATATCGCCGCCACCGCCGAAATGCAGGCCGCCCTGCTGTCGCGCGCTTTGCCCTACATGCAGCGTTACGAACACAAGACCGTCGTGGTGAAATATGGCGGCCACGCCATGGGCGACATCGAGCTCGGCAAGGCTTTTGCGCGCGACATCGCGCTGCTGAAGCAATCCGGCGTCAACCCGATCGTCGTTCATGGCGGCGGGCCGCAGATCGGCGCCATGCTGACCAAGATGGGCATCGAATCCAAGTTCGAGGGTGGGCTGCGCGTCACCGACCAGAAGACGGTCGAGATCGTCGAGATGGTGCTGGCCGGCTCGATCAACAAGGAGATCGTCGCGCTCATCAACGCCGAAGGCGAATGGGCGATTGGCCTCTGCGGCAAAGACGGCAACATGGTGTTCGCCGAAAAGGCGCGCAAGACCATGATCGACCCCGATTCCAACATCGAGCGTGTGCTCGATCTCGGCTTCGTCGGCGAACCGGTCGAGGTCGACCGCACGCTGCTCGACCTCCTGGCCCGCTCCGAAATGATCCCGGTGCTGGCGCCGGTGGCGCCCGGCCGCGACGGCCACACCTACAACATCAATGCCGACACTTTCGCCGGTGCCATCGCCGGCGCCTGCAAGGCCTCGCGCCTTTTGTTCCTGACCGACGTGCCCGGCGTACTCGACAAGAACAAGAAGCTGATCGACGAATTGACCGTCGCCGAGGCCAAGGCGCTGATCAAGGACGGCACGGTCTCGGGCGGCATGATCCCCAAGGTCGAAACCTGCATCGAGGCGATCGAGCGCGGCGTCGAGGGCGTCGTCATCCTCAACGGCAAGACGCCGCATGCGGTGCTGCTCGAGCTCTTCACCGAACACGGCGCCGGCACGCTGATCGTGCCCTGAGGCGACTCATGCGTCGCCCGCAGCCAACCGATCAGGCAGGCTGCGGAAGGCGCGCGATGACCTTTATCTCGAAGTCGAAGCCCGCCAGCCAGTTCACGCCCACCGCGGTCCAGTTCGTGTAGGGCGGTTCCCCAAACACCTTCAGTCGGACGGCGTCAATCGCCTGCCACTGCGCGGCGGGATCGGTGTGGAACGTGGTGACGTCGACAATATCGTCGAACGTGCAGCCGGCGGCCTTCAGCACGGCCGCGAGGTTGTCGAAGGCAAGCTGGACCTGCTTTTCGAAGACAGGCTCGGGCGATCCGTCCTCGCGGCTGCCGACCTGGCCGGAGACGAACAGCAAGTCTCCCGAGCGGATCGCCGCCGAATAGCGGTTGATGTCATAGAGAGCCTGCCTGCCGGCAGGGAAGATTGCGTCGCGCTTGGTCATTTTCACTCCGTTCAAACAAAAGCAGGCCCGATCTCCCGACGATCGCGACCTGCGCTCCACTGTCCGGGACGATTCACATACGCCCCGTATGTAGGATATGGGGACATACGCGGCGTATGTCAATACACATACGCCGCGTATTTTTGTGAGACCCGAGAGCCGTCAGGCGCCCGGCTAGATCGAGACTGCAGCTTCGGCCGGCTTGCGCGGCGGTCGCGCGACGGACATCGATTCCTCCTCCGCGTCCTGTGGCGTGCCCCAGAATTCGGCAAGCGTCGGTCCGTCCTTCACCCTGCCGTCGCGAGCCAGAAATCCCCAGACCTCGCGGAACCAGACGCGGCGGCCCATTTTCGTGTACCAGCGCATCGAATGCCGCTGCTCGGGATCGGGGTGGAACAGGATGCGCGCCAGCGCCTTCGGCCGCGACTGCACGGCGAGCTCGATGAGCTTGACGCTGAAGAACAGCATCCAGGGCTTCAGCCGTGTCATCTGCAGCACCTGGTGCTTGTAGTCCCACAGCCGGGCATCTTTTTGGATGACCTTGCGGTCGCGCGCGATACGGAAGAACGGCGTCCAGCGATGCGGCGTCACATAAAGCGCCTGGATCTGGTCGGGGTCGTAGGCGATGAGCTGGCGGAAGCCGCGCCACAGGTCGCGAAACCCCTCATCCTCGAAGCCGGCCACCCAGGTCGCCATCGACAATATGCCATGCTTGCGCAGCAGCCTTATCGCCTCGCGGTCGGATGAGGTGCTGCCGCCCTTGCGGATCAACTGAAGCGTCTGCTCGTCGGTGTTTTCCATGCCGAGCAGCCATCGGATGACACCGGCCTTGCGGTAGAGATGCAGGATGTCGGCATCGCGCACGATGTCGTCGGCGCGGGTCGAACCGACGATCAGCACCGGCACGTTTTCGGCGATCAGCGCATCGAGAAAGGCGCGCCACGCCTTCTTCGAAACCGTGGGGTTCTCGTCGGCGAGGTTGATCAGTTCGACGCCGTGTTCGCGGTGCAGCCAAGCGATTTCTTGCGCGAACTTTTTGGGATCGCGATGCCGCCAGCGAGTCCAGAAGCCGCGTTGGCCGCAATAGTTGCACAGATGCGGACAGCCGCGCGAAAACTGCATCACCACCGCGCGCTTGCCGCCCCAGTAGCTGTAGCGGCGGTGGTCGATCAGCTCCCAGCCGACCCGGTAGGCGTCGAGTTCGGCAATCGTCATGGCCGCCTGCGTGGCAAAGGGGCGGTGCAGATCGTCGCGAAAGGCGATGCCGGCGACGCTTGCCGGCGGCTGGTGCATTTCCAGCGCCTCGACCAGCGCCACGACGGTCGCCTCGCCCTCGCCGCGCACGATGAAATCGAAGACGTCCGTGTCCGTCAGGATGTCGCGCCAGTGATAGGTCGGGAAGACGCCGCCATAGATGATGATCGTCGCCGGCTCCCGCTGTTTGATCATTTCGGCGATCAGCAAGGCGGTCGGGTGCGCCGAGGTCGAGCCGGAATGGCCGATCAGGACGAAGTCCGGGAAATCATCCAAGGCGTCGCGCACCACTATGTCGAGCGGCATCGGCCCGAACTCGGCATCGACGAGGCGTACGTCGTGGCCGGCATCGATCAGCGGGCCGCCGATCGCCAGCAGGCCAAGCGGGGGCAAATGGTCGTCCGGCACGCGGCTGCCGATGGCGGTGTGCGGCGGATTGATCAGGACGATTTTCATGGCGGACCTCATGAGAGATTGGTCCGCATATGCTGGACGGCGATCTAGCCACCCGATTGGCCCGTTTCAGCAGTTTGCGTGCAGCTTCTCCGCAAGAATGCGCAAGGCACGCACCGTCACCGCCGCAGATGCGCGAGCGGCACGTGGCCGGGTCCCTTGATGTTCTGCAGCACCAGCTGCGTGTGGACGTCGCGCACGCCGTCGAGCCGCATCAGCCGGTGCATGACGAAGGCGTTGAGCTCGTCGACCGACGGCACCATGACATGCAGCAGGAAGTCGTGGTCACCGGTCATCGTCCAGCATGACGACACTTCGTCCATGCGCTGCACGGCTGCAATGAAGCTTTCGGGCGAGCCGTCGCTGTGGCTGACAAGGCGCACCTGGATGAACACCTCGACCGTCAGGCCGACCGCGCGGCGGCTGATCACCGCGGCAAAACCCTTGATGATGCCGGCATCCTGCAGTGCCTCGAAGCGCCGCGCGCAAGGCGTCGTCGACAGGCCGATCTCTTGCGCCAGTTCGGAGACGGGTTTGCGCCCGTCGCGTTGCAGCACATCGAGCATCTTGATCTCGAAATCGTCGAATTGAGGCATTTTCACTCCTCCGTCGCCAATTGTGAGGGAATGTTATCCCGAATATCGCTAATGAGCCATCATCAAAACCAAATTGCCTCGCCAAATCCGGCTACCCTGCACGTCTGCCATTGCCGGTTTGCGAGGAGAAAAACCATGACGACGATGAGTGTTGCCGAATATGCCCGCGATTGCGCGGCGCAGGGGCTGCGCGGCGACTATTCGGTCTGCCGTGCCGATTTCACCGTGGCCCAGGATTATGACTACAGCGACGAGGAACAGGCGGTGTGGCGCACGCTGTGCGACCGCCAGACCAAGCTGACGCGCAAGCTCGCCCACCATTCCTATCTCGACGGTGTCGAAAAACTCGGCCTGCTCGACCGCATTCCCGATTTCGAGGACGTCAGCACCAAGCTGCGCAAGCTCACCGGCTGGGAGATCATCGCCGTGCCCGGCCTCATTCCCGCCGCTCCCTTCTTCGACCATCTCGCCAACCGCCGTTTCCCGGTCACCAACTGGCTGCGCACCAGGCAGGAGCTCGACTACATCGTCGAGCCGGACATGTTCCATGATTTCTTCGGCCACGTGCCGGTTCTGTCGCAGCCGGTGTTCGCCGACTTCATGCAGATGTATGGCAAGAAGGCCGGCGACATCATCGCGCTCGGCGGTGACGAGATGATCACCCGGCTCTACTGGTACACGGCCGAATATGGCCTGGTGCAGGAGGCCGGCCAGCCGTTGAAGGCCTTTGGCGCCGGCCTGATGTCGTCCTTCACCGAACTGCAGTTCGCCGTCGAGGGCAAGGACGCCCACCATGTGCCTTTCGACCTCGAAACGGTGATGCGCACCGGCTACGAGATTGACAAGTTCCAGCGCGCCTATTTCGTGCTGCCGTCTTTCGACGCCTTGCGCGACGCCTTCCAGACCGCCGATTTCGAGGCGATCGTCGCGCGCCGCAAGGACCAGAAGGCGCTCGACCCGGCGACGGTCTAGCAAGTCCAGGGCCGGTGTTTAAGGCGCTCCGCCCGGAAACAAAGACCTGAAGCGCGTCGCATGAATCCGTTTCAACGCGACGCGCTTTGGACGCTTTGATCGTGCTGGGCTATTGCATGGCGGCGGGGTTCATCCACAGGAATTCCCAGACATTGCCGTCGGGGTCTTCGATGTGGCGGTTGAACATGAAGCCGAGGTCCTGCGCGGGGTTGGGATCGGCGCGGCCGCCGGCCGCCACGCCCTTCTCGATCGTGGCATTGACCTCGTCCTTGCTGCCGGCGGTGAGTGCGATCAGCATCTGGCTGTCGCGCCTGGCATCGCCGATCTGGCGCGTCGTGAACTGGCTGTAATGCTGGTGCGTCAGCAGCATGACCCCAATCGAGTCGGAGAACATGATCGAGCTGGCCTGGTCGTTCGAGAACTGCGGATTGAGCGTGCCGCCGATCGCGAGATAGAAATTGGTCGCCGCCTGCAGATCGCGTACCGGCAGATTTATGAAGATCATCTTGGTCATCGGTCTAAGCCTTGCCTTCGTTGACAGGTACTAGTCAGTCCAGTACCGTTTTATGGCTACCATGTGGGAACGGTACCGTCTAGTACTGGTTAGGAGGGCGCCATGAAAATCGACGGTGAGACCAGATCGGCGCGTAAGGATCGTGAGATCATCCAGGCGGCCACCGCGGCGTTCATCAGCAAGGGTTATGACGGGACCAGCATGGAGGAAATCGCCACCAAAGCGGGGGCTTCCAAGCAGACCGTCTACAAGCATTTCACCGACAAGGAGACGCTGTTCGGCGAAGTCGTTCTGTCAACCGCTAGCCAGGTCAACGACATCATCGAGTCCGTGACGACGCTGCTTTCCGAGGCGATATTCATGGAAGGCGGCCTGCAGCAGCTTGCCCGACGTCTGATAGCGGTGCTCATGGATGAAGAGCTGTTGAAGCTGCGGCGCTTGATCATCGCCAACGCGGATCGAATGCCACAGCTTGGCCGCGCTTGGTACGAAAAAGGCTTTGAGCGCATGCTTGCCTCGACGGCGTCCTGCTTTCAAAAGCTCACCAATCGAGGACTGATACAAACCGGTGATCCCTATCTGGCAGCCAGCCATCTTTTTGGAATGCTTCTTTGGATCCCCATGAATGAAGCCATGTTCACGGGAAGCAACCGGCGCTCCAAGGCCGAACTGGAACGGCACGCGGATGCCTCGGTGGAGGCATTTCTTGCCGTCTATGGGGTCCAGCCGAAATAGTCCCGTTGCCCGCCGACATTAGCGGTAACGCCGCCAACACATCGCACCCCTATCATCCAGGGGTGTCCGACCCCTCGGCCTTCAGCCGCGCAAGCTGGGCACGCTGCAGGTCGAGCGCGGCAGTGACGAAGCGCGATATGGTCGCGAGCTCGGCGTCGCTGAATGTGGCGATCACCTTTTCGCCCTCCTTGGCGATGGCGCCGTAATAGCGCGCCGACAGTTCCCGCGTCGCCTCGGTCGCTTCGATCACCACCTTGCGCCTGTCCTCGAGGCTGCGCTTGCGCGTCAGCAGCCCGCGCGCCTCCAGCCGGTCGATCAGCGCCGTCACGGCCGCCGGTGTCAGCCCGGTCGCGGTCGCGATCGCGCCAGCCGATTGCGGGCCGCCATAAAGCAGCCCGATGCAATGGCGCTCGGCCATGTTCAGCCCGAGCCTCGCCCCGACCGCCTCGTCATAGGCCTGCGTCGCGTCCTGCCATTGCATCACGGCAAGGCCGATCGCGGCCGCCATTTCGTCGCGATATCCGCTTGACGAATTTACTTCGATCATCTAACTATTAATCCGTCTAACATTTAGACTATCGCAGCAATATGCGGCCGCAGCGCCGACAAGGCAAGGGCCGGCCGCCGACAAGGAGTGAAAAATGAGCCTGATTCAACAACGTACCCCTCTCTCCCATGAGGATGAATTCAAATACGCCAAGCTGGCGATGGAATGGTATGGCTGGGGCTCCCCCATCGGCCTCGGCATCCTGCTGGTGGCGCTGGCCGCCGCGGCCGTGCTGGTGCGCATCGCCATCTACGGCCTGTGACGATGGCCGTCACCACCCCCTCGGCATTGCCGGTCGCCATCATTGGCGCCGGCGTTGCCGGGCTGGCCCTGGCCGTCATGCTTCGTCGGCAAGGGCTTGGTGTCTGTCTGTTCGAGGCACGGTCGCGCGAAGCGTTGAGCGAAGGCGTCTTCTTCACCTTGGCGCCCAACGGCATCAACGCCTTGCGCGCGCTTGGGCTTGCCGAGCGCGTAAGTGCGCTGGGCGTGCCGACGCTTGGCTTCGAGATCATGAACGCCGCCGGGCGCCGGCTCATCCATCTCGACGAGCGGCAATCGATGCGCGAAGCGGGCGCCGAAAGCGTCACGCTGCGACGCTCGGACCTGCTCGGCGCGCTGCTGGATGAAGCGTTTGCGCTTGGCGCCGACATCCGTTTTGACCATGCGCTTGGCGAGATGGAAGAGCAGCCTGACTGTGTGCGCCTTGCCTTCGGCAATGGCGCCACTGTCGATGCCGCGTGGCTGGCCGGTTGCGATGGCGTCTGGTCGCGCGTCCGCCGCGTCTGTTTTCCGGCCTCCCCGGATCCTGTCTATACCGGACTGACCGGCGTCGGCGGCGTGGTGGAACTGCCCTTTGTCGAGCCGACCGACGGCCGGATGCATATGGTGTTCGGCAAGAAAGCCTTCTTCGGCTACATGAAACCGGATGACGGGCCGGTGTTGTGGTTCTCGTCCTTCCCGCTGGACGAGGATGCTGCCTTAGCGAGACCCGATCCCCTGCATCTGGCGGCAACCGTTCGCCAGCTGCATGCCGGCGATCCCCGGACGATCCGTCGGATCGTCGAGAGTGTCACGCAAATCCCGCGCACCTATTGTTCGACATGCTGCATCTGCCGCAATGGCACACCGACCGGGTGGTTGTTCTGGGCGATGCCGCGCATGCCGTCGCGCCGCATTCCGGGCAGGGCGCGTCGATGGCCATCGAGGACGCCGTCGTGCTTGGCCGCCTGCCTGGATGCGACACCGCTGCCGGCACAGGCCTTCGCCGCCTTTCAGGCGCTGCGCCAGGACCGCGTCGAGCACATCGTCAAGGTTAGCCGGCGTATCGGTTCGCAAAAGCAGGTGAAAGGCCGCGTCGCTCTGTTCCTGCGTGACCTCATGCTGCCGTTCTTCGTCCGCTTGGGCGCACGCACGAACCGCGCCATGACGCGTTACCGTGCCGACCTGGCGCCGCTCGAAAAACCGTCTATCTGACCGGCATCCGCGCCCGTCGCGGGCGCGGACATGCCCGGCCGCTCAGACCGCGACCACCTTGCTCAGATGCTCGCCCAGCCGGCAGGCCAGCGCGGTGATCGTCGTCGTCGGGTTGGCTTGACCGGACGTGCAGAACACCGAGGAGCCGCCGACATAGAGATTGTCCATGCCGTGCACCTTGCAGTTGGCGTCTACCACACTTCTGGTCATGTCGATGCCCATGCGCGTGCCGCCCATATGATGGTGGCCAGCGGTCTCCTCGTCGGTCGGATAATCCTCGCCATTGGCAATCCAGTCCATGAGACGGACGCGGCCAAGATCCTTTTCGATGAGCGTCGTGCCGAACAGCTTCAGGCCTTCGACTAGCGTGCGGCGTTCGAGTTCCGATTTCTTCCAGTGCAGCTCGATGCGCGGCACGCCGGCATGGTCGACATCGGTCTTGGACAGCTCGATCTGGTTGGAGGCCAGCGGCGCCTGTTCCCAGGCGACGTAGAGCTGGGCCGCGCAGCGCAGGTTCTGGCTGAGTTGATAGGCGACCCATTCGGCCATGTCGGGCGCCGTGCAGGCGAGATCTGCAATCACATGCTTGACGCCGGCATAGGGCGTCTCGATCAGCCTGATGCCGAAATTCATGATCCGCAGGCGCTCCATCGCGGCAAGCGTCGGCGAGAAGAAGGCCTCGTTGACGGCATCGACCTCGAACTCGCCGTAATCGGCCAGGATGGCATTGCCGCCCTCGAAAGTCGGGTGCTCCATCCAGTAGCGGCCAAGTGCCGTGGCGTTCGGGACGACACCGCCGTTGGAGCGCTGGTTCGACCACAGAAGCAGCCGCGAATTCTCCAGCCCGCCGGTGCAGACGATGAAGTAGTCGGCGCTGAAGGCGCCTGCGTCCTGGCCGTTTGACCATAGTTTGGCGCCGGTCACGCGTTTACCGTCGCCGGCGAGCTCGGTGGCATAGGTGTTGAGCACGACCGCGATGTTGCCGCTCTTGTCCAGTTCGTCGGCGAATTTTTCGGCAAAGCGCACCGCCGGGCTCTTGATCAGCTGCACCCAGCGTATGTCGTCCGAGATCGGCACATCCGGCCGGAAGTCGGGAAGTTCGAGGATATCGCGCACCTCCGTCAGATAGGGCTCGATGTCGGCACGGCGGATCGGCCAGCCCGTATCCGGCGCCCAGGCCTTCGGCTCGAAATCCAGTTTGTCGAGCACACGGCACCAGCCGGCCCAATGGTTGGAGCTGCCGCCCATATACCGCAGCCGCGTGATGTCGAGGTCGAAATAGAAATCGCCGACTTTAGTACCGCGGTAGAAATCCTGCGACTCGTCGCTGAACTCCCGCGAGCCGGCCTCCAGCACCACGACCGGGATGCCGGCAGCGCCCAGCTTGCGGGCAATGGTGGTGCCGGCCGGACCCGAACCGAGGATGCAGACCTTGGGTTTGAAGTTGGCGGCGCGATACGCCTCATAGCCGTCGAAGATCATGCCAGATCGCTCCGCTTCAGGATCCAGCCATTGATCTCGACGATCTCATTCGGGTCGGCCCGCAATGGGTCGGCCGCGTCGGCCTCGGGCAGCTTGCGGAACAAGGACAAAGCAGGCAGGGCGATCAGCGCCTGCACGATCACGCGGCGCGGCATCTTTTTGATGAAGAAACTCATGGCAGGTCTCTCGGATAGGGGGCTTCGATGCGCGCATAACATTCCCCGAACGGCACACGCGTCGTCCCAGAAGCCAGTATCGTGCCAAGCCCGGCCTCGAGGTGGTGAAAGGCGGGCTGGCGGTACAACCGAATGCAAACAGGGTTAGAAATTCCTTAACGGGCGGGTGTGCCGGACCGGCCGGCTCAGGCGGCCGCGGAAATGTCGGTATCGAGGATCGTCAGGTTGCGGCCCCGATGCTTGGCCTGGTAGAGGCGCCGGTCCGCGGCGCGCATCAGTTCCGATACGTTGACATCCTCGCCGCAGACGGTGCCGCCGATGCTGACGGTCAGCGGAATGGTCCGTTCGTCGACCGGCCGGAAGCGGATCAGTTCGACTTCGCGGCGAATGCGTTCGGCGACACGCTTGGCCTCCTGCTCGGTGGCGCCGACCAGGAACGCGCCGAACTCCTCGCCGCCGATGCGGCCAAGCACGTCGCCGCTGCGCACGCCGCGTTCGATGGCGCTGGCGATCAGCAGCAGTGCGTCGTCACCGGTCAGGTGGCCGAAACTGTCATTGATCTTCTTGAAATGATCGGCGTCGATGATCAGCAGCGCGCCGCGGTCGGACTTGCGCCGGGAACCGTCCAGCGCGGCAAAGAAACTTTCCCGGTTGAGCATGCCGGTCATGTCGTCGCGGCTGGCTTTCTCCGACAGGCGGCGATGTGCGGCGGCAAGCTGGGCGTGTGCCCGGGCCAGTTCGCGGTGCGCGTTCTTCAGCCTGTCGCTCTGCCAGAAGGTGCTGGCACAGGCCACCCATGCAAGCACCAGCGGGCAGAGCGTCGAGGTCAGCCAGATCGTTCGGTTGATCGGGAAACCCAGGGCCGGAACGATGATCAGCGTCAGAAGAAGCGAGGCGGCGACGGAAGCGAAAGCGATAGCGGCGGCTTTCAGAATGATGCTGTTCATCGCAGGCTCCCCACAGGACTGTCTCTGTGCCAGCAAGCCCTGAAGGCCACCTTTCCCGGTTGCTTAAAATTTGAATCGTGAGGCCATTTCTGCCACTAAAAGCGCGTGGAAGTTGTGGATAAAGTCTCTTTCAGAATCCGCGTTTCATGCCATAAGGGGCGCATGACCACGCAGCCTGATCCCGCCCGCTTCGCCCATGTCACCGACTGGGTGTTCGACCTCGACAACACGCTCTATCCGCATCATTCGAATCTGTTCTCGCAGATCGACGTCAAGATGACCGCCTATGTCGGGGAACTGCTGGCGCTGCCGCGCGAGGAGGCGCGCAAGCTGCAGAAGGAGCTTTATCTCGAATATGGCACGACGCTGAACGGGCTGATGACGCGCCATGGCATCGATCCCGATGATTTCCTCGAGAAGGTGCATGACATCGACTATTCTTGGCTGGTGCCCGACCCTGTCCTGGGCACCGCCATCCGCCAGCTCCCCGGCCGCAAGTTCATCTTCACCAATGGCGATCGCCGGCACGCCGAGCGCACCGCGCGCCAGCTAGGCATTCTCGACCATTTCGACGACATTTTCGATATCGTCGCCGCCGGCCTCAATCCCAAGCCGGCGCGCCAGACCTACGAGAAGTTCGCCGAGCTGCATGCCGTTACCGGCCACAATGCGGTGATGTTCGAGGACCTCGCCCGCAACCTGGAGGTGCCGAAGGCACTGGGCATGACCACCGTGCTCGTCGTGCCGCGCAATTTCGAGCCGACCTTCGCCGAGATCTGGGAACGCGACCCCGCGCAGGAAGACGATGTCGATTTCGTCACCGACGATCTGGCGGCGTTTTTGACGGCGATAGTTGCGGGAGAACGAGCAGTAGGCAGTAGGGAATAGGCAGTAGGCAGTAGGGGGAAATTGATCTGGAAGCAGCGACTGCAAACGCCTTATTCTCCTACTGCCTACTGCCTACTGCCTACTGCCCTTATTCCCCTAATTTGTAGAACCGGCTGACAATGCCCCAGGCTTCGTCGGCGGTGTCGACGAAATCGATGATGTCCTGGTCGCCGGGGCTGATCGTGCCTTGCTCGGCGAGGAAGTCGAGGTTGATCGCCCGTTTCCAGAAGGATTTGCCGAACAGGATCACCGGCACGCGCTCCATGCGCCCGGTTTGGATCAGGGTCAGTGTCTCGAAGAACTCGTCCATCGTGCCGAAGCCGCCGGGAAACACCGCCACCGCCTTGGCGCGCATGACGAAATGCATCTTGCGGATGGCGAAATAGTGGAAGTTGAAACACAGCTCCGGCGTCACATAGGCGTTCGGCGCCTGCTCGTGCGGCAGCACGATGTTGAGCCCGATCGACGGCGCGCCGACATCGTCGGCGCCGCGGTTTCCCGCTTCCATCACGCCGGGGCCGCCGCCGGTCACTACGACATATTCGCGGTAATATGAGGCGGCCGACTGTTGCGAACACAGGCGAGCGAATTTACGCGCCTCCTCGTAATATTTGCTGTTTTCCTCGAGGTTCTTCTTCTGCGTCTCGTTCTTGGCCGCCCAGGCCACGCCGCCGGGTTCCGGCAGGCGCGCGCCGCCAAACAGGATCACCGTCGAACGGATGCCGCGCTCGGCCAGGATCATTTCCGGCTTCAACAGTTCGAGCTGCAGCCGCACCGCGCGCAATTCACGCCGGGTCATGAAGTCGGGGTCGTTCCAGGCAAGCCGGTAGGTCTCGGCCCGCGTCTGCGGCGTGTCCGGCACGCTTTTCGACCGCTCCAGATCCTCGTCCGAATGCGGCAGCGGCGTCCACCCCGCCTTTTCCATAGGTGTCATCAAATTACCCGTCCAAATTTCGTTGACTGCGCCGTCCCATGACGCAGGTGCGATTGACCCCCACTGAGCCTTAACATAAGCAGGTTCCGCAAACGTGTCCGGCGGTTTTGCGACAAGAACCTGCTACATGCAAAGACCCAGGCAGGCGAAGCACGCCCAGGGTCCACGCGACTTCAAAACAGGTTAAGGCGCAGCCCCTTAACAGCTTGGTAATGGAGCGAATTCATGTCGAAGCCCGATCTGGCGAGCCTCGAAAAGACCATCGAGAAGGCCTTCGACGAACGCGACGCGATTTCGACCGCGACCCGTGGCGAGACGCGCGACGCCATCCAGGCCGCGCTCGACCTGCTCGACCGCGGCACGGTGCGCGTCGCCGAGCGCCAGGCCGACGGCAAGTGGCACGTCAATCAGTGGCTGAAGAAGGCCGTGCTGCTCTCCTTCCGACTCAACCCGATGGAGATCATCAAGGGCGGCCCGGGCCAGGCCGTCTGGTGGGACAAGGTGCCGTCCAAGTTCGATGGCTGGAGCGCCGTCGATTTCGAGAAGGCGGGTTTTCGCGCGGTGCCGTCGTCGATCGTGCGCCGTTCCGCCTATGTCGCGCCGGGCGCCGTGCTCATGCCATCCTTCGTCAATGTCGGCGCCTATGTCGACACGGGCACCATGGTCGACACCTGGGCCTCGGTCGGTTCCTGTGCGCAGATCGGCAAGAACGTGCATCTGTCGGGCGGTGTCGGCATCGGCGGCGTGCTCGAGCCGATGCAGGCCGGCCCCACCATCATCGAGGACAATTGCTTCATCGGCGCGCGTTCGGAAGTCGTCGAGGGCTGCATCGTGCGCGAAGGCTCGGTGCTCGGCATGGGCGTCTTCATCGGCCAGTCGACCAAGATCGTCGACCGCGCCACGGGCGAGATCTTTTACGGCGAAGTGCCGCCCAATTCGGTGGTTGTTGCCGGCTCGCTGCCGGGCAAGCCTTTTCCGAACAACGAGCCTGGCCCCGGCCTCTACTGCGCCGTCATCGTCAAGCGCGTCGACGCCAAGACCCGGTCCAAGACCTCGATCAACGAATTGCTGCGCGATTGATCTTTCCGCAAAGCGGGCGCACCTTCCGCCGGCGCGTCAATCGGTCGCGCTGGTTCAACATGGAGGGGTGACATGGACTGGAAATATCTGCTGACGAGTTTCGACGGTCGCATCAATCGTGCCAAATTCTGGGCCGCGATCGGGGTCTTCATCGTCATTGGTATCGTTGCCTTCATTATCGATGCGATCCTGGGCACACGCATCACCACCGCCAGCGGCGGCCAGATCGGTATCGTCGGCATCCTCACCGCGCTGGCCTCGATCTATTTCGCACTCGCAGTCTACGCCAAGCGCTGGCATGATCGCGGCAAGTCGGGCTGGTGGAGCCTGATCATACTGGTGCCTTTCATCGGCGAGATCTGGTTTCTGGTGGAATGCGGCATTCTCGAAGGCACCAGAGGTGCCAATCAATACGGACCGGACCCGCTTGCCTGACAGTTCAAATCTCACCTGGCTTTTCTTCAAGACATCGGGCCGCGTCAGTCGCGCGGCCTATTTTCTTGGTGGCCTGCTCGTCGCCATCATCCAGGCCTTCCCGCTCTACCGCTTTACGCTGGTGCCGGAAGGCTCGGCCGAGAGCAATATGTGGTCGTTCATCTTCTTCATCGCCTTCATTGCCTCGCTATGGTCGAATATCGCGCTGGCGGTGAAGCGGCTGCACGACCTCGACAAGCCTGGCATTGCCGCGCTGATCCTGTTCGTGCCGGTCGTCTCGATCGTCGCCTTTCTTGTGTTGTGCCTGTTTCCAGGGCAGCCTGGGCCTAACCGCTATGGCCGGCGCACCAACGAGCCGGCGCAACCCTGAGGGCCGATCGGACATGCGCTACCGTACGCTTGATCCGAAACTGATCATAGAGACCGCCGAACGGCTGGAGAGCCGCGTTGCAGAACGGTTTCCCAAGGCCGGGCTGCGCGGCGTTGCCGGCGAACTGGTGTCGCTGTCGCGCGATCTGGCCAAGGCGGCAAAGGCGCTCGAGGAGCCGATCTGGTGGCTGCGAGGCGTGATCGCCGCCGCCTTCATCGCCGGTGTGCTGGTGTTCCTGTTCGTCGGCACGATCCTGCCCCTGGACCGCATCTCCGGAAACGACGATGCCCTGCAATCGGTGCAAGGCATCGAGGCGTCGATCAACACCTGCATTCTCGCCGTGCTCGGCCTGCTGGCGCTGATCCGCACCGAGGAGCGCATCAAGCGCAAGAAGGTGTTTCGCCAGCTGCATGGCCTGCGCTCGCTGATCCATGTCATCGACATGCACCAGCTGACCAAGGATCCGGCCGCACTTTCGGCCAGTTTCAAGCCAACCTCGCACTCGCCGGCCCGCATCACCAATGCCGCCGACCTTGCCCGCTATCTGGATTATTGCTCGGAAATGCTGTCGATCACCGGCAAGATCGCCGCGCTCTTCGCCCAGTCGGTCAATGATGACGTCGTCATCGACGGCGTCAATGATATCGAGAATTTGAGCTCGAACCTGTCGCGCAAGATCTGGCAGAAGATCACGCTGATCGAGAGGCACCCGGCGGAGCAACCTGTTCCGGCGCCAGCCCGGGCGCGCCAAGCCGCGCCGCTTCCGCCGCGCGCACCAAAGCGTTAACGTTTTTCAAGAGCGGCGCCGGCGTCCCCGTTCTCTGGGCGAGGCCGAGCACCGCGCCTTGCAGTTCGCCGATCTCCGTCGGCCGGCCGCGCTGCAGATCGTCCCACATCGACGAGCGCGCCTCGGGGTCGATCGCCAGCATGCGCCGCGCCAGCAGTTTGAACAGCCAGTCCGGCAGCCGCAGCACTTTCGGCAGCAGCGCCGGCCGCAGTCCGGCGATCCGCGCTGGCACGATGCCGGAGGCTTTCATCGCCCGCAGCGCCTCGTCGATCTGGCCGGCCAGGATCAGCCGCCAGCGGCGATCGGCGAGTTCGCGCGCCAGCGGCAGGTCCGACAGCGCCACCAGCGCGTTGTTGAGGTTCATCAAAAGCTTGCCCCACAGCACGGCTTTCATGTCGCCATGTGTCTCGACCGCCAGCCCCTCGACATCAAGAAGACGGGCGACATCAAGAAGACCGGCAAGTCCGGCGCCGCCGTCCTCGATCATAACCTTGCCCTCGCTGGCGCGGTGGACGGGCAGCGGCAGCTCGCCGTCAGGCGATTGCACCACATTGAACGGCACCATGCCGGCCAGCACGGTTCGCTGGCCAGACCCGGCGCGCAGTCTGTCGGCATTGTCGACGCCGTTCTGCAGGCTGACCACCACCGCATCGGGGCGGGCATGGGCCTCGATCAGCGCTGCCATCTCCTGCGTGGCGCCGCTCTTGACGGTCACCAGGATCACATCCGCCTCAGGCAGCGCGACGGCGGGATCGGCGGTGATCCCGAGTGCGTCGGGCTTGACCAGGCGATCGCGGCCGTCAAGGTCGCTGACGCGCAATCCGTCCTGCCGCAGCGCCGCCTCGATGCGTGGCCGCGCCAGCAGGACAACCTGCCGCCCGGCGAGTGCCAGGCAACCGCCGACATAACAGCCGATGCTGCCGGCACCGGCGATGACGATCCGTTTTTCCCCGTCTGCCATGTCTTACTCCGCACCGGCCCGACTATACGACATGAAAACCATAATGTCGGCGGCATCGTCTGCCATTGGGCTGGCCCCCATGTCTGCCCGTGACAGGCCCTCAGCTTTCGACTATCGCTTTTGCCATGACGCTGCCGACCGACCCCGCCGCAAACCTCGCCGCCCTTATCCGTTGCGCCTCGGTGACTCCAGCCGAAGGCGGCGCGCTGGGCGCGCTGGAAACGATGCTGAAGCCGCTCGGCTTCCTGGTCGACCGGCCCGTCTTTTCGGAAGACGGCACGCCGGACATCGAGAACCTCTATGCGAGGCGGTCCGGCAACGGCCCGCATCTGATGTTCGCCGGCCATACCGATGTCGTGCCGGTCGGCGACGAAGCCGCCTGGACGCATCCGCCTTTCGCCGCCGAGATCGCCAATGGCGAGATGTATGGCCGTGGCGCCGTCGACATGAAGGGCGGCATTGCCTGCTTCGTCGCGGCGATAGCGCGCCATGTCGAGAACAATGGCGGCCCCAAGGGCTCGGTCTCGCTGCTGATCACCGGTGACGAGGAAGGCCCGGCCATCAACGGCACGGTCAAGCTGCTCGAATGGGCCGCTTCCAGGGGCGAGAAATGGGATGCCTCGATCGTTGGCGAGCCGACCAACCCGGACACGCTTGGCGACATGATCAAGATCGGCCGCCGCGGCTCGCTGTCCGGTTCGATCACGGTCAATGGCCGTCAGGGCCATGCCGCCTATCCGCAGCTTGCCGACAATCCGGTGCGCGGCTTGATGGGCCTGGTCGATGCCCTGCTGCATCCCGTCTTCGACAAGGGAACCAAGGATTTCCAACCGACCAATCTGGAGGTCACCTCCATCGATGTCGGCAACCCGGCCACCAATGTCATCCCCGCGAAGGCGACCGCGACCTTCAACATCCGCTTCAACGACACCTGGACGGCCGAGACCGTCCAGGCCGAAATCCACAACCGGCTCGACCAGGCGGCGAAGCGCAAGAAGTATCGGCCGGGCAAGAAGACACCGGTCGACTATGACCTCGTCTGGCGCGACCGGCCGAGCCATGTCTTCCTGACCCGCGACGACAAGTTGGTCGACACGCTTGCCGGCTCGATCAAGGCGGCGGTCGGCAAGGAGCCGACATTGTCCACTTCGGGCGGCACGTCGGATGCGCGCTTCATCAAGGATTACTGCCCGGTGGTCGAGTTCGGCCTGGTCGGCAAGACCATGCATATGGTCGACGAGCGCGTCGCCCTTGCCGATCTCGAAACGCTGACGCGGATCTACCAGCGCTTCATCGAAGACTGGTTCGGGCAGGGCTGAGCAGCATGCTTTCGGCGGATGAAACCCAAGCTTCGCTCACTGGTGCCTGGCGGCTGATGCTCGGCAAGGTCGACGGCCTGCGCCTGCTCGACCTGTCGGCCGACGGATTCTGGAATTCCTTCTTCGCCATCGTCGTTGCCGCGCCGGCGCTGATCGTCAGCTGGGTCGGCATCGCCAACCAGATCGGCGATCCCGACGCCTTCGTGGGCCGTTTCGGCATGCTGTTGCGCCTGGCGACGGTCGATATCGGTTCCTGGGTGCTGCCGTTGATCGCGCTCGCTTTGGTCGCGCCGCGCGCCGGCATTGGCGGGCGCTTCGTGCACTATGTCGTCGCCAGCAACTGGGCTTCCGCCATTACCGCCTGGCTGATGCTGCCCTCGGCGCTGATCCGGCTTTTCCTGTCGTCGGCAAGCCAGGTCTCGAGCCTTGTGTCGCTGCTGCTGTTTGCCCTGTCGATGGTGCTGACCTGGCGCATGACCAATGCCACGATCGGCAAGGGCGCGGCGGTCGGCACCGCCGTTTTCGTCGGCATGTTCATCGCTTCGCTGCTGGTGCTGTTCGGGCTGCAGATGCTGCTTGGCATCTCCGTGCCGGACGATATCGGGGCTCAAAGCCTTTCCGGACCGTTCCCGGGGTTAGAGCCTGCCGGGCTCTGAACAGAAGCCCCCCGACCCTATTCAGGGATAATCGACGCCGATGAGAAAAAGCCCGTCGGGCGGCGCCACCTGGCCGCAGGCGGCGCGGTCGCGCGCTTCGAGCGCCGCCTTGAGCTCGGCCTCGGTCCAGCCGCCATCGCCGACGCGCTTGAGCGAGCCGACCATGGAGCGCACCTGGTTGTGCAGGAAGGAACGGGCCGAAGCCCTCACCTCGATCATGTCGCCCGCCCGGCTAACATCGAGGCGTTCCAGCGTCCGAACCGGGCTGTTGGCCTGGCACTGGGTCGAACGGAAGGTGGTGAAGTCATGCCGGCCGAGCAGGAGTTTCGCGGCCTCGTGCATGGCGCCGGCATCGAGCCGCTTCGGCACCCACCACACCTTGCCCTTTTCCAGTGCCGCGGGCGCACGCCGGTTGAGGATGCGATAGAGATAGTGGCGCCCGGTGGCAGAGAAGCGGGCGTCGAAATCGTCCGGGACGATCGCCGCTTTCAGGATGGCGACATGCGCGCCGGCCGCCTGCAGATGGGCGTTGACGGCATCGCGCACCTTGTCGCCGGGCCATGGCTTGGCGAGGTCGACATGCGCCACCTGGGCGCTCGCATGCACGCCGGCATCGGTGCGGCCGGCGGCGCGCAACCGCACCGCCTCGCCGCAGAATTTCTCGATCGCCTGCTCGATCGCCTGCTGCACCGAAGGCTGGTCGGCCTGATGCTGCCAGCCGGCGAACAGGCTGCCGTCATATTCGATGTCGAGGCGAAAACGCGGCATTTGCGGCTAGAGCTCTCGCCTTGAGCAATTCCAGGAAAAGTGTGAAACGGTTTTCCGTCCGGAATTGCGTTAAAACAAAGAGGTAGAGCAGGTCACCGTTTCCATGAAACGGTGGACTGCTCTACGCGGCGAGAGCGGTGAAGGCGGAAGCGTAGACCAGCCTGCCGGCCTCCGGAGCGTCGCCCCAGGCCAGCGCCTGCAGCGCCTCGCCCTGGTATTCGCTCTCGAACTTCTCGGCCCGCGCATGGCTGTAGCCGAAACGGCCATAATAGGCCGGGTCGCCCAGCACCACCGCCAGCGTCTCGCCGGCATCCTTCAGCCGGATATGCGCCTCGCGGATCAGCGCGCCGCCTATGCCGCTGCCATGGAACGAAGGTTCCACCGCCAGCGGCGCCAGCGCCACCGCCGCGAAGCTCCTGCCGCCAGTCTGGACGAACAGCCGGGAAAACAGGATGTGGCCGACCGCCTGGCCGTCTTCTTCCGCCACCAGTTCGACGACGGCGTCGCCGCCGGTGACCAGCGCGTCGACCAGCCCGGCCTCCGCCTGCTGGCCGAAGGCGTGTTCCTCGACGAGGCGAATGGCCTCGCGATCCCGCGGCGTCGCCGCGCGTATCGACATCATGCTCATGAGAACTTCATTCCTTTTACGATCTTGGCTCCGCGCAGGAATTCCGACGCGGCGGCGGGCTTTCCGCCCGCACGTTGAACTTCGACCAGTCTGATCGCGCCTGCCCCGCAGGCGACCGTCAGCCGGTCATCGAGAATTCCTCCCGACTCGCCCAAATCTTCCGAAGGCGACAGGCCATCGGACAGCGTCGAGCGAAGCAGTTTCAGCCGTTCCATGCGGCCGCCAATGTCAATTTCGGACCAGGCGCCGGGAAAGGGCGACAGGCCACGAAGGTGGTTGTGGACCTCGGCCGCGGGCCGCGTCCAGTCCACGCGCGTCTCGGATTTATCGATTTTTCTGGCGTAAGTCACCCCTTCCGCCGCTTGCGCGGTAAATGTCAGGGTGTTCTTTGCCAGCCGCGCCAGCGCTTCCACCATCAGGGCAGCACCGACGCGCATCAACCGATCATGCAGATCGCCGGCTGTCATATCGGGGTCGATGGCGCATTTTTCAAGCAATCCCACCGGGCCGGTGTCGAGACCCTCTTCCATGCGCATAACCATCATGCCGCTTTCCAGGTCACCAGCCATGATGGCGCGCTGGATGGGGGCGGCACCGCGCCAGCGCGGCAGAAGCGATGCATGGCCGTTGATGCAGCCAAGCCGGGGTGCGTCGAGAATTACCTTCGGCAGCAGCAAACCATAGGCCACGACCACGGCGATATCGGCCCGCAGGGCGTTGAAAGCGGCCTGTTCGGCCTCGCCCTTGAGGGATGTCGGCGTCCGCACCTCGATGCCCAGCCGCTCGGCCTCGCGCTGCACCGGTGAAGGCGTCAACTCCAGTCCGCGCCGGCCGGCGGCGCGCGGCGGCTGCGTGTAGACGGCGGAAATCTCATGTCCGGCCTTGGCGATCGCGCGCAGCGTCGGCACCGAAAACTCCGGCGTGCCCATGAAGATGACGCGAAGGGGCATTTTCCCCTATCCCACCAGCTTGCCCGGCGCCTTGTCCTTGGCGAGCTTCTTGAACTTCTTCACCACCATGTCGCGCTTCAGCTTCGAGATGTGGTCGATGAACAGCACGCCGTTGAGATGATCGATCTCGTGCTGCAGGCAGGTCGCCATCAGTCCCTCGGCCTCCATCTCCTGCAATTTGCCGTCGCGGTCGAGATATTTCACGCGCACGGAAGCCGGGCGCTCCACCTCGGCGTAATAGTCGGGAATGGACAGGCAGCCTTCCTCGTAGACGGAGCGCGCCTCGGCGCTTTCCAGGATCTCCGGGTTGATGAAGACATGCGGCGCCGGCGTTTCGTCTTCCTTGGCGAGATCGATCACCAGCATGCGCAGCGGTTCGCCGATCTGGATTGCCGCCAGCCCGATGCCGGGCGCGTCATACATGGTCGCCAGCATGTCGTCGGCCAGTTTGCGCAAAGGCGCGTCGACGCGCTCCACCGGCTTGGAAACCTGGCGCAGGATGGGATCGGGAAGGATGATGAGTGGCTTGATCGGCATGGCGTCCCACGTAAGACGTCCAGCGAAAAGCGTCAACCGGTGGACCTGAGTATCGTTCACGTTTTGATCTGTGCCGGGCCACCGAATCGGCTATGCTGTCCACATGAATGATCTGAACACCATCCTTTCGCAGCCCGTCGCACGGCTTGGCGCGTCGACAATCACGCTCGGCCACGCGCTGGCCTTCGGCGCCTTGTTGTTTCTCGGCCTGTTCCTGGCGCTGGTCGTCGCGCTGTGGCGGTCGGCCAAGGCGCGCGCGGTCGCTGCCGCGGAAGCCGCCGACCATGCCCGCGACGCCGAGGCGCGGATGGCCGGCATCCTGCAAAGCCAAGCCGAGATGCAGGGCCGCATGGGCGCCATTGCCGAAGTGTTCGGCGCGCGCCAGGCGGAGTTGACGCAGTCGATCGGCCAGCGCCTCGACGCCATGACCGGCCGCATCGGCCAGACCATGACCGAACAGACCAAATCCACGCATGAGAGCCTGGCCAAACTGCAGGAGCGGCTGGCGATCATCGACACCGCGCAAGGCAACATCCAGTCGCTTGCCGGCCAGGTCGTGCAGTTGCAGGCCATCCTCTCCAACAAACAGACGCGCGGCGCCTTCGGCCAGTCGCGCATGGAGGCGATCGTCGCCGACGGCCTGCCGCATGGCGCCTATGAATTCCAGGCGACGCTGTCGAATGGCAGCCGGCCCGATTGCCTGGTGAAGATGCCGAACGGCGCGCCGTCACTGGCCATCGATGCCAAGTTTCCGCTGGAGGCCTGGAATGCCATCCGCGCCGCCGACGGCGCCGACCTGCAGAAAGTCGCGTCCCAGGCCTTCCGCCGCGACATCGAGATCCATGTCCGCGACATCTCGGAAAAATACCTGATCCAGGGCGAGACGCAGGACACCGCCTTCATGTTCGTGCCGTCGGAATCGGTGTTCGCCGAGATCCACGAGAATTTCGAGGCGATCGTCCACAAGGCGCACCGCGCCCGCGTCGTCATCGTCTCGCCGTCGCTGCTGATGCTGTCGATCCAGGTCATCCAGGCGATCCTCAAGGACGCCCGCATGCGCGAACAGGCGCATCTGATCCAGGGCGAGGTCATCCGGCTGATGGAGGATGTCGCGCGCGTCGACGAGCGCGTGCGCAAGCTGCAGGTGCATTTTGGCCAGTCGGCCAAGGACATTGACGATATCCTCGTCTCGACATCGAAAGTGACCAAGCGCGGCCAGAAGATCGAGGCGCTGGAGTTCGGTGCGCAGGCCGATGGCGATGCCGGCTCGGAGACGCCGTCACGGGCGCCGGCCGCGAAACTCGAGCCCGGCCCGCGCGTTGCCGATTCAAAGACCGGGCAGCTCAGGCTGCGGGTCGTCGAAGGCGACGACTAGGCCAACGCCACGATGACATGTGCCTGGATTTTGGCGGCAACAGCGCCGCTGCCATGTCTGGCCGCAATCGCGGATGCGGCGTAGTCCGTTGCCACGTCGAGTTTCCCGGGGTCCCTGGCCTCGATTTCGGTGCGAAGCACGGTTCCCTGGCAATAGGCGACGGCCGGAATGCGCGGCGAAGGGGCACGGCTTTGTTCGGCTCTCGTCTCGATCGCCACATCGGAGAAACCGGCCTCTTCCAGCTCGCCGCGGATCAATGCCGTATCGTGATAGCCATGCGGTGTGCGGGCGAGAAAGCGCGGCGGATCGTTCGGGAAAATCCTGGCCAGCGCATTGGTCACATCATCGGCGAAGATATTCTCCTCGATGCGGTCCCATACGTTGAACAGGAAATGTCCGCCGGGCTTCAGCACCCGCCTGGCCTCGCGGTAGGCGGATGGACGGCTGGGAAAGAACATCGCGCCGAACTGGCAGCAAACCAGATCGAAGGCCGCGTCCTCGAACGGCAGCGCGAGCGCATCGGCCTGGCGCCAATGGACGCGAGCGTCGGGAGCTTGTCGCGAAGCGGCATAGTCGAGCATCGGCTGGTTGAGGTCGGTCACGACATAGATTGCGTCAGGGGATAGTTTTGGCGCCAAGACGCGGGTGACGACCCCGGTGCCGGCGGCGACTTCCAGCACGGCTTGGGGCGAGAAGGACGCTGCCCGCCGTGCAAGGTCCACGGCGAACGGCTCGAAAATCAACGGCACCATATAGCGGTCGTAGTTTTCCGGGATCGAGCCGGCAAACAGTTTGTCCGCTTCCAACATCGCTATCGCCCGCCCTTGATGGTGAGCGAAGCTAGCATAGAATTGCTTGTCCTGGGCGGCTTTCGACCGAGAGGCCGGCGCTACTGCTCCTCCACGATGCTTATGCCCTCGAATTTCGGAAGCCAGTGCAGGGCCGACCGGTGCCACTTCTGTTGCGTTGGCACCAGATCCTCGCGTTGCCGCGCGGTGCCTGCTCTGATTCCATAGACCTTCGGGCCATCGCCAACAGACGTCGCGTAAAGATGCGAACCGCACTCGCCGCAGAAGGCCTGGGCGCGCTTGGCGCCGCTCGATCCGGTCTTGATATAGACTTTTGGCGTGCCCCTGGTGATCCGGTAGTGATCCTCGGGCGCGGGAACAGTGACGCGAAAGGCCGTGCCGGTCAGCTGCTGGCAGTCCGTGCAGTGGCAGATCGAGGTCTTTTCCGGGTCGACCTCAGCTTCGTAAGTGATGGCGCCGCAATGGCACCCGCCGTCGATCTTCATGGTCGTTCCTCCGAAATCCGTAGCCTGATCTTAGCAAGGCAATGCGCCAGGGCAACGGTGCAGCGCTGGTCCAGGACTAGCTGGACTCGGCTTCGACCAGCTTGCGCCGCTGCTCCCAGGTGCCCGTGGTCTGCGGCTTGACGAACAGCCGCGAGATCTCCGGCATCTCCTTCTTCAGTCGTGCCTCCAGGCGCTCGACACAGGCTTCGATCTCCGGCGCGGTCAGATGGTCCTCGAACTCGATACTGAGCCCGGCAACGATCTCCCGCGGTCCCATGTGGACGGTCAGGACACCGTTCGCGCGCTGCACCGCCGAATCCTGCTGCACGATCGCCAGCACCTTTTTCTGCACTTCGGGCGAAGCCGGCTCGCCGATGAGCAGCCCCTTGCTTTCGCGGGCGAGGAAAATCGCCGTGGCGCCGAGGATGAACGCGATGCCGATCGAGGCGGCACCGTCGAGTTCCGGCATCTCCAGCAGCTCCGCCGCCAATATGCCGGCAAAGGCGACGATCAGGCCGAGAAGCGCCGCACTGTCCTCGAACAGCACGGTATAGACGCTCGGGTCCTTGCTCGACTGCAGGGCCTGCAGCCAGCTCTGTCTGCCTTTCTCTCGGCGGAATTCCTTCAGCGCCACCAGCCAGGAGCTGCCTTCGAAGAGGAAGGACAGGCCCAGAACGATATAGTTGACCTTGACGTTGGCGACAGGCTCCGGCGCTATGATGTGGATGATGCCCTCGTAGAGCGACACGCCGGCGCCCAGCGCGAACACCAGGAGGGCAACGATGAAGCTCCAGAAATAGAGTTCGCGGCCATGGCCGAGCGGATGCGTCCGGTCGGCCGGGCGCGCGGCACGGTGCATGCCGTAGAGCAGCAGGCCGCCATTGCCGGTATCGACCAGCGAATGCACACCTTCCGACAGCATCGCCGAGCTGCCGGTGAAGAAAGCGGCGGCGAATTTGGTCAGCGCGATCGCCAGATTGCCGGCGAGCGCCGCATAGATGACCGTTTTGGAGCCGCCGTGCCCGGCCATGCGGTTTGGTCCTCGTTCAACGTGCCCCGTGTAACGGCCGGACGGCCGCGGCTCCACCATAACGCGCCAACTGCCGGGTCGTTCAAGACGCGATTTGTTTGGGACCGGCCGGCGGGAGACGGCGACTATTCGACGATCTCGTCGGTCCACACCCTGAAGCCAGCCAGTGTCCCCGGTCCGAAAATATGGGTCAGCGGCACATCCGCCGCGTCGCGCCCGGAAGCGATCAGGATGCGGCCGATGCGCGGCGCATTGTTGCGCGGGTCGAAGACGTGCCAGCGGCCGCCGAGATAGACTTCCATCCAAGCGGCGAAATCCATGTCCGACCAGGGCTTCGGCATGCCGATATCGCTGATGTAGCCGGTGCAGTAGCGCGTCGGGATGTTGAGCGCCCGGCAGAAGGTGACGGCAAGATGCGCGAAGTCGCGGCACACGCCGCTCTGTTCACGATAGGCTTCCGCCGCGGTGCGCGTCGGCCGCGCATTGCTGTAGTTGAAGACGATGTGGTTGTGGACGAAGTCGCACACCGCCTGCACGCGCGCAATGCCAAGCGGCGTATGGCCGAACAGCCGCCAGGCTTCGCTGGCCAACAGGTCGCTCTCGCAAAACCGGCTGGGGAGCAGGAACAGCAGCGTTTCCGCCGGCAGGTCGCGCACCTCGTGCTGCCAGGCCATCGGCTCGCCCATCTCGAATGTGCCGGGGTCTCGGATCACCGCATCCGTACCGAAGGTGAACCGCCCGGGCGGCGCGACGAAGCGGTTGCACCAATTGCCGAAACTGTCGCGATAACCCTCAACCGGAACTGGCGGGCTGGAGGTCAGGAAATCCGGCCGCTCGAGGTCGGAGGCGCGCGAATAGTGGACATTGAGCATCGCGATGAGCGGCGTTTCCTGCGGGAAGTCGAAGCTCATCTCGCAGCCGATGTGGATCCGCATTGTCGTCCTGACCGGCCTGCCCGACGATCACCCGGCGAAGGCGCGGGTCGATGCTGCAGTGCGAAGATGAGAATGGCACGGACGGCCATGGTTTACGAGCAAATTAGAAACCGGTTGAAAGCAGTCGGCCTGCGGTTACGACAGATACTGCCCTCTTGCAGCAAAGCGTTTCTCTTGTTTCACTTCATCCCCCGCAACAGGAGGAACGAATCATGGCTAAAGGCGCGATGAAGGCAGGCAAGGAAGCCCGCAAGCCGAAGAAGGATGCCAAGAAGCCGGCGCCCGCTCCCGCCCTGAAGGCGCCGCCGGTCAAGGCGATGCGCATCAAGGAAAAGTAGGCCTCGGCAAGTCAGGCGCGGCGAATCCCACCGGCGGCGTCAGACAAGGCCGCCGGGTTGATCGGGCGTTTCGGACAACCTACTTCCATGGCGCGGGGACGACCCCGCGCCTCCCCAAGAATTCGGTCGGGACGACCCGCCATAATGATCGGCATCTGAGGATCGGATCCAGTCTCCGGCCCGATGCTGGATGGAGCGTTCCGATGTCCTGGACTTTTCTATTCTTCGCCGGCCTCTTCGAAATCGGCTGGGCGATCGGCCTCAAATACACTGACGGATTTACCAGGCTGGTTCCGACCGTGCTCACGGTCGCCTCGATGATCGTCAGTCTTACCTTGCTCGGCCTGGCGCTGAAGGCGCTTCCCGTCGGCACCGCCTATGCGGTGTGGACCGGCATCGGCACGGTCGGCACGGCCCTGCTCGGCATCTGGCTGCTCGGCGAGCCCGCCACCGCGATCCGGCTTGCCTGCATCGCGCTTATCGTCTGCGGCATTATGGGGTTGAAGTTCGCGGCCTGAGCGGAAGTCGTCCAAAAAAGCAAAAGCGCCGCACAAACACCTTCAGGGCCGCTGCAAGGCGACCCTGATTCAATGTTCGAACTTGGCTGCGCCGAGGCTGCTAGCGGGCGGAGAAGCCCGGAGGAGCCCTGCCGGTCCGTGCCTTGCGCGCCGCATAGCGTGCGTCGCGCTTGGCCTTGCGCTCGGCCTCGTCGGCGAGCAGGCGGGCAATGCGCTCGGTCTCTTCGGCTTCCCGAATTTTGGCCTCGGCCTGGGCTGCCTCTTCGGCGGCGATGCGTGCCGCTTCGGCTGCTGCCTCGCGCTCGGCCTTCTCGGCGGCTTCGCGTGCCAGCTTTTCCTGCTTCAGCCTCGCCTTCTCGGCTTCGCGGATCTCACGAGCCTGGAGGATTGCCTTGCGTTCGGCCTGTCGTGCCAGCACCGCAGGATCATCTGCCGCCGGCTTTGACTTGAAGCGCTCCAGAAGCGCCTTCTTTGCCTCGTTCGCGGCATTGCGCCGCTCGAAAATGTCTTTTTCCCTGTAGATAGCCAAGTCCACTTCCCTGAAGTCAATTCGCGAGGCTTACATACGCGCGAATGCCGAGAGTTCAAGCGCCAAAACGGTATGCCAGCCATGAAATTGCGTGATGTTGCAGCCGGGAGACGCCTTTTCCCGACCAAACCGACATGCACTGTTCACCGTCCACGCCTCTGGCGGCAAGACAGTTCGCTCGCTACGTCTAGCTGCAAAGCCCAACACCAGGATGACATCAAATGGAACTCGGACTCTACACTTTCGCCGACGTCAGCCCGCAGCCCGGCCCGGGCGCCATCGGGCCGCATGAGCGCTTGCGCAACCTGATCGAGGAGGTCGAACTCGCCGACCAGGTCGGTCTCGACGTCTTCGGTCTCGGCGAGCATCACCGGCCCGATTATGCCGCCTCCGCGCCGGTCGTGGCGCTCGCCGCCGCCGCCGAGCGCTCGAAGCGCATCAAGCTGACCAGTGCGGTCACCGTGCTCTCTTCGGACGATCCGGTGCGCGTCTTCCAGCAGTTTGCCACGCTCGATCTTCTCTCGGGCGGCCGTGCCGAGATCATGGCCGGGCGCGGTTCGTTCATCGAATCCTTCCCGCTGTTCGGCTACAATCTGGAAGACTATGACGAGCTCTTCGCCGAAAAGCTCGACCTGCTGCTCGCCATCCGTGACAGCGTCAAGGTCACCTGGTCCGGCAATCTGCGCGCGCCGATCAATGATCGCGGCGTCTATCCCCGGCCCTTCCAGGACAGGCTGCCGGTCTGGATCGCGATTGGTGGGACGCCGCAGTCCGCCGCCCGCGCGGGTGCGCTCGGTCTGCCGCTGGCGCTTGCCATCATCGGCGGCGAGCCGGCCCGCTTCGCGCCGCTGTTCGACCTCTACCGCGAGGCCGCCAGGCGCGCCGGCAGCGATCCGACGGGTCTCGCCACCAGCATCAACGTGCACGGCTTCATCGCAGAGACGACCGAACAGGCGGCCGACGATTTCTACGGCCCGCAGGCCGAGGTGATGAACCGCATCGGCCGCGAGCGTGGCTGGGGCCCGACATCGCGGGCGCATTTCGACCAGTCGCGTGGTCCCAACGGCGCCCTGTTCGTCGGCAGTCCCGAGCAGGTAGCAGAGAAGATCGTCGCCCAGCACAGGATCTTCAACAATGACCGCTTCCTGCTGCAGATGGCGATCGGCACCATGCCGCACGCCAAGATCATGAAGGCGATCGAACTCTACGGCACCAAAGTGGCGCCGATCGTGCGCAAGGAGACGGCGAAGTCCGCGCCCGCGGTGGCAGCGCCCGTCGCATAGCTACCCGCGGCCATGCCGGCTAAAGGAACCTTGCTGGCGCGCCGGCGTTTTCGTCAACGGATTGCACCAGTCGCGGTGCACCGCTGAGGGTCCATGATGAAAGCCGAACCCGCCGCTACGGGCGCAGGCGTTGCCGAAAGCCCGGATCCGCGCGTTGAGGCCCGCGCGGACACGCATTTGATGCGCTCGCTGCTGGTCGGCATCTTCATCTTCATGACGGTCTATGCGCTCTATTTCGGCCGCGCCTTCTTCATGCCCGTCATCCTGGCTTTCCTGCTGGCGCTGACATTGACGCCGATCGTCCGGCTGCTGCGCAAGCGCGGCATTCCCGAAGTGGTTTCGGCGACGCTCCTGGTGCTTTTGTCCATCTGTGTGCTCGCCATCGCCGGCTATTTGCTCTCAGGTCCGGTCATCGACCTCCTCAACAACACCTCGTCGATCGGCCAGCAGCTCACCGAACGGCTGGCGCAATTGCGGCGTCCGCTGGAAAAGATCATGCAGGTCTCGCATCAGGTCGAACAGATGACCGAGACTTCGCAGGAGCCTGGCGTCCAGAAGGTGGCCGTCGCCCAATCCGGCATCTTGTCGTCGGCCGCCAGCAACATCCTGTCGGCGGGAACAAGCCTCACCATCATCTTCGTGCTGTCGCTGTTCCTGCTTGCCTCGGGCACGATGTTCTACGAGAAGATCATCCAGTCCTTCGCCAGCCTCAGCGAGAAGAAGCGGGCGCTGCGCGTCGTCTATGACGTCGAGCGCGAGATCTCGCACTATCTGCTCACCGTCACCATCATCAATGCGGGTCTCGGCACCGTCATCGGCCTTGGCCTCTGGGCGCTCGGCATGCCCAACCCGCTGGTCTGGGGTGTCGCCGCGGCATTGTTCAACTTCCTGCCCTATGTCGGCGCACTGCTGACCATTGTGCTGGTCGCGGTGATGGCGCTGATCAGCTTCGACACCATTTCCTATGCGCTTCTGGCGCCGGCCTTCGTGCTTTTGTGCGATGTCGTCGAAGGCCAGTTCGTGACACCGATGGTGGTCGGCAGGCGTCTCGAGATCAATGCGGTGGCGATCTTCATCGCCATTGCCTTCTGGTCGTGGCTGTGGGGGTTCGTCGGCGCGCTGATGGCGGTGCCGCTGCTGGTCGTGATCAAGGTGTTCTGCGACCATTTCGAAGGGCTTGGCCATGTCGGCAATTTCCTCGCCGCGCAGCAAACCGCCGTGGTGGAGGACGAACCCGTCGACGACAACGGCAAGGCGGCGGCATAGCGCGCTCGCCGTGTTTGCGGCGGCCGCGTCGAATGCCTATATCCGGCCGATCGATGCCCGGTGCCTTCCTTATGAACGATGCTCCTCCCTTCGACCTCGACGCCTATCTCGCTCGCATCGGTTACACCGGTCCGCGCAACGCGTCGCTGGATACGCTGAAGGCGCTGCATTTCGCGCATCCGCAGGCGATCCCCTTCGAGAACATCGATCCGTTTCTTGGTCGCCCGGTCCGGCTCGACCTTGCCGCGCTGCAGGACAAGATCGTCCTTGGCGGGCGCGGTGGCTACTGCTTCGAACATAACCTGCTCTTCATGCATGCGCTGAAGGCGCTTGGTTTCGAGGTCGGCGGGTTGGCCGCGCGTGTGCTCTGGGGCCAGAGCGAGGACGCCATCACCGCGCGCAGCCACATGCTTTTGCGCGTCGAGCTCGACGGCCGGACCTACATCGCCGATGTCGGCTTCGGCGGCCTGACCCTGACCGCGCCGCTGCTGCTGGAACCGGGCCGCGAACAGAAAACCCCGCACGAGCCTTTCCGCATCGTCGAGGCCGACGATCATTTCCGCCTGCAGGCCGCCATCGGCGGCGACTGGCGCTCGCTCTACCGCTTCGACCTGCAGCCGCAATACGAAGTCGATTACTCCGTCACCAATTACTTCCTGTCGACCAGCCCGACATCGCATTTCCTCTCCTCCGTCATCGCGGCACGCGCCGCGCCGGACCGGCGCTACGCGCTGCGGGGAAACCGCTTGTCGATCCATCACCTTGGCGGCCGCACCGAGCAGACAGAGATAGCCACCGCCGCCGACCTTGCCGACACGCTGCAAGGCCTGCTCGGCATCATCATTCCCGACCGCACGGCTTTCGAGGCCAAGGTGCGTGAGACGAAGATCGTGGAGACCAACGCATGACCGAACTGTCCGTTCTCGACCTGTCGCCAATCGTCGAAGGCAGCAATGCATCGCAGTCGCTGGCCAACTCGCTCGATCTTGCCCGCCATGCCGAGCGGCTGGGCTACAAGCGCTACTGGCTGGCCGAGCACCACAACATGCCGGGCATTGCCAGCGCCGCCACATCCGTGGTCATCGCCCATGTTGCCGGCGGCACCAAAACCATCCGCGTCGGCGCCGGCGGCATCATGCTGCCCAACCATGCGCCGCTGGTCATCGCCGAGCAATTCGGCACGCTGGCCGCCTTGTTTCCGGGCCGCATCGATCTCGGTCTCGGCAGGGCTCCCGGCACCGACATGAACACCGCGCGCGCCTTGCGGCGCAACCTCGAGGCCGGCGCTGACAGTTTCCCGCAGGATGTCGTCGAGCTGATGGGCTATTTCCTGCCCGCGGAGGAAGGCCAGCGCTTGCGCGCCGTGCCTGGCGAGGGCCAGACCGTGCCGATCTGGATTCTTGGCTCCAGCCTCTATGGCGCGCAGCTCGCCGCCATGCTCGGCCTGCCCTATGCCTTCGCCTCGCATTTCGCCCGCAGAGCTCGATCATGCGCTGGACATCTACCGCTCGCGCTTCCAGCCGTCGGAACAGCTCGACAGGCCGCATGTGATGCTCGGCCTCAACGTCTTTGCCGCGCCCACCGATGCCGAGGCGCGTCTGCTGTTCACCTCGCTGCAGCAGGCCTTCGTCAATCTGCGCACCGGCCGTCCCGGACGATTGCCGCCGCCGGTCGAGAATTATGACCGCGATCTCGACCCGATGGCCAAGACCATGCTCGGACAGGCGCTGTCCTGCGCCGTCGTTGGCTCTCCCGAAACCGTCCGCCAGGGCATCGATGCCTTCGTGCGCCGCACCGGCGCCGACGAGCTGATGGTCACCGCACAGATCTTTGATCATGCGGCGCGGGTGCGGTCATTCGAGATCCTGGCTGACGCTCACAAATCGTTGTCGCAGGCGGCCTGACATTTATCCGCCAGGTGCTTTTGCCGGCAGCGATGCTCTGCTAAGTGCGGGCGCATCCCCAGGCAAGAGCGAGCCTTCCCGTGACCCATGATCTTGACGCCCGCACGCAGTTTGCCATCGACCTGGCGCGGCGGGCCGGCGAACTCGGGCTCGAATATTTCCGCGATCTGGAAAGCCTGACCATCGAGAGCAAGGGCCATCAGGACCTGGTCTCGCAAGCCGACCGCGAGGTCGAGCTGTTCATCCGCGCGGCGATCGCCAAGGACTATCCGCGGGACGGCATCGTCGGCGAGGAACATGCCTCGGTCGCCAGCTCGACCGGCCATGTCTGGGTCATCGATCCCATCGACGGCACCGCCAATTTCGTGCGCGGCATTCCGGCTTGGTGCGTGGTGATCGCTTGCGCAAGGGATGGGGAGACGGTCGTCGGCGTCATTCACGAACCGTCGACCGGCGAGACGTTCCACGGCAGGCGCGGCGGCGGCGCCTTCATCGACGGCAGGCCGATCAAGGCAAGTGCGGCGACCAGCCTGGAAGAAGGCTCGGTGGGGACCGGATTCTCGAACCGGGCCGAGGCCGAGAACATCGCCGTGCTGATCAAGAAGCTCCTCGCCGAAGGCGGCGTCTTCTTCCGCAACGCCTCCGGCGCCCTGATGCTGGCCTATGTGGCCTCGGGCCGGCTGCTTGGCTATGTGGAAGAACACATGAACGCCTGGGACTGCCTGGCCGGCATGCTGCTGATCGAGGAAGCCGGCGGCACCGTCCTGAAGGCGGATCCCAACACGGTGCTGCAGAACGGCACGCAGGTCATCACCGGTGGCAAGGGTGTCTTTTCGAAGCTGCAGGCGCTTTGCTCCGGGGTGTTCAGGCCCTGATTGCGATCCAGACAACAGACATCGAATAGACCTACGCCAGCTTGGCCAGCAGCTTCATGAAGGTGGCGATCTCCTTGGCGGAGAGCGGCGCCAGCGTTTCCCTGGTGATCTCCCGCGCCAGCGGGATCAGCCGTTCGATCGCGTCGCGGCCTTCGGCAGTCAGATTGACCAGCAGCCGCCTTTTGTCGACCTCATGCTTGGAGAGCTCGACTAGGCCGCGCGCCTTAAGCCGGTCGATGACGCCTTTCACGGTCGCCGCATCCATGGCGATCAGCGTGCCGAGCTGGTTCTGCGAGGTCTCGCCGACATCGCGCAGCTTGGCCAGCGCGGCGAATTGCGGCGGCGTCAGGTCGCCGATATGCGCGGCGAAGATCGAGACATGGCGCTGATGCGCCTTGCGCAGGATGAAGCCGACCTGCTCCTGCAGGAGGTAATCCTGCTCCTCCGGCTCTTCGACCTCGACCAGCTTGAGCAGATTGTCCTCGCCGCTCACCGCAGCCCGTCCCAGGCCTTGATGTCGGCTGCCGCCAACCCGCCCATGCGGTTGTGAACCCGCGGCCCGCAGGTCATGGCCAGACAAAAAAGAATCTCGTCGGGACGCGGCCCGTCGCTGATGCCGACTTCCATGGCGTCGAAATGGCTGCGCACATAGGCGGCGTTGATATGGCCGAGCGGCACGTCGAGCTTCGAGCCGAAGGCGCCGACCTTCTTGGCCGACGGCACGATCGCCTTGGCGTCGCCGAGCCGCTCGCGCATGGCGTAGCCGCCCGGCACATGCCAGAGCGCGCCGTGTTCCAGTTCGCCCGCCGTGCCGACGATGGCGCCCTTGCCGTAGCCGTCGATCTGTTTGACATCGCCGCCCAACGCGGCGATCAGCCTGTCGGAAAGCAGCAGGCCAAGCGGCTTCAGATCGTCCATGGCGCTCTGCAGATCCTCGACATAGCGCCCGGCGAACGGGTTCCTGACAACGGCCATGGCCGCGGCACGCCGGCGCGGCACGTCCGCGACCGGACCGCCCTCATGAAAGATCTCTTCGCTCAGCACCGCAATCTTGCGGATCGGAAACTCAGGCATGGGCAACTTCCTCCCTCGGATTTTTGTTGGGCGCGGCAAGCGCCACGGAACCACTGATGCGGGCCTCACCGCCAAGAAACAGCGCCGATCCGGCAATCAGGCCGCGCCGGCGAAAATCTTCGGCGACGGCAAGGCCATTGTCCAGCGCCCGCGCCACCTCGCCAGGCGCCAGCGTGCCGACGCCTTGCGTCACCAGCCGCGCGCCGAGGTCGCTGTCGGGCGACAGTTCACGTGCGGGAATGCGCTTGATGGCGGGATTGCCGGGCAGGTCCACCGCATTGGCAATGAGCGTCGCCGCCGCATCGGCCTCTGCGCCTGTCCGCGCCAGCACGGTGACGGCGTCGGCAATGCCAAGCGAGAAGGAACGGCCGCGCCAGCCGCTGGTGGCGACGCCGCGAACGCCATCTTCGGCGCGGATCGTGATCCGGTCGGCCATGCCGTTGCCGGTGCCGGCGACCACCAGACCGATCGATCGGCCCGTGCCGATGTGAAGGGCGCTGTCGCCGCCATTGTTGACATAGGCGCGCTCGAGCCTGCGGCCGGCAAGCAATGCGGCGAGCATTTCGTCGGCTACCGATCCCGCAACGGCGGCCATCGGCGTTATGAAACATTCCGCCAAGGGCATGACGGCCGCTTCCATGCGGCGTGCCGTCGGACCGTCAAAGGCGCGCGGCGCCAGGAAAAATGCCGGAAGCCGCAATTCGGGAAGCTCCCTGACCAGCTCGATCAGGATCGTCTGGAACCGCGCGACGGCTTGCTCATAGGCCAGGCGGCATTCCTGCGCCTCGCCAAAGGCCTCGATGATCAGGTCGATCGGCCCATGGTTGAGATGCAGCCGCTTGCCGTCCTGCAGCCAATGCGCTTGCGGGCCGTCCATCATCCGGTTCCGTTCGACGCGGCGCGCCGCAACTGCGCCAGCGGCGGCCATGGATTGTCGGACGGCGCACCGGTTCCGTGGCGCGGGTTGAGATATTCGCCGCCCTTGGCGACGATATCCTCGACGCTGCGGATCTCGGCTTCGTAGCCGCCGAGCCTGACATAGTCGTCGCGGCGCAAGGTGAACTCGATCGGCGCCACCAGCGCCGGCGTCGGCACATAGCCGAAGGCGCCTTCCGGCACGCGCGTGACATCGACCATCAGCGTGATGCCGCCGCCCGGCCAGACATAGACCGGCGCGCCGCCGACCGTCACATAAGTCTTCAGGCCTTGCACCGAGCGGGTGAGATTGACCGGGTTTTCGGTGACGCCAGCGCGCAGCGAGCCGCCGGCGCCGCCGATGAAAAGCACGGTGCACAGAGCCGGCTCGCAATTGTCCTCGATCAGGTTGACTGATTTCTGCAACCGCTCCGGAAACGGCTTCTCGACCGGCTTCAATTCGTCGTCGAGCTCGTAATAGGCGAACTGCTCGCCGGTCGTCGAAACCATCAGCAGCGACAGGCCCGGCCGCGCGCCCTTCTTGGCGTTCCACTCACCGAGGATCGACAGCGGGTCGGAAATCGAGGTGCCGCCCCAGCCGAGGCCGGGCTCGGAGACCTTGAAATAGCGGCCCGGCGTCGAGCGGCGTCCGATGATTTTGATGCCCGTATCCTGCCAGCCCAGCACCTTGCCGGCCTGATGCTCGGAGACGACGCCGGTGATGTGGTCGTCGACCACCACCACCTCGTCGACCAGCCCGCGCCATTGCGTGGCGAACATGCCGATCGTGGCCGAGCCGCAGCCGACGCGCATGCGGTGTTCCTGCTTGCCGTCGATGACAGGTGGTTTGCCGGCTTCGACGATGATGGTGGCACCGCCGTCGATGGTCAGTTCCACCGGCTTGCGATTGCAAAGATTGAGCAGCGCGTCGCAGGTTGCCCGGCCTTCCGCCTTGGAGCCCCCGGTCAGATGATGCACGCCGCCCAACGACAGCATCTGTGAGCCATATTCGCCCGTCGTGACATGGCCGATCGCCTCGCCTTGTGAGCGCACGACAGCCGTTTCAGGCCCGATATGACGGTCGGTGTCGATCTTCACCTTGACGCCGCAATACGAAAAAATGCCTTCGGTGACGACGGTGACGAGATCGACGCCTTCGACCTCCTGGCTGACGATGAACGGCGCCGGCTTGTAGTCGGGATAGGTGGTGCCGGCGCCGATTGCCGTGACGAACCGGCGGCCGGTGTTGACCAGTTCGCCGTCCCACGCCTCGCCTTCGGCGACGAAGGGCACGATTGTCCCGCCGGTCCCGGCCGCATGATCGAGAATGGTCAGCGGGTCCATGCGCACGATCCGGCCGCCGGCATTGCCGTAGCGGTCGCAGGCGCCGGTGCGGCCATCGGCTATGTAGCACATGACCGGACAGGCATCGCAGCGGATCTTCTCCGCCACCTGCTTCTCGCCGGGATCATGGGTCTCGAAACGCTCGGCAAGCTCGCTCATGCGCGTGCCTCCTTTTCGCGGATGCCATCTTTTTCACGGATGCCAGCGCGGATGCGCGTCGGCGTCGCCGGAACCTTGGTGACCAGCACGCCGGTGGCATGGCGGATGGCGTTGAGGATCGCCGGCGCGGTCGGGATCAGCACATGCTCACCCAGGCCCTTGGCGCCGAACGGCCCTTCGGGATCGGGAACCTCGACCAGGATGGTCTCGATCGGCGGCACGTCGCCGATGGTTGGGATGAGATAGTCGTGCAAATTCTCGGTGCGGCCGGGAATGTACTCTTCCATCAGCGCCATGCCGATGCCTTGCGCGATGCCGCCCTCGATCTGGCCCTCGACCAGCAACGGATTGATCGCCTTGCCGACATCATGCGCGGCAGTTATTTTCAGGAGCTTCACTGTGCCCAGCTTGAGATCGACCTCGAGCTCGGCGATCTGCGCGCCATAGCCATAGACGGCATAGGGCTTGCCCTGGCCCTTGGCATCGAGCGGCAGCGTCGGCGGGTCGTAGGTCTCCTCGGCGCGGAAGACGAAGCCGTCGGCATCCATGTCGAGCGAGGCGAGATCGATGCGGCGCGTGGCTTCGCCTTCGCGGATGACGATCACCGCGCCGTCCAGTTGCAGAGATGCCTTTTCGGAGACATTGGCAAAGCGCAGGATCTTTTCGCGCAAGGCACGGCCAGCTTTTTCGGCGGCTTTGCCGGTCACAAAGGTCTGGCGCGAGGCCGAGGTCTTGCCGGCATCGGGACTGATCGCCGTATCGGCGCTCTTCAACCGGAATCTTTCCAGCGGCAGGCCAAGCGCGTCGGCACAAATCTGCGAGATGACGGTGTTCGAACCCTGGCCGATGTCGACCGCGCCCTGGTGCAGGATGACGGTGCCGTCAGCCGCGATGCCGACCCGGATGGTCGATGGATTGGGCAGCGAGGTGTTGCCGCAGCCATACCAGCAGGACGCCACGCCGACGCCGCGCTTTTTATCTGCATGGTTACTGTTGAAAGCACCCGCGTCAGCCAGCGCCCGTGCCCAATGCGGCCGCAAGGCCTCGAGACATTCTGCAATGCCGACGCCGGATTCCAGCCTCTGGCCGGTAACCGTTTCGGATCCGTTCCGAAGGCAGTTTCTCAGGCGAAAGTCGAGGCGGTCGATGCCGAGCTTGCCGGCCAGCTCGTCATAAAGTGTCTCCTGCATGATCGTCGCCTGCGGTACGCCGAAGCCACGGAAGGCGCCGGAGATCGGGCCATGCGTGTGGATGGCGCGGCCTTCGGCGCGGTAGTTCGGCGTCGCATAAGGGCCGGAAGCATGCACCGGCACGCGGTTGGCGACGGTCGGCCCCCAGCTGGCGTAGGCTCCTGTGTTGAAATCGCCTGAAAAGATCATGCCGGTGACATGGCCGTCGGCATCGGCGCCGATGGTCGCCTTCATTTCGGCCGGATGGCGCTTGGTGGTCGACATCATCGATTCGTTGCGGGTGTAGGCCAAGGCGGCCGGCCGGCCGGTCTTCAGCGCCACAAGGCCGATCAGCGGCTGCAGCGAAACGTCGAGCTTGGAGCCGAAGCCGCCGCCGGTGGCGGTCGGTACGATGCGCACCTTGTCGACGGGCAGACCAAGCACCTTCGCCATATCGTCGCGGTCCATATAGGGCGCCTGGGTGCAGGCGACGACGACCAACGTGTCGCCATCCATATAGGCATGGCCGGCCTCCGGCTCGATATAGGCGTGCTCGACATAGGAGGTGTCGATCGCGCCCGTCACGGTAACGGCCGCATTGGCTAGCGCCGCCTCGGGGTCGCCGCGCTCGACGAAGCCGGAGGTCAGCAGGTTCGAGGGGCGGTGCGGATGGATCAGGGCAGCACCCTCGCCCTGTGCTTCGCTGGGCTGCAGGACATGCGGCAGTTCGGTCCAGCGGATCGGAAAATCCGACAGGTCCAGATCGAGGATCGCCTCACGCTCGCCGGCGACCAGCGCCACCGCCTCGCCGCGCAGCCGCGCAAACCCTTCGGCGAGCGCCGGCTGGTCGGCGAACGGGCCGATGACGCCAAAACAATTTTTCCCCGGAATGTCGGCCGCCGTGAAGATACCGACGATGCCGGGGTGCTTCCTTGTCCACCCGTCGAGATCGCCGAAGGCGAAGCCGGCGTGATAGTGCGGCGAACGGACAACCAGCACGGCAAGCGCATCGGCCGGGAAGGAATCGCCACCGAATTTCTCAGCCCCGGTCACCTTTGGCACACCGTCCAGCCTGACGGGTGACGCGCCGATCGCATGGCCGGACTGAGGCAGGCGGAAATCGAGGCTTGCCGTTTGCGAGGAGGCCTCCATCACCGCCGCGATGATCTTCCGGTAGCCGGTGCAGCGGCACAGAATCCCGCCCAGCGCATCCTGTACCTCGGTCTCGGTTGGTCTCGGCGTCGTGTCCAGTAGCGCTGTCGCCGCCACCAGCAGCGCCGGCGTGCAGATGCCGCATTGCGCGGCGCCATGGGCCAGGAAAGAGGCCTGAAGCGCCGAAAGCCGGCCATTGGCCAGCCCTTCGACCGTCGTCACCGATGCGCCAGCGGCCGAGGCCGCCGACATCAGGCAGGCGCAGACCGGATCACCGTCGACCAGCACCGTGCAGGCGCCGCAATCGCCGGCATCGCAGCCGACCTTGGTGCCGGTGAGCCGCAATTCGTCGCGCAGCACCTGGGACAGCCTCCGCAACGGCGGCACGTTGACCGAGACGGCGGCGCCATTGACCGCGAAGGCGATGTCGGCGCGTTCGAGGCCAGACTGCATCCCACCCAGGTCGGGCAGCGCTTCACTGACTTCAGGCAGGACCTGGTTCATGTCAGGCTGAGCTTGTCTCATGCCGCCGCCACCATATGATCGTTCATCGGTCCGGCGGCCGTCAGCACGGCCCGGGCAACAATCTCGCGCACAGCGTCGAGCCGGTACTCGGCGCTGCCGCGCACATCGGCGATCGGCGACAGTTCGATCATCGGCGCGGACTGGATGGCGCTGACGAGCTCGCCATCCCTAAGCAATCCGAGCAGAGCCTCCTCGACGCCGCCAAGCCGCTTGGCGACAGCCGAGCAGGACCCGACGGCAATGGCCGCTTCGGCAACCCTGCCGTTCTCGATCACAAGGCGCGCCGCCACCATGGCAATGGAGATGACGAGATAGCGCCGCGCGCCGAGCTTGACGAAAGCCGACGCACCGGCGGCGGCCATCTTCGGCACGCGGATGGCGGTCACCATTTCGCCAGGCCGCAGGGCCGTGCGCCGATTGCCGAGAATGAAATCCGGCAAGGGCAGATGCCGCGTCGCGGCCGCCGAACGCAGTTCGACCTCTGCATCGAGCACGAGCAGGCCTGGCACGCCATCGGCGGCCGGTGAGGCGTTGCAGAGATTGCCGGCGACGGAAGCGACGTTCTGGATCTGTGGCGAACCGACCTCGCGCGCCGCCTGTTTCAGCGCATCGAAAGCCGGCGGCAAGGGGTGGCGGATGAGGTCGGTCCAGGTCGTGCGCGCGCCGATGAAAAAGTGGTCGTCCGTTTCGGAGATGCCGCGCAGCGCAGCGAGGCCGTTGATGTCGAGGACATTGTCGCGGAACGGCTTCGCGCCCTGTGCCGGATAAAAATCCGTGCCGCCGGCAAGAATGCGCCAGGCGCCCTCGCCAAGCAGAGCGAGCGCCTCGTCGACCGTGGTGGGTTTCGCGTAACGGATCACGCTTTGCCTTCCCAGAGAGTGGGCCTTCCCCGAAATGGCCCTCCCAGGGCGTTTACCCCGGGTATGATCTTGCCGGTTCGCAAACCGGAAATTCATTCGTATGCAAATGATATCAAGCCGGTGGAAATTGTCAAAGCCAGAGTTTGGGCTGTTGTGCTTGCCAGGGTGCGGGCAACGAGATTGTTACGCCTTCGGAGGTTGACGCGGCCGGCCATCTGGTCAAGTTTCTGCCTCCGGTCGCATCAGCGGCATCTTTCTACTGGAGCCTGAGCCCAACGCAGAGAAGAAGGAGGCCCAATGGCCGACCAAGCGCTTGTTGTGATCGACCTGCAGAACGACTTTTGCCCGGGCGGCGCATTGGCCGTGACCGGCGGCGACGAGATCGTGCCGCTGGTCAATGACATGATCCGGCGCACCGACCATGTCGTGCTGACGCAGGACTGGCATCCCGCCGGCCATTCGAGCTTCGCCTCCAGCCATCCGGGCGCGCAGCCCTTCACCATGATCGAAATGCCCTACGGTCAGCAGACCTTGTGGCCGGATCATTGCATCCAGGGCAGCCTCGGCTCGGATTTCCATTCCGGCCTTGCCTGGACCAAGGCCGAGCTCGTCATCCGCAAGGGCTTTCGCCCTGATATAGACAGCTATTCGGCCTTCTTCGAGAACGACCACACGACGCCGACCGGCCTCGGTGGCTACCTCAGGGAGCGCGGTATCGACACCGTCACCCTGGTCGGGCTGGCGACCGATTTCTGCGTCGGCTTTTCGGCGCTGGACGCCGTCAGCCAGGGTTTCAAGACCACCGTGCGGCTCGACGCCTGCCGCGGCATCGATCTCAATGGCTCGCTCGAAGCCATGCTGCGGCGCATGCGCGATGCCGGCGTGGCGCTCGAAGACCATTTGTCGGACTGAACGGAAGGTGGGGCGGCAGGGGGACTTTTCGCGGATGAGTGCAGGCGTGATGGCGGGTTCGGCCATCGCCTTCGCCATGCTGTTTCCGGACGCGGCCGTCGCGGCCGAGGAACACGCGCTGCCCGGCGCCGCGATGTCGCTGTGGTGGGCGCTGCCCTTTGCCGGTCTGCTGCTGTCGATCGCCACCGGTCCGCTGCTGTTCCACCATGTCTGGGAGCATCATTACGGCAAGATCGCGGCCCTGTGGGCGGCACTGGTTGTCGTGCCGCTGGCGCTCGCCTTCGGGATCCCCCAGGCGACCGAGGCGGTGCTGCATGCGCTGCTCACCGAATACATGTCCTTCATCATCCTGCTGTTTGCGCTGTTCACCATTTCGGGCGGTATCCTGGTCGCCGGCAACATCCACGGCACGCCGCTGGTCAATGCCGGGCTGCTGCTGGTCGGCGCGCTGTTCGCCTCGGTCATCGGCACGACGGGCGCCTCGATGATCCTGATCCGGCCGATCATCCGCGCCAACGACGCCAGGCCGTTCAACGCCCATGTCGTCGTCTTCTTCATCTTCCTGGCCTCCAACATAGGCGGCTCGCTGACGCCGCTCGGCGATCCCCCGCTGTTCGTCGGCTTCCTGCGCGGCGTCGACTTCTTCTGGACGACCGCCAACCTCTGGCGCGAGACGCTGTTCGTCGGCGGCCTGGTGCTGGCCGTGTTCCTGGCCATCGACATCATCCTGCACCGGCGCGAGGCAGGCGCGCCGAAGATCAAGGACCCGACGCCGGATTCGAAGGTTCGCATTCGCGGCCTGCCCAACATTCCGCTGCTGGCCGGCGTCATCGGCGCCATCCTGCTGTCGGCGACGTGGAAGCCTGGTGTGTCCTTCTCCATTCAAGGCGTGACGCTGGAACTGCAAAACCTGGTGCGTGACGCCATCATCCTGGCGCTTGCCTTCGTGTCACTGGCGGTTTCGCGCAAGGAATACCGCGAGGCGAACGGCTTCAACTGGGGGCCGATCGCCGAAGTGGCGAAATTGTTTGCCGGCATCTTCATCTGCATCGTGCCGGTCATCGCCATCCTGAGGGCCGGTCACGAGGGCGCGCTGGCGCCGCTGGTCGCGCTCGTCACCTCGGCGCAAGGCACGCCCAACAACCTCGCCTATTTCTGGCTGACCGGAGCGCTGTCGTCCTTCCTCGACAATGCACCGACCTATCTGGTGTTCTTCGAGCTTGCCGGCGGCGATCCACACCACCTGATGACCGAATTCGCCTCGACCCTTGCCGCTATCTCGGCGGGAGCGGTGTTCATGGGGGCCAACACCTATATCGGCAATGCGCCCAACTTCATGGTCTACGCCATCGCCAGGCAGCGCGGCGTGGAAATGCCCGGCTTCTTCGGCTACATGCTGTGGTCCGGGCTGGTGCTGATCCCGACCTTCTTGATCGCGGGTTTTCTGTTTTTCGGCTGATCAGCCAACGCCGACATAGCGCCTGACCGCCGATGGGTCGGCGCGCAATTCCTCGACATCCACCGTCTCGCGGTTGCGGCCGTTCTCGATGAACGAGACGCGGTCGGCGACCGACAGCACCGCGTCGACCCGCTGTTCCACCAGGATGGTCGAGACGTCCATCTCGCGCAGCTTAGCCACCGTCTCGCGGATCTTGGCGATCATCGACGGCATCAGCCCTTCTGTCGGCTCGTCAAGCAACAGCACCTGCGGTTCGAGGCAAAGTGCACGCGCCATCGCCAGCATCTGCTGTTCGCCGCCCGACAGCGTGCCCGAGCGCTGCCGCAGCCGCTGGCGCAGCAACGGGAAAAGGTCGAGGACGGTTTCCCGCACGGCCTTGCCCTTGCGGCGCGCCATCAGCCCGATCTCGATGTTCTCCGCCACCGTCATCTCGGCAAACAGCCGCCTGCCTTGCGGCACATAGGCGACACCGGCCTTCGGCACTTCATGCGCCGGCAGGCCGGTCAATTCCTGGCCGGCAAGCTTGATCGAGCCGGCGCTTGAAGGAAGCAGGCCCATGATCGCCTTCAGCGTCGTCGTCTTGCCGGCGCCGTTGCGGCCGAACAGGCACAGCACCTCGCCTTTGTTCAGCACGAGGTCGAGGCCGTAGAGCACCTGGACCTCGCCATAGAAGCAGTCCAGTCCGGCGATCCGCAATGCTTCGACCTTGTTCGTTTCAATCATGGGGCGGTCCCCAGATAGGCTTCCTGCACCGCCGCGTTTTCGCGGATCGCCTCGGGCGTGCCTTCGGCCAGGATCTTGCCGGCGTTGAAGACGGTGATGCGGTCGGCGAGCTGCATGACGACGGGCATGTTGTGTTCGATCAGAAGCACCGTGGCGCTGCTGGCGATGTCGCGCACCAGCACGATGAAATTGTCGATCTCGCTGTCGGCCAGCCCTTGTGTCGGCTCGTCGAGGATCAGCAGGCGCGGCTTCAGCGCCAGGCCCATCGCCACCTCCAGCAGCCGCTGATGGCCATAGGACAATTGCCCGGCCGGCATATGGGCGCGGTCGGCCAGCCCGGTGCGTTCCAGCGCCGTCATGACAGCGGCCTGTATCGCGCTCTTGGAAGGCCCGTGCCGCAGCGTCAGTTGCACGGGCAGCGCGACGTTGGCGTAAACGGACAGGTTGGCATAGATGCTGGTAATCTGGAACGTGTAGGCGATGCCTTGGCGCACCCTGACATAGGCCGGCAGGCTGGTGATGTCGGCGCCATCGAAGACGATTGCTCCCGAAGACGGCTGGATGCGGCCGCTGACCATGCTGACAAAGGTGGTCTTCCCCGCCCCGTTGGGGCCGATGACGGCGCGGATCTCGCCGGGCATCAAGGTAAAGTCGACGCTGTCGACGGCGCGAAGGCCACCGAAATTGCGCGACAGGCCCTTGGTGGCCAAAAGCGGCGTCATGGCAGCCACCCGAGCCAGCGCTGGCGGATGCTGCCGAGAATGCCTTTCGGGAAAAACAGCACCAGCAGGATGAGCGCAATGCCGACGATCAGGAGATAGGCCGAGGTGTAGCCGCTGGAGACGTCGATGACATAGTACATGAAGACGGTGCCGATCAGCGGCCCTAGCGTCGTGGCGGCACCGCCGAGCAAGACCCACAGCAGCGGCAGGATCGAATACTGCACCGACGCGAAGCTCGAGCCGACATAGCCGAACAGCAGCGCATAGGCGGCACCCGACGCCGCGCAGATCGTGCCGGAGACGACCACGGCGATGAGCTTGTTGGAGAAGGTGTCGTAGCCCAGCATCTTGGTGCGCTCCTCATTCTCGCGGATGGCGACGAGCACGCGGCCATAGCGAGAGCGGACGACGGCCAGCGTGAGCAGAAGCACGAGCGAGAACAGCACGAGCGCGCTCATGTAGCGCACGGTCGGGTTGGTGAGGTCGAGCGAGGTTGCGCCGAGATTGAGGGCGCGCGCCGGCTGCGGCACGACCTGGCCCTGATCGCCGCCGGTCCATGCCGCGAAGTAGAGGATCAGGAGATAAAACACCTGCGCGAACATCATGGTGACGATCATGAAGGCGACGCCCGTGGCGCGCAACGCCAGCAGGCCGATCACCAGCGCCAGAACCGCGCCGCTGGCAATCCCGCCGAGGAAGGCCAGGGGCACGCCCCAGCCGAGCTGGATGATGGCAAGGCCGGCGCCGTAAAGCCCGGCGCCGAAGAACATGGCATGGCCGAGGCTGAGCAGGCCGACATAGCCGAACAGCATGTTGTAGCCCATGGCGAACACCGCCAGCACCATGATGCGGGCGAGCAGGCCGTGATAGTATTCGGGCAGAACGAAGCTCAGCACGAAGAGCAGCGCGATGACGCCGAGATGCAGCGCATAAGCCTTTGCCGGCGAAGCTTCGCTCATCGCGCTGCCGTCCCGAACAGGCCTTGCGGGCGGAACACCAGCACCATGGCGACCAGCAGCGTGGCGATCATCTTGGCCAAGGTCGGCGAGAAGAACATCGAGATGATGCCGTCGGACAGGCCGATCAGCACGGCGGCGACGACGGTGCCGCGCAGCGAGCCGAGGCCGCCGATGATGACGACGATGAAGGACAAGAGCAGCGGATCCTGCCCCATCAGGTAATGCGCCTGGCTGATCGGCACGATCAGCACCGCGGCGATCGCCGCCAGCATGGCGCCGAGCGCGAAGACGCCGCCATAGACGCGGTCGACCGGAATGCCGAAAGCTTGCGCCGTCTCGCTGTCATACTGCGTGGCGCGCATGATCAGGCCGATCCTGGTGCGCGTCAGCACCAGCCATGTAGCGATCAAGAGAAGCGCCGAGGCGGCAATGATCGACAGTTTGTAGCCGGAATAGCCGAACCACGGCAAAAGGATGCGGTAGCTGAACGGCGGCTCCACCGGCCGCGCTTCGGGACCATAGAAGCTCAGTGCCAGCTGCTGGATGATGTAAAGCATGCCGATGGTGGCAACGATGGTGGCTTCCGGATTGTAGTTCAGCCGGCGCAACACCAGCCGTTCGGCGACCAGCGCAATGGCACCGACGATCAGCGGCGCGATCACCAGCGCCGCTAGGAAGCCGAGCGCCGGATGGCCGCCGATTGCTGATGTGATTGCCCAGGCGAGCACGGCGCCCAGCATGAAGAACTCGCCATGCGCGACGTTGACCACCCGCATCACGCCGAACACCAGCGACAGTCCAAGCGCCGTCAGCGCCAGCACGGCTGATGTGACGAGGCCTTCGAGGGCGGCAAGGAGGAGATGCGGTCCGAAGTGCATTCAGGGGGGCCCTTACCCTCCCCCTCGTGGGGAGGGTGACCGCGAAGCGGTCGGGTGGGGGGTGGGGCATGGGCCGTCGCAGCCCCCACCCCGTCTCACCGGCTTCGCAAATGCGAAGCCTGTTCGCCGACCCTCCCCACAAGGGGGAGGGTGAGGCCTCACAGCGCCTGCGTCGTGTAATCGCCCTCGGCTTCGTAAAGCCCGTCCTCGATCTTGGTCTTGTGCACCACCTTCAGCTTGCCGCCTTCGACCTTGGAGATGTTCTGTATGCCGAAGCACTGGTGGATCTTGCCGTTGAAGGTTTTCGCGCCCTGCGGATGCTCGGGCCCTTCGGCAAAGGCGGTCAGCGCCTCGGTTGCCTCGACCAGCTTGGCGCGGTCTTCCGGGCCCTTGTAGCCGGCGTCTTCCATGGCCTTCTTGACGACATAGAGCGTCTCCCAGCAGCCGAACATGTGCGACGCGGTGGAGACGTCCTTGGGATCGCCGACGGCCGCGCCATTGTCGTCGATGCCGACGGCGGCGCGATAGGCTTTTTGCGCGGCGCTGTCATCGGCCTGCGCATAGCGCGGCGAACCCTCCCAGAAATGGCTGCCATCCAGGAATTCCAGCCCGGGGCTGTTGATGTCGGTGGCTTCCAGCGAATCCATGAAGCCGAACAGCTGCGGCCGGTTGGAGCCGTAGAACTCGCCGAGTTCCTTGACGAAGGTAAGCACCGCCGGGCCGACCATGACGTGGTAGATCACCTCGGTCTCCGGCGGGATCTGCGGAAAATATTTGGTGAAGGAGGATTCCGTAGGCGGGATGGCGATCTGCGCGATGACGTCGGCGCCTTGCGCCTTCAGCGCCGGCGGCAGGTAGTCGCGGTGATCGTAGCCGAAGGCGAAATCGGGGAAGATCTGCGTCACCTTCTTGCCGGCATTGGCCGCGATCCACGGCGCCATCGACTGGATCTGGCTCTTCACGTCGGTGATGCCGGGCTGGAAGACATAGCGATTGAGCTTGGTCGAGGCGACGTGGTGGCCTTCGCTGACGACGAAGTAGGGGATCTTGGCCTCGCCGGCGGCAGGCGCCGAGCCGATGACGACATGCGAGAACAGCGTGCCGAAGACGATGTCGGTCTTGTGCTGGGTGGCGAACTTGCCGACCACTTCCGCACCACGGCCGGGATCGGTGCCGTCATCCTCGATGATGACCTCGACCGGACGGCCGTTGATGCCGCCGGCGGCGTTGATCGCCTTGACGGCGGCAGCGGTGGTCTTCTCGTACCAGCGGCCATAGGCGGCGCCGATGCCGGTGCGGTGCGACTGGAAGCCGATCTTGATCGGCGCCGAGCTCTGCGCCTGGGAATAGCGGACGAAACCGGGCGCCACGGCGAGGCCGGCGGTCGCCGCCAGGCCCTTCAGAGCCGTGCGGCGGGTAAGGCCAGTCTTGGAGATGAGGCCAGTCTTGGAGAGGTCGAAAAATCCGTTCTTGTCAGCCATGTTCGTTCCCCTGTTTTTTCAGTCTTGACCAACGATAAGGCGGGTTCGGCATCCTCGCTCGGAGGATGCGGAAAATTGCATGTGTACAAACTAAATCACCAAAGCCCCGATGTGGCAAGCGAGCTTTCCCCAACGACATCGGGGCCGCCCTTTTCTCATCCAACCGTTGGCGTGGCAAGCAGCCAGAGGCCGAAGACGGTGTAGGCGATCATCAGCAGGGTGAGCGGAAACTGGCTGAGCGCGGCGCGGGTTGGCTGTGGATGCAGGCGCCAGGCAAAGCCGTGCGCAACGAGGACTGCGAGCACGTGGCCCAGGATGATGGCGCCGGCCTGGATGTTCCACAGCCACCAGGCCGACTCCGCCCCGGCGACGATGCCGGCCTCGATTGGCATGTCGGCGGTGCCGAACAGGTTCCAGCCCTGCGCGAACGGGTCGGACAGCGAGGCTAGTGCATACTGGCCGCCGACCAGCAGCGCTGTCAGATAGTGCGCGACATGGTAGGCGAGCGCGATCGGCACGATCGACCACACCAGCAGTCCCGCGGCCTGGCTGAGCGGCGGACCGCTGCCGGCCAGGCGCTGGCCGAGCCAGACCGCGAAAAGGAACACCGCCGCCAGCAGCACGAATGTCAGAACGAGCCCAAAAGTGCCGCTGCCGATCACCGCCGTGCGGCCAGGGAATTCGAGCGGATTGACGCCGAACAGGCCAAGCCAGAAGAAGGTTTTCGACAAGCCGTCGAAGGAGACCGAGGACAGGGCCAGCAGCAGGAAGGCGATGCCGCTGGGCGGCAGCGGCTCCCCCGCGAGCAGCTTGGCGGCCGGCCAGCACAGCGCAAGCCGGCCATTCTCGTCGCGCTCGATCGGCGCGAAACGCGCCACCATCGAGAAGAAGACGGTCAGGAACTCGCCACTGCGGCTCCAGCCGCGATAGCCGAACACCAGCATGGCGAGAAAGGCGAACAGCCAGTAGAGGCCGGCGGCAAAGGCGAGCCGTGCCGGGTCGTCAGGCGCCGGATCGATGAGTTCGAACCAGGCAAAGGCGAAGAACAGGATGACGGCAGGCCAGCAGCCGAGCCATCTGGGGAGGCGCCAAGATCCCCCGTCGCCTGTGCCGAGCGGGCGCGAGACGAGACGCCACGGTCCAACCCAAGGGTTCAGCCACGACCAGAGATCGCCGAAAACGCCTTGCAGAAGCGTGATGCCAGCCCACAGCAGCGTCCAGATCACCAGCGGCAGCGGGTTGGAGAGCGGGTCGCGGCTGCCGAAAAAGCCGGCGGCAATGAGAGTTGCGAAGCCGGCAAAGGATATCAGGCTGATGGCGGCGCGGGCACTGTCGCCGAGGGTGAACAGCGGCAGGCGCCGGCGCCAGAAACGGTCGAGGGAAGCCGCTGGCAGCAGCGCCAGCACGAGGAAGCTGATGGCCACGGCGAACGCGCCGCCGATCAGGTAGTAGCCGGTTGGGAGCAGGAGGACGTGGCCCCGATCGGAGGCGTGGGCGAAGGCGGGGGTGGGGAGGAGGGCGAGTAGGGCGATGGGGTATAGGAGCGCAACTCTCGCAGGAAAGCGCTCTACGGCGCCCCCCTCTGTCCTGCCGGACATCTCCCCCACGAGGGGGGAGATCGGCAGTTCGCGCGATCGGCGCCTTTCTTGCGACGCTGAAAATTGGCGAAAGCGGAGATGACAGCCAATCTCCCCCCTCTTGGGGGAGATGTCCGGCAGGACAGAGGGGGGCGCCGTAGAACTCCGCCTATCCAACTTTGCCGTCTCGTATGGCGATGCCGGAAGCACCGGTCACCTCACACCTTGACCAGTTGCTCCACCCGGTCCTTCTCGCCGAAAATCCTGAGATACCGCTCGATTTCCTTCTCGTCCCCCGTCGCCTTGGCGGGATTGTCGGACAGCTTCACCGCCGGCCTGCCATTGGCTTCCGTCACCTTGCAGACCAGCGATATGGCGTCGAGGCTGTTGGTTTCGGTCGGCGCGCAGCCCTCGAAATCATTGGTGAGATTGGTGCCCCAGCCGAAGGACATGCGCACCTTGCCCTTGAAGTGGCGGTAGGTCTCCTCGATGGTTTCCACTTCGAGACCGTCGGAGAAGATCAGCAGCTTTTGCTTCGGGTCCTTGCCCCTCTCGCGCCACCAGGACAGGATCTTTTCGCCGCCCTCGATCGGCGGCGCGCTGTCGGGGCGAAATCCGGTCCAGTCGGCCACCCAGTCCGGCGCGTCGCGCAGGAAGGAGGCGGTGCCAAAAGCGTCGGGCAGCACGATCAGGAGGTTGCCGCCATAGTAGCGCTGCCAGTCCTGCAGCACCTTGTAGGGAGCCTGTTTCAGCTCCTTCTCCGAATTGGCAAGGGCTGCAAACACCATCGGCAGCTCATGCGCATTGGTGCCGAGCGCTTCGAGGTCGTTGTCCATCGCAAGCAGCACGTTGGAGGTGCCGGTGAACGCCTCGCCTATGCCTTCCTTCAGCGCTTCGACGCACCAGCGCTGCCACAGGAAGGAATGCCGGCGGCGCGTGCCGAAATCGGAAATGCGGATGCCCGGCAGCGCCTTCAGCCGCTCGGTCTTGGCCCACATCTTGGCCTTGGCGCGGGCATAGAGCACATCGAGCGCGAAGGGGCCGAAGGCCCGCATGGCGGCCCGGGAGCGCAGTTCGTTGATGATGGCGAGCGCCGGGATTTCCCACAGCGTGGTGTACATCCACGGGCCGCTGAAGGAGAGCTCATACTGGCCGTCACGCTTGGACAGCTCGTAGTCCGGCAGCCGGAAACCTTCCAGCCAGGCCAGGAATTCCGGTTCGAAGATCTGCTTGCGGCCATAGAAATTGTTGCCGCCGAGCCAGATCATCTCCTTCTTGGAGAAGCGCAAGGTGCGGGCATGATCGAGCTGCTCGCGCAGTTCGCCCTCGTCAATCTCGTCGGCAAGCCGCACCGAGGTGGTGCGGTTGATCAGCGAGAAGGTGGCATCGACCTTTGGGTACATGCCCCAGATCATCTGCAGCATCAAAAGCTTGTAGAAGTCCGTGTCGAGCAGGCTGCGCACGATCGGGTCGAGCTTCCAGGTGTGGTTGTAGACACGCCGCGCTATATCGGTTCTTGCCATGCTTGCTGCCGCCTTCGCTGCCTGCCATCCACAATCGCGACAGGCCTCATAGCATCGAATTGGCCAAAGCGCTGCCCGCTTTCAGGCTGGCCCGACAAAAAGAACGGCCTGCGCATGGCCATGAGAAGCCGGCCTCAGCCCGCCGTCTTTGCACCGATGACCTTGAGTTGCGGACGCTTGCGGCGGCTGATGATACGGCCGGCGACCGGGGCGTCGGCGCGGCCGTCATCCCCGGCCTTCTCGGCGAACAGCCAGTCGATGAACACCTGCACGATCGGCGTCGTGCGCATCTCATTGCGGCAGACGACATAGAAATCGTCGACCGCCGGCACCGAAAGGCTGAACGGCGCGACCAGCATGCCCCTGGCCAGCAGCGCGCTTGCCGTCACGGAGTCGCCGAGCGCCACGCCGTGGCCGTGCACAGCGGCCTCGGCCGCCATGCGCGCGTCGCCCAGATGATGGCGGCGACCGCGCTCGAGGTCCAGCGCATCGGCGGCCGCCAGCCAGGTGTGCCATTCGCGGCCGTCGTCGCCATGCAGGAAGACATGGTCGGCAAGGTCCCTGACGCTGCGGATCGGCCGGTTGTTGATCAAGGTCGGGCTGACCACGGGAAACAGTTCGAGGCCTGACCATTTCCGCATCCAGCAATCCGCCCAGCTGCCATCGCCATAGTGCACGCAGACATCGATATGCGGCGCACGGATATCCTTGGGGTCGTTGGAGGGGATCAGCGTCAGCTGGATGTCGGGATATTGCGCGGTGAAGCTGCCCAGCCTCGGCGTCATCCACAAAAGCAGCAATGCCGGCACGCAGGACACCGACAGCGCGCCGCTGCTTGCCGGCCGCGTCAGCCGTTGCGTCGCGGCGGCGATGCCGTCGAAGGCGGTCGATACCGCCGGCAGCAGCTCCGCGCCATGCGGGGTCAGCCTGACCCGCTGGCCGATACGCTCGAACAGCTTGACGCCGAGCGACTGCTCCAGCGCCTTGATCTGGTGGCTGACGGCGCCATGCGTGACATTCAACTCACTCGCCGCCTTGGTCAGAGAGCCATGGCGCGCCGTTGCCTCGAAGGCGCGCAGCGGGTTCAGGGGTGGCAGGCGCGTGACCATGGATGCTCGACTTCTTTGTGAGATTTTCTCACAGAAAACACCCTAACAATATCAATTGCTTTTTCAATCGGGCTGCCGGACACTTCGGCTCGAAATACACCAAGACGTGAAATCTGCAGGCAGCCAGCGGGACAGCGACCCGGCCGGATGACGGTCAGTTCGTTTGAGATCGCCGACGGCCGCACTGCATCAGCCCAGGAGGAGCGGATATGGGTTACGATCGCGGCAAGCTCGACGCGTTGCGTCGCAAATATGGCGAGAGCCATGGCGGCGAGATGTTCGACCCGAAATTCCGCAAGGTCGCCGACAAGATCTTCTCCAAGAGCGGCACAAGACTGGCGCCCTATTCCGGCATCCCGACCTTCCTCGCCGCGCCCTATCGCGAAATCGCTGCCGAAAATCCGAATTTCGGCGACTTGCAGGTGGCCATCATCGGCGTGCCGATGGATCTGGGCGTCACCAATCGGCCCGGTTCGCGCTTCGGGCCGAGGGCGCTGCGCGCCATCGAGCGCATCGGCCCCTACAACCACGTGCTGGAATGCGCGCCGACGCACGAGCTTCGCGTCGCCGATATTGGCGATACGCCGTTCCGCAGCCGCTACCGGCTCGAGACCAGCCATGAGGACATCGAGCGCCGCACCAACCAGATCGTCGATGCCGGCGTCATTCCGCTTTCGGTCGGCGGCGACCATTCGATCAGCCATCCGATCCTGAAGGCCGTCGGCAAGAAGGCGCCGGTCGGCCTCATCCACATCGACGCCCATTGCGACACCAGTGGCCTGTTCGACATGACCAAGTTCCACCACGGCGGCCCGTTCCGCAACGCGGTGCTCGACGGCGTGCTCGACCCGACGCGCACCATCCAGATCGGCATCCGCGGCTCGGCCGAATACCTCTGGGAGTTCACCTACGAGTCCGGCATGACCGTGGTGCACGCCGAGGAGGTGACCGGTCTCGGCATTCCCGCCATCATCGAGAAGGCGCGCAAGATCGTCGGAGACGGCCCGACCTACGTCTCCTTCGACATTGACAGCGTCGATCCGGCCTTCGCGCCGGGCACCGGCACGCCGGAAGTCGGCGGCCTGACGACGCGCGAAGTGCTTGAGCTGCTGCGCGGCCTCAAGGGCCTCAACATCGTCGGCGGCGACGTCGTCGAGGTGGCGCCGCAATACGACGCCACCACCAACACCGCGCATGCCGGCGCCCAGGTGTTGTTCGAGATATTGAGCCTGATGGTGTTCAGCCCGGCCATCACGGGCAAGGGAGCCTGACACCTGAAACGAAAAGGCGGCCGCCGCGCTGGAGCCGGTAGCCGCCTCAAACAATCAAAAGCTTCCAGAAGGGGAATACCAATGGCAATCCATTCGACACTGAAATCATCCATTGCCGCCATACTGGTGCTCGGCGCCGCCGGCCTCGGCATCGCCACACAGGCGGCCAATGCCGACGCGCTGGCTGACATCACCAAGGCCGGCACCATCAATGTCGGCGTCTTCGCCGACTTTCCGCCCTTCTCCTCGGCCAGCGCCGATATGAGCCTCAAGGGCTACGACATGGACGTCGCGCAATACATCGCCGACACGCTCAAGGTGAAGCTCAACCCGGTCGCCGTCACCGGCCAGAACCGTATCCCCTATCTCAACGACCATCGCGTCGACATACTGATGAGCGTCGGCTACTCGAAGGAGCGCGAGCAGGTCATCGACTTCGCCGCTGCCTACGCGCCCTATTACATCGCGGTGATCGGTCCGGCGGCGATGTCGGTCAAGGGCAAGGAAGACCTCGCCGACAAGTCGATCGCCGTCAATCGCGGCACGCTCGAGGACACTTCGCTCACCGAGGCAGCACCCGCCTCGGCCGACATCAAGCGCTTCGACAACTACAATTCAGTCATCCAGGCCTTCATCTCCGGCCAGACCCAGCTGATGGTCGTCGGCAACGATGTCGGCGCCCAGGTGCTGGCCAAGCAGGATGTGCTGAAGCCGGAGCAGAAGTTCCAGCTGCTGACCTCGCCTTCGCATATCGGCCTCAACAAGAACGAGGATGGGTTGAAGAAGGCGGTCAACGACGCCATCGCCAAGATGCTGGCAGACGGCAAGCTGGACGAAAGCTCGAAAGCCTGGCTGAAGACGCCGCTCAACCCAGATAACCTCAAGGATTGAGTTCTCCCGTGGCCTTTGCCTGGCTCCCAGGTGCCTTGGGCGACATCGCGCACGGCGCGGCCACGACGATCCTGCTGATCGCCGTGACCACGCTGGCCGGCACGCTGCTCAGCATCCTGGGCGCCGCCGGACGGCGAAACGGCCCGGTGCTGCTGCGCCACGCCATCGCCTGGTATGTCGAGGTGATGCGCAACACGCCGTTCCTGGTGCAGCTGTTCTTCATCTTCTTCGGCCTGCCCAGCCTCGGCATCCGGCTCGATCCGATCCTGGCCGCCATGCTGGCCATGACGCTCAACATGGCGGCCTATACGATCGAGATCGTCGGCGCCGGGCTCGATGCCGTGCCGGGCGGGCAGACGGAAGCAGCCCTGGCGCTGGGGCTGCGGCCCCGCCAGGTGTTCATCAAGATCGTGCTGCCGCAGGCGCTCAAGATCATCTATCCGGCGCTCACCAGCCAGATCGTCATCATGATGCTGGAATCGGCCGTTGTCTCGCAGATCGCGGTGCGCGAGCTGACCTATGAGGCCGACATGCTGCAGGCGCGCACCTTCCGGTCCTTCGAGACCTATTTCGTCGTGACGCTGGTCTACCTCGCAATGTCGATGGCCTTGCGTCGGCTCCTGGTCACCGGCGGCCGCCGCGCGCTCGGAGCGGGCGTGTCATGATCGAGTTCACCCTCTGGGACATCGTGCGCAACCTTCTGCTGGCCACGCGATGGACGGTGCTGTTGTCGCTGGCGGCTTTCGTCGGCGGCGCGCTGGTCGGCATGGCGGTGCTGTTCTTCCGGATCTCCAAGCATAAATGGAGCCGCCGCCTTGCCTCGGGCTATATCGCCCTGTTCCAGGGGACGCCGCTGTTGATGCAGCTGTTCCTGATGTTCTTCGGCCTGCCGATGCTCGGTCTGCGCATCGAGCCCTGGACCGCGGCGGTGCTCGGCCTCACCTTCTTCGCCAGCGCCTATCTCGCCGAGATCTGGCGCTCGGGCGTCGATGCCTTGCCGCGCGGCCAGTGGGACGCCGGCGCCAGCCTCGGCCTGCACTATCTGCAGGAGCTCAGGTTGATCATCCTGCCGCAGGCATTCTCGATCACCCGCGCGCCGACGGTCGGCTTCCTGGTGCAGCTGATCAAGTCGACGGCGCTGACCTCGATCATCGGCTTCGAGGAACTGGTGCGGACCTCCAACGCCATCAACAACGCCACTTTCGAACCGTTCAAGGTCTACGGGCTGGTGGCACTGATCTTCTTCCTCATGTGCTTCCCGCTGACGCAATATGCGCGTTCGCTCGAAAAGCGTGCGGCGGCCCGCTAGATCTTGTAGCAATAACGGAGGTGGGGCGGACAACAGCCTGTCCGCCGCCACCCCAAGCGCTATTTCAGAGGCAGGAACAGCTCAACGAGCACTTCGTGCAGCGGGCCTTCCGCGAGGCGGGACAGCCGGCGCTGGCAATAGACTGGAAAGTCGCGCACTTCCTCGCCGCTGGCCGGAAGCCATTCACGGTAGAGGTAGAGTGCCGCGGGTTCGAGATTGTTGGTGTTGCCGGGGTAGCGCAGCACTGCGCAGCGTCCGCCGGGGATCACGCCGGCCTTCATCTGCCCGTCTTTCTCGTCGATCGGCTGATCGGTCCCAACACAAATGTCCATGCTGTAGTCGGCGGCGATCGCCGGCTCCCTTTCGGAACGGAAGACGTTGAAGGTCGGGCTTGTCTCGGGCGACAAGCCCGCCGCCTTGCGCCAGGCGATGAACCGCTGGATGGTGTCCTGGAGTGTCGCCCGGTCTCCGCGATGCTCCATGATCGCCACCGGTGTGGGCGGCACATCGCGGATCGTCACGTCGTCTTGGTCGAAGATGATCTGCATAAGCGTGTTCCTTGCTTTGTCGAAAGGCCCGAAGGCCATCAGCCACGCCCCCCAATCGGGGGATTTCCGGAACGACGAAGGCGACTGTCCGAACCGTTGCCGAAAGGCGCGGGCGAAGGCATCCGGTGCGTCGTAACCTGCATCCATCGCTATATCGGTGACGCTTTGGGCGTCGCTCGCCGCAAGCCTTTGCGAAGCGCGCTTCATGCGGGCGAGTTGGACGTAGCGGTGCACGGACAGACCGAAGGTGGCCATGAACTGCCGGTGGAAATGGAATTTCGAGAACGCCGCGACGCTGCTCAATGCCTCCAGGCCCAGATCGTCGTCCAGATGCTGGTCTATGTGGTCCAGCACCCGCTGCATTCGGGCATGGTAGTTTTCAAGTGACGCCTTCACCGTCTCTTCCTCCGTGGCGACCCCAGATAGGCGCTCCCAGATATGTCGCGCTCGACCGATCTTGCGCTTTGGCCTGGCCGTCTCTCCCTCTTCGCCACGCAACCGTGATTTGCGGTAAGCCGGCCTGCGCCTCACTGTGAGCATAGAAGCTTTTCGCGAGGGAGGGCGCTTTGGCGATGCAGGCGAAACATCTTGTCGCTCTCGCTGGCCTGTTCGCGCTCTGGATGTCACAGCCGGCCGCGGCAGCCTCCCAGGAACCCGATCGCGTCAGCATTCCGGCCGCCGGCAAGAACGAGCCGGCGACGCTGGACGCAATGCTGTTCAAGCCGCAAGGGCAAGGGCCGTTTCCGGCAGTCGTGGCCATGCATGGCTGCAGCGGCCTGTGGAGCAGCAAGAACAGCGCGGAACTCAGCCCGCGCCATGCCGATTGGGGTCGGCGCCTGGCCGCTCTCGGCTATGTCGTGATCTTTCCGGACAGTTTCGGCTCGCGCGATCTGGGTCCGCAATGCAAGAACGGCGACCGCGAGGTCGAACCCTATCGTGAGCGCGTGGAGGATGCCAATGCCGCCCGCCGCTATCTGCAGGCACTGGCCTATGTGAAGCCTGCCGCCATCGCCTTGCTTGGCTGGTCGAATGGCGGCTCGACCGTTCTTTATACGGTCCGGCCGAAGGATACGCCGAAGCCGGATTCGCCTGACTTCCGCGCGGCGGTCGCTTTCTATCCGGGCTGCACGGCTCCGGCCGAAAAAGGCGATTGGGCGACCCGTGTGCCGCTCCTGATTGTGATGGGCGAGGCGGACGACTGGACACCCGCCAAGCCGTGCAAGGCGCTGGCGGACGCAAACCCCGACAGTGTGAAGCTCATCCTCTATCCCGGCGCCTATCATGATTTCGACAATGAGGCGCAGAAACTGCACGAACTGCATGGGTTGGCCTACACCGCCAACGGCGACGGCGTGGCCCATGCCGGCCTGAATCCGGCAGCGCGGGCGGCGGCGCTCAAGGACGTGCCCGACTTCCTCGCCGTGCTGAAGCAGTGAAGCGTGGCGCGCCATGAGCACTTGACGCCATAAATGTGAGGGTTTATCACGTTACATAACATGATGAACCCTCACATTTGGTGTGCGATATATCTTTACCTTCTTTCCTTGCGCGCAATCTTGGAAGTGCCGTGGGCTGGTCTGCCGCGTTTGCGGTTCTGCTGCTGGCCACCGCTGCGCCAGTATTGACTGCTGCCCGGGCGGCATCTGTCGCCCTGCCTAAGGGAGATGCCATCAGCGGGCGTGGGTATTTCGAGGACCGTTGCACCGGCTGCCATTCGATTGTCCGAAACGGCTTCGGCCCTCGCCTTGGCGATGTCTACGGCAGACGCGTGGGATCAGTTGCCGGATTTCAATACAGCCAGGCGCTGCGGCAAAAGCGATTCGTCTGGTCGGAAAAGTCGCTCGACAGCTGGCTGTCCGGCCCCGGGCAATTCCTGCCCGGGACGCGGATGGGCATCTCGATAGCAGATCAGCAAATCCGCGCGGATATCATCGCCTATCTCAAATCTCATCCGTCCGGACAGGACGAATGAAGCGCGCGACGGCTTTCCCGTCTCAATGCCCGAACGCCAGCGGTGGTGCGATCCGGTCGCGGCGCAGCCAGCGCGTCAGGAGCAGCGCCGCCACCACGGCCAGCCCTGATGACAGGCCGATCCAGATACCGACGCCGTGGAAGCCGAAATGGAAGGCGAGCAGCACGCCGAGCGGCAGGCCGACGCCCCAATAGCCGATCGCGGCATAGATCATCGGCACCTTGGTGTCGTGCAGGCCGCGCAGCATGCCGGCGGCGACCGCCTGCGCGCCGTCGAAGACCTGGAACAGTGCGGCAAACACCAGGAACGACACGGCAAGCGCGATCACCCGGGCATTGGCCGGGTTGGCGAGATCGATGAAGGCGCTGATCAGGAGATGCGGCCACAGCACCATCACCAGCCCCATCAGCGCCATGAACGAGACGCCGATGACGAAGGCGGTCCAGCCGGCGCGCGACACGCCTTCCGGATTGCCGGCGCCATGCGCAAGCCCGACGCGCACCGTCACCGCCTGGTTGAGGCCGAGCGGCACCATGAACGAGATCGAAGCGATCTGGATGGCGATGGCGTGCGCGGCCAGCGAATCCGCGTCGATCAGGCCCATCAGCAGGGCCGCGGCGTTGAAGATCGTCACCTCGAAGGCGAGGATGCCGGCAATCGGCAGGCCAAGCCGCAGCAGCCCGTTGAAGCGCGGCCAGTCGGACCGCCAGAAGCGGCCGAACAGCCGGTAGCGCCGGAACTTCTTCTCCAGCATTACCACAGCGGCCATGCCGGCGAACATCAGCGTGCTGGACAGCGAGGTGGCGAGACCCGAGCCGGCAATGCCCATGGCCGGAAAGCCGAGATTGCCGAACATGAACACCCAGTTGAACAGCGCGTTGCAGGCGACGGCGACGAAAACGATGATCAGCGCCCAGCCCGGCCGCTCCAGCGCCGAGATGAACGAGCGCAGCACGATATAGCCGTAGAAAGGCAGCACCGCCCATTCCAGCCAGCGCAAATAGATGCCGGCCTGGTGCGCCAGCGCGGGTTCCTGGCCCATGGCCAGCAGGATCGCTTCGCCGTGCCAGAGCACGATCCAGATCGGGATCGAAATCAGGATCGCCAGCCACAGGCCCTGGCGCACGGTGCGGCGCAGGTCACGCACCGAATAACGGCGTCGGCCAAGCTCGGTGGCGATCATCGGCGACGTCGCCAGCATCAGGCCGAGGCCGAAGATCAGCGGCATGAAATAGAGGTTGGCGCCAAGCGCGCCGCTGGCCAGCGTGTCCGGCCCAAGCCTGCCCATCATCATGACGTCGGTGGCCGTCATCGCGGTCTGGCCGAGATTGGTCAGCACCATCGGCCAGGCCAGCGCCAGCGTCGCCCTGATTTCCTGACGCCAAAGATTTTCCGGCGCGCGAGCGCCGGCATCGATCGCAGACATTGTTCCGCTCTTTCCAGGCGCGGCGCGTCGGCAAAAGAGCCGGAAGCCGCATGACAAACGGCAAAACCGTAGGTTTCGCGGCGTTTGCGCCGTGTATTGAACGAAATGCGACATGAAGGCAAGGAGGAGGAGCGGGCAGCGATTGAGCCAGCGCCGTTCTGGGGGCCGTAGCCTCGTTCCCTTGCCGGCAATGGGCTGCTACGGACTGCCGTGGAGACCGGCAGCCAGCGAACCCGCCGGGAGGAATGGATGCAGTTCAGGCAGCGAAAAAACACGGCCGCGATCCCGCGCACCGCGCCGGCCTTCGAACATATCGTCACCGAGGCCAGCGACAGTTTCCTGTGGCGGCTGGATGACTATCCCTGGGAACGCAATGTCTGGAACTTCCATCCGGAATACGAAATCCATCTGCTGCGGAAATCCTCCGGCGTGGTCCTGGTCGGCGATCACATCGGCGAATTCGGTCCGGGCTACCTGACCATCGTCGGTGGCGGCCTGCCGCATGATTGGGTAACGGCGGTGCGGCCGGGCGAGCTGATCGAAGGCCGCGACATCGTCCTGCAATTCGATGCGCAGAGGCTGCGCGGCTCGGCGGGCCTGCTGCCGGAACTGCGCGAGCTGGAGCCGTTCCTCGAGCGATCGCTGCGCGGCATGGTCTTCCATGGCCGTACGGCGCTGGAGGGCGCCGGACTGATGGAGCGGATGGGAACCGTGCATGGGCTCGCGCGGCTCTGCCTGTTCCTCGAACTGGTCGACCTCCTGGCCAGGACCGACGAATACGAGCTCTTGTCGTCGCCGGATTTCTCGCCGGTTCTCGACGCCGCCTCGCTCGACATCATCCAGCGCACGCTGACCTATCTGTTCCAGCATTTCGCCGAGGATCTGAAGCTGCCCGACGTTGCCGAACGCGCCGGAATGAGCGAGAGCACATTCTCGCGCTTCTTCCAGAAGAACACCGGCAACTCCTTCAGCGACCACCTCGCCAAGCTCCGGCTGTGGCAGGCCTGCAAGCTCCTGGCCGACACCGATGTCGCGATCACCGACATCTGTTTCCAGGTCGGCTACATGAACATCTCCAACTTCAACCGAGCCTTCCTGCGCAAGCACAAGATGACGCCGTCCTCTTATCGCAAGCTGTCGCGCCAGCGCCTGACGATGCGCGCATAAGCACAGCCTAAAATCAGCGGCTTTCACGCGATCGATACTCATGTGACGGAGTTCGTTGCGGAGCACCGAATTTTGCGCTGCACAATGCATAAAAGTACAGGTTTGCTGCAACGGGGCTTCTAGCTTGGCCGGAATGAACTCCGCATTTTGGCGATGGGTGGCATGTCGCTCGGGCGATGGTGAGGATCGCAGAGCCCGACGACTTCCGCTTCCTGCGAGTGTTCCTGGAGGAGAAAAATCAATGAAACCAATTCGGCTCGCTGCGGGCTTGGGCGCAGCTTTCCTGCTTTCCGCTACCGTATCAACCATCGCGCTGGCGCAGGCCCCGGTCTGCTCGGCTCCGGTCAAGGTGCTGGCGCAGCCGCGCGACGGCCTGACGCTTCTGGAGGACTCCAAGGCCGAGTTCGAGAAGCTCGCCGGCGCCGGCTTCCAGATCGACTATCTGAACGAAAACGACCGCCGGGCGAAATCGCGCGCCGATGCGTCCACCGTCGGCAATTACAACGTCTACTATGTCGACGAAGCCAATGTCGCGCTGTTTGCCTCGTCGAAATGGATCGTGCCGCTCGCCGATTATTATCCGGCTGACTATGACTATGCCGACTTCGATCCCGGCCGCCAGAAGGTCGCCACCTATGGCGGCAAGGTCTGGTTCGCGCCGCTGACCGGCGGCGGCGACCTGATGGTCTACCGCAAGGACGTGCTCGAGGCCGCCGGCATCCAGCCGCCTAAGACGCTGGACGAACTGATCGCCGACGTGCCGAAGCTCACCAACCCGGACAAGGGCATGTATGGCATCGCGCTACGCGGCGCGCGCGGTTCGGGCGCCAATGTCTGGCGCTGGATGCCCTTCTTCAAGGCCTATGGCGGCCAGTGGTTCGATGGCGACAAGCCGGTCTTCAATTCGGACGCCGCCGTCAAGGCGACCGAGACCTATCTGAAGCTGTTCAAGGATTCGGCACCGGGCACGCAGACCGGCAGCTGGGATGAATCGACCGGCGCCTTCCTGTCGGGCCAGGTCGCCATCCTCGTCGAATCGACGCCGCTGTCGGGCATGGCGGTCGATCCGAAGACCTCGCAGGTGGTCGGCAAGATCGGCTTCCTGCCGCCGCCCTCGCCGCTGCCCGGCGGCGGTTACGGCCATGGCCTTGCCATCGCGGCGAAGGCCAATGCCGACGATGCCTCGAAGAAATGCGCCGGCCTGTTCATCGCCTGGGCGACGTCGAAGGAAAACGAGAAGCGCCGGCTCGACGCCCACCAGTTCGGCGAGCTGAACCGCACCAGCATCCTGTCCAGCAAGGAGTTCGCCGGCATCTACGGCGCCGATCTCGGCCAGGCGCTGGCCGAAACCGGCAAGGTCACCGCGGTCAACTTCTGGCAGGATCCGCGCTGGCCCGATCTCGGCGACCGCTGGGGCATCATCCTCGAGGAACTGGTCACCGGCACCCGCACCGACGTCAAGGGCGGCCTCAACGAGCTCGAGGCCTACGCCAACGAACTGGCGAAGAAGAAATAGAGCCATCCTCCCGCCCGTGGCGCGCGGTCCGCGGCATTGTACGCAATGCCGGGACCTGCGCGCCGCGGGGACTTTGCCGAACGAGGAAATCATGCCGACACGATCGAGACGCAAGCGAGGATAGATGCCCATGGCCCGACGCACGTCGCTCCCCGTCACCTTCGTCGTTCCGACCATCGCCATCCTCTTGGTGCTGTCGATGGTGCCGACGCTCTACGCCATTGTCATCGCCTTGCAGAATCGCGAGCTGAGCACGCCCGATTATTCCTGGGTCTGGCTGTCGAACTTCGTCGACCTGTTCCTCGACCGCCGCTTCCTCAACGCGGTCTGGGTGTCGGTGAAGTGGGAGATCGTCACCGTGGTCGCCACCATGGTGGTGGCGATCGGGCTCGGCGTGCTGATGTTCGAGGTCGCCAGCCCACGCCTGCGCAATGTCTACTGCCTGCTCTTCATCATCCCGGTGCTGTTGCCGCGCGTGTCGGCGGCTTTCGTCTGGAAGTTCGCCTATCACCCGCTCTACGGCATCGCTACCTATCCCTACAGGCTCGTCACCGGCGGGCTGATCTTCGACCCGCTATCCAAGCCCGGGACGGCCTTGTTCGCCGTTGCGTCGGTCGATGTCTGGCAATGGGGGCTGTTCTTCGCCGTCATCGTGCTGAAGCTGCTCGAAACCCTGCCGCCGCAGCCGATCGAGGCGGCGCGGCTTGACCACGCCAAACGCTGGCAGATCCACGCCTACGTCACCTTGCCGATGCTGAAGGCGCCGTTGATCAGCCTGATGTTCGTCAAGATGATCGAATCGTTGCGCTCCTTCGACCTGATCTATGTCATGACCCGCGGCGGACCGGGCGTCGCCACCGAGACGCTCGACATGTACGCCTTCTCGCAAGGCTTCATCGAATCCGGCAAGGTCTCCTATGCCTCGGCCATGGCCGTACTGATGATGATCGCCACCGTCATCACCTTCACCATGCTGTGGAAGCGGGTGCAGGCATGAGGCCCGGCAGACTGATCGGCAAGGCAACATTGGCGCTGGCTGGGTTCCTGGCGGTGTTTCCGCTGCTGTGGACGGCGCTCAATGCGCTGAAGAACAATGTCGACATCATCACCCGCGTGCCGCGGCTGGTGTTCACGCCGACATGGGCCAACATCGGCTATATCCTCGGCCGCGACAGCGTGCTGACCGGGCTCTACAACTCGGTCGTCGCCTGCGGCTCGGCCGTGTTGATCGGCATCGTGCTCGGCCTGCCGGCGGCTTACGCGGTGGCGCGCTATCCCAACCGCTGGGCCGGCGACATCCAGTTCTTCGTGCTGTCGCTGCGCTTCCTGCCACCCGTGGCGGTCGCCATTCCGCTGATGGTGATCTGGCTGCAGGTCGGCCTCTACGATACTTTGCCGGCGCTGATCATCACCTATTCGCTGCTCACCATCTCGGTGATCATGTGGCTCGCCATCCCCGCCTTCCAGAGCGTGCCGAAGGAGATCGAGGAAGCCGCCTTCGTCGATGGCTACGGCGCCTATTCGGTTTTCTGGCGCATCGCGCTGCCTGTCGCCGCCCGCTCCCTGGCAGGGGCGGTCGCCTTCAGCTTCGTGCTGGTCTGGAACGAATTCCTGATCGCGCTGATGCTGTCGAGCTCCAACGCCAAGACCTTGCCGATCGTCGCCTCGGAACTCTCCCAGCAAGGCATGAACGTGCCCTGGGGCATTCTCAACGCCTCGGTCGTGCTCCTGTCGCTGCCGCCGCTGCTGTTCCTTGGCGTGCTCAGCGGCTTCCTGAATTCCGTTTTCCGGCAAAAAAAGACTTGATGTGAGGATTTCCCGATGCGGGCACTGGTGCTTGAGAAAAAAGGCGAACTGTCGTTGCGCGAGATCGCGCTGCCGCTCGATGTCGGGCCGGATGATGTCAAGATCGCCATCCACACGGTCGGCGTCTGCGGCAGCGACGTGCACTATTACACGCATGGCGCCATCGGCAGCTATGTCGTGCGCGCGCCGATGGTGCTAGGCCACGAAGCCGCGGGGACGGTCGTCGAGACCGGCGCCAATGTCGAGACGTTCAAGGCCGGTGACCGCGTCTGCATGGAGCCCGGCGTGCCGAACCTGTCGTCGCGGGCGACCAAGCTCGGCATCTACAATGTCGACCCCGACGTCAGCTTCTGGGCGACGCCGCCGGTGCATGGCGTGCTGGCGCCCTACGCGGTGCACCCCGCCGCCTTCACCTACAAACTGCCGGACAATGTCTCCTTCGCCGAGGGGGCGATGGTCGAGCCCTTCGCCATAGGCATGCAGGCGGCAAGCCGTGCCCGCATCGTTCCGGGCGATGTCGCCGTCGTCGTCGGCTGCGGCCCGATCGGCATCATGATCGCGCTTGCCGCCCTGGCCGGCGGTTGTTCGAAAGTGCTGATCTCCGATTTTTCCGCGCCCAAGCTGAAGATCGCCGCGCAATATGCCGGCATCGTGCCGGTCAATATCGGCGAGCGGTCGCTGGTCGACGCGGTCGCGGCGGCGACCGACAAGTGGGGCGCCGACATCGTCTTCGAGGCCAGCGGCAGCCCGAAGGCTTTCGCCGATCTGTTCGATGTCGTGCGGCCGGGCGGCGCGGTGGTGCTGGTCGGCCTGCCGGTGGAGCCGGTGGCCCTCAACGTGCCGGCGGCGATCTCGAAGGAGGTGCGCATCGAGACGGTGTTCCGCTACGCCAACATTTTCGACCGCGCCTTGCAACTGATCGCTTCCGGCAAGGTCGACCTCAAGCCGCTGATCACCGGCACCTATGATTTCGCCGACAGCATCAAGGCATTCGAGCGGGCTGCCCAAGGCAATCCGGAAGACGTCAAGCTGCAGATCCTGCTCACCGGCGAGAAGGGATGATCATGTCCGCGATCGTTTGCTCCCATGTCGACAAGGCCTATGGCGCCACCACGGTCATCCGCGATCTCAACCTCAGCATTGAAGAGCACGAATTCGTGGTGTTCCTCGGCCCGTCCGGCTGTGGCAAGTCGACCTTGCTGCGCATGCTGGCGGGGCTGGAGGATATCAGCGGCGGCGAGGTCTCGATCGGCGGCAAGGTGGTCAACGATCTCGATCCGGGCGACCGCGGCATCGCCATGGTGTTCCAGAACTACGCGCTCTATCCGCATATGACGATCTTCGACAATATCGCCTTCGGGCTGCGGCGCCAGAAGGTGCCTTTGGCCGAGATCCGCAAGCGGGTCGAGGCTGTGTCGAGGACGCTCGGGCTGGAGCCCTATCTCGGCCGCAAGCCGGCCGAGCTTTCCGGCGGCCAGCAGCAGCGCGTCGCCATTGCCCGTGCGATGATCAAGACACCAAAGGTGTTCCTGTTCGACGAGCCGCTTTCCAATCTCGACGCCAAATTGCGCAACCATATGCGCGTCGAGATCGCGCGGCTGCACCAGTCGCTGAAGACCACCACCGTCTACGTCACCCATGACCAGCTGGAGGCGATGACGCTTGCCGACCGCATCGTGCTGCTCAAGGAGGGTGTCATCGAGCAGATCGGCGCGCCGGCGGAAATCTATCTGCGGCCCGCCAACATGTTCGTGGCCGGCTTCATCGGCACGCCGAACATGAATTTTGTCGAGGTGACGGTCGGCCGCTCGGGCAATGGTTGGGCGCTGACCGGCGCCGGAACGGTGCTTTCGATCGAGGGCCGGGCTTTCCATCTGCAGCATGGCGACCGCGCAGTGCTTGGCATCCGGCCACCGGACCTGAAGACGGCCAGCGCCGGCACCGCCGGCATTTTGCAAGGCACGGCCGATCTCATCGAATTTCACGGCAATGATGCGCTGGTGACATTCGGCTCCGGCGGCAAGGAGATCAGCGCGCTGGTTCCGGCACGCGAATGCCCGGCGCTGAATGCTCCTGTCCGTTACGCATTCGAGGAAGAAAGCATCCATTTGTTCGACGCGACGTCAGGCGCGTCGCTGCGCAAGCAGTAAGCAAGGCCTACCGGATGTCGTCAAGCGCCTGGCGCTGGCGGTGCATTTCCAGGAAAATCCGGTAGTCGCGGTCGAAGCGGGCGCCGGCGGCCGGGTTGGCGGCACGCCTCTTGCCGCCCTGCTGCATGGCAAGGCAGGCGGCATTGAGGTCGGGGAAAAGCCCGGCGGCGGTGGCGGCGACCATGCCGGTGCCGAGCAGCACCGCCTCGTCGGCCAGCGGTTCGACCACCGTGCAGCCGGTGGCGTCGGCGTAGAGCTCCATCAGCAGTGGGTTCTTGGTGTGGCCGCCGGTGACATGCAGCGTGTCGATCAGGTAGCCGTTCTCGTTCAGCGCTTCCAGCACATGGCGCACGCCGAGCGCGATGCCGACGGCGGTGCGCCAGTAGAGCTTGCACAGGCTGTCGAAGGAGGAATCCAGCGTCAGCCCGCTGACGACGCCGACAGCATGCGGGTCGGCGAGCGGCGACCGGTTACCGTGAAAATCCGGCAGCACATGCAGGCGCGCGGCGAGGTTGTCGCCCTCGGCGGCGCGCAGTTCGGCGACCCGCCTGGCGATTTTGGCATGCATGGCGGCATCCGGCTCGCCGCCGGCGCCGTGCCAGCGGATGATGTGGTCGAGCAGCGCGCCGGTAGCCGACTGGCCGCCTTCCGACAGCCACAGCTTTGGCAACGCCGCGCCATAGTAAGGGCCCCAGACGCCGGCGAAAGGCTGCGGGTCGGGCGACATCGCCATGACGCAGCTCGACGTGCCGGCAATCAACGCCAGATGCCGGCCAATATCCTGCTCATCACCGGCAAAGCCGCCAAGCACGCCAAGCGCGCCGGCATAGGCATCGATGACCCCGGCGCCGACCCGGCAGCTTTCCGTCAAACCAAGTTCCGCCGCCGCTTGCGCCGTCAGAGGGCCGATGTCGGCGCCGACCGGACTAGCCCGCTCCGGCAGATTGCCGTGCTCAAAGAGATCGTCGAGGCCGACGATCTCGAAGAAATCGCGCTGCCACGCGCTCTCCTCATGTGCGAGATAAGTCCACTTCGCCGTCAGTGTGCATTGCGAGCGGGCCAGCGAGCCGCTCGCCTGCCAGGTCAGGAAATCGGCCAGGTCGAATAGATAGCCGGCTTCATTCCAGGTCTGCGGCAGGTTGCGCTTCAGCCACATCAGCTTCGGCGTCGCCATTTCCGGCGACATGACGCCGCCTATATAGTTGAGCACCTCGTGGCTGCTCGCCGTGCATTCGTCTGCTTCGGAAATGGCGCGGTGGTCGAGCCAGACGATGGTGTCCCAGCGCTTGTCGCCCGTGGTCGAAACGCTGAGCTGATCGCCTTGCCGGTCGCGCACCACCAGCGAGCAGGTCGCATCAAACGAGATGCCAACAATATCCTGCGCCGCGACGCCGGCTTTTTCGCGGGCGGCACGCACGGCGGCGCAGACCGCCGACCAGATATCGCGCGAATCATGCTCGGCATGATCGGGCTTCGGCTGGTTCATGGCGATCGGCCGATCGGCACGGCCAAGCAAGGTGCCACTGGCGTCGAGAATGCCAGCGCGAGCGCTCCCGGTGCCGACATCGACCGCGCAAACAAACTGTTTCGTCAAGATGCTCTAACTCTCGCTCCCAGGCCTGCAATCAGATCGGGCAATTGCAGCATGTCAGCGAATATAAAGTCCGGTTCACTCGACGCAAGCCGCGCTTTCAAGGCAGGGTTGCCGGCATGCGCGCCGCCGGTGAAGGCAAGGACGCGCATGCCCGCCGCGCGCGCCGCCGCGACCCCGGCCGGACTGTCCTCGATGACGAGGCATTTGCGCGGATGCGCCCGCATGCTGGCGGCGGCGTGCAGGAAGAGGTCGGGCGCCGGCTTTCCCTTGGCGACCATGGCGGCACTGAACAGATGCGGTTCCATCAGCCCGAGCAGGCCGGTGACATCGAGCGCGTAGCGGATGCGCTCCAGCGTGCCCGAAGAGGCGACGCAGAACGGCAGGCCGAGCTTCGGCAACATTTCCTTGACGCCGGGGATCGGCTTGAGCTCCTCACGGAATTTGCGCATGAGGTCGACGCGCATGGCGGTCAGATGCTGGTCGCTGATCTCCAGGCCGAAGTCGCGGCCAAGGATCTCGCGCACGCTCTTCATGCTCTTGCCGAGGAAATGCTCGTAGGCGGCGTCCTCGCTGACAGTGCCGCCGGCACGTTCGATCATGCCGAGCAGCGCCGAGACGGAGAGCGCCTCGCTGTCGACCAGCACGCCATCGCAGTCGAAGATGACCAGTTCAGGCGTCATGATGGCTGATAGCTTTCAGAGCTTGCCGGCGATGTAGCGTGTCAACGTGGCGCGGGCGCCATTGGCCCACAGCACGTTGAGCGCGTGGCCGAAGGCCTCGACGAATGCCGTGGCGCGGCCGACATCGCCATAGATGTCCTCCATGGCGAGCCAGGCGGCGGGCGCGTCCTTCGCCGCCTTTGCCGTCGCCTGCAGCCGGTCCCAGCTCGGGTCGTTGGGTTCGATGACGGCGCCGCTGTCTGATGTGCCGAAACAGTAGCGGCACCACAGCGCCGATTCCAGCGCCAGGCCGGCGACGCCCTTTCCCGCCTTCAGGCGGTCGGCGATTGTCGGGATGATGAATTTCGGCTGGCGGTTGGAGCCGTCGAGGCAGAGCCGGCGGATGGTGTCGCCGATCTTGGGGTTGGAAAAGCGCTTCTCGATGAGCTGGTAATAATCCTCCAGCACCGTGTCCGGCACCGGCGGCACCGTCGGGATGATCTCGTCGTGCTCGAGCTTGTCGAGAAAGCCGCGCACCAGCGGCTCCTGCATCGCCTCATGAACGAAATGGATGTCCATCAGCCCGGCCGGATAGGCGATCGTGGCATGGCCGCCATTGAGGATGCGGATCTTCATCAACTCGTAGGGCGCGACATCCCTGACGAACTGTACACCGACCTTTTCCAGCGGCGGACGGCCATCGGTGAAATGGTCTTCCAGCACCCATTGCCGGAACGGCTCGCAGAACACCGGCCAGGCATCCTCGACGCCGAAATCCTTGGCCAGTATGCCGCGCTCGCGGTCTGTGGTGGCCGGCGTAATGCGGTCCACCATGCCGTTTGGAAAGGCGACGTTGCTGCTCACCCAACCGGCCAAATCCTCATCGATCAGCCGCGCCAGACCAATGACGCCATCCGAGGTGACATGGCCGTTGTGGGGAATGTTGTCGCAGGACATCACGGTAAACGGCACGGTGCCTTCGTCGCGCCGGCGCAGCAGTCCTGCCAGGATGATGCCAAACACTGTCTTTGGGGTGGCGCCCGGTTGGGCGTCGGCGACGATATCCGGATGGGCTGGGTTGAACTTGCCCGACGCCGGGTCGATGAAATAGCCGCCTTCGGTGATGGTCAGCGAAACGATCTTGATCGCCGGGTCGGCCAACCGGTCGATGATGCCGGCCGCATCGCCAGGCATCAGGAAATCGATCATCGCGCCGGTGACACGGGCGCTCATATGGCCTTCATCCTGCTCGACAACCGTGGTCAGCCAGTCCTGCTCTTCGAGCTTGCCGCGACCGATCTTCTCGCCCTCGAACACGCCTGCGCCGACCAGCGCCCAGTCATGGCCGACACCTGAATTGAACAGATCGTCGAGGTAGACCGCCTGGTGCGAGCGATGGAAATTGCCGACGCCGAAATGCACGATGCCGGCCTTGAGCTTCGAGCGGTCGTATTTCGGACCGGCAACATTGCCGGGCAGGCTGGAGAGGTTTGAAGACGAGAGTTTCACGGTCATCTGTTTTACCCTTTGGCCGGCTTCGGCCTCGTTACTCCGCCTCTCCCCGTCCTCTCGGGAGAGGGTAAGGGACGGCATATGCCTTGCGAGGCCGATGCGGCCTCAGATATCGACCTCTGCTCCTCGCGGAGGGACGAGAAGCAGAGGCCGCCCCCTCAACTCATCCACTGGCCGCCATCGACATTGTAGGTCTGGGCGACGATGTATTCGGCCTCATCGCTGGCCAGGAAGACGGCCATGCCGGCGAGGTCCTCCGGCTTGCCCATGCGGCCGTAGGGCACCCCTTCGCCGACAAGCCGCTTCTTCTCGCCCTTCGGCCGGTTCTCGTATTTGGCGAACAGGGCATCGACCTGGTCCCACATGTCGCTGTCCACGACTCCGGGCGCGATACCGTTGACGTTGATGCGGTGCTTGATCAGGTCGAGCCCCGCCGACTGGGTCAGCGAAATGACGGCGGCCTTGGTCGCGCAGTAGACGCCGACCAGCGGCTCGCCGCGCCGTCCGGCCTGGCTCGCCATGTTGATGATCCTGCCGCCCTTGCCCCGCGCGATCATCGAGCGGGCCGCCGCCTGCAGCATGAACAGCGTGCCGGCGACATTGACCGAGAACAGTTTTTCATAGCTCGCCCGCGAGATCTCGACGATCGGCGCCAGGTCGAACAGAGCGGCGTTGTTGATCAATATGTCGAGGCCGCCGGTCCTCGTCTCCACCGCTTTCACCGCGGCGTCGATAGAGGCCTGATCCGTGACATCGAGTTTGACCGCATAGGCCTTGTCGCCGATATCTGCCGCCGTTTTTTGCGCGGCCTCGAGATTGATATCGGCAATGGCAACGATAGCGCCTTCGCGCGCATAGGCTTCGGCGAAGGCCTTGCCGATGCCACGCGCCGATCCGGTGATCAGCGCCGATTTGCCTTTCAGCCTCACGTCGCCATCGCCTTGCCGTCAGGGCCGAAGCTGTGCAGCTTGGCCTTGTCGGGCGTGAGGTAGATGGTATCGCCATGATGCACGGCCAGTTCGCCATCGGCACGCACCGTCAGCGGACCGACGCCGTCGGCCTGGACATGCAGGAAGGTGTCGGAGCCCAGATGCTCGGCAACGCCGACAGTGGCCTTCCATTCGCCCGCCGTGGTCGAAATCTGCATATGCTCGGGGCGGATGCCGATGGTCTTGGCGCCATATTTGGCGGCCGGCGCGCCTTCGACCAGGTTCATCTTCGGCGAGCCGATGAAGCCGGCGACGAACAGATTGCGCGGCGTCTTGTAGAGCTCCATCGGCGAGCCGACCTGCTCGATGTTGCCGGCATTCAGCACGACGATCTTGTCGGCCATGGTCATGGCCTCGACCTGGTCGTGGGTGACGTAGATCATCGTCGTCTTGAGCTGGTGGTGCAGTTCGCTGATCTCCAGCCGCATCGTGCCGCGGAGCGCCGCGTCGAGGTTGGACAGCGGCTCGTCGAACAAGAAGGCCGAGGGCTGGCGCACGATGGCGCGGCCGATGGCGACGCGTTGGCGCTGGCCACCGGAGAGCTGGCCGGGCCGGCGTTCGAGATAATTGGTGAGGTTCAAGACGCGCGCCGCGTCCTTCACCTTCTTGTCGATGGTCGCCTGGTCCTCGCCCGCCATCTTCAGCGGGAAGGCGATGTTCTTGGCCACCGTCATATGCGGGTAGAGCGCATAGGACTGGAACACCATGGCAAGTTTGCGCTTGGCCGGCGCCTCGCCGGTGACGTCGCGGCCGTCGATGTTGATGGTGCCGCCGCTGGTGTCCTCCAGCCCGGCGATCAGCCGCAGCAGCGTGGACTTGCCGCAACCCGACGGCCCGACGAAGACGACGAACTCGCCATTCTCGATCACCAGGTCGATGCCCGGAATGATGACCGTCGACCCGAAGGACTTGGAGACGTTCTTGAGCGTGATGTTTCCCATGGTTTCCTCCCCGAGGGGTTATTGTCCGACGTTCTTGAGCGTCACGTTAGGTCACGGCTTACTTACTTCACGGCGCCAAAGGTCAGGCCGCGCACCAGCTGCTTCTGGCTGAACCAGCCCATGATCAGGATCGGCGCGATCGCCAGCGTCGAGGCCGCCGAAAGCTTGGCCCAGAACAGGCCTTGCGGACTTGAGAACGAGCTGATGAAGGCGGTCAGCGGCGCTGCTTCCGTGGTGGTCAGGCGGATCGTCCAGAACGCCTCGTTCCAGGCCAGGATGATGTTCAACAGCATGGTCGAGGCGATGCCGGGCACCGCCATCGGCGTCAGCACATAGATGATCTCGTTCCACAGCGACGCACCGTCCATGCGCGCCGCTTCCAGGATCTCGCCGGGGATTTCGCGGAAATAGGTGTAGAGCATCCACACCACGATCGGCAGGTTGATCAGCATCAGCATGACCATCAGGCCGATGCGGCTGTCGAGCAGCCCGAAATCGCGGAAGATCAGGTAGATCGGGAACAGCACGGCGACCGCCGGCATCATCTTGGTGGACAGCATCCACATCAGGATGTCCTTGGTCCGCTTGGTCGGGGAGAACGCCATCGACCATGCCGCCGGAATGGCGACAAGCAGGGCCAGGATCGTCGAGCCGACCGAGAGCAGCACCGAGTTGAAGAAGAACTTGAAGTAGCCGCTCTGCGCCTGAACCTCGGAATAGCTCTCGAACGTCCCCGATGGGATCAGGTTGAAGCCCTGGATCGCCTCCTGCTCCGACTTGAACGAGGTGATGATCGTATAGAGGATCGGGAAGAAGATCAGCAGCGCGACGATCCAGGCGGCAACGGTCGCGATTGTCTTGTGCTGGGTGGTGACTGCACGTGCCATCTCAATCCTCCCTTACTTGTCCAGGTTCTTGCCGACGGCGCGCATGGCGAAGAAGGCAACGATGTTGGCGAGAATGACGGCGATCACACCGCCTGCGGATGCCTGGCCGATTTTGAACTCCAGCAGCGCCTTCTGGTAGACGAGGAAAGGCAGGTTGGTGGAGGCGTATCCAGGGCCACCATTGGTGGTGACGAGGATTTCGGCATAGACCGACAAGAGGAAGATCGTCTGGATCAGGATGACGACGGTGATGGCGCGCGACATGTGCGGCAGCGTCAGATAGATGAAGCGGCTGATGAAGCCGGCGCCGTCCATCTCGGCGGCCTCCTTCTGCTCACCGTCGAGCGACTGCAGCGCGGTCAACAGGATCAGCGTCGCGAAAGGCAGCCACTGCCAGGCGACGATGATGATGATCGCCGTCATCGGATGTTGCCCGAACCAGTCGATCGGTTGCGCCCCGAAGAAGCGCGCTATGTCGGCGAACACCCCGTATTGCGGATGCATGATCATGTTCTTCCAGACCAATGCGGCCACCGGCGGCATGACGAAGAACGGCGAGATGACGAGGATGCGCACGATCCCTTGTCCCCACATCGGCTGGTCGATCAGCAGTGCCAGCAGGATGCCGCCGATCACTGTGATCAACAGCACGCTGATCACCAGGACAAGCGTGTTGAGGATCGACTGCAGGAAAGCCGGGTTGGACCAGAACAGCGCGTAATTCGAGAAGCCGACGAACCCGTCGTGGATCGGATTGAGCGGGTTGTACTGTTGGAAGGAGAACCACAGCGTGAGCGCCAGTGGAATAACCATCCAGACCAGCAGCAGCACGACGGATGGCGCCATCATGAAACGGGCAAGCGAACGGGTCTGCTGAGTAGCCATGACGGTCACCCTTCAATGGTCAGACTGAATTTTCAGAGGCGTTGAAGGCGGCCGCCCGAGCTGGGAACTCGGGCGGCCGTTGCCGGTCGAGGAGGCAACCGGCATTCGGCACCGGGAGGAGCCTTACTTGATATACCCGCCTTCGGTCATCGCCGCGGTGGCGGCGTCCTGGGCCTGCTTCAGCGCGTCGTCGACGCTCGACTGGCCGGCAAGAGCCGCCGAGAAGAGCTGGCCGACCGTGGTGCCAAGACCCTGGAATTCAGGGATGGCTACGAACTGGACACCGACATAAGGCACCGGCTTGACGGTCGGATGCGTCGGGTCGGCGGCGTTGATGGAGTCCAGCGTCATCTTGGCGAACGGAGCCGCCTTCTGGTACTCGGCATTGGCGTAGAGCGAGGAGCGCGTACCCGGAGGAACGTTGGCCCAGCCTTCCTTCGAAGCGACGAGTTCGGCATAGTGCTTGCTGGTCGCCCACGACACGAACTTCTCGGCGGCGTCGGCCTTCTTGGTGCCGGCCGGGACGGCGAGCGACCATGCCCACAGCCAGTTGCCGCGCTTGCCCAGGCCATTGTCGGGCGCCAGCGCGTAGCCGACCTTGTCGGCGACCTTGGATGCCTTGGGATCGGAGACGAAGGACGCCGCGACGGTGGCGTCGATCCACATGCCGCACTTGCCCTGCTGGAACAGCGCCAGGTTTTCGTTGAAGCCGTTCGAGGACGCGCCCTCGGGGCCGTCGGCCTTCATCAGGTCGACATAGAACTGCAAGGTCTTCTTCCACTCGGGCTGGTCGAATTGCGGCTTCCAGTTCTCGTCGAACCAGCGGGCGCCGAAGGAGTTCGACATGGCGGTCAGGAAGGCCATGTTCTCGCCCCAGCCGGCCTTGCCGCGCAGGCACACGCCGTTCACGCCGTTGGCGCGGTCGGTCATCTTGTCAGCGGCCTGCTTGATGAAGTCCCAGGTCGGCGCGTCGGGCATCTTCAGTCCGGCTTTCTCCATCAGGTCCTTGCGGTACATGACGAAGGAGCTTTCGCCGTAGAAGGGCGCGGCATAGAGCTTGCCGTCGACCGAAAGGCCGCCAGCGATGGCCGGGATGATGTCCTTGGCGTCATAGTCGTCGCCAAGCTTGTCGAGCGGCAGCAGCCAGCTCTGCTTGGCCCAGATCGGAACCTCGTAGGTGCCGATGGTCATCACGTCATACTGGCCGCCCTTGGTGGCGATGTCGGTGGTGACGCGCTCGCGCAGCACGTTCTCTTCAAGAGTGACCCAGTTGAGCTGGATGTCGGGGTTGGCCTTGGTGAAGTCCTCGGTCAGCTTCTGCATGCGGACCATATCGCCATTGTTGACCGTGGCGATGGTGATGGATTCGGCATGTGCGGCAAAAGCGAGAGCGCTGGCCGACAACAAGCCCAGGGTGAGCGTGCGCAGTTTCATCAAATTCCTCCCATGAACCAAGATGAGCATTTGCCTTGGCTGTGAGCAATTACTCACTTACCGTGAAATATGTCAAGCCGGATTCGATGCTGCAGCGCAGCACCGGACCCGCCGATGGACGGACGACGAGAGCCGCATCCGCGCCCGATATCAGGCGGCGGGACAGGAAGGCCTGGAGGATTGGATCGGGAGAAAAACGCCTCTCAGCAGGCGATCTCGGCCAGCAGCCAGTCGCGGAAGGCGCGGATCTTCGGCACGTTGCGGCGCGCCTCGGGATAGACCAGCCAGTAGGCGTGGCCGTCGTCGCCGACCAGGTCGAAAGGCTGGATCAGGCGGCCGTCGGCAAGTTCCGCCTTGAACAGCGCCCGGGTCAGGATCGCCACGCCATGGCCTGCGATGGCCGCATTGGCCTCATAGGCCTGCGCGCCCATGCTGCTGCCGGGCCGCTTGGCAAGATCATGCGCATGCACGCCGGCCATCTCGAACCACTGCGTCCACCAGATATCGCCCGGATCGAGGATCGGCAGCCGCAACAGGTCGGCCGGCTCCTTGACGCCGCCGATGCTCGCCGCGAGCTTCGGGCTCAGCATCGGCGTGAAATCGGCGTCGAGCAGCTTGTGGGCCTCCAGCCCCGGCCATTTGCCGCTGCCCGAGCGGATGGCGAGATCGACATCCTCGCGGGCGAAATCCGTCAGCCGGCTCGATGTTTCGAGCCGCACGGCAAGCGCGGGATGAGCCATCTGGAACGAGCCCAGATGATGCGCCAGCCAGTTCGAGGCAAAGGTCAGCACGGTGGTGACGCACAGCAGCCCGTCCGCGCCGCCCCGCGCGGCGGCATAGGCCTGGCTAAGAATGGCAAAGGCCTCGCTGACCGCCGGCGCCAGCCTTTGGCCGGCTTCGGTCAGCTCGATCTGCCGCGGCCGGCGCAGGAACAGCGGTGCCCCGACGCGCTCTTCCAGCACCTTGATCTGATAGCTGACGGCGGCCTGTGTCATGGCGAGTTCCACGGCGGCCTTGGTGAAGGAAAGCTGCCGCGACACCGCTTCGAACACCCGGATCGCCTGCAGCGGCGGCAGTTGCGAAACCTGCGGTGAGCTCAGATCCGGCATAAAGGCTCCTTATGGGTCCTTATCGACGTTCGATTGGCAAAGCCGGCCGGCAGGACCGACATTCAGTGTCAACCCGTCATTCGGGTCCAGGATAGCGAAGGTTGACGATCATGACCATGGCGCAGCAAAAATGCACTCCCGCTCCGGATCATCGCTGGATTTCGTGGCTTACAGACGGATTCGGCTGGTTCGCGATCAGAAGAAAGGCGCATCTCGACATCAGGGACCTGTCGCCGCATCTGCAGCGCGACCTCGGTCTCCTCGATGGCAACGATCCTTTCGGGCGGCATAAATAGACTTGTTGGCTTTATCGCCAGGCGCCGCGGCCGTAGCCGGCAGGCGCCGCCGCGTTCCCGGTCAGATGCTGGCCAGCAAAGCGGTAGCCGTCCGTTCGTCGGTGATGAGACCATTGACCAGCCGGCGATTCACGGCCGCCAGGATGCCCGGCAGCTTGCGCTCGCCCATGGCGAGCGCAATGACAAGCGATTTCTCGCGCGACGGCAGCGATGCCGACGACACCCGGTCGTTGGTGATGCCCTCGATCATGCGGCCTTCCCGGTCGAAAACCCAGCCGACGATCTCGGCGATGCCGCCAGCTTTTTGCAGGGCCTTCAACTCGCTTTCGGAAATGAAGCCGTCCTCGTAGAGCGGGGCCTTCGGGCCGAGGTCGCCGATGCCGATGAAGGTGACATCGGCTTCCGCCGCAAGCGCCAGCGTCGGCTGGATCATCGGCTGGTTGAGCAGCATCTCGCGCTCCTGCGGCGAGGAGGCGATGACCGGAAGCGGCATCGGGAAGGAGCGCGCCTTGACCCGGTCGGCCATGGTGAAGATGACGTTGTAGAAGGCGGCCGAGCCGTCCGGCGAAATGTTGCCGGTCAAGGACACCACCTTGTGCTGCGGGCATTCCATCGGCGGCAATTGCTCGATCGCCGCCTTCAGCGTGCGCCCTGTGCCGATGCCCATGACGATCGGCGTCGGCGAGCGCAGCCTCCGCTCGATCTCGGCCGCCGCCGCCTCGGCAATGCCGATGGTGGTGGAGGATGAATTCGGGTCACTCGGCACCACCTCGACCAGGTCGAGCGCGAAACGCGATTTCAGCCGGGCGGCAAGGTCCAGGCAGTTGGCGATCGGATGGTCGACACGGACCTTGATCAAGCCTTCCGACACCGCCAGCGACACCAGTCGCTGCGCCGTCTGCCGCGAGATGCCGAGCGTGGCGGCGATCTGGTCCTGTGTGTTGCCGGCGACATAATAAAGCCAGCCGGCGCGCGCCGCGTCGTCCAGCCTGTTGCTGCCGCCATCTTGTCGGGTATTCACGTCCTGCCTCCGAAACCGCTGCTCACAGGAGCGGTCCGCCCTCAGTCTCGCAGGGAACGGCTTCCTGCGCAATTGTCAATCTCAAGGGCAATTGTTTGCGCCTGCGCGGCCGGGATTTTCCTGCTGGCAATCTCCGGCCGGAGAAGGCGGAGCGGCTTCGCTTCCAGTCGCGGGCATCTTCTGTGATCCCGACGGTTTATCTCCCGGCGCAAACCCTTTAAGGGGATCGCAAAAGGAGCGCTGCATGACACCGAAGGCGGTTTTCTGGGACATGGACGGTACGCTGGTCGACAGCGAGCCGTTGCACGAAGCAGCCCTCGTGGCGGCGATGCGCAATGTCGGCCTCAAGCCGCCCGCCGACCTGCATGAGCGCGTGCTCGGCGTCGCCGCCTGGCCGGTCTACGAAATGATGCGCGACGAGTTCGGCCTCGATCTTCCCTTCGACGACTGGATCATGCGCAAATACGAGCACTATCTGCCGCTGGTGGAGGGGCTGAAACCGCGTCCTGGCGCTATAGAAGTCTTCAATGAATTGCGCGCGCTTGGCGTGCAGCAAGCGGTGGTCTCGAATTCAGACCGGATGATCGTCGACGCCAATCTGCGCATGGTCGGCCTCTTTTATCCAGGCATGAAAACGATCAGCCGCAACGACGTGCGTGATGGCAAGCCGCACGCCGAACCTTTCCTGCGCGCCGCGTACCTGGCCGATGTCGATCCCGCGCACGCCGTGGCGGTCGACGACAGCTGGCCGGGCGCCATGGCGGGTCTGGCGGCGGGCATGAAGACGATCTTCTGGCCGGAAAAGCCGATGGAAGGCCCGCCTGGCGCCATCGTCATCAACAGCGCCGAGGAATTGCGGGCTCAGCTCGGGCTCTAATTCCGGTAGATCGGCTCTTCCTCGTCGAGGATCGCCTTCAACTCGGCGAGATGGCGTTCGGCCTGGCCGGGATAGTCGTCCATTTCGCTCGCCGTCTTCTCGGCAATCGCATCGGACAGCGTGCGCAGCGGCCGGCCGGTCCACAGCGCCTTGATGTAGGTCTCGGCGGCGCGCTCGAAATAGAACATGCGGTTGAAGGCATCGGCGACGGTGTCGCCGATCACCAGCACGCCGTGATTGCCCATCACCATGACCTTGACCTTGGGATCGGTGAGAAGCTGCGAGCAGCGCTCGCCCTCTTCCTCGAAGGCCAGCCCGCCGTAGTGCGCGTCGACGACATGACGGTTGAAGAACATCGCCGAATTCTGGTCGATCGGCGGCAATGTCGAGTCGGCCAGCGAGGCCAGTACCGTGGCATGGATCGAATGGACATGCATGACGCAACGCGCATGCGGCACATTGCGATGGATGGCGCCGTGCAGGCCCCAGGCCGTCGGGTCGGGCGCGTTGGGGCCCGACAGCGTGTTCGGATCGTTGGCGTCGATCATCAACAGGTCGCTCGCCTTGATGCGCGAGAAATGCACCTGGTTGGGGTTCATCAGGAACTGCGTGCCGTCCTCGTTGACCGCCAGCGAGAAATGGTTGGCCACCGCCTCGTGCATGTTGAGCCGCGCCGTCCAGCGAAACGCACAGGCGAGATCGACGCGCTCTTCGTAGAAGGGCAGGTTGGTCCGCGTTTCCTTCTGCAGGCGGGCGATGCTCATCGAAAATCCTCCGGTTTTGGCAAGAATGCCGCGACCGACGGCTGCCCGCAACGGGTTTTGGTTGGTGCAGAGGGAACGGATGCCTGTCAGGCCGCCGTGCTGGTGGCGGTGCCAACCCTCAGCCCGCCATGCTCGACGATGAAATCGATGACCTCCCGCAAGCCCTTGCCGCGCGACAGATCGGTGAAGCCGAAAGGCCGCTTGCCGCGCATGCGGGCGGCGTCGCTCTCCATCACGTCGAGGTTGACGTTCACATAGGGCGCCAGATCGCTTTTGTTGATGATCAGGAAATCCGAGCGGGTGATCGCCGGCCCGCCCTTGCGCGGGATTTCCTCGCCCTGGCAGACCGAGATGACATAGAGCGTCAGATCCGCGAGGTCCGGCGAGAAGGTAGCGGCAAGATTGTCGCCGCCGGATTCGATGAAGATGATGTCGAGATCGGGGAATTTCCGGTTGAGCTCGGCAATCGCCTGCAGATTGATCGAGGCGTCCTCGCGAATGGCGGTGTGCGGGCAGCCGCCGGTCTCGACGCCGACGATGCGGTCCTCCGGCAGCGCCTGCAACCGGGCCAGCATCATGGCGTCTTCCCTTGTGTAGATGTCGTTGGTGACAACGGCGATGGAGAATTCGTCGCGCAGCGCCTTGCAGAGTTTTTCGGTGAGCGTCGTCTTGCCGGAGCCGACAGGGCCGCCAATACCGATGCGAAGGGGACCGTTGGCTTGGGTCATGTCGGGAACTCCATGATGGCAAGGATTGCGAAGCCGAGCCCGATCAACAGGCACAGCGGCGAATAGTAACGCACGTCGAGCCGCGCGAAAGGCTGTTCGGGCGCCAGCTGCCGCCACCATGGCGTGAAGCCGGCAACGCCGCGCCCCAGGAACACCAGCCCGATGAGCAGCGAGCTTGCGGCAAGGCCCTCCCTGGGGAAGGGCGAGGCAAAGAAGCCGATGAGCGCCAGCGGCCAGAGCGTCGCCAGGCCAAGACAGGCGGCAACGGCGAAACTGGCGAAGGGCGTCGGCATTTCGTCGACGCCGCGAAAGCCGACCACGGCGCGGGCGCAAGAGGCGCCGTCCGTACCCGGCCAGATGCCGCCAATGCCCCAATAGACATGCAGCGCCGTGATCAGCAGCAGGACGAATGAGAGGACAAAGGCGAGGACGATCATGAGCGGAACAGCCGCGAATACTGGGTTTCGTGCTTCATCGCCACGACGTCCGAGACGAAGGCGCAGCCGCCGAGATCGTCCAATGTCGAACGGGACGCGCGGTCGGCGGTTGAGAGCGCCAACGGCTCGAAGCCGGCCAGCAGCGTGGTGGCCTCGCTCTGGCCAACGACACCGAGCCTGATCGCCGCCTGGACGAGGTTGGAGAAGAAGGCTTGCAGGAAGGCGGACAGCGCATCCTGCAGGGCAATGCCGTTGCCGCCGGCAATGGCGCCGACGGTGACGCAATAAGCGCATTCGGCCGGCAGGCGCGCCAGCACCGGATTGGGCCAGGCGGCGGCGGCTTTCAGGAAGGCCGCGCCTTGGAGCATGGTCTCGGCGTGGCGCTCCCGCGAGCCGGCGAGCGCCTCGGCCAATGCGGCCACTTCGTCGAGATCGCCGGCGTTGCGGGCGCGGCGCCAGCTTTCGCAAAACAGCACGGCATCGTTCCAGCCCGAGCCCATCTTGACCAGCGTTTCCAGCCAGTTGGCCAGGCTTGTGGCATCGGCAACCAGCCCGTCATGCACCGCGCACTCGAGACCGTGGCTGTAGGCAAAGCCGCCGACCGGGAAGGCCGGCGACAGCCACGCCATAAGCCGCAGCAGGGCGATGCTCGAAGGCTGGTCAGTCATGGTCGTGGTGATGATGGTCGTCGTGGGAATGGCTGTGCGAATGGGAATGCGATTCGCCGTGCGCGTGAGAATGCGCTTCCGCATGGCTGTGCGCATGCGCGTGCCCGTGATCATGCCCGCCGGAATAGGCGCCGCGCACCGGCTTGAACGGCTCGGAGACCTCGCGCACCGTGGCGCCGAGCCCCTCCAGCATCGCCTTGATGACGTGGTCGCGCAGGATGACGATGCGATCCGCCTCGATGCCCGCCGCGAGATGGCGGTTGCCGATATGCCAAGCCAGTTCGGTCAGATGCACGCCGTCGCGGGCGCGGATGTCGTAGACCTCTTCCGGCGCCGCGATGATCTCGACATGGCGGCCATCCTCCAGCACCAGCCGGTCGCCATCGTTCAGGGCGACGGGTTCGGGCAGGTCGACCAGCACCTTGCTGCCGTCGGTCAGTTCGACGGCGCGGCGGCGCAGATGCCGCTCGTCATGCGCAAGCACAGCCTTTGCAAACGCGGGCGCCGCGCCCGCCTCGCCGGCGGCCAGCACCGAGACGGCGCGCGGGAATTTGGTGAAGTCGGTGTTGAGGTTGAGTTTCATTTCATGGAGCCTCCGTTGGCCTGCGCCCGCGCACGGGCTGGACGCGAAAGCACCCGGTCGAAATAGGCGTTGACGCGGTCGGATTCGATCGGAAATTTTCCGGCGCGCGCCCAGCCGCCCATGTCGCCGAGCAGCACGTCGACAGCGGAAAACCGGTCACCCAGCGCAAACGGCTTGTCGCCGAGCCGGCGGTCCAGCGCTTTGGCTTCCGACGCGAAATCGTAGGCCGCCGCCGGGCCGACATCGACGCGTACTTCCTTCGGCAGCAGGAAGCGGTGGCGCAATTTGTTCCACAGCGGCGCCTCGAATTCGCTCTGGGCAAAATGCATCCAGGAATCCATCTCGGCACGGCCGGCGACTCCGGGGCTGGCGCCCATGCCTTTGTCGGCGTGCTTGTCGGCGAGATAGACGCAGATCGCCGCCGAATCCGTCACAGTGAGTTCGCCGTCGATCAGGACCGGCACCTTGCCCGACGGGTTGAGCGCATAGGCTTCCGGCGAGCGCAGTTTGACCTCGACGAATTCATAGGGCTGCTCGAGCTCCTCGAGCATCCAGAGAACGCGGCTGACCCGGGATCCCCGTGATCCGACGGCCTTATACATGGTTGAACCCTGCCTTTTCCTGGACTCTAGACCATCCGCTACAGTCATACGATCGTGTCGAAGAGCCGCAGGATGAACGATATCTGGTAGATCAGTGCCGCCGCGACAAAGGCGATGTGGAAGCGGCGGTCGCGCACCAGGATCGCGGCGATGCACAGTGCCACGAAGACCGGCGTGCGGAACAGATATTCGTTGCCGAAGCGGGCGAAATGCTCGGGCCCTTTCAGCAGCGTATCGATGACATCGAGCAGATAGGTCGCCGCCAGCAGGCCGAAGAACCAGGCGCGGCGCGAATAGAAGAAATCCTCGTAGCTGGTGTAGTCCAGCATCGAATCCGGAAACAGCAGCGCGCACAGCAGGAACAGCGTGATCGCGTAGAAAATGATGAACAGGTATTTGCCGAAGGTCCAGGTCTCGATGGCGTAGAGCCCGAACTCCCACCACCAGAAATGCACTAGCATCAACAGCACCGAGGCGACCCAGGCCAGATGCACGGGATAGAGCCGGTACTGGCCGGGATGCTGGACGATGCGCGCCACCCCCGACAGCAGGCGGGCAACACCAAGCCCGATCACCATGCCCATGACGATGCGGATATGCGGGAAGACGTCGTGGGGAGAGGCGATTTCGGTGGCCATGCCTGATCACGATGGGTTTCTGCTCGACCGCATATTGCGGCCTACGCATACCAGCCGCAACGGAATTTGGCCGGCCGACTCAGAACAGGAAATACCTTTGCGCCATCGGCAGCACGGTCGCCGGCTCGCAGGTCAGCAATTCGCCGTCGGCGCGGACCTCGTAGGTTTCCGGGTCGACCTCGACATGCGGCGTGGCGTCGTTGAGCACCATGGAATGCTTGCCGATGCCGCCACGGGTGTTTTCCACGGCGACGAATTGCTTTTCGACGCCAAGCCGGCCATGCAGGCCCGACTCGAGGGCGGCTTTCGAAACGAAGGTCACCGATGAGTTGGTCCTGGCCTTGCCATAGGCGCCGAACATCGGCCGGTAGTGCATCGGCTGCGGCGTCGGGATCGAGGCGTTCGGGTCGCCCATCGGGGCGGCGGCGATCATCCCGCCGACCAGCACCATGTCCGGCTTCACGCCGAAAAAGGCCGGGTTCCACAGCACCAGGTCGGCGCGTTTGCCGACGGCGATCGAGCCGATGTCTTTCGACAGTCCATGCGCGATGGCCGGGTTGATCGTGTATTTGGCGATGTAGCGGCGAACGCGGAAATTGTCGTTGTCGCCGGTTTCCTGCGGCAGCGCGCCGCGCTGGCGCTTCATCTTGTCGGCGGTCTGCCAGGTGCGGATCGCCACCTCGCCGACCCGGCCCATGGCTTGTGAGTCCGACGAGATGATCGAGAAGGCGCCGATGTCGTGCAGGATATCCTCGGCGGCGATCGTCTCCTTGCGGATGCGGCTCTCGGCAAAGGCGATGTCCTCGGGGATCGACGGCGACAGATGATGGCAGACCATCAGCATGTCGAGATGCTCGGCCAGCGTGTTGACCGTGTAGGGCCGTGTCGGATTGGTCGAAGACGGGATGACGTTGGGCAGGCCGCAAACCTTGATGATGTCGGGCGCGTGGCCGCCGCCGGCGCCTTCGGTATGGAAGGCGTGGATGGTGCGGCCCTTGATCGCCGCTACCGTGTTTTCGACGAAGCCGGATTCGTTCAGCGTGTCGGTATGGATCATCACCTGCACGTCGTAATCGTCGGCCACCGACAGGCAGCAGTCGATCGCCGCCGGCGTCGTGCCCCAATCCTCATGCAGCTTCAGCGAGCAGGCGCCGCCCAGCACCATTTCTTCCAGCGCCGCCGGCAGCGAGGCATTGCCCTTGCCCGACAGGCCGATATTCATCGGAAAGGCGTCGAAGGACTGGATCATGCGCGCCATGTGCCACGGCCCCGGCGTGCAGGTGGTGGCCAGCGTGCCGTGCGCCGGGCCGGTGCCGCCGCCCAGCATTGTGGTGATGCCGCTCATCAGCGCTTCCTCGATCTGCTGCGGGCAGATGAAGTGGATATGCGCGTCGAAGCCGCCGGCGGTCAGGATCTTGCCCTCGCCGGCGATAATCTCGGTGCCCGGGCCGATAATGATGGTGACGCCATCCTGCGTATCCGGATTGCCGGCCTTGCCGATTGCCGCGATGCGGCCGTCCTTGAGGCCGATATCGGCCTTGAAGATGCCGGCGCCGGCATCGACCACCAGCGCATTGGTGATGACGGTGTCGACCGCGCCCTGGGCGCGGGAAACCTGGCTCTGGCCCATGCCGTCGCGGATCACCTTGCCGCCGCCGAATTTCACCTCCTCGCCGTGGATGGTGAGGTCCTTTTCAACCTCGATGAAGAGTTCGGTGTCGGCCAGCCTGACCTTGTCGCCAACAGTCGGCCCATACATCTGGGCGTAGGCGGCACGCGAGATTCTGGCCATCAGCGATTGCTCCCGAAATGCGGTGTGGTTGAGGCTGGGCTGCACATTGCCGCCATCCAATGGTCACGCAATGACCCGCTGGGCGACACCTTCTGATCCCATTTGGCGGTTGAGGTTGGCAGGTCACCCCAAAACGGCCGTTTGCCAAATCGATGGAAGGAAAATCCATGCGCAAAACGATAATTCTTGCAGCCGCCGCCAGCCTGATGCTGGCCGGTGCCGCCAGTGCCCAGCAGCAGCCCGCTCCTGCCACGCCTGCCCCCAAGGCGACGACTCCCGCCGCCGGCGGTCAGCAGGCCGCGCCGGCGATCCAGAGCGTCAACATTGTCGACATCACCGAACTGCCGAAGGACACCCAGACGCAGGTCAATCAGGTGATCGCCCAGCGCGGTGACGCCGGCCTGCAGAAACTGCGCAGCTCGATCGATGCCACCCCCAAGGTGAAGTCCGCCCTCCAGGCCAAGGGAATGACCTCGGCCCAGGTGGTCGCGGCCAGCATGGAGCCCAACGGCGCGCTGACCTTGATCACCAAGAAAGCCAGCTGACGACCCGGCGCGGCGGGCCGGCATCCGGTCCGCCGGCCGAATTGCGAAGGGAACCGTGGCAGGGCTGGAGTCGTTTCGCTTGCTGATTGTTGAAACAAGCTGCGAAAGCGAACGATGACCTCCACCACCTTGCCCGATGCCCGATGGCTGCATGCCATTGCGGCGGCCGCGTTTCTGGCAGCGAGCCTTCCCCAGGCCGCGCTGAATGCGCAGGGTCTTGAAAGTCCGGAGACCGTCGACCGCATCGTCGGCTCGCAAATCAGCGAGGAACAGGCCAAGACGACAGCTGAAATCGGAAAGGTCAGTTCGGCGATCGACCGCACGCGCGACAATATCGGCACGGTGCGCAAAACCTCCAAGCTCGACAAGGTCGATATCGTGTTCCTGACCGACGCGGCGCGCAGCGAAGGCGGTCCGCCGCCGGTCATCGAGAACAAGGTCCGGCAGCATCAGGACGACGTCGCGGAACTGCGCAAGGAGATCGAGGCCAACGCCCTGCTCTACAACGCCATCGATTCGCGGCGCGTGGCTGCGCAGGACGTTCTCGCCGTCGAGTTCGACAATCCAGGAAAGATCGTCATCTATGCGGCCGCCAAGCCGTCGGACTGAGCCGATTGCCCTAACGCCGGCCGCCACCCTTACGCGCCGCGCATGAGACGCCACGGGTCTCACAGCTTGCCCATCACCTTCTGCTGGAATCCGTAGACCTCGCGCTTGCCGCCGAGCGGCACCAGCGTGACGTCGCGTTCCTGTCCCGGCTCGAAGCGCATGGCGGTGCCGGCGGCGATGTCGAGGCGCATGCCGCGGGTCTGTTCGCGGTCGAACTTCAGTCCCTCATTGGTTTCGAAGAAATGGTAGTGGCTGCCGACCTGGATCGGCCGGTCGCCGCTGTTGGCGACTTTCAGGGTGACGGTCGGCAGGCCCTTGTTGAGCTCGATGTCGCCTTGGACGGGGATGATTTCGCCGGGGATCATCTGATGTCACACAACGCTGAAGGCAAGACCGACGCCGATCGCCGCGCAGGCAGCACCGGCGACACGGGCCAGACCACGGAACCTCACGCCAAGGCCCATGCCCGCGGCGATGCCGACGGCATGGAGCAGCACGGTGGCGACGGCAAAGCCGGCCATGTATTCGAGCCCGCCGGCATTTTCCGGCGCCTCGGTGCCGTGTGCGTGCCCGTGGAACAGCGCGAACAGGCCGATAATGGCGACGCCGGCCGAGACCGGGAGGTCGACCGCCAGCGCCACCAGCAGGCCAAGCGCCACGACGGAGGCCAGTATGCCCGGCTCGACGAAGGGCACCGGCACATGCGCCATGCCCAGGGCCGCGCCGCCAAGCATGACGCCGATAAAGGCGGCCGGCCACGCCCAAATTGCCTTGCCGCGCTTGAGGGCCGCCCACAGGCCGACGGCGAGCATCACGGTCATATGGTCGGGGCCGGACAAGGGATGCATGAAGCCGGCCGTGAAGGAAGAGGTCGTGCCGATGCCGACATGGGCATAGGCCGGCATGGCCGCAGCCATGAGCAGGATCGCCGCGAGGCACAGGCGTTTGGCAGGGATCATTCTACTTGCCTTTCGTTTGCGATGGTGCAGTCACGCGGCCTTGCGCGGGCCGCAGCCCTCGGCCTTGAGGACGCGCTTGGTCGACGCCGGGTATTTGTTCAGCTTCGCTGCCGGGCGGATCGGCCGGGCCGAAAAATTGCCGCCGCAATTGGGACAGACGCCGTCCAGCACGTTTTCCACGCAATCGGCGCAGAAGGTGCATTCGAAGGTGCAGATCAGCGCATCCGTCGCCTCCGGCGGCAGGTCCTTGTCGCAACACTCGCAATTTGGGCGCAGCTCAAGCATCGCGGTCTCCTCACCTGATGGGCGCGTGCACGGTCACCAGCTTGGTGCCGTCGGGGAAGGTCGCTTCCACTTGCACGTCATGGATCATCTCGGCGATGCCTTGCATCACCTGCGCGCGGGTGACGACATGAGCGCCGGCCTCCATCAGTTCGGCGACCGGGCGGCCATCGCGGGCGCCTTCGACGACGAAATCGGTGATCAGTGCGATCGCTTCCGGATGGTTCAGCTTGACGCCGCGCTCCAGCCGCTTGCGTGCCACGATCGCCGCCATGGCGATCAGCAGCTTGTCTTTTTCCCTCGGGGTCAGGTTCATGCGGTTTCCAGAATCACAGTGACCATAATTTGGGCAGCCCCGCCCTTCCGTTGAGCAGTCCGACGAGCGGAACCAGCCGCTGGCGCAGTTGGTAGCCGTCCCCGGCGTAAAGCCTCGCAAGAAGCTTGCCAGATGCCTTCACGCTCCAGACGCTGGCGCCGCCCTGGTGGCCGACGATTTCCCGGACCGGGTCGAGCAGAGCCTCGGCCCGCGGCGACACCAGCAGCAGCGTCGCCACGGCGATCACGCCGCCGGCAGCCGCGGGGCGTGCCAGGGCACCAGTGATATCGGGTCCGATACGGAAATCCTCGGCATGGATGAGGAAACCGTCCTGGCGAACCCGCCAGCGGTCACGGAAAGTGCCTTGCGACGCGCGTTCGCCCATGGCCAGGCGGCCGAAGACGGTGGCCTCCAGCACCAGCGCCTCGGCCCCCGCGGCAAGCTCGACATCCAATGTGCGGGCAAAGGCCGCCCGGTCGAAGACGATGGTCTCCTGCGGCAGCCAGGCGATGCGGCCGTTCTCGCCGACCGTCAGCTTGACCCGCACCTCGGCCTGGTCGGATGCGGCGCGGTAGACCTTCTCGCAGGCCTGGGTCGTTATCGATGCCGAGGCTTCTGTGCCGACATCCACATCCCAACCGATGCGGTCGCCGCCGGTCAGTCCGCCGGCGGTGTTGATCAGCACTGCCTCCAGCGGGTCGGCCAAAACGGCCGGCAGCCTTATCTTGGCGGAACCGTCCTGATAAAGGCGCCGCAGCCGCGTGCGCCCGTCCGCGCTGGCGCAGCCCAGCTGGGCCAGACCCGCGGCGCGCTGGGCCAAAGGGGGCGAAAACTCGGTATATTCGATCGTATCCACGCCGTCAGGTTAAGCACTGCGGCGGTTTTGTCGATATATAGCTTGTTGCTTGATGGCGTTTCCGTTTCTATAGAGGGAGCCACCTCGGTACGGTCAGGCGATGCTTGGCGGGGGTAGAAGGCGACGATCGCGGCCTGATATCGAGGACAAGAAGGCGCTTTTCAGTTGGCGTCGGGAAACGACAAAGTGGGGAAGAAACCGAATGGCTGACCAGCTGGCAACGGACATCATCGAAAAGATCAAGGCCCATGCCGAGCCGGGCGGTGAAGAAATCACCACCAGCACCGAATTGACGTCGCTCGGCATCCATTCGCTGGAGCTGACGGAGATCATCTTCGACCTCGAGGAGCAGTATGGCATCGAGATCGAGATGAACACGGTCGATGCCTGGAGCAATCTGAAAAATGTTGGCGACATGGTCGAGGCCGTTCGCGCGCTGATCGCGAAAAAAGCCTGACCGAATGCTGAAACGCGTCGTCATTACCGGCATTGGCGGGCTGTGCGGACTAGGCGTCGATGCGCAGTCGATCTGGGCCGAAATGCGGGCCGGCCGTTCAGCCATAGGCCCGATCGACAATCCCTTCCTGCATGATTTGAAGGTCAAGACCGGCTGCGAGATCAAGGCGCTGCCCGATCATGGCATCGAGCGCAAGCAGCTGGTGTCGATGGACCGTTTCAGCCTGCTGGCGGTGATCGCTGCTAAAGAGGCCATGCGGCAGTCCGGCCTGGCCCCGCATGCCGACAACACCTATCGCATGGGAACCATCGTCGGCGTCGGCGTCTGCGGCTTCGAGACCGTCGAGGAGAACTATCGCGCCATTCTGGTCGAGGGCAAGAATCGCGCCGGCATCTTCACCGTGCCCAGGGTCATGCCGGGCGCCGCCGCCGGTCAGGTCAGCATGCATCTTGGCCTGCGCGGACCGGTCTTCGGCGTCACGTCGGCCTGCTCGTCGGCCAACCACGCCATCGCCTCGGCGGCCGACCAGATCAGGCTCGGCCGCGCCGACGTCATGGTTGCCGGCGGCACCGAAGCGCCACTGGTCTGGGGCGTGCTCAAGGGCTGGGAGGCATTGCGCGTGCTGTCACCCGACACCTGCCGGCCGTTCTCGGCCGACCGCCAGGGCCTCGTGCTCGGCGAAGGTGCTGGCATGGCGGTTCTGGAAAGCTACGACCACGCCGTGGCGCGTGGCGCCACCATCCTCGCCGAAATCGCCGGCGCCGGCCTTTCGGCCGATGCCTCCGACATCGTCGCCCCGACCATCGAGGGACCGGAAGCGGCGATGCGCTTCTGTCTCGTCGATGCCGGGCTCAATCCCGAGGACATCGATTATCTCAACGCGCATGGTACCGGCACCAAGGCCAACGACCAGATCGAGACCAACGCGATCAAGCGCGTCTTCGGCGATTACGCGCGGTCGCTGTCCATCTCCTCGACCAAGTCGATGCATGCCCATTGCCTGGGCGCGTCGGGCGGGCTGGAGATGATCGCCTGCGTCATGGCGATCCGCGAAGGCGTCGTGCCGCCGACCGCGAATTACCGCGAACCCGATCCCGATTGCGATCTCGACGTGACGCCCAATGTCGCGCGCGAGCGCAAGGTGCGCGTCGCGATCAGCAACGGTTTTGCTTTCGGCGGCACCAACGCAGTGCTGGCATTCAAGGCCATCTAATCCCGGGCGGTCACTACCGCCCCGGGCGGTCACCAGCGCCCGAGGGATTAACGTCTGCCGGGGCGGTTTGAGCGCCCTTTGGCATTGCGCGTCCCGCTGTTCGATCCGGTTCACTGTCCATGCATGGCGAAACCGTCGCTGCCATATTGATCCGGCCCGGCCCTGCGCCTAATTCTTGGCCACCCGCCAACACCGCGCCCTTGCCGCAAATCCCCGCTCAGGAGTTCTCGATGGCCGACCTGTCCGCCTTTCCGATCACAACCCGCTGGCCGGCCAAATATCCCGACCAGATCCAGCTCTATTCGGCAACGACGCCCAACGGCGTGAAGATATCGATCGCGCTGGAAGAGGTCGGCCTGCCCTATGAGCCGCATCTGGTCAACATCAGCAAGGACGAAAGCTGGACGCCGGAATTCCTGTCGCTCAATCCCAATGGCAAGATTCCGGCGATCATCGATCCCAACGGCCCGGACGGCAAGCCGATCGGCCTTTTCGAATCCGGCGCCATCCTGCTCTATCTCGCCGACAAGACCGGCTTGCTCGTCCCGGCGGACGCAGCGCGGCGCTACGAGACGATCCAGTGGGTCTTCTTCCAGATGGCTTCCGTCGGGCCGATGTTCGGCCAGGTCGGGTTCTTCCACAAATTCGCCGGCCGCGAGATCGCCGACAAGCGCCCGCTGGAGCGCTACCGCGACGAATCGCGGCGGCTGATCGGCGTGCTCGACGGCCGATTGAAGGGTCGCAAATGGATCATGGGCAACGACTACACCATCGCCGACATCTCGCTGCTCGGCTGGGTGCGCAATTTGATCGGCTTCTATGAAGCGCGCGAGCTCGTCGGTTTCGATGATTTCGCCAATGTAGCGGCATGGCTGGAGCGCGGCCTGGCGCGACCGGCGGTGCAAAAGGGCCTGACCATTCCGGCCAAGGGCTAAACCGCCTGTCGCCACAGGGCGACGAGCTTGGCCAAAGATATCTGAGCGGACGAAGCAGCCTGCTACTTCGCCTTGGCCTTCGAGCCGCCCCTGCCGATCACTGATGCGGCAAGCGAAACGGCGCCACGCGCGGTTGCGACCACCGCGCCGGCGGCGACATTAGCCGCCGTTCGGACGGCACCGGCTTTGGCCGGCGCCGGTTTGCGTGTGGCGGTCTTGGCGGCGGGTACGACCTTTCGTGGCGCGGCCTTGCCGAAAGCGGCCTTGCCGTCCTTCGAGCGTTCGGCAATCGCCGGGCCAGCCCCGGCTTTCGCTTGAGTTGCCTTCGCAGGCCTCGTCTTGGCTGGTTTTTTTGCCTTGGTTGCCATTGGAAAATCCCTTACGCCGGACAAACGGGTTCTGAGGCATAACGGCGAGAAACTCTTAAGGTTCCCGTCCAAAAATACCGAAAATTAAGCTTGTTAACCAATGATCAGGTCGGCGGCCCGGCGCCGGGCCAGCACGCGTTCGATGTTGGGCATGTCGTTGGAGGCGATCCAGGCGCGCGCCTCCTCGTCCGAACGGCCATGGCCATGCCACCGCTCCATCAGGCGGCGCTCGAGCTCATTGCGCGGCACGTCGACGAAGATCGAGAAATCGAACAGCGGCGACAGCCGCGACCATGGCTCCTCGTCGAGCAGCAGGTAATTGCCTTCGACCAGGATGAACTTCGTCTCGGTGCGGACGATCGCCGCGGCGGCGCGCGACAGTTCCATGCTGCGATCGAAGACGGGAATGGCGATGTCGGGTTCACCGGCCCGGATGCGCTTCATCAGGGTCTCGAAGCCGGCAAAGTCGAAGGTCTCCGGTGCGCCCTTGCGCGCCCGCAGACCGCGCGCGTTGAGCACGATGTCGTCATAGTGGAAGCCGTCCATCGGCACGACTTCCACCGCCCCTTCCGGCAAAAGGTCATGCAGGCCGGCCGACAGCGTCGACTTGCCGGAGCCTGGCGGCCCGGCAATGGCGACGATGAAGCGTTTCGCCTTGCCGGCGCGCTTGAAGATGGTGGCGGCGAGGTGGGCGATTTCGGACATGGGAGCCTCACTTGCCTGGGGCATGATATTTCCGCCGTATCTTGGCGGCAGTCGCTGGAAATTTCAAACCCTGCGCTCGCGCAAACGCCGCCTCAGGCGGCCGCAGGCTGGCCAATGCGCAAGAACGCGCTGTCGAACGGCACGTCCCGGGTGGAGCCGCCGGCTGAGAGCCGCATCTGGCCGTCGGCCGTGGTGATTTCCTGCGGCGGTTGGCCACTGGACAGAGACAGGGCGCCGATGACATGGCGGAACGAAAAGCTGTGGCCTTCGCCGAGCGCAAAGGCGGTCGCCACGCCTTCGCGTTTCAGCCAGTTGTCGCCGATCGAGGCGACATGGCCGACCGCGGCGCGGCCATCCTCGATGCCGAGCACGCCGAGATGGCGGCCGCTCCAGGGTGCATAGTCGCGCCCGCCATTGCTGAGCCACAGCATGGTGATCGGCAACTCGGCCGGGTTCTTCAGCACCAGCACCAGATCGTCCTCGGCCTGGCGCGCCAGCGCCGTCCAGCCCGGACCGCCATGGTCGGCCTCGACCAGGGTGACGAAATCCTCGCGCCGGTCCTCCATGCGGTATTGCGTCAGGTCGAGCGTGCCGCCGGCGGCGGCGGGAAACCGGGCGAGGTCGGGCGAACGCGCCGGATAGGCCAGCATGAAGCGGCCGCGCGTGGGATCGGGCTCCAGCGGATCGGGCAATGTCGCGGCAAAGCGCTTCGGCGAAAAGGCCAGCTTGCCGCCGCCTTTCATCACCGTCATCGGGTGATGGGCAACGGAAATCGCCCCGGAGCCGCCGGAAAACACATGTTCCTGGTAGAGGAAGGGATGGCCGTCGATGAGCGTAAAAATCTTGTCGACGCCGGCGCCCATGACCTTGTGCCGCAGCCGGAAGACAGCGCGCCAGCCGCCGTCCGTCGCACCGCTCTCAACCAAATCCCAGGCGCTGTTGGCCGTCCAGCCATGCAGTGGCGCCTCCTCGACATCGCTGCGCGAAAACGGCGCACAGAGGAAATCGCCCGACAGCCGGACCGTGCCTTGCGGCAGGTCCTTCGGCAGCGCCTCGCCCGAATCGACCCAGGGCGCGCGGTGCAGCGGCTTCAGCCGCCGTCCGCCGCTCTCGACGGTCATGTCGGCGATATGGCCGACGGTGAGGTCGAGAGAAACCGAAATGCCTTTGGCCTTGATCGTGATCGTATCCATAGCGCTCTCACCCGAATCTGACGGGTGCAAGCAGAACCCTTTCGGCGCGGCTTGCGCAAGCACCGCGGCCGGCATTTCGCATCAGCTACTGCCGCTTGTATTCCCGCACCGGGGATTTCGTCCCGTCCGTATAGGTCACCTGCACCGACATCGATTTCACGCTGTCGGCGACCTTGAAATAGCCCTTGGCGTCGTAGGGGATGGCGTAAGGATCCTTCTTGTCGCAAGGCGGTATCTCGAGCGACTTGTCGAGCGCGGCACCGTTCAGGCTGTAACGCACCTCCTTGATGGCGCAGCGGTAGGACAGCATCTGGGTGAAATAGACCAGGCCGTGATTGCCGCCGGAATCGAAGGCGATCCATGACGTCCAGAACTGGTCGAGGATCTGCTTGTCACCTTGCTGCAGCGCGGCGTCCGGATCGAAGCGTATGTCGAACGGGCCGGTCTCGCGGCCTCTGATGTCGAGATATTTTATCGCGATCGTGGTCGCCGCCGTGCTGTCGGGCAATTCGAAGCTCGGATTGGCCATCGGCTTGCCGGTGGTCTGGTCCTTCATCGCCAGGAAGCCGGTGTCGGTGAACGGGCCGCTGTCGCCGAGACGCCAGTAGATCGCGGTCGCCGGCTCGGGCAGCGAAATGGTCATCGACCAGCCCTGGTTGGAGCGCATCGGCGTCAGCGACGGCGCGAAGCGCGCGGGGTCGAGCACGTCGCCAAGGGCGGCCAGCCGGCTGCGGCTGCGGTCCAGCCAGTCGGCCAACTGCGTCTGGTCGACGAAATATTTGAGCAGTCCGCCATCCTTTTCGTAGGACACGAACTTGGTCAGCGCCTGGGCTTCATTGCGCTTGTCGGCCAGCGTCTGGCTGCCGAGGCGGTCTTCCGAAAACTCCTGCGCCTTGAGGAAATAGGCCGGCGCATAGTCGGGATTGGCCGTGATGAAGGTGTTGAGCTTGTCGAGCCGCTGCGCGTCCTCGAACTGCAATATATGCACCAGCTTGATCGACAGCGCCTTGCCCTTGTCGGCGAGCTGCCCGAACACTTCGCGGGCGCCGGCCTTGCCGTCCTGCACCCGAAGCAGCGTGGCAAAGCGCGTATAGGGGTCGATGGCATCGACATCGAAGCCGGCAAAGGCGAGGTAGGAGCGCCTTGCGTTGAGCATGTCGCCCGACAATTCGTAGACGCGGGCATTGTGGTAGAACTCGTCCGGCCGCTTCGGTTCGGCGATCGCCCCGCCTTGCGCCGCGAGCTGCGCAAACCCCTTGGCGATGGTGTCGATCGAGGCGGCGATCTGCTCGGTCGTCGCCTGCAGCTTTTCCGCCTGGACCTGCTGCTGTTGCTGGCCGGCGGCGAGCGTATCGGTCGTCTGCTTGACCGCCTCGACGGTCTTTTGCGTCTGCGCGCCCTGCTGCGTCTGCTGCTGCTGGGTGGACGCGATCTGGTCGGTCTTCTGCGCCACCGTGTCGGTCGATTTCTTGACCTCTTCGACGGTCTTTTGCGTTTGCGTCACCGTCTGCTCGATCTTGGCCACCTTTTCGGAGACGATGCCCATCGACTGCTGCAGCCGTGCGATCGCCGGCACCAGGCCGGCGATGACGCCGTTCTGCGAATTGGTCTCCTGCTGCACGGCATAGACGCCGCCGGCGACCGCCGCAGCACTGGTGGCGAACAACAGCGCCGGCAGCGCCTTGGCCGCCAGCACGAGCCGCAGCACAATGGCGATGGCGATGATGGCCGCCGCGATTGCCGCGACCAGCGCGATATAGGCGGCGAACGGCGCCAGCGGATTGAGCACGTCGCCAACCGCGCCGCTGATGAAAGCGACGCTGCCGGCCCATTTGCCGGTACGGCTGAGCGATGCCTTGATAAGCGAGGGCGCTGCGCCCCCGGCCCCGATGTTCGTCATGCCACCCCCCAAGCCAGCCAATGCCACGCCCCTTCCCACAGGAAACGCGGCTCTGGCAAGGAAAGACACAGAAACAGGCGTTTTCGGGGCGAGGAACCAGGTCGAGCTCGACAATCCTGGGACTAACAGCCATTAACCAAATGGACGCATCCAGCGCGTTACGTTAGCTTCGTCTCATCTCAGCAACAGCATGGCCAGAACAGTTCCGCCCTTGTCCAAATTGCGTCCTTTCCCGCTCCTCCAGAGAGTTCTCGTCGCCCTTGGCCTGTTGCTGATGGTGGCCGGCTGCTCGACCGCGACGCCGCCTGACCAGGTGCTGACTGTCCCCGCACCGCCGCAGAAATATGCCGCCATCGTCGTCGACGTCAAAACCGGCAAGCAGATGTTCGAGGTCAACTCTACGGCGCAGCGCTATCCGGCCTCGCTGACCAAGATGATGACGCTCTATCTCCTGTTCGAGGCGATGGAGTCCGGCCGCGTCACCAAGGAAACGCAGATCCCCGTCTCCGACCACGCCGCCTCGCAGCCGCCGACCAAGATGCGCTTCCGGCGCGGCGAAACGATCGACGTCGATTCCGCCATCCGCGCCATCGTCGTCAAATCCGCCAATGACGTGGCGGTGGCGGTCGGCGAATATCTCGGCGGCTCCGAAGACCGGTTCGCCGCCATGATGACATCCAAGGCGCGCTCGCTCGGCATGACCAGCACCACTTTCCGCAACGCCTCGGGCCTGCCCGACGACGGCCAGATGACCACCGCGCGCGACATGGCGGTGCTCGGCATGGCGCTGCGCCAGCGCTTCCCCCAGCATTTCCACTATTTCTCCGAAAGCGACTTCATGTTCCGCGGCAGGCTGGTGCGCGGCCACAACGACATGCTCGGCCGCGTGCGCGGCGTCGACGGCATCAAGACCGGCTACATCAGGGCCTCCGGCTTCAACATAGTCACCTCCTACAATGCCGACGGCCGCCAGCTGATCGTGGTGGTGATGGGCGCCGACTCGGCCCGCCAGCGCAACGACCATGTCGAAGCGCTGATCCAGCGCAGCCTGTCGCCGACCACGGCCGACAGCAAGACCAGGCTGATGTTCGCCGAACAGCAGTAAAGAGCGGAACCGCTTCACTTCGTCATCCTGGGGTGGAGCAAGGAGCGCACCCACCCTCACTTCGTCATCCACGGGCGGAGCAAGGAGCGCAGCGACGCGGCGCAGACCCCTGGAGCTGCTCCGCAGCCCAAGGGATCCATGCCGCGCCCTCAACGCGCCGCTACGGAGCATAATCCTGCTCCGCTGCACCCTACGATCAACGTCCCGGCATGGATCCTCGGGTCTCCGCGACGCCGCTCCCGCGGCTGCTCCGCCCGTGGATGACGAACTCGGGAAGCGTCTCGGCCCAGCTAAGGGGGAGGCTGTCGCCGCATAAGAAACCCACAGCCGGCTATTGTTATCCTGTTGTCATGCAATCGTCTGGAAGCCATGGCATAGGCAGCGCAAACCGATAGTGGATATGCCCCGTCACCTCGGCGTATCCTCAAACCAGCAGCGCCACAGCAGGAGCCCGCACCATGAGCACCGTCCCCAAGGCACCCGAGCAGCAGGCGGCGGACACTGAAAACGACAGCGGCGGTGAATATTTCGAGGCGCCGATCACGCCGGAAGATTTGCACGAGGTTTCGGACGAGCACTTCGACACGCCGGAAGTGCCTGACTCCGAACCATCCGGTCCCGGCGCGTCACGCATAAAGCCCAAGAAAAAACCGTCGGCGATCTCGGGCCGCAAATTCCACAAGCGCGACCTGGTGCGCATCGACACGCTGCGCCCGAGCCTCGCCGACCGCATCCGCTCCGACCATCCGGACCTGCCCAGGGGCGCCCGCATCAGCCGCGAGGAGCTCGGCCGCTACCGCATGCGCTACATGGAGGAACTGCTGCAGCAGGAACACGGCGAATTCTCCGAGCTCGACCGCCAGGTGGTGGAATCGATCGCCAGGCAGGACACGATTTCCGAAAACTCTGAAGAAGAATTCGAGGAGCACCGCACCTTCCCCGACCGCGTCTCCGACAACATGGCCGCCTTCGGCGGCAGCTGGTGGTTCCTGATCTCGTTTGCCACCGTGCTTTTGGTCTGGATCGGCATCAACCTGTTCGAGGGCTTGAACGGCGCCTTCGACCCCTATCCCTTCATCCTGCTCAACCTGCTGCTCTCCTGCATCGCGGCCATCCAGGCGCCGGTCATCATGATGAGCCAGAAGCGCCAGGAGGTGAAAGACCGCCTGCGCTCCTTCAACGAATACCGCGTCAACCTCAAAGCCGAGCTCGAAGTGCGCCATCTGCACGAAAAACTCGACTACCTCATCTCGCGCCAATGGACGCGGTTGGCCGAGATGCAGCAGATGCAGCTCGATGCCATGAACGAGCTGGCGGGTACGAAGAAGGTGAAGCGGGCCGTGCGGGGGAGACGGGTGGTGAAGAGTGAGGCAGGAGAGTGAGAGGGTTCCTCGCCCCCACGAATGTGGGGGAGAGGTGGCTCCGCGAAGCCGAGACGGAGAGGGGAGCGCCGTCCACAACTAGCCAGCACCCGTGAAAGTACCAACCCACCCCACCGCCGGACGCGCCGCACAATCGCCAATTGCCCGTTGAAGCCCGCGCCGGCTTCCGCTAAGAAGCCGTGACTTGCCGGTTCGCCGGCTGGTTCGTTTTCCGGAACGCCGGGAAGCACCCGTAGCTCAGCTGGATAGAGCGCTGCCCTCCGAAGGCAGAGGTCACAGGTTCGAATCCTGTCGGGTGCGCCAATAAAATCAATTGGCTGGAATTTGGGCTAGTTGGGGCCTACTTCCCACGCGCTTTTTCCTACACAGCGAGCTTATGAGAGACGGGAAGCGACCGCGAAGAAGATCAGCGGGGCGGCATCTGCCGCCCCTTCTCATGTTCTCAATTGTCCCAACCATCCTCGTCGTCACGCGGCTGATAGTCGGGAACGACCCGGATAATTGGCCTCGAACGCTCATAGCGCCAGTAGTACTCGTCCGGCGGTTGAGGCTCATAGGTCCGATAGGCGTGCTCGTAGTAGCGCCGGTGCTTCCAGTGCTTTTTGTGCTCGTTGTGTGGTCGCACACAGTAGCCGTCGCGGGTTAGGTACGCGCACGTCACTCGCACCTCCTGGACCAGACCGCCATGGGCCGGCGCGCCGACTATCATCGGCGCCGCTTGGGCACCAGAGGTCAGCGACAAGATTGCGCCAGCCAAGGCAAAAGCAGGTAGTTTCATTCACGTCTCCATCCAACTCAGGGCCACGGCCGAACAGCATCCTGATTTCGGGCAATTTGGGGCGACCCGAAATCACTTTGTTTTTCCGTCGCACATAAGTGGAGTGCTCGCAGCCATCACGTCCACGGCCCGGCCGCCGCGATCGTGTCGGCCCCTCTTGGGCGGATGCGGACATAGGAGCTGGCCTTTCCTGCGCCTCCACGAGCAGTCGAATATTGGAATTGGGGATCAGCGTTCCGTCGGTGTTTCCAACGCGGATCCTGCCACGAACAAGAAGCGGTAATCTGCTCAGTCGCCGACGTGCTGGCACTCAACCTTCGCAATCGGATACCATCCCCGCCCGCGCGGCGAAGGTGCCTTGAGCTGTCCGATCGCCCATTGGCCCATAGCCATGTGCGGCAATCCTCATCCGATCATGGCACCATCTCCAGCGATGCCGTCCGCCACTCCCTACGACGAAGGCACCCTCGGCTCCTCCACTAGGTAAAACCTGTCCTTCGGCGAAAAGTCCGTCACCAGGAACGAAAACGACGCGCTCTCCTGCGGGTCGACCTTGCCTTTGCTGAACAGCAGCCGGTCATAGGGTTCGAAGTCGCGTTTGAATTCGGCGAAGCTGTCGGACTTGATCATGTTGTCCACGCGCTGCGCCTGGTCGAAGGACAGCCCGTCGCCATAGTCGCTCGGCACGTTCAAAATCGCCTGCAGCTCGAAGCCGAATTCGATCCAGGCGTCGCCGCTGTTGTTGCGGGTGACGATTTTCAGCGGCAAAAAGCCGGTCGCGTAGTCGCCGGTCGATCCGAAGGGCTGGATCGGCCGCGCGGCGCGTATGGTCAGCGTCACCGGGTCGGCGGTGTCCAGTTCCTCGGTGATGACGATCGGGTCGTCGCGCGTCCCGGCGCCCGTGGCCGAAAGGATCCTGAAGCCGCCGCGTTCGTCGGAGAAGGAGTAGGCGCCGGCTTCGAAGATCCCGTCGGCCAAGGCGCGCGGGCAGCTCGCGGCCAGCAAAGCCGCGAATACCTGCACACAGCGCAAGCCCGGACGCGTCATGGCCCGAGTATGAACGACAATTGCCTGGCCGCAAACTGGCCGGCGACAGACCGGAATGCGATGACCTTGGTCGGCTGTCGAAAGAATGCCGGCCGCACCGCGCAACGGCATGGCCCGGCCGCCTTGCCTCAGCCTCCCACCACCCCCCTCACACTCTCCCGCTCCACCAGCGGGCACTCCAGCTTGGTGATGGGATAGCGCCCCTGTCCGGGCGCCGTCGGCGCTTCGAGCTGTTCGATCGCCCATTGGCCCATCGCCATGTGCGGCAGGATGGAGGTGGTCAGCGGCGGGAACAAATGTCGGGCGATTTCCTCGTCGTCGTAGCCGACCACGGAAATGTCTTGCGGAATGTGCAGGCCGGCTTCCTTCAGCGCCTCGTAGCAGCCGATCGCGGTGCGGTCGTTCTGGCAGAAGATGGCGGTCGGGCGGTCTTTGAGCGCAAGCAGCTTCACCGTCGCGGCATAGCCGGCACTGGCCGACCAGTCGCCCTCGACCACCAGGTCCGGGTCGAAGGGGATATCGGCGGTGGCGAGCGCGCGGCGATAGCCTTTCAGCCGGTCCTGTGCGGCCTGCATCCACGGCTCGCCGGTGATGGTGGCGATGCGGCGGTGGCCGTGGCTGATCAGGTGCCTTGTCGAGCTCTGGCCGCCGGCGATCTCGGACGGCACCACGGCGGGGAAGGCATAGTCGGCCGTGTAGCAATTGAGCAGGATCACCGGGATGTCGAGGCTGTAGAGATAGTCGGGCGCGGTGATTTCGCGGGTGAAGATGGTCATGTAGATCAGCGCCGAAATGCCCCGTCTTGTCAGCGCCTGGATGGCGCGTGGCTCCATCACGGCGTCGCCCATGGTCTGCGCCACCAGGAGAACGTTGCCGGCATTCCACGAGGCCTGGCGCGCGCCTTCGATCGCCACCACCGCTTCCGGGCTGGTCGCCAGCTGGTCGACGGCAAAGCCGATCACCCCGTCCAGCCCGTCGAAGGCGGCAACCGGCTTGCGCAGCGCCGAGAAGGCGGGCGCGCTGTAGCCCAGCGCCCGTGCGGCCTCGATCACCCGCTCCCGGGTCTGCTGCGACAGCTTGATCCCTGGCGAATTGTTGAGCACGAAGGAAACCGTCGCCTGTGAGCAGCCGGCGGCCCGGGCGATATCGGTCATGGTGACCCGCCCCTTGGGCTTGGCCGGCGCCTTGCGGCGCCTTGCCGTCTCGATGGTCGGATCCGTCGTCTCGCTCATGGCAGTCGTGTCCCCAATCCCACCTGTCTAGCGGCAGCCTGCCGGCCCGACAAGATGGCGCGGCAGCGCCGGTTTATAGGAGCCGCCACCTAACTTATAGATATTAGCGGCCGCGCGGTCCATCGATCATCACGCTCAAAACGTGCAGGGAAAGCAATGACCGTAAGGCTTGCGCTGCCGTGCGGCCAAGGCATGGGCTCGTCGGCGCATCGTTCGCGGTGGCGCCACGCTGTGTCCGGTTATCGGCTCAAAACTAATAGTGTTTACTAATACAAAGATGCGCTGTAACGTCAATCGTCGCACCCGGCCCTGTTGGGTCCGGGGCGGTGGGAAAGCGAACGTCAATGGCCCGATGGCTTGCGGGGATTGCCTCCGCAGGTCCGTCTCAGATATGTGATATGTCAGACAAATCGGACTATTTACGAATGAAGAATGAGTCTCTAAAGTCCGTGACCGTGGCTGGAACGAGGCCATTCTTGTGAGTGCCGGGAAACCCTGAGGAGGAGGGGGTGTCCAAGCCGCAAACGGCAAATTCAGGTGAGCAGGCAATTTTAGTGAGCAAGACGGTCCAGCCCGACGGCTGAACCAAAACGGGAGGTTGAACATGAAGTCCTTGATACGCAATGCATCCGTGGCCGCCGCGGCCCTGGCTGTCGGCCTGACGGCGACGGCCATCGCGCGCGCCGACGACAAGCCGACGCTGGCTTTCGTCGTCAACGGCGCTTCCGATTTCTGGAAAGCGGCCGAAGCCGGCGTCAAGAAGGCGCAGGGCGAACTGCCCGACTACAATCTCGAACTCAAATATCCCGAACAATCCTCGGTCGCCATCCAGCAGCGCCTGATGGACGATCTGGTGACGGCCGGCGTCAAGGGCATCATGGTCTCGGCCGTTGATCCCAAGACCTCGACCGATGGCCTGAACAAGATCGCCTCGCAAACCGCGCTGTTCACCACCGACAGTGACGCGCCGCAGACCAAGCGCGTCGCCTATATCGGCTCGTCCAATGTCGATGCCGGCAAGCAGGCGGCCGAAATCGCCAAGAAGGCGATGCCCAATGGCGGCAAGTGCCTCGGCTTCGTCGGCCTGCTCGGCGCCGACAATGCCAAGGAGCGCATCCAGGGCATGAAGGATGGTCTGGCCGGCACCAAGATCGAACTCGTCGACGTGCGTGGCGACGATATCGATCAGGCGCGCGCCAAGAAGAATGTCGAGGACGCGCTGGTCGCCAGCCCCGACGTCACCTGCATGGTCGGCTTCTACTCCTACAACACGCCGCGCATCTATGAGGCGCTGCGCGATGCCGGCAAGCTCGGCCAGATCACGGTCGTCGGTTTCGATGACGATCCGATCACGCTGGGCGGCGTCAAGGAAGGCACCGTTGCCGCCACCGTCGTGCAGCAGCCCTTCGAATGGGCCTATCAGGGCATGAAGCTGATGGCTGCCTATCTCAAGGGCGACAAGTCAGGCATCCCGGCCGGCAATCTCATCATCATCCCGACGAAGATCATCGGCAAGGATGATGTCGACGCCTACGCCGCCAATCTGAAGGCGATGGCCGGAAAGTAAGACCACAGGCAGTTCAGCCGGCTCAACTTCGCTTGAGCCGGCTGCGCGCATTGACGAACCCTTCGAGGATCGTCAGTCTGCCGGAAGGCCGGCCCGCTAACTGCTGTCAGGCATGATGAACTATTCCGATACATCCATCGCAGCGACCACGCCGTTCCTCAGCCTCGAGAGCGTGCGCAAGACCTATCCGGGCGTCGTCGCGTTGGATGGCTTCTCCATGGAGGTCAGGCCGGGCGAGGTCATCGGCCTGGTCGGCGAGAACGGCGCCGGCAAGTCGACCCTGATGAAGATCCTCGGCGGCGTCACCACGCCGGACACCGGCACGATCACGGTCGACGGCACCGCCCATAAGGGGCTGAGTGTCGAAGGCAGCCTGGGTTCGGGCATCGCCTTCGTCCACCAGGAACTCAATCTGTTCGAAAATCTCGACGTCGCCGCCAACATCTTCTTCGGCCGCGAGCCGCTGCGCGCCGGGCCGCTGAAACTCGTCGACCGCTCGAAGCTGCGCGAGATGGTGGCGCCGCTCCTGAAGCGCGTCGGCGCCAATTTCTCCGCCGATGCGCAGGTCGCTTCCCTGTCGCTGGCGCAGCAGCAGATGGTCGAGATCGCCAAGGCGCTGTCGATCAAGGCAAGGCTGGTCATCCTCGACGAGCCGACATCCAGCCTGCCGCTCGCCGAGACCGACAAATTGCTCGACGTCATCAAGGCGCTGAAGGCCGACGGCATCAGCGTCATCTTCATTTCGCACCGCCTGCACGAGGTCGAGCGTGTCGCCGACCGCGTCGTCGTGCTGCGCGACGGCATGCTGGCCGGCACGCTGGGCAAGCGCGACATCAACCACGACCAGATGGTCAAGCTGATGATCGGGCGCATGCTGAAGGAGCGCGAGAAGGCCTCCGAGGCCGCGCGTGCCCCTGGCGCCGTGGCACTTGCGGCCAAAGCCATCCGCACCCCTACCTATCCCAGCCGGCCTGTCGACCTCGATGTCAGGCGCGGCGAGATCCTCGGCCTTGCCGGCCTCGTCGGCTCCGGCCGCACTGAGCTCGCCCGCGTGTTCTTCGGCATCGACGGCAGCCTCGGCGGCACGCTCGAGCTCGACGGCAAGACGCTTGTGCTGGGTTCGGCGGCCGACGCCGTCGCGCACGGCATTTTCCTGGTGCCGGAAGACCGCAAGCTGACCGGCATCCTGCTCGACCTGTCGATCGCCCAGAACATTTCGCTGCCCAATCTGCCGGCGCATGCCAGGCGTTCGCTGGTCTCGGCAAGCGCTGAGACGGCAACCGCCGAGAAGCAGAAGAAAAATCTCGGCATCAAGGCGCCTTCGGTGCAGACGCGCACCGGCACGCTGTCGGGCGGCAACCAGCAGAAGGTCGTGCTCGGCAAGTGGCTGGCCATGAACCCGAAGGTGATGATCCTCGACGAGCCGACGCGCGGCATCGACATCGGCGCCAAGGCGGAAATCTACGGGCTGATGCGCGCCCTGGCCGATGCCGGCGTCGCCGTGCTGATGATCTCCAGCGACATGGAGGAGGTGATCGGCGTGTCCGACCGCATCGCCGTCATGCATGAGGGCCAGATCTCGGGCATTCTCGACAAGGACCAGTTCAGCCAGGAAAACGTGCTGCTGCTGGCGGTGGGCAAGCAGCCGAAATAGTTTTTGCGCTGCGAGACCGCGCAACCTGCCCAGGCAGGAATTGGGGAGACGACGATGAGCAAGAAAGATCTCGGCCTGCTGATCCTGATCCTGGTGGTCGGCGCGATCGTGGCCATCATCAATCCGCGCTTCCTCTTGCCGATCAACCTTGCCAACACCTCGAACCTGATCGGCCTGTTCGGCATCCTGTCGATCGGCCAGGCCTTCGTCATCATCACCGGCGGCATCGAGCTGTCGGTCGGCTCGGTGGTGGCGCTGCTGGGAACACTGTTCATCGACTTCATCGCCGTGCGCGAACTGGACTGGCCGCTGGCCTTCGTGCTGATCATCGCGCTTGGCGCCATCATCGGCCTGGTGCATGGCTGGCTGATCACCAGGCTGAAGCTGCAGCCCTTCGTCGTCACCTTGTGCGGCCTCTTGATCTATCGCGGCGTCGCCCGCTTCTACACCGCCGACGGCACCGCCGGTTTCGCCTTCGGCCAGAATTTTCCCGAGCTCGAATTCCTGACGGCCGGGCGGTCCTATGGCGTGCCCAACAGTTTCATCGCGCTGATCGTCATCGCCATCGTCATGTGGGTGGTGCTGCACCGGTCGGTGTTCGGCCGCTATCTCTACGCCATCGGCAAGAATGAGGAGGCGGCGAAATATTCCGGCATCCGCACCGGCCGCATCGTCATGGCCGCCTATGTCATCTGCGGCGTGCTGACGGCGCTGTCGGCGATCTATTTCGCCATGTACACGCGTTCGATCTCGCCGGCCAGCCATGGCCAGTTCTATGAGCTCTACGCCATCGCCGCCGCCGTGCTCGGCGGCTTCTCGCTGCGCGGCGGCGAGGGCTCGCTGATCGGCGTCATCCTCGGAACGGTGCTGTTGCAGGAACTGCAGAACCTGGTCAATCTGCTCGGCATCCCGTCCTCCCTCAACTTCGCGGTGATGGGCGGCGTCATTCTCATCGGCGTGCTCGTCGACCAGCAATGGGGTGTGTTCCGCGCACGGCGGCTGATGGTCGATGCCGCCCGCAAGAACATTGCCGGCGCGCCGGCGGAATAATCGCGCGGGCGACGCTGCCGCACGAAAAGCGCGTAGCGCTTTCCCTTGGGAATTGCGTCAAAACAAAGCGTTAAAGCAACCGCGCCAGCGCCAGCCCTACCGTTTGGTCCCGCGGGCCGCGCGGCGAACGCTTTGCAGCAGGATGGCGAGGCAGCCGACCAGCAGCAGCGCACCACCGAGCAGCGGCGGCAGGGCGAGCAGCTTCACAGCCGCCGCGACAGCGGCCACCAGCACCAGCGCCAGCAGCGCCAGATTGCCGTCATCGACGAACATGCCGAGGAATTCCTTGGCAACAAAACGGATGACGCTCATCGGGCGAGCCCTCCAGCCGATACGGGATAGGTGCCGCGCAGCCAGCGCACCATGGCAAGGGACGCCAGCGCGACAATGGCGAAGATGGCGAGCAGAGCGAGATCGGCGCCCGGCCAGTCGGCGCCGATGCCTTCGCCGGTCCAGAAGATGCCGAAGCTGGTCAGCATCAGCCCGACCACGAATTTGAGCGCATTCTCCGGCACACGTGCCAGCGGCCGGTGCACCGCCAGGCCGATAGCCATCACCAGGACAAACGCCGCCAGCGCGCCGAGGCTGGCATAAAGCGTCTGCCCGTGCGCCGCGCCAACGGCAATGACGATGAACACCACCTCGACACCTTCGAGCAGCACCGCCTTGAACGAGGCCAGCCCGGCGAGATAGTCGGCGCGGCGGTCATTGGCCTGCTGGTTGAGGGTAGCGGTCTCCTTGGAGAAGGCCGCCTCTTCGTCATGCAGCGCGACGACGCCGACGCTGCGCAGGATCGCCTTTCGCAGCCAGCGCATGCCGAACAGGATCAGCAGCACGCCGACGACGAACTGCAGCACGGTGATCGGCACCAGCGCCAGCAGCGGTCCGAACACGAGCACCAGCGCCGCCAGCAACGCCAGCGCCAGGGCGGCGCCCGTCAGCGCCGGGCGCCAGCTGCGCGTCACGCCGACCGCGAGCACGATGGTGAAGGCTTCGACGACCTCAACGAAGGAGGCGAGAAATGCCGCCGTGACTGTCGAGAGAATGGGCGTCAGCGTCTGCATAAAACTTCCTGTCCTGCTGAGCGGGTGTCCCGGACGCGTGGCCCGGAATCACTTGCGCGGCCAGCACCACATAGCGCTCCGCAGGCAGCAGGAAAGCAAGTGGGCGCCGATGGGCAGCGCTTCAGGCCAATCCCGCCGCGCACGCCGCTGCTGCGGGACACACGCGTAAATCAGATCAGGCCCGATATGTCGGAGAAGGCCATTGCCTTGCGCAGCAGCTCGGCGAAGCGCTCGCCGGCCACCTCGCGCGGGCCACTATTGTCGATCGTGGTGACGCCGGGACCGGTCAGGGTGACGTTGGCGCTGCGCGCCAGCCGCGCCAGCACTTCGCCGCGCGACTCGCGGCCGCGCATCGCCAGCCGCTCGGCCAGCACATCGGCCGAGGCGGTGATCTCGACAATGGCCAGGTTGGCATAGCGCTCGCGCAAGGTGGGAATGACCGCGCGCGACACGTTCGCCACCGCCACATGGCCATTGGCGACCGACCAGTCGACATCGGCAGGCAGGCCGTAGCGCAAGCCATGCGCTTCCCAGGAAATGGCGAAGGCGCCGTCGGCCTCGGCCTCGACGAAGGCGGCGTCGGCCAGTGTGTCGTGATCCTCGCTCGCCGCATCGCTCGGCCGGGTGATGACGCGGCGAACGAATTCCAGCCGGGTCTCATCGGCGAAGAGCGCACGGGCGTAGCCGATCACCGTGTCCTTGCCGGCGCCGCTAGGCCCCACGACGGCGACAAAAACGCCATGACGGACAGGGAACGTTTCAGCGGATAACTCGCGCTCGATCAAGGCCGACACCATCATGCGACCCGGCGTCCCTGCCGCCAGACGGTGCGCACCACCGGAACATGGTCGTCGACGCGCACACGTACCAGGTCGGCGCGGCGGCCCTGTTCGATGGTGCCGCGGTCGGTCAGGCCAACGGCCTCGGCCGGGTTCTTCGACACCATGGCGACCGCATGCGGCAGCGAAATGCCTTCGACCATGTCGCCGAGGAAGAAGGCCGACTGGATCAGGCTGAAGGGGATATAGTCCGAAGACAGGATATCGAGCAGGCCGTCGCCGGCCAGCGTGCGCGCCGAGACATTGCCCGAATGCGAGGCGCCGCGCATGACGTTGGGCGCGCCCATCAGCACGCCCAGGCCCGCGGCCTTCGAAGCACGCGCCGCTTCCTCGGTCGTCGGGAACTCGGCAACGCGCACGCCTTGCTCGATCGCCTCGTCGACATGGCCTGAAGTGGCATCGTCATGGCTGGCGAGCACGATGCCGCGCTCATGGCAGGCAGCCGCGATCACCGCCCGGTTCGGCGCCGAATTGCGCGCCGATTCCGCCATCCGCTTCTCGCAGAACAATTTGAAGTCGCGGTCGCTCAGCTTCAGCTTGCGCTGGTAGTAGTAGGCATAGGTTTCGAGATTGACGAACTGGCGCTGGCCGGGCGCATGATCCATCAGCGAGGCCAGCTTGACCCGGTCGTCCTGGTCGAAACTGGCGAAGGCTTGCAGGCAATCCGGCGCCGAGACCTCGCAGCGCAGATGCAGGAAGTGATCGGCGCGCAAACGATCCTGCGCGACGCTGTCCTCGATCGCATCGGCCAGCTTGCGGATATCGGCCAAGGTGAGATCGGCGTCCTCGTCCATGCCGACACGCAAGGCGTCGAGCACGGTGGTGATGCCGGCCGTCGCCACCTGCGCGTCATGGGCAAGCACGGCTGCGATCGGGTTCCAGCGCACCTTCGGCCGGGGTGCGTAATGGCCTTCGAGGTGGTCGGTGTGCAACTCGACCAGCCCGGGAGTGACATAGTCACCGCCCATGTCCTCGCCGATCCGGCTGCTGCCCGCGTCGATGCCGGCGATAAAGCCGTCACGCAGCACCAGCGACCCCTCGACGATTTCGTCGGCTAGCACGATGCGGGCGTTGGAAAGAACGGTCTCGGCGGTCATTTCGGGCAGTCCTTTGATTCTTCGAGCAAGGGTGTTCAGGCGGTTTTTCTCGCCGGGCGGCGTCCCAGCGCGTGCTGCGAAAGCACCATGAACGGCGCACCAGGTTCAGGTTCGACAAACAGCGTCAGCGCGTCGACCAGCACCGGCTGCCGCAGTATATCCGCGAACAGGCTGTTGATTGCTGCGCGCAAACGAGGGCTTTCCTGTGGCCCGGCCCGGCCTGACAGCGTCATGTGGAAGCGGAAAGTCTCGAAGACATAGGGGTAGCCCCATTGGCAGAGATTGCGGAACTCGGCCGGCTTCAGCGAATCCGGGCTGCGCCGCTCGATTTCGGCCTCGGTCAGCGGCGCGCGGAACCGGTCGAAGTCGCGCACCACCTCGTCGGCGAAACGGTTGAGTGGCGGCAGCGGCCCCTCCGGCACCAGCGCGAAGAAGCTGTCGATCTGGCTGACGACGAGACGCGGGATCGTCACGACAGGCGTCGCTTCGGCAAAATGGTCGAGCCCCGCGCGCAGCGAAGCCTCGGTCTCGCTGGCGGCCAGGCGGAAGGGGGCTTTCAGCGTCGCGTGGAAGCCATAGCGGCGGGCCGAGGCGGTGTGGAAGGCAACTTCCTCCGCCGCCAGATCGGCCACGGCCTCGACCGGCCTTGTCGCCGCGCCGAACGGGTCACGGCCCAGCCAGTTGGCGGCGATCCGCGCCAGCGGTTCGTCCTGCCGGGGGGTGAAGTAGATGGCATAACGCATCGAAAATCCTCGTTAAAGCGCGCCCCGGGGCGCGCTTTAAGTCTTCTATTTGGTGCGCATGTCGTCGCCCCCAAAAACCGCTGCACACTTTTGGGCGACATGCACTAGCCCCGCTGCCATAGGCGATTTCCATGACGAATTGACGAAGCTTTGAAGGGTTTTCGAAGGCAAATCGACCCAATAGGTCCTTAGCCGACGATTTTTCCGAGCTGGACCAACAGGTTCAGGAGGAATCTCGGACCGGTCAGGCCTTCATCAACCATTCGTGCTCGGGCGCATTGTGGAATTTCCACGTCCGCTTCGGCCCGGCCATGACGTTGAGATAGTAGAGATCGTAGCCATGGCAGGCGGCGCAGGGGTGATAACCCCTGGGCACCAGCACGACATCGCCATCCTCGATCGCCATGGCTTCGTCGAGCGCGCGATGGCCATTCGTGTCCGCATCAGTGTAGACGCGCTGGAAGGCAAAGCCCTGCGGCGGGTTGAGGCGGTGGTAATAGGTCTCCTCGAGATAGGATTCTGCGGGCAGATTGTCCTGGTCATGCTTGTGCGGCGGATAGCTCGACGTGTGGCCGCCTGGCGTGATGACCTCGACCACCAGCAAGGAATCGGCCGGCTTGCCCTCCGGCAGGATGTTGGTGACGTAGCGCGTGTTGGTGCCCTTGCCGCGCACTTCCTGGCCGAGATCGTCGGGTCCGATCACGCGAACCGGCAGTCCGCCGCCAAGGCCGGGGGCCGAGCAGACCGCGAGCTCCAATTCGGTGTCCGCTGTCACCGACCAGTCCGATCCCTCGGGCACATAGACCGACCACGGCTTGCCCTCGAAAGGCGACATACGCGCGCCGAGCAGGCCGAGATCCTTGCCGCCGGCTGTCGCGGTGCCCTTGCCGGTGACGAACACCAGGCAGACTTCGCGGTCTTGCGTCTTTCCCGAGGCGCTTTCGCCGGGTTGCAGCCGATGCAGGTCGAAACCGACATAAGTCCAGCCGGCGCTTTTCGGCGTCACATGGGCAACGCGGCCATGGCCCTTGTCGGCTTTGACGAGCAGTTTCGACATTTTTGTCTCCTATTCCGTTGGCTCGAAGGGCTCCGTGAAGCCAAGCCGTCTGTTTGAAAGGGCCATCGCAAAATCTTCGACCGGCGCCCTCCAACTTCGTCATCCTAGGGTCTGCGCTGCGTCGTTACGCTCCTTGCTCCGCCCTAGGATGACGAAGTTAGAAGCACTGCAAGCTAATCGCCAACGCATGCGATCGGTCACTCCTTCGGTTCGGACTCGGCCGTCGCCTTGTTCTCGTCGGCCGGCTTGTAGAGATAGAAGAACTGCCAGACGGCATAGCCGGCGAAGCCGAGCGCGATGGTGCCCCAGAATGGCGTGCCGGTGGCGAACTCGATGATCGACCAGATGACGCAGACCGCGACGACGGCGACGCGCCGCCACAACGGCCGGAAGAACGGGTGCTCGGAATCTTTCATCCGACCAACCTACAGCAACCCGGCTTCGCCGAGAACCAGCGAGTCAGGCATTGGGAAAGCCCTGTGTCTCGACCGTGTAGCCGGCCGCCGTCATCACCCGCATCAATTCCTTGTGGCCGACCTGGGCCATCCTGAGCGGCGGGTTCTTTTTCGGATCCTGCTCGGCCTCGACCACGAACCAGCCCTCATAGCCATCGTCGGCGAACCGTTGCACGATGGCGCCGAAATCCAGCGAGCCGTCGCCCGGCACCGTGAAGGCGCCCAGCGCCACGGCGTCGAGGAAGGACTGTTTCGTGCGGTCGAGCTTGTCGATCACGCCCATGCGCACGTCCTTCACATGCACATGGCTGATGCGCGCGTGATGGTTGTCGATGGCACGCAGCACATCGCCGCCGGCAAAGGCCAGATGTCCGGCATCGAGCAGCAGCGGAATGCCTTCGCCGGAATGGCGCATGAAGGCGTCGAGTTCCGGCTCGGTCTCGACCACCGCCGCCATGTGATGGTGGTAGGACAGCGGCATGCCTTGTTCGGCGCACCATTCGCCGAATTCGGTCAGGCGCCTTGCATAGGCCTTCATCTCGTCGCCGGTGAGTTTCGGCTTGGTGGCCAGCGGCTTCGAGCGGTCGCCCTGGATCGAGCGGCCGACCTCGCCATAGACGATGCAAGGCGCGTCGACCGCCTTGAACAGTTCGATCATCGGCTGGATGCGATCCTTGTTCTTGCTCATCTCCTCATCGACCAGCGTGCCGGAAAACCAGCCGCCGCACAGCGTCACGTCGGCGGCCTTCAGGATCGGCAGCATGATTGCGGGATCGTTGGGGAAACGCCGCCCCATCTCCATGCCGGTGAAGCCGGCCGAACGCGACTGGCGCAAGCATTCTTCCAGCGACACGTCATCGCTGAGTTCCGCAAGATCGTCGTTCCACCACGCGATGGGGGACATGCCCAGTTTGGCTTTCAAGTCGTCACTCCAGTTTCAGTTCGTATCTGTCCTCCCCCTTGTGGGGGTCCGAAGGACGGGCGAGACCCGTGGCTCGCCCCGGCAAGTCGCTGCGAAGCAGCGGGGTGGGGGTGCGGCGCCGACCCCCACCCGGACCTTCGGTCCGACCTCCCCACAAGGGGGAGGTGGGGGCTGCCAGCGCCGGCATCAATCGCCGACGCTCTGCATCTGGCGCTTTTCGTCATAGGCCTTGCGCGCCGCGATGACCTGCGGCCGCGCGGAGACTTCCGGCACCGCCACATCCCACCAATGACCGCCGGCATCGGTGGAGACCAGCGGGTCGGTGTCGATGACCAGCACCGTGGTGCGGTCGTTTGTCTTGGCCTTCTGCAGCGCGTTTTCCAGGCCGGCGATCGACGGCACCTTCTCGGCGATCGCGCCCATGCTCGCCGCATGCGCGGCGAAGTCGATGTCGGGCAGGATTTCGTGGCGCGAATCCTTCAGGAGATTGTTGAAATTGGCGCCGCCGGTCGCCATCTGCAGCCGATTGATGCAGCCATAGCCACGGTTGTCGAGCAGCACGATGATGAGCTTCAAACCCAGCATCACAGAGGTGGCGATCTCCGAATTCAGCATCAGATAGGAGCCGTCGCCGATCATGACGACCACCTCTTCGCCGGGCTTGGCCATCTTGGTGCCGAGTCCGCCGGCAATCTCGTAGCCCATGGTCGAGAAACCGTATTCGGCGTGGTAGGAACCCGGCGTGCCGGCCTGCCAAAGCTTGTGCAATTCGCCGGGCAGACCGCCGGCGGCATGCAGCAGCGTCACGCCGGAGCCCATGGCCCGCTGCACGCCGCCGATCACCTGCGCGTCGGACGGGAAGGCGGCGTTGGTCGACGCCGTCACCTTGGCCGCGTCGGCCTGCCAGGCCTTCTTGCCCTTGGCGGCATTGTCGGTCCAGCCGGCAGGCGCCTTCCAGCCTTTCAGCGCCGCGCCAAGTTCGGCGATACCCTCGGCCGCGTCCGCGACCAGCGGCAGGGCGCGGTGTTTGCCGGCGTCGAAAGGTTGGACGTTCAGCCCGATGATGGTCTTGCCGGAATTCTTGAACAGCGCCCATGAGCCGGTGGTGAAATCCTGCAGGCGCGTGCCGATGGCGAGCACGACATCGGCTTCTTCCGCCAGCCGGTTGGCGGCAGACGTGCCGGTCACGCCGACCGCCGCCATGTTGAGCGGATGATCGTCCGGCAGCGAGGATTTGCCGCCTTGCGTCTCGCAGACCGGGATGCCGGCGCCTTCGACGAATTTGGCCAGCGCATCGGAGGCCTGCGAATAGAGAACGCCGCCGCCGGCGATGACCAGCGGCTTCTTCGCACCCTTGAGTGCCGTCACAGCGGCGGCGAGTTCGTGGCGGTCCGGGCGCGGCCGGCGCTGGTGCCAGACCCGTTCGGCGAAGAAGCTCTCGGGATAATCATAGGCCTCGGCCTGCACATCCTGGCACAGCGACAGCGTCACCGGGCCGCAATCGGCCGGATCGGTCAGCACCTGCATGGCACGGCTCAGCGCCGGAATGATCTGCTCGGGCCGCGTGATGCGGTCGAAATAGCGCGACACCGGACGGAAGCAGTCATTGACCGTCGCCGTGCCGTCGGAAAAGTCCTCGGCCTGCTGCAGCACCGGATCGGGAATGCGGTTGGCGAAGACGTCGCCGGGCAAAAACAGGACAGGCAATCTGTTTACATGCGCAAGTGCCGCCGCCGTCACCATGTTGAGCGCGCCGGGACCGATCGACGAGGTCGCGGCCATGAAGCGGCGGCGGAAATTGGCCTTGGCATAGGCGATCGCCGCATGCGCCATCGCCTGTTCGTTGTGGGCGCGGAAGGTCGGCAGTTCGTCGCGCACCTGGTAGAGCGCCTCGCCCATGCCAGCGACGTTACCGTGGCCGAAGATCGCCCAGACACCGCCGAAGATCGGCATTTTCTTGCCGTCGATCTCGGTCATCTGGCGGGACAGGAAGCGGGTCAGCGCCTGCGCCATCGTCAGGCGGATTGTCTTGCTCATGATGGTTTCCTCCGCAGTCCTTGTGCCGCGCCTTCTTATGCCGCCTTGCGGCCGCGCGCGGCAAGCCACGCCTCGGTCAACTGTTCAAAGCGCGAGGCCATGTCGGCGACAGCCTCGTCATCCGACATCCTGCCGGCCAGCCACTCTTCGGCCGCGTGCACGAAGATCGTGCGGCCGACGGCAAAGCCCTTGACGATCGGCGCCTTGGCGGTGGCGGCGAAAGCCGCCTCCAGCTCGTCCTGCGGCGCTTCCAGGCCAAGCAGCACGATGCCACGGCACCAGGGATCATGCTTCAGGATGACCGCTTCGATCCTGGTCCAGGCACCGGCTGAAGCCTGCGGTTCGAGCTTCCACCAATCCGGCTTGATGCCGAGTGCATAAAGCTCTTCCAGCGCGCGCGGAATGGTCGTGTTGTCGAGCTTGCCGTGCTTGCCGGCGATGATCTCGACGAGCAGTTCCCGGCCAACTTTCCGCGCCGCCTCAAACAGCGCGCGCAATTTCTGCTGCTGTTCTTCCTTCAAGGCCGCCGGATCGTCGGGATGGTAGAAGCACAGGCACTTGATGCAATGGTCGACCGGCCATTCCACCAGTTGCGAGCCGATATCCTGCGAGAACTCGAAGCGCAGCGGCCGCGAGCCCGGCAGTTCCACCGGGCGCCCGAGCCAGGCGAAGGGATGCCTGGCGAATTCGAACATCGCCTCGCGGCCATGTTTCTCGTCGATCAGCATGCCATAGCCGTCACGGCCGGCGGCGACCTTCGCCGCCGCCTTGACCGCCAGCACCTTGAAGTCGCGGATGCGCGCCGGATCGGCGCCGGCCTTCGCCGCCACGTCCTCGAGCTGCACGCGGTGGTCGCAGGCGAGCGCCATCAGCGAGGGGATGTCGCGCCGCCGGGTCGTTGCCCAATGAATGTGGTTGATCGCCTCGTCCTTGCGCAGCGCCCTGTATTTGCTGCCGTTCTTGAGGAAGAACTGCAGCTCCTCGAAGGTCGGATATTCCGGTGCGCACAGCAGTCGCGACACGGCGAAGGCGCCGCAGGCATTGGCCCAGGTCGCCGCCGTCGCATGATCTTCGCCGCCCAGCCAGCCGCGCAGGAAGCCGGACATGAAGGCGTCGCCGGCGCCCAGCACATTGTAGATCTCGATCGGGAAACCCTTGCCGACGATACCGTCTTCGAGATCGTCGCTGATCGGTCCGTCATAGACGATGCAGCCCATGGCGCCGCGCTTGAGCACGATCGTCGCCGCCGACAGCGCGCGGATCGTCTTCAGCGCGCTCAGGCAATCGTCGGCACCCGAGGCGATCATGATCTCTTCCTCGGTGCCGACGATGAGATCGCAATCGGGCAGAACCGTCTTCAGCTGCGCCGAGACCCGGTCCGATTTGACATAGCGCTCGAAGCCTTCGGCATGGCCGGCGAGGCCCCACAGATTGGGCCGATAGTCGATGTCGAAGACAACCTTGCCGCCCTTGGCTTTCATGATGCGGATCGCCTTGCGCTGGGCGGCGTCGCTGTTGGGGCGGGAAAAATGCGTGCCGGTGACGACGATCGAACGCGCCGAGGCGATAAACGCCTCGTCAATGTCCTCCGGCGCAAGCGCCATGTCGGCGCAGTCTGAGCGGTAGAAGATCATCGGCGACACGCCTTCGCTCTCGACCGAAAGCAGCACCAGCGCGGTCAACCGCTCCTTGTCGGTCTTCAGCCCGTCGGTGTTGACGCCTTCGCGCCTCAGCTGTTCGCGGATGAAGCGGCCCATCTGCTCGTCGCCGACGCGCGTCAGCAGCGCCGAGCGCAGGCCGAGCCTTGCGGTCCCGACCGAAATGTTGGCCGGGCAACCACCGACCGACTTGGCGAAAGAGGTGATGTCCTCCAGCCGCGAGCCGATCTGCTGGCCGTAGAGGTCGACGGAAGCGCGACCGATGGTGATGACGTCGAGCGGCGCCTGTTTGGCGTCCACGGCTTCGCTCATTGGAACCTCCCTTCAGACTTGTTGTCAGGAACAACATTGTTTGGGTAACACGCGCGAGCGGCAGCGTGGTGCCGGGAATATGAAATAATAATTCCAATCCATAGTCAATATGGAATGAGCATTCCCGGATCTAAAATTGGCTTTTAGGTGCCCGATCAGGCTTTGCGCCTGCGGGCGGTATCGCGCCGCTTCTCGCCGACGCCAACGGTCAACGCCATGGCCAGGGCCATCGTCGCCGACAGCGAACGGAAGCCGGCGAAATCCGCCTCGGCAACCTCGAACCAGACCCTGGCGAACTGGGCGAGCGGCGAAAACGAACTGTCGGTGATGGCGACGATCGGCACGCCCTGTTCCGAAATGGTGCGTGCTTCCTCGATGGTGGCCGGCGCATAGGGCGAGAAGGAGATGGCGATGACGGCGTCCGCCGGCGTGGCGAAGGCGATCATCTCGGCGTTCAGGCCGGCGGCCGATTCGATCAGCTGGTTGCGGATCTTCAGCTTGCCCAGCGCATAGGCGATATAGGTCGCCACCGGATAGGAGCGCCGCTTGGCTAAGACATAAATGGTCTGCGCCTTTGCCAGCAGCGAAATCGCCTCTTCCAGATGCGCATCGTCCAGCGTGCGCGAAATGTCGTTGAGCGAGGTGCTGGCGGCGGCGACGAAGCCGTCGAAGATCGCGCGGTGACCGGCGCCGCCCTCGGCCTTGGCGCGCAGCGCCTGCAGCCGCTCGTCATAGGATGAGTTGCGCTCGCGCAGCCGCTCGCGGAACACCTGCTGCAGGCTGGTGAAGCCGTCGAAGCCGAGCTGCTGGGCAAAGCGGATCAGGGTGGAGGGCTGCACGCCGGCCGAGGCGGCGATGCTGGCGGCGGTACCGAAGGCGATGTCGTCGGGATTGTCGAGCGCGTAGGCGGCGATCTGGGCGATGCGCTTGGGCAGGCTTTCGCGCCGGTCCAGGATGGTGGCGCGCAGCGTCTCGAAGTCGCGAGGTACCCGTTCGTCCATCGTCGGCCCGTCCAAGCTCATCCGTGAAACGTCCTCTCTGCCCCATCATAGCGAGCCTGCGCAAGAACGCCATAAAAAATGAGGCAGACATTCCATTTGGAGAGAAAATGGACTAATTCATCCACGCAGTGCTTCAGCCAGCGGAGGAAACGGAAAATGGTCGGCGTCGGTCTTATCGGCACGGGTTTCATGGGCAAGTGCCACGCCATTGCGTGGAGTGCCGTCGGCGCCGTCTTTCCCGACGTGGCCAAGCCCAGGCTCGTCCATCTCGGCGAGGTCAATGAGGAGCTTGCCCGGCGCAAGGCCGGGGAGTTCGGCTTCGCCAAGGCCTCAGGCGACTGGCGCGCCGTCGTCAACGATCCGGAAGTCGATATCGTCTCGCTGACCACGCCCAACCAGTTCCATCCGGAAATGGCCATCGCCATCCTCCAGGCCGGCAAGCATCTGTGGTGCGAAAAGCCGATGGCGCCGAGCTTTGCCGAAGCCGAGGCGATGGCGGAAGCGGCCAGGAAATCCGGCAAGGTCGCTGCCCTTGGCTACAATTACATCCAGAGCCCGGCCATCCGTCACATCGGCGCGCTGCTCGACGAGAAGATCATCGGCGAGGTCAATCATCTGCGCATCGAGATGGACGAGGATTTCATGGCCGATCCCGAGGCGCTGTTCTTCTGGAAGCACGAAGCCGCCTCCGGCTACGGCGCGCTCGACGACTTCGCCGTGCATCCGCTGTCGCTGGTCTCGGTCCTGTTCGGTCGCGTCGCCAGCGTCATCTGCGATATGGCCAAGCCTTATGCCGACCGCAAGCTGGCGGCGGGCGGACGCCGCGCGGTCGAGACCTATGATATCGCCAGCGTCTTGATGCATCTCGAAAACGGCATTGCCGGCACGCTCCAGGTCAATCGCTCGGCCTGGGGCCGCAAGGGCCGCATCGCCATCCAGATCTTCGGCTCCAAGGGCTCGATCCTGTTCGATCAGGAGCGGATGAACGAATTGCAGCTCTATCTCACCGCTGATCGCCCGACCGAGCAGGGCTACCGCACCATCCTGGTGGCGCCGCACCACAAGCCCTACGACGCCTTCCTGCCGGCGCCCGGCCATGGCCTGGGCTTCAACGACCTCAAGATCATCGAATGCCACGAATTGCTGACGCGGCTCGCCGGCAGACGGGCGCGGCTCATCGAATTCGCCGAAGGTCTGGAGATAGAGCGCACCGTCCACGCCATGGCGCGCTCCTTTGAGGAGAAGCGCTGGATGGATGTGCGGTAATACCGCTCGTCTTAGCCGCCGACGGCCGGGGTCTCCCAGCCCTCGACCCAGATCTGGCGCAGGCGGTCGCCTTCGCCCTTGAAGTGCAGCCCGGTCGGCTGGCAACCCTCGATGCGGTCGCTGCGGAAATTGCGGATGGCCTGGCGCAGCTCGCACCAGGCCACCGTGTTCACCGCCTCCGCGTAATAGATCAGCGCGATCGGCCGGATGATGCGTTGCGTGGTCCGGCCTGCTTCGTCGCGGTAGGAGAGGTCGAGCTTCTCCTCGTCGCGGATGGCGCGGCGCACCAGCGCCAGGTCGATCGTGCCGGCCGAGGGTGCGGCAAAACCCCAGGCATGCAGCGCATTGGCGTCGAAGGTCTGGCGCAGCGGCGGCGGCACCGCGCCGGCGATCTTGCTGCTGACGCGCTTGGCCGCCTGCTTGAGTTCGTCGTCGCCGGTGCGCTCCAGCAGCGCCAGCGAGAGCACAATCGCCTCCATCTCCTCGATCGAAAACATCAGCGGCGGCAGGTCGAAACCGGGGCGCAAGATGTAGCCGATGCCGCGCCCGCCCTCGATCGGCACGCGCATCGCCTGAAGTGCGGCGATGTCGCGATAGATCGAACGTATCGTCACTTCCAGCCGCTCGGCGATCATGGCCGCCGTCACCGGCTGCCGCGCCAGCCGCAGGATCTGGATGATCTCGAACAGGCGTGACGCCTTGCGCATTTTCCTCACCCGGCTCCGACCGCAACTGACACACCATTGTCAGTTGGGTCGACCTATAGGACTGCCTATCGAATTGAAAATCAACAGGTTCCGCTACGGCTTGGTGGAACGAGGCGACAGGCAACTGACATGGGTTACGCTGAAAATCTCTGGCTTTTCTTTATCCTGCTGTTCGGCATCATCGCCGTTCCAGGCATGGATATGCTGTTCGTGCTGGCCAATGCGCTGACCGGCGGGCGCGACAGGGGCCTGGCCGCGACCGGCGGCATCATGGTCGGCGGCATGGTGCACACGCTGAACGGTGCCATCGGCGTCGGCCTTCTCATGCATTTCGTGCCGATCCTGTTCAAGCCGCTGCTGATCGTCGGCGCCGCCTACATGGCCTTCATCGGCATCACGCTGATGCGCAGCTCCATCACCGTCGGTCGCGATGGGCCTGTCGGCAGCCGCTCGGCATGGAAGGCGTTTCGCCAGGGGCTGGTGACCTGCCTGATCAATCCGAAGGCCTATCTGTTCGTGCTTGCCGTCTATCCGCAGTTCCTGAAGCCGGCCTACGGCCCGATCTGGGTGCAGGCGACTGTCATGGGCCTGATGACGGTCATCACCCAGGCCGCGATCTATGGCGGGCTCGCGATATCAGCCGGCCGCAGCCGCAAGCTTCTGATCGCCAATCCGCGGGCGACCATTCTTGCCGGCCGGGCGGCCGGGCTGCTGCTTTTTGCCGTCTCGGTGTTCACCGCCTGGGAAGGGCTGAGGGCGGCGTAATCTAGCGCCGCCCTTCCGATATCGTCAGCCGTGTCAGGCAGCACCCTGCCGGCTTTCCAGCATGGCGCGGCGTGCCGACCGGCGCCACTCGACGGCACCGGCAAGGCCATGCAGCACGGTCTCGGTGGTCGCCCAGTCGATGCAGCCATCGGTGATGCTCTGGCCATAGACGAGCGGCTTGCCGGGCACCACGTCCTGCCGGCCGGCGACGAGATTGCTCTCGATCATCAGGCCGATGATGCGCTCGTCGCCCGCCGCCACCTGGCCGGCCACATCGGCCGCCACCTTCGGCTGGTTCTCAGGCTTCTTGGCGGAGTTGGCGTGGCTGACATCGATCATCAGCCGCGGCGCGACACCGATGCGGGCGAGTTCGACCGAGGCCGCCTCGACGCTCGCCGCGTCGTAGTTGGGCTGAACGCCGCCGCGCAGGATGACATGGCAGTCCTCATTGCCGGTGGTGGTGGCGATGCCGCTGCGTCCGCCCTTGGTCACCGCCATGAAATGATGCGGCTGGGCGGCCGATTTCACCGCCTCGCCGGCGATCCTGAGATTGCCGTCGGTGCCGTTCTTGAAACCGACCGGGCAGGACAGGCCCGAGGCCAGCTCACGGTGGATTTGGCTTTCGGTGGTGCGCGCGCCGATGGCACCCCAGGCGACGAGGTCGGCAATGTATTGCGGCGTGGTCATGTCGAGGAATTCGGTGGCCGCCGGCAGGCCGAGATTGTTGACGGCGGAAAGCACGTTGCGTGCCATCCTGAGCCCCTTGTCGATGTTGAAGCTGCCGTCAAGGTCGGGATCGTTGATCAGGCCCTTCCAGCCGACCGTGGTGCGCGGCTTCTCGAAATACACCCGCATCACGATCTCAAGCCGGTCGGACAGGGTCTCGCGCAGCGCCGCCAGACGGCTGGCATAGTCAACGGCCGCGACCGGATCGTGGATCGAACAGGGACCGACGACGACAAGCAGCCGGTCGTCGGTGCCGTTCAGAATAGCGTGGATCGCATTGCGTGAGGCGCTCACGGTGCGCGTCGCCGTCAGCGTGCGCGGGATTTCCCGCATCACCTGGTCCGGCGTGCTCAGTTCTCGGATTTCCTTGACCCGGAGGTCGTCTGTGGTGGTCAACACGGCTTTCTGCTCCTGTTAGGAGACCTGCCGGCTGAAACAAAAAAGCCGCCAGGTCTGGCGGCTGTTCGGATCTTGTTGCTGCAATCTTCAGATCGAGCGCAATCCTCCCGCCGCCAGCGAGCTGCTAAAGTACCAATAGGTGGCGGACAGGTGGATCATGCGGCTCATATAGTCGAAGCGGAGGCGTTTGTCACGTCCCCTCGACGACGGTCAATTCCGAAGGCCGAAGTCCCCGATTTCGCCATCCCTGGGCGGAGCAGCCGCGAAGCGGCGTCGCGAAGACCCTGGGATCCATTCCGTGACCTTGGCCGTGGAGTGCGGCGGATCCTCGGGTCTGCGCTGCGTCGCTTCGCTTCTTGCCCCGCCCGTGGATGACGAAGTGAGGAGCATTTCCGCCAGACCGTCGGCCCTACTCCGGCGACGACCCCGCAACACTCTGGTCGTAGTCGACCAACGACCCGGTCATGACGCCCGATTGCGGGCTGACCATGTAGCTGATCAGCCGCGCGAGCTGGTCCGGTTTGACCAATTGGCCCATCGGTTGCGCGGCTTCGGCCTTCGCCAGCCAATCGTCCGGGGCGTCGTGCCATTTCTTTTGCACGATGTCCTCGCCCTCGGTATCCATCCAGCCGGGCAGCACGGCGTTGCAGCGGATGCGGTCGAAGCGATAGGCGTTGGCGACGTTCTTGGTCAGCGTCATCAGCGCGCCCTTGCTGGTCGAATAGGGCGTCAGGAACGACTGGCCACAATGTGCCGACATCGACAGCACGTTGACGATCGAGCCCGGCGCCTTGCGCTCCAGCAGATGGGCAACCAGTCCCTGCATCAGGAAGAAAGGTCCGCGCACATTGGTTGCGAATATCTGGTCGAAAAGCTCTTCCGAGGTTTCGACCAATGAGCCGCGTGCCGAGGTGGCGGCGGCGTTGACCAGCGCATTCAGCGTGCCGAAATGCGCGAGCGCGGTCGCCACCGCGCGCTTGCAATCCGCCACCTTCGAGACGTCGGCGCTGATGAAGATCGCGTCGACGCCGGCCTTTTTGAAGTGGGCGACGGCCTTGTCGCCCTTCTCCTGCGAACGGCCGATGAGCGCCAATGCCCGGCAGCCCTCGTCGGCCAGCGCCTCGGCGACGGCAAAGCCGATGCCTTGCGCGCCACCGGTGACGATGGCGCGTGTCTCATGATTGCGATCGGAAGATGCGCTCATCGTTTTGCTCCTGTGGCTTGGGCCTGGATTCCGGTTCTTACTTGTCGAGACGAACGGTCTTGCCTGTTGTCGCCGACTTCAGCGCCGCATCCGCCAGCTTCAGCGCCACGAGGCCGTCGGCGCCGCTCGGCGCCGCCTTCTTGCCGGACGTCGCGGCAGCGATGAACGAGGCGATCTCGATGGCATAGGCGTCGAGATAGCGGGTCATGAAGAAATCGTGCAGCGGCGGGCGCGTATAGCCCTTCTCGTTGGCCAGTTCGATCGACACCGGCCGCTGGTTCTCGGCCGCGATCATGCCTTTCGAGCCATGCACCTCGATGCGCTGATCATAGCCATAGGTGGCGCGGCGCGAATTGGAGATGACGGCCTGCTTGCCGGAAGCCGTCTCCAGGATGACGCTGACGCTATCGAAATCGCCGGCCTCGCCAATCTTCTTGTCGACCAGCACCGAAGCATGCGCGGAGACCGCCACCGGCTCTTCGCCGAGCAGGAAGCGCGCCATGTCGAAATCATGAATGGTCATGTCGCGGAAAATGCCGCCCGAGCGCTTGATGTAGTCGATCGGCGGCGCGCCGGGATCGCGCGAGGTGATGGTGACCATCTCGACCGTGCCGATGGCGCCGTCGTCGATCGCCTTGCGCACGGCGGCGAAATGCGGGTCGAAGCGGCGGTTGAAGCCGACCATCAGCGTCGCCTTGGCCTTCTCGACCACGGCCAGGCATTTCTCGACGCGCTTAACGTTCAGGTCGATCGGCTTCTCGCAGAAGATCGCCTTGCCGGCCTTGGCGAAACGCTCGATCAGATCGGCATGGGTGTCGGTCGGCGTGCAGATGACGACGGCGTCGATGTCCTTGGATTTTTCGATGGCGTCGATGGTGCGTACCTCGGCGCCATAGGCGCTCGCCAGCTCCTTTGCCGCCTTCTCGAAGGCATCGGCCACCGCCACCAGTTTTGCATCGGGGTTGGAGCCGACGGCGCGGGCGTGGACCTTGCCGATGCGGCCGGCACCGAGGAGGGCGAAACGAACAGTCATGGATATTTCCTTTGAGGGATGGGTTCGAGAGCGTTGTGTCCGCACCTTCCTGTCAGGGAAAGGTGGCTGGGGTATTTTCTAGGCGCGGCAGATCGTCCCGGAACCGGGCAATCGCCTAGCCTCAAGCCGCGAGTTCCGCCTCCCCGGTCTTGGCGCCGGTGATGTAAGAGACAATGTCCTGACCGTCGGTATTCTCCTTGCGCAGATTGGCGACGATGCGGCCGCGCCGGAACACCACGATGCGGTCGCACAGGTCGAACACCTGGCGCATATTGTGGCTGATCAGGATCAGCGGCTCGCCATTGTCCTTCAGCGTGCGGATGATGTTTTCGACCTGCGCCGTCTCCTGCACGCCGAGTGCGGCCGTCGGCTCGTCCATGATGATCAACTTGGAAGCGAAGGTCGCCGTCCGGGCGATCGCCACGCACTGCCGCTGGCCGCCCGACATGTGGCGGATGGTGTTGGAAAGATTGGGGATCTTCACCGCCGTGCGCACCAGTGCCGCCTCGGTCGCCTTGCGCATATATTTGCGGTCGAGGATCGAGAAGGGGCCCAGATTGAACAGCACCTTTTCGCGGCCGAGGAAAAGGTTCGACGGCACGTCGAGATCATCGGCCAGCGCCAGGTTCTGGAACACGGTCTCGATGCCCGCGGTGCGGGCCTCGATCGGCCCGGCAAAATTCACTTCCTTGCCGTCGAACCAGATCTGGCCGCTGGTGCGCTGCTCGACAGCGGTGATCTGGCGCACGAAGGTCGACTTGCCGGCGCCATTGTCGCCCATGATGGCGACATGCTCGCCCTTGCGCAGCTCGAAATTGGCGCCTTCCAGCGCATGCACGCCGCCATAGCGCTTGGTCAGGTTTTCGGTCTTCAGGACGATGTCTGACATGGTCAAGCCCTCAATGCCCGCAAGCGTTGGCGCCACTGGTCGAGAACGACCGCACCGACGATGATCACGCCCTTGACCATCTCCTGGTAGTAGGCGTCGAGGCGCAGGAAGGTGAAGCCGGAGATGATGACTCCGAAGATCAGCGAGCCGATCACCGTACCGACGATCGAGCCGCGGCCGCCCGACAGCGAGACGCCGCCGATGACCGCCATGGCGATGGCGTCGAGTTCATACATCACGCCCATGCCGGCCTGGGCGGTGAGGTTCTTGGAGCAGAGCACCACGGCGGCGAGCGAGGCGAGAATGCCAGCGATGACATAGACCAGGATCTTGTGGTTGGCGATCTTGATGCCGGACATGCGCGCGGCGTCCTCATTGGAGCCGATCGCGTAACAATGCTTGCCGTAGCGTGTGTAGCTCATGATGAGCTGGAACAGCACGGCCAGCGACAGGAAGATGATGACTGGCATCAGGCCTTTGCCGATCGCCGCGAAACTGTCGGTGGGAAACGAGATCGGCTGGCCCTTCGACCACCATTTGGCGATGCCGCGCGCGGTGACCATCATGCCAAGCGTGGCGATGAAGGGCGGAATGCGCGTGTAGGCGATCAAAGAGCCATTGACCAGGCCGGCGAGCAGCCCACAGCCGATCGCCACCAGCAGCGGCACGATGACGGGCAGGTCGGTCCAGCCTTGCGCCAGGAACATCGCCTTCGGGTTGGGATTGCCGTTGACGGTCGCCACCTGGGCGAAACTCATGGCGATCATGGCGGTGGCGCCGACGATCGAACCCGAAGACAGGTCGATGCCGCCGCAAATGATCACCTGCGTCACGCCGATGGCGATGATGCCGACGATCGACACCTGCAGGATGATGATCTGCAGGCGGGCCTCATTGAAGATCCCCGAGACGTCGCTGCGGGTGTTGAACAGGAAACTGTCGCCGAGAAAGATGCGGCCGATCGCTTCGAAGATGACGACGAGAATGACGAGCGCCAGGAAAACGTTGAATTCGGCGGGCCAGGCGCGCTTCTTCGCATCGTAGGTGAGCCCTCCGACGCCATGAGATGTCTGTGCCAATCTTCTATCCTCCGTCAGCCGCGGTCGCACCTCGAGCGCCGTCAGGCGCCGAGGGAAAGGGGAGCGGCGCTGTCTTTTGCGCGACAGCGCCGCTCCCTATGTCCGCGGCTCAGTTCTTCTTCAGGAACTTGTCGATGTTCGCCGGGGTCACAAGCTGGAACGGCACGTAAACCTTGTGCTCGACCTTCTCGCCCTTGGACAGTTTCAGCGCCGCATCCAGCGCGCCCGCGCCCTGGCCGGCCGCGTCCTGGAACACGGTTGCGTCGAGGTCGCCGGCCTGCATGGCGGCCAGCGCGTCCTGCGTGGCGTCGACGCCGCCGACGACAACCGACTTCATGTCGATGTTGGCGGCTTTCATCGCCTGGATGGCGCCGATGGCGCTTTCGTCATTGTTGGCGATGACACCGTCGAACTTCTTGCCGGTCGACAGCCAGTTGGTCATCAGGTTTTGCGCCTGGTCGCGATCCCAGTTCGACGTCTGCTTGTCGATGATCTTGATGAAGCTGCAGTCCGGCGTGGCGATCACCTCTTCAATGTCCTTGGTGCGCTGCACGGCGGCCTGGTTGGAAAGCTCGCCCATGATCACATAGACATTGGCTTCCTTCTTGCCGGCTTCCTTGAACAGACGGCAGACTTCCTTGGTCTCGAGCGTGCCGGAATCGGATTCGTTCGAGGCGACGAAGGCCTGGTTGTCGGGCAGCGAGTTCACATTGACCGGCTCGCGGTTGACATAGACCAGCGGGATCTTGGCGGCGGCCGCAGCGTCGGACATCGCCTGCGTGGCCGAGGTGTCGACCGGGTTGACGATGATGGCGTCGACGCCCGAAGCGGCGAAGTTCTTGATCTGGTCGAGCTGCTTGGCAACGTCGTTCTGTGCGTCTTCGACCTGCAGCTCGACGCCGCTCATGCCCTTGGCCTGGGCGATCATGCCGTTGCGCAGCACGGTGAGGAAGTTGTCATCGAACTTGGCCATCGATACGCCGATCTTGGCGGCAAAAGCCGATGAACTCATCAGCGCCGCGAAGGCGACGCCCAAAAGCAGTTTCTTCATTGTATCTCTCCTCCACTTTTGGTGTCCGGTTGCACCGATCTATCCGGAATCCCCGATCTCCCCGGGGAATCTCTCCCTGATATCGCTTCGCTCCGTGTGGCATTCCCTGTTTGAGCTGGAACGCCAAACCATCTGTTTGAAACAGATGTTCCGGAACGAAAGAACCAAAATACACAGCTAGTGAAATATTTATTCCATTCCAGCGGAACGTCAAGGGCGATTCCGCGGCGTGCCGCCGGATTTTCGGATCGTTCTGATGGATTCTATCATTTCCGCGGCTGCTCTCGCCCGAAAAGCTTAGATATTTTCCGGCAGATAGATGTCGAAGGGCAGGAAGGTCTGGCCAGGCGCGTTGGCCGCGCCGGTTTCGATGGCATGCACCATGCGATCGACCAGTTCGCGGCAGAGCGCGGCCAGCGGCGTCGAGATCACCATGGTGAGGATGTTATCGGCGAGTGCCGCCCGCGACTCGGCGTTGATCTCGTTGCAGACGACCACAGGCATATTTAGGGGCCTTGCCGCCCGCAGCGCCGAGACCGCGCCTTCCATGCCGCCGCCCGCGACGTAGCAGCCTGCAAGATCCGGATAGCGCGCCAGAAGATCGATCATCGCATCATGGGTTACCTGGTTTGCCTCCAGATTGACCAGCGTTTCCAGCACGTTGAAGTCGGGTGCATGCTCGCGAAAGAAAGAGCGGAAGCCGATCTCGCGCAACTCGTGGCCATGGAAGCGGTGGCTGCCGACGAAGAGGGCGACTTTGCCGGGCTGCCGCGCCGCCCTGGCGATCATCCAGGCCGCGGTACGACCGACCTTGCGGTTGTCGAGGCCGACATAGCCCTCGCGGATACCGGCGGCAAAGTCCGACAACAGCGAGAACACCGGTTGCCCTCTCGCCTTCAACGCCTCGACCGCCGCCGTCAGGGTTGGATGGTCCGGGCCGACAACGGCGATGGCCCTCGATTTTGCCGCCAGCTTGCGCATCTGGGCGGCGATCTCGTCGGGGACCAGGGAGCTGGCGAAGTCGATGGTTGCGGCGCCACGGAACCGCTGCGATTGCGACACCGCCAGTTCGAGCTCCGCTGCGAAATCGCCGTAGAAGACGTCATTGCCCCGCAAAAGCAGGAAGCCGAGCCGGTACTCCGGCAGTTCATGGCGCATCCGCTGCTTGATCAGGCCGGCTGCGTGATAGCCGATCTCGGTCGCGGTCTCATAGACGCGCCGTGCGGTCTCCTCGCGCACCGGCAGGCGATTGTTGAGCACCCGATCCACCGTGGCAACGCTGACGCCGGAGATGCGCGCCAGATCGGATATGGTCGGCCGTTTCGCCATGATCGCCCTCGGTTCCGTTTCCTGGCACGATACACCAGTCTGATAGGAAATGATAGAAACTATCTTTGTGATATTGAGTCTATCATAGACAAGCGGTACTTTCAGGCTGGAAGGCATATGGGTAACCGGCATTCGCTTGGGCGGGTGCCTGCCGAGGAGGCAATCATGACCACTGCGCCGTCCCGGCGGGACTACAGCCTGATCGGTCGCGACGCCAAGCTCGCCGTGGAAAACGGCCTGTCGGCGGCCGAGTGGTATCACACCGACGTGCCCCGCAAGCAGATGAAGGAGCTGATGCAGCGCTCCGACGGGCCGGCGATCCGCGACACCGCGATCTGGCTGGCCGCCCTCATCGCCAGCGGCGCCGGCGGCGCCTGGTTCTGGGGCAGCTGGTGGTGCGTGCCGTTCTTCTTCGCCTATGGCGTCCTCTACGGCTCATCGACGGATTCACGCTGGCATGAATGCGGCCACGGCACGGCGTTCCGCACGCAGTGGATGAACGATGCGGTCTATCAGATCGCCTGCTTCATGATCATGCGCAATCCGGTGACCTGGCGCTGGAGCCACACGCGCCATCACACCGACACCATCATCGTCGGCCGCGACCCGGAAATCTCGGTCATGCGGCCGCCGGACCTGGTGCGCGCGCTCCTCGGCTTCGTCGGTGTCCTCGACGCCTGGCATGCGATGTCGGACATGCTCCGCAACGCCGCCGGCAACATCAGCGCGGCCGAAAAGACCTTCATTCCCGAGCAGGAACAGGGCAAGGCGATCCGCATTGCCCGCATCTGGACCGCGATCTATGCCGCAACCATCGCGCTGGCGCTCTATTCCGGCTCGTTCCTGCCCTTGATGCTGGTCGGCCTGCCCAGGCTCTATGGCGCTTGGCATCACGTCATGGTCGGCCTGCTGCAGCATGGCGGCCTGGCCGACAATGTCATCGACCATCGGCTGAACAGCCGCACCGTCTACATGAACCCGATCAGCCGTTTCATCTACTGGAACATGAACTACCACGTCGAGCATCACATGTTCCCGATGGTGCCCTACCATGCGCTGCCCAGGCTGCATGCGCTGATCAAGCATGATCTGCCGGCGCCGACGCCGTCGATCCTGGCTGGCTACCGCGAGATGATCCCGGTCTTCCTGCGCCAGCTGCGCAACGAGGACTATTTCCTCAAGCGCGAACTGCCGCCGACCGCCAGGCCGTATCGCGAGGAATTCCACAGCGATGCCATCGCCGCCGCGGCGGAATGATCGCGGCGAATCCATTTTTCCAGGGAGTGCTGAAATGAGCGACTGGGTCGAGGCCTGTGCTACCGACGACATCGATGAAGAGGATGTGATGCGCTTCGATCATGGCGGGCGCACCTTCGCCATCTATCGCAGCCCCGACGACGAATATTTCGCCACGGACGGGCTCTGCACGCATGAGAAGGTGCATCTCGCCGACGGTCTGGTGATGGACGACATCATCGAATGCCCCAAGCACAATGGCCGCTTCAACTACAAGACCGGCGCGGCCAGGGGCGCCCCGGTCTGCGTCAACCTGAAAACCTATCCGGTCAAGGTCGACGCCGGCAAAGTTCTCGTTCAGGTCGGATGACGGAGATGGCGCGAGGAATGGTCATCATCGGCGCCGGCGAATGCGGCGGGCGGGCAGCTCTCACGCTGCGCGATCTCGGCTATGATGGGCCGGTGACGCTGGTCGGCGACGAGCCGCATCTGCCCTACGAACGGCCGCCTCTGTCCAAGGAGGCGATGGCCAGCGACGCGCCGGAAATCAAGGCGATCGCCAGCGACGCGGTGCTGGCCGAGAGGTCGATCCGGCATATCCATTCCGTCCAGGCCGCGGCGATCGATCGCGCGGCGCATTCGGTGCGCCTTTCGGACGGTTCGGTGCTGCCCTACGACAAACTCCTGCTGGCCACCGGCGCGACCCCGCGCAAACTGTCGATGCCTGGCCTTGGCGCGCGCTGCGTGTATCTCAGAACCTTCGCCGATGCGCTGGCCATTCGCGGCCATCTCCGTGCCGGCAGCCGCATTGCCGTCATCGGTGGCGGCTTCATCGGCCTCGAACTCGCTGCCGCTTCCCGCAGGCTCGGCGCTGCGGTCACGGTCATCGAGGCGCAGCCGCGCATCCTGATGCGCGGCGTGCCGGCCGAGATCGCCGAGATCGTCCATGATGCGCATATCGCCGAGGGCGTCGACATCGTGTGCGGTCAAGGTATTGCCTCCATCGCCGACGACGGTAGGCAAGTGCGCGTGACGCTCGCCGGCGGGCGCGAAGTATCAGCCGATCTCGCCATCATCGGCATCGGCGCGGTGCCGGTGACCGGGCTCGCGGCCGACGCCGGCTTGATGATCGACAATGGTATTGCGGTCGATGCCGAGCTGTGCAGCAGCGATCCCGACATCTTTGCCGCCGGCGATTGCTGTTCGTTCCCGCTTGCCGTCTATGGTGGCCGCCGTGTGCGGCTGGAGGCCTGGCGCAACGCGCAGGAACAAGGTGCGCTGGCAGCGAAAAACATGCTCGATGCCGGCGAGGCGCATGCGGCCGTGCCATGGTTCTGGTCGGATCAGTATGGCTTGTCACTGCAGATCGCAGGGCTTTCGGACGAAGGCAAAAACACCGTGCGCCGCGATCTCGACGATGGTGCCTTCATCCTCTTCCATCTCGCCGAAGATGGCACGCTGGTGGCGGCCAGCGGCATCGGCCCCGGCAATGCGGTCGCCCGCGACATCCGGCTAGCCGAAATGCTGATCGGCAAGCGCGCCAAGCCGGCGCCGGAAGCGCTGGGGTCGCAGGCGGTCAAGTTGAAATCGTTGCTGGCGGCGTGAAACGATCTAGAACAGTGCCTTCAGCTCCGGCAGCTTGTCGTTGACCAGCCAGCCGTAATAATTCTCCTCCGGCAATTTTTCCGGCTCGCCGGCGGCATGGCGCCTGTCGTTTTCCGCCTTCAGCGCATCGGCGCGCTGCTCCGGATTGCCGACATTGTAGAGCGTGGCGGTCAGCCCGGGATTGCCCGAAATGTCGAAGCCGGCAATGTTCTTGTAGGCATCGATCGATTTCCTGATCGTCGCGGCGACATAAGGCAGCGTCAGGTCGGGATCCATGATGGTCTTGTAGACCGAATTGGGGTCGCCGACATCGAGCTTCGGCAGGCCCGACACTTTGTGCACGAGATCGCTCATCTGCAATGCGGTCAGCGGGTTCAGCTGGCCGAGCCCAAAAGTCTGGCCGGCATAATAGGGCTGGAAGAAGGTGGCGCCGAAACGGTCGTCGGGAAAGTCCTCGCCGCCGACGTTCTTGCCGCGAAACGCATGGTTCCACACCTGCTCGCGGCATTCCCACAAATCATAGCTGTCCGACATTCCGGCGCATTTCTTGAATTCCGGCCGCTGCACGAAATCGGTGATGTCCTCGCCGTCATAGGCGAAGGACAGCTTGCTGGAGAGGTAGGAGATCGCCTTGACGTAATAGGTTTGCAGCCGGTCATAGGCGTCGACATTGTACGTGTGCTCGCCGACGATGGCGCCGACGATATGCATCGGATCGATGCCATAGGCGGCAGCGGCCTTCTTGATCTTGCCGCGCAGATCGGGGTCGTTCTGCAGCAAGGCATATACCTTGCGGTATTTCGCCTGGAAGGTGGTGTTGGTCGCCTGCGTGCGCCGGCTCGAGGCGCCGGGGATATCGGGCTGCTCGGCATTGCGGTTTCCCGGCGGCACGAGTGTCGCCGCCTCAGCCGCGAACAGCGTCGCCGCCAGCGTCAAGCCGAGAATGACTGGCCTGAGAATGATTGGGATGAGTTTTTTCATGCGTCCGCCGCCTGCAATCTTGCGGGCAAACTAGGGTAGTGCTCTGGGTCGAGTCGAGAGCGCCCCTTCACCCGGCAAGACGAAAGGTGGCCAGATGGTACCATCTGGCCACACATGATTGTTCTGCCGGGTTGCCTGAACCGGCGCCGAAATAGCCGGCGTCGTGCTTTAAAGGATGAATCGCGACAAATCTGTGTTTCGCGAGAGGTCGCCGACATGCTTTTCCACATAGGCGGCGTCGATGGTGACCGATGTGCCGTTGCGGTCGGGCGCGTCGTAGGAAATCTCGTCCAGCACCCGCTCCATCACGGTCTGCAGCCGCCGGGCGCCGATATTCTCGACGCTGTCATTGAGGTCGACGGCAATGCCGGCCAGCGAATCGATGGCGTCGTCGGTGAAGGTCAGGTCGACACCCTCGGTCTTCATCAGCGCGATATATTGCTTGATCAGGCTGGCTTCCGTCTCGGTCAGGATGCGGACGAAATCTTGCTTCTCCAAGGCCCGCAGTTCGACGCGAATCGGCAGGCGGCCCTGCAATTCCGGCAACAGATCGGACGGCTTCGACACGTGGAACGCGCCCGAGGCGATGAACAATATGTGGTCCGTCTTCACCGGTCCGTATTTGGTCGCCACCGTGGTGCCTTCGACCAGCGGCAGCAGGTCGCGCTGCACGCCTTCGCGCGAAGGGCCGCCGGAAATGTCGGATCTCGCGGCGATCTTGTCGATCTCGTCGAGGAAGACGATGCCGTCATTTTCCGTCGCGTCAAGCGCCCGGCGCACCACCTCGTCCTGGTCGAGCAGCTTGTCGGACTCGTCGCTGACCAGCAGATCGTAGGACTCCTTCACCGTCGTCTTGCGCGATTTGGTCTTCTTGCCGCCCATCGCCTTCGACAGCATGTCGTTGATGTTGAGCACGCCGATATTGGCGCCCGGCATGCCGGGAATCTCGAAGCCGGGCATGCCGCCATTGCCGGTGTCGGCCACTTCGATCTCGATTTCCTTGTCGTCGAGTTCGCCGTCGCGCAGCTTCTTGCGGAAAGAGTCGCGGGTCGCCGGGCTGGCAGTCTTGCCGACCAGCGCTTCCAGGACGCGTTCCTCGGCATTGATGTGGGCACGTGCCTTGACGTCCTCACGCATCTTTTCGCGCACCAGGCCGATGGCGATCTCGACGAGATCGCGGATGATCTGCTCGACGTCACGGCCGACATAGCCGACCTCGGTGAATTTGGTGGCCTCGACCTTGACGAAAGGCGCGCCTGCCAGCCGCGCCAGGCGGCGCGAGATTTCGGTCTTGCCGACGCCGGTTGGCCCGATCATCAGGATGTTCTTCGGCATCACCTCTTCGCGCATCTGGCCTTCCAGCTGCTGGCGGCGCCAGCGGTTGCGCAAGGCGATGGCCACGGCGCGCTTGGCGTCCTTCTGGCCGATGATGAAGCGGTCGAGTTCCGAAACGATTTCGCGGGGAGAAAAAGTCGTCATAGCTAAATTCCACTTTGCCACTGCTTGATGGCCTCGAACGGATGCAGCAGCATGATCACGTTGAGTGTCAGATTGTCCCGGATGAGATAGCCGGTACCGAGTTCGAAAAGGATGGCGAGGCTGACGATCACCCATATAGGTAGCCTTCGCGCCATCACAAATCCCAGCACCATGGCCAGTGTGTCGGACACCGAATTGATGATGCTGTCGCCGTAATAATCGAGCGAGATGGTGCCGGCGCGGTAGCGGTCGATGATGAACGGGCTGTTCTCGAGCAATTCCCAGCCGCCCTCGATGAGGACGGCGAAGGCCAGCCGCAATCCGATCGGCGAACGCGGGAAGAGGAACCTCACCAAGGCATAGAAGAGGAAGCCGTGGATGATGTGCGAGAAGGTGTACCAGTCGGCGATATGCTGGGAGTTCTCCGAACTGTTCACCACGCCATGCCAGAGTTTCACATAGCCGCAGGTGCAGATCGGCGTCCGACCCATGCCATAGAGAGCCCCGGCCTGGAAGATGAGCAGGCCAAGGACGAGCAGAAGACCCATGCGCCAGCTGTCTTCATAGGCCGAGTAGCCATCGTCCGCGGCCGGCTTGCTCATCTGATTATTCCCCCTCTTGCTCATCGTCGGCATCGATCGCCATCAGCACGACGTCGCCATAGACCGATTGCCTGCGGTCTATGGCCCGGAATCCGGCCTTTTCATAGGCGCGGATGGCCCTGAGATTGGCTGGGTCGGGGTCGATGATGACGCGGGGCACGCCTTCCCTAAACAGATCTTCGACGAACTGACGCACGATTGCCGAGCCATGGCCGATGCCTAGCAGCTCCGGCCGGCCGATCGACAAATCGATGCCGAGCGTGCCGAACGGCTGGTCGGCATAGGGATGGTCGTCTTCCAGATGCGGGTCGTAGCTCTGCAGATAGGCGATCGGCTTGCCGTCGAGTTCGACGATCAGCGGCTCGACCGAAATCGAGTCGATATGATCGCGAATCTCGGCGATCTCCGTGTCCGGATCGTTCCACCACTCGGCCACTTCAGGCTCGGCCAGCCAGCCGGCGATCATCGGCAGGTCCTTTTCGGTAACCGGCCGAAAATCGTAGAGCACCACCTTCTCAGGCGGCATCGAGCGTTTCGACGACGAAATTGTTGTTGGTGTAGACACAGATGTCGGAGGCGATCTGCATCGCCTTGCGGGCGATCTCCTCGGCATCCTTGTCGGTGTCCATCAGCGCGCGGGCAGCAGCCAGCGCGTAATTGCCGCCTGAACCGATGGCCATGACCCCGTGTTCGGGTTCGAGCACGTCGCCGGTGCCGGTCAGCGCCAGCGAAACCGACTTGTCGGCCACCAGCATCATCGCCTCCAGCCGGCGCAGATAGCGGTCGGTGCGCCAGTCCTTGGCAAGCTCGACGCAGGCGCGCGTCAGCTGGTCGGGATATTGTTCGAGCTTGGCTTCCAGCCGCTCCAGCAGCGTGAAGGCGTCCGCCGTAGCGCCGGCGAAACCGGCGATCACATTGCCGCCCTTGCCGATGCGGCGCACCTTGCGGGCATTGCCCTTCATGATGGTCTGGCCAAGGCTGACCTGGCCGTCGCCGGCGATCACCACCTTGTTGCCCTTGCGCACCGTCACGATGGTCGTGGCGTGCATGGTCAGATTATCAGACATTTATTGGCTCCGATTCGCGCGATCCCAAAAGGCGATTGGCGCGGTACGAGTGATTTTATCGGCCATATGTATGCATGGGACCAATGATTGCAAATCGCCTCTCCGGCAAGGCCGATACCTCTGTCCGAGGCAACTGGCAATCGCCGGATCATGCTGATAGAAGGCTTTCGTTTTCAAGCCGGTGAATGTTCGAAGCTCGTCCGCGGAGCTTTGAAACCCTGAGACAAGGACAAGGTCATGGCGCCCCGTTCCGCCGAAGCCAGCCGCAAGACCAAGGAAACCGATATCTCGGTGTCGGTCCATGTCGACGGCTCGGGCAAATCCGATATCGCGACGGGCGTCGGCTTCTTCGACCATATGCTCGACCAGCTGTCGCGCCATTCGCTGATCGACATGACGGTGAGGGCCAAGGGCGACCTGCACATAGACGACCACCACACGGTCGAGGACACCGGCATCGCGCTCGGCCAGGCCTTGACGAAGGCGCTGGGTGAGCGGCGCGGCATCATGCGATATGCCTCGATCGACCTTGCCATGGACGAGACGCTGACACGCGCGGCGATCGACGTGTCGGGCCGGCCGTTCCTGGTCTGGAACGTGTCTTTCTCGTCGCCCAAGATCGGCACCTTCGACACCGAGCTGGTGCGGGAATTCTTCCAGGCGCTGGCCCAAAATGCCGGCATCACGCTGCATGTCACCAACCATTATGGCGCCAACAACCACCATATCGCCGAGACCTGCTTCAAGGCGGTGGCGCGCGCGTTGCGTGCCGCGCTCGAGCCCGACCCGCGCCAGCCGGACGCGGTTCCCTCCACCAAGGGATCGTTGAAGGGATAGGCCATGGCCACCTATGTCGTGATGGAACCGCCCAGCCGCAGCGAAAAGGTCGATGCAACGGCCTTTGTCCGCGACGGCTTCACCTGGCTCGGCCTGCTGGTACCGCCGCTATGGCTCGCCTGGCATCGGCTGTGGATCGAGGCCGGACTTGCCTTCGTCGTCATGGGCCTGCTTTCGATGGCTGGGGAAAACCTTGGCCTCGGATTGGCAAGTTCACTGCTGTCGCTCCTGGTTTCGTTCTATATCGGCCTGGAAGGGCAGGGGTTGCGCATCGCGGCCCTGCGCCGGCGCGGCTGGCATGAATGGGGCGTGGTTCAGGCCGGCCGGCTCGACGATGCCGACATTCGCTATGCGCTGGAGGTCGAGGCGCATGGGGACAACACCACACCCGCGCCGCGCATCGTTCCGGATGCCGCCCTGGCGCGCCGGGCGCAGCCGGGCATAGCGCTGGGCCTGACCCACATACCGGGACGGCCCTGACATGCGGGTAGCAATCATCGACTACGGCTCGGGCAATCTGCGCTCGGCCACCAAGGCCTTCGAGCGCGCCGCGCGCGAAGGAGGCATATCGGCCGAGATCGACCTGACGGCCGATGCCGACCGGGTGCGCACGGCCGACCGCATCGTCCTGCCTGGCGTCGGCGCCTATGCCGACTGCGCGGCCGGCCTGCGTGCCGTCGACGGCATGTGGGAAGCGGTCGAGGACGTCGCCATCGCTCAGAGCCGGCCCTTCCTCGGCATCTGCGTCGGTATGCAGCTGATGTCTGAGCGCGGCCTGGAAAAGACCGTCACCCATGGCTTCGGCTGGATCTCGGGCGACGTCAAGGAGATCACGCCCACCGATCCGGCGCTGAAAATCCCGCAGATCGGCTGGAACACGATCGAGCTCAGGCGCCAACACCCGCTGTTTGCCGGCATCCCGACCGGACCAGAGGGGCTGCACGCCTATTTCGTGCATTCCTACCATCTCGACGCGAAAAAGCCGGACGAGATTCTGGCCGTCGCCGACTATGGCGGTCCGGTGACGGCGGCCGTCGCCCGCGACAATCTCGTCGGCACGCAGTTCCATCCCGAAAAGAGCCAGGCGCTGGGTCTGGCGCTGATCACCAATTTCCTGCGGTGGAGGCCCTGATGGTGAGCAAGAAAGGGTATTGGATGGTGATGCTCACGGTGACCGATGCCGAGGGTTACCAGCGCTATCGTGAAGCCATTGGCGATGCCATTTCGCACTTTGGCGGCCGCTACCTTGTGCGCGGCGGAGAGGTCACAAACCCCGAAGGATCCGATTTTGGCAGGCATGTGGTGGTCGAATTCGACTCCTATGAAACGGCCCTGAGTTGCTATCGGTCGCAGGGCTACCAGACGGCGTTGCAGCATCGAGTGGCAGCTTCAACCGGTCATTTCGCGATCGTAGAGGGTGCCTAGAATGATCCTGTTTCCTGCCATCGACCTCAAGGACGGCCAGTGCGTGCGCCTGAAGCACGGCGACATGGCGACCGCGACCATCTACAATGATGATCCCGCCGCGCAGGCAAAAGCCTTCGAGGACCAGGGCTTCGAATGGCTGCATGTCGTCGACCTCAACGGCGCCTTCAAGGGCCAGAGCGTCAACAGCGCGGCGGTCGGCGCCATCCTCAAGGCGACGAAGAACCCGGTGCAGCTCGGCGGCGGCATCCGCACGCTGGCGCAGATCGAGGACTGGCTCGACCGGGGGCTGGCCCGCGTCATCCTCGGCACGGTGGCGGTGCGCGATCCCGACCTGGTCAGGCAGGCCTGCAAGGCTTTCCCGGGCAAGGTGGCCGTCGGCATCGACGCCAAGGGCGGCAAGGTGGCCGTCGAGGGCTGGGCCGAGGCGTCGAGCCTCGGCGTCGTCGAACTGGCCAGGAAATTCGAGGGTGCCGGCGTCGCCGCCATCATCTACACCGATATTGATCGCGACGGCGTGCTGACCGGCATCAACTGGGACGCCACCATCGACCTCGCCGAGGCAGTATCGATCCCGGTCATCGCTTCCGGCGGCCTCGCCTCGATCGCCGACATCGTGCGCATGACCATGCCCGATGCACAGAAGCTCGAAGGCGCCATCTCCGGTCGCGCGCTCTATGACGGCCGCATCGATCCGGCCGAGGCGCTGGCGATCCTGCAGGGTCGGCCGGAGGCGAAATCGTGAAGATCACCATCATCCTCGCCTCCTATGACAGCGGCCACTATCATGGCGGCATGGGCCAGGGCCCGGATGCGCTGATCGCAGGCGGTCTGGTCGACGCCCTGACCATTGCCGGCCACGAGGTCGCGGTCGCGGATATCGGCAGGGTTGGTGACGACCAGGAGCGCGAGATCGCCACCGGTTTTGCCGTCTGCAACGCCGTCTCGGGCGAGGTTCGCATTGCCATCGACAGGGGACGGTTCCCCATCGTGCTCGCCGGAAACTGCCTGACATCAGCCGGCGCGGTCGCCGGCGAGGGTGCCGACGCGATCATCTGGGCCGACCAGCATGGCGACCTCAACACGCCCGAAACCTCGGTTTATGGCTTTCTCGACGGCATGGCGCTGGCGACCGTGCTTGGCCTGTGCTGGCGTCCGATGGCAGGGGCCATTCCAGGCTTCAAGCCGATCGACCCGTCACGCTGCGTGCTCGTCAATGCCCGCGATCTCGATCCGGCCGAGGAAGAACTCCTCAAGACCTTGCCGGTCATCCGCACCGAATGTCCAGGCATTGGACCGGCAACCGCAAAGCTGAAGGCCGTAGGCGCCAAAAGCGTGCACATGCATCTCGATCTCGACGTGCACGACCCCAAGGAACTGCAGGCCAATCGATACGTCACGTCAGGCGGGCCAAGCCCCGGACAATTGCGCGACGCGGCCTGCGCCATGGCGCTTGCGGTGCCAGTCGTCGGCATCACCGTTTCCGCTTACGATCCGGCCTTCGACGCGCGGGGTGACGTCCCGCCGTTGGTCGGCGAGCTGCTCAACGATCTCATCGCCACGATAGAGGGCCGCTGATGCTGAAAGCCCGTGTCATCCCGTGCCTCGACGTCAAGGACGGCCGCGTCGTCAAGGGCGTCAACTTCGTCGACCTCATCGACGCCGGCGACCCGGTCGAAGCGGCCAAGGCCTATGACGCCGCCGGCGCCGACGAACTCTGCTTTCTCGACATCACCGCCTCGTCCGACAACCGTGAAACCATCTTCGATGTCATCGCCCGCACCGCCGAACAGTGCTTCATGCCGCTGACCGTCGGCGGCGGCGTGCGCCAGGTCGCCGACATCAGGAAGCTGCTTCTGGCCGGCGCCGACAAGGTGTCGATCAACACGGCGGCGGTGAAGAATCCGGATTTCGTCGCCGAAGCCGCCGACAAGTTCGGCAATCAATGCATCGTCGTCGCCATCGACGCCAAGAAGGTCTCCGGCGCCGGCGAGGCCGACCGCTGGGAGATCTTCACCCATGGCGGACGCGAGAAGACCGGCATCGACGCCGTCGAATTCGCCCGCAAAATGGTCGATCGCGGCGCCGGCGAGATCCTGCTGACATCGATGGACCGCGACGGCACCAAGGCCGGCTACGATATCGCGCTGACGCGTGCGATCGCCGATGCGGTGCGCGCGCCGATCATCGCTTCGGGCGGCGTCGGCACGCTGGATCACCTGGTCGAAGGCATTCGCGACGGCCACGCCGGCGCGGTGCTGGCTGCCTCCATCTTCCATTTTGGCACCTACACCATCGCGCAGGCCAAGGCGCATATGGCCGCCGCGGGCCTGCCGATGCGGCTGGACTCCTCGGGCGATCGGCCCTAGAGCCTGTCCGGCTAAGAAAAGGGCCCAGGCGCCATGGCTGAATTTTCGTTCTCCGATCTGGAGGCAATCATCAGGGACCGCGCCCATTCCGGCGACCCGGATTCCTGGACGGCGAAACTGTTCGCGCGCGGCATCGACAAGGCGGCCCAGAAACTCGGCGAGGAGGCGGTCGAGACGGCGATTGCCGCCGTCAAGGGCGACAGACAGGGCCTCGTTTCCGAAAGTGCCGATCTTATATATCATTGGCTCGTCGTTCTCGGCCTCTCGGGTGTTCCGTTGAGCGACGTGCTCAAGGAGCTCGAAAGCCGCACCGGGCGTTCGGGCATCGCCGAAAAGGCGTCACGGCCCAAGGGCTGACCGCGAGGGAGGGCAGGTATCTCGATGGATCAGCTCGCGCAAACCGAGAAATATTCCCCCTTTCGTTTCTTTTCGGCCGAGCAATGGTCGCGATTCCGCGCCGACACGCCACTGACGCTGAGCGAGGACGAGTTCCGCCGCTTGCGTTCGCTTAACGACCCGGTCGACCTCGAGGAGGTCAAGCGCATCTATTTGTCGCTGTCGCGGCTTCTGTCCGCCCATGTCGAGGCGAGCCAGCTCTTGTTCCGGCAGCGCCAGGCCTTCTTCAACGCCGTCGATATCGTCAAGACGCCGTTCATCATCGGCATCGCCGGCTCCGTCGCCGTCGGCAAATCGACCACCGCGCGCGTGCTGAAGGAGCTTCTGGCGCGCTGGCCGTCGAGCCCCAAGGTCGATCTCATCACCACCGACGGCTTCCTGCTGCCCAACGAGGTGCTGCGCCGTGAGAACCTGATGGAACGCAAGGGTTTTCCCGACAGTTACGATGTCGGCGCGCTGCTGCGCTTCCTCTCGGGCATCAAGTCGGCGCTGCCCGATGTCCGCGCGCCGGTCTATTCGCACCTCACCTATGACGTCATTCCGGGCGAGTTCGTCACCATCGACCGGCCCGACATATTGATCTTCGAAGGCATCAATGTCCTGCAGCCGGGCAAGCTGCCGCAGGACGGCAAGATCGTGCCCTTCCTGTCCGACTTTTTCGACTTTGCCATCTATATCGATGCCGACGAGAAGCTGATCCATGAGTGGTATATCTCGCGCTTCATGCGGCTGCGCGAGACCGCCTTCCGCAATCCGGACTCCTTCTTCCACCGCTACTCGCAGCTTTCGGAGGAAGCGGCGCGCGCCATCGCCGAAGGCCTGTGGTCCAACATCAATCTGAAGAATTTGCGCGAGAACATCTTGCCGACGCGCGCCCGCGCCGACCTCATCCTGCGCAAGGGCGCCGACCATCTGGTCGAGGAAGTGGCGCTGCGCAAACTTTAGGGCAATTCCAGGAAATGTGGCGGCCCTGCCACCGGCAGGCCCGCCACCTCGACGTTCATGTCATCGGCGTCGCGGCTCAGCCATTGGCGAACGGCACGGCGACATAGAGCTGGCCGCCGTCGCGTTCGACCAAAAGCAGCACCGACTTGCGGCCCGATTTGCTGGCCTGCGCAATCGCCTGCGTGACCTGCCTGGCGCTCTTCACCGGGGCCTGGTTGACGGCGACGATGATGTCGCCCGGCTGAATGCCGGCAGCGGCGGCCGCCTTGTCGGGATTGACGCGCGCAACCACCGCGCCATGCTCATTGCCGGCGAGGTTCATTTCCTGGCGAATGTCAGGCGTGATGTCCATCAGGCCAAGGCCAATCGCCGGCGCACGCGAGCCCTGCTCGGCGCTCGGTGCGCCGGATTCGCCGGCCGACGCCGTCTTCACATCGTCGCTGTTTTGCCCGACTTCGACGGAAATCTGCATCGCCTTGCCCTTGCGCCAGACATCCAGCGTTTCCTTGGCGCCGGGTGCGACATCGGCGACGGCGCGCGACAGATCCTTGGGGTCTTTCACGTCCTGACCGGCGAAGCCGGTGATGACGTCGCCGGCCTCGACGCCGGCGCTGGCGGCGGGCGAGCTGTCATTGACCTTGGAAACCAGCGCGCCGCCGGCATGATCGAGCCCGATGGCGCTTGCCACGTCCGGCGTCACCTCTTGGATCTCGACGCCGAGATAGCCGTACTGGATGGAACCGTCCTTCATCAGCTTGGCGACGACCTTTTGGGCCTGGTCCGACGGGATGGCGAAGCCGACGCCGACACTGCCGCCATTGGGCGAATAGATCGCCGTGTTGATGCCGACGACATTGCCGTTCACATCCACAAGCGGGCCGCCGGAATTGCCGTGGTTGATCGGCGCGTCGATCTGGATGAAGTCGTCGAACGGCCCGCTATGCAGGTCGCGGCCGCGTGCCGAAACGATGCCGGCGGTGACCGTGGTGCCGATGCCGAACGGATTGCCGATCGCCAGCACCTGATCGCCGGTCATCAGCCTGTCGGAATCGCCCCATTTGACCGTCGGCAAGGGCTTGTCGGATTTGATCTTGAGCACGGCGAGGTCGTTCTTGGCGTCGCGGCCGACAAGCTTGGCGGGAAGTTCGGTGCCGTCATCGAGCGTCACCTTGATCGAAGAGGCGCCGTCGACGACGTGATTGTTGGTGACGACGGTGCCGTCGGCTGTGACAATGAAGCCGGAACCGAGCGCTTCGGCCCGTTGCGCCTGTTGCGGCGGCGTCTGCGGAGCGGGCATGCCCTGGTCGCCGAAGAACTGGCGGAAATACTGGTCGAACGGCGAGTTGCCGAGAGGCATGCCGTCGTCGTCACTTGCCGGCTGCCCCTTCATGATGCTGGTGACCGTGACCACCGCCGGCTTGTCGGCCGCCACGATCGGCGCGAACGAGCCGTTGGGGGCGGTGATGCCGGCAACCGGGGTCTGGGTCGTCGCGACAATTTTGCTGACGCCGGTGCTGTTCGCGCTCTGGGCGAACGAGACGACGACGGGGGAGATGATCAGCGCAGCGCCCAGCAGGGCCGCGACGCGATGCCTACGAAGAATACCAAGAGGTGACATGGTCGTTCTGTCCGGGCGAGGGTTGATCCGGCGCCGCGGGCACCTTGGGAGGAGCGCCCGCCGGCGTGTCGACGACCGGATTGCCTGTCTCGCCGTACATGGCGGCCGGCCGGATCGACACCAGGCTATCTAGGGTGCCGATCGGCCCGAATTAGGGTTTTTGGCCGACCTTACGAAGATTTAATTCAGGAGAGCGCTTACGGATCGTCATGCCGGCGCAGATAGTCGGTCGCAATCTCACGCATACGCTTGCCGTCGAAACTCGGCCCGTGGCCGCCATGGCCGATGCGGATCAGCAGGTCGAGCAGGCGTCGCATGGTGCTGACATAGGCGGCCCGGTCGGAATCCTGCAGCGAGTCGATCAGCGTGTCGTCGTAGATGGCGTCGCCGCTGAAAAACAGCCCGTCGGCCTCGTCGAACAGAGCGATCGAATCCGGCGAATGCCCAGGCAGATGCAGCACGCGGAATTGCCGGTCGCCGAGATCGATCACGTCGCCCTCGTCAAGCGTTCGCGTCAGCGGCGCCGAGGGGATTTTGTAATCCGCCGACCGCCAACCCGGCGCCGGCAATTTCGACACGGCGCCTTCGAGATCGTGGAACATCCAGGCATAGGTCGCCGCCTCATCCATGCTCTCGAATTGCGCGGCACTCATCCTCGGCCCGGCCCGCCACGAAAATTCATGCAGCGAGCCGACATGGTCGAGATGGATATGTGTGGCGACCACCAACAGCGGCTTGCCCCGAGGCGTTTCGATCTGCGGCGCCAGCGGACAGATGCCCATGCCGGTATCGACCAGGAGGTCGGCGTCGCGGCCGCGCAGATGCCAGATGTTGGCGCGCACATAGTCATGCACGAACGGCTCGGTCAGCATCGTCGTCCTGTCGTCGACGATGCTCTTGCTGAACCACTCCATTAAACGAAAGGCTTCCCGACCTTGTACTTTTCCGGCACCAGCCGCTTGAGATAGGCCATGCCGGCTTCGGACAGCTGGTTGACGTCGGGCTTCATGAAATCGTCAGGCATGTGGCGGGTCTTGCCGGCGACATTCTTCAGCGGCACCTTTTTCAGCACCGTCTTTGTCCCGTCATACTGCAGCGCCACCGAGCCGCCGCCCTGTTCGGCGACGGAGACGGCGAAGGCGCCGGCATCGAACGCCTCCTGCGCGTCGACGGCGCTGATGGCGCCGACATAGCCGCGCGGCATGTAGCCGAGCGCGTCGACGCGGGCCCGCTTGCCGGGCAGGCCTTCGGCCAGCGCGCGCTCAAGCGCGGCTGGCAGGTCGCTGCCCGACAGCTTGACGTTACCATGGGCGTCACGCTCGAGCTTCTCCGGCGGCACCAGGCTTTCGACCAGCGCCTTGCCGTCGGCGGTGCTTACCCCTTCCGACACGGCGACGATGCAGCGCTTGTGCCGGTCAAGCGTGGCGCGCACATCATCGATGAAGCCGGCGGCCGAGAACGGCCGCTCCGGCACATAGACCAGATGCGGGCCGCTGTCGGGATCGAGCTGCCAGGCGGCCGCCGCCGCGGTGAGAAAACCGGCATGCCGGCCCATGACGATGCCGACATAGATGCCAGGCAAAGCGCGGAAATCGAGATCGACGGAGAGGAAGGCGCCGGCGACGAACTCGGCCGCCGAGATGAAGCCCGGCGTGTGGTCGTTCTCCTCCAGATCATTGTCGATGGTCTTGGGTGCATGGACGAAAGCAATCGAGCCGCCGGCGGCATCGGTCAGGATCTGCTGCGTGCCCGACGTGTCGTTGCCGCCGATATAGATGAAGGCGTCGGCGCCGGCCTTCTTCAGGCCTTTGAGGATGACGTCGCAATAGGCGGCATCCGGCTTGTCGCGCGTCGAGCCAAGGGCGGCGCTTGGCGTTCCCGCTATCAGCCGCAGCCGATCCTCGGGGATGGCCGAGAGGTCGACATAATTGCCGTCGCGGATGCCGCGCACGCCATGGATGGAGCCCAGGACCTTGGCGCCCGGATGCCGCTTGCGGATCTCCAGCGTGGCGCCGACCACCGTCTGGTTGATGACGGCGGTCGGGCCGCCGCCCTGCGCGATGATAAAAGTTCCGGCCATTCCTGACGTCTCCCGAGCGATGGTTTTCAAGGCACCTTGGCCTGTCTTGCCGCATCACGCAACGGGAGAAACAGAGGGATAAAGGATCACATGACGACGACCGGGTTTTTCTTCGAAACGCGGCTGTAGAGGTCGATAATGTCCTGGTTGATCAGCCGCACGCAGCCCGACGACATCGCCTGGCCGATGCTCCACCATTCGGGCGAGCCGTGGATGCGATAGCCGGTGTCCTTGCCGTCCTGATAGATGTAGAGCGCGCGCGCGCCGAGCGGATTGGTGAGGCCGCCGGGCTGGCCGCCCTGCCACTTCACCAGTTCGGGCTTGCGCTGGATCATCTCCGGTGGCGGCGTCCAGGTCGGCCATTCCCTGCCGTACTGGATGTTGGCGCGGCCGGACCAGCGGAAGCCGTCCTTGCCGATGCCGACGCCGTAGCGGATGGCGTCGCCGCCCGGCTGGACGAGATAGAGCATGCGCTCCTTGAGATGGACGACGATGGTGCCGGGCGCTTCGCCGGTCGTGTCGACGACGATCTGGCGGCGGAATTCCGGCTTGACCTTGAGATACGGCACTTCAGGCACGTTGAAACCGTTGTCCGTCAAAGCGGCGTACATCAGGTCGGGGCTGGTGATGTTCTTGTCGACGCTGATCGCCGGCCGCATCGGCGGCACGGAACCGGTGACAGTATTGTCGAGTTCCAGCACCGGCATTCCACCGCCGGACGTCGAGCAGCCGGCGGCGCTGAGCAGCGCCAGCGCGCCTGCCCCTGAGAGGACGGCGCGGCGGGAAAGAGGATGATCGGTTTCGATTGCGTCGCCGTTTCGTGGCGGCGTCAGACCTTGCGGCAACTCACGCATATACCCAAACCCTACGCTGTCGGCGGGAAGCACGGTCCGGCCGGATAGCGGGCATTTTCATCATTCATGGTTGATAAAGCGTGAATGCCTTGCGCTGCCTGCATTTGCGCCAGGCCTGGCGGCATCGAGTCGTGCCGAATGAGGCTGCAACCGGGCGTTCCTGCACAAAAACACCCAGGTCGGGTCATAATCCCGGCACCGGCCTTTCCTACGCATCAGGCGATCAGCGAGGGGCCTCCATGTGCAAGACGTTAAAAACCGACATCACGCTTTTTGCCGCTGCCATTGTCGCGGCCGCACTGGTTCTCGGTGCCGATGTCAGCCTGGCCGATATCGTGAGCACGCTGGGCGGCGCGAACTGACGCCAACCTGCCTTTGGCGCAATTGATTCCGTGGCAATTCCGGCGCGGCGGTTGCTGTTCGTAACCGCGCAAAAACAGAGATCAGACCTCTTTACATTCCCCCTGGGCTGAGGATTTATCCTTTTCCTTAACCCAAGGGAGACAGACATGTCCTTCGAGAACTGGGCCGCTTTCGCCGCCGCGTCGACCATCCTGCTCGTCATTCCGGATCCAACCATCCTGCTGGTCGTGTCCTATGCGCTGGGCCAGGGCTGGCGCACAGCTTTGCCGATGGCGGTTGGCGTGGCGCTCGGCGACTTCACCGCCATGACCTTGTCGATGCTCGGCATCGGCGCGCTGCTTGCCGCTTCGGCGACCGTCTTCACCGTCCTGAAGCTGATCGGCGCCGGCTATCTGATCTATCTCGGCGTAAAACTGTTCCGCGCCGGCGGCGCGCTGAAGGCCGAGCCGCGAACCGATGTGGTCTCTTCGGCCAAGATGATGGCGCACGCCTGGCTGGTCACCGCGCTCAACCCGAAAAGCATCACTTTCTTTGTCGCCTTCCTGCCGCAGTTCCTCGACCGGCATGCCGATTTCTGGACGCAGATGCTGATCTTCGAGACGACGTTCCTGGCGCTCGCCTTTGCCAATGCCTTCGGCTACGCGCTGATCGCGGCACGCGCCCGCAATGTCGTGCGCAATCCCAAGGCGATCCGCATCTTCAACCGCACCGGCGGCACGCTGCTGGTCGGCGCCGGCATCGCCACCGTGGCGATGCGTTCGGGGAATTAGGCCTTTTATTCGACCATTCGAAACCGGTTCCGGTTTCGAATGGTCTGGTTCACCACTTCATGCTGATACCGACATTGCCCTCGAGGATGCGGCGCTTGTCGCCGCCGAGATTGGTGGTGTAGTCGCCGGTGGCAAAGAGGCTGACCTTGTCGGTCACTTTGGCGACCACGCCGCCGCCGAACTCGAAGGAGGTCGACCGGCCCTCGGTGGTGATGTCGGTGGTATCGAAGCTGACACGGTCGGTGCCGCCGAAATCGTGCCAGATGTTGGCTTTGAGGTAGGGCTGCAGCGCGATACCGTTGATCGTGGTCTCGCCCTGCAGCCGCGCACCCCGCCGGCCGCTGACGCTCTCATCGGTGACGAAGGAAACCGACGAGAAACGGTCGTTGGTGTCGTCGAGCGACAGGCTCCATGGTTGATGAACTGCAAAGGCTGCTGGGATAGACCTTATGCAGTGCGTGATTGGCACGTCCGTGGCCCATGATTTAAGATCGCCTTGGCCTGAAGGGCCGCGAGCTTGTCCAAGGTCGATCAGAGGATGTTGCATGGCAATCAGGGACGCATTCGGCCTGACATTTTCGGGCGCCACCGAAACCGGGTTCACGCCCTACAGCCAGGCCGTGCGTGAACTGTTGTGCTTCATCGGCGATCCCGTCGCCTCCGTCGACCGTGCCATATTGGCGGATCCCGGTTTCGTCATGGCGCATGTCTTCAAGGGCTATCTCTTCGGCCTCGCCACCGAGCGCGATGCAACGGCGGTGGCCAGGGCTTGCCACGAGGCGGCGCTGCCGCTTGCCGCGACGACGCGCGAAGAGGCGCATGTTCTGGCCCTCGGCCACCTCGCCAATGGGCGCTGGCATGACGCCGCCAGGATCCTCGAGGATGTCGCCATCGAGACCCCGCTCGACGCGCTGGCGCTGCAGGTCGGGCACCAGATCGACTTCTTCACAGGCAATGCGCGAATGCTGCGTGACCGCATCGCCCGCGCCTTGCCGTCATGGCAGAGCGGCATGCCGGGCTACCACGCCATCCTCGGCATGCAGGCCTTCGGGCTGGAGGAAATGGGCGACTATACCAGGGCCGAAAAGCTTGGTCGCACGGCGGTCGAGATCGAGCCGCGCGATGGCTGGGCGCAGCATGCGGTCGCGCATGTCATGGAAATGCAAAGCCGGCAAAGGGACGGTATCGTCTGGATGCGCGCCAATCCCGAAGCCTGGACAAAGGAAAGCTTCCTGCAGGTGCACAATTGGTGGCACTTGGCGCTGTTCCACTACGATCTCGGTGAGATCGACCAGGTGCTGGCGCTCTATGACGGACCGATCTATGGCGCGCCATCGGCGATGGCGCTGAACATGGTCGATGCGTCGGCGCTCCTGTGGCGGCTGCATCTCGGCGGCATCGATGTCGGCGACCGCTGGGCGGCGCTCGCCGCCAATTGGCCCAAGGCCGGCGCCGGCGATTATGCCTTCAACGATGCGCATGCGATGATGGCCTTCGTCGGCGCCGGCCTCGACGGACCCGCCCTTGCCTTGCTCGAGGCGCAGCGCGAGGCGATGCACGGCAGCGGCGACAACGCCGCTTTCACGCGGGATGTCGGCCATCCGCTGACGCTGGCAATCAAGGCATTCGGCGAGGCCAACTACACCGAGGCCGTGCAGCTGATCCGGCCGATCCGGGCGATCGCCAATCGCTTCGGCGGCAGCCACGCGCAGCGCGACGTCATCGACCTGACGCTGATCGAAGCGGCCTTGCGGGCCGGTGACCGCGCGCTCGCCGGGGCGCTCACGGCCGAGCGTTCGATGGCGCGGCCGGATAGCCCGCTCTCTGTGCTGCTTGCGCGACGCGCGGCCGATTTGTCAGAGAATTGACCGCAAGCCGATCTTGCCTTAAAAACTGGCTCGGCCAGATTTTTTCGAGACCCGAAAAAAATAAATGGCATGGGAGGATGACATGTATCTCGGCCTCGACCTAGGCACGTCGGGCGTCAAGGCGCTGCTGATCGATGCCGGACAGACCGTCGTCGGTTCCGGCCACGGCTCGCTTGACGTTTCGCGGCCGCATCCCGGCTGGTCCGAACAGGACCCGTCCCACTGGATACGCGCCTGCGAAGACGCGATCGCAGAACTGAAGGCCTCTCATCCCAGGCAGTTCGCGGCGGTGAAGGGCATCGGCCTGTCCGGCCAGATGCACGGCGCCACCTTGCTCGATGCGGCTGATCATGTGCTGCGCCCCTGCATCCTGTGGAACGACACGCGCAGCCATGTCGAGGCAGCAGTGCTCGACGCCGATCCACGCTTCCGCAAGTTGACCGGCAACATCGTCTTCCCCGGCTTCACCGCGCCCAAGCTCGCCTGGGTGAAGAACAACGAACCCGCCGTCTTCGCCAAAGTGGCGAAGGTGCTGCTGCCGAAGGATTTCCTGCGGCTATGGCTCACCGGCGAGCACATTTCCGAAATGTCCGACTCCGCGGGCACGTCCTGGCTCGACGTCGGCAAGCGCCGCTGGTCGGCCGAATTGCTGGCGGCTACGTCGCTCGACGAGAAGCAGATGCCGTCCCTGGTCGAGGGCACTGAGAAGGCTGGCGGTTTGCGCGCCGAACTGGCGTCGAAATGGGGCGTCGAGGCCGGCATCCCGGTTGCCGGCGGCGCCGGCGACAATGCTGCCTCGGCCTGCGGCATGGGCACGGTCGGCGCCGGCCATGCGTTTGTCTCTCTCGGCACCTCTGGCGTGCTGTTTGCCGCCAACGCGTCCTATCTGCCCAACCCGGCGAGTGCTGTCCACACCTTCTGTCATGCGCTGCCCGACACCTGGCACCAGATGGGTGTCATCCTGTCGGCAACCGATTCGCTCAACTGGCTGTCGGAGATCACTGGAAAGGGCGCGGGTGAACTGACCGCTGAACTCGGCGATACGCTGAAGGCGCCGACCGGCGTGTCTTTCCTGCCCTACCTCTCGGGCGAGCGCACGCCGCACAATGATTCGGCCATTCGCGGCTCCTTCACCGGCCTGGCGCATGAATCGAGCCGCGCAGTGCTGACGCAGGCTGTGCTCGAGGGCGTCGCCTTCGCCTTCCGCGATAGTCTCGAAGCCCTGAAGACCGCCGGCACCACATTGACACGGGTGACGGCGATCGGCGGCGGCTCACGCTCGCGCTACTGGCTGAAATCGATCGCCACCGCGCTGCAAGTGCCGGTGGACATTCCCGCCGACGGTGATTTCGGCGCCGCCTTCGGCGCTGCCAGGCTCGGTCTGATCGCGGCGACGGGTGCCGATCCGCTGGCCGTCTGCTCCGCGCCAAGGACGGATGCCACGATCGAACCGGATGCCAAGCTCGGCGGCGCCTATGCGGACGCCTATCATCGCTACCGGGCGCTCTATCCGGCAATCAGGGGTGCCACGGCGTGAACGATTTCTCGCCCACGCCGCGACTTCCGGCCTCACTGCGCCGGAACCTTGTCGAGGAAGCCGGTGATGCTCTTCAGGCGGCCGTTTTCGATGATACCGATGTCGGTGCCTTCTATGACCGAAGCAACGCCCTCAGGCCCGAGGTTCCAGGAGAAGCGGATCTTGTCGGCGAACCCGTCCGGCGTGCCCTTCAGCGAGAAGCGGAAGCCGGCAAAGCGCTGCTGCACGCCGTCGATCAGTGCCGCGACGCCGTCATGGCCGTCGCCCTGCATCAGCGGATCGCGATAGCTGACGTCTTCGGTGAAAGTGGCCTTCAGCAATTCGGCGCGGCGGCCGGCATCGCTTTCGTTCCAGGCGGTGATGTAGCCCTCGGCGATTTTGTTGAGGTCGGTCATGGTCTGTCTCCTTTGCTTGATGGCTTTGACACGACCCTTTTCACCCCACGGCAGACCGAAACCAATTACGCCTGAGGTAATCAAGGCGAACTATTCGAGAGAGGACAGAAATCATGAGCAGCGGATTTTTCGGCGACATCCAGAAGATCAAATATGAGGGGCCGGATTCGACCAATCCGCTGGCCTACCGCTTCTACAATCCGGACGAGGTGGTGGCCGGCAAGCGGCTGGAAGACCATCTGCGCTTCGCTGTCGCCTACTGGCATTCCTTCGCCTGGCCGGGTGGCGACCCCTTCGGCGGCCAGACCTTCGACCGCCCCTGGTTCCCCAAGGCTGGCGGCATCGACACGATGGAACTGGCGAAGCTCAAGGCCGATGTTGCCTTCGAGATGTTCTCGCTGCTCGGCGCGCCCTATTTCTGCTTCCACGACGCCGACGTCCGCCCCGAGGGCAAGGACTTTTCCGAAAGTGCCGCCCGCCTCGACGAGATCGCGGACTACTTTGCCGGCAAGATGAAGCAGACCGGGGTCAAGCTGCTCTGGGGTACCGCGAACCTCTTCTCGCACCGCCGCTTCATGTCAGGCGCCGCCACCAATCCCGATCCGGATGTCTTTGCCTATGCGGCGGCGACGGTGAAAAGCTGCATCGACGTCACCAAGCGGCTGAAAGGCGAGAACTATGTGCTGTGGGGCGGGCGCGAAGGCTATGAGACGCTGCTCAACACCGACCTTGCCCGCGAGCAGGAACAGGCGGGCCGCTTCCTCAGCCTCGTCGTCGACTACAAGCACAAGATCGGTTTCAAGGGCACCATCCTGATCGAGCCGAAGCCGCAGGAGCCGACAAAGCATCAGTACGACTATGACGTCGCAACCGTCTATGGCTTCCTCAAGCGCTTCGGCCTGGAGAAGGAGGTCAAGCTCAACATCGAGCAGGGCCACGCCATCCTTGCCGGCCACTCCTTCGAGCACGAGCTGGCGCTCGCCAATGCCCTCGGCGTCTTCGGTTCGATCGATATGAACCGCAACGACTACCAGTCGGGCTGGGACACCGACCAGTTCCCCAACAACGTGCCGGAAATGGCGCTGGCCTACTACCAGATCCTGCAGGCCGGTGGCTTCAAGACCGGCGGCACCAATTTCGACGCCAAGCTGCGCCGCCAGTCGCTCGACCCGCAGGACCTGCTGATCGGCCATATCGGCGGCATGGATGCCTGCGCACGCGGTCTCAAGGCCGCGGCCCGCATGGTCGAGGACAAGGCGCTGTCGGCGCCGCTGGCCGAGCGCTATGCCGGTTGGAACTCGGCAGAGGGCAAGGCGATGCTGTCAGGCAAGCGCACGCTGGAGGACATCGCCGAGCGCGTGGTCAAGAAGAAGATCGAACCGCAGCCGCGCTCCGGCCGCCAGGAATTGCTGGAAAACATCGTCAACCGCTACGTCTGAGGTGTCTTGCAGTGCCCGATTCGGGCGCCACAGAGCTGAAAATTGCATTCCGCACGGGGTGGAACCACACGAGCATGATGGGGCTCGGCGAGGCGTTGGACCGCCTCGCCGGCGGTCGGTGCTGGGCGTGGACGCGTCGGGACGAGCCTGTCGCCGGAACACCGCGCTGAGGGTTGCGCCGGCCTTATAGCACTGCGCCGCGTCAGGGAATTCCGCCAGTGCCGGAATGCGTCTCGTTGCGTCTTCTCGAAGGATTGTCAGCCCGCCGGCCCACGCCGGAATGTCCGAAGTTAATGTAGCGCAATGCCAAAAGGTTTTGCCCGCGCCGCCCCTCAATGACCTCGCTCTTGCCTTCAAACTGCCGTCACGTATCTCGTATAAAAGGGACCTGTGGCGGGTGAAAAGGAAGGAGGCGAACCGATATGCAGCACGAACGCGAAATCGACGCCCTACTCTCATCCGGTGAGACCGGATCGATCATCGACCGGCTGATGGCGCTGCCGCGGCCGACCGACGACGTGAAAAACCAATGGGATCGCGCCGTCAGCAACCGCTTTGAAATCCGGCTGGTGAGACAGATGCGCTCGCAGATCGATGCCGGCAGCGATAGGCAAAACGCCGCCTAATCCCAGACCTAACCCCGGCGAAGCCTCACCGGGGCTTCGCCAAACGCTCTTGAAAACGCTCTGGAAAATGCCGCGGCGGACGAGAATCCCGTCCGCCCGGCAATATCCGCCATGGCCACGCGCGTGTCGACCACCAGCCGGCGCGCCGCCCCCAGCCGCAGCCTCAGATAATAGGCGCCCGGCGTCTCGCCGATCGACTTGCGAAAGATGCTCTCCAATGTCCGCGCCGTTACCCCGGCACGCTTGCCTATGGCCTCGATGGTCAGCGGCTGGTCGACATGCGCTTCCATCAGCCGGATGGCCTGCGCCAGGCGTGGATCGTAGCCATCGAGCCGGCCAAGCGAGACCAGCGGCTGCGCATCGGTCGCCACGCGCGCCTGATCGTAGATGAACGCGCTTGCCACATCGAGCGCCACGGCCATGCCGAGCCGGGTGCGAATCAGGTGCAGCATCAGGTCCAGGGTCGGCGACGCACCACCCGTGGTGAACACCGGCCCATCGATGATGTATCGATCGGGGCGCACGTCGACGCCCGGAAAGGCCGACGAAAAATCCTCCATGTCCTCCCAATGGGTGGTGGCGCTGCGTCCTTCCAGCAAGCCTGCGCGCGCCACCAGCCATGTGCCCGCCTCGACGCCGCCGCAGGCGCGGGCCGCCCGCGCCGCGCGGCGCAGCCCGGCGAGCAGGGCCGACGTCGCATAATTCTGTGTGCCGAAGCCCGCGACCACGACCAGGACATCGGTCGGTTCCGTCGCATCGAACCGGCCGCTGACCGCCACGGGCAGGCCGCATGTCGTGACCGGCGCCTCCCCGGTCACCGAAACCAGTTTGAAGTCGAACAGCGTTTCGCCGGCGATGCGGTTGGCGGCCCGCAGCGGATCGACGGCGCACGCCACGCACATGATGGATGCACCGGAAAACACCAGCAACGTCACCTTGAGCGGCGACTGCTCGGCGCGAAAGATTGTCGCCTTTTCGTTTTTTGTCATGCAGCCTTCGTAAAGCGCAAAACAGTTGCCTGCAAGTCGCGCAATGTTATGGGGGTCCCTGTGCATGTCGTTGTCCCAAAACCGGTTCCCACTTTTGGGCGATATGCATGGCTGTTCGAATTGGGAGGAGAATTCCATGCCGCTTGCGATGAACCGTGAGGTTTTCATTACCTGTGCCGTGACCGGGTCCGGCGGTTCGCAGGATCGCTCTCCGCATGTGCCGCGTTCGCCCAAGCAGATCGCCGATTCGGCCATCGACGCGGCCAAGGCCGGCGCGGCCATCGTCCACTGCCATGTCCGCGACCCCGAGACCGGCAAGCCCAGGCGCGATGTGCATCTCTATCGCGAAGTGACCGAGCGCATCCGTGATGCGAACGTCGATGTCGTGCTGAACCTCACCGCCGGCATGGGCGGCGACATGGTGTTTGGCTCGCCGGAAGCACCGCTGCCGCTCAACGAAAAGGGCACCGACATGGGCGGCGCCACCAACCGCATGGAACATGTGCGCCAATGCCTGCCGGAAATCTGCACGCTCGACTGCGGCACTATGAACTTCGCCGAAGCCGACTATGTCATGACCAATACGCCCGGCATGCTGCGCGCCATGGGCGGCATGATGACGGCGCTCGGCGTCAAGCCGGAGATCGAGGCTTTCGATACCGGCCATCTCTGGTTCGCCAAGCAGCTGGTCGAGGAAAAGGTGCTCAATCCCGACGCGCTGGTGCAGCTCTGCATGGGCGTGCCGTGGGGCGCGCCCGACGATCTCAACACCTTCATGGCCATGGTCAACAACGTGCCGTCGACGTGGAACTGGTCGGCGTTCGCCATCGGCCGTAATCAGATGGCCTATGCCGCTGCGGCCGTGCTCGCCGGCGGCAATGTCCGCGTCGGTCTCGAAGACAATCTCTGGCTCGACAAGGGCGTGCTGGCCACCAACGCGCAACTCGTCGAGCGCGCTGCCAGCATCGTCACCAATCTCGGCGCCAGGATCCTCGGCCCGGAGGAAGTGCGCAAGAAACTCAACCTGACCAAGCGGGCGCCGATCGCAGCTGCGGCGTAAAAACGGGGTCTGATATGGCTACCGTCAAATTCACCGCGATGAAGGATGGCGACAGGCAAGACTACGAGTTCCTGACCGCCCATGAAATCGACTACGCAGCCAAGACCGGCGAGCGGCTGCTCGAAGCGCTGGTCCAGCTCGACGAGGGCCTGTCCGGCTACAAGATCACCCGGCTTGGCCATTCGTTGCAGGCGGCGACGCGCGCCTGGCGCGACGGGGCCGACACCGACTGGATCGCCTGCGCGCTGCTGCACGACATTGGCGACATCTACGCACCCTACAATCACGATGAGTACGCCGCTTCGATCCTGAAGCCTTTCGTGCGCGAGCAGTGCACCTGGGTGGTGGAAAAGCATGGCGACTTCCAGCGCCTCTATTACGCCCACCATCTCGGCGGCAACCGCCATGCCCGCGACCGCTTCGCCGGCCACGCCTATTTCGACGATTGCGACCAGTTTTGCGAGCGCTGGGACCAGTCGAGCTTCGATCCCGATTACGAGACGCTGCCGATCGATTTCTTCCGGCCCTTCGTGCTCGAGGTCTTCGCCCGCAAGGCCTACGACGCATCCGTGATCCGCGCCGGCGAGCGCGTGCCTCTCATCGATCCCGAAACAGCCAGGACAAGAACCGGAGCTTCCGCATGAGCATCATCAACAAGGCGGCCGCCATTGGCGGCGGTGTCATCGGCGCCGGCTGGGTGGCGCGGCTGCTGCTCAACGGCATCGACGTGTCGATCTTCGATCCCGATCCGGAAGCCTCGCGCAAGGTCTCGGAAGTGATGAAAGGCGCGCGCCGCGCCTACAAGCAGATGGTCCCCGGCGGCCTGCCGAAAGAGGGCAAGCTGACCTTCGCCAAGACCATCGCCGAGGCGGTCGCGGACGCCGACTTCATCCAGGAAAGCGTGCCGGAACGCCTCGATCTCAAGCACAGGGTGCTGGCCGAGATCGATGCCCACGCGCCGGCCAACGCCATTGTCGGCTCCTCGACCTCCGGCATCAAGCCGACCGACATGCAGGTGGCGATGAAGAAGCATCCGGAGCGGCTGGTCGTCGGCCATCCATTCAACCCGGTCTACCTCCTGCCGCTGGTAGAGATCGTCGGCGGCGACCAGACCTTTCCCGAGGCGATCGAAGTCGCCAAGGAGATCTATGCCTCGATCGGCATGAAGCCTGTCGTCATCCGCAAGGAGATCGAGGCCTTCGTCGGCGACCGCCTGCTCGAAGCGGCATGGCGCGAGGCGCTGTGGCTGATCAAGGACGGCATCTGCACGGTCGAGGAACTCGACGACATCATGCGCTACGGCTTCGGCCTGCGCTGGGCGCAGATGGGCATGTTCCAGGTCTATCGCGTCGCTGGCGGCGAGGCCGGCATGCGCCACTTCATGGCGCAGTTCGGGCCGTGCCTGAAATGGCCGTGGACCAAGCTGATGGACGTGCCGGAATTCAACGACGAGCTGGTCGACCTGATCGCCACCCAGTCGGACGACCAGGCGCATGGCCTGTCGATCCGCGAGCTGGAAAAGATCCGCGACGACAATCTGGTCGCGATCATGGATGCGCTGTCGAAGCAGAACAAGGGCAAGGGTTGGGGCGCCGGCGCCTTGCACAAGGATTATACGAAGCAATTGGCCAAGCTGGCGGCGAAGAAGCCGGCGGCTTCCACTGCGGCCGAGAAGGCCAAGGCCTCCAAGCCGGTGAAGAAGGCGGAAAAACCGAAGAAAAAGAAGAAGGGCTGAGGCCATGGATTTTGGTCTTTCGGAGGAACAAAAACTCATCGTCGAGACGACGCGCGCTTTCGTGGAGAACGAGCTTTACCCGCATGAGCGCGAGGTCGAGCGCACCGGCGTGCTGCGCCGCGAGCTGATCGAAGAGCTCAAGGCCAAGGCGATCGAGGCAGGGCTCTACGCAGCCAATATGCCGGCGGATGTCGGCGGCGCGGGCCTCGATACGGTGACCTGGCTGCTCTACGAAAAGGAACTCGGCCGCGCCAATTACGCGCTGCACTGGACCTGCGTCGCACGCCCCTCCAACATCCTCTTGGCTGGCACGCCGGAGCAGCGCGAAAAATATCTCTTCCCGTGCATCCGTGGCGAGAAATGGGACTGCCTGGCGATGACCGAGCCGGGCGCCGGCTCCGACCTGCGCGGCATGAAGGCTTCAGCCGTGCAGGACGGCGACGACTGGGTGCTGAACGGCACCAAACATTTCATCAGCCACGCCGATCTCGCCGATTTCGCCATCGTCTTCATGGCTTCGGGCGAAGAGGATTCGCCGCGCGGCAAGCGCAAGAAGATCACCGCCTTCTTCGTCGACAAAGGCACCAAGGGTTTCACGGTTCGCGATGGCTATCGCAACGTCTCGCATCGCGGCTACACCAACGCCATCCTCGAATTCGACGATTGCCGGCTGCCGGCGAGCCAGGTGCTCGGCGAAGTGCACAAGGGCTTCGACGTCGCCAATTCCTGGCTCGGCGCCACCCGTCTGCAGGTCGGCGCCACCTGTCTCGGCCGCGCCGAGCGGGCGCTTGGCCACGCGGTCGAGTACGCCGCGCAGCGCCAGCAATTCGGCCAGCAGATCGGCAAGTTCCAGGGCGTGTCGTTCAAGCTCGCAGACATGGCGACCGAATTGAAGGCCGCCGACCTGATGGTGTTCGAAGCCGGCTGGAAGTACGATCAGGGCACCGTCACCGACCAGGACATGGCCATGGCCAAGCTGAAAGCCACCGAAATGCTGGCTTTCGTTGCCGACGAAGCCATCCAGATCCATGGCGGCATGGGGCTGATGGACGACCTGCCGCTGGAGCGCATCTGGCGCGACGCCCGCGTCGAGCGCATCTGGGAGGGCACGTCGGAGATTCAGCGACATATTATTTCGCGGGCGCTGCTGCGTCCGTTCGGTGCTTAGAGCATGATCGCCCAAAGCCGAGATTCGGTTTTGTCGGGCAAACGAGATCGTTTGTCCTGAGATGCTCAAACGAAAAGATGACCATGCATAAACTTGAACGCCTCCTGCGCCCGAAATCGATCGCCGTCTTCGGTGGCGTGCAGGCCGCCGCCGTCGTCGCGCAATCGATCAAGATGGGTTTTGCTGGCGAGATCTGGCCGGTGCACCCGACCAAGGACGAGGTTGCCGGACGCAAGGCCTACCGGTCCGTCGCCGATCTGCCCGGCGCGCCGGATGCCGCCTTTGTCGGCGTCAACCGGCATCTGACCATCGAGGTCGTCAAGGCGCTGGCCGAACGCGGCGCCGGCGGCGCCGTCTGCTTTGCCGCCGGCTTCCTCGAGACCGAGGCCTATGACGATGACGGCGAGCGGCTGCAGGCCGAACTGGTTGCCGCGGCTGGCGAGATGCCGATCATCGGGCCGAACTGCTATGGTCTGATCAACTATGCCGACGGCGCGCTTTTGTGGCCCGACCAGCATGGCGGCATCCGGCTGGAAGAGGGCGGCAAGGGCGCCGCCATCATCACGCAGTCGTCCAACATCGCCATCAACATGACGATGCAGAAGCGCGGCCTGCCGATCGCCTTCCTGATGACCGCCGGCAACCAGGCGCAGACCGGCCTCTCCGAAATGGCGCTCGGCCTGATCGAGGATGATCGCGTCACCTCACTCGGCTTGCACATCGAGGCTTTCGATTCGGTAGCCGGCTTCGAGCGACTGGCGGCACGGGCGCGAGAGCTAAGAAAACCGATCATCGCCATGAAGGTCGGCCGCTCCGAACAGGCACGGCAGGCCACCGTGTCGCACACCGCCTCGCTGGCCGGCTCGGACGCGGCCTCGGGCGCTTTCCTGAGGCGACTCGGCATTGCGCGCGTCGATTCCATCCCCGCCTTCATCGAGGCGCTGAAGCTGCTGCACATCACCGGGCCGCTGCCCGGCTATCGCCTGTCGTCGATGAGCTGTTCGGGCGGCGAAGCTTCCGTCATGGCCGACAGCGCCGAAGGGCGCTGGGTGAACTTCCCGGTTCTGACGGAAAAACATCGCGCCCATGTCAAGTCGACGCTCGGGCCGCTGGTCGCGGTGGCCAACCCGTTGGACTACCACACCTTCATCTGGAACAACGAGCCGGCGATGACCGCCACCTTCACCGCCATGGTGTCGGGCGGCTTCGACCTGAACATGCTGGTGCTCGACTTTCCGCGCCCCGACCGCTGCTCGGTCACCGACTGGTGGGCGACGCTGCGCGCCTTCGAATCGGCGCTGAAGACCAACGAGGCACATGGCGCGATCGTCTCCTCGCTGCCGGAGAACCTGCCCGAGGAATACACCGCAGAGCTGATGGCGCGCGGCATGGTGCCGTTGTTCGGCATTTCCGAGGCCATGGATGCCGCAGGCGCGGCAGCCTTCATCGGCTGGGCATGGGCTGAACCGCAGGCGCAGCCGGTCGACACATCCGCTGCCGGCGCCGCCGGCGGCGGGCATGTCACGCCCGACGAGGCCGAAGCCAAGGCGCGGCTGATCAAGGCCGGGCTTCCCGTGCCCAAGGGCGAGCGCGCCGGCAATGCGGTCGAGGCGGTGATTTCCTCGATGGCGCTCGGCTTTCCCGTTGCCCTGAAGGCGCTGGGCGTCACCCATAAATCCGAGGTCGGCGCTGTCCGGCTCAACCTCAAGGACGCCGAATCCGTCAGCACGGCGGCGCATGATCTGCTGCCGCTCGGCACTGGCCTCTATGTCGAGCGCATGGTGCGCGACGGCGTCGCTGAACTGATCGTCGGCTTCACCAGGGATCCGATGTTCGGTGCAGTCATGACGCTGGGCACTGGCGGCGTACTGGTCGAATTGCTGCGCGACAGCGTCACCTTGATGCTGCCGGCGACCCGCGACGACATCGAGGCGGCTTTGCGCGGCCTGAAGCTGTTCCCGCTGCTCGAAGGCTATCGCGGCCGGCCGAAGGCCGATGTCGCGGCCGCCATCGATGCTATCGCGGGCATTGCCGACTTCGTGCAGAAGAATGCCGGCGAGATCGAGGAACTCGACATCAATCCGCTGATCGTCTGCGTCGAAGGCAAGGGTGCCTGGATCGCCGACGCGCTGCTGGTGCTCGGAGAAAACAAGAATGTCTGACGTCATTTCGACCCGCCGCGAAGGCTCGATTCTCGAGGTCACGCTCGACCGGCCCAAGGCCAACGCCATCGACCTGAAGACCTCGCGGCTGATGGGGCAAACCTTCAAGGCGTTCCGCGACGATCCGGAACTGCGCGTCGCCATCGTCAAGACATCAGGCGACAAGTTCTTCTGCGCCGGCTGGGACCTGAAGGCCGCCGCCGGCGGCGACGCGGTCGACGGCGACTACGGCGTCGGCGGCTTCGCCGGCCTGCAGGAATTGCGCGACTTGAACAAGCCGGTCATCGCTTGCGTAAACGGCATGGCGGTGGGCGGCGGCTTCGAACTGGCGCTGTCCTGCGATCTCATCTACGCCTCCGACCACTCCTCCTTCGCGCTGCCCGAAATTCGCGCCGGCACGCTGGCCGACGCGGCGACGATCAAGCTGCCGAAGCGCATTCCCTACCATGTCGCCATGGACCTCCTGCTCACCGGCCGCTGGATGGATGTCGCGGAGGCACATCGCTGGGGCCTGGTCAACGAGGTGCTGCCCAAGGAAAAGCTCGAGGACCGCGTCTGGGAGATCGCCCGCCTGCTCGCCAGCGGCCCGCCGCTGGTCTTTGCCGCGATCAAGGAGACCGCGCGGGTGGCCGAAGCGCTGACCTTCCAGGACGCCATGAACAGGGTAACGCGCCGCCAGTTGGCGACGGTCGATGCGCTCTACGGCTCCGAGGACAATATGGAAGGGTTCCGCGCCTTCGCCGAAAAGCGCGATCCGGTGTGGAAGGGAAAGTGAGCCGCCTTACCCTCCCCTTGATGGGGAGGGTCGGACCGAAGGTCCGGGGTGGGGTGAAGCGCCGCCACCCCCACCCGCCGCTCCGCGGCGACCTCCCCCCATCAAGGGGAAGGTAAAGGAGTTCCATGACCGACTACACAAAACTCATCGATGCCGAGACCTGGGCCTTCATCGAGCGGACCAATTCCTATTATCCGCCCGACACGATCGACTACACGATCACCCAGCAGCGCGAGATCTACGACCGCATGTGCCGGGAGTTCTTTGCCGGCTATCCCCAGGGCGTGACGGTCGAAACCTCGGCCATTGCCACGCCCACGCACGATATCCCGATCCGTATCTACCGAAGCGCCCCGCAACCGGCGGCGACGGTGCTCTGCATCCATGGCGGCGGCTTCATGCTTGGCGGGCTGGACAGCCATGACGACGTCTGCGCCGAGCTTTGCGCCCGCACCGGCTACGAAGTTGTCTCGGTCGACTATCGGCTGGCGCCGGAGCATTTGCATCCTGCCGCCTTCGACGACGCGATGACCGCCTTCGCATGGGTTGCATCCACCCGCGATCGCCCCATCCTGCTCTGCGGCGACAGCGCCGGCGGCAATCTCTGCGCCGCCGTCAGCCACGCCACGCGCGGCCACGTGAAACGGCCGGTCGGTCAGGTGCTGATCTATCCCGGTCTCGGCGGCGACCGCTCGAAGGACTCCTATGTCACGCATGCCGAAGCACCGATGCTGACCATGCGCGATCTTGAATTCTACAAGCACATTCGCACCGGCGGGCAGGATCGCAGCGGCGATGCCACACTGGCGCCGCTGGCCGACACCGACTTCGCCAACCTGCCGCCGACCGTGCTGGTCACCGCGCAGTGCGACCCGCTGTCTTCAGACGGCGAGACCTATCGCGACCGCATCATCGCGGCGGGCGGGAGAGCCACCTGGTTCGAGGAACCGGGCCTGGTGCATGGCTATCTCAGGGCCCGGCACACGGTCGGCCGCGCCCGCGAAAGTTTCACACGGATCGTCGGCGCGGCGGCCGCGCTTGGGCAGGGCGCCTGGCTCTGGTAAGCGGTTTCCGTCTCACGACGGGCCACCGCACCGTCGTTTCACGCCACCGAGCGTCCCGCCGCTCGGCCGGCGCTGCGGCCGGAGAAGATGCAGCCGCCGAGGAAGGTGCCTTCCAGCGCCGCATAGCCATGCACGCCGCCGCCGCCGAAACCGGCGGCCTCGCCAACGGCATAGAGCCCCGGTACCGGCTGGCCATCGGCGCCCAGCACGCGGCTGTCGAGATCGGTCTGCAGGCCGCCCAGCGTCTTGCGGGTCAGGATGTTGAGGCGCACCGCGATCAGCGGGCCGTTTGCTGGATCGAGCATCTTGTGCGGCTTGGCCGTACGGATGAGCTTGTCGCCGAGATAGGCGCGGGCGCCGCGCAGCGCGGTGATCTGCATGTCCTTGGAAAACGGATTGTCGAGCTGGCGATCGCGGGCGCGGATCTCGCGTTCCACCTGCGCGACTTCAAGCAGCGGCTCGCCGCCGGCCAGCGCGTTCATGCGCGCCACCAGCTTCGAAAGGTCGGCCTCGACAATAAAGTCCTCGCCCTTCTCCATGAAGGCCTTCACCGGACCCGGAATGCCCGACGTGGCGCGGCCGAGCACCTGGCGCCAGCTCTTGCCGGTCAGGTCCGGATTCTGTTCGGAGCCCGACAGCGCGAACTCCTTCTGGATGATCTTCCTGGTCAGGATGAACCAGGAATAGTCGAAGCCGGTGCTCATGATGTGGCTGAGCGTGCCCAGCGTGTCGAAACCGGGATAGAGCGGCACCGGCAGGCGTTTTCCCCTGGCATCGAGCCACAGTGACGAAGGGCCGGGCAGGATGCGGATCGCGTGTTCGGTCCAGATCGGCGCCCAGTTCCTGATGCCCTCGACATAGTGCCACATGCGGTCACGGTTGATGATCGAACCGCCGGCCTGTTCCGTGATGGCCAGCATGCGGCCGTCGACATGGTCGGGCACGCCGGTGATCATGCGCTTGGGCGCCGTACCAAGGCGCTTTGGCCAGTTTTCCCGCACCAGTCGATGGTTGCCGCCGATGCCGCCGGAGGCGACGATCACCGCTTGCGCATGCAGCTCGAAATCGCCAGATATGTCGCGCGAGCTCTTGTGGCCACGCTCGACCGTGCTCGGCTCAAGGACATCGCCGCGCACACCGGTCACGACGTCACCCGCCCGCGTCAATTCGTTGACCCGGTGGCGGAACTTGAAGCTGATCAATCCGCGCTTCTGCGCCTCGCGCACGCGCTGCACGAAAGGCTCGAGAACGCCGGGGCCGGTGCCCCAGGTGATGTGGAAGCGCGGTACAGAATTGCCGTGGCCGATGGCATTGCCGCCGCCGCGCTCGGCCCAGCCGACCACGGGAAAGAATTTCAGGCCGCGCTCGATTAGCCAGGAGCGTTTCTCGCCGGCGGCAAAGCCGACATAGGCTTCCGCCCATTTGCGCGGCCAGAAATCCTCCGGCCGGTCGAAAGCGGCGGTGCCCATCCAGTCCTCGAGCGCCAGATCATGTGAATCGCGGATGCGCATGCGCCGCTGCTCGGGCGAATCCACCAGGAAAAGCCCGCCGAACGACCAGAACGCCTGGCCGCCCAGCGACTGCTCCGGCTCCTGGTCGACGATGATGACCTTCTTGCCGGCCTCGGCAAGCTCGGCGGCGGCAACCAACCCGGCCAGGCCCGCGCCGACAATGATCACGTCCGCATCGTCAGCCATTTTTCCTCCCAGAATTAGCCGGCTATTTATCGCAGAAAGTTAAACGGCCTCCCAACCGTCCTTGCCGCCGGCGCGGAAGATGGCGTCGATGACCTTCTGGTTGAGCACGGATTCCTCCAGCGTGAAGACACGCTCCTTGCCGCCCTGTGCCGCCCGCGCGAAAGTCTCGACCTCCAGCCGGTACTGCTGCGTGCCGGGGAAGCGGAACACCTGCGCCTCGGTGTGGTTCTGGTTGTGCAGTTCGACGCGGTGATGATCGTAAAGCCCGGCATTGAACGGCGAGAAGACCTCGATGAAACCCTTCTCGCCGTGGAACACCATCACCTGGCGCGCCGCCATCTGCGTCGACAAATAGAAGGACAGTTCGAAATCGCCGAAATCGGCGCGGATCGAGGAGTAGATGTCGGTGCCGAATTTCTTGTCGCGCTCGATCGTCGCCTGCACACGGCTAGGCTCCTTGCCGGTCGAAAACCGCGTCGAAACGGTGGGGTAAACGCCGATGTCGGGCAGTGCACCGCCGCCGAGATCGAGCTGGTTGCGCATGTTGTTGGGATCGACATTGTAGTAGGAGAACGCGCCCTGCACATGGCGCAGCCGGCCGATGGCGCCGCTGGCGATGAGATCGCGCACCTTGATCCATTGCGGGTGGTAGATCACCATGAAGGCTTCGCAAACCAGCACCTTCTTGGCATCGCGCAGCTTGATGAGGGGGAGGATGTCCTTGGCGTCGAGCGCGAGGGGCTTCTCGACCAGCACATGTTTTCCCGCCTCGATGGCCTTCGCCGTCCATTCGACATGCTGCGATGTCGGCAGCGGGATATAGACGCCGTCAATGTCCTTGGAGGCCAGCAGTTCCTCGTACGATCCGAACGCAAAGCGGGCGCCGAAACGCTCGGCCAGGGCCCTGGCTTTCGACAGGTCGCGGCTGGCGATCGCCGACAGCACGCCGTTCTCCGCCTCGACGATTGCCGGCAACAACTGCTCGCGACCGATCTTGGCCGTCGACAACACACCCCATCGGAACATCACGCTTCTCCATGTCGGTAGTATCAGACGAGGTTTGCCCGAAATCGACGGAAAAGCCAATGACCGAGGCTGACCCAGCTCAGCCCCGCTTCCCCGTCAGCGTCATGTCGAAGTCGACGACGTTGGAATAGAGTGGCGTGCCGACATCCATGCCGTAGCGCGACCGCAGCACCTTGCCGGTGACATGGAATTTGATCGTGCCGCCCTTCAACCCATCGAGCTCGGCGGTGAACTTTTCCGCAAACGTCTTGCCGCGCGCCGTCAGCCTGCCGGTGACAAGGGCTGATGTGTCGCCGGTGCGGGTCACGCTGGTCGAGCGGAACTGGATTTCCGGGCTGTTGGCCGCGTCGAACACCGCGTCGGAGCGCAGGAAGGCATCGATGCGGCTCTGGCCGGTGCCGACGCTTTCCGGATAGATGGTAAGATCGACCTTCGAGCGCCCGACATCGCCATTGTCGATGCGGATCGTGCCCTTGAAGCGGGCGAAGGCGCCATCGAAGCCGCCGCCGCCGGCCTTGCCTATGGTAAAACGGATGCTGGAGCTTGCCGGGCTGATCGTGTAGCTGCCGGCGGCGTCGTTCAATGCCACCGCCGCGGCTGCGGGCACGGCAAGGCATGCGGCAAAAGCCGCGAATCCAAGGATGCGCGCATGCATGGGATTGTTCCTTTCCTGGAGGCAACGCTTTTTGGCGTCCTCACCTCACAAACGCGCGTGCCGCCCGCTCTATTCCCCACCTGACGAAGGCGTGATCATACGCGTGAGCACGCTGTCGCGCAGCAGGAAGTGGTGGCGCAGGGCGGCTGCGACATGCAGCGCGACGAGCGCGATGCCCAGATAAGCGAGATACCAGTGCGCGGCCGCCCAGAAGCTTTCGGCGGCATCGGATTCGGTGAGCGGCAGATTGGGCATAACGAACAGGTTGAACGGCATGGTCGGGATTTCCAGCGTCGAAACCGAAACCAGCGCCCAGCCCGACAAGGGCAAGGCCACCTGGAAGGCATAGAGCGCCAGATGCGCGAGCGGCGCCGTATGCCGTTCCAGCGTGCCGACCGAAGGCGGCAGAGGCGGCGTCGCATTGCCAAGCCGCCAGGCGATGCGCAGGATGATGAGGCCAAGCAGCAGAAAGCCCAACGATTTGTGCAACTGGATCAGCTCGAAAGCGGTGCGCTGGCTGGTCAGCCGCACCATGATGAAGCCGAGGGCGAACTGGCCGATGAAGATGATGCCGATCAGCCAGTGGAGGATGATGGTTGCCCAACCGTAGCGGGTCGTGGTGTTGGTGATTGACTGCATTGTGTGTGAACGACGCTGGACAGAACTTTCTTCCAACGCCCCTCACCCTCCCCACAAGGGGGAGGGTGAGGGGCGTGCCCTAACCGCTCACCTTGAAGAAATCCACGAACGCCCTGAGCGCCGGGCGCATCTGCCTGCGGCTGGGGTAATAGACGAAGAACCCCTCGAAGGGCGGGCACCAGTCCTCCAGCACGCGGATCAGCCTGCCGTCGGCGAGCGGCGCCCGCACATAAGGCTCGAAGACGAAGGCGAGGCCTGTGCCATCGATCGCGGCTTGCGCGATCAGATGGTCCTCGTCGAGGATCAGCGGCCCCTGCGCGGCGATCTCGATTTCTTCGCCGCCCTTCGCGAATTCCCAGCGGTAGAGAATGCCGCTGGAGAAGCGGAAGCGGATGCAGCGATGATCGGCAAGGTCGCGCGGATGATGCGGCCTCGGCATGGCCGCGAAATAGGATGGCGCGCCGACCACTGCGCCGCGCATGTCCGGCCCGATACGCACCGCGATCATGTCACGCTGCAGGCTCTCGCCGAGCCGCACGCCGGCGTCGAAGCCGCCTTCCACCACATCGGTGAAACGATCCTCGATGAGGATCTCCAGCACGATGTCGGGATAGGCCTTGGCAAATGCGCCGAGCCGTGGCGTCAGCACCAGATGCGCCGCCGTGCGCGGCACGCTGAGCCGCAGATTCCCGGCCGGCCGGTCGCGCGCCTCAAGTGCCGTCTCCAGAGCCAGGTCGATTTCGGAAAGGGCAGGACGTAACCGCTCCAGCAATTGCGCGCCCTCTTCCGTCGGCGCGACGCTGCGCGTGCTGCGCGCAAGGAGCCGCACGCCGAGCCGTGCCTCCAGACTGGACACCGCATGGCTGACCGCCGACGGCGCGATGGCCAATTCCCTGGCCGCGCCGCGAAAACTGCCGCATTGGGCAACGGTCGCCAGCACGGCAAGCTGTGAGAGATGTGCTCGGTTCATTGATCTATTTCTTGGAACGGGCCGTACGAAGAAGAGCCGATTATCGAACAGACTGCAAGGCGCTATTTCTGCTGCATCACAACAAGGAGACGCGTGATGCAAACCCGCAAGCTAGGAACTGAATTGAACGTTTATCCCGTCGGCCTCGGCTGCATGGGTATGAGCTTCGCCTATGGCGGCCAGCCGGAGGCAGAGGCGATCTCCACGCTGCACCGCGCTGTCGAGATCGGCGTCAACTTCTTCGACACCGCGGAAGTCTACGGCCCTTACGAGAACGAGATCCTGCTCGGCAAGGCGCTGAAATCGATGCGCGACAAGGTCACCATCGCCACCAAATTCGGCTTCAAGATTCTAGAGGAAGGCACCGGCCTCGACCGCATGGCCGGCGTCGACAGCCGCCCCGAGCACGTCAAGGCCGTTGCCGAGGCCTCGCTGAAGCGGTTGGGCACCGATGTCATCGATCTCTACTACCAGCACCGTGTCGACCCCAACGTGCCGATCGAGGATACGGTCGGTGCCATGGCCGAACTGGTGCGCGAGGGCAAGGTCCGCGCGCTCGGCCTCTCGGAGGCAAGTGCCGCGACCATCCGCCGTGCGCATGCCGTGCATCCGATCGCTGCCGTGCAGAGCGAATATTCGCTGTGGACCCGTGACCCGGAAGAGGAGGTGTTTGCCGTCTGCCGCGAACTCGGCATCGGCTTCGTTCCCTACAGCCCACTCGGCCGTGGCCTTTTGACCGGCACCATCGCCAAGCCCGAAACGCTAGACGATGGCGACTGGCGCCGGACCTTGCCGCGCTTCCAGGCCGAGGCCATGGAAGCCAATGCCAAGGTTATCGCCACGCTGGAAACAATGGCTGCCGAGAAGGGCGTGACCTCGGCGCAGCTGGCGCTGGCCTGGGTGCTGCATCAGGGTGATTTTATCGTGCCGATCCCCGGTGCACGAAAAATCCGCCATCTGGAGCAGAACACGGCAGCGGCCGCGATTGAACTGAGTGCTGCCGAGGTGGCGGCGATCGGCGATGCGCTGTCACCGGATAAGGTGATGGGCAAACGCTATACGGAGGAGTTGCTGGCGCTGGTGAATGGCTAGGGCCTTCACCCTCCCCCTCGTGGGGAGGGTCGGCTCGCTGTCGCAGCGAAGCGGAGGCAGCGAGACGGGGTGGGGGAGCGCCTACGAGTACCCCCACCCCGATCCGCTGTGCGGATCGACCCTGCCCCTAAGGGGTCACCACGGCACCACACTAATCTCCGGCCAGCACTCCAGCGCCCGCTTGCCCTTCGCCTCATGCGTCTGCTGATTGTCCGTCACCCGATTCGGCGTGATGCGGAACGAAAAGACGTCATCAAGCCCGAACGGAGCGACCAGCTCCAAATGCCCGCCGGCATCGTAGCGCACTCCAACCGCATGCGTCTTCGAGGCAAAATAGCTGATGGATTCGCTCGCGTTCGTATAGCGCGGGCAGGGCTGGCCGAATTTCTGCGGATACCACAGATGCACCCGCGCCTGATTTCGCACCTCGACCGGCAGCGCCAGCCCCTCGAAATGCCGCGCTGCCCGGCGGATGACAGCGTCTTCGGCCTCATAGGACAGGTCGCTGTCGTCAAAATAAAACAGGTCGACATCCTTGATGCCGTAACCTGACGGCTTTCCGGTCAGATGGTTCCAGACGCTGTTGTAAAGCGCACCTGAAACCACCAGCCAGTCGGGCAGCCCAAGCGTGCGGGCGCGCGCCAGCGCTTCACGGACGAGCGAGTCCCTCGAGACGATCTCGAGAAACGCCCCTCGCTGTGCTTCGAACGGCAGCCCGGAATAGCGCAGATGGTCCATCGCCCTTTGGAGGACGATTCGCCATCTGCCCGCAAGTTTAGCCGCGCAGCACGCCGCCCGTCTGTTTGCCGACATTCTCGACGACGCGCTTGGCCAACGCCTCGAAATCCTCGTCGGTCAACGTCTTCTCGACCGGCTGGATCGACACTTCGATCGCGATCGATTTCTTGTCAGCGCCGAGCGACGCGCCTTCGAAGATGTCGAAGACCGAGACGGCAGTGATCAGCTTCTTGTCGGCGGCCAATGCGGCGCGCACCAGCGTGCCGGCCTCGACCGCTTTGTCGACGACGAAGGCGAAGTCGCGCTTCACCGCCTGGAAGGCGGAGAGCTCCAGCTTCGGCTTGGTCTTCGTCGGCTTGGCCTTCGGCTCCGGCACGGCGTCGACGAACACTTCGAAGCCGCACAGCGGGCCGGAAACGTCGAGCCCTTCCATCGTCTTGGGATGGAATTCGCCGAACGTACCGAGCACGGTCTTCGGCCCGAGCTTGATTGTGCCGGACCGGCCGGGATGGTACCAGGCCGGACCGCCCGCCTCGATCTGCAGCCGTTCGACCGGCGCGCCGCAGGCTTCGAGCGCCGCGATCGCATCGGCCTTGGCATCGAACACGCCGACCGGACCGGAATTGCCGGCCCAGCTGCGGCCGGAGCCGTCGAGCTTGGCCGTGCCGCGGCGCACGCCGGCGGCGACGCGCCGCTGCTGGTCGGCGCCGTCGCCCTCATAGGTGCCGGAGACCTCGAACAGCGCGACGTCGCCAATGCCCTTGTCGGCATTGCGCTGGGCGGCGGCGATCAGCCCCGGCAGCAGCGACGGGCGCATGTCGGACATGTCGGCGGCGATCGGGTTGGCAAGCTTCAGCGCCGTCTGGCCGCCGCCGAACAGTTCGGCATGCTTGGCCGGAATGAACGACCAGGTGACGGCCTCCATCATGCCGCGCACGGCAAGCGCGCGCTTGGCGGTGCGGGTGCGGACCTGCAGCGTGGTCAGGATCTTCGAATTGACCGCATCATGCGCGCCGAGCGGCTGCGGCGCGATGTTGTCGACGCCATGGATGCGCATCACTTCTTCGACCAGATCGGCCTTGCCGTCGACATCGGGACGCCAGGACGGCAACGCCACATCGACGACTTCGCTCGAGCCCTGCGGCTTGAAGCCGAGGCGCGACAGGATATCGAGGCTTTCCTCTTTCGGCACCTCGATGCCGGTCAGCCGCGTCACTTCCGAAATCGGGAAGGAGACGATCTTGGGCTTGTGGCCGGCATAGCCGACGACTTCGGTCTCGGCCGGCTCACCGCCGCAGAGATCGAGCACCAGCCTCGTTGCCAGCTCGACGCCAGGGACCATGAATTCAGGGTCGACGCCGCGCTCGAAACGGTAGCGCGCGTCGGTGATGATGCCGAGCGTGCGGCCGGTGCGGGCGGTGGTAATCGGATCCCACAGCGCCGATTCGATAAGCACGTCAGTCGTGTTCTCGTCGCAGCCGGAATGCTCGCCGCCCATCACGCCGGCGATCGATTCGACGCCATTGTCGTCAGCGATGGCGCACATGTCAGGCGTCAGCGTGTATTCGCGACCGTCCAGCGCCATCACCTTCTCGCCGTCGTGCGCGCGGCGCACGACGAGATTGCCGGCGACCTTCCTGGCGTCGAACACATGTAGCGGCCGGCCGCGATCGAAGGTGACGTAGTTGGTGATGTCGACCAGCGCGCTGATCGGCCTGAGACCAATGGCGATCAGCCTTTGCTGCAGCCATTTCGGCGACGGGCCGTTCTTGACACCGCGCACCAGCCGCAAGGCGAAGCCCGGGCAAAGCTCCGGCGCTTCGATGACCACCTTGACCGGCGTCTCGCCCTTGCCGGGTATCTTTTCGACCGCAGCGCTTTTCAGCGTGCCGAGCCCGCTCGCCGCCAGATCCCTGGCAATGCCGTAGACGCTGGTGGCATCCGGCCGGTTCGGCGTCAGATTGATCTCGATGACCGGATCGTCGAGATGCGCGTAGGACGCAAAGCTGGTGCCGACCGGCGCATCGGCCGGCAGGTCGATGATGCCATTGTGCTCGTCGGACAGTTCCAGCTCGCGCTCCGAACACATCATGCCGTGGCTTTCGACGCCGCGGATCTTGCCGACTGTCAGCGTCACGTCGATGCCGGGCACATAGGTGCCGGGCGCGGCGAAAGCACCGATCAGGCCGGCTCGCGCATTCGGCGCGCCGCAGACGACCTGGACGGGGGACTTGCCGTCGCCGGTGTCGACGGTCAGCACGCGCAGCCGGTCGGCATCGGGGTGCTGCACCGCCGTCAGCACCTTGGCGATGACGAAGGGTTTCAGGCTCGACTTGTCGTCGACATGCTCGACTTCGAGGCCGATCGACGTCAGCCGCTCGACGATCTCGTCGAGCGAGGCATCGGTCTCGAGGTGATCCTTGAGCCAGGAGAGGGTGAATTTCATGGGACTGTTCCGTCTGGTCTTTTGACGCTTGATTTCAGATGTCTCGGCAGATCGTCGGACATATGCAGGAAGGGAAGCTGCTCGCTAACATAGGCATGCAGCGTTGGCCTAAAATCGGCCGGCGCGTCCATGGCGCCGAGCATGAAGTAGATGTCGTCTTCCAGCCGCTCGTCGACATAGGCGATGGGCGAGCCGCAGATGCCGCAGAACGAGCGCGTTACCGGGCCGTTCTCGTACATCTTCAGCGCCTTGCCGGTGAACGCAACCTGGCCGGCCGGGAAGCCGACAAAGGCCGAGACCGGCGCGCCACTCGCCCGCCGGCAATCGCCGCAATGGCAATAGCTGACGTGATGCGGCTCGGCCGAGGCCTCGAACCGCACGGCGCCGCAGCGGCAGCCGCCGATGTGGAGCGCTGTCATGCGCTCAAGCCGCCGAACAGCGTCGGCATGTCGAGCGGCCGGAAGCCGTAATGCGACAGCCAGCGCACATCGGCGTCGAAGAAGGCGCGCAGGTCTGGCATGCCGTATTTCAGCATGGCGATGCGGTCGATGCCCATGCCCCAGGCAAAGCCCTGGTACTCGTCCGGATCGAGCCCGCCGGCGCGCAGCACATTGGGATGCACCATGCCGCAGCCGAGGATCTCCATCCAGTCGGAGCCTTCACCGAAGCGCACTTCGCCGGGCCGCGAGCGGTCGCACTGTATGTCGACCTCGAGGCTTGGCTCGGTGAACGGGAAGAAGGACGGCCGGAAGCGCATCTTGACCGAGGGTACCTCGAAGAACGCCTTGCAGAATTCCTCCAGCACCCACTTCATGTTGGCGACATTGGCTGTCTTGTCGATCACCAGTCCCTCGACCTGATGGAACATCGGCGAGTGCGTGGCGTCGGAATCCTGGCGGTAGGTCTTGCCCGGAATGACGATGCGGATCGGCGGCTTCTGCTTCTCCATGGTGCGGATCTGCACGGGCGAGGTGTGCGTGCGCAACAGCTTGCGCTCGCCCTTCTCGTCCGGCTGGAAGAAGAAGGTGTCGTGCATCTCGCGCGCCGGATGTCCCTCGGGGAAATTCAGCGCGGTGAAATTGTAATAGTCGGTCTCGATGTCTGGACCTTCTGCGATGGCGAAGCCGAGATCGCCGAAGATCGCGGCGATCTCGTCGATGACCTGGCTGATCGGATGGATGCGGCCGCGCTCGGCTGGCGACTGCCGCACCGGCAGCGTCACGTCGACCTTCTCGGCGGCGAGACGTGCTGCGATCGCCACGTCTTTCAATTCGGCCTTGCGTGCCGTCAGCGCCTCGGTGACGCGGTTCTTGAGGCCGTTGATGACGGGCCCCTTGAGCTGGCGCTCCTCGGCGGTCATGGCGCCAAGCGTTTTCAGCATCTCGGACACGGTGCCCTTCTTGCCGAAGGCGGCTATGCGCACGGCCTCGATCGCCGGCTCATCGGCCGCCGATGCAATATCGGCCAGCAGGGAATTTTCGAGCGTATCCAGGCCACTAGTTGCGTCGTTCACGGGTCAAACTCGCTACGTTGGAAGTCGACTTTAAAGTGGAAGTCACTTTTAAGTTGAAAGTTCAGACATCAGAGACAAAAGAACCCGCGCCAGCCGTGCCAGCGCGGGTTCCCCATAATCAGAATTGCGAATGCTTGGGAAGCGCTGGTCTTAGGCGACAGCGCTTTCAAAGGCGTTCGGCGTGGTGTTCTTCAGATATTCGAGCGCGACCTTGGCCTTGGCCACGAGCGCGGCGAAAGCCTGCGGCTCATGGATGGCCATGTCGGACAGGATCTTGCGATCGATCTCGATGCCGGCCTTGTTCAAGCCATCGATGAAGCGGCCATAGGTCAGGCCATGCTCGTGGGTCGCGGCATTGATGCGCTGGATCCAGAGCGCGCGGAACGAGCGCTTGCGGTTCTTGCGGTCGCGGTAGGCGTACTGCAGCGACTTTTCCACCGCCTGCTTGGCGATGCGGATGGTGTTCTTGCGACGGCCGTAGAAGCCTTTCGCGGCTTTCAGGACCTTCTTGTGCTTGGCGTGCGAGGTGACGCCTCTCTTTACGCGTGCCATGTCATGATCTCCTTAAAAGCAATCCCAGGTGCCTGCGGCTTTCCGTTCGGAATTGCGTAAAACTACTGCGTGTCCGGACCGAATGCCTTAGAGGCCGTTCGGCAGAAAATTCTTGATGACCTTCTTGCCATCCGGTTCAGCCAGAACCATCGTGCCGCGGGCATTTCGAATGAACTTGTTGGAACGCTTGATCATGCCGTGACGCTTGCCGGCCGCAGCCGACAGGACTTTACCCGTACCTGTGATCTTGAACCGCTTCTTGGCGGCCGACTTGGTCTTCATCTTGGGCATTTTGCTACTCCGTATTGTTGGCGCACTATCGCGCTTCTTGTTCGCTCCGGGCCGACCAAAGCCCGAAAAGCAAATGAAACCGCCACGGCATGCCCTGCCGGGCGGTTTTCTTGAACGGCGGTCCTATACGTCAAACACGGCCGGTGCGCAACACCTGAAGCCGTGCGACGCTCTGTCCCCGCTCAGGGCAGCTTGAACCACACCGGAAGCATGCCCGACTGCTGCGCGCCGTCGATCAGTTCGAAGGCCGGCAGCGCGATCAGGAACACCAGGCCGTCGAGCAGCGTGGTCAACAGCAGGCGCGGCTTGAAGCTGCCGGTGTCGCCCTCCTGGTAGAGGGAAAGCTTCGGGAAGAAGCGCGGCACCTTGTCCAGATAGGCCTGATAGGGCGCGCCGAGCGCTTCCTTGAGGAATTTCTCCTCGCGCAGGATGACGATATGGAAGGCGCCCGCGCACAGCAGTGCGAACAGGATGATGCCCGAGAACGAGCCGATCTGCGCGCCGACGCCGGCCGCGGCCACCGTCGAGAACACATAGAGCGGGTTGCGAGTGATCGAATAGGGCCCGCCGGTGACCACCTCGGAGGATTTGCGCCCGCCTATATAGAGCGTCGCCCAGAGGCGGCCGACGATGCCGAGGAAGATCAGCAGCACGCCGAACATCTCGATTGTTTCATGCACCGGCGTGTCGGGTGGGAAGGTCGACTGGCCAAACAGCAGCGCCAGAAACAGCACCACCACGAGCACGGCAAGCACCAGCCGACGCATCTGCTGGTAATTGCCCAGCCCGTATTTGAGTTCGTTGTCCAAGGGGATATCCGATCGTCGAGGAGCCTATTGCATGTCGCCCAAAAGTGGGTCCGGTTTTGGGAGGACGACATGCATAAAAAACAAAGCCGGCGATCGCAGCTTTAGCCGAAAAACAGGCGTCCCGCCGATCGCCGGGACGCTCTGCAAGACAATTCAGGCGGATTTGGAGCGCTGGTCACGCCTGACTTTATCGTGATCTCAGGTGTTGATATTCAGCACACCTTAGCGCGGCGCCAGCACCATCATCATCTGGCGGCCTTCGAGCTTCGGCTCCGCCTCGACTTTTGCAATGGTCGCCACTTCCTCGCGCACCTTGTTCAGAAGCTGCATGCCGAGTTCCATATGCGCCATCTCGCGGCCGCGGAAGCGCAATGTCAGCTTGACCTTGTCGCCCTCTTCGAAGAAGCGGCGCACCGCCTTCATCTTGGTCTCGTAGTCATGGCTGTCGATGTTCGGGCGCATCTTGATCTCCTTGATCTCGATGACCTTCTGATTCTTGCGCGCCTCGGCCGCCTTCTTCTGGTTGGCGTATTTCAACTTGCCGAGATCGAGGATCTTTACGACGGGCGGCACCGCATTGGGCGATATCTCAACGAGATCGAGCCCCGCCTCTTCGGCGAGCAGCAATGCGTCGTTGATGGAAACATCGCCGCGGTTCTGGCCTTCGGCGTCGATAAGCTGGACCCGGGGAACCCGGATGTCACGGTTGGAGCGCGGCCCATCCTTGGTCGGCGCCGCTGCTTTGAAAGGTCTGCGAATGGTCGTGGTCTCCTTGGCCGTTTCGTTCAGGATTTGTCAGTCTGATGCGTGGACGCGCCAATGTGGTGAGCGCGCGGGCGGAGTCAATAGCACAGCATTGATAGAAAATCACCCTGATCACCGCCTGCACCAAACAAAGAAACAGCGCGAGCACTTTTCGCCACGCCTGTGGCTGTGCCACAAGAACCCCGAGCCAGAAGAGGGGCCTGAGGAAAAAGCCATGACCGTCACGCCCCCAGCCTTTCTCCCCCCGACCTTTCTCAATGTCGATGGATCGAGCATCGCGGTGCGCCATAATGCGGGTTCGACGCCCGGTATCGTCTGGCTCGGCGGCTACAAGTCGGACATGCTGGGCACGAAGGCGCAGACCCTGTCTGACTGGGCGGCAAAAGAAGGCCGCGCCTTCCTGCGCCATGACTATTCCGGCCACGGCGAATCCGGCGGCGCCTTTGCCGACGGCACGATTTCGACATGGCTTTCGCAAAGCCTTGCCGTGTTCCGGAAGTTTGCCAAGGGCAATCAGATCCTGGTCGGCTCGTCGATGGGCGCCTGGATCGCGCTGCGCATGGTGCAGGAATTGCGCAAGGCAGGCGACACTAGCGTCGTCGGCCTGGTGTTGCTGGCGCCGGCGCCGGATTTTACCTCCGAGCTGGTCGAGCCCGTGCTGACCAAAGCGCAGAAGCGCGCCCTCGCTGAGAAGGGATTCTTCGCCGAGCCGTCGGACTATTCCACGGAGCCTTACATCTATACCCGCGCTTTGATCGAGGACGGGCGCGCCAACCGGGTGATGACTGGGCCGATCGACACGCATTGCCCGGTCCACATCCTGCAGGGCCTGGCCGATCCGGACGTACCGTCGAACCACGCGCTGAAGCTGGTCAGCCTGCTGCCGGCCGACGATGTCACGCTGTCGCTCATTCCCGATGGCGACCACCGCCTGTCGCGACCGCAGGATCTCGACATGCTGGTGCGGGCGGTCGGCGACATGGCCGGGCGGGACAAGTGACGATGCGCCTTTCCATTCCGATCTCGGCCTTCGTGGCGGCAATCGTCGGCTTTGGCGGCACGCTGGCCATCGTCATTGCCGCCGCCCACGCGGTCGGCGCGACGCAAATTCAGACGGCAAGCTGGGTGACGGCGATTTGCCTGGCCATGGCGATCGAGAGCCTGTGGCTGTCCTGGCGCACCAAAATGCCTGTCATCACCGCGTGGTCGACCCCAGGCCTGGCGCTGATGGCGGCATCGAGCGGCTTTTCGATCGGCGAAGCCGTGGCCGCCTTCATCGTCACCGCCATCCTGTTGATCGCCACCGGTCTGTTCCGGCCCCTGACGCAATTGATCTCCAGGATACCGCCCTCGGTCGCTTCCGGCATGCTGGCCGGCATTGTCGTTACCTTCGCCCTCAACGCGGTCAAGACCGTTCCCGTCGACCCCTGGCTGATCCTGCCGCTGATCGCGGCCTTCTTCTTGATCCGCGTGTTCCACCCGGCGCTGTCGGTGCTGGCGGTGCTGGTCGGCGGCGGTCTCGCCGCGTTTCTCACCGGCCGTGTCGGCGGCTTGCCGACCCCCGAACTGTCGACGCTGACGCTGATCGCGCCTGATTTCACCGCCAAGGCGATGATTGGCCTGGCGCTGCCGCTCTATCTCGTCACCATGGCCTCGCAGAACCTGTCGGGGCTGGCCGTGCTGCGCGCCGCCGGCTACCACCCGGAGCCCGGCCCGCTGATCGGCGTCACCGGCCTGTTTTCCCTGCTGTCGGCGCCGTTCGGCGGCTCGACCACCAATCTGGCGGCGATTTCGGCGGCGATCTGCACTGGGCCGGACGTCCATCCCGACCCCGCCGAGCGCTGGAAGACCGGCCCCTTCTATGCGCTCGCCTATGTCATCTTCGCGATTTTCGGCGCGTCGCTGGTGGCGATCTTCGCCGTCCTGCCGCAAAGCCTGATCGTGCTGGTGGCGGGTCTGGCGCTGATGGCCTCGCTGGCCAACGCGCTGGCGATCGCGCTGAAGGATGAGGGCGACCGCATGGCCGCCATCGTCACCTTTGTCGTCACCGCTTCGGGATTGACCCTGTTCGGCGTTGGCGCGGCATTCTGGGGGCTGATCGCAGGGCTGGTCGTGCTTTTCCTCGACAGGCTCAAAAAGCGATAGTCATTTCAAACCCTTGTCCGGTTTTGGCGGACATTGTCTTGAATCGCCGTTTTTGCCTTCCCATTTCGATTCCACGCAGCCGGTCCTGGCTGTCTCCAACCGAAGGAATGGGAGAAAATGAACACATCTGCATTGATCCGCCCGGCCTGGACGCCGGCAACCATCGCGTTGATGGTGATCGGCTTCATGGTGTTCTGGCCGCTGGGCTTCGCCATGCTCGCCTACATCATCTGGGGCGACCGGCTCGACGGCTTCAAGCGTGACGTCAACCGTGCGACCGACGGCATCTTCGCCGGCTGCCGCCGCGGTTCCGACAAGGCCGCTCGCTGGGGCAATGGCTCCGCCCGCACCGGCAACGTCGCTTTCGACGACTGGCGCGAAAAGGAGCTCGAGCGCCTCGCCGAGGAACGCCGCAAGCTCGACGACATGCTGACCGAGTTCGACGACTATGCCCGCGAACTGCGCCGCGCCAAGGATCAGGACGAGTTCGATCGCTTCATGGCCAAGCGCAACAAGTCGACCGCGCCGGCGAAGACCGATCCGAACACCGGCACGACCCCGACCAAGCGCGGCAAGGGCTCGAACCTGCTTGACGACTGAGGCTGTGCGACAAGCCCGATCGTGAAAAAAAACGGCGTCGCGTGAGCGGCGCCGTTTCTTTTTTGTTCTAGTCGTTTTTCTCGAATCGCGTATCGTCCCGCCATGACCATCGGATTCTTCCGCAATCTGACGAAGCCCAAGGCCACGCCAGTCGTGGAGCGCGAATATTGCGTCGCCGGTCGCACGCTGCCGCTCAAGATCGTCGAGAGCGCCCGCGCACGGCGCCTGACGCTGCGCATCGATTCCGGCGGCCAGGGCCTGCGCATCACCGTGCCGCCCGGCCTGCGCCGTGGCGAGGTGGACAGGTTCCTCGACCGCCATCAGGACTGGCTGGAGCAGCGCCTGGCCAAGGTGCCGACGCGCCCGCAAGTGCGGCCGGGCATCAAGATCCCGATCCGGGGCGTGCCGCACCGCATCGTCCATGAGCCGTCAAAGCGCGGCACCGTCACCGTGTCGCGCGACGAGCGTGGGCCACTGCTGATCGTCCATGGCGACCGGATACATCTGCCGCGCCGTATCGCCGACTTCTTGAAGCGCGAGGCCAAGAAGGAGATCGAGAAGCTGGTGATCAAGCACACCGAGGCGCTCGGCAAGCGCGCCAAGGCGATCCGCTACAAGGACACGTCGAGCCGCTGGGGCTCCTGCACCTCGGAAGGCAATCTCTCCTTCTCCTGGCGCATCATGATGGCGCCGCAGCCTGTTATAAATTACCTCGTGGCGCATGAGGTCGCGCATCTCAAGGAGATGAACCACGGCCCGAAATTCTGGAAATTGTGCGAAAAACTCTGCCCCGACACCGACCGCTGCAAGGACTGGCTGAAGCGCAACGGCGGCGCGCTGCAGGCGATCATGTTCGAGTAGTCAATCGTCATTCGCGGCGTTGAGTTCCTCGGGGCGCAGCCCTTCATCGCCATGATGCGGCCAGGGCAGGAAATTCCGGTCAAATTCATCGCTGCCGAAATAGTCGAGCGCCCGATGCGCCTCGGCGCCGTTGAAGGCGGCCTTGTCCATCAGATGGGCGATGACTTCGCGCGCCTGCGCGATCTTCTGCTTCAGTTCCGCAACCGTTCTGTCGGCCATGATCGTTCTCCCGCCCTGCATGCTGCCAATTAAACCCGTCATCAATAGGTAGCGCCTTTGGCGTTGCCGGCAAACAGTATGCTTTTTCTCGACTCTGTCTCGATTTCATGCCAATTCCCGCGCCATGGCGCTCGACATCAAAATCTGCGGCTTGAAGACCGACCAGGCAATGGCCGCGGCGCTCGGCGGCGGTGCCAGCCATGTCGGCTTTATCTTCTTCGCGAAGAGCCCGCGTTATGTCGAGCCGGCGGAAGCCGGGCGTCTGCGCGAAGCCGCGCGCGGCAAGGCCGTGGCGGTTGCTGTGACGGTCGATGCAACCGACGCTTTCCTGGACGAGATTGTCTCGGCCATGCAGCCCGACATGCTGCAGTTGCACGGCTCGGAACACCCCGAACGGGTGGCTGAACTGAAGGCTCGCTATGGCTTGCCGGTGATGAAGGCATTGCCGCTCAGCGAGGCCGCCGACCTCGACCGGATCAGACCGTTCATTGGCATTGCCGACCGGTTCCTGTTCGATGCCAAGCCACCGAAAGGCTCCGAACTGCCGGGTGGCAATGGCGTCGCCTTCGACTGGCGCATCCTTGCCGGCCTTGACGCCGGCGTCGATTACATGCTTTCCGGTGGGCTCAACGCCGCCAATATCGGCGATGCCCTTCGGCTTGCGAACCCGCCCGGAATAGACATTTCGTCGGGCGTGGAAAGCGCGCCGGGCGTCAAGGATCCGGCGCTTATCGAACAGTTTTTCCGGGCCGTCCGAGCAGCACGCGACGACCGGGCCGCCTAACGCCTTTAAACAAGAGTATGTCCCGGAAAAATGGGAACCGGTTTTCCGACAAGGACATGCTCAAAACATAAGATTTAGGAGATCGGCGATGGACCAGCCGGCGACGCCCAATTCCTTCCGCACCGGACCCGACGAGCAGGGCATGTTCGGCATTTTCGGCGGCCGTTTCGTCGCAGAAACGCTGATGCCGCTGATCCTCGACCTGGAGCGGCACTGGAACGAGGTCAAGAACGATCCGGATTTCAGGGCTGAGCTGACCGATCTTTCGACCCACTATGCCGGACGCCCGTCGAAGCTCTATTTCGCCGAGGGTCTTACGAAGCATCTTCGCGAGGTTTCCTCGGCGAAGGGCCTCGGGGGCGGCGCCAAAGTCTATTTCAAGCGCGAGGACCTGAACCACACCGGGTCGCACAAGATCAACAACTGCCTCGGCCAGATCCTGCTGGCCAAGCGCATGGGCAAGAAGCGCATCATCGCCGAGACAGGCGCCGGCCAGCATGGCGTGGCATCCGCCACCGTCGCCGCCCGCTTCGGCTATCCCTGCGTCGTCTACATGGGCGCCACCGACGTTGCCCGGCAGAGCCCGAACGTGTTTCGCATGAAGCTGCTCGGCGCCGAAGTGCGGCCGGTCACCGCTGGCCACGGCACGCTGAAGGACGCCATGAACGAAGCCCTTCGCGATTGGGTCACCAATGTCGAGGACACCTATTATCTTATCGGCACAGCCGCAGGCCCGCATCCCTATCCGGAGCTGGTGCGCGACTTCCAGTCGGTGATCGGCACCGAGGCGCGCGCGCAAATCCTCGAACAGGAAGGCCGGCTGCCCGACACCATCATTGCCGCTGTCGGCGGCGGCTCGAATGCCATCGGTCTGTTCCATCCCTTCCTCGACGACAAGGACGTGCGCATCATCGGCATCGAAGCCGGCGGGCGCGGCCTCGACGGCATCGAGCACTGCGCCTCGATGAATGCCGGTTCTCCCGGCGTGCTGCACGGCAACCGCACCTATCTCCTGCAGAATGCCGACGGCCAGATCATGGACGGCCATTCGATCTCGGCCGGCCTCGACTATCCCGGCGTCGGCCCGGAGCATTCCTGGCTGCGCGATTCCGGCCGCGTCGAATATGTGCCGATCCTCGACGACGAGGCGCTGGAAGCCTTCAAGCTGACGACGCGCGTCGAAGGCATCATCCCGGCGCTGGAATCCGCGCACGCCATCGCCCACGCGGTGAAGATCGTGCCTGCCATGGACAAGGACCAGATCGTCATCGTCAACCTGTCCGGCCGTGGCGACAAGGACGTGCACACGGTGGCCTCGATGCTGGGCATGGAGATCTAGGCCCTTTGGACAGTTTCGATTTGGGAGTTGATTATGAGCAAAATTCGTCCAAAGGGCCAGACATGACGACCCGCATCGACCGCCGCATGGCGAAGCTGAAGACCGAAGGCCGCCCGGCACTCGTCACCTATTTCATGGGCGGCGATCCCGACTACGATACCTCGCTGTCGATCATGAAGGCGCTCCCCGGCGCCGGCTCCGACATCATCGAGCTCGGCATGCCGTTCTCCGATCCGATGGCCGACGGTCCGGCGATCCAGGCGGCAGGGCTGCGGGCGCTGAAAGGCGGCCAGACGCTGGTCAAGACGCTGAAGATGGCGTCCGAGTTCCGCGCCGGCGACAATGAAACGCCGATCGTGCTGATGGGCTACTACAACCCGATCTACATCTATGGCGTCGACCGCTTCCTGAAAGACGCGCTGGCCAGCGGCATCGACGGGCTGATCGTCGTCGACCTGCCGCCGGAAATGGATGAGGAACTCTGCATTCCGGCGTTGAAGGCCGGCATCAACTTCATCCGCCTGGCGACGCCGACCACCGACGACAAGCGCCTGCCCAAGGTGCTGCAGAACACCTCCGGCTTCGTTTACTACGTCTCGATGACCGGCATCACCGGTTCGGCGCTGGCCGACACCGGCAAGGTGGCGGCGGCAGTCAACCGCATCAAGGGTCACACAGACCTGCCGGTCTGCGTCGGCTTCGGCGTCAAGACCGCCGAACAGGCGCGTGTCATCGGCGCCAACGCCGATGGCGTTGTCGTCGGCACGGCAATCGTCAATGCGGTCGCCAATGTGTTGGGGCCGAAGGGCGAAAAGACCGCCGACCCGGCCGAGGCCGTCGCCACACTGGTCAGCGGCCTGGCGCAAGGCGTGCGTTCGGCCCGCCTTGCTGCTGCCGAATAGTTTTCCTACGTCTTTAGCCAACTCTTCGTCAGGACAGGAGCCGAAGCGATGAACTGGATCACCAATTACGTTCGCCCGAAGATCAATTCGATGCTCGGCCGGCGCACCGACATGCCCGAGAATCTCTGGATCAAGGATCCCGAGACCGGCGAAATGGTGTTCCACAAGGATCTGGAATCCAATCAGTTCGTCATCCCGTCTTCCGGCCACCACATGAAGATTTCGGCCAAGGAGCGGCTGAAATACTTCCTCGATGACGGCAGGTACGAGCAGCTCGAAAACCCCAAGGTTGTGCTGGATCCGCTGAAGTTCCGCGACGAGAAGCGCTATACCGACCGACTGAAGGACGCCAAGGCCAAGACCGGCCTGGAAGACGCCATCGTGAACGCGCTGGGCACCATCGAGGGCCTGCCGGTGGTGGTGACGGTGCAGGATTTCGCCTTCATGGGCGGCTCGCTCGGCATGGCGGCGGGCGACGCCATCGTGCATGCTTTCGAGGTCGCCCTGCAACGCAAGCGACCGCTGATCCTGTTTGCCGCCTCCGGCGGCGCGCGCATGCAGGAAGGTATTTTGTCCCTCATGCAATTGCCGCGCACCACGGTCGGCGTCGACCGGCTGAAGGAAGCCGGCCTGCCCTATATCGTCGTGCTGACCAACCCGACCACCGGCGGCGTCACCGCCTCCTATGCCATGCTGGGCGACGTGCATATCGCCGAGCCGGGCGCGCTGATCGGCTTTGCCGGGCCGCGCGTCATCGAACAGACCATCCGCGAGAAACTGCCGGACGGCTTCCAGCGCTCAGAATATCTGATGGAGCACGGCATGGTCGACATGGTGGTGTCGCGGCTCGAGATGCGCCAAACGATCGCGCGGCTGCTGAAGATGCTGCTCAAGATGCCGGGCGAACAGAAGCCGCTGGAGCCGGAAATCCTGCCGCCCGCCGTGGTTGCCGCCGAAGCCAGGCCGCAAGCCTGAGGCGACATCAACCGCCGCGAACAGCGATTGCGCCATGTCCATGGCGCGCTGTAGCCTTTTGATTGCCATGGCCATTCCGGATTGATTCTGGTGCTCGGGCCATGCGCCGGGATTTAGCCATGACAACGCTTGCCGCCGACCGCGAAATCGAAGCCCTGATGGCGCTTCATCCGAAAGGTTTCGACCTTTCGCTCGACCGCATCACGCGGCTCTTGGAGCGGCTTGGCAATCCGCAGGACCTGCTGCCGCCGGTCATCCACATCGCCGGCACCAACGGCAAGGGTTCCTGCGCCGCCTTTTCCCGCGCGCTGCTCGAAGCCGCCGGCCACCTAGTCCATGTCCACACTTCGCCGCACCTGGTGAACTGGGCCGAGCGCTACCGGCTGGCCGCTGAAGGCGGCGGCAAACTCGTCGACGATGAGACCTTCGCCGAGGCCATTGCCCGCGTCGCCAAGGCCAATGACGGCCAGAAGATCACCGTCTTCGAGATCCTCACCGCCGTCACCTTCATCCTGTTTTCCGAACATCCGGCCGAAGCCGCCATCATCGAGGTCGGCCTCGGTGGCCGCTTCGATGCCACCAATGTTGTCACCAGGCCCGCCGTGACCGTGATCATGCCGGTGTCGATGGACCATGAAGCCTATCTCGGCGACCGGGTCGAACTGATCGCCGCCGAAAAAGCCGGCATCATGAAGCGCGGCTGCCCGGTGGTCATCGGCGCGCAGGAAAGCGAGACGGCGCTGCAGGTGCTGATCGAGACCGCCGAGCGGCTGGAGTGCCCGACCTTCGTCTATGGCCAGGATTTCCTCGCCTTCGAAGAAAACGGCCGCATGGTCTACCAGGACGAGGATGGGTTGATGGATTTGCCGCCGCCGCGTCTGCCGGGACGGCATCAGTTCGCCAATGCCGCCGCGGCGATCGCCGCGGTCAAGGCGGCCGGCTTCGAGATCAGCCACCGCGCCGCCGAGAAGGCGATGACCCATGTCGCCTGGCCCGGCCGCATGCAGAAATTGGCGCAGGGTCGGCTGACGGATCTGGCGCCGAAGGGCGCCGACATCTGGCTCGACGGCGGCCACAATCCGGGCGCCGGCGTGGTCGTCGCCGAAGCGCTGGCCGAACAGGAAGAAAAGAACCCGCGGCCGCTGTTCCTCATTTCGGGCATGATCAACACCAAGGACCAGAGTGGCTATTTCCGCGCCTTCAAGGGCCTCGTCCGGCATGTCTATACGGTGCCGGTGAGCCTGAGCGATGCCGGCGTGCCGAACGACGAACTGGCGATCCGGGCCACGGAAGCCGGGCTGACCGCCGAGCCGGTGAGTTCCGTCGCCAACGCGCTGATGCTGCTGCGCGACACATGGGACGGCCCGCCGCCCCGCATCCTGATCGGCGGATCACTCTATCTTGCCGGCGCGGTGCTAGCCGAGAATGGCACGCCGCCGACCTGAGCGCTTGATGACCGACGCAGGAAGCCCGTGATGATCAACGTGAAGCAGCTCGCCCATGTCTGTATCTTCGCGCATGATCTGGAAGCGACGCGAAGCTTCTACCGCGACGTGCTCGGCATGGACACAAGGTTCAATTTCCTGCGCGACGGCAAGATTTTCGGCTTCTACCTCGATTGCGGCGGCCGCAGCCATGTCGAGGTGTTCCAGAAGGATGCCACCACCTATAGCGAACTCAACCAGATCAACCATTTCTGCCTTGAGGTCGAAAACATCGACGCGGCGATCGCCCACATCAAGTCGAAGGGCGTCGACGTCACGGCCAAGAAGCATGCCTGCGACGACACCTTTCAGGCCTGGATACGCGATCCCAACGGCGTGAAGATCGAGCTGTTCGAATACACCGCCAAAAGCGCGCAGTTCATCGGCGGCGACCGCATCGCCGACTGGTGACTAGACATGCTTCAGAAATTCCATGGTGAGATCAGGTCCAGGCTGGTGGTGCCGAAGTCGTTGAGATTTCGGGTTGCCAGCCGGCCTCCATTCACGCGCGCTATCGCCGCGATCATGCCATCGGGAGCCGACATGCCGGGACCTTGGCGTGTCGCGGCCCCCATGATCGCGCCGTAAGCCAAGGCAGCCTCTTCCGTCAGTCCAAAAATCCGGTCAGCAAATCGATGCCGCCATCGGGAAAGTCCCTGTTCCAGCCGATCCGCACGCTCGTCAGGTCGTATCTTTTGAATACCGAAGGCGATTTCAGCAATCGTCACCGTGGGAAGCGCCAGTTCGGCGTCATTGCGCACAAGCCACGCCAGCACGGCTGGATCCGGGGTCTTCTTCAGAGACTCCGAAATCACGTTGGTATCGACGAAAATCAATGCTCAATTCCTGAATGAAGCTCGCGACCCTCGCGAATAACTTTCTCCAGATCGATGTCGACGCCACTGCTTGCGGTCAGGCTGGCATAGAAGGTGGAGGCGGGTTCGCGGCCAGCTTCACGAATCTCGTAGGATTCAAGCGCGCGTTCGACCACGTCGGCTATCGAGCGGTTCTCGCGACGAGCAAGCCTATGAGCCAGGTCACGTGCCTTTGCGCTGCGGACTGAGAGCTGTGGTTCGGCCATGTCAAACTCCCTTCCGAGGGACATAGACCGATGCGTGCCTGCCATCATGATGGCAGATGATGGCGTGCCATCACTCCGATCAGCGTTCAACGGCGCATTACTTCAGCTCGATCTCGATAAAAGCATATTCGCCGTCATTGGCGCTGATGACGTCGTGTTCGACGCCCTCCTTGCGAAAATAGGGCGCGCCTTTCTTCATCTCGGCGAAAGTTTCGCCGTCCTTGGTCACCAACTTCACCTTGCCGTCCATCAGCGGCACGACGACATAGTCGTGGCCATGGCGATGCCAGCCGGTGTTGTCGCCGGGCTGGAAGCGGTATTCGGTGACGATGACGCGCTCATTGTCGATGAAGACGGTGGCCTTGGCGGATCCGGTCATGTCGCTCTCCTGTTTCTGCCGCCAGCAGAAGACATGGCGTGCCCTGATGTGAGGGCCAGAGCGGCCCAGCGCATGACCCAGCGGATCATGAGCCATCCAACTGCTACAGCGTCCTCTGCGCATCCAAGGATGCGCGGCGCTGTAGGTGACGCCAACAAAAAGCCCGGCGCGATGGCCGGGCTCTTGCTATCGGGAATTTCAAAGCATTCCAAGAAAAGTGTGAAGCGGTTTTCTGTCCGGAATTGCGTCTAAACAGAGAGGATCAGAGGCTGCCATTGATCCAGTGCGACAGCGCGGTCTTCGGCGCGGCGCCAACCTTCATGTCGGCCACTTCGCCGCCCTTGAAGATCATCAGCGTTGGGATCGAGCGCACGCCGAACTGCGCGGCAAGCTCGGGGTTCTCATCGATGTTGAGTTTGGCGATCTTGATCTTGGCTCCGAGTTCAGTGGCGATGTCTTCGAGCGACGGCGCGATCTGCTTGCAGGGGCCGCACCATTCCGCCCAGAAATCGACCACCACCGGTACGTTGGCGTTGAGCACGTCAGCCTGGAAATTGTTCTTGTCGACCTTGACGGTGGCACCCATGCGGAAAATTCCTTTCGAGAGTTCTTTGTCGCACCAAATGTGGTGGTTATCTAGCCCTTCTTCAAGCAGGTCTTGTGTCACGCTCCCGTGAGTCGGGCAAGGGCGTCATCCATGACATGGGCGGGCAGTTCGATCAGCCTTGGCGCTTCGGTGAACAGAAGGGCCGCCTTCACCTCGCGCCCGGGGTAAAGCGGCTGCAGCAGGGCGCGATAGAGTGCGAGCTGCAGCAGATAGGCCGGGGGAACTTCGGCCAAAGAGACGGGCGCCGGGCGGTTGGTCTTGTAGTCGACGATCGAAACCGTGTTCGCCGTCACCGCCAGCCGGTCGATCTTGCCGGAAATCGAGCGCGTTTTGCCCCTGACTTGCAGGCTGCCCATGATCGCCACTTCGGCGCGCGAGGAGAGCGCGAACAATTGGCCGAGGCGTGGGTCGACGAGGATGGCGATGACCGACGCCAGGGCCTTTTCCCGCTCTGACGGCGGCCAAGCGGCACCCGTTCGCGCGAGATAACGCTCGGCCGCGCCTTGGCGTTCACCCTCGGCAATGCCGGGCAGCACCTGCAGCAGCTTGTGCAAGGCGAGACCGCGCAGCACGGCAAAGCCGGGCTCGGCATCGGCGTCCAGCACCGGTGAAGCCTTGTCGACGACCGCTTCCTTGCCTTCGTCGATCAGCGCCGAGGCGCCGGACGGCGACAGCGGCCGCGGCAGGTCCTCGAAGGGCGGCAAGGGCCGGAACAGGGTCGCCGGCAACGGACCGAAAGCATCGGCCTGCCGCGCCTGTTCATCGGCGCTCACCGCGACAGGCGGCAGCCTGGTGACGTGGAAACGGTGCACCGGCTCGCCGCCGGCGGGATGCGGACGCTGTTCAATTTCCGGCGCGCCGGTCAGCGCGCGGCTGACGATCGAATGCCAGGTGCCGGTGTTCGGCGCCCGCTTGCCATGATAGCCGCAGACGATCAGCCGGTCCTCGGCGCGGGTCATGCCGACATAGAGCAGCCGACGGTATTCGTCGTCGGCAAGTTCGCGGGCACGGGTGGCTGCCGCCTTCGAGAAGCCGTTGGCGACATCGCTGGCCGAACGCCAGAGATAGCCCTTGCCGTCAAAATTGCGGCCCGAGCCGCCGAACGACATCAGGCGCGGCAGATGCTGGTCGCTGAACGGGGCGGAACCGCCATCGACCAGGAACACCACCGGCGCCTCCAGGCCCTTGGCGGCGTGCACGGTCATGACGCGAACCTCGTCGCGCGTCTGGTCCATCTCGCGCTTGATCTCGGGCCCGGCATTTTCCAGCGTCGACAGGAAGGCTTCCAGCCCGGGCAGGCCGGTCCGTTCCTCGGCAAGACAGAAGCTCAGGAATTCGTCGAGAATATCCCCGGCTTCCGGCCCAAGCCTCGCAATCATCCTTTTACGCACGTCATCACGCGCCAGCAGGCCGGCATAGAGTTCGAACACCGGCTTGAAGGCGGCCTCGTCAGCCCAGGCGTCGAGTTGCGCGACAATCTTCGCCAGGCGCTCGCTTTCACCGGCGTGCTGGCGCAGCGACGCGGCCAGCGACAGGCCGGGCGGCCTTTGCGCGGCGAGCGTGAACAGTGCCTCCTCCGGCAGGTCGAAGATCGGGCTGCGCAGCACGGCCGCGAGCGACAGATCGTCCTGCGGCTGGAGCAAGAGATGGCCGAGCGCGATCAGGTCCTTGACCGCGATGTGGCCGGGCAGGCTCAGCCGGTCGGCGCCGGCAACCGGAATATCGCGGCGTTTCAAGGCGCGGGTCAGCGCATGGACAAAACTGTCGCGCTTGCGCACCAGCACCAGCACGTCGCCCGGGCGCAGCCGCTTGCCGCGGCCTTCGATGATCTCGCCCTTGCCGATCCAGCCGGCAATGGTCGCCGCGACATTCTCGGCGACGCGCACCGCCGGCGCATGGGCGTGGTCGATGGCTTGCGCCCAGTCGTCGGGCTCGTCGACGACGTCGGCGCCGATCGATGGCCAGACCTCGACATAGCCCGGCGCATCGGTGCGGATGGCCTTGTGGCTCAGCGGATCGGGATCATGGCTGATGCCGCGCCGCACGACGGGATCGGCAAAGACGCGGTCGACGGCGGCCAGAACGTCGTCGGTCGAACGGAACGACCAGGTCAGCTTGAGGTCGGCGAAGGACGCCTCGGCATCGCGCACCCGGCCGGCGAACAGCAGCCGGCTGTCGGCGAAGGAATCCGGCGCGGCTCCCTGGAAGGAATAGATCGACTGCTTTTCGTCGCCGACGGCAAACACCGTGCGGTGGACCCGGTCGCGCGCGCCGAAGCCGGCGAAAAATTCCTCCGCCAGCCGCTTCACCACCTCCCATTGATCCGGACTGGTGTCCTGCGCCTCGTCGAGCAGGATGTGGTCGATGCCCTGGTCGAGCTTGTATTGCACCCACGGGCCGGCATCGGGCCGCGCCAGGAGGTTGACCGTGCGGGTGATCAAATCGTTGAAGTCGAGAAAGCCGCGGCTGCGCTTCAGCACGTCATAGCGCGCGATCAGCCAGTCGGCGATGGTCAGTGCCGCGCGTGTGCCTTCCAGCATGCGGAACAGCGCCAGCCGGTCGACGGTTTCGATGATGGCGCTTGCAGCCGAGACATAGCGCTCGGCGAGGTCCGGCAGCCGGTCGGTCAGCGCTTTCTTGAAGGCCTTCGCCGAGTCATAGGGATCGCCATCGGTCTTGAGGAAGGCCCTGGCGAGCAATTGCAGGCGGCGAATGGGATCGCTCTCGGCAAAAGCCTGGCGCGCATAGGGCAGGATGTTGTTCAGCACCGATCTGGCATCGGTTGATTCGGCGGCCTGGGCGAAGCCGGCAAAATAGTCCGGCAGGAAGCCCGGCAGCGGCCAGACCGATGCTGCAATTCCTTCGGCGGTCTGGCCAGGGCGGAAATGGAATTCATCGAACAAAGGCTGGAAGCCGTCACGCCCGACCGCGTCGAGGAATTGACGCAACCCGTCGCGCTTGCGCACGATCTCGCCGAGCAGGGCATCGAGACCGGCTTCGCCGCCCCGTTCCAGCACGGTGGCGAACGCATCGGCCAGATCCGGGTTGCCGGCAGCCGTGCCGGAGATCATCTCGCGGCGCGCGGCGGCGAACAGCGATGCCTCCATCTGGCCGTCAAGCATCTCGAAATGGGCCGGGATGTTGGCTTCGAGCGGGAACTGGTGGAGCACCGATTCGCAGAAGGCGTGGATAGTCTGGATCTTCAGCCCGCCCGGCGTTTCCAGCGCCTCGGCGAACAGGCGCCGCGCCCGGCGCATGGTGTCGCGGTCAGGGCGGCGCCCTTCCAGCGCCTCGATCTTCGCGGCCAGCTCGGCATCGCCGAGCACCGTCCACTCCGACAGCGTGGAAAAGACCCGGTTCGACATGTTGGCGGCGGCGGCGCGCGTATAGGTCAGGCACAGGATCTTCGACGGGTCGGTGCCGTTGAGCAGCAGCCGGATGACGCGCTGGGCCAGCACATGGGTCTTGCCGGAGCCGGCATTCGCCGACACCCAGGCGGAATTCTGCGGATCGGCGGCGCGGGCCTGGCTGTTGGCAGTGTCGCTCGGGATGGGATAGGCCTTCTTCATGCCTCCCCTCCCTCGTCGCCGGCATCGCCGCCGGCCGACCATTCGAGCACACGGGCGAGATGGTCGTAATCGCCATCTGTCTCGCCCTCGCGAAACGGCAGCGCGCGCGACAGATAGCCGGTCTGCGGGTCGGTATAATGGATCAGCAGCTTTTCCAGCCGCGCCCAGGCCTCTTCGGCAAGATCTGCGGCGGTCCGTGGCTGGCGGTTGTGCTCGAGGATGGACTCCTCGAACACCTCGCCATTCGGCTTCAGCCTGATGAAGGCCAGCTGCGACGGCTCGCGCGCGCCCAGATCCTTGAAGGCGCCACGCCGCAGCAGCGCGCCTTCCAGCGCCAGCTGCGGCGCCAGCAGCGTGTGCGCCTGCGCCTTGGAGGGCGAGGAACCCGTCTTGTAGTCCAGAATATCGGCCATGCCGCCGGCCAGCAAATCGACGCGGTCGGCGTAGCCGGACAGCGTCACGCCGGACTGGCCGACGAGGGTCTTGCCGGCACGCTCCTCGGCATGACGCCGGGTGACGGCATCGGCACGCGTGCGCTCCCATTCGACGATGTTGGCGGCGAGCTTTTCGAAGCGCGGCCACCACACCGCCTCGACGTCGGCCGGAAGGGCGGCTTCGACAAAGCAGGCGCGGCCAGCGGCGATGAGACCGGCCAGCGCGTCGGGCGCGCGCGGATCGGCCACCTCAGACGAGAACAGATGCAGGATGGCGTGGAACAGCGTGCCGCGCTCGGCCGCGCCGGGATCGCGGATAAGCGCATCGAGTGGCATCAGACCGAGGATCCGCCTTGCATAGACGGCGTAGGGATCGCGGCGCAAACTCTCGATCTCGGTGACCGAGAAATGCGTCGGGCGCACCGCCAATGGCGGCTTTGGCTGCGGCCGCGGCGCGAAATCCTGCTTCGCCCCGGTATCGAGCTCGCGTGCCCAGGCAAGCAGCTCGTCGCCGCGCCGGCGCAGGGTTGCCGCCTGATCATTGCCGATGAAGGTGAGCAGCCGCTGCAGCCAGCGCGACGGCACGGCCGGCGCGTCGCCTGAGCGCGCCGAGCGGGCCAGCACGACGTGTCGCGCGCCCATGGCCATCTGGAAATCATGCGCGGCAAGGCCGATGCGCCGCTCCGGCGGTTCGAGATCGATGCCGGTCTTCATCAGCCGCGACATGAAGCGGTCGCTCTCCGGCTTGCGCGGCCAGACCCCTTCGTTGAGCCCGCCGATGACCAGCATGTCGACATCCTGCAGGCGCGCTTCGAGCGCACCCCATATGGCGATGTTCCTGTCGGTGCCTTGCGCCGGCTTGACCGTCTCGGGCGCGATCAGCGCGTCCATCACGTCGGGCCATTCGCTCGCCGCGAATGACAGCGATGCCGAAGCAGCGACCAGCCCGCGCAGCAATTCAGCGAGCTTTTCACCGGCGTCGCCGGCATAGAGCTCGGCCAGGCCGCCATCGGCGGAACGGCCGAGATTTTCCAAAGCCACGACGCTGGCTTGGACCAGCGCGGCGAGATCGGCATTCGCATGGCCGCGAAACGCCGAAAGCGGCGCCAGCGCTTCCGTCAGCCGTGCGAGCAAACTCCGCGCATCTTCGATAGAGCGCACGGTGAGACGGGAAAACCAGAAGGGCGGCCGGCTGTCATCGCCGAGGCCGATGAGACGGTTTTCGAACAATTCCGGCAGCGAAACGATATCAGGGCGGCCGGTACCGCCGCGCAGTGCCACCAACTCGACCAGTTCCGCTGCATGGCGCACGGCAGCCCGCTCCAGGCCGAGGCCGAGCAGCGGGTGCTTGAGCAGCGACAAAAGGCCGACCGGATCGCCCGGCCGGAACACCGCTTCCAGCGCCAATCGGAGCAGGCTGGCCGCCGGGCTGTTGGCGAGCGGCGTGCCGCCGGAATCGTCGGCAACCACGCCGAAGCGCTTGAGCTCCACCGCAACGCGCCGCGCCAGCGCGCGGTCGCCGGTGACGAGCGCGGCCCTTTGGCCGGGCTGTTCGACGGCCTGCTTCAGCGCAACGGCGATGGCGACGGCTTCATCACGTTCGCTGGCTGCTTCCAGCAGCGTCACCTCGCCAAACGCACCGGCAATGTCGGATGCCGAAAACCCGCTGCGCGTCTCGGCCCACAATTCGGTGGTCTCGGCCGGCCGCAGCGCCTCGCCGACAAGCGCGGCGCGAAGCGCAAGCTGCGGCTCGGCCGCGCCGACCTCCTCGACATCCGAGCGCAGGACGCCGATCTTGCCGATCAGCCTGGCCAGGCCATATTGCGGGTGGCCAAGCACGGCCGGGCGCGCGCCGGGGGCGACAAGCGCCTGGAAGGACGCTTCGTCCAGCGTCCGGTCGAGACCGGGCAGCACGATGGCGCCGCCGGGCAGGCGGGAGATCACGGCAAGCAGTTCGGCCGTGGCGGGTATCGAGCCGGTCGAGCCGGCGGCGATGACCGGGCCGGCCGGCGGATTGCGCCGCAGCCGCGCCGCCTCGGCGCGGATCAGCGCGCTGCGATGCGCGGCCGGATTGGAGCGGTCGCTCTCGCTCAGGAATTTCGGCCAGGCATCGGTAACGATGCCGAGGAATTCGAGCGTCACCTGCCACCAGCCGGCAAGATTGCCGGTCACCAAATCGGCGAGCTTGGTCCAGTCGGTGCCTTCGGTCTCGATCTCGTCCATCAGCCCAGCCAGATCGCGCGCCAGCCAGATCGCGTCGGCGGTGGAAGCGGGGATGACGATTTCCTCGGCGAAAAGCTTGGCCACGTGCTCCGGCAGCCGGCGTTTCCACGCCCGCACCAGTGACGTCAGCAGCAACAGGCGTTCGGTCGCCGAGATCGGCGGCGCGAGATCGATCGCCGCCGATGGTTCGGCGTCGAACAGGGCTTCGTCCTCGTCGAATTCGCCGAGCGGGCGGATGACCGGCAGGATCGCCGAGCCGCCGCCGCCGCGTCCCTTCAAACTGTCGACGAAGACACCGCGCAGGGCGCGCGCGGCACGACGCGTCGGCACATAGATGGTGACATCGGCCAGAGCGAGCGGATCGCCGTCGAAACGAAATCCCGGGACCAGCCGGCCGGCAAGCAGCGCCTCGGCCAGCGTCGGCAGGAACGGCGCTCCGGGGGGGATAGAGAAAACGCGGCTCGAGCCGCTCATTGCATCTCGGCTAGCGCGCCGGCGACGGCTTCTTCCGCCAGCGGAATGGCATCGGGCGTGCCGACGGTGATCCAGTGGCCGTGCATCGGCATGCCGAACAGGCGGCCGGCGGCGATGGCCTTGTCGAAATAGGCATTGAGCGAATGCGGTTCGGCCGATGCATCCTTGAACAGGCGAGGGTGAATGATCGCCGCTCCGGCATAGATCAGCCCCGCAGGGTCGCCTTTTGAACGCCGCAAGGCGCCGTCCGGCGCCACCAGGAAGTCGGTGCTGCCACAATGTCCTGTCGCTTGATGGAGATCAGCCAGCATCAGCAGAATATCCATTTTCGCGGCGTCCCACGCAAGGGCGAGCCGGCCGAGATTGAGCGGGCCGTGGTCGATCCAGAACGTGTCGGCGTTGAGGATGTAGAAGGGTTGCTCGCCCAGTTCCGGCAGCGCCTTGACGATGCCGCCGGCCGAATCGAGCAGCCGGTCGCTCTCATCGGAAATGACGATCCGCGGGGCGCTGCGCGCCGCGACATGGGCGACGATCTGTTCGGGAAGATAGTGGACGTTGACGACGGCCTTGGCGACGCCGGCGGCGGCGAGGCTGTCGAGCCCCCAGTCGAGCAAGGTCTTGCCGGCGATCCTGACCAGCGGCTTCGGGATCGTGTCGGTGATCGGCCGCATGCGCTTGCCGAGCCCGGCGGCAAGGACGATGGCAGTGTCCGGTCTTGCTGTCACAGCGTTCGTTCCTCAAGCAGCCCGTGCGCTTCGTAGAAATCCCGCAGGCTGGCAAGCGCCGGGTGGGACAGCGCCCGGCGCAGATAGTCGCGGATGCGCGGCAGGTGCTTCAAATAATAAGGTTTGCCGTCGCGTTTTTCGAGACGCACGAAAATGCCGAGGATCTTGGAGTTGCGCTGCGCCGCCATGATTGCATAGGCTTCCAGGAAGCTTGCTTCGTCGAAGGCGCCTGCCGCATGGCGCGCCGCGACATAGGCATCGAGCGTTTTCTTCTCGATCTCCGGCGAGATGGTGACGCGGGCGTCCATGGCCAGCGAGGCGACGTCATAGGCTGAAGGCCCGATTAGCGCATCCTGGAAGTCGACGATGCCCAGCCGGTCATGGCCGGCGTGGTCGTCGCGCCAGATGATGTTGGGCGAATGGAAGTCGCGCAGCATCAGCGTGTATTCGCTGCCCTGCAGCCGGTCGAAAAGCGCGTTCCATTCCGTGGCGTAGCCCAAGCGCAGATCGTCGCTGGCCGGGCCGCCCGATATCGCCGGCACGTACCAGTCGACCAAAAGATCGGCTTCGATCATCATCGCATCGCGGTCGAAAGGCGGCACCTCGTGGAAGCTGCCGGGTCCGGCTTGCAGCCGCCGCGGCCAGCTCTTGCCATGCATCATGGCCAGCAGCTCGGCCGCCGCCGCATAGCGCTCGGCCACCGGCTCGCCGTTCTTGCCGAGAAACCCTTCGGAACCGAGATGTTCGAGCAGCAAAAAACCCTGGTCCTGGTCCTCGGCATGGATTTGCGGGACGCTGACGCCGCCGGCCTTCAAGGCGCGGTCGATGGCGACGAAGGCGGAGACCGACTGCGCGGTGTGGGCGATCACGGCATAGGGTTTGCCGTCACGCACGGGCGGGCCTAGCACCAGACGCGGTGAGTTCATCAGCACGCGCGGCTCCCGGCCGGCAAGCGTGACGATCTCGTAGGAGCGGGCCGAGGCGTCGCCGATGAAATGGCGCCGCCGCGCTTCGCCCCAGCCGGCATTTTCGAGAAAACCGCGCATGGCCAGCGATCGCGCCGCGCGGTCGAAGGCAGCGCCTTGCCCCGACAGCCGCGCCAGCCGGCCCTCGCCATGCTGGACGAGTTCGATCGAGAGCGTTGTCTTCGGCAGATAGCCTTCCGCCCGGTCGGGCCATTCGACGAGGGCAGCGCCTTGCGTCAGCGCTTCGTCGAAGCCGAGTTCGTCGAGCTCGCTTGCCGAGGACAGGCGATAAAGGTCGAAATGATGGACCGGAATGCGCGTGTCGTAGCTCTGCACCAGGGTGAAGGTCGGGCTCGGCACATCGAGGCCGGCATCGTCAGCCAGCGCGCGGATCAGCGCCCGCGCCAATGTCGATTTGCCGGCGCCGAGATCGCCCTTGAGCGCCAGCACGTCGCCGGCGCGCAGGGACAACGCCAGATCTTCGCCCAGTCGCGCTGTCTGTGTCTCATCCGCGAGCAAATGCTCCAGTACAGGTCCCGTCATAGAGCGCGCTACTCGGCCGCGGCGCGGATGCCCGGCATGTCGGGGAAGGTGCAGATGACGGTCGTGCCCTTGTCCTTGCCGGTTTCGATGCGAACATTGCCGCCATGCAGTTCGACAAAGCTCTTGACGATCGACAGGCCGAGGCCGGCGCCCCGCCGGCGGCCGCCATTGGCGCGCGGTTCGAAGCGGCGGAACACCGAATCCAGCACGTCCGGCGGCATGCCGGGGCCGTCGTCGTGAACGGAAAATTCCACCCCGTCCGCCAGATGGCGGCAGGCGAGCCGGATGGTGCTGGCTTCCGGCGCGTAGTTGGCGGCGTTGCTGAGCAGATTGTAGAGGATCTGACGGATGCGGATCTCGTCGCCGTGGAACGTCTTCGGCGCGGCACGGGCATCGACTTCGAGCCGGATCGAATGCTCCTGCAGCCGGTCGGCAACCAGTTCCGCGGCCGCCGCGATGGTGCGGTCGACATGCACCTCGGAAATGTCGAGCTGCATGATGCCGGCGTCGACGGTCGCGAGGTCGAGTATGTCGTTGACGATGGTCAGCAGCACCGAGGAGGACGAACTGACATGCTCGACATATTCGCGCTGCTTTTGATTCAGCGGTCCGGTCGTGGGCAGTGAAAGCAGTTCGGTGAAGCCGATGATGTTGGTCAGCGGCGAACGCAGTTCGTAGGACACGTGCTGGACGAAGTCGTTCTTGAGCTGGTCCGACTTCTCCAGCGCCTCGTTCTTGTCCTTCAGCGCACGTTCGACATGGACGCTGTCGGTGACATCGACGAAGGTCATCATCACTTGCCCGTTGGGCAGCGGGATCACGGCATAGCGCAGCACGGTGCCGTTGTTGAGCTCGCTCTGGCCGTGCCGGTCGCGGCGCTCGTCGTCGAAACCGGTGATGGCGGCGACGAAACCGGGCCAGGGGCTGTCGACCGCCTGGCGGTCGCAAAGGTCGCGTATCGTGGAGACGTGCACATTGGGCTTGGCGGCTTCGCCGCTCAATCCCCAGAGTGTGGCAAAGGCCGGGTTCGACAGGCGCAGCCGACCATCAGGCCCGAACACCGCCACGCCTTCGGCGAGATTGTCGAGCGTTTCGCCCTGGACGCGCACCGCGGTGCGGTAGCGGCTTTCCAGGTCCATCTTCTCGGTCAGGTTCTCGAACACCCAGGTGACGCCGCCCTTGGGCTGCGGATTGGCGACGACGCGGATGGTCTTGCCGTCAGGCAGATGCCACCAATGTTCCTGCGATTCCACCGCGCGGTAGGCGCCGAGCAGGCCTTCCTTCCAGCGGCGCCATTCGGGCTGCTCGGCGATCTTGCCTTCGCTGCGCAGCCGGTCGAGCAGAAGCGCATTGTCGGGCGCGCTGTGCAGGAAGCCGCTGTCCAGCCCCCACAGTTTCTGGAAGGCCTGGTTGAAGAAGCGCAGCTTCTCGTCGGTGTCGAAGATGGCGACAGCGGTGTTGAGCTGGTCGAGCGTGTCGGCATGGCTGCGCACCGTGCGCTCATATTCACCTCGAATGGCCTCGATGGCGCTGGTGTCGGCGGCAAGACCGGCCGAACCGTCCGGGCTGGCGAAGTCGGTCACCGCGAAGACGCGGCGGTCGCCTTCGATCACCGTGGATAGCGACTGCTCGAAGACCGGATGCGTCTTGTGCTGGGCGTCTATCGCCTCGCGTGCCTGGCCCCCGAGGAATTCCCTGGCGTCGCGGACGGCGGCTTCCGCGCTTTCGGCTTCGACCGCGTCGGCATAGGCCCGGTTGACCCATTTCAGGCGTCCATGCTCGTCGCGCAGCCATGCCGGCATCTTCAGCGCTTCGAGCAGACCGATCATCGTGTCATGGTCGGCGGCCAGCCGCTGGTTGTCGATCTTCAGCCGGGCCTGGCTGCGCTGGGTCTCGGAAAGCGACACAAACCGCACCAGTATGTGCGCGGCGCTCTTGCGGCCATGCACTTCGAGCGGCGCGCCGGCCTGCGATTCGATGACGAGGTCGAAGGGCCTGGCCTTTTCGCGCAAGCCCGCAATGGCGTGCTCGAGCGCCGCCGCCGAGCGCGGCATCAACCAGCGGCCGAAGGCGAGGAAAGCCGACCGTTCCTCTGGCGCGCCGCTCTCGACCGGCAATGTGCCGATGAGTTCGGGCTTCTTGTTTTCCGAGGCCCAGACCACCACGCGCTGGTCGCGCAGATTGAGAAGCGCTTCCGAACGGCGCAGTGCCGCATTGATATCGGCGACGCGGCTTCTCAGTTCGACATTCTCCGCCGAGGTGCGGGCCCGTTCGCGGATGAGAACGATGGCCGACAGGAATGCCGCGCCCGTCACGCCGACGAACACGGCAAGCTGCATGACTTCGACCGTGTTGATCGACAGGCCGGCGGTGGCGACGGCAGCGTTCTCGGCATGCGCCACGGCGCTGGCCAGGGGGCCGGCCAGCACGGAACTGGTCAGGAACAGCCCGGCGCGGGCACGCCATGAAAGGCGCACGCCCTGAATGGTCGAGCCTGTGATCCCCGAATCGTCATGGCCGCCGGAAACGGCCGATCCCGCTCCGTGCGGGTTTTGCCCCGGCATGTCTTGGTCCTCTCCGCCGCCTGAATGCAAGACCGCCCTGATACGCGCCTCTCTGATCCCCTCTCGGGCCGGAAGCGTCGCGAATCACCTGACAATAAACCCTCGCCGAATCGCCGTGAAGGCTGATCGCGCGCAAAAATAAGGCCGGGCGAAAAGTCAATCACCCGGCCTCAATATCTGGTAGTAAATTTAGCTTTGGTTAATAGCGGTAGTGTTCCGGCTTGAACGGACCCTGCGGCGTGACGCCGATATAGGCGGCCTGCTCACCCGACAGTTCGGTCAGGCGTGCGCCGAGCTTGTCGAGGTGCAGGCGTGCGACCTTCTCGTCGAGATGCTTGGGCAGGACATAGACCTGGTTCTGGTACTGTTCGCCCTTGGTGAACAGCTCGATCTGGGCCAGCACCTGGTTGGTGAAGGACGCCGACATGACGAAGCTCGGATGGCCGGTGGCGTTGCCGAGATTGAGCAGGCGGCCTTCCGACAGGAGGATCATCCGCTTGCCGTCAGGGAAGGTGATCATGTCGACCTGCGGCTTGACGTTGGTCCATTTCAGATTGCGCAGCGAGGCGACCTGGATCTCGTTGTCGAAGTGGCCGATATTGCCGACGATCACCATGTCCTTCATCGACCGCATATGGTCGAGGGTGACGACGTCCTTGTTGCCGGTGGTGGTGATGACGATGTCGGCGGTCGGGGCCGCGTCTTCCAGCGTCACCACTTCAAAGCCGTCCATCGCCGCCTGCAGCGCACAGATCGGGTCGACCTCGGTGACCTTGACGCGGGCGCCGGCGCCCTTGAGCGAAGCCGATGAGCCCTTGCCGACGTCGCCATAGCCGCAGACGACCGCGACCTTGCCGGCCATCATCGTGTCGGTGCCGCGACGGATGCCGTCGACCAGCGATTCCTTGCAGCCATACTTGTTGTCGAATTTCGACTTGGTGACGGAATCGTTGACGTTGATGGCGGGGAAGGGCAGCAGGCCCTTCTTCTGCAGCTGGTAGAGCCGGTTGACGCCGGTGGTCGTCTCTTCGGTGACGCCGCGGATCGCAGCCTTCTGCTTGGTGAAGAAGCCCGGCGAAGCCTTCAGCCGCTTCTTGACCTGAGCGTAGAAATATTCCTCTTCCTCGCTCTGCGGGTTGGACAGCACGTCCTCGCCGGCTTCGGCGCGGGCGCCGATCAGGATGTACATGGTGGCGTCGCCGCCATCGTCGAGGATCATGTTGGAGAGGCCGCCGTCCGCCCACTGGAAGATCCGGTCGGTATAGTCCCAATATTGTTCGAGGCTCTCGCCCTTGACGGCGAAGACCGGAATGCCGGCCTCGGCGATGGCCGCGGCGGCGTGGTCCTGGGTCGAGAAGATGTTGCAGGAGGCCCAGCGGATATCGGCGCCGAGCGCCTTCAGCGTCTCGATCAGCACCGCGGTCTGGATTGTCATATGGAGCGAGCCGGTGATGCGCGCGCCCTTCAGCGGCTTCTTGGCGCCGAATTCCTCGCGGCAGGCCATTAGGCCCGGCATTTCGGTTTCGGCGATATCGAGTTCCTTGCGGCCCCAGCCGGCAAGCGAGATGTCGGCGACCACATAATCCTTGCTACCCGTCATGGCAGTACTCCGATGCGAATTGTTATGCTGCGAATTGGTTGCGGATGCGCCCGCGCCGGTCGGCGCGTCGAAGGGCGCGAATTGCCGGCCTGACTAGCAGATCAGGCTCAAGACGACAATGGGATATAAAGAAATCTTTATCCCTGCATGTCTCGCGAGCATGCCTGGGACGGGATCAGCATTCCTCGCCGAAGCGGGAGGCGACAAGCTGCTCGAGCGCGTCCATGACCTCGAGCGCCTCCGGCCCGCTGGCGGTGACGCGGATCGAGTAGCCTGGGCTGGCGGCAAGCATCATCAGGCCCATGATCGACGTGCCGCCGACCTTGACGCCATCCTTCTCGACATGGACTGCGGCGTCGAAGCCGCTGGCGAGCTGGACGAATTTCGCCGAGGCGCGTGCATGCAGGCCGCGCTGGTTGACGATCGGAAACTCCCGGACGATGTGGTCTTTTTCCGGGGATAGCGCGTTCATTTGCTGCTCAGAAGCTGGCTGGCGACATTGATGTATTTGCGCCCGGCGGCCTGCGCCTCATCGAGCGCGGCGGCCATATTGTCGCCCTTGCGGATCGAGGACAGCTTGATCAGCATCGGCAGGTTCATGCCGGCGATCACCTCGGTGCGGCCGGACTCCATCACCGAAATGGCGAGGTTCGACGGCGTGCCGCCGAACATGTCGGTCAGCACGATTACGCCCGCCCCGGTATCGACACGGGCGACGGCGTCGACGATGTCGCGGCGACGCTGTTCCATATCGTCGTCGGCACCGATCGCCACGGTTTCGAAATTGTCTTGTGGCCCGACGACATGTTCGACGGCATGTCGGAACTCGGTGGCCAGTTGACCGTGCGTTACAAGCACGAGTCCGATCATTCTTTGGTGGCTCCCGTCATCGCCGCTTCACAGGCGCATTTTATGCTCGCCAGCCATTCCAGGCGGCGGGAGCGCTATCTTGTCGACGCGCGGCCCGTTGACAAGCCCAAAATTGCGCCGGCCCATGCCAATTTGACGCATTGCAGCAAAAAATCTCGGGCGGATCATAGAAAAGGCGTGATGGACAGCCGCGCCATCACGGCGGGCAGGGCCGTGGCGGCGTTACGCTCAGCAAGGTCGATACGCGGCACCGGGCAGCCTGCGACCGGCTCGCTGATTTCCTCCTGGAAACGGGCCATCTCTGCCTTTGGCACCAGCCTCACATGCAGGTCGATCACCCCGGCCGGCTCGAACGGCAGCCGGCGCGGCATGAATCCAGGCACTTCGGCGAGACCGGCGATAGGCGCCGGCACGCGACAGACCAGCCGCCCGGCGCGGGCCGCGGCAAGCAGCCTGTCGTCGCCGATCAGCCGCGAGAACAGCCCGCGCGCGCGGCAATGGTCCAGGAGTGTCAGCGCCAGCGTCGTTTTGCCGGCGCCGGACGGCCCGGTGATAAGGACGCCGCGCTCGCCGATCAGGATCGCGGTTCCGTGAATGTTTTCTGGCTGCGCAACTGGATCAGGCACGATTATATCTTTGGCTGAAGCATGATCTCTGGACGAACGGCACCGTTCGTCCGAGAAACCGGCCTCCGCTTCGTGGGATCATGCTTCGGCCGGCAGCGTCACGACGAAGCGCGCGCCCTTGATCTCGCCGGGCTTGGTGCCGGGGATGTTCTCGGCGGTCAGCGTGCCGCCATGGGCCTCGACGATCTGCCTGGAAATCGACAGGCCAAGGCCCGAATTCTGGCCGAACGCCTCGCCGGCCGGCCGGTCGGTATAGAAGCGTTCGAAGATGCGGTCGATGTTGTCGGCGCGGATGCCGGGGCCATTGTCGTCGACGGTCAGGATGTTGAACTTGCCGGCGCGCGCCAGTGAAAGGCTGATGTGGCCATGGTCCTCGGGAACGAAGGAGCGTGCATTCTCGATCAGATTGGTGACCACCTGGCCGATGCGCAGATCGTGGCCGGCGACGAAATAGCCTTTGACGCCCTGTGGCAGCTTGGCGACCTTGAGCTCGATCTCGACAGCCTTCTTGTTGCGCGTGGTCTCGCGCGACACGGCGACGAGGTCGGTGATGAATTTCTTCAGGTCGACGGTTCCCGCATCCTCGCGCGCCAGCTCGGCGTCGAGACGGGAGGCGTCCGAAATATCGGTGATCAGCCGGTCCAGCCGGCGCACGTCATGCTGGATGATGTCCATCAGCCGGCTGCGCGAATTGTCGTTCTTGGCCAGCGGCAGGGTCTCCACCGCGCTGCGCAGCGAGGTCAGCGGGTTCTTCAATTCATGCGACACGTCGGCGGCGAAGCTTTCGATCGCCTCGATGCGCGCATAGAGCGCGTTGGTCATGTCGCGCACCGCGACCGACAGGTTGCCGATCTCGTCCTGCCGGTCGGAAAAATCGGGGATTTCCTCGCGGCTCTTGACGCCGCGCCGGACCCTGACCGCCGCCGCCGACAGCCGGCGCAGCGGATTGGCGATGGTCGAGGCCAAAAGCATCGACAGGATGGCGGTGACCAGTGCCGCGATGCCGAAGACGCGCAGGATCGCCTTGCGCTCGGCGGCGACGATCTTGTCGATGTCGCCGCCTTCGGTCGACAGCATCAAGACGCCGAGAACGGCACGGAAGCGCTGGATCGGCACCGCCACCGAAACGATCTGCTCGCCCTGCTCCGAGACGCGCACGATGGTCGACGGGCTGCCGGTCAGCGCCTTGACCACTTCCGGGAAGGCCGCGCCATTGCCGCCCGGCTGCTCGTGATAGACCGGCAGGTCCGTGTTGCGGAAGAAGTCGAAGATGAACTTCTGGACGCGCTCGACAAGGTCGGGCTGCTCCTCCTCGACCGGCGGCAGATCGTAGCGCAGGATCTGGCCGCGCGAATAGAGATGGCGCGAATCGAGCAGCAGATTGGCGTCGCGGTCATAGATGCGAGCCCGCGTGCGGGTCGGCGAGATCAGCCGCCGCAGCACCGGCGCGACACGTTCGGGATTGATCGGGAAATCGAGATTGTCGAGCTGGTCAGAGCCCGGTCCCAGGCTTTCGCCGGCCTGCAGCTCAAGCAGCTTTTCCGGGTCGATGCTGATTGAATCGGTCTCGACCGTCGCCGACGCCGCGATCGCGCCGGCGATGATTTCGCCCTGCGTCATCAGGCTTTCGACGCGGGCATCGATCAGCCCGTCGCGGAAAGTGTTGAGATAGAGGATGCCGGTGACCAGGACAGCCAGGCCGGCAAGGTTGAGGAACAGGATGCGCCGCGTCAGGCTGGAAAAGATATGGTGGCCGAGGAAGCGGCGCATTGGCACCGTGATCTTCGAGACGAAGGACGGCATGATGCGCGACGGCCGCCTGGCGGCGCCCGTCGGTCTTGTTCGCTGTGCTTCCACTGCCATCGAATAGCAGGCCCTGTTTAGTGAGTAGGCAGTAGGCAGTAGGGAATAGAGAAATGGCTGAGATTCCCTACTGCCTAACCCCTACTGCCTATTCCCTATTCACGCTTCTCGGAACCGATATCCCACGCCGTAAAGGGTTTCGATCATCTCGAAGTCGTCGTCGACAGCCTTGAACTTCTTGCGCAGCCGCTTGATGTGGCTGTCGATCGTGCGGTCATCGACATAGACCTGCTCATCATAGGCCGAATCCATCAGCGCATCACGGCTTTTTACGACACCGGGACGCTGCGCCAGCGAATGCAGGATCAGGAATTCGGTGACGGTGAGCGTCACCGGTTCGCCCTTCCAGGTGCAGGTGTGGCGCTCCTGGTCCATGACGAGCTGGCCGCGCTCGAGCGAGCGGGCCTGCTGGCTGGGCGCCTTTGCCGCAGCCTCGCGGGCGCTGGCGCGGCGCAGAACGGCGCGCACCCGCTCGACAAGCAGGCGCTGCGAGAACGGTTTGCGGATGAAATCGTCGGCGCCCATCTTGAGGCCGAACAATTCATCGATCTCGTCGTCCTTGGAGGTCAGGAAGATCACCGGCAGGTCGGACTTCTGGCGCATCCGGCGCAAGAGCTCCATGCCGTCCATGCGCGGCATCTTGATGTCGAGGATGGCAAGATTCGGCGGACGCGCCGCCAGGCCTTCCAGCGCGGACGCACCATCCGTGTAGGTCTCGACGCGATATCCCTCGGATTCGAGGGCGATCGACACCGACGTCAGAATGTTGCGGTCGTCATCGACAAGCGCGATTGTTGCCATTTCAAGCGGCTCCCTCATGAGCTGTCCCTTCTTTCGTAGAGAAGGGGCTTTTGCAGGACAAATTAGGTACAAAATGTGGCATAGGCCTTGTCCGCTGTCACGCGCGGGGTGCCGCAGGCCACAATCCTACCTCGACATGGATTGGACGAACGAACATCGCCAATCCTTTGGGCAACCGTGAAACTTTTCGCATATATAAACGATTTAAACAACTTTCAAAATTTTTAAATCGATTAATGATTTGATATCATTTGGCTTTTCTGGTTTTGACCATCTCGACCCACACAACGGGGGTGCCGGAAAATGCGCCGGCAAGATGCGGCAAATCGTAGAAGGGACACCAATGTCGGAAGTCGGCAAACGCAATCCTGCTTGCCCGATCGATCGTATCGGCCTGAAAACCACCGGTATGGTGCGCTATAATTTTGGCGCGGCCGCCCTTTACGAGGAGGCGATCCGGCGTGGCGAGGCCCGGTTGACCGCGCATGGCGCGCTGGTCGCCGAGACCGGCCAGCACACAGGCCGTTCGCCCAAGGACAAGTTCGTCGTCCGTGACGCCGCCACGGAGCCTGAAGTCTGGTGGGACAACAACAAGGCGATCTCGCCGGCCCAGTTCGAAACGCTGTTCGCCGATTTCCTTGCCCACGCCGCGAACAAGGATCTCTATGTTCAGGACCTCGTCGGCGGCGCCGACGCCGAGCTGAAACTGCCGACGCGCGTAATCACCGAGTTTGCCTGGCACTCGCTGTTCATCCGCAATCTGCTCATCCGTCCGGACAAGGCCGAACTCGGACAGTTCGTGCCTGAGATGACGATCATCGACCTGCCGTCCTTCCGCGCCGACCCCGCCCGCCACGGCAGCCGCACGGAAACGGTGATCGCTGTCGACCTCACCCGCCAGATCGTGCTGATCGGCGGCACCTCCTATGCCGGCGAGATGAAGAAGTCGGTATTCACCATGCTCAACTATATCCTGCCGCAGAAGGGCGTGATGCCGATGCACTGTTCGGCCAATGAGGGGCCGGCCGGCGATGCGGCCGTCTTCTTCGGGCTTTCCGGAACCGGCAAGACGACGCTGTCGGCCGATCCGTCGCGCACGCTGATCGGCGACGATGAGCATGGCTGGGGCCCGCACGGCATCTTCAATTTCGAAGGCGGCTGCTACGCCAAGACGATCAAGCTGTCGGCCGAAGCCGAGCCGGAGATATTCGCCACCACGCAGCGCTTTGGCACGGTGCTGGAAAATGTCGTGCTCGACGCCGACGGCGTGCCGGACTTCAACGACGGCCGCCTCACCGAAAACACACGCTGCGCCTACCCGCTCGACTTCATCCCCAATGCCTCGAAGACCGGGCGCGCCAGTCATCCCAAAAACATCATCATGCTGACCGCCGATGCCTTCGGCGTGATGCCGCCGATCGCGCGGCTGACCCCTGCGCAGGCGATGTATCATTTCCTCTCCGGCTATACGGCCAAGGTGGCCGGAACCGAAAAGGGCGTCACCGAACCCGAGGCGACGTTCTCGACCTGCTTCGGTGCCCCGTTCATGCCGCGCCATCCGTCGGAATACGGCAATCTGCTGCGCGAGCTCATCGCCAGCCACGGCGCCGATTGCTGGCTGGTCAACACCGGCTGGACCGGCGGCGCCTACGGCACCGGCAAGCGCATGCCGATCAAGGCGACGCGCGCTCTGCTGACCGCCGCGCTCGACGGATCGCTGAAGACAGGCGAATTCCGCACCGACGCCAATTTCGGCTTCGAGGTGCCGGTGGCGGTGCCTGGCGTCGACAGCGCCATTCTCGACCCGCGCTCGACCTGGGCCGACAAGCCTGCCTATGACCGCCAGGCGGCAAGACTGGTCGGCATGTTCGCCGTCAACTTCGAAAAATTCGAGCCGCATGTCGATGCCACCGTCATGGGCGCGGCGCCCCGGATGCAGGAAGCGGCGGAGTAGCCACCACGCCGCTCGGCACCATTGAAGGCCCGGTTTCGATCGGGCCTTTTCTTTTTCGCGCCGCCGCGCCATGACTGCGGCATGCCGATCGACGACAACATCATCATCGCGGACGAAGCCGTGATCCATCCCGGCGACCTGCACGAGGATTTCATCCGCTCGTCGGGCCCCGGTGGCCAGAACGTCAACAAGGTGGCGACCGCCGTGCAGCTGCGCTTCGACGCGGCCAACGCGGCAGGCCTGTCGGAACGCGTGCGTGCCCGCACGATCAAGCTTGCCGGCCAGCGCGCCACCAAGGACGGCGTCATCGTCATCGAGGCCGGGCGCTTCCGCACCCAGGAGCAGAACCGGGCGGACGCCCGGGCGAGGCTCACGGCGCTTGTCGCCAAGGCCGCCGAACCGCCGCCGCCGCCCCGCAAGAAGACTAGGCCCTCGAAAGGCGCGGTGGAGCGGCGGCTGAAGAGCAAGGCCGGACGCGGCACGATCAAGAAGCTGCGCGGCCGCGTCGGCGACGACTGATCCGTCAGCCGGAGCGTTTTCGGGTCGTTGTCAGCGCCTCCGTGTGGCATTCTTCAAGGTCAACGCAGCAACCGGATTGTCAACCGACCTCATGCTCGTTCTGCCCAAAGGCGTTCGCCACATGCCGGCCTATCTCTCCCGCGCCATCCAGGACGCGCTGGTCGAGGATGTGAGAAGCATCGTCCAGCAGGCGCCGCTGTTCGTGCCGGCCATGCCGCGCACCGGCAAGGAGATGAGCGTGCGCATGACCAATTGCGGCCCGCTCGGCTGGGTCACCGACAAGGAGCGCGGCTATCGCTACCAGCCGACGCATCCGCTGACCGGAGAGCCTTGGCCGCCGATCCCGGAGAGCCTGCTCGATCTCTGGCGGCAGGTGTCGGGTTATCCGAATCCGCCGGAGGCCTGTCTGATCAATTTCTACACGGCCGACGCGAAGATGGGTCTGCACCAGGACCGTGATGAGGCGGACTTCTCGGCGCCTGTCGTCTCCGTCTCGCTGGGTGACGATTGCCTGTTCAGGGTCGGCCAGACGACGCGCGACGGCGCCACGAAATCGTTCAGGCTGAAGAGCGGCGATGTCGTCGTGCTTGGTGGCGAGGGCCGTCTCGCCTTCCACGGCGTCGACCGCATCTATCCCTCGACCTCGGCGCTGCTCAAGAACGGCGGCAGGATCAATCTGACGCTGCGTCGGGTGACGAAGCCGCACGAAGAATGCCTTACAAGCCGATCCTGACGCGCGTCCCTACCGAGCCGCCAGGATCTTGGAAACAGCCGCAATTGCTTGGCAAGGCCGCGCCGTACAGGGGCCGCCCGACGCTGCTACGCCTCGATTTCGAGAGCCGAAAGCGGCTTCGAGCAGCAGGCTAGGATGAAGCCGTCATCGATCTCGTGGTCGAGGATGCCGCCATTGTGGCTCATCTCGACGGCGCCGGAGACTTTCTTCACCTTGCAGGTCCCGCATAGGCCGAATTCGCAGGCCGCGGGGATCCGCACCCCGGAGGCGCGCGCCGTCTGCAGCACGGTCTGGCCGGCGACGCATTCGGCATCGACAACCGAAAGCGCGAAGCGGATCGGTGTCGCTTCGACGGGGACGGTCACGCCGTCTTCACCGGGCGACACGAACGGCGCCGGAACTTCCTCCACCGCGGGTGCGGCAAAGCTCTCCTGGTGGTATTTCGTCATGTCGAAGCCGGCGGCTTCCAGCATGCCGCGCACGGCGCGCATGAAAGGGTCCGGCCCGCAGCAGAAGATCTCGCGTTCGCGGAAATCGGGCGCCAGCAGCGGCAACCGGATCGCGTCGATGCGGCCCATATGGCCGTACCAGCCCTCGCGGCTCGACCGCTCCTCGATCATGAATCCGAGCGACAGGCCCGGCATATGGCCGCCGAGCAGTTCGAGCTCCTTGCGGAAGATGATCTCTTCCGGGCGCCGCGCGCAGTTGACGAAGCCGACATCGGTCCATGGCGCGCAATCGTTCAACCAGCGCAGCATCGACATCATCGGCGTCACGCCGGAGCCGGCCGAGATGAACAGATATTTGGCCGCCGGATGGCTGTGCAGCGAAAAGTCGCCGCTCGGCCCATAGGCCTTGACGTGCGAACCGGGCACCAGGTGATCGAACATCCAGCGCGTGCCGATGCTGCCGGCCTGCGCCTTCACCGTCACCGCGATCGAGAACGGCCGAGACGGCGACGACGACAGCGTATAGGTGCGCATCAGCGGCCCGTCCGGCGTCGGCAGTTCCAGCGTCACGAACTGTCCCGGCTTGTAGCGGAACCAGGTCTGGTTGTCGGAGCGGAAGGTGAAGGTCTTGACGTCAGGCGCCTCGTCGCTGACGCCGATCACTTCCAGCACCTGCAGCCTGTCGTTCCAGGGCGCCATCTGGTCGAGATGGCGATAGAGGCCAAGATCCGTCATCGCATTCATCCCTCAACCTCTCAAGCAACGCTGCGCAACGCCGGCCGGCCATCTCCGGCAAGGCGCGGACCGATGAAGCGGGCATACCAGTCGACGAACTGGATCACGCCGCCCTCATGCAGTTCCGAATAGGGACCGGGTTCATAGGCCGGCGACAGAATGCCGAAGGCGTTTTCCTCGACGATGCGGCGATCCTGGTCGTTGGTCTCGGTCCAGACATGGGTGAGTTCGGCAAGATCGTAGTCGACGCCCTCGACCGCATCCTTGTGCACCAGCCATTTGGTCGTCACCGCGGTTTCCGTGGCGCTGATCGGCAGCACGCGGAAGGTGACGGCATGATCGATGAGGATATGGTTCCAGGTCGTCGGATAGTGATAGTGCATCAACGTGCCGATGCGGTCGGCCGAGACGCTGTCGGACAGGTTCTTCTTCACCGCCCGCTTGCCGGTCATCGTGTAGCTGACCGCGTCGCGCAGCAGCGGCGCGCGGGTGGCGCGGTATTGCCCCGCCGGGTCGATGCGGAACTTGCTCGGCAGGCCGGCCGCCTCGCATTTGGCCCAGTGTGCCAGCATCTCCGGATCGCTGTCGGCGCCTTGCACGCCGGTCACCGTCGGGGCTTCCGGGAAGGTCTTGCACAGTTCAGGGTGATTGCCGGCGCAATGGTAGCACTCGCGGTTGTTTTCCCAGACGAGCTTCCAGTTGCCCTTCTCGACGATGGTGCTCTCGAAGGCGATCTTTGCTTCGCTGAGCCGGTGCGGCTTGAGATAAGGTTCGATCATCGCCCGCATCGGGGCGAAGTCGGCGGGTTCCTTGGCCAGGCAGATGAAGATATAGCCGGCAACGCTTTCGCAGGCGACCGGCTTCAGGCCGAACTGGCTCTTGTCGAAACCGTCGGCCATCTGGCGGGCAAACAACAGCCTTCCATCCAGCTCATAGGTCCACTGGTGGTAGGGGCAGACCAGCTTGGCGGCCGTGCCCTTGTCGGTGTTGCAGACACGGCTGCCGCGATGGCGGCAGGAATTGTGGAATGCGTTGATCCTGCCCTGCTGATCGCGCACCAGCACGACCGGATAGTCGCCGATCTGCACGGTGATGAAGCTGCCGGGCTTGGGCAGTTCGCAATCATGGCCGACGAACAGCCAGTCGCGATACCAGATCAGCTCCATGTCGAGCTTGAAGAAGTCGGGATCGGTATAGAAGGGCTGCTCGAGCGAGAAGCCCTCTCTGCGGCCATTCAAGAGCCTCAGCATATCGTTGCGCGCATCCATGTCCTGTCCTCATACTTCAAGGACTGAACTGGTGGTGATTGAGGAAGGATTAGACGTAGCCCGGCGATAGCCGGGCAAGCGCCATCCGCCTCTTGACCGCCCACCGCGATCAGTCGAGTTCAAAAATCTCGGGCTGGTTTCCGGGCTCTGGAGTGTCCTTGCGGACGGTCGCGACACCTTCCCAGGCTTTTGCCCAGTGGTCTCCCGTTGCGACTTGAACTCCACCACCGTTGCGGGGGCAGCGCCGGACTTTGACCGGCTTCCCAATTCTCCGCCCCGTCGTCACGAAGCGGCACCTGAGATGACATGATCTAATCACGACGGCGTTTGCGACATCGGCATGAAAGCGACATCGCATCCATGTGGCGCGACACGCATGCGCGATGATCGGGTCAAGGACAGCTGTCACGAAAATCGTCTCCGCGACAGCTGTACCGGTTATCAAAATCGACCCGGAACGGGGGCAAAAAAGGCTAACGGTTTCGAAAAGTGACTATTAGCAGGTTCTAAAATCGAACCGAACGGTTCGTTTCTGTTGACGGTGCGTGCAGGAGGGTGTGAACGCTGGACCTCCGAAACAGTCTGTGACCTTGCGGCTGGCTTTGCATAACAAATTGATATCAATAAGAAAAATGTTTGGCATGGAAGCCCTTGGCACAATTTCAAGTGGTGGATTCTTGGTCCACACGGAACAACTTCGTGATTGGAAACGGCGATCTGGCTTTCCCACATCGGGGCGGTCCGAACGACGCGATTTCAATCCCAAGACACGCCGCTAGACGGACGGAAAAAATACTGGAGTACTAAAAATGAAAAAGATTGTTCTCACTGCCGCCGCCCTTCTGGCCATTTCCGGCAGCGCCTTCGCTACTGGCAGCGATCATTATGGTTCGAATGCTCCCGCAGCCACTGCTGCCGTCGACAGCTCGTACACCGCTTCGACCAAGAAGTCGGAACCGGCTGCTCAGACGCCTGCCCAGGGCGCTGATCGCAACCTTTTCGGCAACAACTAACAACGGATCCAGGCCAATGGCGGGCTTTTCGCCCGCCGCTCTGGCCGACTTTGACAAATTCAGGAGAACAACATGAAAAAGATCATCCTTGCTGGCGCCGCGGTCCTGGCCATTTCCGGCAGCGCCTTCGCTGGCAGCGACAATTTTGGCTCCAACGGTGCCAACCAGCCGGCCGCTACGGTCGACACTTCCTACACGGCTTCGGTCGACAAGTCGGCTCCGGCCACGCAGGTGCCTGCTCAGCAGGGCGCCGATCGCAACCTCTTCGGCAGGTGATGCCGCTTCTCGGGAATGGCGGTTCTGCCGGCCATTCCTGTGGAATCCAGAAATTCAGGAGACTAACATGAACAAGATCATCCTTGCCGCCGCCGGCGTTCTGGCCATCTCCGGCAGCGCTTTTGCGGGCAGCGACAATTTTGGCTCCAATGGCGCCAACCAGCCTGCCGTAACTTCGCCCGCCGTAACTTCGATCGACAACTCGCGTACGGGTTCGATCCGCGAGAACGGCTCGCCTGTCTACAAGCTGCTCAATTCGTCGGGCGACGTGCAGAAGTCCGCCCCTCAGGGCAGCGATCGGAACCTCTTCGGCCGTTAACAGCCGAAGCTGATTTTCCAAAAAAAGAGCGGCGGGCCTGGCCCGCCGCTTTTTTTCGCCCTGACGCGGCAGGACCGGCGGCCTCAGGCCGCTTTTGCTTCCGGTCTTTGCAGCGCGAAGGAATGTCCGTCTGCATCGAAGATATGCAGGTCTTCGGCATTGGCGCTCAGCCGCAATGTCGAACCGCGCTTGACCTCGACATTGCCCGGCAGTTTGGTCACCAGCGGCAGGTCGGCGCGGCCGATGTCGACATAGACCAGCTGAACCTCGCCGAGCTGCTCGATATAGTCGACCGCTCCCTCGAACAGATAGTCCGCGCCGCTGGCGATCATCAGATCTTCCGGCCGCACGCCGAAACTGACCGCCGCGCCCTTGGCCGAGGCGGGCGTCGTGATCGGCACCGTCGCCTTGCGGCCGCCGACATGGTTGACGACGGTCGGGTTGCCGGTCTTGTCGATGGTTGCCGGCAGGATGTTCATGGCCGGCGAGCCGATGAACTGGGCGACGAACAGATTGCCGGGCTTCTTGTAAAGGTCCATTGGCGTGCCGACCTGTTCGACATGGCCGTCCTTCAGCACCACGATGCGGTCGGCAAGCGTCATCGCCTCGACCTGGTCGTGGGTGACATAGATCATCGTCGTGTTGGGCATCGATTCCTTGAGCTTGGCGATCTCGATGCGGGTCGCGACACGCAGTGCGGCGTCAAGGTTCGACAGCGGCTCATCGAACAGGAACACTTTCGGATTGCGCACGATGGCGCGGCCGATGGCGACACGCTGGCGCTGGCCGCCCGACATCGCCTTGGGCAGCCGGTCGAGATATTTGGTCAATTGCAGGATTTCCGCCGCCTGGCGCACGCGGCGGTCGATCTCGGCCTTGTTTTCCTTGCCGATCTTCATCGAGAACGCCATGTTGTCGTAGACCGTCATATGCGGATAGAGCGCGTAGGACTGGAACACCATGGCGATGCCGCGCTTGGACGGCGGCACATCGTTGACCACTTCGCCATCGATCTTGAGTTCGCCCGACGTGATTTCCTCGAGCCCGGCGATCGAGCGCAGCAAGGTCGACTTGCCGCAGCCCGATGGACCAACGAAGACGATGAACTCGCCCGATTTGATATCGAGGTCGATGCCGTGGAGAATGTTGAGATTGCCGTAGGACTTCTTCACTTGCCTCAAATTGACATCGGCCATTGGTTTCCTCCCAGTGATTTCTCAAAAATTCAGTCGATGCGCCCGAACCAGGCGCCGTAACCGCCAAGCTCGATCGAACCGGGCCTCGCCTGCCCGGAAAACCCGTGTCCCGGCAAAGGTTGCAGGGATCGGCTGCCAAGGTCAACCTTGGCCGGCTTGGCGCCGAGGTTGAAGACGCAGACAACCTGCTCGTTGCCGGCGCGGCGCGTGAAGGCGACGGTGTCGCCCTCGCTTTCGATGAAGGTGATGTCGCCCTTGGCCAGCGCCGGATGGGCGCGGCGGAAGCTGAGGAAGCGCCGATAGTGCTCGAGCAGTGAAGCCTGGTCACCCTGCTGGACATTGACCGCTTGCGCCAGATGCTTGGCCGGCACCGGCAGCCAGGGCTTGGCCTGGGAGAAGCCGCCATTCTTGGCGTCGCCATCCCACACCATGGGCGTGCGGCAGCCGTCGCGGCCCTTGAATTCCGGCCAGAAGCGGATGCCATAGGGATCCTGCAGATCCTCGAAGCGCAATTCGGCCTCGCCCAGCCCGAGTTCCTCGCCCTGGTAGATGCAGACCGAGCCGCGCAGCGACATCAGCAAGGCCGAGATGACCTTGAGATAGGCGACAGGGTCGGCTTCGCCGGCGGCCCAGCGCGAGGCCGGACGCATCACGTCATGATTGGAAAACGCCCAGCACGACCAGCCGTCGCTGGCGACCTTGCCGAAGGCCTCCAGCACCGAACGCACCTTGGCGGCGCTGATCTTTTCCGGCGCCAGGAAGTCGAAGGAATAACACATATGCACGCGCTTGCCGCCGGCAGTGTAGGCTGCCACGACTTCCAGCCCACGCTGCGAATCGCCGACCTCGCCGACAGCGGCGGTTGCCGGATATTCGTCGAGCAAAGCGCGGAAGCGTTCGAGGAAGCCGAGGTTTTCCGGACGGCTCTTGTCGTAGAGATGGTCCTGGTAGTTGTAGGGATTGACCGCCGGCGCGGTCTGGTCGTTGCGTTCTTCCGGCGGCAGCGGCGGATTGTTTTCCAGGCCCTGGCTGTGAAAGTAGAAATTGATCGTGTCGAGGCGGAAGCCGTCGACGCCGCGTTCCAGCCAGAAGCGGGTGACGTCGAGCAGCGCGTCCTGGACTTCGCGGTTGTGGAAGTTGAGGTCGGGCTGCTCGGCCAGGAAATTGTGCAGGTAATATTGCTGGCGGCTGGTGTCCCACTGCCAGGCGGACCCGCCGAAGATCGACAGCCAGTTGTTGGGCGGGGTGCCGTCGGGCCGGGCGTCCGCCCAGACATACCAGTCGGCCTTGGGATTGCTGCGGCTCGACCGGCTTTCCTTGAACCAGGGATGGATGTCGGCCGTGTGCGACAGCACTTCGTCGATCATCACCTTGAGACCCAGCCGGTGCGCCTCCGCCGTCAGCGCGTCGAAATCGGCCAGCGTGCCGAACATCGGGTCGACGTCGCAATAGTCCGAGACGTCGTAGCCGAAATCCTTCATCGGCGATTTGAAGAAGGGCGAGATCCAGATGGCGTCCGCACCGAGCGCTGCGATGTAGGGCAGCCGTTCGATGATGCCCTTGAGGTCGCCGATGCCGTCGCCGTTCGAATCCTGGTAGCTGCGCGGGTAGATCTGGTAGATGACAGCACCTCGCCACCAGTCGCGATCGATGGCGAGGTCGGGGTTCGAACTGGCTTTCAAAGCGGATTGCATGGTCTCAGCCTCCTTTCACCGAACCGGCAAGCAGTCCGCGGACGAAATAGCGCTGCAGCGAGAAGAACACGATCAGCGGCACGATGATCGTCACGAAGGCCGATGTCGTCAGGATCTCCCAATCGCCGCCGCGTGAGCCAAGCAGCGCATTGAGCTTGGCCGTCAGCACGATCTGGTCTGCTTCCGTACCAAGGAAAACCATCGCCACCAGGAGATCGTTCCATACCCACAGGAATTGGAAGATGGCGAAGGAGGCCAGCACCGGGAAGGACAGCGGCAGCACGATCTTGACGAAGATCTCGAAATCGCTGGCGCCGTCGATGCGCGCCGATTCCATGATTTCGCGCGGCAGGCCGGCGATGTAACTGCGCAGAAGGTATATGGCAAAGGGCAGGCCGAAGCCGGTATGCGCCAGCCAGATACCGAGATAGGTTTTCGATGGTACGCCGAAGAACGTGCCGACGCCGTTGTAGAGCTTCAGCAACGGGATCAGCGACATCTGCAGCGGCACCACCAGGAGGCCGATGATGACTGCGATCAGGAGCGCGCGGCCGGGAAAACGCATCCAGGCCAGTGCGTAGGCGGCAAAGGCAGCGATCAGGATCGGGATGACGGTCGCCGGTATTGTCACCGTCAACGAATTCATGAAGGAGCGCCCGATGCCTTCGGAGAACAGCACGGTCTTGTAGTTTTCGGTGGTGAATTTCGGCGGCGCCGACGAGGCATAGTAGACGCGCTGGCCGCGATCGCCCTCGAACGCCTTGGGCGAGGCCATGACGAAACTGCCATCGGCATTGAGCAGCAAGGTCACGCCGTCCCCAAGATCGGCCGTCGTGCCGGCGGGATATTGCGTCGGCGCCGCCGACTTGACGCCGAAGGCGCTGATGTTGCGCTTGGCGCCGTCGCCAAAGATGTTGCCCTCAAGGACGAACTTGCCGTCCTTTTGAACTTGCGTCGAGGCGGCAGGCAAGCGGCCGGCTTCGGTCTGGGTGGAGCTGGAAAAGGAATTCCACCAGCCCGAGGCGATGATTTGGTCCTTGACGCGCAGCGAGGAGACGAGGATGCCGAGCGTCGGGATGGTCCAGATGGCAACGAAGACCAGCACCGCGATGTGGACGCCGAAGCGGCTGGCGAAGGAATTTCCGGTCGCTACGGCCATTTCAGTGCCCTCCCGTCTCTTTGTTGGCCTGGCGGATGTTCCAGACCATGATCGGAATGACCGCGATCATGATGATGATGGCGATTGTGGCGCCGCGGCCGAAATCGCCGCCGCCGCGGAACATCCAGTCGAACATCAGATTGGCCAGCACCTGGCTGTTCCACTGGCCGTTGGTCATGGTCAGCACGATGTCGAACACTTTCAGCACCAGGATGGTGATTGTGGTCCAGACCACGGCGATGGTGCCCCAGATCTGCGGCACCATGATCTTCCAGAAGATCTGGAACGAGTTGGCGCCGTCGATCACGGCGGCTTCCAGGGTCTCTTCCGGAATGCCGCGCAGCGCCGAGGACAGGATGACCATGGCAAAGCCGGTCTGGATCCAGATCAGGATGATCATCAGGAAGAAATTGTTCCAGAACGGCAGCGATATCCAGACCTGCGGCTGACCGCCGAAATGCTGGATGATGGCGTTGAGAATGCCGATCTGCGTCTGGCCGTCGCCGCGATACTCGTAGATGAATTTCCAGATCACGCTGGCGCCGACGAAGGAGATGGCCAGCGGCAGGAAGATCAGGCTTTTGGCGATCGTGCCCCACCAGATCTTGTCGGTGAGCACGGCGATGATCAGGCCAAGGAAGGTGCAGGCGGCGGGCACGACAGCCAGCCACAACACGTTGTTGAGGATCGAGTTGCGGAACTCACGGTCGCCGAAGGCCCATTGGTAGTTGGCCAGACCGACGAAGTTGACGCCGCCGCGATCGAGGAAGGACAGCCGCAGCGTCTCGACCACGGGGTAGATGAGATAGATGGTCAGGATGATCATCGCCGGTCCGACGAACAGCCAGGGCCGGACCAGGCCTTGCCGGCGAAGATTGTCGATGGCCGCGGCGCCGGCGACGCCGCGTGACGGGAATATCACGTCGACCAGTTTGTTGGCGCCCCAGAAATAGGCGACGCAGCCGCCGACGCCGATAATGATGACGAAAATGGCCGAGAAAATCTGAGACGCCATGCATTCCTCCCCTGCGCATGATCCGGCGAGGCTGACATGACCCCGGGACCAGGCGCCGATTCAGTTGTTTGGAGCGCAAATCGGCTGCGGAGAATGTCTCGCATGCGGATTGCGCTTCATGTCGATGCGCTCATGACGAAAGGCTGCGGCGCGGGCTGCTGTGGGATCCGGGCCGATAAGGCCCGGACCCCGTGCGAGGACTGTGCTCGTCCCCGGATTCGGCCACTGCCTACTTGATGGCGTCCCAGCTCTTCTGAATGTCGGTGGCAACATCCTGCGCGGACTTGCCGCCGACCAGGTCGATCATGCCGGTCCAGAACGCACCGGCACCGATCTTGCCCGGCATCAGGTCGGACCCGTCGAAGCGGAACGTCGAGGCATTAGCCAGGATTTCGCCCTGTTTGCGCAGCGCGTCGCTGGCATAGGCCTCCTTGTTCACCGACTTGAACGGCGTCACGAAACCGCCCTGGGCCATCCAGATTTCATGCGCCAGGGGCATCTTCAGGAATTCGATGAACGCGCGGGCCGCCTTCGAATCCTTGGTGATCATGGCCAGCGTTCCGGCGCCAAGCACGGGCGTGCCGAGTTCAGGCTTGGAGGCATAGGGCGGGAAATAGAAGAAGTCCGCGTCCTGGCCAACCTTGGTGCCTTGCGGGAAGAAGGTCGGGATGAACGACGCCTGCTTGTGCAGATAACATTTCGGCGGCACCGAGAAGAGACCCTTCGGGCTGTCGCGGAAATCGGTCGCCGCGACCGCCTTGGCGCCACCGTCGACCATCTTGTCGTCGGTCGCGATCTTGCCGAAGATGTCGATGGCGTTGACCACTGCCGGATCGTTGAACGGGATCTCGTTCTTCACCCACTTGTCGTACACTTCCGGAGGCTGGGTCCGCAGCATCAGGTCCTCGACCCAATCGGTCGCCGGCCAGCCGGTGGCACCGCCCGAGCCGAGCCCGATGCACCATGGCGTGCCGCCATCGGCGATGATCTTCTTTTCAAGATCGGCGAGTTCTTCCTGCGTTTTCGGAACAGTGTAGCCGGCTTCCTTGAAATTGTCCGGCGAGTACCAGACCAGCGATTTCACGTCGGCTTTGTAGGGGAAGGCGAAGAAACCCGGCTTGCCGTCCTTGTCCTTGAAAGTACCAAGGTCGACCCAGGACTGACCGGCGCCGTAATTGTCCTTGATCCATTTGGCGGTATCGTCGCCAAGCGGCGTCAAAAGCCCCTTCGACGCCAGGTCCTGGATCAGGCCGGGCTGCGGCAGAACGGCGATGTTGGGCGGACTGCCGGCCTGTGTGTCGATGACGATCTGCTGTTCGTAATTTTCCGACGAGGAGTATTTGATCTCGGCGCCGGTCGCTTCCTGGAAATATTCAAGAACCGTGCGGATCAGACCTTCGTCTTCGCCGCGCCACGGCCCGAAGATAGTCAGGGTCTCGCCCTTGAGATCGACTTTCTTGAGCTCTTCGTAATTTGCCCAGTTGAAGCGCTTGTCCTCGCCTGGCTTGAACTTCAGTTCGGCATGCGCCGGCGCGTTCAGGGCGAACGTGGCAAACGCAGCGCCCAGCAAAAGCATTTTATTCATCGATATTCCCTCCCGTTGGGTCACACACACCGGACGGAACCTCCATTCCGCCCGCCGACGCCGCAGGACTGTGACTCAGTCGCAAGGGAACCGCAACCTTTCGAAGAGTCTTCCAAAGCGCTTTGGCTTTTCCGATCACGCCATTGAATTGGTCGGAAGTCAAGAGGCTCGGTTAGCTAATCGATTTAGTTTTGCACATTTTGACATCGAAAAGTGCGCCGCAGCATGCTATTTTGGCAGTGCAACAGCAATTTTTGTTTCAAACTGGTCTCAACCCCGACTATGATCGTCTCGATACTGTCGCGCCCTTATGCGTTGGGTCGATTCAATTTAAAAGCGCTTTGAGGGAATGGAGACCATTGTGAACCTCAAGCAGCTCGCACAGATGCTGGCGCTTTCGCAGACCACGGTAAGCCGGGCATTGAACGGCTATCCAGAGGTCAACGAGGAAACGCGCAGGCGCGTCGTGGACGCTGCCAAGCGCCATGGCTATCGCCCCAATCCGAGCGCGCGGCGGCTGGCGACCGGCAAGTCCGGCATGATCGGCTATGTCCTGCCGACGGGCGCGGCCGTCGACATCGACCCGCATTTCGTCGAATTCCTCTCCGGCCTCGGCGATTATGCCCGCTCGCACGAGCTTGATCTCGTGCTGTCGCCGGCCGATGCCGACGACCAGGAGACGACCTATCGGCGCATCGTCGCCAACCGACAGGTCGATGCCGTCTATATCTCCTCGCCGCGGCCGCAGGACAGCCGGGTGGCGCAGGTCAGCACGCTCGGCATTCCCTTCCTCGTCCATGGCCGCAGCGAAGGCTTCGATTTCGACTATCCCTATCTCGACATCGACAATGAGGCAGCCTTCCACGAGGCGGCGCGGCTGCTGGTCCAGCTCGGCCACCGGCGGCTGGCACTGATCAATGGCGACGACCGCGAGACCTTCGCCATCCATCGCGAGCGCGGCGTGCGCCGGGCGCTCGCGGCAAGCGGACTGAGCCTGCGCGAACGCCATGTCTGCTCCGTGGTCATGACCGAAGAGAACGGCTATCGCGCCACCAGGCGCCTGCTCGAGGAGGGCGATGCGCCGACGGCGATCGCCTGCTCCAGCCTGATCATGGCGCTGGGCGTCGTGCGCGCGGTGCGCGACCTCGGCCTCACCATTCCCGGCGATGTCTCGCTGATCGCCCATGACGACGTCTTCCCCTGGTTGAAGCCGGAGAATTTTTCCGTGCCGCTGTCGACGACGCGATCATCCATCCGCCTTGCCGGCGCCCGCGTCGCCGAGCGGCTCGCGGCGCGGATTTCAGGGCTGGAAGAAGGCGCCCGCGGCGAAGTCTGGCCGGTCGATCTGGTGGTCCGGGGCTCGGTCGCCGGGGCGCCGGCCTAGGATCTGACCTCGATCAAGGGTCCGGTGCGCCCTGTTTGCGCCCTGCGTATCCCTTAGTCCGGACCGGGATCACCTCACATGGACCCTGTTAACGCCGCATTAGCCCGCCTACTCCAGCATGGGCGGCATTGATGCCATGGCTTGTTGTAATCGGGCTGGCGGTCGTTGGGCTTTGTCTGGCATCCGCGTTGCTTCTGCAGATCGGCCGAACCCGGCAGCTCCCGGCGGCATAGCCCCGAAGCTCAGGGAAAAACCTACTCTTTCGCTGCCTCGGCCGCCTTGATGTCCAGCAGCCCATAGCCGAAATCATTGTCGCGCCCCTTCGGGCCGAGATCCTTGGCGGTGGCAGCCAAGGCCTTCTCGATGTCGTCGGCGGTACGCCCGGGCGAAGCATGGAGGAGATTGGCGATGGCACCGCTGACGATCGCCGCGGCGAACGAGGTGCCGGTAACGACATCCGAGCCGGCGCCGCTTGGCGCCACCATCTCGACGCCGGGCGCGGAAATGAAGACATAGGCGCCGCGATTGGCCTGCGGCATCAGAGCGTCCTTGGCGTCGGTGGCGGTCACCGCGATGACGCCGTCGAAGGCCGCGGGGTAGCCATAGGGCGCCTTCGGCCCGTTGTTGCCGGCGGCGGCGACCAGTACCATGCCGAGCGCGCGGGCATTGCGGCAGGCGGCGCCGAGCAGGTCGTTCTTCGGCCCGACGAAGCTCATATTGATGATGCTGACATTCTGTTCCGCCGCCCAGTCGAGCGCCGACAGGATGACGTCCATGGTCGACTTGCCGCCCTCGAAGGCGCGGGCGTGGTAGATCCTGGCGCCCGGCGCCATGCCTTCCAGCGCGCCGACGCCGGCGATCAGCCCGTCGATCGACGTGCCATGGTCGCGCTTTTCGACAGGCACGCCGGGCATGGCGTCGAACTGCGCGGCGATGACGCCGGCCAATGCCGGATTGGTGTCGTCTATACCGGTATCGATGACGGCGACGCGGATGTTTTCGCCGCTCGCCTGTTTGGCATCGAGCGCGATGCGATCGAAAGCATAGTTGACGATGCCGGCGGCCTGCTGCAGCGAATAGATGTGGTTGGGCTCGCGCCGCTGCGTGCGGCCGTCGGCGGCAAGCTGCGCCAGCACGACGCCGACGGGGCGGCCGTCGGGAATGCCGAAGCGCACCAATGTCGTGCCGAGCAGGCGTGACTGGCGCTGCGAGCGCACTTCGAGGCCGAAGGAGGCGGCGATCTGCTGCACGGCGCCGGCATCGCCGTCGACCGTCACCAGCACCTCGTCGGGCACGAAGTCGCCGGCCACGGCGCGCGGCGGCTGAATGGCGATGAGATCGGTTGGCGAGATAATCGGCCCGCCGGCCGGCGGGCCGGCCTGGTTGTTGCCGGGCGGCGCGGCTGGTTCTGGTCGGGGCGTCGGCACCGGTGCCGGAGGCGCGACCGGATTGGGAAACAGGTCGACGATCAGGGCGGGAAGAAAGACGGCGCCTGCCTGGGCAGTCCCCGCATTGCCGGCATTGTCGCCGGCGGCGCTGCCGCCCTTGGCGCAGTCGGCGCCGGCAGCATTGGCGCCGTTTCGGCAGTCGATTTTCGTCTGGTCGCTCTTGGCGGTGTCGGTCTGTGCCGACGCAGGCACGGCGGCGATTGTCATCGCCGCCGCCAGGATTGCCGCAAATCGAAGGGCCGCCTCAGCCGCCATCAACCGGTTTCCTTCCCTCGATCACAGTGTCCGCGAACGGCTGGGCGGCAATAAGGCTGAGCTGCTTGGCATAGTCGGTCGCGTTGGCGGCGGGGATGCCGATCTGGAACACGCCGTCGGCGGTCGGTCCACCGATGACCTTCAAACCGTTGCTGCCGAGGAATGCCGAAATGTCGGACATCTTCGCATCCGGCTTGAACTTGACCAGGGCGAACGGCATTTTGGCCAAATCGTCTTGCGCGCCGGCAATTTCGAAATCCTTGCCCTTGCCGCCGGGCTGCACCAGGGACTGCACCGCGATCAGCGCCAGCAGGACCGCCGCCGCCGCCCAGGCGACGCCGACGGGCACCGCCATGAAGCGGCCCCAGGCCTGCGCCAGCCAGGACGAGCCGGCGGGCTTGCGTGCGGGTCCGGCCTCGGCGTCGAGCGCTTTGGCGAAGCGGCTGAGCGCATCGGCGGGCGGGCGGATGGCCTCATTGGCGGCCGATGTGCCGGAGAACTCGGCTTCAGCCTCGCCAAGGGCAGCCATCGCCGCCGGATCGGTCGCCAGCCATTCCTCGACGGCTTCGAGGTCGGAGCCTTCCAGCGAGCCGTTCAGGTAGAACGGCAGCAGCGTTTCCATTTCGTCGCGGCGCGACATTTTTTCAGCGGCGCTCATGGCCACCCCCTGTCGTAACCGGCGGCCTTGAGGGACTCGCCGAGTTTCTTGCGGGCGTAGAACATCCGGGTCTTGACCGTCGCGACCGGTATGGCGAGAACCTCGCCGATCTCGGTCACCGACTGTCCGTGATAGTAGGCAAGGTCGATCACCGTGCGGTGTTCTTCCGGCAAGGCGTCGATGAAGCGGCGCAAGGCGGCGGCCTTGTCCTCTTTCATGGTGACGACCTCCGGCGTATCGGCGCCGTCGGGCACCGCGGCGGCCGCCTCGTCGTCGATCCAGTCTTCCTTCTTCTTGCGCAGCAGCGACAGCGCCTTGAACCGGGCGATGCCGAGCAGCCATGTCGAGACTTCGGAGCGCCCCTCGAAGCCCGGCGCCTGGCGCCACAGTTCGAGGAACACTTCGTTCGCGATATCGTCAGCCATCATTTCCGATCCCGTCTGGCGCGCCACGAAGCGGTAGACCCGCGCGTGGTGACGCATGAACAGGAGCCGCACGGCGGCACGGTCGCCCTTCGCGACCCGGTCGACAAGCGCGCGATCTGTCTCCGTCGATGCCGTCATGGCCGGTCGAGCCGCCTGGCTCCTGTCTGCTCTGTCGCCGGTCGGTCCAAAAAGGTTCATCCTCCGCCAAGGAATTTGCGAGGCTAAACGAAGAGTGGGGCAGTTGCCAGTGTGGTCCTTTCCTTCCCCCACAAGGGGGGAAGGAAAGGGCTCTGCGGCTCGCTCAACTCAAGAACGGCTTCGCCTTCATCGTCGCCGGCACCGGCACGCCGAGCCGGCTCAGCACCGTCGGCGCCAGCTGCAGCTGGTCGAGCAGCGTATCGGTTTCAGGCCCTTGGCCTTGTCCGAAATAATACAGCGCGAAATCCTGCATCTCGTCATCATGGCCGCCATGGTGGCCGCGGTCGGTCTGGCCATGGTCGGCGGTGACCATCACCTCGTAGCCGGCTGCGATCCAGCCCGGCAGGAAGGCCGCCAGCATGCCGTCCATCGCATAGACCGCATGGTCCATCTCGTGGCAGTCATTGCCGAAGCGGTGGCCCATCGAGTCCAGTGTGCAGGTGTGCAGGATGCCGTAGTCGATGCCGTGGCGTTTGGTCAGCATGGTCAGCGTCGCGAACAAATCGACATCGCTCGGCGTCATCTGGTTGCGCGCGTTGTAGCCGGTCATGGTGTGGAAGCGGCCATGCGTGATCGGCCCGCCCGGCTCGTCATATTCCATGTCCTCGACCAGGTCGAACGGGTAGGAGCGGAAGAATTCCGACCAGTAGGAATGGGTGACCGCCCCGGTCTTGCCGCCGGCCTTGCTGACTTCGGAGAAGATATCGGGCTGCCCGACGCGAAAGCGGTTCTCGTTGGAAAGAATGCCATGCACCTGCGGCGACACGCCGGTGTGGATCGAGGCATAGCAGCAGGCCGATGTCGACGGCAGCACCGAGCGCATCTTCCAGACCCGCGCCTCGCCCGATTGCACCCAGCCTTCGAGATTGCCCATCAGCCGGCGCCAGTTGCGATAGGGAACGCCGTCGAGGATGATCAGCAGAAGCTTGGATTTGAGCGCCATGGCTGCTCCATCGGGTTTGACAGTTGAAACAGGAACGCCGTGTGCCGTTTCGGGCACACAGCGTTTTTACACGTGAATCAGACAGGCAGGATCCGGCTAAGCGTTGAGCCAGCACTCACCAAGCGCGTAGCCATCCATCATCTCGCCGATCGGGCTCTTGGCAAAGCCGCCGATCTTGTTGGTGGCGGCCGCGTCGATGAACTGGTTGAAGAACGGCACGATCAGGCCGCCCTCGTCGCGCATCAGCACCGCCATGTCGTGGTAGATCGCCTTGCGCTTGGCCTGGTCGAGCTCGCCGCGCGCCGCAAGCAGCATCTTGTCGAATTCCGGCCGCTTGAAGCGGGTGTCGTTCCAGTCGGCGGTCGAGACATAGCCGGTGGAATACATCTGGTCCTGCGTGGCGCGGCCGCCCCAGTAGGAGAGCGAGAAGGGCTGCTTGTTCCAGACTTCCGACCAGTAGCCGTCGCCAGGCTCGCGCTTGATCTCGATCTTGATGCCGGCCTTGGCGCAGGACTGCTGATAGAGTTGGGCGGCATCGACGGCGCCGGGGAAGGCGACGTCGGAAGTGCGCAGCAGGATCGGGCCGCTGTGGCCCGACTTCTTGTAGAGAGCGGCCGCCTTCTCCGGGTCGAACTTGCGTTGTTCGATGTCGGTCGAAAACAGCGGGTAGGCTTCGTTGATCGGGAAGTCGTTGCCGACCGAGCCATAGCCGCGCAGGATCTTCGTCAGCATCTCCTCGCGGTCCATGGCGAGTTTCAGCGCCATGCGCAGGTCGTTGTTGTCGAAGGGCGCGGTGTCGCAGAACATGTTGAACGGGTAGTAGCCCTTGCCCGACACGTTCTCGATGCTGACGCCGGGAATGCGCTTGACCAGGTCGACGACCTTGGGCTCGACGCGGTTGATCATGTGCACCTGGCCGCCCTGCAGCGCGGCAAGCCGCGCGGTGGCGTCATTGATGACGACGATCTCGATCTGGTCGGCGTGGCCTAGTCTGTCGCCTTGCCAGTAGTTGGCGAAGCGCTCGCCGCCATGGCGCACGCCGGGCTGGTTGACAGTGACCTTGTAGGGACCGGCGCTGATGCCGGCATTCGGGTTGTCCTTGCCACCATTAGGCTGGATGACGAGATGGTAGTCGGCCATCAGATAGGGGAAATCGGCGTCGGCATCGCCGAGCGTGACGACGACTTCCTTGCCGCTTGCCTTGACGCCCTTGATGTTCTTGAGGATGCCGAGCGCCCCGGATTTGGACTTCTCGTCGGCGTGGCGCTCGATGGTAGCGGCGATGTCTTCCGCTGTGACGGTCTTGCCATTGTGGAACTCGATGCCGTCGCGCACCTTGATCGTCCAGGTCTTGGCATCCTTTGATGCGCCGATCTCCTGCGCGATCATATTGGTCAGGCTGTTGTCGGGCATCAGCCGGACCAGATATTCGCCCCACTGCTTGCCGAAGCTGTAGGTGACCTGGCTGAGGTTCAGCGCGGGGTCGAGGCTGTTGGTCGACTCGCCGCCCTGCAGGCCGGCCTTGAGGATGCCGCCCTTGACCGGCGTCTGTGCGAAGGCTTTCCCGGCCAGTGTCGTTGCCAGCGCCGCGGACACACCCAATGCCGCCGTGCGGCCAAGGAAGTCGCGACGCGATATCCGGCCCTGGCCGGCGAGATCAGCGAGATGGTCGAGTTCCGTCTTCATGTCCTACCCCTTGTTGAAAACAACGTCACGGGCAGCGCCCGTCCGCAAGGACGTGTGGCGCTTTCGTGTTGCATCTGGATGACGAGACAGCTGCCCCCGACCAGCAGGTCGTTAGTTCCCCGCGCTGGCCATGCGCCGCCCCTTGATCGCCTTTTCCAGCCAGCCGATCTCCATCTCAGGGACCGACGACAGGAGAAGGTCGGTATAGGCGTCGAAGGGCGGCGTCAGCACCTTGCTCTTCGAGCCGTAGCGGACCACTTCGCCGCGATACATCACCGCGATCGAATCGGCGATCGACTTCACCGTCGCCAGATCGTGGGTGATGAAGAGATAGGCGACCTTCTCGTGCTGCTGCAGGTTGAGCAGCAGCTTGAGGATGCCATTGGCCACCAGCGGATCGAGCGCCGAGGTCACCTCGTCGCAGATGATCAGCTTGGGCTTGGCGGCGAGCGATCGGGCGATGCAGACACGCTGCTTCTGGCCGCCGGAAAGCTCGGCCGGATAGCGGTCGACAAAGCCCTTGCCCATCTCGATCTCGTCGAGCAGTTCGGCGACGCGCTTGTCGCGTTCCCTGCCGCGCATGCCGAAGTAGAATTCGAGCGGCCGGCCGATGATCGTGCCGACGGTCTGGCGCGGGTTCATCGCCACGTCGGCCATCTGGTAGATCATCTGCAGCTGGCGCAGATCTTCCTTCGGCCGGTCGGCAAGCCGGTTGGCGAGCGGGCGCCCGTCGAAGGTGACCGTGCCTTGCTCGGGCGGCAAAAGGCCGGTGATGGCGCGCGCCAGCGTCGACTTGCCGGAGCCGGATTCGCCGACCACGGCCAGCGTCTGGCCAGGGTAGATGTCGACCGAGACGTTCTTCAGCACCTTGACGTGGCCGCCGCCATAGGCGGCGGTGACGTTCTTCACCGACAGGAACGGCGTGGCGCCGGGGTTCTGCTCCTGGTGCTCGATCTCATGCACCGAGACAAGCGCGTTGGTGTATTCCTGGCGCGGCTCCTTGATGATCTGGCGGGTGCCGCCCCATTCGACCAGCCTGCCATGGCGCAGCACCATGATCTCGTCGGAGACCTGGGCGACGACGGCAAGGTCGTGGGTGATGTAGAGCGCCGCCACATGGGTGTCGCGGATGGCGTCCTTGATCGCCGCCAGCACGTCGATCTGCGTCGTCACGTCGAGCGCCGTCGTCGGCTCGTCGAAGACGATCAGGTCGGGTTCCGAGCACAGCGCCATCGCCGTCATCACGCGCTGCAACTGGCCGCCCGAGACCTGGTGCGGAAAGCGTTCGCCGATGGTTTCGGGGTTTGGCAGGCTGAGCTTCTTGAACAGCGCGACGGCGCGCTTTTCGGCTTCGGCGCGCGTCGCGGTGCCATGCAGCAGCGTGGCTTCCACCACCTGGTCCATCAGCCGGTGCGCCGGGTTGAAGGCAGCCGCCGCCGACTGCGCGACATAGCAGACCTCGCGGCCGCGCAGTTTGCGGAAACCTTCCTTGCCGCCCTTCAGGATGTCGCGGCCGTTGAGGATCACCTCGCCGCCGGTGATGCGCACCCCGCCGCGGCCATAGCCCATCGACGACAGGCCAATGGTCGACTTGCCGGCGCCGGATTCGCCGATCAGCCCGAGCACCTTGCCTTTTTCCAGCGTCAGCGAGACATCGTGCACCAGCACGATGTTCTTTGGCGCCTCGCCGGGCGGGTAGACCGTCGCCTCGATGCGCAGATTCCTGATATCGAGCAGCACGCCGGACTTCGCTTTGCTGTCGGCCATCACCCGCGTCCTCCCTTCAGGCTTGTCGTGCGGTTGAGGATCCAGTCGGCGACAAGATTGACCGAGATGGCGAGCGCGGCGATCGCGCCCGCCGGAATGAGTGCGGCGGCGATGCCGAAGACGATGCCGTCCTTGTTCTCCTTGACCATGCCGCCCCAGTCGGCGTCCGGCGGTTGCACGCCAAGGCCGAGAAAGGACAGCGTCGACAGGAAAAGCACCGCATAGATGAAGCGCAGGCCGAGTTCCGAAACCAGCGGCGACAGCGCATTGGGCAGGATCTCGCGGAAGATGATCCAGGCGCTGCCCTCGCCGCGCAGTTTTGCCGCCTCGACATAATCCATGACGTTGATGTCGACGGCGACGGCACGCGACAGGCGATAGACGCGGGTCGAGTCGAGAACGCCCATGACCAGGATCAGCGTCACCAGGTTTGTCGGCAGCACGGAGAGCACGACCAAGGCCATGATCAGGGTCGGGATCGACATTAGCAGGTCGACGAGGCGCGACAGGATCGTGTCGAACCAGCCGCCGAACACCGCCGCCGAGAAACCGAGTATGGCGCCGAGCGAGAAGGACAGCGCGGTGGCCAGCACGGCGATGAACAAGGTGATGCGGGCGCCGTAGATCATGCGCGACAAGAGATCGCGGCCGAGATTGTCGGTGCCCAGCCAATGCGCGGCCGACATTGGTTCCCAGACGTCGCCGACGATCTCGGCATTGTCGTGCGGTGAAATCCATGGTGCGAAGATCGCCGCCAACACGAACAGGGCGGTCAGCACCAGGCCGATCAGGGCCGGGATCGGGATGCGTCTTATATCGAGCATGCCCGCCCCCTCACTTTGGGTGTCTGAGACGCGGATTGGCGACGATCGCCGCAATGTCCGCGATGATGTTGAGGCTGATATAGACGGCGGCGAAGATCAGGCCGACCGCCTGCACCACGGGCACGTCGCGCTTGGTGACGTGGTCGACGAGATACTGTCCCATCCCGGGATACACGAAGATCACCTCGACCACGACGACGCCGACGATGAGATAGGCGAGGTTGAGCATGACGACGTTGATGATCGGCGCGATGGCGTTCGGGAAGGCATGCTTGCGGATGACGGCGAAGGCCGAGAGCCCCTTGAGCTCCGCCGTCTCGACATAGGCCGACTGCATGACGTTGAGGATCGCCGCACGGGTCATGCGCATCATGTGGGCCAGCACCACCAGCGTCAGTGCCGTCGCCGGCAGCGCGATGGCCTGCATCCGCTCGCCGAAAGGCATACCGTCATAGACGGTCGAGATGGCGGGGAAGATCTGCCATTTCACCGCGAAGAAATAGACCAGGAGATAGCCGATGAAGAATTCCGGAAAGGAGGTCGAGGCGAGCGCCAGCCCGGAGATCAGCTTGTCGACCCAGCCATTGCGGTAGCGCACGGCGATCAGGCCGAGGATGATCGCCAGCGGTACGGCCACGACCGCCGCCCAGAATGCGAGGAACAGCGTGTTCCACAGCCGGCCCTTGATCGATGTCGCGATATCCTGGCCGCTCGACATAGCGGTGCCGAGGTCGCCGGTCAGCACGCCGCCGAGCCAGTGGAAATACCTGATATAGGCCGGATCGTTCAGCCCGAGCTGCTCGCGCAAATTGGCGAGCGACTCCGGCGTCGCCGATTGTCCGAGGATGGCTTGTGCGACATCGCCGGGCAGGATTTGCGTGCCGGCGAAGATCAGGACCGAAATGGCCAGCAAAAGGAGGATGCCCAGCGCGATGCGCTGGGCAATTAGCTTCAGGATGGGTGAGGACATCTCCGCAAAGCCGGACTCAGGCCTGCAGCCAGCACTTTGCCAGGGCGTAGCCGTTCATCAGTTCCTGGTGCGGATCGTCCACCCAGCCATCGACCTTGGCGCCGGTGGCGTCGATGAACTGGTTGAACATCGGCAGGATCAGGCCGCCTTCGTCGCGCACCATGACGGCCATGTCGTGGTACATCTGCTTGCGCTTGGCCTCGTCGAGTTCGGCGCGCGCCGCCAGCACCATCTTGTCGAAGTCCGGCCGCTTGAAACGCGTGTCGTTCCAGTCGGCGGTCGACAGATAGGCGGTCGAGTACATCTGGTCCTGCGTCGAACGTCCGCCCCAATAGGAAGCGCAGAAGGGCTGCTTGTTCCAGACCTCGTTCCAGTAGCCGTCGCCGGGCTCGCGCTTGAGCTCGATCTTGATGCCGGCCTTGGCCGCGCTCTGCTGGAAGAGCTGCGAAGCATCCACCGCGCCCGGGAAGGCGACGTCGGAGGTCCTGAGCAGCACGGTGCCGTCATGGCCTGATTTCTTGTAGTGGAACTTGGCCTTGTCGGGATCGTATTTGCGCTGCTCGATCTCGGTGAAGAGCGGATAGGACGAGTTGATCGGGAAGTCGTTGCCTAGCGAGCCGTAGCCGCGCAGCACCTTGTTCAGCATTTCCTCGCGGTCGATGGCGAGCTTCAGCGCCATCCTGAGGTCGTTGTTGTCGAACGGCGCCGTGTTGCAATGCATGATGAAGACATAGTGGCCCGGACCCGCATGGTTGCGGATGGTCACGCCCGGCACGCGCTTGATCAGGTCGACGATCTTCGGCTCGACGCGGTTGATCATGTTGACCTGGCCGCCCTGCAGGGCCGCCGTGCGCGCCGTCGCGTCATTGATGACGATGACTTCGATCTGGTCGGCATGGCCCATCTTGTCGCCCTGCCAGTAATTGGCGAAGCGCTCCCCGCCATGGCGCACGCCGGGCTCGTTGGTCTTGACCACATACGGACCGGCCGAAATGCCGGCATCGGGCTTGTCCTTGCCGCCATTCGGCTGGACGATCAGGTGGTAGTCGCTGAGCAGATAGGGAAGGTCGGCATTGGCCTCCTTCAGCGTCAGCACCACTTCCTTGCCGCTGGCCTTGATGGTGGCGATGCCCTTCATGTAGCCGAGCGCGCCGGATTTCGACTTCTCGTCCGAGTGGCGCTCCAGCGTGGCGGCCACGTCCTCGGCGGTCACGGTCTTGCCGTTGTGGAATTCCACCCCGTCGCGGATCTTCAGGGTCCAGGTCTTCGCGTCGTCGGACGAGCCGATCTCTTCGGCGATGCGGTTCTCGAGCTTGCCGTCCGGCGACAGCTCGACGATCATTTCGCCCCAGCACTTGCCGAAGGCGAACGGCACCTGCGTCATCATCAGCGCCGGATCGAGGCTGTTGGTGGATTCACCCCCGACCAGGCCGGCCTTCAGCGTGCCGCCCTTGACCGGGCCGGCCGCGCGCGCAGCACTTGAAAGCAGCGAGTTGGCGAAGGGCGCGGCGATGCCGAGCGCTGCCGCCCGGCCGAGAAAATCACGACGGCTCAGCTTGCCCGCAGCAACGCGTCGGCTAAGGAATTCCAGTTCGTTCGACATTTTAAGTTCCTCACTCTGTTGGTTCGACTCTGCGGTCGACTTTCTTGCTTCTTGTGAGGGCAATAATGACCGTAAGGGAAACCGGTAAGCAAGACCGAATGCGACATCATGTGGCGTAAATCGTACGTCGCATTTGGACCAACGGTGTCAGCGCTCAAACAAGCGCGCGTGGAATCTTTTCCTCGAAATTGCGCTCGAAGACGATTTTTTCGCCCTCATAGGCTTCGATTCTGGCGCTGACGATGAAGTTTTGTGCGTCCGATCGCATCTCGGCCCATGTCTCGGTTCGCACCGACCATCCATTTCGCGACAGTGTCTGCGTCCAGTGTGTTTTCCCGGAGGCTGACAATGGATTGTCAGGATGGATCGTCCATGTTTCGCGGGCGATGCTGCCATTGACCAGGCCGTGGTCGAGATCGCGCACCGCGCCGAAATCATCCGCTATGGAAAGCGTGACGATTCCGGTCTTTTCATCGCGATCGACATGGCGCTCGGAATTGGCTGCACGGACCGTCTCGGTCGCCCAAGGCGCAGCACCTTCTGGCTCGGCGAACGTCGCTTCGTCGCCTGTTGCCGGCGGCCGCAGCGGCAAGGCAAGTGTCGCCGCCGACAAGGTCAGCTGCACCGGCTCCGGCGACGGCCAGATCATGGGCCAATAGGCGTTCGACACGGCGATGCGCAGGCTGTGGCCGGCCGGCACGCGGTAGGCGCATTGATCGAGCACGACGCGCGCAGAGACGGTCTCGCCCGGCACCAGGGCCTGCGGGAATTCGTGCGAGTCGCGATGCGTCAAATTGAGCACGCCATAGGAGATCAGTTCCGAAGCGCCGTCGGGATGCACGTCGCAGAGCCGGATCGCGATGTTGGCCTGCGGGCGATCGGAAGAAAGCCTGACCTCCACTTCCGGCGCCCCGACAATGTCGATGGCCTCGGTGAGCTCCGGCTGGTCGAAACAGACAGACAAGGCATCGTCGGGACGCTGGTCGCCCGGCAGTTCCGGGCCGAAGGTGAACGGAAAATACTCGCCGCCGGCGAGCCCGCAGGTCTGCGGCGAGGCGACGATGGCAGGTCTGCCCCCCTTGGGCAGCAGTTCGATGGTCCGGGTCTTGATCGCGGGTGACGGCCATTGTTGTTCCGCCACCCAGCGGCCGGGCCGCTCTGGATGCCAGCGTGCCGGGCGTACGCTGTCCATCACGTAGGCGCGGTAGGCGGGATCGTCCTCGACGCCGGTCTCGGTGCCCTTCAGCCAGCGGTCCCACCAGCGCAGCGCTTCCTGCAGGAAGCCGATGGCCGGCTGGGGGCCGGCATAGTGCGGGTATTTGTGGATCCAGGGGCCGACAATGCCCTTGACCGGTGCCTCAATGTTGCTGACGAGGTTCGAGATCGTGTTGCGGTAGCCGTCATGCCAGCCGCCGATCGACAGAACGGCGGCCTTGACGGCCGAAAAATCCTCGCAGATCGAGCCGCGCTTCCAATAGGCGTCACGGTGCTGGTGGCTGAGCCACAGCGGCAAAAGGAAGGGCTGGTTTTCCAGGCGGGTCAGCCACAGATCGCGCCATCTGTTGTCGCCGGCGATCAGCGGGTCCGGCGGCCGCGACGAGTAGGACAGCATGGTGGAGGCCCAGCCGAAATTCTCGATCAGCAGACAGCCGCCCTTGTAGTGGATGTCGTCGGCGTAGCGGTCGACGGTCGAGCACAGGCTGATCACCGCCTTCAGCGCCGGCGGCTGCTTGGCCGCAACCTGCAGGCAGTTGAAGCCGCCCCAGGAAATGCCCATCATGCCGACATTGCCGTTACACCAGGGTTGAGCCACCGCCCAGGCGATGACGTCGCAGGCGTCCTGCAATTCCTGCTCGGAATATTCGTCGTCCATCAGCCCTTCGGAATCGCCATTGCCGCGCATGTCGACGCGGATCGAGGCGTAGCCGTGGCCGGCAAAATAGGGATGTGTCAGTTGATCGCGAAAAATGGTGCCATCGCGCTTGCGGTAAGGCAGATGCTCAAGGATGACAGGCACCGGATCGTTGCCGGCATCCTCCGGCATCCAAACCCGCGCCGACAGCCGGCAGCCATCCGGCATGACGATGCCCATATCAGGGAATTCGACGACCTTGCGGGGAAATTCTGTGACGGTTTTCATGGGTGCGCATAACGCCCCGCGGCGCGGCAAGTTTCAATCGCCATTCGCGACTGGAGCAGCGAATTATGCGACCTGTACTGCTAGCTGCGGCACACCCTCAGTTGAGCGGAATGTCGTTTTCGGCCTTGCACGCCTGGTAGGCGCCGGACAACTCATCGTAGCGTGCCGAGATCTTGCCTATGCGTGTCTCTAGCCGCAGGCGTTCCGCCTCGGGCAGCGCCCGCACCATCCTGCGGATCGAAAAACTCTTCCAATAGGCATTTTCGGCATTGTAGCCGCCGGGGTCGAGGGTGAAGACCTCTTTCAGGATTTTCAGGTCGTGTGGGATGGCAAAACTGTCGCGCGAATCCTCGTGGCTGAACAGGTAGTAGAAATTGTCGAAGCCGGTCCAGGTGATCGCCGACAGGCAGAGTGAGCAGGGCTCATGCGTGGCGATGAACAGCGCGTCCTTGGTGTCGACGCGCTCGGCCCTCGGCATTTCGTAGAACCGTTTCAGGCAATGCACCTCGCCATGCCAGAGCGGGTTTTCGATCTCGTTGTTGGTCTCGGCCAGCACCAGCGAGCGGTCGTCCTTGCCTAGGATCGCCGCGCCGAACAGCTTGTTGCCGTGAGCAACGCCTTCGGCGGTCTTCGGCACGATGTCGTGCTCGATGACGTCGAGCAGGCGGTCGATCAGGGAAACGTCGGTCATGGGGATCAAAGCTTTCAGGGGAGATGGATCTCGTAGGCGTGCGAGAAATGGAATTCTTCGAGGTTGGAGCCGTCGCCGCCGCGGTCGACAATTAGGAAATCCTGGGGCTCGCCGAGCGGCGTCAGCACACCGTGCCAGAGATTGCGCGAATAGTTGATGCCTTGTCCGGGCGCGGTGATGAAGGCGTACGGCTCGCCAGGCCCTTCCTTGCCGTCATGGCAGACGACGACCAGGAACGGACGCGGCGACAGCGGAATGAAGGCCTGGCTTCCGAACGGATGCCGTTCGACCATGGTCAGTTTCAGCGGCAGTTCGTAGGGCGTGCCGCGCACCATGGAGATCAGCACGCGAGCGTTCGGTCCGGTGGCCTCGGCGGTCGCCAGATCATGGTAGCGCTCGGCCTTGCCGCCATTGATCGGGTAGTGGTTGTCGCCACCCATGTCGATGACATCGCCGAAGGGGGCAAAGGCCTCCCGGGTCAACGGCCGTGCTGTGATGCGGGTCACCGCGCGCGACCGCCAATACCGACCCCGCCAAGCTTGGCATGCCGGTTGACGTCTTTGTAGAGCAGATAGCGGAATTTGCCGGGGCCGCCGGCATAGCAGGCCTGCGGGCAGAAGGCGCGCAGCCACATATAGTCGCCGGCCTCGACCTCGACCCAGTCCTGGTTGAGGCGATAGACCGCCTTGCCTTCCAGCACATAGAGCCCGTGTTCCATGACATGCGTCTCGGCGAAGGGAATGACCGCGCCCGGCTCGAGCGTGACGATGGTCATGTGCATGTCGTGGCGCAAATCGGCCGGATCGACGAAGCGTGTCGTCGCCCAGCGGCCCTCGGTGCCCGGCATCGGCGACGGCGCTATATCCTGCTCGTTGGTGAAAAAGGCTTCCGGCACGTCGAGACCGTCGACCACGTCGTAGGCCTTGCGAATCCAGTGGAAACGAACAGCAGCCTTGGCCCCATTGCGAACGGTCCAGCCGCTCGCCGGCGGCAGGAAGGCAAAGCCGCCGGGCCGCAACACATGCTTCTTGCCGGAAAGCAGAACGGTCAGTTCGCCCTCGACCACGAACAGGGCGCCTTCCGCGCCGGCATCGGGCTCCGGCCGGTCGCTGCCGCCGCCGGGCTCGACCTCGACAATGTATTGCGAGAATGTCTCGGCAAAACCGGACAGCGGCCGCGATAGGATCCAGACGCGGGTCTTGTCCCAGAACGGCAAAGCGCTGGTGACGATGTCGCGCATCACGCCTTTGGGGATGACGGCATAGGCCTCGGTGAAGACGGCGCGGCCCGTCAGCAATTCAGATTGGCCGGGATGGCCGCCATGCGGTGCGTAGTAGGTGCGCTCTGGCATCCTGATCGTATCCATGGTTCAAACCTATTGCGGTAGCATGTCTCTGAGGCGGAGCAGCGCAATGCGCTCGACCTGTTTGCAGGCGGTCTCGAATTCGACGCCGCGGCTGTTGCCGATGCGCGCCTCGAATTCCGCCAGGATTTCCTCCTTGGTCTTGCCCTTCACCGCGATGATGAAGGGGAAACCGAAGGTGGTGACGTAGGCGGCGTTGAGCTTGGAGAACAGTTCGCGTTCCTTGTCGGTCAGCGCGTCGAGGCCGGCGGAGGCTTGTTCCCTGGTCGATTCCGCCGTCAGCCGCCTGGCCTTGGCCAGTTTGCCGGCAAGGTCGGGATGGGCGTTGAGCACGCCAAGCCGCTCGGTCTCGCTGGCGGAACGGAAGATGCGGCAGAGAGCATTGTGCAGGCCGCCGGCCGTATCGTGCGCCGGGCCGAGTTCCAGTTCGTAGGCTCGCTCAGCGATCCACGGCGAATGCTCGAACACGCCACCGAAAGTGTGGACGAATATCTCGAATTCCATCTTCGACGGGCGCAGCGCCGCCGGTTTGTAGGGATGGTTCTCCTGCCAGTGCTTGGCGATATCGATGCGCCGCGTCAGCCAGACCTTGTCGTGCGACTTCACATAGTCGACGAAGCGCTTCAGCGCCGCCACCCGGCCCGGCCGCCCGACGAGGCGGCAATGCAGGCCGATATTCATCATGCGCGGCCGTCCGGCCTGGCCCTCGGCATAGAGCGTGTCGAAACTGTCCTTCAGATAGGCAAAGAACTGGTCGCCCGAATTGAAGCCTTGCGGCGTGGCGAAGCGCATGTCGTTGGCGTCGAGCGTATAGGGAATGATGAGCTGCGTGCCGCCGGCATGCTCGAACCAGTAGGGCAGTTCGTCGTCATAGGTGTCGGAGACGTAGTCAAAGCCGCCTTCTTCGGCCACCAGCCGCACTGTGTTGACCGATGTGCGGCCCGTATACCAGCCGGTCGGGCGCTGACCCGTCACCTCGTAATGCAGCTTGATCGCCGCTTCGAGGTCGCGGCGCTCATCCTCGGCGCTATGATCGCGGTAGTCGATCCACCGCAACCCGTGCGAGGCGATCTCCCAGCCGGCGTCCTGCATGGCCGTGACCTGGTCGGGCGAGCGGGCAAGTGCCGAGGCGACGCCGTAGCAGGTTACCGGAACTTGCGATTCGCTGAACAGGCGCAGCAGCCGCCAGAACCCGGCCCGCGCGCCATATTCGTAGATCGATTCCATGTTCCAATGGCGCTGGCCCACCCAGGGTGCGGCGCCGACGATCTCCGACAGGAAGGCTTCCGACGCCTTGTCGCCATGCAGCACGCAATTCTCGCCGCCCTCTTCGTAATTGACGACGAATTGCACGGCGACATGCGCCCCGCCTGGCCATTTCGGATCCGGTGGATTGGCTCCGTAGCCGCGCATGTCTCTTTCGTAACGCATTGCCCCTCCTGCCGGACTCTGCCGGAAGTTGTGATCAGGATAGTCGAAAGGGTTGCCGCCGCATTCCCTTGAAATTTTTGAAAGTGTTTTTGTGCCGCTCCGCTCGACCGGGACTTATGCATCGCCTTTAATTGGCGCACAATTCATTGCTTTGTTCGACTGTACCGGAAATGGGAGGCGCCAGTGGCAGAAACGTCGAAAGCCGATGGCGGACGTCTGACGACGCATGTCCTCGACACCGCGACCGGCAAGCCGGCGGCGGGCTTGTCGATCGCGCTCTATCGTCTCGACGGTTCGGCCAGGACGCATTTGAAGACGGTCGCGACCAATGCCGACGGTCGTTGCGACGCGGCACTGCTGGCGGGCGCTGAGTTCCGCGCCGGCGAATATGAACTGGTGTTCGCGGCCGGCGATTATCTGCGCGGCCAGGGCACAAAACTGCCCGAGCCGGCCTTCCTTGACAGCGTGCCGATCCGTTTCGGCATGGCGGAGGCGGTGCACTATCACGTGCCATTGCTGATCTCGCCCTATGGCTATTCGACCTACAGGGGGAGCTGAGGCATGGCCAAGGTCAACATTCGTAACGAGATCCGGTTCATCCTCAATGGCAGGGATGTCGTGCTGTCCTCGGTGGCGCCGGACGCGACCCTGCTCGACTGGCTGCGGCTCGACCGTTCGCTACGCGGCACCAAGGAAGGCTGCGCCGAAGGCGATTGCGGTGCCTGCACCGTTCTGGTCGGCCGACTTTCGGCCGGCGGCCTGATCTATGAAAGCGTCAATGCCTGTATCCGCTTCCTCGGTTCGCTGGACGGCACGCATGTCGTGACGGTGGAACATTTGCGTGGTCAGCCCGGCCAGTTGCATCCGGTCCAGCAGGCGATGGTCGATTTCCATGGCTCGCAATGCGGCTTCTGCACGCCGGGCTTCGTCATGTCGCTCTATGGTCTGTGGATGAAGTCGCCGGATCCCTCGAACGCGGCGATTGAAAAGGCCTTGCAAGGCAATCTCTGCCGCTGCACCGGCTATGAGGCGATCATGCGCGCCGCGCACGCCATCTCCAGCTACGGCAAGGCGGCGAAGGATCCTTTGGCTGTCGAGCGCAAGGCGATCACGGCGAGGCTGGAAGCCTTGCGGGACGGTGCGCGGGTCGAGATCGGTTCGGCCAAGGCGCGGCTCATCGTGCCGGCCAATGTCGACGATTTCGCCACCGTCCTGGACCAGGAACCCGGCGCCACCATCGTTGCCGGCTCGACCGATGTCGGCTTGTGGGTGACCAAGCACATGCGCGACATCTCTCCGGCGGTCTTCATAGGCAATCTCGACGGGCTGTGCACCGTCTCCGAAGACAAGGGCGTCATATCGATCGGGGCCGGCGTCACCTACACCGAAGCCTTTTCGATGCTCGCCAAACGCATCCCGGCGTTGGGGCCGCTGTTTGACCGCATCGGCGGCGAACAGGTGCGCAACATGGGCACCATCGGCGGCAACATCGCCAACGGCTCGCCGATCGGCGACACGCCGCCGCCCTTGATCGCGCTCGGCGCGCGCCTGACGCTGCGCAAGGGCCAGAAGCGGCGCACGATACCGCTGGAAGCCTTCTTCATCGCCTATGGCAGGCAGGACCGGCAACCCGGCGAATTCGTCGAGGCCGTGCACGTGCCCGTGCCGGCCAAGGGAGAGAAATTTGCCGTCTACAAAATCACCAAGCGGCGCGACGAGGATATCACGGCGGCCCTCGGCGCCTTCTTGCTGACGCTGGCCAAGGACGGCACGGTCGCCGATGTGCGCATCGCCTATGGCGGCATGGCGGCGACGCCGAAGCGGGCGTCTTTTGTCGAAAAGGCGCTGCTCGGCAAGCCGTGGACCGAAGAGACGGTCGAGACGGCGATGGCGCAATACGCTGGGGATTTCACCCCGCTCACCGACATGCGGGCGTCAGCCGAATACCGGGCTCTGGCAGCCAAGAATTTGTTGTTGCGTTTCTTCGTCGAAACCACCGGCACCAGGGCACCCTTCCAGGTGTCCCGCAACGAGGCGGCATGATGAACAAGCACGCCACATCAAACCTCAAAGCCGAGAAGATCGTCGGCGGCGTCGCCACCGATCAGCGGCATGATTCCGCCCACAAGCATGTCAGCGGCACCGCCGTCTACATCGACGACATGCCGGAACCATCAGGCACGCTGCATGGCTGCCTCGGTCTCTCGGCCGCCGCGCATGCCACCATAACCCGCATGGACCTTTCGGCGGTGCGCGCTGCTTCCGGCGTCGTCGATGTGCTCACGGCAAAGGATGTGCCGGGCGAGAACGACATTTCGCCGACCGGCCGGCATGATGAGCCGGTGCTCGCCGACGGCAAGGTCGAGTTCTTCGGCCAGTCGATCTTCTGCGTTATCGCCGAAACCCGCGAACAGGCACGCCGCGCCACCAGGCTGGCCAAGGTCGAATACAGTCAATTGCCCTTCGTCACCGACATTGGCGAACTCGATCCGAGGAAGGACAAGCTCGTGACGCCGCCGCTTACCTTGAAGCGCGGCGATGCCGCCGCTGCGATCAAGGCGGCGCCGCGCCGGCTGAAGGGAAAGATGCGCGTCGGCGGTCAGGAGCATTTCTATCTTGAAGGCCATATTGCCATGGCCGTTCCCGGCGAGGATCAGGACGTCACCATCTATTCCTCGACCCAGCATCCGAGCGAAGTCCAGCACATGGTGAGCCATGCGCTCGGCGTACCCAGCAATGCCATCACGGTGGAGATCCGCCGCATGGGCGGCGGTTTCGGCGGCAAGGAAACGCAAGGCAATCAGTTTGCCGCGCTCGCGGCCATCGCTGCCAAGAAACACCATCGCGCGGTAAAAATCCGGCCCGACCGTGACGACGACATGATCGCCACCGGCAAGCGTCACGATTTCCTCGTCGACTACGAAGTCGGCTTCGACGACGAGGGCAACATTCTCGGTGTGGATTTCATGTTCGCCGCGCGTTGCGGCTTCTCGTCGGATCTGTCAGGCCCGGTGACGGATCGCGCGCTGTTCCATTGCGACAACACCTATTTCTGGCCGGCCGTGCACGCGCAATCGGCGCCGCTCTACACCAACACCGTGTCGAACACCGCCTTCCGGGGCTTCGGCGGCCCGCAAGGCATGGTCGGCGCCGAACGCGTCATCGACGAGGTTGCCTTCGCGGTCGGCAAGGATCCGCTCGAGATCCGCAAGAAGAATTTCTACGGCACCAGCGACCGCAACATCACGCCCTACCACCAGACGGTCGAGGACAACATCATCCAGCGCATCGTCGCCGAACTCGAGGAGAGCGCCGGCTATGCGCGACGGCGGCGCGAAATTTCGGCCTTCAATGCCAACAGCCGTTTCATCAAGCGCGGCCTGGCGCTGACGCCGGTCAAGTTCGGCATTTCCTTCACCGCCACGCACTACAACCAGGCCGGCGCGCTGGTGCATGTCTACACCGATGGTTCGGTGCATCTGAACCACGGCGGCACCGAGATGGGGCAGGGGCTCTACCTCAAGGTCGCGCAGGTGGTGGCGGAAGAATTCCAGATCGATCTCGACCAGGTGAAGATCACCGCGACCACCACCGGCAAGGTGCCCAACACCTCGGCCACCGCGGCATCGTCCGGTTCGGACCTCAATGGCATGGCGGCACAGAACGGCGCCCGCCAGATCAAGAACCGGCTGACCGATTTCGCTGCCGAAAAATACCAGGTGCCGCGCGATCAGGTGCTGTTCCTGCCCAACCGGGTGCGCATCGGCAACCAGGAGATCGCCTTCGCCGATCTCGTCAAGCAGGCCTATATGGCGCGCATCCAGCTCTCGGCCGCGGGCTTCTACAAAACGCCGAAAATCCACTGGAACCGCGACAAGGGCGAGGGCCGCCCTTTCTACTATTTCGCTTACGGCGCCTCGTGCTCGGAAGTGTCGGTCGACACGCTGACCGGCGAATATGTGGTCGAGCGCACCGATATCCTGCACGAGACCGGCCGTTCGCTGAACCGCGCCATCGATCTCGGCCAGATCGAGGGCGGCTTCATCCAGGGCATGGGCTGGCTGACGACGGAGGAATTGTGGTGGGACGACAAGGGCCGGCTGCGCACCCACGCGCCGTCGACCTACAAGATCCCGCTCGCCTCGGACCGACCGAAGATCTTCAACGTCGCTTTGGCCGACTGGCCGGAAGCCGGAGAGCCGACGATCCACCGCTCCAAGGCGGTCGGCGAGCCGCCCTTCCCGCTCGGCATGTCGGTGCTGCACGCGCTGTCGGATGCGGTGGCCAGCGTCGCCGATCACAGGATCTGTCCGCGCCTTGATGCTCCGGCGACGCCCGAACGTGTGCTGATGACGATCGAGCGGCTGAAAGGCGAGGCGAAGGCCTGAATCCGGCAAAACGTGCAATTCAGGCCGAAAAACCCTATGTTTCCCGCACGGGAATGCAAATGATGACTTCGAAAGTGCAAAGCCTGAAAGACTTCCTGGCTGGCCAAGGTCGCCTCGCTTTGGTCGAAGTGGCCGGCACCAAGGGCTCGACGCCGCGCGAGAAGGGCGCCTTCATGCTCGTCTCGCGGGAGGCGATTTTTGGCACGATCGGCGGCGGTCAGCTCGAATATATGGCGATCGACAAGGCCAGGCAGATGCTGGCGTCTTCACCGCCCCGCAAGCGGCAGGGCAAAGAAGCCCGCATCGAGGTCGATGAAGTCTGCGCTACGCTCGACGTGCCGCTCGGGCCGGAGATCGGCCAATGCTGTGGCGGACGCGTCGAGGTGTTGATCCGCCTTGTCGATGCCCCGCTCGCCGCCGAACTGGTTGCAGCGGCGGAAGCCGAAGAGGCGCATCTGCCGCATGTCTACATCTTCGGCGGCGGCCATGTCGGCCAGGCGCTGGCGGCGGCAATCTCGCTTCTGCCGGTGCACGGCGTCGTCATCGAGACGCGGGCCGAGGCGCTGGAAGGCATGCCTCAGACTGTCGAGACGCGGCTGACGCCGATGCCCGAAGCCGAAGTGCGCAACGCCCCCGCCGGCACCGGCTTCGCCATCCTCACCCATGACCATGCGCTGGATTTCCTGATCGTCGCCGAAGCGCTGAAACGCGACGACGCGGCCTATGTCGGTATGATCGGCTCGAAGACCAAGAAAGCGACGTTCAAGAACTGGTTCCAGAAATCGGCCGAAGGCACGGAAGCGGAATTTGCCCGTCTCGTCTCGCCAATCGGCGGCGACGCCGTCAAGGACAAGCGCCCTCAAGTCATTGCCGCACTGGCAGCCGCGGAGATCATGACGGCGCTGGTCACTCACAACGCGGCACCAAATATCGACCATCCGCATGACAGGGTGATGGCCGGCTAAGCTAGCATTACGGCTAAACCGGCCGTTTCAAGCCCAGATGGTCGCGCAAGGTGCGACCCTCATAGTCCCGACGGAACAGGCCGCGCCGCTGCAGCTCCGGCACCACCAGCGTGGCAAAGGCATCGAGTTCTCCCGGGAAATAAGACGGCATGACGTTGAAGCCGTCGGCCGCACCGCCTTCGAATCGAGCCTGCAATTCGTCGGCGACCTGCGCCGCCGTGCCGACGATGCGCCAATGGCCGCGCGCGCCGGCGAAATGGCGAGCCAGTTGGCGGATGGAAAGGCCGTCGCGGCGCGATTGCTCGACGACCAGCGCCTGCCGGCTTTTCATTCCCTCGCTCTCCGGCAGTTCGGGCAGCGGCCCGTCGATCGGATAGCGCCAGAGATCGGAGATACTGAGATAGCTGGACAGCAGCGCCACGCCGACATCGTCGGGGATCAGCACCTGCAATTCCTCGTGTTTCTCCCGGGCTTCGGCCTCGGTTTCCGCCACAACGGGCGAGACGCCGGGCATGATCTTGATGTCGTCAGGCTCACGCCCATAGGCTGCCATGCGCCCCTTGAGATCGTCATAAAAGGCCTTGGCTTCCTCGAAGGTCTGCGCCGCCGTGAACACCACATCGGCGGTGCGGGCGGCAAGGTCGCGGCCGACATCCGAGGCGCCGGCCTGGACCATCACTGGTGCGCCCTGTGGCGAACGCGGCAGGTCGAGCGGATCGCGCACCGAAAAGCTCTGGCCGTCATGGCCGGACGCCTTGCCACGCCATAGGCCGGTGACAACCCCGGCGAATTCGCGCGCCCGCTCGTAGCGGTCGGCATGCGGCTTGAGGCCCGTCGAGCCGAAATTGGCGGCTTCGATGGGGCTGGCCGAGGTGACCAGGTTCCAGCCGGCCCGGCCGCCGCTCAGATGGTCGAGCGACAGGAACGTCCGCGCCAGCCCGTAAGGCTCGTTGTAGCTTGTCGATGCCGTCGACACGAGGCCGATGCGGCTGGTCTGCACGGCCAGTGCCGACAGCAGGCTGATCGGCTCGAAGCCGATCGAGCGCGACGTCTGGCTGGCGATGCCCACATTGGCTTCGCGCAGGCCGGCGGCGTCCTCGCAGAAGATCATGTCGAACTTCGCCGCTTCCGCCGTGCGCGCCAGCTGGATGTAGTGGTCGATGTCGATGCCGGCCGTCACATGTGCTTTGGGGTGCCGCCAGGCAGCGATATGGTGTCCAGTCGCCCACAGGAAGGCGCCGAGCTTCATCTGCGCGGTCATCGGTCACCTCCGCCGGCCAGTCCAAGATGCGAGCGCAGCGTTGTGCCGAGATAGGTCTCTCGAACAAGGCCACGCCGCCGCAACGGCGGCAGAATATGATCGGCGAAATCGTCGAGCGCGGAGGGTTGCGGCGGCAGTAGGATGTTGAATCCGTCGCAGCGTTTCTCCCGGAACTGGGTTTCCAGCCTCTCGGCGACAGCGGCCGGTCCATCATCGGGGGTGAGCGATATAGTCGTCAGCACCTTCACAGCCTCCGGATCGCGCCCAGCGGCCGCGGCGCGATGCTTCAGATCATCAAAGCGTATTTTCGCGCTCTCGGCCGACCCGCTCTCCAGCAAAATGACATCCGCGGTGCGGACTGCAATATCCAGGTCGGCCTCGGACAGACCAGACAGCACCAGCACCGGCGTATCCTGCGGCGAGCGTGCGACGTTCAACGGGCCGCGTACCGAAAAGAACTCGCCCTTGTGGTCGAGCAGATGCATCTTTTCCGGATAATGGAAGCGGCCGCCGGTCTTGTCGAACAGCAGCGCATCCGCATCCCAGCCCTGCCACAGGCCTTGAACGATGCCGATGTATTCTTCGCTGCGGCGACGAAAGTCCGTGTCGGAAAACCCCTCCGGCCGGCTGAAATTGGCGGCTTCGCGGCAGCCCTGCGCCATCGTCGCATGCCAGCCGGCGCGGCCATGGCTGATGATGTCGAGCGAAGCAAAGCGGCGCGCCAGATTGTAGGGCTGGTGGGCAACCGTCGAGGCCGCGGCGACCAACCCGATCCTGCTCGTTACCGTCGCCAGCGCGGCGAGCAGCGTGGTCGCCTCAAAAGGCACCGGACTGTTCGCCGCGTCGCTGCTCGAAGCTGGCGCGGAATCGGCAAGCAGCACCATGTCTAGTCCGGCTGCTTCGGCCCTTTGCACAAGACCAGCAAGACGGCTGAATTCCGGCTCTTCGCCAGGCGATGTGTCGGCAGTTCCCGGCAACAGCGAAACAGCAAGATGCATTGTGGCGCCGTTGTCCATCGATGGTTCCTGCAGGACGGAATGGAACCCGGACTATGTTCGCCACATCTGGGGATGGCAACCGCTGGCACTGGGCCAATCGCCGCTCACTTGCCGGCCAGGATATCCTTGATCAGCCGCTGGCAGCGCTCCGCCATGAAGTCGAGCAGCAGCCGCACCTTGGGGTCCTGCAGCTTCTTGTGCGGATAGACGGCGGCGAACTGCACCGGCGTCGGCGGCGTGTTGGCCAGGATCACCTGCAGCCGCCGGTCGCGGATGAACGGTTCGACCTCGAAGCGCGGCTTGTTGATGATGCCGCGTCCCGACAGCGCCCAGCCGGTCAGCACGTCGCCATCATCCGTGTCGTAGGGTCCGTGCACTTCGAATTTCTGCGGCCCGGTCGGGGTCTGCAGCGTCCAGACATATTCGCGCGCGCCGGAATAGCGCAGCATCAGGCAGTCGTGTTTCTTGCCGATCAGCTCCTGCGGCTCGGCCGGTTCGCCGCGCGCCTCCAGATATTTCGGCGCCGCCACCAGCACGCGCTCGCATTCCATGATGCCGCGCATCCTGAGGCTGGAATCCTCGATGATGCCGAGCCGGAAGGCGACGTCGATGCCTTCCTTCATGATGTCGACATTGTGGTCCGAGAGCCTCAGCCGTACCTCGATATCGGGATATTTGTCGTGGAAATCGGGAATGCCCGAGGCCACCAGCCGCCGGCCAAGGCCTAGGGGTGCGGTAACGCGAATCGTGCCGCGCGGTTGGCCGGAAAGTGCTGATACCGCCGCTTCCGCTTCGGTGATCGCCTCCAGCACTTGCTTGGCGCCCGAGTAGAAAACCGTGCCATGCTCGGTCGGCATCAATTGCCGCGTGGTGCGGTTGAACAGCCGCACGCCCAGATGCTTCTCCAGTTCCTTGATGCGGTTGGAAGCCACGGCCGGCGAAATGCGCATGTCGCGGCCCGCCGCCGACAGATTGCCGAGTTCGACGACGCGGACGAAGACGGCGATGTTGTCGAGATAGGCCATGCGGAGCACCTTCGCCGGTTTTCGGCGATCAACCTAGTATTTTCCATTTTTTTTTGAAAGTCATCGTACACCTCGCCTCTTTCCGTTTGCGTGCGAGACCGTAAAGTCGCGTCATCGGCAGGGACGACTTCAATGATGGATTTCGCGATTTTCTGGGACTGGCTGAGCTTTGCCGTGCGGTGGCTGCATGTCATCACCGGCATCGCCTGGATCGGCTCGTCCTTCTATTTCGTCGCGCTCGATCTCGGCCTGCGCCAGCGGCCGGGCATGCCCGTCGGCGCCTTCGGCGAGGAATGGCAGGTGCATGGCGGCGGCTTCTACCACATCCAGAAATATCTGGTGGCGCCGGCCGAGATGCCGGAGCACCTGACCTGGTTCAAATGGGAATCCTACGCCACCTGGCTGTCCGGCTTCGCCATGCTGTGCGTGGTCTACTATGCCGGCGCCGACCTGTTCCTGATCGATCCCAATGTGCTGCCCATGTCGGTGCCGGTCGGCATCCTTTTGTCCATGGCCACGATCGGCGTCGGCTGGGTGGTCTATGATCTGCTCTGCCGTTCGCCGCTCGGCAAAAGCGACACAGGCCTGATGCTGGTGCTCTACTGCGTGCTGGTGTTCATCGCCTGGGGGCTGACGCATCTGTTCACCGGCCGCGCCGCCTTCCTGCATCTGGGCGCCATCACCGCCACGATCATGTCGGCCAACGTCTTCATGGTCATCATCCCCAACCAGAAGATCGTCGTCGCCGACCTCATCGCCGGCCGCAAGCCCGATCCGAAATACGGCAAGATCGCCAAGCAGCGCTCGCTCCACAACAACTATCTGACGCTGCCCGTCCTGTTCCTGATGCTGTCGAACCACTATCCGCTGGCGTTCGGCACTGAGTTCAACTGGGTCATCGCCTCGCTGGTGTTCATCATCGGCGTCTTGATCCGGCACTATTTCAACACCGTGCACAAGCGGGCCGGCAACCCGCACTGGACCTGGCTCGGCGCGCTCGTCCTGTTCATCATCATCATCTGGCTGTCGACCGTGCCGAAGGTGCTGACCGGTGAGCCCAAGGCATCCGCCTCGGCGGAGGTCTATATCGCTTCCGCCCATTTCCCGGCGGTGCGCGACACCGTGCTCGGCCGCTGCTCGATGTGCCACGCGCAAGAGCCGGTCTATGAAGGCATCTACCACGCGCCCAAGGGGGTGATGCTCGACACCGACGCGGAAATCGCCAACCACGCCCGCGAGATCTATCTGCAAGCCGGCCGCAGCCACGCCATGCCGCCCGCCAATGTCAGCCAGATCACCGACAAGGAACGGGCATTGCTGGTGGCCTGGTTCGAAGGCGCGGGGAAATAGCATGACCTCGACACTTCTGCGCGGCCGCACGCTGTCCTTCGTGCGCTGGCCCGAGACCATCGACGACCATTCGGCCTGGCGTTACGAGGAGGATGGCGGCCTGCTGATAAGCGACGGTCGGATCATCGCCTCGGGCGCCTACCACGATGTCGAGAAGCAGGCTGGTGAGGGGGCCAAAAAAATCGACCACCGGCCGCACCTCTTGCTGCCGGGCTTCATCGACACCCATGTGCATTTCCCGCAGATGCAGGTCATCGCGTCCTATGGCGCCGAACTGCTCGACTGGTTGAACACCTACACTTTTCCGGAAGAAACGAAATTCGCCAACGCGCAGCATGGCCGCCGCATCGCGCGACTCTTCCTCGACGAGATGGTGCGGCACGGCACCACGACGGTGGCTGCCTACTGCTCGGTGCACAAGGCTTCCGCCGAAGCCTTTTTCGCCGAGTCGCACGACCGCAACATGCTCAACATCGCCGGCAAGGTGATGATGGACCGCAATGCCCCGGACGGCGTGCTCGACACGCCGCAATCCGGCTACGACGACACCAAGGCGCTGATCAAGGAGTGGCACGGCAAGGGCCGCCAGCACTATGCCATCACCCCGCGCTTCGCCATCACCTCCTCGCCGGAGCAGATGGAAATGGCCGGCGCGCTGTGCCGCGAGCATCCCGGCCTGCACATGCAGACGCATCTGTCGGAAAACCACGCCGAAATCGCCTTCACGCAGCAGCTTTATCCCCGGTCGCGCGACTACACCGATGTCTACGAACATTACGGGTTGCTGGGCAAAAACAGCCTGTTTGGCCACTGCATCCATCTGTCGGAACGTGAGGCGGATGCGCTGTCGCAGAGCGGCTCGGTGGCGGTGTTCTGCCCGACCTCGAACCTGTTCCTCGGCTCCGGCCTGTTCGACTACCAGCGCTTCCGGCGCAGGGACAAGCCGCTGCGTATCGCCGCCGCCACCGATGTCGGCGGCGGCACCAACTATTCCATGCTGCGCACCATGGACGAGGGCTACAAGGTGATTGCGCTGAACGGCGAGAAGCTCAACCCGTTCCAGTCCTTCTGGCAGATCACGCGCGGCAATGCCGAGGCGCTGTCGGTGGCCGACAAGATCGGCACGCTGGATCAGGGTACCGACGCCGACATCGTCGTGCTCGACGCCAGGGCGACGCCGGCGATGCGGCTCAGGATGGAAACGGCACAGACGCTGGCGCAGGAATTGTTCCTGCTGCAGACGCTGGGCGACGACCGCGCCGTGCGCGAGGTCTATGTCGCGGGGCGGGCCGCCAAGAGCGACATGGCGAATTAGAGCGTCGGGTGCGTTCATTGCTTGACCCGGCGGCAGCCATCGGTCAAAGCGTGCGGCGAAGTTGACAGGGGAACGACATGGCCGTTGCTGACGACATCGCTCTGATCCGGAAACAGGAAGAGGTTCTTGTCTTCCCAGCCTTCGATGAGGCCGTCGCCTTCAAGATCGGCTCCGCCATCCGCGCCCGCGCAATCGCCGAAAACCTGCCCATCATCGTCGACATCAGGCTGTGGGACCGGCCGCTGTTCTACGCGGCCATGCCGGGGTCGAATGCTTCCAATCCCGATTGGGCGCGCCGCAAGATCAATGTGGTCAGGCGGTTCCTGAGAAGCACCTATCGCATGGTGCTGGAGCAGCAACGCCCTGACCGCGCCTTCAAGATCGGCGAGGGCCTCGACGTCTCCGACTATGTGCTCGCCGGCGGCGGTTTTCCGGTGACGGTCAAAGGCGCCGGCGTCATCGGCGTGATCGCGGTTTCCGGCTTGCCGGAACGCGAGGATCACGGCGTGGTCATCGATGCGCTGTGCGATCATCTCGGCATCGACAAGCGTGGGCTGGTACTGGCTTCGGAAGCTGAATGACCGTGCTCGACCCCAAAGCCTTCCTTATCTCGATCTTCGACGCCGCCGTTGCCGCCGCCGATCCGGAACGGACGATCAGGGATCATCTGCCGGTCAGGCCGAAGGGCCGCACCATCGTCATTGGTGCCGGCAAAGGCTCGGCGCAGATGGCGGCGGCTTTCGAGAAAGTCTGGGACGGGCCGATCGAAGGGCTGGTTGTCACCCGCTACGGTTATGGCGCGAAATGCGAACGCATCGAGATCATCGAGGCGGCACATCCTGTGCCGGACGCTGCCGGCCTCGAGGCCTCGCGCCGTCTGCTCGCCAAGGTCCAGGGTCTCACTGAGGATGATCTGGTCGTGGCGTTAATATCGGGTGGCGGCTCGGCCCTGCTGCCGTCGCCGGCCGCCGGACTGACACTCGCCGACGAGATCGCCGTCAACGAGGCTCTGCTTGCCTCCGGCGCGCCGATCGCGGCCATGAACACCATCCGCAAGCATGTCTCGACCATCAAGGGCGGCCGGCTGGCCGCCGCCGCATGGCCGGCCAAGGTGGTGTCGCTGGTTGTCTCCGATATTCCCGGCGACAATCCAGCCCTTGTCGCCTCCGGCCCGACGGTCCCGGATACGGGCAGCCGCGAAGACGCGCTGGCGTCGATATCGGCCTACGGCATGAAGCTGCCGGCCTCGGTGATGGCGCATATCAATTCGCCGGCGGCCGACGCGCCAGATCCCGGAGATGAGCGCTTTTCGCGCAACGAGGTGCATCTGATCGCCTCGGCCGGTGTGTCGCTGGAAGCTGCAGCGGCGGAAGCCAGGCGGCAAGGGATAGAGGCCGTTATCCTTTCCGATGCCATCGAGGGCGAAGCGCGTGAGGTCGGCGGCGTTCACGCCGCCATCGCCCGCGAAGTCGCGACGCGCAACCGGCCGTTTTCGAAGCCGGTGCTTATTCTCTCGGGTGGCGAAACAACCGTGACCTTGCGGGCAAAAGGCAAGGGCGGCCGCAATTCGGAATTCCTGCTCGCCTTCGCTATAGGCATCAGCGGCGTGCAAGGCATTCACGCCCTGGCCGCCGATACCGACGGCATCGACGGTTCGGAAAACAATGCCGGGGCCTTCGCCGATGCTTCGACCGTGTCGCGCATGCGCGCGGCCGGCGTCGACGCCAAGGCAATGCTGGCCGGCAACAATGCCTGGACAGCGTTCAATGCGGTTGGCGATCTGTTCGTGCCGGGGCCGACCGGCACGAATGTCAATGATCTCAGGGCGATCCTGATCCGATAGGCGACCCGTTCAGGCAACCATCAACCGTTTCACCTCTCTCATATCCCGCAGGAAACGCTCGCGCTCGGCCTCCTTGTCCACAGGCTCATGGATACGCAGGATAAAGGACGGATGGATGGTGATGAACACGCGCAGGCCATCCTCGCGTTCGATCACCTGGCCGCGCATCTTCGTCACCGGTATGGCCTTGCCGAGCAGCGACAAAGCCGCCGTTGCGCCGAGCGCCACGGCAAGCTCCGGCTTGATCAGTGCGAATTCCCTGTCGAGCCACCAGCGGCAGGCCTGCACCTCACCGGCGTTTGGCTTGGAATGGATGCGCCGCTTGCCGCGCGGCTCGAATTTGAAGTGCTTGACCGCGTTGGTGACGTAGACTTTTAGGCGATCCACCTCCGCCTCATCGAGGATCGCGTCGAACACCTTGCCAGCCGGACCGACGAAAGGTTTGCCGGCGAGATCTTCCTGATCGCCCGGCTGTTCGCCGACGAAGATGACCTTGGCATTGTCAGGCCCTTCGCCGAACACCGTCTGCGTCGCATCGCGCCATAACGGGCAGCGGCGGCAGCCTTTCGCGGCCTCGCGCAACTCGGAAATCGATCCGTCGAAATGTTCATCCAGTGCCTGTCGGGCACGCGAAGCGCGTCCCGCGGATGTCTGCGTTCGGTGCGGCAGGATTGCTGTCATCTGTCTCGTCCATTTCGACAGGAAATGGACGTGGCGGATGATGGTTCCCGATCCTCACACCTCGTGCAAATAGAGATGATAATCCAGTTCGCTGACGGTGCGCGCCACACGCAGATATTCGGACTGTTTGATCGCCACGAAGGTGCGGTGCAAATCCTCGCCCAGCGCGCCTTTGAGGAAGCTGGAGGCCTTGGCCGCTTCGATCGCCGCGCGCCAGTCCGCCGGCATCGTCGTGCGGGTGACGGCCGCCTCATAGCCATTGCCGGTCGTTTCTGGACCAGGATCGAGCCCTTCGTCGAGGCCTTTGACGATGCCGGCCAGCACCGTCGCGGCGATCAGGTAGGGATTGGCGTCGACGCCCGACGGCCGGTGCTCGATGCGCCGGTTCTTGGCGTCGCCCGCCGGCACGCGCAGCGCCACCGAGCGATTGTTGACGCCCCAGGTTGGCGCCACCGGCGCATAGGATTGCGAGACGAATCGCCGCCAGGAATTGGCGTGCGGCGCAAACACCAGCATTGATTCCGCCATCGTCTGGATCAGCCCGCCGAGCCCCTGCAGCAAGGGTAGCGACCAGCTCTCGCCGCCGGCTTCGGCAAAGACGTTGCGGCCGGCTTTGTCCTGCAGCGAGACGTGGAAATGCATGCCCGAGCCGGCATATTTCTCGATCGGCTTGGCCATGAAGCAGGCGGTGACGCCATGGCGGCGCGCCTGCGCCCGCACCAGCCGCTTCAGCATGACGAGGTCGTCGGCGGCCCGCATCACATCCTTGCGGTAGTTCAGCGTCAGCTCGTACTGGCCGGGCGCATATTCCGATATCACCGTCTCGGCCGGAATGCCTTGCGCCTTGGCGGCGGCGTAAATGTCGGAGAACAGCGGCTCCATGCCGTGCAGATGGTCGACTGAATAGACCTCCGTCTTGCCCGAAACGCGGCCATCGAGCACCGCGCGCGCCGGCTGCACCTTGCCGTCGGCGTCGCGCTCGTTGGCCAGCAGGAAGAATTCCAGTTCGAAGGCGCCCGCCGGGTAAAGCCCCTTGGCCGCGAGGATGTCGACCTGCCGGGCGAGCGCGAGGCGCGGGTCCGACGACATGGGCTGGCCGTCGAGATGATACATCGCCATCAGCACCTGGCCACGCGGTGGATTGGTGCCGTAGAGCGGCACCAGCGTGCCGGGGATTGGCCATGCCCGGAGGTCGCCGTCGCCTGTCGTCCAGATCAGTCCGGTCTCGTGCACGTCCTCGCCGGTAATGTCGAGGCCGAGGATCGAGATCGGCATATGCCGGCCACCCTCGAAAATGCTCTTCAGCTCATGCCGGCGTACGATCTTGCCGCGGCCCACGCCATTGGCGTCGGTCAGCACGATATCGAAGGCTTCGATCTCGGGATGGGCGTCGAGAAAGGCTTGCGCCTCGGCGGGCGAGGACCCCGAAGGGGAGGTCACGATGGCATTGTCCATGGCCGCTTGTCTCACGCCGCAAGCTTCGCCGCAACCGCGCCGAAGGCGGCGATCAACCGGTTGACCTGGGCGCCTGACGTCGCCGGCGAGATCAGCATCATGTTGTGGAAGGGCGCGATCAGCACGCCGCGATTGACCAGCGCGACGTGGATGGCGGCCTCGAGCTCCGGCGCATGCGCGGTCTCGGCTTCGGCGCCATTGCGCAACGGTCCGGGTGCGCAGATGAACTCGACGCGGGCGCCGACGCGCGCGACGTGCCAGGGCAGGCGATAGCGGTCGATCACCCCGGTCAGCCCGGCATCGAGCCGCTCCGCCAGATGGTCCATGCGGTCATAATTCTCCGCCGTCATCACCTCTTCCAGCGTGGCGCGCATCGCCGCGAACTGCAGCGGGTTGGCCGACAGCGTCGTGCCCATGCCGGAATAGCCAGGCTCCTTGGTCCTGTTGTAGTCGGCGTAGCGCGAGGCGACCTCGTCGCTCATGCCCCACACACTTGCCGGCACGCCGCCGGCGATCGGCTTGCCCAGCACGAAGAAGTCGGGCTCCAGCCCGTATTTCCTGGTGTAGCCGCCCGGACCTGTCGAGATCGTGTGCGTCTCGTCGATCAGGAGCAGCGTGCCGGTCTCGCGGGTCAGTCTGCGCAGCGCGTCATGGAAGCCTGGGTCGGCCAGCACCATGCAGGAATTGGTCAGCACCGGCTCGGCGATGACGCAGGCCACATCCCTGTCCTTGAGGGCTGCTTCAAGGGCTGCAACATCGTTGAATTCGATGACTTTCGCCGTACGGGTCAGGTCGCGGAACTCGCCCGCCAGTCCCGGCCGGTTGACCGGCTTGCCGCCGATCAGCCGCACCATCGTCTCGTCGACCGAACCGTGGTAGCAGCCGTTGAAGACCAGGATCTTTTCGCGCCCGGTGACGGCGCGGGCGACGCGCAGCGAGAAGCGGTTGGCGTCGGTCGCCGTCGTCGCGATCTGCCAGAATGGCAGGCCGAAACGCTGCTGCAGCAGCGGCCCGATGGCAAGCGCGTCTTCCGAAGGCAGCATATAGGTCAGGCCGCGCCCGGCCTGGCGGCGGATCGCGCGCGCCACCGGCGGTGGCGAGTGGCCGAACATCGAGCCGGTGTCGCCAAGGCAGAAATCGTCGAGCCTGTTGCCATCGATGTCGGTGATCGCAGCGCCTTTGGCGCTGTCGACCAGGATCGGAAACGGCGTCGGCCAGTCGTTCATCCAGTGCATCGGCACGCCGCCGAAGAAGCCGGGCAGGCCGTTGCCGACCTTGGCCTGCGATTTCGGCCGCGCCTTGCGGAAGGCCGCGCCTTCGGTCTCGCGCAATTGCGCGATGCGGTCACGGCTGATGCCGCCGATGGGCGTCTTTGAACTGTCGCTGTTGTGCATGAAAACCCCTCTCACCCGTCCCTCTTAGCCAATCCATGTCCGCAACCGCAATTGGCCGCGCGTCTACCCTGCATTGGCTCAGCCGCCTGCGGCGCCGCTTGACCGTGCTGGCGAAGTCGGCGCCAATATAAGCGGGAATTGAGGTGGGGAACAAAATGCGGACGATCATCTGTGTGGCAATGCTTCTGGCGTCGGCCGGCACGGCCTTCGCCTCGGGCGGCATCTGGTGCAACGTCGATGATGCCGCGGTGACATTCGACGTCGGCGCCGGCGTCACCAGAGGCATGGGCGGCCCGACCTTCAACTTCCGCGGCGATCTCGAGATCAAGGCGAGGCCGGCTGGCGATGGATTGCGCAAGACGGTGTTCGAGGGTTCCAACCTGACCCAGTACTGGCTGGACGACAAGGAACTGCGGCTGAACATCTACCACGAGCACGAGGTGGCAAACGCCTTCAATTCGGTCGAGCTGACGATCCTGACCAAGGCCAGCGACGAAGGCGTCTATGACGGCCAGTACACGCTTGCCGTCTATGACAAGGCCGCCGACACGGACAAGGACGGCAAACCGATGGAACTGACGGGCAAAGTGTCGTGCGGGGCTGAGTAGGCTCGCCGATCGGCTGTGTCAGCCTGCCTGCATCGAGGCGATGGCGCGTCGCATCAGGTCGAGAAACACCAGCCGCTCGTCCTCGCTGAAGCCGGTCAGGGCCACCTCGTTCTGTGCACGCGCGGCCCGTGTCGCCGGCTCGCGCAGGCCAACGGCTTTCGCGGTGAGATGGATCGACTGCGAGCGTCCGTCTTCGGGGTGCAGGCGTCGTTCGATCAGCCCGTCACGTTCCATGCGGATCAGCGTGTTGGCAATCGTCGCTTGTTCGACGTTGAGACGCTGCACGAGTTCGCGTTGCGTCAGGCCATCTTCATCCCACAGCGCCAGCAGGGTCATGAACTGGGCGGGCGCCAGGCCGAGCGGCCGGATGCGCTGCTGCAGGCCGTTGGCAAACAACCGCGCCATGTGGTTGGCCAGGAATCCAGCGGATCGTTCCTTCTGAAATGTCATGCCTGCCAGATAATAGTTGAATAGCATGCTATGCAATGATATATAGCTTGCTATGGAGATGAAAATGAAAACCAAAATTCATGCAGCGGCGGGCGTCGTCGCGCTCATCACGGTCTCGGCTTTCTGGCTGTCGACGGCCACGGCCGAACTGCTCGGCGATACTGCCGCGATCGCAACGGTCAAGAACTGCGTACTGGCCGGCATGGCGGTGCTCATCCCGGCGATGATCATTGCCGGCGCGTCGGGCTTTTCACTCGGCAAGGGCTGGAAGAGCCCGGTCGTGGCACGCAAGAAGTGGCGCATGCGCATCATCGCCGCCAACGGATTGCTGGTCCTCGTGCCCTCCGCCTTCCTGCTCAGCAGCTTTGCCGCGGCCGGTCGCTTCGACAATTTTTTCATGATCGTCCAGACGATCGAACTGGTAGCCGGCGCAACGAACATCGCATTGCTGTCGCTCAACATGCGCGACGGGCTGTCGCTGCGGCGCAAGCCTCTTCGGCTGACTGCACCAGCGCGGTGAGATCAGGCTGTGATGTCGACGACGCCGCAGTCGCCGGCCGCGCTGCCGAAGGCGATACGGCGCTCTTCCTTGTCCCACATCATCGAGGTGATGGCGCCCTTGCCCTGACGGCGCAACAGCACTTCCTTGGCGTCGGCGAAGCGAGCGGCGATCACCATGCCGTCCTCGTAACCGATCGCCACGACGTCCTGGCTTGGATGGCAGGCCACGCAGGTCACCATCGTGTTGCCGCGCGTGCCGAGTTCCAGCGGCGCCTTGCCCATCGGCCCGTCCTTGCCCGAAAACGGCCAGACGATCGCCGCCGGCGCGCCGGAACTCGCCAGCCATTTGCCTTTGACGCTCCATGACAGGCTTTTGACCTTGCCGGGATAGCCGCTCATGCGCATGTGCTTGCCGTCGGCGAGCTTCCAGCCATGCAGGGCGTTTTCCTGCATCGTGGTGACGAGGAAAGCGCCATCCGGCGAGAAGGTGATGCCGGTATGGGCGCCAGCCCATTCGAGCTCCACCGGCTTGCCCTCGGCGGCCGGGAAATGCAGCGTCGCGCCATTGTAGCGGGCGACCCCGAAGCGCATGCCCTTGGGCGAAAACGCCAGCCCCTCGACCGAACGCGGATGGGCAAATTCCCTGGTCTTGTCATCGGCGAAGCGCACGAAGGCGGTCTTGCCCGTCGCATAGGCGATGGCGCCTTGCGGCCCGGCGGCAACGCTGGTGATCCATTTCTTGCCGGCATTCGCTACTTCGGCGGCTTCGCCGCCCGCCTTGACGGCAAACACCTTGCCGTCCTCGCCGCCGGTGATCAGCCGGTCGTTGGCTGAATCATGGAAGGCGGCGAGCAGCCCGTCATTGGCCTGGACCGTCTTGTGGCCATTGTCGAGCCGATGAATGGCGCCATCGGCCAGCGCGAAATGCGGCACATCGCCAAGGAAGACGGCGGCAACGCAATGGCCTTCGAGATCAAGCGGGGCGACTGTGGGCATGGATATCTTTATTCAGTTGAGTTGCAGCGGTTGCAGGGGCTTACTCGACGTTTACGGTTCCGGCAACCTTGGAAGATCGGCGAGGCGGCAAGAGGCTGTAATCTGGTCAAGGCAGCCCCTTGGCTCGCAGTTCAGTCGCAAACGTCGCCAATGGCATCACCAGGGTCAAAGCTGATCCCTGAAGGCGCTCTGCACCACAGCCGGCATACCACCTTGCGGACCCGGTCGCTCTCGGCATCGATGATGAGCAGGATGCCGCCGCCTTCGCCGGCAAGCCGCACGCAGCGCAACGCGGCGGCGGCGAGCAGTTGACCTCCAAGCCCTGCCTGATGGCGGCCTCCCCAACGGAACGGGGATAACATCACTGATTGTGATCTCCAGGTGGGAACTGAACTTTCGCACCCTGCGATTGTATGATGACCCGAACCATGTTCTTGGCGATGCTCGCGCCGCTCGCTCCGGTCGTTTGAGAAAGGAACAATGTGCTGGGCTTCTTGGAGCGCAGGGGCCTTCGGCTGTTCGTGACATTGTTGGTCGCTTTGTCAGCCGCTGCCGGCTACGCTTTCCTCAAACGCAAAATATTGTGGGAGATGGTGCAGACCTGCGCAGTTGCAAGTGCGCGGTTTGGCGTCGCCTTCCCCTGCGACGAGGTGATACTGACCGAGCAGGGAGATTATGGGTCGGTCCTCATCAAATCACCTCTACACCGGACCGAGTTTCTGGTGGCCCCAATCACAGCAGTTGCGGGCCTGGAGAGCCCATCCGCCCGTTCCACTGATAGCGCCCGACTATGGAACCGGGCATGGGAAGCCCGACAGAAAGTTGAAGCAAGACTCGGACACGGCCTGCCACGATCAGCCGTTGGTCTGGCGGTGAATTCCCGAATTGAACGGTCCCAGGATCAGTTACACATCCACGTCGATTGCTTGCTAGAGTCGGTTGAAAGGACGCTTGCCTTAGATGGGCCGAAGCAAGACGCTGCTTGGCAACCGTTTCCATTGATATTGAACGGGCGACCCTATTGGATAATGGCAGTGGATGAGCCGGATCTGCGAACCACTAATGTGGTCGGCTTGGTTGTTGCCGGTTTGCCTCAGGCACGACACGCTATGGATGATCTAAATGTACTTGTCGCCGGTGCAACGCTGGCTGACGCGAGGCCGGGATTCTATATTCTGGTAAATTGGGGAAGGGCAGCTGAGCACCTCCTTGATCACAGATGTACTTCGCGCTAGCCACCGCCTATTGGTCAAAGCCGATCATTCGACCATTTCAAGGACGCCCTGGCTAGACGCGCCCGTCCGTCTCCCTTTCCTCATAGACAAGCCCTCGCTTTGGCGGCGGGCTTTGTGCTAGAATCACGCGCCGCCAGCACCCATTGGCGGCCAGCCGCAGCCGCTCGCTTGGTCTGATCCCAATCAAATCGAGCAAGCGGCACTGAGCGAAGTGGCCGCCGACCTACCGTCGCAGTGGCGGCGTTCGTGGAAACGGCAAGATCGTCAACGGCGGCTTCTGAAATTCCACGGCAGTAATTCTTCGATCATTACATCCAGCCTGGAATCGCACGGCAAAGCCTGACTAGGCCTGGCAGGCGTCAAAACTCTTCTTCAGCCGCTCGGCGTCGAGTTCGCGGCCGATGAACACGAGCCGGCTTTCATGTTTCTCGCCGTCTTTCCAGGCGCGCTGATGGTCGCCCTCTATGATCATGTGCACGCCCTGGATGACGTAGCGTTCATCATCGCCCTTGAGTGCAATGATGCCCTTCAGCCGCAGGATGTTGGGGCCTTCCATCTGGGTGATCTTCTCGATCCATGGGAAGAATTTCTTCGGGTCCATCTCGCCGCCGCGCAACGACACCGACTGCACCGTCACGTCATGGATGTCGGAGGGATGGTCGTGATGGTGATGGTCGTGCCCGTCATGATCATGGTGATGGTGGCCATCGTGATCGTGGTGGTCGTGGTCATGATGGTCGTGATCGTCATGACCTTCGAGGAAATGCGGGTCATTTTCCAGTGCACGGGAGAGGTCGAAGGCGCCGCGGTCGAGCACTTCCGACAGGGCGACGCCGGCGCGGGTGGTGCGATGGATCTTCGCCGCCGGGTTGATGGCGCGGATGGTCGCCTCGACCTTGGCGAGCTCTTCGGGGGTGACGAGATCGGTCTTGTTGAGCACGACGACATCGGCGAAAGCAATCTGGTCCTCGGCTTCCTTGGAATCCTTGAGCCTGAGCGGCAAATGCTTGGCATCGACCAGCGCCACCACCGCATCGAGCTTGGTTTTGGAGCGCACGTCGTCGTCCATGAAGAAGGTCTGCGCCACCGGCACCGGATCGGCGAGGCCGGTGGTCTCGACCACGATGGCGTCGAAGCGGCCGGGCCTGCGCATCAGGCCCTCGACGACACGGATCAGGTCGCCGCGCACAGTGCAGCAGACGCAGCCATTGTTCATCTCGTAGATTTCCTCGTCGGATTCCACGATCAGGTCGTTGTCGATGCCGATTTCACCGAATTCGTTGACGATGACCGCGTAGCGCCTGCCGTGGTTCTCCGACAGGATGCGGTTGAGCAGCGTCGTCTTGCCGGCGCCGAGATAGCCGGTGAGAACGGTTACGGGGATCTGCGTCTGTGCGTCGCTCATGGCTTGCCTCGAGATGACTGGGCCTTGAAATCCAGGCCGCGAAAAAGGGATTGTCGGCTCCATATAGGATGTGTGCGGGGCTTTTGCACGGGGCAAACCGATGGGCCAAAGCTCTTGGCCCGCCACTTGTGCTATCGGCATGCCGGATGACTGCGGGAGCGCGCCTTGTGGCGAGCAAGGTGCCTCTGATGTCACGCGTGCCTCGCCTTGGCGGCGATTCCTGTGCGGCCAAAAGTCGTTTGTCATCTAACTGAAATAAACATCTGGCATCACCACGGCGGGCACCGCAATGCTTGCCGGCAAAGCTGTTTCACGCGCCGGATTCTTTTTATCGTCGATTGCCAACCGGCCGGCTGCGTCTATGCTGTCGCCACCGGTATGGCCGAAGAGGGATGACCATGGCCAAGGCGGACAAGACTGCGACAATGAGCCGGCTGCATTCGGCGGCCAGGCTGGCAAGAACCGCGCTGGCGGCCCGGCTTCTGGCGCACGGCTTCTATGCTGGCCAGGACCAGATCATGCTGGCGCTCGACCGCGAGGACGGCCAGACGCCCGGCAATCTTGCCGGCCGCCTCGGTGTGCGCCCCCCCACCATCACCAAGACCATCAACCGGCTGCAGGCGCAGGGTTTTCTGGAAAAGCGCGCCTCCGAGGCCGATGCCCGCCAGGCGCACATCTTCCTCACCGACAGCGGCCGCGAAACCATCCGCGCCATCGAGAAGTCGGTGAAGAAGACCGAAAAGCAGGCTTTGAAAGGCCTCGACAAGAAGGACCAGAAGGCGCTGTTCAAGCTGCTGGCCCGCATCGAGGCCAACCTCTCCAACGAGGAGCTGGTGCTGATCGACGACGACGCCGAGTCGGACGACTGATCAGGCCGCCGCCGGGGCCGCGTCCCGGATCAGCGAGGACCAGCGTCCCGGCGTCATGCCGAACGCTTTCTTGAATTGCCTGTTGAAATGGCTCTGGTCGGTGAAGCCGGCCTCGACCGCGATCTGCGCCAGGGGTTCGCCGGCGGTGATCATCCGCCGCGCGCGCTGAAGCCGGCGCATCACCAGGAAACGATGCGGGCTGGTCGAGAAGGCGGCGCGGAAATGCCTCGACAAGGCATAGCGGTCGAGCCCGGTGACGGCCTCCAGTTCGCCGGAGCGCACGGCGCGTGTTGCGTTCTCCGTCAGATAGTCCCGCGCCAGCGCCGCCGCCCGCCACGCGGTTCTCGCCATCGGCTTTGCCGGCTGGCCGGCATGGCGTGCCAGGCTCTGCATCAGTTGCGTGAGAAAATCGTCGACGAACAGCTCGTCGAGTTCCTGCTGCAGCGGCCCCAGCGCCGAAAGCAGCATGGCGCAGAAGGCGTCGTCCCGCACCACGGCGTCCCTGACGAAGGGCAACGATGCGCCGCCAAGGCAGTCCAGCATCAGCGACGGTTCGAGATAGAGCATCCTGTAGCGCAACCCGTCCTCGGTGCCGGCGCCGCCATCATGCAGTTCGTCGGGATGCAGCACGATGATCTGGCCCGGCAGGCTTAGCCGCGTTGCGCCGCGATAGCGAAAGCTCTGCACGCCATGCAGGGTCACCCCGATCGCGTAGGTGTCATGACGATGCAGGTCGAAGGCGCTGCCATGAAAGCGCGCCTCGATCCGCTCCATGCCGGCGGGGTCGGGTGCGGAGATGATGCAGTTCTCCGCCCCATCCGCGCACAAACGTCCAAGACCCCTAGAGGCCTGGCGGTCTAGTTCGAACGACATCGTCTCATTCAGCCTCGCAATTGGGGCCTAACCTCGAATGGTCTTTTTCTCATGTTCGATACGAAATTTGCAATCGTCTTGCGGGAAGACTTGCCCGTCTGGCAGAAACTCAACGTCACCGCTTTCCTGACCAGCGGCATCGTCGCGCAGTTTCCCGACATCATCGGCGACCCCTATCGCGACCGCTCGGGCAATCTCTACAATCCGCTGTCGATACAGCCGGTCATCGTGCTGTCGGCAGACCAGGCGACGCTGGCCGCGATCCACCGGCGCGCGCTGGAGCGCGGCGTGACGACCTCGCTCTATGTCGAGGAGATGTTTTCGACCGGCTTCGACGCCGCCAACCGCGCCGTCTTTGCGCAATTCGCGCCGGAAGACGCCAAGGTGGTCGGCATCGCGCTGCGTGCCGAGAAGAAGGTGGTCGACAAGATCACCAAGGGCGCCCGCATGCAGGCATAGCGTGGGAGGCTTGGACTAAGCCTGGCAGCTTCTATTGTTGTGCCAGCGAGCTCATGTGCGCGGCTGCGGCCGACAATTGGCTTGCCGGCAAGCGGCAATTCCCGCAAAGGTGGACTCCAGCCCAGCTTTTCCCCGGCCTGCAAGTGAATGCTTCCAAAAGATATGTCGAAAGCGCGACGCCGCCGGTGGCGATCCTGTGCATGCTGACCACCTATGTTTTCTTCACCTTCCTCGACACCTCAAGCAAATATCTCGTCCTTGCCGGCGTTTCCGCGCTGATCGTCGCTTGGGTGCGTTTTGCCGTGCATGTCGTGCTGGTCGGCACGCTCCTGCGCGGCTGGCGCGATCCGCTGCGGTTTCGCCCGGTCAACCTGCCAGCACATGTGCTGCGCGGTGTGTTCTTGTTCGGCTCGACCATGTGCAACATCCTGGCCCTGCGCTCCCTGCAGCTGGCCGAGACGACATCGATCTATTTCTTCGGGCCGATGGTGATCACCGCGCTTGCCGGCCCGCTGCTCGGCGAATGGGCCGGCTGGCGGCGCTGGCTGGCCATCCTGGCCGCCTTCGCCGGGGTCCTCATCATCACAAGGCCCGGTGTCGGCGTCTTCGGCATCGGCCATCTCTTCGCACTCGGCTCGATGCTGTCGAACTGCTTCTATGTCATCATGACGCGCCGCATGTCGTCGACCGAGACGTCGGAAAGCCTGATCCTGTTTTCGGCGCTGGCGCCGACGGTGCTGCTTTTGCCCATGCTGCCATTTTCCTTCTCGCTGCCGCATGATGGCTGGCACTGGTTCATCCTGCTCATGCTTGGCGTGTTCGGCGGCGTCGGGCACTGGCTGCTGGTCCAGGCCTATCGGTTGGCGACGACCACGGCATTGGCGCCCTATCCCTATTCGCAGATGGTCTGGATGGTCATTTCCGGCTGGATCGTCTTCAAGCAGTTCCCGGATCGCTGGACGCTGGTCGGCGCCGCCATCATCGTCGCCAGCGGCCTCTACATCGTCCACCGCGAGCACCGGCTGCGGCTGCAAAGCCGCGCGGCCTCCGATGTCGAAGCCGAGGCGCTGGCAAAAAAACTTTGATTTGCCCCCGATCGGTGGCATAACGCCGCCTTTAAACTGTTTAGGTCGCAATTCAGCTCGTTCGGGGGGCGCAAGGCGCTGGCACAAAAAATCAAGCTTTCGACGATCGCCGATGCACTCGGCGTGTCCACGGCCACCGTGTCGCTGGCGCTGCGCGACAGTCCGCTGGTGGCCGGCTCGACACGCGACCGCATCAAGGAACATGCGCGCGCCATCGGCTATATCTACAACCGCCGCGCCGCCAGCCTCCGCACCTCGCGCTCGGGCATTGTCGGCGTCGTCGTGCACGACATCATGAACCCGTTCTTCGCCGAGATCCTGCGCTCGATCGAAAGCGAACTCGACCGCAGCCGGCAGACCTTCATCCTGTCCAATCATTACGACCAACTCGAAAAACAGCGCACCTTCATCGACACGCTGCTGCAGCTTGGCGCCGACGGCGTCATCATGTCGCCGGCCATCGGCACTCCGGCCGCCGACATACTGATGGCCGAGGAGAACGGCCTGCCGGCGGTGCTGATCGCCCGCACCGTCGAGGGCGCCGACGTGCCGGTGTTTCGCGGCGACGATTCCTATGGCACCGGGCTTGCCACCAACCATCTGATCTCGCTCGGCCACAAGCGCATCGCCATGATCGGCGGCACCGACCAGACCTCGACCGGCCGCGACCGCTACCAGGGCTATGTCAACGCCATGGAGGCGGCAGGGCTCGAAGTCAGGCCGTCCTGGCGCATCGCCGGTCCGCGCACCAAGCAGGCCGGCTTCGAGGCCGCCGGGCAGTTCCTGGCGCTGAAGGACAGACCGACCGCCGCCTGCTGCTGGAACGACCTCGTTGCCATCGGCCTGATGAACGGCATTGCGCGCGCCGGCCTGGTGCCGGGCATCGACATCTCCGTCACCGGCTATGACGATCTCGAGGAGGCGGCGATCGCCACGCCGGCGCTGACCACCGTCTGGAACGGCCAGCGCGAGGTCGGCCGCCGCGCCGCCAGCGCGCTGCTCGACAAGCTCAATGGGCAGACGGTGCGGCCCTCGCAGGAATTGATCAAGCCGGAACTGCATGTGCGCCAGTCGACCGGCAAGCCGGTGGAGCGGGCATGACCAAGGCCGAACAACTGCAAGCCGTCGCCATTCTGGTGCCGGCGGACTTCAGCGACCATGCCGTCCGGCGCATCGACCGTACCTTCAAACAGGTGAGCATCGAGCGCGCCGATCCGGCGCTGGTCACCGACGAGATGCGGCGCATGGTGCGTGGCATTGCCTCCTTTGCCGGCATCAGCGCGGCGATGATGGATGCGCTGCCCAATCTCGAACTCATCGCCTCCTTCGGCGTCGGCTATGATTCGGTCGATGTCGGCCATGCGGCGGCGAAGAACATCATGGTCACCAACACGCCCGACGTGCTGACCGAGGAGGTCGCCGACACCGCGATCGGCCTGCTGATCAACACGATCCGCGACCTGCCGCGTGCGGAAAACTGGCTGCGCGACGGCAGCTGGGTGCGCAAGGGCAACTATCCGCTGAGCCGGCTGACCTTGCGCGCGCGCCGCGTCGGGATTTTCGGCATGGGCCGCATCGGGCAGGCCATCGCCCGGCGGCTCGAGGCGTTCGGACTGCCCATCGCCTACCACAACCGGCGCCGTGTCGAAGGTCTTGCGTATCAGTATCACCCGACACTGAGAGGTCTGGCGGAAGCGGTCGATACGCTGATTTCGGTGGCGCCTGGTGGTGCTTCGACGCAGAAGGCGGTCAATGCCGAGATCCTGTCGGCGCTCGGCGCCAATGGCGTTTTCGTCAATATCGGCCGCGGCAGCACGGTCGACGAGGCAGCACTCGCGGCGGCGCTCGCCGACGGCACCATCGCCGCCGCCGGGCTCGATGTCTTCGCCGACGAGCCGAACGTGCCCAAGGCATTGCTCGACGCCCCCAACGCCTCCCTGTTGCCGCATGTCGGCTCGGCCTCGGAACACACGCGCCGCGCCATGGCCGATCTGTGCGTCGACAATCTGGTGTCCTGGTTCACCGAGCGCCAGCCGCTGACGCCGGTTCCGGAAACGGCGCATGTGAAGGCTCGCGGCTGACTTGGCAGTTTGCCACATTTATTAACGCCGGCTTAACCCTTTGAAATCATTCTTCATCCTGCCCGTGCGCGGGGATGAAGAATGATGAAAACGCTTTCCGCACTGATCGCAATCGCCGCCTTGTTTGGCGGCGCTCAGCTATTTCATGACGGCAATGGGAAAAGCGTCGCCGAAGAGGTCACGCCGACCGACACCTACAGGCTGGTCGCCAATGGCGATGAGGGGGCCTGCGCGGTGAGCCGGGGGGCCGAAATTTCGGATGGGCTGTCCCTGCTTACTGTTGCTCCGACATGCCGTCGTCTGATGCCTGGCATAGAACGGGCAAAATTCTGGCGCGAACAGAATGACGGCACTGTCGCCTTCAGCGCCAACGGCATCGACCCGATTGTCACTTTCTCGGTTGCAGATGGCGACGGCTACGAATCCTATGCGCCCGCCACGCCCCTGCTGTCGCTGGCGGGCGACCGCAGGACCGGCGACTGATTACTCCGCCGCGGCCCGCGCACCGGCCTTCGCGGCGGCGTGCAAGCGCACCGCATCGCCGAAGGCGCGAAAAATCTTGGCCGAGTTGCTGTCCGAGTTGACCCAGTACTCCGGATGCCACTGGACTCCGACGGCGAAGGCGCGGGCTCCCTTGACCGAAACCGCTTCGACCGTGCCGTCCGTGGCGACAGCCTCGATCTCGAGCTTCGACCCGAGCCGGTCGATCGCCTGGCGGTGCAGTGAATTGACCTTGATCTCGCCGGCGCCGAACACACCGGCCAGGCAGCTGCCGGGCTTGATCGAAATGGTCTGATGGATGGCGAAGCGCTCATCCTGCTTGTCGCTGACCGGCGCGCGGTGGTCGAGCGAGCCTTCGCGTTCCTGGATCTCGGTGCCCAGCGTGCCGCCGAGCGCCACGTTCAACTCCTGGATACCACGGCAAATGGCAAGCAGCGGCACGCCGCGCTCGATCGCCCGGCGGATCAGCGGCAGCGTGGTGGCGTCACGCGCCGGATCGTAGGGACCATTGGCCTCGCTGGCATCGCCACCGTAGAGCGAGGGGTGCACGTTGGATTTCGAACCGGTGACCATGACGCCATCGACCGAGGACAGGAGTTCATCGAGGTCGAGCCTGTCGCCGAACGACGGCACCAGCAGGGGGAACACGCCGGCACCGGCAACCGCCGCTTCCAGATATTGCTGCGGGGCGGCATGCCAGGTGTAGTTATCGAACTGACGGACGTCGGTTGATATGGCGACGAGCGGCTGGTGCATTTTGGGTCTGTTTTCCATCTGGCAAGGGATGTCCTGCCTGCAAAATAGGCGATCCCCAGAGATTTTTCCATGCCAAGTTTCAGTGTCGCATGGGCCACGAAATTCCCTGTTAGACTATAGTTGCAGGGCCGCATGGCTTGGTCACCAAATCAGGCTGCCGCGCTGGACTAGACTTCTCGGCTGTGTATTGTTTCGGCCAACCGATGCGGGAGCCCGAGGATTTCCCGGATGTCGGTCTGTTGATTCAAAAGGGAGGAACTGCATGGATCGTCGTTCATTCATTCGCAAGGCCGGCGTGACCGGCGTCGGCGCCGCCGCGGCGGCGGCAACGCTTGCGGCCCCGGCAATCGCCCAGTCCAACCCCAAGGTGACATGGCGACTGGCGTCGTCCTTCCCGAAGTCGCTCGACACCATCTATGGCGGCGCCGAGGTGTTCTCCAAGATGCTGTCGGAAGCCACCGACGGTAATTTCCAGATCCAGGTCTTTGCCGCTGGCGAACTCGTGCCGGGCCTGCAGGCCGCCGACGCCACCACGGCCGGCACGGTCGAAGCCTGCCACACGGTCGCATATTATTACTGGGGCAAGGACCCGACATGGGCGCTCGGCGCGGCGGTTCCCTTTTCGCTCAACGCGCGCGGCATGAATGCCTGGCACTATCATGGCGGCGGCATCGACCTGTTCAATGAGTTCCTCGCCACGCAAGGTCTCTTCGGCCTGCCGGGCGGCAATACAGGCGTGCAGATGGGTGGCTGGTTCCGCAAGGAAATCAACACGGTCGCCGACCTCGCGGGCCTCAAGATGCGCATCGGCGGCTTCGCCGGCAAGGTGGTGCAGAAGCTCGGCGTCGTGCCGCAGCAGATCGCCGGCGGCGACATCTACCCGGCGCTTGAAAAAGGCACGATCGACGCCGCCGAATGGGTCGGCCCCTATGACGACGAGAAGCTCGGCTTCTACAAGGTCGCGCCCTATTACTACTATCCCGGCTGGTGGGAAGGCGGCCCGACGGTGCATTTGATGTTCAACAAGGCGAAATACGACGAGCTGTCGCCGGCCTACAAGTCGCTGCTGCGCACCGCCGCGCAAGCCGCCGACGCCGACATGCTGCAGAAATACGACTATGTGAACCCGGCGGCGGTGAAGCGGCTGGTCGCCGGTGGCGCCAAACTGCGTCCGTTCAGCCAGGAGATCATGGCCGCCTGCTTCGAAAAGGCCAACGAGGTCTATGCCGAAATGGAGGCCTCGAATGCGCCGTTCAAGAGGATCTGGGAATCGATCAAGGGCTTCCGCAAGGAGCACTATCTCTGGGCGCAGGTGGCCGAGTACAACTACGACACCTTCATGATGGTGCAGCAGCGCAACGGCAAGCTGTAAAACAGTCCCATCGCATTCGTTCAAAAGACCCCGGGCGACACGCCCGGGGTCTCTCTTTTTCAGGTCCGTGAGGAACCGACCTCGACCAGTATTCCGCCCGGCGCCATGCAGTAGAAGGTCGTTGACTTGAAGCCGCCGCGCGTCAGGTCCTCAACCTCGCCCGGCGCGAAGCCTGCTTCCGTCAATTCGGCCTGCTTGGCGTGCACAGGGTCTGGGCTGTCGACGAAAAAGCCGATGTGAGAGCCGTCTGGGTAAGCGGCGGATTGTCCCTTGCCCGGCATCATCAGGTTGAGGGCAAAGCCATCGGCTCCGCGCAGGATTGCGAAGGCATCCTTGCCGCGCATGGCGACCGTTTCGAAGCCGAAATGGCTGGTGAAGAAGCCGGCAAGAGCCGCGACTTCCGATGTGACGAGGTTGAGATGGTTCAGTTTCATGGTCTTTGTCCTGTTGCGGTTGAAACGCGGACAGGCTTGGCTGCAGACCGAGAACCGGTGGGACCGTAGCATCAGGAAATTCGGACATGACCCAACCGGCCCACGAGCTTTCGCCTCGCTTGCCGGCCGCGGGTTCTCCCGCATGTTCATGCGGCGAACAGGCCTCCGTCCAGGAACGGAAGAGACCGGACTACCGAACCGGTCATGTCTTTTTCGGCGCTGGCTCGATAACCGATCGGCGGCGTAACGGCAAGCCGGTCTGGCGCGACTGGCCTTTGGCTCAACCCTGTCGCGGCACCACCAGCACCTTGACCTCGCCGGGCGCTGGCGGATTGGCGATCACATCGGCCGCCTCTTCGAGCGGCACCTGCCTGGAGATCAGCCGATCGATCTCGATCGCACCCGAAGCGATGAGCTCGGCCGCGCGGCGGTGCGTGTAGGGGTTGAGGAACGAGCCGACCACCTTCAATTCCCGAAACAGCAGGTCGAAGGGCTCGAATTCCGCCTTCATGCCTTGCGGCGTCACGCCGACGATGACGACGGTGCCGCCGGCCCTTGCCAGCCGCATCGATTGTTCGACGGTGTCGCGCACGCCAGCGCATTCGAACACCACGTCGGCGCCGCCGGGCATCAAGCCCTCGGATCCCGCGATGGCATCGATGACATCGCCGGCGGTAGGATCGACCGTCGCTGTCGCGCCGAGTTCCTCGGCAAGCACCCGCCGAGAAGCCTGCCTTGTCGACAGGATGATGGTGGTGGCTCCGGCCAGTTTCGCCAGTTGCACCGTCAGCAGGCCGATCACGCCGCCGCCCAGCACGACCACCGAACTGCCAGGCTTGATCTGCGCAAGGTCCACGCCATGCAGGCAGCAGCCGAGCGGTTCGCAGAAGGCGCCATGCGTCGGCGGCAGATCGGCCGGCAGGATGAAAGCCTGTTTCTGCGGCAGCACGACATACTCGGCAAAGCCGCCGTCGCGATGGATGCCGATGGCGTTGAGATTGCGGCAGAGATTGACCCGGCCGGCATGGCAATGCGGGCACCGTCCGCAGGCGATGTTGGGATCCCCGGTAACACGATCGCCGACGGCAAAGCCGGAGACGGCCTTGCCGATTGCCTCGACGATGCCCGAAAATTCATGTCCGGGCGTCACCGGCGGCCGGCAGGGAATTCGCCATGGAAAAGATGCCGGTCGGTTCCGCAAACGCCGCAGGCCTCGATCCGTACCAGAAGCTCGTCCGGGCCGGGGGCAGGTTTGCCGACTTCCCGCAACGCAATGCTGCCAACTGCCTCCAGCCGCACCGCTTTCATGGCGCTGTCCCCATCAATTGAAGCTCGGCGGCTGCGAAAGGTCCGGGGCCGGTGCCGCCGGCTTGGCGGGAGGCGTCTCGCCGAAACTCGGCGGTTGCGACAGATCCGGCGTGCCGGGCGCGGCCGGTGCGCTGCCGCCATTGGCCGGAGCCGTGCCGTTTGCCGGTGGCACGCCGAGCGGCGACAGGCCGGGCACCTCCGGCACCTTGTAGTCGATTGTGCCCGGATCGATCACCGTGCTCTTGTAGCGCATCACCATTTGCGGGAAGGAGATCGTCAGCCCGATCATCACCACCTGGATCAGCACGAAGGGCACCGCGCCCCAATAGATCTGGCCGGTCGTCACGGGCGCGATCTGCTTGCCGGTAAGGCGGTCGAGATAGGGCACGCGCGCGGCGACCGAACGCAGGTAGAACAGTGCGAAGCCGAAGGGCGGATGCATGAAGCTGGTCTGCATGTTGACGCCCAGCAGCACGCCGAACCAGATCAGGTCGATGCCGAGCTTGTCGGCGGCCGGCGCCAGCAGTGGCACGATGATGAAGGCCAGTTCGAAGAAGTCGAGGAAGAAGGCCAGGAAGAAGACGAGGATGTTGACGCCGATCAGGAAGCCGACTTCGCCGCCCGGCAGCGAGATCAAAAGGTGTTCGACCCAGATGTGGCCGTTGACGCCGTAGAAGGTGAGCGAGAACACGCGCGCGCCGATCAGGATGAACAGCACGAAGGACGACAGCCGTGTCGTCGAGGTCAGTGCCTGCTTGATCACGTCCAGCGACAGCCGGCCCTTTGCCGCCGCCATGATCAACGCGCCGACAGAGCCCATGGCGCCGCCCTCGGTCGGGGTGGCGATGCCGAGGAAGATGGTGCCAAGCACCAGGAAGATCAGTGCCAGCGGCGGGATCAGCACGATGACCACCTGCTGCGCCAGCCTGGACATCATGTTGAAGTTCAGGCGTTTGTCGGCAATTGCCACGATGTAGATGAAGAGCACCCCCACGGTGGCACCGAGAATGTCGGCATTGTCGCCATGAGCTGGCGCGAGATAGCGATACGCGGCATAGGAGATGGCCACCGCCACCACCAGCGCCACCAGCAGCGACAGGACACCGTGACCGAGCGTGCGTGCCTCGAGTGGCAGCGCCGGCACCGATTTCGGCCGAACGATCGACATGATGAGGATGTAGAGCGCGTAGAGGCCGGTCAGCACCAGCCCCGGGATCAGTGCGCCGGCGTACATGTCGCCGACCGAGCGGCCGAGCTGGTCGGCAAGCACGATCAGCACCAGCGATGGCGGGATGATCTGGGCCAGCGTGCCGGATGCCGCGATGACACCGGCAGCCAGCCGGCGGTCATAGCCGTAGCGCAGCATGATCGGCAGCGAGATCAGACCCATGGCGATGACGGATGCCGCGACCACGCCGGTGGTCGCCGCCAGCAGCGCGCCGACGAAGATCACCGCGTAGGCGAGGCCGCCGCGGATCGGTCCGAACAACTGGCCGATCGTGTCGAGCAGATCCTCGGCCATCCCTGATCGTTCGAGCACGATGCCCATGAAGGTGAAGAACGGAATGGCCAGTAGCGTGTCGTTCGACATCACCCTCGAGCCGTAGAAATTATCCGGCAGTGCGTGCAGAAGCGGCCAGGCGAGATTGATCGATCCACCAGAATAGGGCGAGAGGAGCACGCCGATGAAGAAAAACATCAAGCCGTTGGCGGCCAGCGAGAAGGCCACGGGGTAGCCAATCAGCAGGAAGATGATCAGCGAGGCGAACATGATCGGCGCCATGTTCTGGGCGATGAATTCCATCATGAGCGCACCTCGTCGGCCAATGCCTTGGCTTCGAGTTCGGCTTGCTCATGTGCCGATATGAACGGATTGGGGTCGTCCATGTCGCCGCGCATGATGGCGATCTTCTTGATGATTTCGGAGATGCCCTGCAGCGCGAGCAGGAAAAAACCGACCAGCAGGATGGCCTTGGCCGGCCAGATGATGAGACCACCGGAATTGTTGGACATCTCGCCGCTGCGGAACGACAGCGACACGTAGGGCACGAAATAGATGACCATCAGCGTCACGAACGGCATCAGGAACAGGAGATGGCCGAGAAGGTCGATCCAGTGCTGTACGCGGCGGGAAAACAGGCCGTAGACGATGTCGATGCGGATATGCTCGTTCTGCTTCAGCGTATAGGCGGCGGCCAGCATGAAGGCGGCGCCGAACAAATACCATTGCAGCTCCAGCCAGGCATTCGACGAAATGTCGAAGATCTTGCGGATGACGGCGTTGGCCGCGCTCACCAGGATCGCCAGCAGGATCAGCCAGGCTACCGATTTGCCGATGAATTCGTTGAGGCGGTCGATGCCTCGTGACAGAGCGAGCGGCCCTTGCATGCAGTCCTCCCTTGTAGCGGAGGCGTGCCGGTTCCCCCTGCCGTCACGCCGCGTGGCCCAACGGTATGCCGTGCGTGGCCGGACGGGTCAACACGCATGGGAGCAGCAAAACAGGATCGGATGGAGGGCGGAGCCGGACAAGGGCGGTCTGCCCCGGCGTCATGCAACCAAAGTCTGATGGTTCAGACGACCTTGCCGGTGTCGCGACCGGCGCCGATGAGGATCAGCATGGCCACCAGGAACAGATACATCCACGCATCGCGCCATTCGATCGGGAAATAACCGGCCCACAGTGATTCGGCCATGCCGAAGGCGGCCGCGCCAAGCGCTGCCCGTGGCGGCGAGAGATAGCCGCCGACCGCCGTCACGAACAGGATCTTCAGGCCATAGACGAGGCCGGAACCGAAGCTGACATTGCCGTAGTAGAGGCTGGCCATGACGCCGGCCAGCGCGGCGCAAAAGCCGCCGAGCAGCACGGCATGGCGGAACACGCCGCGCACGTCGACGCCGCACAGGGCGGCGGCGCGCGGGTCGTCGGACACGGCGCGCCAGCGCCGGCCGAAGCTGGAGCGGGCAAACGCTGAGGTGGCGAGTGCGACCGCCGCCAGCACCACCGCGCAGTCGAGCACCTGGATCAGCGTCAGCGTCGCCTTGAAGCCGGCGCCTTCGGCGAAAACGATGGGCTGTGCCAGCATTGGCGGCAGCCACAGATCATGCGTGTCGGCCGCGATGCGACTTGCTTCCGACAGCACGATCAGGATGCCCAGCGTCGTCACCACGATGGCGTTGGGCGAGCGGTCGGCCAACGGTTCGAAGACGCTGCGCGACAGGACATGGCTGATCAGCGCGGCATAAAGGAATGCCGCGACCACGCCGAACAGCACCGACACCAGCAGCGTCAGCCACAGCACCTGGTAGCCGAAGGCGACGCTCAGGATCATTGCCTGTCCGCTGAAGGCGAACAGCGCGCCATAGGCGAGGTTGGTGCGGTGCAGGATGCCGTTGATCAGCACGTAGCCGAAGGCGAGCAACGCATAGAGCGCGCCGGAATGCAGCCCGTTCAGCACCTGCTGGAAGAAATAGAGCATGCTCAAACACCAGAAGCATCTCGCCGACAACGGTTTTGGACGACGGAATGCTCAAGACAAAGGCGACGATACCGTGCGCAGCGGAGGTTTGCATCGCCGAATCTAACTTGTCAAATGCGATTTATCGGTTAGATTTTGCGACATGACAGTTGCCTGGACCCCGCACCGCTTCACCGGCGGCCTGCTTGCGCTCGATACGGCGAACACCGTCGTGCTGCGCGGCGATCCGGATCGCACGTTCGACCGTTTCGACGATCCGGCCGAAATCGCCCGCTTCGCCGACGCGGCCAGCGGTTTTCGCGCCGCCGAGCTTGGGGACAGGCGGTTGACGGTGTCTTCACCGACGGCAATCGCGCCCGTCGTGCTGTCGATCCGCGAGACGACCGACCGGCTGTTTCGCGGCGCGGTGTCGAAGGGCGCGGTCGCCACCGCCGACCTGCCCGATTTCCTGCGCGCCTGTGCCGAGGGCCTTGCCCGCAGCCGCACCGAGGTCGGCGCGCCGGGAAGGCCGTTCGGCGATCCCCTGGTGCCAATCCCCTTCGAGGCGGCGCTGGCGGTCTCGGCCCTTTCACTGCTGCGCGACGACACGGTCGCGCGGCTCAGGATCTGCCCCAACTGCACCTGGCTGTTCGTCGACAGAAGCCGCAATTCCAGCCGGCTTTGGTGCGACATGGCGGTGTGCGGCAACCGGCAGAAGGCCAGTCGTCACTATCGCCGCCGCCGCATGGCGGCCCATGAGGTCAAGGATGCCTAGAGGATTTTCGCCCGCGCTCGTTGCCGGCGCCATGCTGATTGCCGCCGCGGCGCTCGGCGCCTGCCGCGACACCGGCGGCGAGGGCAAGCTGTTCGAGGTTTCCGGCAAGATATTCGTCTTCAACTACCGTCTCGCGAGGGCGACCTATGTCGTGACGTTGCGGCCCTTGCAGCCGATGGGCGAGGGCCAGGTGGCTGTTGCCAGCTTCCAGAATCCCGCCGGCGGTGCGCCCTTGGTGGTCGAGCAGAAGGTCTGGCCGAAGCTCGACAAGGTCAGCCTGGAGAGCCCGGCGCTGACCTGCATCGTCAAGAACAAGCCCTATGCCATCGCCATCAGCATCAAGGGCGCCGACGGCACGGTCCTGCAGAAGATCGACACCACGCTGATGTCGACGGAAGACCAGTCGATCCTGCCCGACCGGCCGCTGGTCATGGACCAGCTCTATACGCCCAACCCCGATCTCGCCGGCCATCCCGACGGCAAGCTGCCGGGCGAGCCGAAGCCGGACTGCTCGAAAGCCGGCTGACACCGTCCGACGGCATCGATTCCAGCGGAGTTTTCGTGGCCAGTCGCCCGTCGGCGCGCGGTTTCATGCGCCGTCTCCCGCTGCCGAACTGTTTGTCGCGCGTTGCCTGGCCCCTGCGATTTTGTTTGACCTCACTTGCAAGGGGAGAAAGGATGCGTCATCCGACCCCGACGTTGGCTGCCTGCCCCCGCGCGGCCTTCGCACAGGAAATGCCTGATGACGCTGCATGATGTCGCGCTCGACGACAAGTTCGACCTCGGGAAGGAGCGCATCTTCCTGTCCGGCGCGCAGGCGGTCATCCGCATGCTCCTGATGCAGCGCGAGCGCGACCGCCGCGCTGGCCTGAACACCGCCGGCTTCGTCTCCGGCTATCGCGGCTCGCCGCTCGGCGGCCTCGACATGCAGCTGTGGAAGGCGAAGAAGCAGCTCGCCGGGGCCGACATCGTCTTCCAGCCAGGCCTCAACGAGGAGCTTGCCGCCACCGCCTGCTGGGGATCGCAGCAGACGGAATTGCTGGGCGAAGGCACCCATGACGGTGTCTTTTCCGTCTGGTACGGCAAGGGGCCGGGCGTCGATCGTTCCGGCGACGTGTTCCGCCATGCCAATCTTGCCGGATCGTCGAAGCATGGCGGCGTGCTTGCGCTGATGGGCGACGACCATATGGCCGAATCCTCGACCAATGCGCACGCCACCGAATTCCTCTTCGTCGATACCATGGTGCCGATCCTCAATCCGGCCGGTGTCCAGGAGATCATCGACTACGGTCTGTACGGCTTTGCCATGTCGCGTTTCGCCGGCACCTGGGCGGCGATCAAATGCGTCAAGGACAACATCGAATCGACGGCCTCGGTCGATGCCTCGCTCGAGCGATTGAACATCGTCGTGCCGGAGTTCGACATGCCGCCGGGCGGCCTCAACATCCGCCATGAGATCGACATGCTCGGGCAGGAGGAGCGGCTGCACGAATACAAGCGTGCCGCGGCCTCCGCCTTCATCCATGCCAACGGGCTGAACCGCATCGTCTATTCGGGCGGCCGCAATCCCAAGCTCGGCATCATCACGCTGGGCAAGAGCTATCTCGATGTCCGCCAGGCGCTGGAGGATATCGGCATCGACGAAGCCGCCGCCAACCGCATTGGCATCAGGCTGTTCAAGGTCGGCTGCCCGTGGCCGCTCGACCTGCAACACATCGCCGAATTTGCCCGCGGCCTCGACACCATCGTCGTCGTCGAGGAGAAGCGGTCGCTGATCGAGGTGCAGCTGCGCGAAAGCCTCTACGGCACCGCCTCGCAGCCGGTTATCGTCGGCAAGAAGGACGAGCGCGGCGACTGGCTGTTCCCCGCCAAGGGTGCGCTTGATCCCAACGAGATCGCCATTGCCCTTGGCGAGAGGATCGTCAAGACCATCGGCCCCTCGGAGGAGATCTCGGCGCGGGTGGGCAAGCTGCGCCAGTTCCAGGCGATGCTGGCGGACGCCACCGACATCGGTTCGCGCACGCCCTTCTTCTGTTCGGGCTGTCCGCACAATTCCTCGACCAAAGTTCCGGACGGCTCGATCGCCGCGGCCGGCATCGGCTGCCATTTCATGGCGCTTTGGATGGATCGCAACACGCTGGGCTTCACCGCCATGGGCGGCGAGGGCGCGCAATGGGTCGGCCAGGCGCCGTTCTCGAAGCGCGGCCACATCTTCCAGAATCTCGGCGACGGCACCTACAACCATTCCGGCACGCTGGCGATCCGCTTCGCTTTGTCGAGCGAAGCCAACATCACCTACAAGATCCTCTACAACGATGCCGTGGCCATGACCGGCGGCCAGCCGCATGAGGGCGGCCTGACGGTGGACATGATCGCCAGGCAGGTGCGGGCCGAGGGCGTCGACCGCATCGCCATCGTCACCGACGAGCCGGACAAATACGCCGGCAAGGCCGACTTCCCGGCCGGCGCCACCATCCACCACCGCGACGACCTCGATCTCGTCCAGCGCGAGCTGCGCGACGTCAAGGGCGTGTCGATCCTGCTCTACGACCAGACCTGCGCGGCCGAAAAGCGCCGGCGCCGCAAGCGCGGCACCTTTCCCGATCCCGACAAGCGCGTCTTCATCAACGAGTTGATCTGCGAAGGCTGCGGCGATTGCGGCGTGCAGTCGAACTGCGTCTCGATCCAGCCGGTCGAGACCGAATTCGGCCGCAAGCGCAGAATAGACCAGTCGAGCTGCAACAAGGACTTTTCCTGCGTCAACGGCTTCTGCCCGTCCTTCGTCACCGTCCACGGCGCCAAGATCCGCAAGGCCGAGGGCCTTGCCGGCAAGACCGATCCGCTTGACGGTGTGCCGACACCGGCCGAATTCCCGCTGGGCGCCGAGGGCTGGGCAGCGATCATCGACGGCGTCGGCGGCACCGGCGTCGTCACCGTCGGCGCCGTGCTCGGCATGGCGGCCCATCTCGAGGACAAGGGCTGCGGCATGATCGACATGGCCGGCCTCGCCCAGAAGGGCGGCTCGGTGTTCACCCATGTCCGCATCGCCCGCACGCCGGACGACATCCATGCCATCCGCGTCTCTGCGGGCAAGGCCGACCTCGTGCTTGGCTGCGACCTCGTTGTGTCGGGCGCCAAGAAGGTGCTGACGGCGGTGCGCGAGGGGCATACGATCTTCCTCGCCAACACCGCCGAGATCATGCCCGGCGAGTTTGCCCGCTCGGCGGATTTCTCCTTGCCGATCGAACGCCTGAAGAAGGCGATCCGCGCCGCCGCCGGCGACGACAAGGCGCATTTCTTCGACGCCACCCGCACCGCCACCGCACTGTTCGGCAATTCGCTCGGCGCCAACATGTTCATGCTCGGCTTTGCCTTCCAGCATGGCGGCCTGCCGCTGTCGGCCGAGGCTGTCGAGAGGGCGATCGAGCTCAATGGCGAAGCGGTGGCCATGAACATCGCCGCCTTCCGCTGGGGCCGCCGCGCAGCGCACCAGCCGGATTTCGTGCGCGGCCTCGTCGCCCAGCCGGGCAGGGCAGGAGAGACCGCCCCGGTCGCGCAGACGCTGGACGAGATCATTGCCCGCCGTGTCGCCTTCCTGACCGCCTACCAGAACGCCGCCTATGGCAAGCGCTATGCCGACAGGCTGACGCTGCTGCGCGCTGCCGAGACCAGGGCCGTGCCCGGCTCGACCGCCGTGACCGAGGCGGCGGCCAGGAACCTGTTCAAGCTGATGGCGATCAAGGACGAGTACGAGGTAGCACGACTCTACACCGACGGCTCCTTCGCCGCGGAGTTAGGCAAGCAGTTCCAGAGCTATGAAAAACTCGAATTCCATCTCGCGCCGCCGATCATGGGCCGTCGCGGCAATGACGGCACACCGAGGAAGTCGAGCTTCGGTCCCTGGATGATGAAGGGTTTCCGCCTGCTGGCGGCGCTGAAAGGCTTGCGCGGCACCGCTTTCGACCTGTTCGGCTATACCGCCGAACGACGCATGGAACGGCAGCTTTTGGCGCAATATGAGGGCGATCTTGAGCTCGTCGCCAACTCGCTGGCGCCAGGCAAGGCCGACGCGGCGGTCGCTCTCGTTTCGGTCCCGGCGCTCATCCGTGGTTATGGCCATGTCCGCCAGGCCAGCGCTGAAAAGGCCGCGGGCGAGCGTCAAAGACTGCTCGAGCGCCTGTCGAGTACGCCGACGCAGACGGAACTCCAGGCCGCCGAGTGATGGATACGCCTTGTTTACCTGAAGCTTGATTTTCCTGCTCTGTCCTGCATTTGCGGGCCCTTGGCACCTCAGTCGAAGTCCCTGTTCTAAGCCTTTCTTAAGGCGGGTGTGACATGACAAGGCTTAGCGTTGGGCCGACAATATGGGCAGAACAAAAACTGAGAACATCCCGGCGGATGTTTATATCCAGTTTGTGCGGTCGTTGTTCGACAACGCCCACATGCTGGTAATCGGCGGCGTATGCTACTGGATCCTCGGATTCATGATCTACTTGCGTATGCACAACCCATTGTTCCTGGGTTTTTCTTTTGGTCTGCTGTCCATCAGCCTTTTCCGCTACTCCGGCATTCGCGGGTTCCGGAAGGCGGGCGGCGTAATAGCCAATGTTGAAGAGGCGCGGCGGTGGGAGCGCACCTATATCCTGAAGGGCAGCCTGCAGGGCCTCGGCCTGGGCGCGCTGTGCTTCATATCGATCTATGTCTATCCCGATCCCTTCGCCGAACTGGCCGCGACGTCGCTGGCCATCGCCACCTTGGTGACGGTCGTTGGCCGCAACTATGGCTCGCCGCTCATGGTGCGGATCTTTTCCGTGACCTTCATTGGTCCGGCGGCACTGGCACTCTTGCTGCGCATGGATGTCCCCTCGGTCGTTCTCGGCTTGATGATCATCCCGTTGACTTTCATCACCATCAACAGCGCCGACCACGTCCGCAACGTGCTTTTCTCGGCCGTTATCGGCCACAAGGAAGCGAGGAAGCTCGCGTTAAGGTTCGACCGCGCCCTCAACACCATGTCGCACGGCCTTGTCATGCTCGGTCCCGACGGCCGGGTGGCGGTGGCCAATGCCGAAGCTGCCCATCTGATGTCGCTCAAATCCGCGAATGCGCTGCTCGGGCGGTCGATCCATGGTCTTTTGATGCGCGGAGTCGCCGGCGGCATGCTGGCGCCGAAGGACTGCCGCTACATCGAGGCCCAGCTGACGCGGGCCTTGCGCGAGGGGCGCGACCGCAAGGTCCTGGTATCGCTGGCCAATGGCCAGCATTATGAATTCTCGGCCCGCGAAGGCAGCCAGGAACTCGGCGTCATCACCTTCGAGGACGTGACGGCGCGCGTCGAGGCTGAAGACAAGATCCGCTTCATGGCGCGTTACGACAATCTCACCGGCCTGCCCAATCGCGCCTATTTCCACGAACTGGTCGGTGAGGCGATGGCGTCAGGCGATCGCGACCGTTTCTGCGGCCTGGCCGTGCTCGACCTCGACGATTTCAAGAGCGTCAACGATACGCTCGGCCATCCGATCGGCGACGGGTTGATCTACGCGGTCGCCGAGCGTCTTGCCGCCGTTGCCGGACAAGGCATCACCGTCAGCCGTTTCGGCGGCGACGAATTCATGGTCTTCTTCGACCGCATCGAGGATGAGAGCCATCTGACCACGCAGACCGACGAGATCTTCGCGGCATTGCAGGGCGAGGTGGACGTCGCCGGCCATGGGCTGCGCATCCAGACCAGTGGCGGCGCGGTATTGGCGCGGGTCAGGGACAGCGATGTCGACGCCATGATCGTCAAGGCGGATCTGGCGCTTTACAAGGCCAAGGAGCTTGGCAAGAACGGCTGGCGGCTGTTCGAGGCGGCAATGGACGCCGCGTTCCGCAACCGGCAGCTGATGAAGGCGGATCTGCGCAGCGCCGTGGAAAGCAAGAGCCTGCGGGTCGTCTACCAGCCGATCGTGGCGATGAACACCATGCGCATCGCCAGCTGCGAGGCGCTGTGCCGCTGGGATCATCCCGACCTTGGACCGATTTCGCCAAGCATCTTCATTCCGCTGGCCGAGGAAATGGGCATCATTTCCGAGATCAGCACTTTCGTGCTGCAGGCAGCCTGCACCGAATGCGCCAAATGGCCCGATCAGACAAGCGTCTCGGTCAACCTCTCGGCCAAGGATTTCCGCAGCCGCGATGTCATCCAGAAGGTTCGCGATGCGCTGGCGAGTTCCGGCCTCGCCGCCGGCCGGCTGGAGATCGAGGTCACCGAAACGGCGCTGCTCGACGACAAGTCGCTGACGCGCCAGTATATCGAGGAGCTCAAGCAGATCGGTGTTCGCATCGCGCTCGACGATTTCGGCACCGGCTATTCGAGCCTGAGCTACCTCCACAAACTGCCGCTCGACAAGATCAAGATCGACCGCTCGTTCCTGATGGACGTCACCCAGAACGCGCGTTCGCTGGAACTGCTCAAGGGCATCGTCAATCTGTCACGGCCACTGGGGCTTTCCGTGACCGTCGAAGGCGTCGAGACCTTCGAACAGCTCAAGATCCTGGCCTTGCAGGTCAAACCGGATCTCGTGCAAGGCTTCCTGTTCGGTGCCGCGCTCAGTGCGTCGGGTATCGAGACGATGTCGAATGTCACTTGGCCATTTGCAGCCGACCTGCGTCGTGCCGGCAAACGGACAGTCATTAGCTCCGTGATTTCGCAGGGCGCTTAATTCCCGACGTTTTTCGATTCAAGCACGGCCTTTGATATCGAACTCATCCGCCTCCTCATCGTCCCGCCGCGATTTTGCTTTCACGCAATGCTGCTGAAAAGGGTCCTTTCGGAACTCGCTCGCGAATGGATTGAACTCAGCCGCTGAAATCTGCCTGTTTGTCGAGGCGCGATGTCTCGGAGGCCATGAACCAAGTCGGTCCCAGGCGTGTTGCTCGCCAAGACTCAGCGGTGCGTGCGGCCGTTAAGGTTAACATAAGGTAAATCAACAGCATCCAAGTTTCTGCTTGTGTCTCATTTTGACTCGACTAGCGTATTCGAAGGCGGAATTTCGAGGACAGATGATGGATGCTGCTGCGGCTGCAAGGAATACGTCTGGCGCGGTCAGGGCAGCCGGGGATTCGGTGCTGAACCGATCGATGATGCAATTGCTGGAGCATGTCGACTATCGCCTCATCACCGGAGGCGAGGATTTGGAGGCGATTTACCGGCTTCGCTATAAATCCTACCTGCGTTCGGGCATGTGCGGCCCGATCGCCGCCGGGATGTTCGAAGATCGCTGGGACAATCTGCCCAATTCCTACCGGTTCGGCGTCTATTGCTATGGCGAATTGGTCAGCACGATCCGCTTCCATTACATTTCTCGCGAGCACCCCAATTCGCCCTCCGTCGATGCCTATCCCGAAATACTGATCGAGCGGCTTGCCCGCGGAGAAACCTTTATCGACGGAACCCGGTTCGCAACCGATCCTGATGCCGCGCCGGCCCCCGGAGTGCTGCCGTTCCTGACACTCAGGCTTGCCATGGTGGCCTCGCTCTATTTCGGTCAGAACTCGGTGCTGACTCCGGTCAAGGTCGAGCATTCCAATTTCTATTCCCGTTATTTCAACGCCGTACAGAGGACCGAGGCCAAGGAATTCCCGGGCGTTCTGACTCGGATCGCCCTGTTCGAAATCCCTGCCGGCGAAAATATGCGCCTGACGCTCGAACGGTTCCCATTCTTCAGGTCGACGCCGATGGAACAGCGGCTGATGTTCGGCAATCCGGCCATCAATCGGCTGACGCCCTTGTCCATCGTGCCGACAGCGAAATATTATCGCGACGCCGCCTGAAGCCCTCGTTTTTTGCAAGGCGTCTGGAGCTTTCCGGCTAGATCCGCGTTCTGATGACGGCGGAACGCCGCCGCTCCATGTTTGTCTTCCCAGCGGATATGCCAGAAGGACCCCGACATGCATATTTCCCAGCTCGCGCTCACGCCGCTCATCTCGCTGATCGCCGGCGTGCTGATCCTGATCATGCCACGGCTGCTGAACTACATCGTCGCGCTCTATCTGATCGTCGTTGGACTGCTCGGACTTTTTCCGCACCTCGCCGGGTAAATAAACCTTCAGCCGGCAAAGAAACGCAACGCTGCGGCGACGATCGCTTCGGGTCTATCTTCCTGCATGAGGTGGCCGGAGCCGGGGACGAGGGTCAAGGCGCAACCCGGCAGCATGGCCGCGAGCTTTTGGCCGCTTTGCGGCGGTATCCAGCGGTCTTCCTCTCCCCACAGCAAGGTGACGGGGCAGCGCAATTGGCCGTAGAGCGGTTCGACCTCATCGGTAAAGCGTTGATCCATTTGGGCGATCTGCCGGTAGAAAGCCGGCTGGCCAACGGAGCCGGTCCATGGTGCGATGTAAGGTTCCAGATCGCTGTCCGACAAAGGCCTGGTCGCTGCGCCCGAAACATACGCTTTCAGAATCGCCGCTTGTATGTAGTCCGGCAAGCCGGCGAAAGCGGCCTCGTGCTGACGCACATGCCGGACAAAGGGCGAGCCCCAGGGGCGCACCGCCACCGGGTCGATCAGCAGCAGCCTGTCGTAGTCGCAGCCGTCGATCAGATGCGCGCGTAACGCCGTGGCGCCGCCGAAATCATGGGCGATGATTTGGGGTCGGTCGAGCTTCCAGAAGGCCAGCATCGCCGCCAGCGCCTTGTTCTGGATGCCGAGCGAAACGTCCTGACCTTCCCGCTTGTCGGATCGCCCATATCCGGGAAGATCGTAGAAATACAGCGTATGGCCACGCGCCAGTTCCGGTGCGACGCGATGCCAGACATGCGAGGAGAACGGCGTTCCATGCACGAGTACGATTGGCGGGCCCGAACCGGTGGTCCCCCATGCGATGGTCGTGCCGTTCCAGTCAAATGTCTGTGTGGGTGTGATCATGGTGCTTCATCGGCCGGCGGTTCGTCCCGCGACGATAGTCCCTCGCGACCACGTCCAGAACCGCCAAATTCTGACACTAGGTTCAACGGGATTCACTCCTGTCGCTGACGACCGGCGATGGCCGGGCTCTATCATGCAAGGGATTGGCCAGCAGTTTCAATTTTCCCTTGAGGCAGTTGTCGGTCCCAATGCGGCAATAGCGCCATTGCTCTCGGCCCGGCTTTTCGCTATGTGCCTGAAAGATGTCTTCGAAGGGGTATTCCTATGGCTGATCACTCGCCGACCGGTCCTGTCGAACTGGGCGCGAAGATGGACTATGCCGAGCATGACCGCACCTATGCGGGCTTTCTCGCTCTGGCCAAATATGGATCGCTTTTCTGCGGCGCGCTGCTCATCGCGATGGCTTTCGGCTTCTTCGCGGGCGGTTTCTTCTCGGCACTTGTCCTGTTCGCCCTGATCATGGCCGTCGGCGCCTTCATTCTGCGATAGACCTTCCAAAACCCAGTTGCCATTGACCTCGCCGGATATTCCGGCCGACACTTTGCGCAAACAGGTTCCAGCCGAAAGGATCATGCGGTGGGACAGACGGTTTTCATCCCTCGTGAGCTTGACGCGAACGAGCCGCGCGTCGCGGCCTCGCCCGATACGGTCAAGCGGCTGGCAGGGCTGGGCTTCGACGTGATTGTCGAAACCGGCGCCGGCACGAGGTCGCGCATCCCCGACGAGGAGTTCGCCAAGGCAGGTGCCGTCATCAGCAAGGCCGCGGATGTCGGTAAGGCCGATGTCGTGCTGAAGGTCCGCCGGCCTACGGAAGCCGAGCTGAAGAGCTATAAATCCGGCGCTGCCGTGATCGCCATCATGGATCCCTACGGCAACGATGCCGCCGTTGCGGCGCTGGCAAAGGCCGGTGTCACTGCCTTCTCGATGGAATTCATGCCGCGCATTACCCGCGCGCAATCGATGGACGTGCTGTCCAGCCAGGCAAATCTTGCCGGCTATCAGGCGGTCATTGACGGTGCCTCGGAATATGATCGTGCCTTGCCGATGATGATGACGGCGGCCGGCACGGTGCCAGCGGCGAAAATCTTCATCATGGGTGTCGGCGTCGCCGGCCTGCAAGCGATCGCCACGGCGCGCCGCCTTGGTGCCGTTGTCACCGCCACCGACGTGCGCCCCGCCGCCAAGGAACAGGTCGCCTCGCTCGGCGCAAAGTTCCTGGCCGTCGAGGACGAGGAGTTCAAGGCCGCCGAAACGGCTGGCGGCTACGCCAAGGAAATGTCCAAGGAATACCAGGCCAAGCAGGCGGCACTCACCGCCGAGCACATCGCCAAGCAGGACATCGTCATCACCACGGCGCTGATCCCCGGCCGGCCGGCGCCGACGCTGGTGTCGGCGGCGATGGTCGCCTCGATGAAGCCGGGCTCGGTGCTCGTCGACCTCGCCGTCGAACGTGGCGGCAATGTCGAAGGTGCTCAGCCGGGTCGGGTGGTGACCACGGCCAATGGCGTAAAGATCGTCGGCCACCTCAACGTGCCCGGCCGCGTCGCCGCATCCGCCTCGCTGCTCTACGCCAAGAACCTGTTCGCTTTCCTCGAGACGCTGGTCGACAAGACCACCAAGACGCTGGCCATCAAGCGCGATGACGAACTGGTCAAGGCCACCATGCTGACCGACGGCGGCAAGGTGGTTCATCCGGCCTTCGCCAAGGCCGACCAGCAGCCTCATGTCGAACCCGCGGCGATCCCGGCCACAACCATGGTCGCCGATGCTTCGGCTGCGCCCAAAAAGCCCGCGCCAAAGAAGACAGCCGCGTCCAAATCGTCCTCGCCCAAGTCGTCCTCGCCCAAGTCGAAAGGCACAGCGTGATGGATCAGTCCCTGCAGAAAGCCCTCGACCAGCTCGACCAGGCCTCCGCCGCCGTCAGGCTTGCGGTGCAGAACCTGGCCAATGCTCCAGGTGGCGCCGAGGCGGCGGGTGATGCCGCCCACGCTCTGTCCGGCGGCGCCATCGATCCCTTCGTCTTCCGCTTCGCCATCTTCGTGCTGGCGATCTTCGTCGGCTACTATGTCGTTTGGTCGGTGACCCCTGCGTTGCACACGCCGCTGATGGCCGTCACCAACGCCATCTCGTCGGTCATCGTCGTCGGCGCGCTGCTCGCCGTCGGCATCGCCGCTTCCGGTGTTGCCGCCGGCTTTGGCTTCGTCGCGCTGATGCTGGTCTCGGTCAACATCTTCGGCGGCTTCCTCGTCACCCAGCGCATGCTGGCAATGTACAAGAAGAAGGACAAGTAGAGCGCCATGAACGCCAACTTCGCGTCCTTCCTCTATCTCGTCTCCGGCGTCCTGTTCATCATGGCGCTGCGCGGCCTGTCGCATCCGACCACCAGCCGCCAGGGCAATCTCTACGGCATGATCGGCATGGGCATCGCCATTGCCACCACGCTGGCGCTGGCAACCCCGTCCGCGGGCCGCTTTGGCCTCATCGTGCTCGGCCTTGCCATTGGCGGCGGCGTCGGTGCCGTCACCGCGCGCCGCATCGCCATGACCTCGATGCCGCAGCTGGTTGCCGCCTTCCATTCGCTGGTCGGCCTTGCCGCCGTCATGGTGGCGGCAGCCGCCATCTACGCGCCGGAAAGCTTCGGCATCGGCACGGCGGGCGACATCCATGCCCAGGCGCTGATCGAGATGAGCCTCGGCGTTGCCATCGGCGCCATCACCTTCACCGGCTCGGTCATCGCCTTCTTGAAGCTCGATGGCCGCATGTCCGGCAAGCCGATCATGCTCGGCGGCCGTCATTTCATCAACGCCGCCCTGGGCGTCGCGCTCATCGTGCTGATCGTGCTGCTGGTCACCACGGAATCGAAGCTGGTCTTCTGGCTGATCGTCGCCGCCTCTCTGGTGCTCGGCGTCCTCTTGATCATCCCGATCGGCGGCGCCGACATGCCGGTCGTCGTCTCGATGCTCAACTCCTATTCGGGCTGGGCAGCGGCCGCGCTTGGCTTCACGCTCGGCAATCTGGCGCTGATCATCACCGGCGCGCTGGTCGGCTCGTCCGGCGCGATCCTGTCCTACATCATGTGCAAGGGCATGAACCGCTCGTTCATCTCGGTCATCCTTGGCGGCTTCGGCGGTGAGACGGCGGCTGCGGCCGACGACGGCATCGAGCGCACAGTCAAGCAGGGTTCGGCAGATGATGCCGCCTATCTGATGATGAACGCGCAGAAGGTCATCATCGTGCCAGGCTACGGCATGGCGGTCGCCCAGGCGCAGCATGCGCTGCGCGAAATGGCCGACAAGCTCAAGGCCAACGGCGTCGACGTGAAATACGCCATCCACCCGGTCGCCGGCCGCATGCCCGGCCATATGAACGTGCTCTTGGCCGAAGCCAACGTGCCCTATGACGAAGTGTTCGAGCTCGAGGACATCAATTCGGAGTTCGCGCAGGCCGATGTCGCCTATGTCATCGGCGCCAACGACGTCACCAACCCGTCCGCGCGGGACGATAAGAGCAGCCCCATCTATGGCATGCCGATCCTCGACGTCGACAAGGCGCGCACCTGCCTGTTCGTCAAGCGCTCGCTCGGCTCCGGCTATGCCGGCATCGACAACACGCTGTTCTACAAGGACGGCACCATGATGCTGCTCGGCGACGCCAAGAAGATGACAGAGGAAATCGTCAAGGCCATGGATCACTGATCCGGCCATAGGCGGAAATAGCAAAGAGCCCGGCCCAGGGGCCGGGCTCTTTCATTTTTGACGCAAGCCTAGGCTCAGCGGCTGGTCAGGAAGACCGCTTCCTCTTCGTCGCGCTGCCGGCCGCCGAGGGCGGCCGCGGCACTGGAGATGAAGGCGCCGATGACCAGCGACAAGGCGCCGAGCAGCGCAAAGGTCGCGCTGGCCTTCCTGGCGCTATCGGCCGCCTGCTTGGCCTTGACCTTGGCGTCCTCGACCTTGGCAACCATTGCATCGACACGCGCCTTGGCGTCGGCCTCGGAAAGGCCGGTGCGGGCGGCGACCAGTTGCGCCAGATAGGTCTTGTCGTCGGCCGAAATCTCGCCCGCCGCGGCGCTAGCAATGAGGATACGCGAGGCCTGGCCTACAGCGGCGGCATCGCCATCCGGAGTGGCAGCAGCCAGCTTGCTCGGATCGGCGGGACGAAACAGCGAATCCACCAGATAGGAGGTCGCGTTGTTGGCCGACGCATTGCCGGCGTTGCCGGCGGCACCAGCAGATGCTCCCATGGCCGCTCCCGACGCCGCCGCGGACACGGCCTGCACGCCCGAGCCAAGCACTGCGGAAAGCGCCGAGCCGAGGACTCCGACGACAAGCAACGTGGCCAATGCCCAAGCAAGAAAGCCGTGAGCCGTGTCGCGGAAATAAACCTCATCGGTGTGGATGCCGACCCATTTGGTGCGCAAGCGCCCGGCAAGGTAGCCGCCGACGCCGGAGGACAGCCACTGCACGACGACCAGCCAGATCGCGGTCGACGCCGCGAAGGTGGTGATCGACGCGCCGGAGCCCGACCATGGTGAGACCATGGTGAGCCCAAGACCGGAGCCGAGCAACATGAGGATGAAAGTCAGCGTCGAGGCCGCGAAGGCGCCGGCGATGATCGGTCCCCAGCTGACGGCTGTTGCGGAGGACTCTTCTGACGCGGACAGGTCGATAGCCGATACGGTGGGCTGCATCTGCGCCCCCTACCGTACGAACAGCATGATGAGGATGATGATCGGGATCGGAATACCGAGCAACCAGAGCAAAATGCCACGTCCCATGAAAGCCTCCTGTGAGAAATTGTGATCGATGTTGGCACAATGTCCCGAGAGGCCTTCCGTTCCGGCGGGCAATAAAATGATTTTGTTTGCCGGCGATGGAACAATTCGGAGCTCCGCTCCGCACCTCGTGTCGGGCAAAAGCGGAAATCTGGGGCTTCGACGGCGTGCCACCGCTTCCGAAATTTGCATCGACGCATCCGGCTTTGACCGGGCCGCGTTTCACTAGCGTCTCAACGCCGCGCTGCTAGCAAGCTTCCTCAGCACAGCGCTACGGCCTTAAAGCGCGTCGCGTCGAAACGGATTCAGCCACGCGCTTAGGTGCGTGTTCTTGTGCATATTGTTCGCCCAAAACCGCTGCGCAGTTTTGGGCAACATGCATCAAATATCCAGATTGGCGACCGACAGCGCGTTGTCCTGGATGAATTCGCGCCGTGGCTCGACCTCGTCGCCCATCAGCCGCGAGAACAGGCTGTCGGCATCGGTCGCATCGTTGACCTTGACCTGCAGCAGCGACCGCACATTCGGGTCCAGCGTGGTTTCCCACAATTGCTCGGCATTCATCTCGCCGAGACCCTTGTAGCGCTGCATGGTCAGCCCCTTGCGACCTGTCGCAAAGACGGCGTTGAGCAGCGCCAGCGGCCCCGAGACGGTTTCGGACACATCCTTGCGGCGCAGCACCGGCGGCGTCCCGTAGACCTCGCTGAGGCGCTGCGCGTAGCGGTCGAGCTGGCGGGCGTCGGCCGAATTGATCAGCCCCATGTCGAGATGGGCGTATTCCTTGACGCTGCGCACGGTGCGCTCGAAGACATAGCCCCCGCTGCCGTCATTCGAGGTCGACATGCGCCCGGTCCAGCCGCGCTCGGTGTCCTCGGCGATGATGTCGAGGCGCTGTGCAATCCGCTCCGCCATGGCGTTGGCACGGCCAAGATCGCTGAAGACTTCGGGGTTGAGCCCACCGGCGATCGACGCTTGTTCGACCACGCCTCTGTTGTAGCGCGTGTGCAGGCCGTTGATAAGCTGGCGCACAGCCAGCGCGTCGTCGACCGCACCGCGCAGATCCTGCCCGGTCCGCACTTCCCCCGAGCCCAGCGTCAGCGAAGCTTCCTCCAGCCCGGACTCGATCAGGAACTCCTCGAAGGCGCTTTCATTCTTGATGTATTGCGAGCTCTTGCCGCGCGTCACTTTGTAGAGCGGCGGCTGAGCGATGTAGAGATGGCCGCGCTCGATCAGCTCGGGCATCTGCCGGAAGAAGAAGGTGAGCAGCAAGGTTCTGATATGGGCGCCGTCGACGTCGGCGTCGGTCATCAGGATGATCTTGTGGTAGCGCAGCTTGTCGGCGTTGAACTCGTCCTTGCCGATCGAGGTGCCGAGCGCGGTGATCAGCGTGCCGATCATGTCGGAGCCGAGCATGCGGTCGAAACGCGCCCGCTCGACATTGAGGATTTTGCCGCGCAGGGGAAGGATGGCCTGGTTCTGGCGCGAACGGCCGCCCTTGGCCGAGCCGCCGGCCGAGTCACCCTCGACGATGAAGATTTCGGATTTCGCCGGATCGCGCTCCTGGCAGTCGGCCAGCTTGCCGGGCAAGGACGTGACGCCGAGCGAGCTCTTGCGGGTGATGTCGCGCGCCTTGCGCGCGGCTTCGCGCGCCGCCGCGGCCTGGATCACCTTGTCGATGACCACCTTGCCTTCGGTCGGATGCTCTTCCAGCCAGGTGCCGAGCGCCTCGTTGACCAGCCCCTCGACCACCGGGCGGACCTCGGAGGAAACCAGCTTGTCCTTGGTCTGCGAGGAGAATTTCGGATCGGGAACCTTGACCGACAGCACCGCCGTCAGCCCTTCGCGGCAATCGTCGCCGATCAGCGAGACCTTTTCCTTCTTGGTCAGGCCCGAGGACTCGCCATAGCCGGTGATCTGGCGCGTCAGCGCGCCACGGAAACCGGCCAGATGGGTGCCGCCATCGCGCTGCGGGATGTTGTTGGTGAAGGCCAGCACGTTCTCGTGGTAGCTGTCGTTCCACCACATCGCCACTTCGACAGTGATGCCGTCGCGCTCGGCCTTGATGGCGATCGGCTTCTCGATCAGCGGCTTCTTGACCCGGTCGAGATATTTGACGAACTCCTCGAGACCGCCATCATAGTGCAGTTCATGCCGCACGATGTCGGCGTGGCGGCCGTCGGTCAGAATGATGCGCACGCCGGAATTGAGGAAGGCGAGCTCGCGCAGCCGGTGCTCCAGCGTGCCGAAGTCGAATTCGACCATGGTGAAGGTCTCGGCCGACGGGAAGAAGGTGATAGAGCTACCGCTGCGGCCCTCATAGGTGCCCGGCTGCTTGTCCTGCTCGTAGCTACCGGTCGCCCTCAACGGCGCATCGGCATTGCCGTGCGTGAAGCTCATTTCGAAGATCTGGCCGTTGCGGCGAATCTTGAGCTTCAGCCAGGCCGAAAGCGCGTTGACCACCGAGACGCCGACGCCATGCAGGCCGCCCGACACCTTGTAGGAGTTCTGGTCGAATTTGCCCCCGGCATGCAGCTGCGTCATGATCACTTCGGCCGCGGAAATGCCTTCGCCGGTGTGAATATCGGTCGGAATGCCACGGCCATTGTCGATCACCGTCACCGAACCATCGGGGTTGAGCGTCACCGTGACGAGGTCGGCGTGCCCTGCCAGGGCCTCGTCGATGGCGTTGTCGACCACCTCGTAGACCATGTGATGCAGGCCCGAACCGTCGTCCGTGTCGCCGATATACATGCCAGGGCGTTTGCGGACAGCGTCCAACCCCTTCAAAACCTTAATGGAATCGGCGCCGTATTCGGCTTCGGCGCCGTTGGTGTTCTCGATCTGGTCGCTCATGAAAACCTATTGTCTAGATGCCGCTTGTACGGCGCGAAAAATCAGCCCCGAATCGCGCGCCTGATATAGCGTTAGATATAGGCGCTAAAGGCGGTTTTTCCAAGGTTTGCGGGCATTTCCGGCCCAAATCCTGGGCCGGCAGCCGGCTATTTTTTTCCGGCGTTGAGTTTGGCGAGAAGGCCGCGCAAATATTTGATCGTGGGTTTGTCTCTTGGCGCCAGCCGGCCTGTGCGGTCGAGGTCCAGCGTCAGGTTCAGCGCCTTGGTCAGCACAGCCTTCGGATCCTTCGCCACATAGGCATAGTTGATGTAGGCCTGTACTAGATCAAATTGCCAGATGGCATTGTTCGGATCGGACTGGGCGAGTTTCTGGCGGATGCCGAGGCTGGCTTCGAAGGCCTTCCTTGAGCCCTCGAAATGGCGCTGTCTGGTCTCCAGCATGCCGATTTCCGAAAGCGTAATCGACAGGTCGCGTTGCCAGTCGGAATTACCTGGATCGAGCTTGGTCAGCCGATCGACAATGGCAAGACTGTCCTGGTAGTTTTGCAGTGCGCTGCGGATATCGCCCTGGGCATCAAGCACACCGGCAACCTTTTCCAGACAGACCGACAGGTCGCGCTGCCAGTCGGTGTTGCCAGGGTCATCAGCGGCAAGTTCGCGCGCCACGGCCAGCGCTTGCTGATAGGAAGCCAGCGCGGCCGGCCAGTTCTCCTGGTCGTTGAGCGCGTTGCCGATCTTGGCGTAACTGATCGACAGGTCGCGCTTCAAGTCGGTGTCGTTAGGGTCATGGCGTACCAGTTCCTCGGCGATCGCCTGGCTCTTGCTGTAGGCCACGAGCGCCCCGGCGGCGTCGCCGCGCTCGCGCAGTACATCCCCGATCCTCTCATGGCTGACAGAAACCGCGCGCTGGCGCTCAGGATCGGGTTTGTTCTCAGCCAACACAAGCCGAATTCTCAGGCTCTCTTCAAAGGCCGTCTGGGCGCCGTCCAACTGCCCGGCGGTCCGGGCAAGGTCGCCGATTTCATCATAGGTTATGGTCAGGTCGCGCAGCAGGGAGGCGCTGTTCGGCTGAGCATCCACCAATTTCCGCTTGATCGACAGGCTTTGCTGGTAGGCCTTGGCCGCCGCACCCACATCGCCCTGCGTCGCCAGCACGTTGCCGATCTTGTCATTGGCCATGGCAAGATCACCGAGCCAGCTTTTCTCGTCCGGCACGCTTGCGGTCAGGTCCTGCAGCATGTCCCTGGCCGCCTCATAGTGCTCTAGGGAGGTTGGCAGGTCGCCTTGCACCATCTTTATGTTGGCGAGCTTGATGTGGCTGATGGCGAGATCGCGCTTGACGCTGGGGTCTGTTTCCTGACGCGACCGCTGCTCGAGATTGGTCAACAGCGCGGTAAAGGCGCGGCCGGCCGCCTCGACATTGCCCACCGTCGTATAGAGGATACCGAGTTCCTCCAGCGTGCGGCTCTGACGGTCGGCCTGTTCCAGGCTGAGCGAGGTCTGCCCAGCCTCACCATACAGCGACAGCACCGTTTCAAAGTCACCAATGGCCGTGGTGTAGTCGAGGTCGGCGCGCGCCGCACCACCGGATAGAAAACGCGTCGCGGCCTCGGACAGGGTGCGGCTGGCGAAATTGACCTTCAGCGCCTGGCGCGAAACATTGTCGATGTCGGCGGCCTTGGCCAGAAGAGCGCGGGCGCCATCGAAGGCGCCTAGTGAAAGCTGTTCCTCGGCCTGCCGGCGCAATTCCGCCACCTGCGGATCGTCGGAGGCGAGCGTCTTCATTTCGCTGCGCACCTTGACGAAGGCGTCGGCGGCCTCGCGCAGCCGGGCGTTCAGGCTGTCGGCGGAGAGATGGCTGGCGTCGGAACTGATCAGCGCGCCATAGAGCGGCGCCAGCGGCATGTCGGCATCGCTGGCGATCTGCTCGACCTCGCCGCGCATTTCCGGCGTCACGTCGGCCATGGCGAGCAGCAGCCGTTCGCGCTCTGGCAGCTGTTCCTTGGCGGCAGCGGCAAAGAACAGTTTCGGCAGGCCGCTTTCGACATAGGGCAACTGCTTGCCGCGCGACAGGTCATAGACTTCCTGCTGCACCAAGGTCAGCACCGAGCGGATCTCGAGCCCGTCCGTGGCGAGATATTTGGTCAGCGCCGTCGTGAAGGGCGAATTCTCTCCGGTTCCATCGGCGGCCGTCTCGCCAGGGGCGGCCGAAAAGGCGAACAGGATGTTTTCCGCCCGCCCGACGCGGCCGAGGCCCGGCTTGACCTTGTCGGCGACATCCTTGGTCAGCGAGGTCGCGCCGCGACCATCGCCGCTGCTAGCCGAGAAGGGATCGCTGCGGCAGGCATCGAGCACGATCAGCCCGACCTTGGCGGTCGCGGCGACGGCATCGCGCACCTCCTCCAGCGGCAGGCTGGTCTTGTCCAGTTGATCGACCGACGACGCGTCGGCATCGACTGGCAGCAGCCGGTTGTCACCGGAGATTTCGACGCCATGGCCGGAGAAATAAACCAGCGCGACATCGGCGCCCTTGGCATCCTCGCGAAAGTCGTCGAGCGCGCGTCGCATGCGCCGAAGGTCCCGGTTGGTTTCGAGGATGACCTCGAAGCCGAGCTTCTTAAGTGCGGCTTCCATCGCCTCGCCGTCATGGATGGGATTGGCCAGCGGCCGGACCAGCCGGTAGTCGTTGTCGGCCATGACCAGCGCCACGCGCCGTTCCGCCACCGCGGTGGCGGTGGTCGCAATCGTCAGCAGCAAGGCAAACAGCAAGCGCAATTTAGAACCGCCCCCGGCTCAGTCACCCACCGACCATTCCACCTCTTTATGGCGCGGGCAAGCCGGGGGCGCTAGGCAAAAGACCGGCGTTCTCAGGCAGCGCGCATGGGTTTCAACGCCTCGCTCCAGCGCAACAGTTCGTCCAGCATGGCCTTGGCGCCGCCGATCACCTGTTCGCTGGCGTTGAAGGCGCCGTTCTCGTCGAGCAGCTTCTGATACATCGGCAGCGCGACGCCTTCCGGGATCGGCATGATCCCCACCGAGGTCAAAAGCGGCTTCAGCGCCTGCGCCGCGCGCAGGCCACCGGACACGCCGCCATAGCTGAAAACGGCGGCCGGCTTGTACTTCCATTCGCGCAGCAGGTAGTCGATCGCGTTGACGATCGCTGGCGCTGCGAAATAATTATACTCCGGCGCCACGAAGACAAAGGCGTCGGCGGCGTCGATCGCCTTCGACCAGGCCTTGGTGTGGTCGTTCTGATAATTGCCAAGCCTCGGATGGTGCGGCTCGTCCAGCACCGGCAGGTGGAACGCGGCGATGTCGGTCAGCACCGGCTCGAACTTCCCGTGCTCACGCGCGAACGTATCCAGCCACTCGGCAAAAACCGGACCGGCGCGGCCGGGCCGCGTGCTGCCGATGATGATGTTCAACTGGTGCTTCAAGGCGGGCTCCCCTGTCAGGCGGTATCTCTTTGTGACTGTCACTACGGCAGAGCGTCCCGGCGGACAAGGCGGGACACCCAGCGAAAGGGTCACGATCGGATGAACGGAGCGTCTGCTTTCGCGCCGCGAATTGCCTGCCTTGCGGTCACATGGACGCCGGGATTGCCAGCCACTACATTGATGCGAGCAGCGGAGCACTTCATGGACACTCAGCCCGCCCCCTTTGTTCCCCCCGCGCCGAAGCCGCGCACGTCGCCGCCTTCGACGCTGGAGATGATCCGCATCGTCTATCGCAATCCGCTCGAACTGTGGGGCGAGCCGACCTACAACGAGCCGTGGATTTCCGCGAATGGCGTCGGGGGCCATCTGATCGTCGCCAACGATCCCGGCCTAATCCGCCATGTGCTGGTCGACAACGCCAAGAACTACAAGATGGCGACGGTGCGCCAGAAGATCCTGCGGCCAATCCTGCGCGATGGCTTGCTGACCGCCGAGGGCGAGGTGTGGAAGCGGTCGCGCAAGGCGATGGCGCCGGTGTTCACGCCGCGCCATATTTTCGGCTTTGCCCAGCCGATGTTGAAGCGCACTAAGGAGTTCGTCACCCGCTACGAAGAGGGCGGCGCGTCCGACATCGCCCATGACATGACGTTGCTCACTTACGATATCCTCGCCGAGACGCTGTTCTCCGGCGAGATCGCGGGCGAGCCGGGCAGTTTCGCCAACGAGATCGACCGCTTGTTCGAGACCATGGGCCGCGTCGATCCGCTTGATCTGTTGCGCGCACCCGACTGGCTGCCGCGGCTCACCCGCATCCGCGGCCGCAAGACCATGGCCTATTTCCGCAAGATCGTGACCGATACGGTCAAGATGCGCGAAGAGAAATTCAGGCGCGATCCCGATGCGGTGCCGCAGGATTTCCTGACGCTGCTGCTCAAGGCCGAAGGTCCCGACGGGCTGACGCGCTCGGAGGTCGAGGACAACATCATCACCTTCATTGGCGCCGGCCATGAGACCACCGCGCGGGCGCTGGGCTGGACGCTTTACTGCCTCGCCGAATCGCCATGGGAGCGCAATCGGGTCGAGCAGGAGATCGATGAGGTGCTGGCGCGCGAACCCGATCCGACGAAGTGGCTCGACGCCATGCCGTTGACCCGCGCCGCCTTCGACGAGGCGCTTCGGCTCTATCCGCCGGCGCCCTCGATCAACCGCGAGCCGATCGAGCCGGAGATGTGGAAGGATCTTTATATCCCCAGGCACGCGGCCGTGCTGGTCATGCCCTGGGTCGTCCATCGCCACAGGAAGCTGTGGGACAGGCCCGATGCCTTCCTGCCCGAGCGCTTCCACCCGGGCAACCGTGAGAAGATCGATCGCTTCCAGTATCTGCCGTTCGGTGCGGGGCCGCGCGTCTGCATCGGCGCCAGCTTCGCCATGCAGGAAGCAATCATTGCGCTCGCCATCCTTTTGTCGCGCTTCCGCTTCGACACCACGGCCGAAACCAAACCCTGGCCGGTGCAGAAGCTGACGACCCAGCCGCAAGGTGGGCTGCCGATGCAGGTCACGCCTCGCTAGGCGTGCTGATATTCAGGTGATGCCGGCCTGCGAACGATGGCTTCCTGCGCTTCCCCGTTCTACTGCGTCGCAGTAGAACTGTGCTCACGTACTTGAGTACGCTCCGCTCCGGTTCTCGGAACCCAACGTTCTCGACTCGGCCTGACCTGAATATCAACACGCCTAGGGCTTATGCCGCTGGCTTGCGCTGCTGGAACTGGCCGGCGGCGCGGAAGCGCCAGAGGTAGCTCGGCAGGATCGTCGCGATCGATTGCGGCTGGATGCCGAGCCCGGCGAGCGTCCGGTTGGCCTTGGCGGCGGCTTCCGAGACGATGTTGTGCTCGCGCAGCTGCATCACCTGGTCCTTGGTCAGCAGCGGATTGGGCAACAGGCCGAGGATCGAGGCCTGGATGTTGGCCACCCACCACGGCACCGGCACCAGCAGTCGCTTGCGCTCGATCACGGTCAACAGCTCTTCCATGCATTCCTTGAAGGTGAGCACGTTGGGGCCGCCAAGCTCGTAGATCTGGCCGCGATCGATCTTGCCGTCGACCGAGCGCGCCACCGCTTCGGCGACATCGCCGACATAGACCGGCTGGAACTTGGTCTGGCCGCCGCCGATCAGCGGCAGCACCGGCGAATAGCGCGCCATGCTGGCGAAGCGGTTGAAGAAGCTGTCTTCCGGTCCGAAATTGATCGACGGCCGGAAGATCACGGCGTCGGGGATCGTCTCCAGCACGGCCTTTTCGCCGAGCGCCTTGGTGCGCGCATAGTCCGATTCGGAGTCCAGATCGGCGCCAAGCGCCGAAATATGGGTCAACCCGGCACCGACCGAGCGCGCCGCCTCGGCGACGGCGCGGGAGCCAAATTCGTGCACCGCGGAGAATTTCTGCCGGCCGGTTTCATGCAGGATGGCGACGAGATTGACGACATGGTCGGCGCCTTGCACGGCGCGGTCGACCGACCAGCGCACGCGCACATTGGCCTGCACCGGCTGGATCTGGCCGACATTGCCGAGCGGCTGCAGATGGCCGGCAAGATCGGGCCGCCGGCAGGCAACCCGGATGCGATAGCCGCGCTTGGCCAGCGCGCGCACGACATGGCGGCCGACAAAGCCAGACCCGCCAAAGACGACGACGAGCTTTGGGGTCTGCAGGATTTCGGTCATGGCTGGCTCCGGCGCACTTTCCAGATGGCTTGGCTGAAGCCGTTTCATAGTCGGTTTTGCGCCAAAGGCAAAGGGTGACGCGTCGTCGCGTCACCCCTCTTGAAAGCTTGTCAGATGCCTTGCCGATGCGGGCGTCAACCGAGTGCAGGTTGCTGCCGCGAATGACGAAGAAGAGCTGGATCGCGGCCCACAAAATCGACTTTTCGGCACCCGATAACCCTGGCCCATGGTCAACCAGTGGAACCAGACGGTGACCAGCAGCACGAAACGCAGAAAACCCCGCCGAAGCGGGGTTTTCCGGGTGAAGCTCATGTCGAAACCAGGGTCCAACGAGGCGGCCTGACCTGAGACGGTATCAGCACGGCGTAAAACGCCCGCCCCAGCCCTGGATGCATTCGACAGAAGACACCGACCGGGCAAACCCGACCCGGACAGCCATTGGTCGCCGCGGCATGCAGGAAGGTTCACAAAATCACAAAAAATCGCACCGCCGGGGCGACATGAATGCGTCGAAGGACGTTACCGGCCGCCGTTGCGGGAAATCGCCGCTGCCCGCCTGAGTGCCTGCGGCGGCTGGCCAAAGCTTCTCAGGAACGCGCGGCGCATTCGCCCGGCATCGCCGAAGCCGCTCTCTTCCGCGATGCGATCGAGCGACATGGGGCTGTTTCCACCGCGATCCGCGCGCTCTCCAGGCGAATTCGTTCCACGGCCTTGGCCGGAGTGGTGCCGGTTTCCGCCTTGAAGGCGCGCGCAAAATGCCGCGGGCTCATGGCGGCACGATCGGCAAGGCACTCCACCGTCAACGGCTGGGCCAGCGCGGTGCGCATCCATTCGATCAGCTCGATAAAGCGGCCCGTCCGTCCGCCGAGTTCGACAAGCGCGGAGAATTGCGACTGGCCGCCGGGGCGGCGTTGATGAACGACAAGCTGCTGCGCAACGCGGCGGGCTATGGCCGGGCCGAGATCATCCTCGATGAGCGCCAATGCCAGGTCGATGCCGGCCGAAATGCCGGCCGAGGTCCACACGCTGCCATCCCTGACGAAGATCCGCTCCGCATCGAGTTTCACTGCGGGGTAGCGGCGTGCGAAATCGTGCGTGCTCCACCAGTGGGTGGTGGCGCGCCTGCCATCGAGAAGTCCAGCTTCGGCCAGCAGATAGGCGCCGGTGCACACGCTCGCCGTTCGTCTCACGCCCGTGCGCCGAAGCCAGGCGACGATCTCCTGGGCGGCGGCCATGGAGCGAATGATTTCGCCACCGGAGATGATGGCGGTGTCGAGCGGCTCTTCCATCGACAAAGGCCGGGCCGCAAGCCGCATGCCGGATGAGCTCTCGATCTCCTCTCCGCCGGGCGCCAGTATCTCGAGCATGTAGCTGCCAACGCAAAAACCTTCCGCCAGCTCAAAGGCGGCCGCCGGGCCGGCCGCATCCAGCAACTGGAAGCCGGGGTGAATGATGATGCCAACCTTGCGGGTCATGGCAGTTTTTGCGCGATATATGTCATTTCGGACAAGTCCTACCGCAGCTAGGTTGATGGTCAAGCGTTTCGATCGGAAGGACTGGATCATGAATTTGCGTATCATGCTGTGGAGTGGTCTCGGCGTCGTGGTGGCCCTCCTCGCATTGGGTGCCGCATGGCTATTGTCGCTGCCGGCGGCATCCCAGGCTGCCGTTCAGCCGGCAATCGATACCAGGGAGGCCGCCGCGACGCTCGCGGCATTGAAGTCGCCGAAGCGCCAGCGTCCATTGATCGCCATCATCGGCATCAACGACGGCACCGAAACCACTGATTATCTCATGCCTTACGGCATCCTGCGGCGCGCCGATGTCGCCGATGTCGTGGCGCTGGCGACGCGGCCCGGACCGATGAGACTGCACCCGGCCTTGCAGATCGAGCCCGATGCGACGACGACGGCATTCGACGCCGAGCACCCGGACGGCGCCGACTACGTCATCGTCCCGGCCATGATGCGCGATGACGACGCCGACGTGCTGGAATGGATCAGGAGCCAGGCGGCCAAGGGCGCCATGGTGATCGGCATCTGCGCTGGCGCCAAAGTGGTCGGCGCCAGCGGGTTGTTGGACGGCAAGCGGGCGACGACCCATTGGTATTCCGTCGGCGAGCTCCGCGAAAAACACCCTACGATTCACTATGTCGCCGACCGGCGCTTCGTCGTCGATCAAGGTGTCGCGACGACAACGGGGATCACCGCATCGATGCCGATGATGCTGACCCTGATCGAGGCCATCGCCGGCCGGGACAAGGCCGAAGCCGTCGGCCGCGATCTGGGCCTGGCGCACTGGGATGCGCGGCATGACAGTGGCGCCTTCAAGTTCACCCGCCCGTTCGCGCTGGCGGCGATCGGCAACACGCTTGCCGTCCTGGGGCATGAACAGCTCGGTATCCCGCTGACATCAGGCATGGATGAGGTGTCGCTGGCCCTGGTCGCCGACGCCTGGTCGCGAACCTATCGCTCGGGCGCGGTCACATTCGCCGGTAAGGACAGCGCGATCGTCAGCCGTGACGGTCTTCGTATCTTGCCTGACCAGATCGCCACCGACTGGCCGGTGGACCGGTTGGTTCCGGCCACGGCCGATCCGCGGCCGGCGAGGGCGCTCGACCAGGCGCTTCAAGACATCTCGGCTCGCCACGGTGCACGCACGGCCGACTTCGTCGCCATGCAGCTCGAATATCCCCGGTGAAAGGGACTGTTGAAGGTCCGGCACCGGCCAGGCATTCGTTCGTCGCAATTCAGGTCGAATAGCGCTCGGCGAATTCGGAAATACGCTGCACCACCGCCTTGGGCGCGGTGATGCCGCGCGCCTGCGCCTTCTCGGCGGCTTCCGCCCGGGCGCGGCCCGGCACATGCACGCCGAAGCGGCGGCGCAGGCGGTCGAGCTGGTCCTTCATGCGCTGTTCGAAATCCGGATCGAGCAGCTTGGGCTCGATAGCCAGCACGAACAGGCCGGTGCCTGGGCTGTCGGGCCCGCCGGTGAACCAGGGCGCATCGAGCGACCAGTTGGCCCCGGAAATGCCCGCAGCCAACACTTCGACCATCAGCGCGATGTTGGCGCCGCGCTGGCCGCCAAAGGCAAGCATGGCGCCCTTCATGGCGGCGGCCGGGTCGGTGGTCGGGTTGCCACTGGCGTCCAGCGCCCAGCCTTCGGGGATCTTCTTGCCGTCTTCGGCCGCCTTGCGAATGTTGACGAAGGCGGTGGCGCTCGATGACTGGTCGATGACCAGCGGCGCGCCGTCGGCGGCGGGCGCGGCAAACGACATCGGATTGGTGCAATAGACCGGCTTGACCGAGCCCGAGCCGGCAAGAACGGCCGGGCCGTTGGTCGCGGCGAAGGACACCAGCCCCTGTGCCGCCAGCCTTCCGGTAAAGTAGCCGAGCGCGCCGCATGTATAGGCGTTCTTCTGCGAGAAGATGGCGACGCCGAACAGTTTTGCCGCCTTGGCAAGGTCGTCGATCGTCCGGTCGAAGCCGGTATGCGCCAGCCCGCCGCGTGCGTCGGAAAGGTAGACGGCCAGCGCCGGCCTGGTGATCACCGGATCGGCATTGCCGTCGATGCGCCCGGCCTCCAGGGCTTCGAGATAGTCGATGAAATGCGACAGGCCGACAGTCGAAAGCCCTTCCGCCTCGGCGGCGATGATCGACGCGGTGAGCGACTGCGCCGCCTCCTCATTGGCGCCGGCGCCGAGTGCCGCCATCCGGCACAGTCCTCTTGCCTGGTCGAGACTGAGTTGCATCGCAATTGTTCCTAAGTGAGTAGCGAATAGGGAATAGCGAGTAGGGCGAATAGTGAGACGCCCTATTCGCTACTCACCGTTCGCTAACGACCTCTTCCTAGCCGACCTTGACCGGAATCCGCGCCTCGATCCGGCTGAGGGCCAGGACCAGAATGCCGGTGATCGCCATATAGATCAACGCCAGCAGCAGCAAGGGCTCGTAGGTGAGGTAGGTGTCCTGCCGCACCTTGCCCGCAACGGCGAAGATATCGATGACGCTGATCGTCGCCACCAGCGGCGTCGACTTCAATTGCAGCACGGTCTCGCCGGTCAGCGTCGGCAGAGCCCGGTAGAAGGCCTGCGGCAGCAAGATGCGCTGGAAAATCTTCCAGCGGCTCATGCCGAAGGCGCGGGCGGCTTCCAGCTGTCCCTGGGGCACGCCGGCAAAGGCGCCGCGCATCACTTCGCCCTCGTAACCGGCGAAGGACAGGGTGAGAGCCAGAACGCCGTACGGCCATGCCTGCCTCAGATAGGGCCACATCCAGGACTCGCGGATCCATGGATATTGCGGGAACAGCGAGCCCAGCCCGTAATAGAGCAGCCACAGCTGCAAGAGCAGCGGCGTGCCGCGGATGATGGTGCAGAAAACTTTCGCCGGCGCCGCGACCCAGATCGAACCGGCGGCCTGCGCCAGCCCGACCGGCACGGCGATCAGGAAGCCGAGCGCGCAGGTGACGGCCAGGATCCACAGGGCCCGCCAGATGCCCATCAGGCCCATTTCCCAATATTGCGGCAGCCAGTTCCATCGCATGAAAAAGGCGGCCGACAGCACCAGCCCCAGGGCGATCAGGATGAGGACGATGCGGTGCGGCTGCAGCCAGAGCGAGGCGCGCGCCGCGGTGTTGATGATGGCCGCTTCGCCCGCCATCAGCGTGCCTCCTTGATCGAAGGCATGCCCCGCCGCGCCCATTTCTCGGCGCGGCCAAGCAGGAAGTTCGAAAACAGCGTCACCGCAAGATAGAGAACGCCGGCGGCGAGATAGAATATCAGATAGGCCTTGGTGACGCCGGCTGCCTGCCGTGTCGCCAGCGTCAGCTCGAAGAAACCGACGACGGCCAGCAGCGCGGTGTCCTTGGTCGCGATCAGCCACAGATTGGCGAGACCTGGAATGGCAAAGGGCAGCATCGCCGGCAGCGTGATGCGCCGCAAGAGAAGGCTGGGAGACATGCCGAAGGCGCGGGCGGCTTCGATCTGGCCCTGCGGGATGGCCAGGATCGCGCCGCGCATGACCTCTGTCGAATAGGCGCCCTGGCAGAAGCCAAGCACGGCTATGCCGGCCACCAGCCCGCTAATATCGACACGCTGGTAACCGATCGCGGTCAGCACCTGGTTTATCAGGTCGGTGCCGGCATAGTAGAGCAGCAGGATCAGCACCAGTTCCGGCACGGCGCGCACCACGGTGGTGTAGACCGCGAGCAGGTCGCGCACGACCGGTCCGCCATAGAGCTTGCCATAGGCGCCGCAGATCCCGATGAGCAGGCCGACGATCGTGGCGCCGACGGCAATCTCGAGCGAATGCAGTAGCCCGAGCATGAGTGTGCCGCCCCAGCCGACGGGCGCGGGCGAGAGGAGTTCGATGATACCGGCCGCCGAGGCCGGAAGAAACGCGTCGATCAGCTTTGCCCCCGGATTGCTGGCTTTGTCCGCCGACGCCAGCGGCCGGCGGCAAGCATGCGTGGGAAGAATAGGCCGGAGAGCACAACTTTGGCGTCATGCCCTCCGGCTCATGCGAGGGGCGTCAGTTCGACTGCGTCGAGCCGCCGTAAATGTCGAAATCGAAATATTTCTTCGAGATCTCGTCATACTTGCCGTTGGAGCGGATCGCCTTGATGCCGGCGTTGATCTTTTCCTTCAGGTCGGTGTCTTCCTTGCGCACGCCGGCGCCGACGCCCGGTCCGAGCACCTCGTCGTCCGGAGCCACCATGCCCTTCAGGTCGCAGCAGGCCTTGCCCTGGTCGGACTTCAGGAATTCGCCAAGCGCGATGGAATCGGCCTGCACCGCATCGAGGCGGCCGGCGGCGAGATCCTGGTTGGCTTCGTCCTGGGTCTGGTACTCCTTGATTTCGGAAGCCGTGGAGCCGAAGTGCTTCTTGGCGTAGACGGCGTGCACGGTCGACACTTGGACGCCGACCACCTTGCCCTTGAGGTCGTCAGGCGTGGCGCCGAACTTCTGGTCCTTCGGTCCGATGATCGCCGTCGGCGTGTTGTAGTACTTGTCCGAGAAGTCGATCGTCTTCTTGCGCTCGTCGGTGATCGACATCGACGAGACGATGAGGTCGATCTTCTTGGTGGTCAGCGCCGGGATGATGCCGTCCCAGGCAACAGGTGTGATGACGCAGTCGAGTTTCTCTTCGGCGCACACGGCGTCGATGAAGTCGATTTCCCAGCCGACCCATTTGCCCGAGGCATCCGGCGAGGTGAAGGGCGGATAGGGCTCGGCGGCGACGCCGATCTTGACCGGATCGGCTTTGGCCACGCCCATGGCGGCGACGCCGAGCAGCAGTGCCGCGGCGAATGTCTTCAGAACAGTCTTCATTTCAAACTCCCAGTTTGTTGTCGGTTCCCGGTTTTCTTCCGTCCCGGCTTTCCTAGCCGATGTTGCGGATGAACTGCTTGAGCCTTTCGGATTTCGGTGCGCCGAAGATCTGCTCCGGCGGCCCTTCTTCCTCGACCAGCCCGTTGTAGAGATAGACGACGTGGGTCGCGACCTCGCGGGCGAATTTCATCTCATGGGTGACCAGCACCATGGTGCGGCCTTCGCGCGCCAGATCGCCGATCACCTTCAGCACCTCGCCGACCAGTTCGGGGTCGAGCGCCGAGGTCGGCTCGTCGAACAGCATGACGCGCGGATTGATGGCGAGCGCGCGGGCAATTGCGGCGCGCTGCTGCTGGCCGCCCGAAAGATAGGCTGGATAGACGTCGCGCTTTTCGGCAAGCCCGACGCGCGCCAGCAGCTTTTCGGCCTGGGCGATCGCCTCGTCGCGCTTAACGCCGAGCACATGCACGGGAACCTCGATGACGTTTTCGATCAGCGTCATGTGGCTCCACAGGTTGAAGTTCTGGAACACCATGCCGAGCTTGGAGCGGATGCGCTCGATCTGCCTGCGGTCGGCCGGAACGGTGTGTCCATGGCTGTCCGCCTTGAGCTTGATCTCCTCGCCATTGACGCGGATGACGCCGCTGGTCGGATTTTCCAGGCAGTTGATGCAGCGCAGCAGCGTCGATTTGCCCGAGCCCGAGCCGCCGATGATGGCGACCACCTCGCCGTCGCGCGCCGACAGCGATACGCCCTTCAGCACATGCAGCTGGCCGAATTTCTTGTGCAGGTTTTCGACATGGATGGCTTCGGCGGCGCCACTCTGCGCCTTGCCGGATGAGACTGCGGCAGCTTCCACCGCGCTCACCGGCCGGCCCCTGCATCGTCGGCGGCAGTTCGTCGAACGTCTATCCGGCTAATCAACATATACGCTGTACTGCCCCGCTCCAGACTTCAGCATGGACCCAACGGCGCGAGCCCGTCAATCCCGCTCATTACGGCACTTGCGAGCTTGTTGTGCAAGTGTATAAATAGCCCTCCATGAAATTTTCTCGGTTTTTTTCAGCCAAAAAAGGGCTTCGATGAGCGCTTTCGGATCACAATCCATGGCAGCGCCGCTGCGACGCGTGCTGATGCGGTCGGCGGCCAACGCCATGCGCGACGCCGACAGAGCTGCCTGGCACTATGGCCCAGGTTTCAATCCGGCGAAAGCGGCATCGCAGCACGCGGCGCTTGCTGAATTGGTTGCCGCCTCCGGGGCCGAAATCGAATGGATCGAGGACAAGGCCGATGGACTTTCGGATTCGGTGTTCACGCACGACCCATCGCTGATGACCGACCGCGGCGCATTGATTCTGTCCATGGGCAAGCCGTTGCGCGCCAGCGAGCCCTCGCTGCATGAGGAGACCTATAGAAGACTGGGCATTCCGATCCTCGGCCGCGTCGAGGCCCCAGGCCAGGTCGAAGGCGGTGACTGTGTCTGGCTGGATGCGCGCACGCTGGTGATCGGGCGCGGTGTCCGTTCCAACCAGGAAGGCATCCAGCAGGTCTCCAACCTGCTGACGCCGCTGGGCATTTCCGTCTACGGCTTTGACCTTCCGTTGTGGCAGGGTGAAGAGGCCTGCCTGCATCTGATGTCGGTGATCAGCCCGCTGGCCGACGACCTCGCTTTGGTCTATTCACCGCTTTTGCCGGCCCCGTTCTATCAGATGCTGAAGGCGCGCGGCATCCGCCTGGTCGAAGGCGATGCCGAAGAGTTCGCGGCTTCCAACGGCCTCAGCCTGAACGTGCTGCCGACCAACCCGCTCAAGGTCATTGCCGTTGCAGGCTTTCCAAAGACCAAAGCCGCGATGGAAGCCGCCGGCTGCACGGTCGAAATCTTCGAGGCGGACGCGCTCTGCATCGCCTGCGAAGGCGGGCCGACATGCCTGACGCGGCCGATTCTGCGCCAATGAATGCGCCATCCCGCCGCAGGTTCCGTCGCGAGGGCGAGGAGCGGCGGCGGCAGGATTTGATCGAGGCAACTCTGGACAGCGTGGCGGAACGTGGCCTGCAGGGCGCCACCTTGCGCACCATCGCATTGCGCGCCGGCGTCACCGCTGGCCTGATCCGGCACTATTTCCCTGGCAAGGAAGAGCTGCTGCAGGAAGCCTATGCCGCGCTCATGGGCCGCATGACCGAGCAGGCGAAGGCGGCGCTGGTCATGGAAGATGCCTCGCCGCGCCGGCGCCTTGCGGCTTTCGTCACCGCCAACCTCAACGTGCCGATCATCGACGCGCGGGTGTTTTCACTCTGGGCAACCTTCATCGGCCGCGCCGGTGCGGATCCGAGCCTGGCTCGCGCCCACCGCGAAGGCTACCTTGGCTTTCGCAACGAGGTGGAAGCCGTTGTGGCCGAGGTGCTCGCCGCCGAACGGCGCGAGCCGGACGCAAGCCAGTTGCGCCACCATGCCATCGCGATCAATGCGATCATCGACGGGCTCTGGATCGAAGGCTGCCTGGCCGGCGAGATGTTCTCGCCCGGCGAATTGGCGGCGATTGGCATCAAGACCGTCGAGGCCGAACTGGGCCTCGCGCCGGAAAGGGAAGACAATCAATGACAACACTCGGCGAGGCCCTGATCACACTGCTCGAAGCGCATGGCGTCGATACCGTCTTCGGCATTCCGGGCGTCCACACGGTCGAGCTCTACCGCGGCCTGGCGCGCTCGAAAATCCGTCATGTCACGCCGCGCCATGAACAGGGCGCCGGCTTCATGGCCGACGGCTATGCCCGCGCCAGCGGCAGGCCAGGCGTCGCCTTCGTCATCACCGGACCGGGCCTGACCAACACCATCACCGCCATGGGCCAGGCGCGCGCCGATTCGGTGCCGATGCTGGTCATATCGGGCGTCAACGCCACGCCGACGCTGGGCAAGGGGCTGGGCTTCCTGCATGAGCTGCCGGACCAGCGCGGCATGATGGAAAAGGTGGCGCTGTTGTCGCGGCGCGTCACCGAGGCAAGCGAATTGCCTGACGCGCTGGCACAGGCCTTCGCGCTGTTTTCATCCTCGCGGCCGGGCCCGGTGCATATCGAGATCCCGACCGATGTCATGGTCAAGCCGGCCGACGATATCGCGGCACTGTTGAGCAACGCGGCACCGCCGACGCCGGATGGCGCGGCCATTGCCAGCGCAGCCAAGCTTATCACCGCCGCGCGCCGTCCGCTGATCCTGGCCGGAGGCGGCGCCAAGCGGGCCGAGATGGCGCTGCGGCGCCTGGCCGAGACACTGGGCGCGCCGGTCGTCGAAACCACCAATGCGCGCGGCCTGCTGCATCGCCACCCGCTCTGCGTTCCGGCAAGCCCAAGCCTGAAGGCGGTTCGGGCGCTGATGGCCGAGGCCGATCTGGTGATTGCCGCCGGCACCGAATTCGGCCCGACCGACTATGACGGCTATGGCGACGGTGGCTTTGTGCTGCCTTCCAATCTGATTCGCATCGACATCGGCGCTGACCAGCTCGCGCGCCGTCCGGTGACGGTCGGCATCCAGGCCGATTGCGCCGAGGCGATCGAAGCCTTGCTCGCCGCGATCGGCACCGCTCATCCTGCCGCACCAGATGGAGAGGCGCGCGCCACCGCCGCGCGGAAGGCGGCGTTCGCCGAACTGAGCCCGGCCTATCTGGCACAGGTGCATGCCGTGGAAATGATCCGCGATGCCTTGCCGGGCGCCATCGTCGTCGGCGATTCGACGCAGCCGGTCTACGCCGCCAACCTCTACTATGATCACGACCGCCCGGGCGGCTGGTTCAACGCCGCCACCGGCTTCGGCGCGCTTGGTTACGGCCCGCCGGCGGCGATCGGCGCCGCACTTGCCGTGCCCGACGCGCCGGTTGTCTGCTTGACCGGCGATGGCGGCTTCCAGTTCACCTTGCCTGAACTTGGCGCGGCGCTCGATGCAAAGGCGCCGGTCATCTTCGTGGTCTGGAACAACAGGGGCTATCGTGAGATCGAGACCTCGATGCTCGATGTCGGCGTCGAGCCCGTCGGGGTCTCGCCGGCGCCGCCGGATTTCTGCAAGCTGGCCGAAGCCTATGGCATCGGCGCCGAACGGCTCGCCGATATCGGCGCTCTGCCGCAGGCCCTGAAGCGCGCCCGGGCAACCGGACTGCCTTGCGTCATCGAAATCACCGTCGATTGAAGGCTTCAGCTCGGCGTTGATTTTCTCGTCTGCATCGGATCCTTCGTCGGCTCGGCTGTTGTACCGCAACGGCCGCATGGCTGACGCCATTGCCATAATATGCGTAGTGACGCATGCAAAGACGAGACGGCTGCCATGTCGAGATATCAATTGAGTGATCGCCCGAAAGGCGCGACGCTCCGCGTCGGGGCGGCACAACAAGCGACACAATCATAAAAACACGACAGGAGCGGTCCAGGATGACGGAAACACTTCAAGGCAGGCATATCGTTGTGACCGGTGGGACCGGCGCTCTCGGCGGTGCGGTGGTTGGTCGGCTGCTGGAACAGGGCGCCATCTGCCACGTGCCGAACGCACACGCCTCGGCACCCCAGCAATTTCCTTTCACCGCCCACGACAACGTCAAGCTGGCGCACAATGTCGACCTGTCGGACTCCGCCAAGGTCGAAGCCTTCTATGCCCAGGTTCCTGCCTTGTGGGGATCGATCCATCTCGCCGGCGGCTTCACCATGGCGCCGGTGGAAAAGATCGAATCGGCATCCTTTGCCGAGATGATGGACACCAACGCCCGCACCACCTTCCTGTGCAGCCGCGCTGCGATCCGCTCGATGCTGGCGTTGGGCACATCAGGCCGCATCGTCAATGTCACCGCGCGTGCCGGGCTCGACCCCAGGCGCGGCGCCGGCATGGTCGCCTACACGGCCAGCAAGGCGGCGGTGGCGGCCATGACGGTGGCGATGGCCGAAGAGCTCAAGGCCAAGGGCATCCTGGTCAATGCCGTGGCGCCGTCGACGCTCGACACGCCGGCAAACCGCGCCGACATGCCGGATGCCGATTTCAGCAAATGGGTCAGCCTCGAAGCGGCGGCGGAAGCCATCGCCTATCTCGCCTCGCCGGCCAACCAGGCGATGAGCGGAACGCTGGTGCCGCTCTACGGCCGGGCCTGAGCGGCGAGCGTCGAAGTCGGGCAGACGGCATCCGATCCATCGGCATTGCGATAGCTGTAGATCCGCAGCGGTGATGAAGCTTTCGTGGGGCACTCCCGCAACCATGTCGGCGGGTGGCCTTCAATCAGGCCCGCCGCGAATGGATAGGCGGCTTCCAGTCCCGGCAATGGCGGGCCGCGCCAGGCGCAAATCGCGACATGTGTTGCCTTGGAGGCATCGAGTATCGCGCGTGGATCGGCAGTCGCCGGATCGAGAAAACGATAGCTGCGCTCGATGCCCTTGGCCGATGGATGGTTCGGGATCGTCACCACCTTGGGACCTTCGGCAAGGGCAATGAAATGCGCGCCGATCAGCGGTGGAGAAAGAACGACGGCGCCAGACGGCCAACCGTGTTCCGGTTCAAAAGGGCTGTAATAGCAGCCGTCGGCGAGTTCGGCGGCCGGAACCACCGCTTGCGCCGGTTTTACCGACAGGTGGTACAGCACCATTGCTCCGGACAAAACGAGACCGGGCAGGATCAATGCGTATCTGTGCGATGCCGCCGGCACCGGCGATTTCAGATAGCGACCCAACCCCGCATTCGGCAGGAGGCTCGCCAAGGCGAAGACGAGGCCAATGCCGGAAAAGATCGGAAGGTAGCGGTAGTAGCGGACATAACCGATAGCAAGCGCCAGCGAGAGCAGCGAGAACAGGGTCAATATGACGAGAGGCCGGCTTCGGCCTTTCGGCCTGGCGCAGATGACGGCTGGCGCAAGCGCGCCGATAAACAGCAGCGCCATGCTGAGGAAACCTGCCGACAGGACGACATCAGGGCGCCGAAACAGGCTCAACTCCTGAAGAATTCTGTTGATCATGTTGTCGCGGACATAGGCGTCGATGGAGGCATAGGGGCTGGCCAGGCATTGCGGGAACAACAGCACCAGCACCGCCGCGCTGGCCGCCGCGAACACCGGAAGGATTGCCGTGCGCATCGGCCATCCTCCACGCCGGCCGGCAAGCAAGGGCGCGACGGCGAATGAAAGCCCCGCCGCGGCCAATGCCGTCACATGCGGCGGCGAATAGGTGTCGCATCTGACCGTGGTATAGGCGGAAGGCGGCACGATCGCCGCGAACAGGCCGATCGCGCCGGCGGTCAAGGCCAGCCCGAAACCGGCGATCCTGTTTTCGCCGCCCTCGCGGTCGAAGATCCAGTCAAAGGCATAGACCGCCATCACTAGCGCGTAGAACGGCGCGAATTCGGCGCTGACGGCGATTGCCAGGGCCGCCAGCAGCCCGTTGACGAAGGCCGAAAAGCGGTTCTGCGACATCATCAAAACCAGGGCCGCCAGCAAAAGCAGGATCTGCAGATTGTGATAGTCGATCCGTCCCGGGGCGAATTCGAAAAAGCTGCGCGCGGCAAAGATCAAAGCCAACGGCAATGCAACGGCCGGATAGGCAAAGCCGATGGCGATCAGCAGCCGGTTGTAGAAATAGAGCGCGGGCGCCAGCAGCAGCAGCGGGACGGCGAAGCTCGCCAGCATCAAAGCCGGCTCGACGCCGGCAAACGGGGCGAACAGCCGCGCGAAGGCGGCGTAGGGCAGGTCCACGATCCACGGCCAGTGTGAGACGTAGGGCTCGGGCTGGACAATGCCGGGCAGCGTCCGGTCGAAGATGTTACCCGTTTCAAGCAAAGTACGGATTTCGTGCAGCTTGAGGAGATCGTCCGCGTCATTGTTGAGCTGGAAGCCCAGGGACCACAGAACGATCATCAGGATCGCCATTGCGCAAAAGCAGAACAGGACAGGCGAGCTGGTGTAAAGGCGCAGCAACACCGAAGGCTGCGCAGCGGCACGATTGGCGCCAGTGCTCATGGAAGTATTCCGTTGGACCACCGGCAAATACGCGATGAAGTTTATGTTCCCGTAAAGAAAAAACCCGCCGGATCGCTCCGGCGGGTCTTTTTGTAAGACCGCACGCGAAGCGTGCGATCGATGGCTGACGCCTTAGTTGCCCTGCTTCTTCAGCGCGGCACCCAGGATATCGCCCAGCGAAGCGCCGGAGTCGGTCGAGCCGTACTGGGCGACCGCTTCCTTCTCTTCGGCGATTTCCAGCGCCTTGATCGAGACCTGCAGCTTGCGGGTCTTCTTGTCGAAGGCGATGACACGGGCATCGACCTTCTGGCCGACGGTGAAGCGCTCGGGGCGCTGCTCGTCGCGGTCGCGGCTCAGGTCAGAGCGCTTGATGAAGGTCTCGATGCCGCTGTCGACCAGCCGCACTTCCAGACCGCCATCCTTGACGCCGATGACTTCACAGGTGACCACGGCGTTCTTGCGCAGTTCTCCGGAAGTCGCTGCTTCGCCGACCGTGTCGCGGGCCAGCTGCTTGATGCCGAGCGAGATGCGCTCCTTCTCGATATCGACGTCGAGCACCTGCGCCTTGACCATGTCGCCGCGATTGTACTCTTCGATGACCTGCTCGCCCGGACGGGTCCAGTCGAGGTCTGAGAGGTGCACCATACCGTCCACGTCGCCTTCCAGGCCGATGAACAGGCCGAACTCGGTCTTGTTCTTGACCTCGCCCTCGACCTGGCTGCCGACCGGATGGTTGCGCGCGAAGGCTTCCCACGGATTCTCAAGCGTCTGCTTGAGGCCGAGCGAGATGCGGCGCTTGGCCGGATCGACCTCGAGCACCACCACGTCGACTTCCTGGGTCGTCGACAGGATCTTGCCGGGATGCACGTTCTTCTTGGTCCACGACATTTCCGAAACGTGGATGAGGCCTTCGATGCCCGGCTCCAGCTCGACGAACGCGCCGTAGTCGGTGATGTTGGTGACGGTGCCCTTGATCTTCTTGCCGATCGGGAACTTGGTGCCGATCTCGGACCACGGATCGCTCTCGAGCTGCTTCATGCCGAGCGAGATGCGGTGGGTTTCCTGGTTGATGCGGATGATCTGCACCTTGACCGTCTGACCGATGTTGAGGATTTCGGTCGGATGGTTGACGCGGCGCCAGGCCATGTCGGTGACATGCAGCAGGCCGTCGATGCCGCCGAGGTCGACGAACGCACCGTAATCGGTGATGTTCTTGACGACGCCTTCGACAACCTGGCCTTCCTCGAGGTTCTGCACGATTTCCGAACGCTGTTCGGCGCGGCTCTCCTCGAGCACGGTGCGGCGCGACACCACGATGTTGCCGCGGCGGCGATCCATCTTGAGGATCTCGAAGGGCTGCGGGTTGTGCATCAGCGGGGAGACGTCGCGGATCGGGCGGATATCGACCTGGCTGCGCGGCAGGAAGGCCACGGCGCCGTCGAGGTCGACGGTGAAGCCGCCCTTGACCTGGTTGAAGATGACGCCTTCGACGCGCTCACCCTTGGTGAACTTTTCTTCGAGACGGACCCAGCTCTCTTCGCGGCGGGCCTTCTCGCGCGAAAGCATCGCTTCGCCAAGCGCGTTCTCGATGCGCTCGACATAGACTTCGACGGTGTCACCGACCTTGAGGGTGGTGTCCTTGCCCTTGACGCCGAATTCCTTCAGCGGCACGCGGCCTTCGACCTTGAGGCCGACGTCGATGATGGCCATGTCCTTTTCGATCGCGGTGATCGTGCCCTTGACGACCTGACCTTCGCCGGAGTGGCCGGTGGTGAATGATTCTTCGAGCAGGCTCGCGAAATCATCGCGAGTGGGATTTGCAGCTGACATTGTTTCTCCTGGAGTGCCCCGCATCTCTGAGCGGGGCGGGCGCCGTGGGTTAGCGTTGCGTTGGCCTGCCGGCGTTCCGGGTTTAAAAAACCCTAGGCCGCATTTTAAGCGGCAATTCCGGCGCATGAAGAATGCTGGCAGGCTGGTTCGTGCCCGATATGGGTATTTTCCGCGCTTCCGGCAACGGAAACACGGGAGAAAACCCGGATCAGGCCTTGTTTCTCCTGGTCAGCACGTCGTCAACGATCGCCATGGCCGCGAGAAACGCGGCTTCTATAGCCATTTCGCTGGTATCAAGCAAGTGCGCGTCGGCGGCCGGCTTCAAGGGCGAGTCGGCACGGCCCATGTCGCGCTCGTCGCGGCGCACGATGTCGGCGAGGATTTCGGTGAAATTGGCGGTGCCGCCGATGCTTTCGATCTCGGCCAGCCGGCGCATCGCCCGCACCTCGGCGCTTGCCGTCACATAGAGTTTGATGTCGGCATCAGGGCACACGACCGTGCCGATGTCGCGCCCGTCCAGCACCGCGCCCGGCGGCGTCCTGGCGAAGGCGCGCTGCTTTTCCACGAGGATGCGCCGCACGGTCGGATACACAGCAACTTTCGAGGCGGCCTCGCCGATGGCATGCGCCGACAGCACCGCCCGGTCGAGCTTAGCCATATCGACCTGGCGCGCCGCGGTCTCGGCCGCCGAGACATTGTCGAGCGGCAACGCGTGCTGGATGAGCGCATAGGCCACCGCCCGATAGGTGAGGCCCGTGTCCAGCAGGTTCAGCCGGTAGTGGTCGGCCAGCCGACGGGCGAGCGTGCCCTTGCCGGCACCGGCGGGACCGTCGATGGCGATGGTGAAGACGTGAGTCATTGGCTGGCCAACGAAAGGGTTGGGCGCCGAGATCCTTCGCCGCCTGCCAACGTGCCACGGCTGTTGGTTGCCACGACCGTCACCTGATCTCCGCCCCGAGCCCCGTCATCAGCCCCATGAACTCCGGAAAGCTCGTCGCGATCATCGCCTGATCGTCGATGGTGACCGGCTTTTCCGTCGCCAGTCCCATCACCAGAAAGCTCATGGCGATGCGGTGGTCGAGATGGGTCTGCACGGTCGTATCCAGGCCGTTGGGATGGCCGCCGAGCCCCTTGCCGCCCGGCCTGCCGCGCACGGCAAGCGACGCCTCGCCCTCGGTGCAGTCGACGCCGTTGAGCTTCAGCCCGTTGGCGACGGCCGACAGCCGGTCGGATTCCTTGACGCGCAATTCTTCCAGCCCTTGCATCAGCGTCTCGCCCTCGGCGAAGCTGGCAGCGACAGCGAGCACCGGGTACTCGTCGATCATCGACGGTGCCCGCTCCGGCGGCACCGCGACGCCCTTGAGTTCGGAATAGCGCACGCGCAGATCGGCGACGTCCTCGCCGCCGGCATTGCGCGGGTTCAAAATGTCGATCTGGCCGCCCATTTCCTGCAGGGTCAGCAGCAAGCCGGTGCGGGTCGGGTTCATCAGCACGTTTTCGATCGTGATGTCCGAACCCGGCACGATCAGCGCCGCCACCAGCGGGAAGCCGGCCGAGGACGGATCGCCGGGCACGGCGATCGTCTGGCCGGTCAGTCTGCCCTGGCCTTCGATGAAGATATGGCGCACGCCGCGCTCGTCGGTCTCGACCGACAGATTGGCGCCGAAGCCTTTCAGCATCTTTTCGGTGTGGTCGCGCGTCATCACCGGTTCGATGACGGTGGTGATGCCGGGCGTATTGAGGCCGGCGAGCAGCACCGCCGATTTGACCTGTGCCGAAGCCATCGGCACGCGGTAGGTGATCGGGGCGGCGTGCTTGGGACCATGCAGCGTGATCGGCATGCGGTCGCCGGGCGTCGCCTTCAACACCTGCACGCCCATCTGGCGCAGCGGCTCCAGCACGCGGCCCATCGGCCGGCCGGACAGCGAGGCATCGCCGATGAAGGTGGTTTCCATGTCGTAGGTGCCGACGAGGCCCATGGTCAGCCGTGAGCCGGTGCCGGCATTGCCGAAGTCGAGCGGGCCTTCCGGCTGTAAGAGCGCGCCGTTGCCGGTGCCGCGGATCACCCATTCGGCGCCGCGCTTTTCGATATGCGCGCCCATCGCCTTCATGGCCGCGCCGGTGCGCATCACGTCCTCGCCCTCGAGCAGGCCGGTGATGCGGGTTTCGCCGGAGGCGAGGCCGCCGAACATGAAGGAGCGATGCGAGATCGACTTGTCGCCCGGCACGCGCGCGGTGCCGGAAAGGGCTTGAGATTTGCGGGCGGTGGCCGGCTTGGCAGCGGCGGCGTGAGACATGGAATTTCCCTGGACGGAATGCCGGCGGGCCGGCGCTTTTCATTTGTTGCGGCGGTCTCGTATCACGGCGGGGCGAAATGGTCATCCCCATGGTCGTCACTTGGCGCGAGGCCTTTCAGGACTTGGTTTTGTGACGCCGGCTTTTGGCTTTGACAGCGCCGCAAACAGTGGTTAAGGGGACCACTCTTTTATTGACGAGGCTTGCCGTGGCAAAAACCGAACTTGGCACAAAGCGTATCGACCCTGAGACGGGTCGAAAATTCTACGACCTGAACAAGGACCCGATCGTCTCGCCCTACACCGGCAAGACTTATCCGCGTTCCTATTTCGAGGAAGGCAAGATCGCCGCCCTCGAGGAGGAAGAGGAAGTGGCCGAGAAGGAAGTGGACGCCGAGGACGAAGAGGGCGTTGAAGTCGTCTCGCTCGAAGAGGCCGACGACGACGTCAAGGGCGACGACCTGCCCGATCTCGGCGATGACGAGGACGTCGACCTCGGCGACGATGAGGATGACACTTTCCTTGCCGACGAAGAGGAAGAAGACGACGACGTTGCCGACATGATCGGCGTCGGCGATGACGACGACGAGGTCTAACAGGCCTGAGACATAAGCGTTTGCAGGCTTTCTCGGCCTGTGGACAAAAAGCCGCTCATCAAGGCTTGATATCTGAGAAAGGCGGGGTTAGAAGCCGCCTGCACTAACGGCGCGGTGTTCCAACCCGCGCTGATCTCTTCGCCGGAAACGGCGCCGGCTGACTGCCGGGAGTGGGGCCATAGCTCAGTTGGGAGAGCGCTTGAATGGCATTCAAGAGGTCGTCGGTTCGATTCCGATTGGCTCCACCAAACAGTCTTCTCCAATCCGCCAGGGACTGACGACAGCGGGTCCGCCAAGGACCAGGCCTACCTTCGACCGATCGAAGAGAATTTCCAATTTCAACGGCGGATTTGGAATAAACTAACTCTACAGAGTTTGTAGAATAAGCAAAGTGCGGGCGATCTGTTTCCCGGACAGGACTCCGCCATGCCCGCCCCATTGCGTCAGCCATCAACCCCGTCAGGCACAGTCTGCTGCCGCCACCGGCTCGCGGGAGGCAGGCCATGACCGGCGACGTTCCGGACCGCATCAAGGTCCTCTGGTTCCTGCCGACGCATGGCGACAGTCGGTATCTCGGCACCGCCGAGGGCGGCCGATCGGTCGATCTGCCCTATCTAACGCAAGTCGCGAAGGCCGCCGACACCCTGGGCTATTACGGCGTGCTGCTGCCGACCGGCCGGTCGTGCGAGGATTCCTGGGTGATCGCCTCGGCGCTGGTGCCGCTGACCGAGCGGCTGCGTTTCCTGGTCGCCGTGCGGCCCGGCTTACAGTCGCCGACGCTCGCCGCGCGCATGACGGCGACGCTCGACCGCATCTCCAATGGCCGCCTGCTGATCAATGTCGTCACCGGCGGCGATCCGCTTGAGAACAAGGGCGACGGCATTTTCCTCTCACATGCCGAGCGCTACGAGGTGACGCAGGAATTCCTGCGGATCTACAAGCGCGTGCTGAGCGGCGAGACCGTCGAGCACCAGGGCAAGCATTTGCATATCGAGGACGGCAGGCTGCTGTTCCCGCCGGTGCAGACGCCCTATCCGCCGCTCTATTTCGGCGGCTCGTCCGATGCCGGCTCGACAGTGGCGGCGCAGGAGATCGACAAATATCTGACCTGGGGCGAACCGCCCGCCGATGTCGAGCGCAAGCTCGATGCCGTGCGCGAACTGGCCGAGAAGGCCGGGCGAAAACTCTCTTTCGGCATTCGCCTGCATGTCATCGCACGCGAAACCACCGAGGAGGCCTGGGCCGCCGCCGACCGGCTGATCAGCCGGCTCGACGATGCGACCATCGCTTCGGCCCAGAAAGTCTTTGCCCGCATGGATTCGGTCGGCCAGGCGCGGATGAGTGCGCTGCATGGCGGCGACCGCGCCAAGCTCGAGATCGCACCCAATCTGTGGGCCGGTGTCGGCCTGGTGCGCGGCGGCGCGGGGACAGCCCTGGTCGGTGACCCCGACACCATCGCCGAGCGCATCGACGAATATCGCCGCCTCGGCATCGACACCTTCATCCTGTCCGGCTACCCGCATCTGGAGGAAGCCTATCGTTTTGGCGAACTGGTGCTGCCGAAATTGCCGACCGATCATCCGGTCAAGGCCACCGGCTCATCCGTCAACACCGGCCCGTTCGGCGAGACCATCGCCGGCGACCACCGGCCGAAGTCACTCGCCAGCGCCTCGTGAACGCGCTGCCTCCGGCCCGCCGACTGCGCGTCGCCAGTATCGGCGGCGGCTTTTCCGGCGCGGCGTTGGCATGGCATCTGGCGCGGGCGCATCGGCCGGAGCGCCTGTCGATCTCGGTGATCGAGCCACGCCTCGCGCTCGGCGGCGGTCTCGCCTATTCCAGCGAAGAGCCGTCGCACCGGGTCAATGTGCCGGCTGTCAGAATGAGCATGGCTCCCGACGACCCGCAGCATTTCGTGCGCTGGTTGGCCGGCTCCGGCGAACTCGAGCGTGACGCGGACGCGATCTGGAAGAATGGCGACGCCTATCCGCGCCGGCGTGTGTTTGGTCGCTATGTCGCCGAGCACCTCGCGCCCTATCTGGCTTCAGGCGCGGTCCGTCATGTCGGCGGTCCCGCCACCGGCGTGACACGCGAAGCCAATGGCGCCGGCTGGACCGTGCAGACCTCCGCCGGACCTGTCATAGCCGACATTGTCGTCCTCGCCGCCACCCATCCTGCCCCCGCAATCCCGGCAGCACTTGCCTCCCTGGCCGAAGCGTCGGGTTTTGTCGCCGATCCCTACGCAGCGTCGGCACTTGCCGGTATCGGACTGGACGCTTCGGTGCTGATCGTCGGCTCCGGATTGACCTCGGCCGACATGGTCACGGAACTCGATCGCCGTGGCCATCGCGGCCGCGTCCTGGCGTTGTCGCGCCGTGGACTGCGCTCGCGCGGCCATCCCGATGTCCGGGGCGAACCCTTCGGCGATTTTGCATCGGCGCCGGCCACATCGGCGCTTGGCCTGCTGAAGAGCATTCGCGCGACGCTGGCGGCGGCGCGCGAGGCCAATGTCAACTGGCAGTCCGTCTTCGACCAGTTGCGCCTGCAGGGGCCGGTTCTATGGGCCGCCCTTGCGCCATCGGAACGGGCAAGGCTGGTCCGCCAGCTGCGTGTGTTCTGGGACGTGCATCGCTTCAGGATCGCCCCACAAATTGCTTCCGTCCTTGACCGCCGCCAGACGGCCGGCACCTTCGACACCATCGCCGCCAGGCTTGTCGCGTCGAATGATGAGGGCGAGAACCTCGCGGTCAGCTTTCAGAGGCGCGGCCAGACACGGATCGAGACGGCCCGCTTCGATGCCGTCATCAACACGACAGGGCCGGCCCACGGGCAGGCGCTGCAGCTCAATCCGGCGCTGCGCTCCCTGGCCGAGGCCGGGTTGATCAGGAGCGACGCCTACGGACTCGGCATCGAGACCAGCCTGGATAGCCGCGCCATCGGCTGGGATGGCGAGGCGGTCGCCGGGCTTTTCGTCGCCGGTCCGCTGGCGCGGGGCACCTTTGGCGAACTCATGGGCCTGCCGGAGGTCGCCCGCCATGCCCAGATGGTCGCGGCCGAGATCGCAAGGCTGGTCGACAGGTTTCCGTCCGCCGAGGCGGTTGGCGCCAATGCCGGCGACGTTGCGACCGCGCGCTGACAAGCCGAAGCCGGCCTGGCCGGCCAAATTTGGTATTTCCGTCCCAACCGGCCGCCAAAAACGGAAAATCCTACTTTGTATATATAATCAGTAGACATAATAAATATCGGCGAGATCCGGCCACGCCGGACCGATCAACGACACGGCCTGAAGGGGAGACAGTTCATGGCACACGCAGCAACCGACGCGGTCAAATTCGCCTACTGGGTGCCGAATGTTTCGGGCGGCCTGGTGATTTCCAACATCGAGCAGCGCACCAACCATTCGGCCGAGTATAACCGCAAGCTGGCGCAGATCGCCGAGAAGGCCGGCTTCGACTATGCGCTGAGCCAAATCCGTTTCACCGCTGGCTACGGCGCCGACGAACAGCATGAATCGGTTGCCTTCAGCCATGATCTGCTTGCCGCCACCACGACACTGAAGGTGATCGCGGCGATCCTGCCCGGGCCGTGGAATCCGGCGCTGGCTGCCAAGCAACTCGCCACCATCAGCTACCTGACAAATGGCCGCGTCGCCATCAACCTCGTCTCCGGCTGGTTCCGTGGCGAGTTCCACGCCATCGGCGAGCATTGGCTCGATCATGACGAGCGCTACCGCCGTTCGGAAGAATTCATCCGCGCCTTGCGTGGAATATGGACGCAGGACAGCTTCATCTTCCGCGGCGATTTCTACCGCTTCAACGAATATTCGCTGAAGCCGAAGCCGCCACAGCCTTTGCCGGAAATCTTCCAGGGCGGTTCCTCGCGTGCCGCTCGCGACATGGCCTCGCGTGTTTCGGACTGGTACTTCACCAACGGCAACACGCCGGCCGAAATCGCCAAGCAGGTGGACGACATCAGGGCCAAGGCGAAGGCCAACAACCATTCGGTCAAGGTCGGCGTCAACGCCTTCGCCATCGTCCGCGAGACGGAGGAGGAGGCCAAGGCGGTGCTCGCCGAAATCATTGCCAAGGCCAACCCCGAAGCGGTCAACGCCTTCGGCCACGAGGTCAAGAATGCCGGCAAGGCCTCGCCGGAAGGCGAGGGCAACTGGGCGAAATCCTCCTTCGACGATCTGGTCCAGTACAATGACGGCTTCCGTTCGAACCTGATCGGCACGCCACGGCAGGTCGCCGAGCGCATCGTCGATCTCAAGCGCGCCGGCGCCGATCTCATCCTGCTCGGCTTCCTGCACTTCCAGGAAGAGGTCGAGTATTTCGGCAAGCATGTCATCCCGCTGGTCCGCGAACTGGAAAATGCCGAGCAGGCTGCATCGCTGGCAGCGGAATAGCCCTTTTCAAAAAGCAGGCCGGACTGTCCGGCCTGCACACCAATGAAGGTTCCCCAGCGCGCTCGATCGATCGGGCGGCGATGAGGATTCGTGCGCCTGCTGAAGCAATCGAGGACGACTGGAATGCCGTTGGCCAGCTATGCCCTTGGAATGATGGACGCCTCGGTCCACGCGCCGGAAGTTTTCGCGCCCGGCCTGCCCTCAACGCCCCAGTCGTCCGCCGTTGGCATCGTGCCGGCAGGGTCGATCGCGGATGCCGCCGCTCCGTTGCTTGCCCTGCAGGGCATCGGCCTGTCGTTCGGCGGCGTCGTCGCGCTGGCCGATATCGATCTGTCGGTGCGCCCCGGCGAGATTCGCGCCATCATCGGCCCGAACGGCGCCGGCAAGAGTTCGCTGATCAACGTCATCAGCGGCGTCTACCGGGCGGATCGCGGCCATGTCCTGCTCGATGGCGTCCGTTATGGCCAGGTGCCGACGCAGCGGCTGGCGCATCTCGGCGTCACCAGGACGTTTCAGAACCTTGCTCTGTTCAAGGGCCTCAGCGTCCTCGACAATGTCGCCTCCGGCCTCGCCTACAAGGTCCGCTCCAATTTTGCCGGCCAGGTGCTCGGCATCGGCCGCTCGCGTGGCGAGCAGCGCGACTCCCTGAGCCGCGCCGACCAAATCCTCGAATTCCTCGACCTCACGGCGGTTCGCGATCGCCTCGCCGGCACGCTGCCTTACGGGCTGCAGAAGCGGGTCGAACTGGCCCGCGCGCTGGTCGCTGAGCCGCGCCTGCTTCTGCTCGACGAACCGATGGCCGGCATGACCGCAAGCGAGAAGAGCGAGATGGCAAGTTTCGTGCGCGCCGCGCGCGACCGCTTCGCCACCACGGTCGTGCTGATCGAGCATGATGTCGGTGTCGTCATGGGCCTGTCCGACCGCATCGCCGTTCTCGACTACGGCCGCAAGATCGCTGACGCCACGCCCGACGAAGTCAGGAACGACCAGCGCGTTATCGATGCCTATCTCGGCGTCGCCTCCGACAATGAGGACGGGGCAGGCATATGATCGCCGATTTCGACTACCAGTTCTTCATCGAAGTGCTCGTCGGCGGCCTGCTCTCCGGCGTCATGTACTCGCTGGTCGCGATCGGCTTCGTGCTGATCTACAAGACATCAGGCGTGCTCAATTTCGCGCAAGGCGCGCTGCTCTTGTTCGCGGCACTCACCTTCGTCAGCCTCGTCGAACGCGGTGTTCCCTTCGCGCTGGCGCTGGTGGCCACCTTCGCCATCATGGTGGCGATCGGCATCGCCATCGAGCGCACGGTGCTCAGGCCGCTCACCAACAAGCCGCCGATCACGCTCTTCATGGCCACGCTCGGCCTGTCCTACATCATCGAGGGCGCCGCCCAGTTGATCTGGGGCACGCAGGTCCATGGCCTCGACCTCGGCATCGAGGATGTGCCGCTGGAAGTCGGCGGTGTGCTGATCAGCCAGTTCGACATCTTCGCGGCTGTGGTCGCCGCCGGCATGGTTCTGCTGCTGTCGCTGTTCTTCCGCTACACCCGCATCGGCCTCTCCTTCCGCGCCGTCGCCGACGATCAGTTCGCCGCCCTAGCGGTCGGCCTCAGGCTGCCGCTGATCTGGGCGACCGTCTGGGCCGCGGCCGGCCTCGTCGCGCTGGTCGCGGGACTGCTCTGGGGCGCCCGCCTCGGCGTGCAGTTCTCACTGTCCCTGGTGGTGCTCAAGGCGCTGCCGGTGCTGGTGCTTGGCGGCTTCGATTCGATCCTCGGCGCCATCGTCGGCGGCCTCTTGATCGGCGCCAGCGAGAAGCTCGCCGAGGTCTATATCGGCGACTATTTCGGCGGCGGCATCGAGAGCTGGTTCGCCTATGTCGTGGCGCTTGCCTTCCTCCTGATCCGTCCCTCCGGCCTGTTCGGCCAGAAGCTCGTGGAGAGGGTCTGAGCCATGGCCGCGATCACAAGCAATTTCTCCTCCGCGCCGGTGCTGCCGAAATGGACCGCGCCCGTGCTGCTGCTTGCCTTCGCCTATGGCATCGTGCCGTTGATCGGTTCGAGCTATCTGTTCGAAGCCATCCTGCTGCCGTTCCTGGCCCTCGGTCTTGCCGGCGTCGGGCTGAACATCCTCACCGGCTATGCCGGCCAGGTTTCGCTGGGCAGCGCCGCCTTCATGGCGGCGGGTGCCTTCGCTGCCTATAATTTCAACCTGAGGGTCGAAGGCCTGCCGCTGATCGGCAGCATCGTGCTCGCCGGCATCGTCGCCGCGGCGATCGGCATCGTCTTCGGCCTGCCAAGCCTGCGGCTGAAAGGCTTCTATCTTGCCGTCTCGACGCTTGCCGCGCAGTTCTTCGTACAATGGGCGCTGACCAAGTTCAGCTGGTTCTCCAACAACTCCGCGTCGGGCGTCATCGACGCGCCGAGGCTGTCGATCGGCGGTCTTGCGCTGGATGGCGCGGTCGGCCGCTATCTCTTCGCGCTGACCACCGTCGCGCTCCTCACCTTCCTTGCCCACCGTCTGGTCACGTCGCAGACCGGTCGCAACTTCATTGCCATCCGCGACAATGAAACCGCCGCCCGCATCATCGGCATCCCGGTGCTGAAGACCAAGCTTCTGGCCTTCGCCATCTCGTCCTTCATCATCGGCGTCGCCGGCGTCATCTGGGCCTTCGCCTATCTGCGGACCGTCGAGCCGGCCGGCTTCGATCTCGACCGCTCGTTCCAGATCCTGTTCATCATCATCATCGGCGGTCTGGCCTCCATCCGTGGTGCCTTCTTCGGCGCCGCCCTGATCGTGGTCTTTCCGCTTGGCCTGTCGCGCCTCGGCGGCTTCCTGCTCGGCGATGTCTTTGACTCGGGCGTCCTCGACATGAGCCAGCGCATCGTGCTCGGCGCCCTCATCATCCTGTTTCTGATCCTGGAACCCGACGGGCTGGTGGCCCTGTGGGACAGGGTCCGAAGACGGCTCCTGTTCGCCTGGCAGTCGACATGAGCCATGCGGGGCGACCCGCGCCGAACTGAATCGGAAAATGAACCAGAGGCCGAATCAAGACGGCCCATACCGGGAGTATCTCGACCATGAATTTCCTCAGCACAATCAAGGCGGCGGCGCTGTCCGCGGCGATGATCGTGTCGGTGGCCTTGCCGGCCGCCCACGCCGACGAACAGTACTTTCCGCTGCAGAGCTATCGCGTCGGACCCTATGCGGCTGGCGGCACCGGCTTCTTCGGCGGCTTCATCGATTATCTCAACCTCATCAACATCCGCGACGGCGGCGTCAACGGCGTCAAGCTGACCTGGGACGAATGCGAGACACAGTACGAGGTCGAGCGTGGCGTCGAATGCTATGAGCGGCAGAAGAGCCATGCCGGTGCCGCCGCCTGGAACCCGCTTTCGGTCGGCATCGCCTATGCCATGATCGACCGCATCACCGCCGACAAGGTGCCGCTGATCACCGTCAATCACGGCCGCACCGATTCCACCGACGGGCGCGTTTTCCCTTACGTTTTCCCGCTGCTGCTCAACCCCTACAGCGAGACCTCAGGCATCGTGAACTACATCGCCGCCAAGGAAGGCGGCATCGACAAGCTCAAGGGCAAGAAGATCGTCGTGCTCTATCACGGCTCGCCCTACGGCAAGGAGACCATCCCGATCTATGAATTGCTGGCGCAGAAATACGGCTTCACCGTCCAGCAGATCGAAGTGCCACATCCTGGCAACGAGCAGCAGTCGCAGTGGCTGACCATCCGTCGCGCCAAGCCGGACTTCGTCGTCCTGCGCGGCTGGGGCGTGATGAACCCGGTGGCGCTGAAAACGGCCGTCAAGGTCGGCTATCCCGTCGACCATATCGTCGGCAATGTCTGGTCGAATTCGGAAGAGGACGTCATCCCGGCCGGCGACGCCGCCAGGGGCTACACCGCCATCACCACCCAGGCTTCCGGCAACACCTATCCGGTGGTACAGGAGATCGTGAAGACGGTCTACGGCGCCGGCAAGGGCAACCTTGAAGACAAGTCCCGTATCGGCTCGGTCTACCACAATCTCGGCATCGTCAACGGCATCCTCAATGTCGAGGCGATCCGCGTCGCGCAGGAGAAGTTCGGCCACCGCACGCTGACCGGCGACGAAGTCCGCTGGGGCTTCGAACATCTCAAGCTCGATCCCGCCAAGGTCGAGGCGCTCGGCGCCAAGGACCTGTTCCACTCGATCAATGTCAGCTGGGACAATCACGAGGGCGAGGGCTACGTGACCTTCCAGCAGTGGGACGGCAAGAAGTGGAACGTCGTCTCCGACTGGATCGCGCCGGACTGGGCGCTGCTCAGGCCAATCATCGAGAAGTCGGCCGAGGCCTATGCCGCCGAGAAGGGCATCAAGCTGCGCACCGCCGATGACGCCAACGCCGTGACCACCAACTGATCAGCCAATGCCGGGCGCCACGGACAGGTTTCCGCGGCGCCCGGTCCTTACGGTTCTCGAACCGCGGAAGAAGAGCCCATGCCGGACAATGACGTCATCCTTGCAGTGGACACGATCCATGCCACCTATAACCACGCCATCACGGCGCTGCATGGCGTCAGCTTCGAGATCCGGCGCGGCGAAATCCTGGCGCTGCTCGGCGCCAACGGCGCCGGCAAGACCACCACGCTGAAGGCAGTCTCCAACCTGTTGCCCGCCGAGCGCGGCCAGGTCAACGCCGGCACCATCTGCTATGACGGCGCCGATGTCTCGCGCCGCAAGCCCGGCGACCTCGTGCGCGCCGGCCTGGTGCCGGTGCTGGAAGGCCGCCACTGCTTCAAAAGCCTCACTGTCGAGGAAAACCTGGTCGCCGGCGGCATCGGCCGCAGCGGCCGCCGTGCCGAGATCAATCAGGACCTTGAGCGGATCTACGCCTATTTCCCCCGGCTGAAAGAAAAGCGCCGGACATTGTCCGGCCTGACCTCAGGCGGCGAACAACAGATGACGGCGATCGGCCGCGCGCTGATGTCGCGGCCGCGCCTGCTGGTCCTCGACGAACCGTCGATGGGGCTCGCCCCACTTATCGTCCAGGACATCTTCCAGACGCTGAGAAAACTGAACCGCGAAACCGGTCTGTCGATCCTGGTCGCCGAGCAGAACTCGGCGGTCGCGCTACGATACGCCGACCACGCCACGGTGCTCGAAAACGGCGTCTCCGTTCTCTCCGGCGCCGCTGCCGATCTTCGCCAGCGCGAGGACGTGCGCGCCTTCTATCTCGGTCAATCGACCACCGGCCAACAGCCCTCGCCGGCTGCCAAACCAGCCCATCTCCATGCCGTCGCTTGAACAGAATCTCAAGGAGCAGTGAAATGACCGTCTCGACCGTCAAGACCGACCATGCTTCCGCCGCCGTGCCGCCAGTCGCAAGGCCAGCCGTACCGGCGCACATCATCAGGGATGACGCCGAGGCGATTGCGATCGCCCATGCGCTCGCCGCCGAATTCGTCAAGGAGTCGTCCAGGCGCGACCGCGAGCGGGTCTGGCCAGTCGCCGAACTCGACGCCTTCTCGCAGAGCGGACTGTGGTCGATCAACGTGCCCAAGGCATTCGGCGGCCCGGAAGTATCCTACGCGACGCTGGCCAAGGTGATCGAGATCATCTCGGCGGCGGATTCCTCGATCGGCCAAATCGCGCAGAACCATCTCGGCGTCGTCGCCGCGATCCGCACCGTTTCCGACGCGGACCAGCAGAAGCTGCTGTTCGCCGAGGTGCTGAACGGCACGCGGTTCGGCAACGCCTTTTCCGAATTCGGTTCCAAGCGCGCCGCCGATTTCGAGACCCGCTTCACCGATGCGGGCGACCACGTCGTCGTCAATGGCCGCAAATTCTATTCCTCCGGCGCGCTGCTTGCCCATCTGGTGCCGATCGTGGCGCTCGATGACGAGGGCCGCGCCTGGTATGCGATCGCCGACCGTGGCGCGCCGGGACTGACCGTCATCGACGACTGGTCGAGCTTTGGCCAGCGCACGACTTTGTCCGGCACCGTCATCATCGACAACGTCAAGGTGCCGAAGACTTTTCTCGTACCCGGCTACAAGGGCTACGACCGCCCAACCGCCGACGGCGCCATCTTCCAGATCATCCAGGTGGCGGTCGACACGGGTATCGCCCAGGCGGCCATCGACGAAACGGTTCATTTCGTCAGGACCAGAAGCCGTGCCTGGATCGACAGTGGCGTCGACAATGCCTGGGACGATCCCTACACGATCCAGGCGGTCGGCGACCTGACGCTGCGCCTGCACGCCGCGCAGGCGCTGCTTGAAAAGGCCGGTCTGGCGATCGACAAGGCTGTGGCCGAGCCGACGGCCGAGACGGTGGCGCATGCGCAGATCGTCACCGCAGAAGCAAAAATCCTGTCGACCGAGATCGCGATCGCCGCCACCAACAAGCTGTTCGAACTGGCCGGCACGCGCTCGACGCTGGCCGAGCACAATCTCGACAGGCATTGGCGCAATGCCCGCACCCACACGCTGCACGATCCGGTACGCTGGAAGTACTCGATCCTCGGCAAATATTTCCTCAATGGCGAAAATCCGCCGCTTCACGCCTGGAGCTGATTTCCCATCGGCGGGCCGGTGGCCCGCCACTTCAAACTTCGACATCCAAGAGGCCCACTGCCATGTCAAACCCCACAGTCGTCGGTTTTTCCGGCAACATCACCCGGCCGTCAAAGACACGCGCCTTCGTCGAACTGGTCACCAGGGACATCGCCGCGCGTCACGGCCTATCGGCTGTTACCTACGATATCGAGGATGTCGGCCCTTCGCTGGGCACGGCAAGATGGGCGCGCGACCTCGACAGCCAGGCGCAACCGATCCTGGCGCAAATCCTCGCGGCCGATGTGCTGGTGGTCGGTTCGCCGACCTACAAGGGCAGCTATACCGGCCTGTTCAAGCATTTCTTCGACCTGATCGATCCGGCAGCACTCCGCGGCAAGCCCATCGTGCTGACCGCGACCGGCGGCGGCGAGCGCCATGCCTTGATCGTCGAACATCAACTGCGGCCGCTGTTCGGCTTCTTCGAGGCCTTTGCCTTGCCCACAGCCGTCTATGCCACCGACAAGGATTTCACCGACGGCGTGCTGCGCTCCGAGGCGATCCTGAAGCGCGCGGCGCAGGCGGTAGACGAGGTCGGCTTCGTGCTGGCCAACCGCTCGGCAGGCAGGATCGCTGCCGAATAGCAGCCGACAGCGGATTTCGCCGATTGAAATCCGCGCGGGCGGCTCCCCCACTTACGTGCAATTTACGACCGCCCGATACAAAGTTCCTGTCTGATTCGCCCGGGACAGGAACACCATGAGCAAAGCCCTCACGACCTTCGCACTCGTCGCCGTGCTGACCGCCTTGCTCATGGCGCTGAGCCTTGCGGTGGCCCGGCACGGCTATCCCTATGGCGCGATCGGCGTCAGGCGCCTCGACGGCATTGCCGATGCCGGAACCTTCATTCCGCTGGCCGCCGTCTTTTTCTTCAGCGCGCTTTTGATGATGATCCTGCCGATCCGCGCGGCCAGCATCGTGCTGACCCATGCCGCCGACGCGATCTTCTGGACGGTGATCGTGCTGTTCGCCACCATCGTAGGCGGCCTTCTCGCCCGATGGGCTTTCGGCCAGGGCAGCGCAATGCTCGCGTTGCTGAACTGGCGGTTCCTGTTTGCCGTGGCTGTCGTTGGTTGCCACTTCGTCATGAACGAACTGCGCCGCAACGTGCTGTTGCGCAGCCTGTTCTTCGTGGTCTTCGCCGCGGCGACGCTCGCCTGCCTGTTCTGGTCGTTCACGCTCTAGAGGGCGGAAATAGTCGTTCCCTGTGCCGAGGTGGCAGGACGCTGCATCGCTTGTCGTCGTGCATCCCACAGGGCGCAATTTGCGCAAATATACAATCCGCGCGGCCGCCGTTCCTCGTGCCGTCCATTCCGGGGACTGCCTTCTCCGGCAGAACGGCTCTCTGCGCCCCACTCCGACCTGGGAGTGGCGATCAGCCAGGGCCGGCATTGTCGTGGCCGGTTAATTCTGGGATCCGGTGGCGATGTTGGCGGCAACCGTTTCCATCCATGTCCAGAGATAGGCGGCGAGGCCACGATCGACATGGATGCGCAGGCTGCGCTGACGGCGGTACACGATGGCGCCGATGCCGGCGAAGGAAAGCGTTGCACTGGCGCTTGGCGGCCCAGCGGGGTCGAGCGTCGTCCCGCGTGCGATGAAGGCATCAAGCGCCGGGCCTTCGACCTCGAACACCTGCAATCCGGCGCTGATCTCCGTCACAGCGAACCCCTCGCTGAACCACCCGGTGGCCATGCCGAAGGGCGTGGTGGAAACGGCGAGCAAGCGGTCGCGTGCCAGGCGGACCGAATAGCGCATGCCCTCCGCCAGGCCGAATGCCCCGACGGCTGGTCCATCGAAGCCGGAAGCCTCGGCCCATGCCGCAAGGTCGCCACTGACCAGGCGTTGGTGCAGCCCGGCAACGGCGCCTATTTTGAGCCCCGGCACTTCAATGGTGGCGTTCCGCCAGTCCGGTGGGACGGACCATTTTTCCGCGAGATCACGCATGGAGCCGGTCTCCTGCCGGGTCGAAGGCGCAAGGCGCGGCGATCGTCGCCGTCCTGACCTTGCCGAGATGCTGGACTTCGATCGTCTCGCCGTGGCGCGCCGCGCCGCGCTCGATCAGAGCGAGCGCGATGGGCCGGCCAAGCGTCGGGCTCCGGTAGCTCGAGGTGACGAAGCCCTGGCTGTGCAGCCTGCCGCTCTCCCGCTTGATGCCATGCGCGCCGGTTGGCAAAGGCGCTTCGCCGGACGGCACCGTCAGCCCGACAAGCTGCAGGCGATCGCCGCGCGAGGCCTCCTCGGTAAACAGCGAACGGCGGCCGACATATTCGCTCTGGCGTTTGGTGCGTGGGCCTTCGCTGCCGAGGTCGTGTGGCAGCGTGGTGCCGTCCGTATCTTTTCCAATGACGATGAAGCCTTTTTCGGCACGCAGGATCATCAGCGCTTCGAGACCGATGACGACGGCATCGAATGACTGCCCGGCTTGCCGCAGATGCGCCCATAGCGGCTCGGCGCGATCGGCGCGAATCGAAATTTCATAGCTCCTGTCGCCGGTGAAGCTGACCCGCGCGATGCGCACCGCGTCGCCGCCATAGCTGCCATGGCCGATCGCCATATGTGGCAGATCGGCATCGTCGAGCGAGAGGCCAAGATCGACTGTTTCGAGCAGCTTGCAGGCGTTCGGTCCGGAGACGGTCAGCGTCGCCATGTCCGATGTGGCGTTGTGGATATAGACGGCCTCGCGGCCAAAGCGGTCCTGGCGCCATTCCTCCAGCCGGGCATGTACGGCAGCGACATGCGAGGACGAGCACGACACGACGAAGCGATGCTCGTCCAGCCGCACCAGCACGCCGTCGTCGAAGACCACGCCATTCTCCGACAGCATGAAGCCATAGCGGCAGCGGCCCGGCTTCAGCGTCGACATGGTGTTGTAGTACAGGAAATCGACGAATGCGGCCGCCTTCGGTCCGATCACCTCGATCTTGCCGAGCGTCGAACCGTCGAACAGCGCGACCGACCGGCGCGCGCGCAACGCCTCGTCCTGGATGGCGCGATCCGTATCGGCGCCACGGCCGCCATAATGGGCAGGCCGCAGCCAGCCGCCATATTCCTGGAAGATGGCGCCGCTTTCGCGATGCACGCTCTCCAGCGGCAGCCGGCGCACCGGCGCCATCAACTCGCCAACGCGCGCGCCGGCAAAGCTCGCCAGCGGCACCGGCGTGAAGGGCGGACGGTAGGTGGTGGTGCCGACCTCCGGCACGGTGCGGCCGGTAATCCCGGCCATCAGCGCCAGGCCGGGCAGGTTGGAGGTCTTGCCCTGGTCCGTCGCCATGCCAAGCGTCGTGTAACGCTTCAGATGCTCGACCGAGACGAAGTTTTCGCGTGCCGCCAGTTCGACGTCCTTCACCGTCACGTCGTTCTGATAGTCGATCCAGATGCGCCCTTTCGAGCCGGGCACCGGCCACGCTGCAACGATGCCGCCAGTCGCCTCCGGTCCGGTGCTGCGCGGTAGGGCGGCCGTCGTCGGACCAAGCGGCGCAACAGCTGTCCGCGCGTCGGCAAACACTTCCGACAACGAGACGGAACCGGCTGCCGCACCGGCGACGGAAATGCCGTCAACGGGATCGCCCGGCAGGAAGGCGGCGCGGGCCCCGCTCCAGGCGAGCTTGCCCTTGGCCTGGCCAAACAGATGGATGGTGGGCGTCCAGCCGCCCGAGACCAGCAAGCAATCGGCGTCGAGCCTGGTGCCGTCATCCAGCGTCACGCCCTCGACGCGCAGTCTGCCCATGGCGGCCGCAAGCGGCCGCCCTTTGACCAGCCGCACCTTGGCCGGCGTTTCGGGGATGCCGTCGCGCCTGATGTCGACAAGCGTGACGTCGGCGCCAGCCTCGGCCAACGCTGCCGCGACTTCGCAAGCACTGTCATTGTTGGTCGCGACGACAACACGCCGGCCGACGAGAACCGCATGGCGCCTGAGATAGACGAGTGCCGCATCCGCCGACAGGATGCCCGGCAGGTCGTTGTTGGCGAAGGGCAAGGGCCGCTCGATGGCGCCGGTCGCCAGAACGATCCGGCGCGGCCGGACCCGCCACAGCGTGTCGCGCCGGCCATCGAAATGGCGCTGGTTCAGCCCCACCAGATTGTGGTCGTAGATGCCGAAGGCGGTGGTCGATGGCAGGATGAGGTGACCGCCGGCGGTAAGTTCCGCAACCGTCTCCTCGATCCACATGGAAGCCGGCTTGCCGTCGATCTCGCCGGCGCGATGGCCGAGCGATCCGCCCGGTTCACGCTGGTCGTCGACCAGCGTGACGGAGAGGCCCGCGCCGGCGGCCATCCTGGCTGTCGCCAGTCCGGCCGGTCCAGCGCCGACCACCAGCACGTCGCAATGATGGTTGACCTGGTCCGCCGTGCCCGGCGAGGTCCAGTCGGTGTCGACCTTGCCCAGTCCGGCCATGGCGCGGATGCGCGGCTCGAACATGTGCCAGTCCGGCCACATGAAGGTCTTGTAGTAGAACGCCGCCGGGATGAAGCGCGCAAAACGGTCGAGGAAGGCGTTGCGGTCGCTCAATGCATTCGGCATGGCGTTGACGCTTTTCGCCACCAGCCCGTCGCGCGCCGGCTCGGTCGTGGCCCGCGCGTTCGGCGTCGCCTGCGGGCCGCCAATATCGACCAGCGCGTTCGGCTCCTCGACGCCGGCACCCCAGATGCCGCGCGGCCGGTGGTATTTGAAGCTGCGGCCGACGACCGCGATATCATTTGCGAGCAGTGCCGAGGCGATGGTGTCGCCGGCAAAACCGTCCACGCTTGTGCCGTCGAAGCTGAAGCGGATCGGTCGCGAGCGGTCGATGGCGCTGCCGCCGGTGGCGAGACGCGAGGCGCTCACGCCGCGTGCTCCCCGCCAAGCGCGGTCGACGACAGCACCTCGTGGGTGACGGTGTCACGCTCCATGACGAAGAACTCGCCGCAGCTCATGTGAACCCAGATCTCGCGCGCCGTGCCCTTCGGGTTGCTGCGCAGATAGAGATAGCTTGCCCAGCTTTCGATCGGCACCTCGGCGCCGTCAGGCCTGGCGTTGCCGGCATCGCCGCCATAGTGGAATTCGGTCTCGTCGCGCGGACCGCAGAACGGGCAAGGGAAAAGCTGCATGATTGCCTCGGATTCTTGTCTCAGTGCGCGATGCCGGAGCCGGCCGCTTCGTCGATCAGCCGCCCGCTGGCGAAGCGATCGAGATCGAAGGGGCGGCTGATATCGTTGTGCTTGCCGGTCGCCAGCAGGTTCGCCAGCAGCGTGCCGCCGGCAGGAATGGCCTTGAAGCCGCCCGTGCCCCAGCCGCAATTGAGGAAGAGGTTGGGCAGCGGCGAGGGACCGATGATCGGCGAGGAGTCCGGCACGACATCGACGATCCCTGCCCATTGCCGCATCAGCTTCAGCTGGCCGAAGATCGGGAACATTTCCAGCAGCCCGGCGATCACGGTTTCCAGCGTCGGCAGATTGCCGCGCTGCGCATAGGAGGGGACGCGGTCGAGCCCGCCGCCGATGACGATCTCGCCCTTGTCCGACTGGCTGACATAGACGCCGCAGCCTGGCGACAGCACCACCGTGTCGAGGATCGGCTTCACCGGCTCGGAGACGCAGGCCTGTAGTGCATAGGAATTGATCGGCAGCCTGAAACCGGCCTTGGCCGCCAGCACCGAGGAATGGCCGGCCACGGCCATGCCGATGCGCTCGGCGCGGATCGCGCCGCGCGTCGTCTGGACGCCGCGGCAGCGGCCGCCTTCGACGATGAAATCGGTGATCTCGCAGTTCTGGATGATGTCGACGCCGAGCCGGCTCGCCGCCCGCGCATAGCCCCAGGCGACCGCGTCATGGCGCGCGGTTCCAGCCCTGCCTTGCCAGATGCCGCCGAACACCGGAAAGCGCGCATCCGGAGAGAAATTGTAGATCGGCGCCACGCGGCGCACATCCTCTGGCGAAAACAACTCCGCATCGATGCCGTTGATCTGCATGGCGTTGACGGTGCGCGCGCCGATCTCCATTTCGGCCGTCGAATGGCACAGATTGACCATGCCGCGCTGCGACAGCATGACGTTGTAATTCAGGTCCTTCGACAGGCCTTCATAGAGCCGGTGCGCCAGCCCGTAGAGTTCGACGCTTTCGGGATAATAGTAGTTGGAGCGCACCACGGTGGTGTTGCGGCCGGTATTGCCGCCGCCGATCCAGCCCTTTTCCAGCACTGCGACCCGGGTGATGCCGTGATTGTTGGCCAGGTAGTAGGCTGTCGCCAGCCCGTGGCCGCCGCCGCCGATGATGATCGCGTCGTAGGTCGGCTTCGGCTCGGGCGAGCGCCAGGCCTGCTTCCAGCCGGTCTGGCCGGCCAGGCCCTCCTTGATGAGCGACAAAGCGGAATAACGACGGGTCATGGTGTGCGGGACAAGGCTGATTTCTCAGGGCAAGCGTAATGGTATTGTACATATATGTCTAGTTCGCGGATCGATCTTGCACGCGGCGGAAGGTGCTAGCGTTTGCGCGAAGTCGTCTCTTCGACGTAGCGCGAGAACTCTTCGACATCCTCCGCCGGAGGCTCCTGGCCGGTGAAGCTACGCAGATAGGAGGCGACGTGCGCGAGTCGGGTGCTCATCGGCTCGTTGAGCTCAAGCGAGTAATAGCCGATCTGCATGAAATAGAGGACGCGAGCGCGCACGAATGCGTCCTCTTCCTCATAGCCATGACGCTTGAACATGTCGCGTATGGCATTGACGCGCTCCTCGTCGGCCTCATCGAGCGCGCGCCTGATGGCGGGTGAGCGCCGGGCCCAGGCTCTGATCGCGAAGTCCAGCCGGGGATCGAACAGCCTTTCATCGACCCAGCATTCGAAGATGCTCATCACGCCGCGGATGACGGTCGCGGAAGGCCGCGAGGCGCGTTCGACGATGAACCTTGTGTTGGTCTGCCGCCAATAGTCCAGCAACTGGTCGAGCAGATCCTGGCGGCTTTTGAAATACCAGTAGAAGCTGGAGCGCGAGACGTCGAGCTGCTGGCCAAGCGTCAGCACGCGAACGCGTTCGACGCCGTCCGAGATCAGCGTTTCAAGCGCCAGCTTCAGCCAGTCTTCACGCGTGGCCTTGATGTTGCCGGTGGCGCCGGCGCGCTGGATCGTCGTTTCGAGTGCTGCCATCGGTACGACGCATGACACGCTGCATCAGCCAAATCAAGGCTATGGACATAGGTGTGCAGGGCAATTCGCCTGGGCGGAATAACGCTCTGCGGATAGCAGCCGGGTTGGCCGTAACGGCTGGCCCGGGGACTTTTGTCGCGGCTGTTCGGCCAGTGCGTGCTTTCCCGCAAGGCATTTGTCTGGCAAATACCAGTTCACACGGATGCCGCCGCGCGGCCAACCAGCAGGAAAGAGCAGATATGGCACAATTTCGAAAGAACCTCATCGATGGCGAATGGGTCGGCGACGCCGGGTCCCACAACATCAACCCTTCGGACACAGGCGATGTCGTCGGCGAATATGCCTCGGCGGGGGTCGAACAGGCCAAGCAGGCCATCGCGGCGGCCAAGGCGGCGTTTCCTTCATGGTCCCGCTCCGGTCCATTGGCCCGCCATGCGGTGCTGAAGAAGGCCTCCGACGAGATCATGGCGCGCAAGGACGAGATCGGCCGCAATCTGGCGCGCGAGGAAGGCAAGACGCTGGCCGAAGGCATTGGCGAGACCATCCGCGCCGCCCAGATATTCGATTTCTTTGCCGGCGAAACATTGCGCCTGACCGGAGAGATGGTTCCGAGCGTGCGGCCGGGTGTCGGCGTCGAAATCACCCGCGAGGCTGTCGGCGTGGTCGGCATCATCACGCCGTGGAATTTCCCCATCGCCATCCCTGCCTGGAAGATCGCGCCGGCACTCGCCCATGGCAACACCATCGTCTTCAAGCCGGCCGAGCTGGTTCCGGAGAGCGCCTGGTCCATCGTCGATATCCTGCATCGCGCCGGCCTGCCCAAGGGTGTGCTCAACCTCGTGATGGGCAAGGGCTCGGTGGTCGGCCAGGCAATGCTCGACAGCCCCGACATCAACGCCATCACCTTCACAGGTTCGGTCGGCACGGGAAAACGCGTCGCCGCGGCAAGTGTCGAGCATATGCGCAAGTTCCAGCTCGAAATGGGCGGCAAGAACCCGCTGGTCGTGCTCGACGACGCCGATCTTGCGGTCGCCGTCGATTGCGCGCTCAACGGCGCCTTCTTCTCGACCGGCCAGCGCTGCACCGCCTCGTCCAGGCTGATCGTGACCGAAGATATCCATGACCGTTTCGTCGAGGCGCTGAAGGAGCGGATGGGCAAACTGGTGATCGGCGATGCGCTCGATGCGCAGACCCAGATCGGCCCAGTCGTCGACGCGACCCAGCTGAAGCAGGACGAGGACTATATCGCGATCGGCGTCAGGGAAGGCGCCACGCTCGCCTTCGGCGGCGAACGGCTCGACCGCAAGACGCCCGGCTTCTATCTCAGCCCGGCCCTGCTGACCGAAGCCACCAATGCCATGCGCAGCTCGCGCGAGGAGATTTTCGGACCTGTCGCCAGCGTCATCCGCGTCAAGAATTATGACGAGGCGCTTTCCGTCGCCAACGACACGCCCTTCGGGCTTACCTCGGGCATCTGCACCACGAGCCTCAAGCACGCCACGCACTTCAAGCGCAATTCGGAGGCCGGCATGGTGATGGTCAACCTGCCGACGGCGGGCGTCGATTTCCATGTTCCCTTCGGGGGCCGCAAGGGCTCGAGCTACGGCCCGCGCGAGCAGGGCCGCTATGCCACGGAGTTCTACACCACGGTGAAGACCGCCTATACATTCGCAGGCTGATCGGGCGCCGGCCTGTCAGGCCGGCGAACCTTCACCACGGCATGAGGCAATGACATTGCAGGATCTGACCTGGCTCAACCCGCCGCCGCATCACGCCATCGACGGCGATGCGGTGCGCGTGCGCACCGGCAAGGAGACCGATTTCTGGCGCGAGACCTTCTATGGCTTCTGGCGTGACAATGGCCATTTCCTGCATCGGCCGGTCGAGGGCGATTTCACTGCCGAAGTCACCGTCAAGGGCGACTACAAGGTGCTCTATGACCAGGCCGGGCTGATGGTCCGGCTCAGCGAAACGCATTGGATCAAGGCCGGCATCGAATACACCGACGGCCTAGCCTATTTCTCCGTCGTCGTCACCAACGACACGTCGGACTGGTCGCTGGTGGCCATTCATGCCAGTCCGGACGGCGTCGGCATCCGCCTGACCCGCCATGGCGAGGCGATCCGCGTCCAGTATCTCGACGCGTCGGACGGTCACTGGAAGCCGGTGCGGCTCGCCTATTTCCCGATAACGAAGACGGTCGACGTCGGCATGATGTGCTGTTCGCCGCAGCGCGAGGGTTTCGAGGTCACATTCTCCGGATTTTCGGTCGGCCCGCCGATTTCACGGGAACTCCACGACTGACGTTCCGGCCAGGACTGGCCCCGGAGATCCGCCTGGATTCCAAGTCTGGTGCAGGATTGCCGGAATCATCCGGCGGCGCCGTTTGGTCCAAGCCCGTCACGAACGGCATCGCGGATCGCTTGCGGGCCGAACCTTGCCCATACCGCCCGATGCGCCCGAAGGCGTTGCCGCGCCCTGCGTTCGGGATCGAGACAGAGTCCGATGGCCATCTCGGCAAGCGTTTCGTCGGATTGAGACAGCAGCACCTCGTCATTTTCGACCAGGTCCAGGCCTTCGGCCGCGATCGGCGTGGCGATCACCGGCACGCCCGCGGCCATTGCTTCCAGGATCTTGATGCGTGTGCCGCCGCCCGCCGTCAGCGGGACGATGGTGAGATGCGCGCTGGACAACAGTGGTGCGACATCCGCGGGATCTTCGATGAGCTCCACGCCAGGCAACCTGGCCAATGCCTGCACTTCCGGCCTCGGCGTGCGTCCCGCCAGGACAAGCCTGGCATCCGGCAGGGCGTTTCGGATACGGGGCAATATGACATTGGCCAATCGCTGCGCGGCATCGATGTTTGGCGGATAGGCGAGATGGCCGATGAACACGATCATCGGAAAGCCGTTGCCGGTCGACGGCTCGGCGGGCAGGGGCGCGAGACCGTCCCCGGTCTGCGGAATTCCGTTCGGAACAACGTCGATCGGGATCTTGTGCCGGGAAAGCGTCATCAGCTTCTGGCGATCCAGGTTCGAGCAGACCCATACCCTGTCGACAAGGGACAGTGCTTTTCTCTCGAGGAACCGGACGCTGAATGCTGCCGCGCTTCGCTTGGCACTGAGACGCTTGATCTGTCCGGCCAGGTCGGACTCGACATTGTGCATGTCGAGAATGAGCTGCTCCGCCAGCGGCCGCAGGGGCCGCAGCAGCTTGAACAGGCCGACGCCCTCGACAATGATGGTGTCAGGGCGGAATTCACGGACGAGTGCCTCAAGCCGCGTCAGCGCGGAACGCGGTATGCGATTCTCCGCCCTTGAGCGCCACCAGCCGATCGAGGCCGTGCGAGGCTCCCCCTCGATCGACAGGGCCTCGACCCGGATCAATGGATCGGGCGCATTCCTTACCTTGTTCGGCTTCACCGAAACCAGGCAGACCGGTCCGAACCTGGCGGCCGCTTCGGCGTTGCGATAGTTTCTCAGATCCGCACCTGAAGCCGGCGGAAAGCCCGGATCGTGCGACACGACCAGCGTACGCTTCTGGGCCGACCGCTCGGGGTGGCTGACAGCGGGTTGCGCGCCTGTGCCGTTCAATGCGGACGCCTGGGGCGTCGTGCCAGACAAGGGGCCTAATTCGGATGGCATTCAGAACGATTCCGTGGTTGCAAGCGCCACCTTGTTTAGCTGAACAAGGCTTTCGTCAAGCACTGCATATTTTGAATACTGTCGCCTCGAGTCCTCGGCGTGTGGCCAGGCTCATCGCCTCGACCAGGCCAGCCAGCGCGCCGCCAGACGCCTGCGCAAGGAGGTGAACCGGGTTCGCCTGTAGGCGTCGCCCGCCATCTTGATGCCTTGTGCCTGCGTCGGGAAGGCATGGATGACGTCGGCCAGGGCGTGCAATCCCATGCCCGACCTGATGGCAAGCGTCACCGCATTGATCATCTCGCCGGCATGGCTGGCGACGACCGTCGCCCCCAGGATGCGGTCGGATCCCTCCCGGACATGGATCTTGACGAACCCTTCCTCCTCGCCGTCCATCACGGCGCGGGCGACATCATGCATCAGCACCGTATAGGTCTTGACCGGAATGCCGTTCTGCCGCGCCTCGATCGGATAAAGACCGACGTGAGCGATCTCCGGATCGGTATAGGTGCACCAGGGAACGACGAGGTCACTGAGCCTTTCGCGCCCGCGAAACAGGGCATTGCGCACGACAATGCGTGCCGCTGCCTCGGCGGTATGAGTGAACTTGTATTCCAGGCACACATCGCCCGCCGCGTAGATGTGCGGATTGGTGGTCCTCAAATGATCGTCCACCTTGATGCCGTTGGCGTCATACACCACCCCGGCCTCTTCCAGTCCGAGACCCCTGACATTGGGCGAACGGCCGACGCCGGTGATGATCTCGTCAACGGAGATCGTTGTCGTGTCGCCGTCCCGCAAAAGATCGGCGAGCTTCCTGCCGCCTTCCTTGCGTACCGCCACCACCTCGGTGTTCAGGCGCACCTCCACCCCCTCGCGCGCCAGTGTGTCCGAAAGGATCTGCGCGGCGTCGCGTTCCTCGCCGGGCAGGAACATCGGGTCGCTCTGCGCCAGGATGACCTTCGCGCCGAGAAGACAGAAGGCCTGCGCCGTCTCGCAGCCAAGCGGCCCGCCGCCGATGACCAGGAGCCGCTCAGGACGCCGCGTGAGGTTGAACATGCTCTCATTGTCGAGATAGCCGGCCTCGGCAAGTCCCGGTATCGCCGGCCCGCTCGGATGCGCGCCGGTCGCGACCAGGGCCTTCTTGAAATGCAGCGTCTTGCCGGCGACTTCAACCGTGTCCGGTCCGCCAAAGCGCGCTTCACCGAAATAGAGGTCGATGCCTTCGGCTGTGATGGCCGCGGCCGAATCGGCGCGGCTGAGCCGCTGCCGGATCTGCCGCATCCGCATCATGGCCCGTTCGAAGTCCACGGGAAGACGCGCCGGCGTGTCGCCGCCGAAATTCTCGGCATCGCGCATATCGGCATAGAGCCTGGCCGTGCGGATGATCGACTTCGAGGGGACGCCGCCGACATTGACGCAGGCGCCGCCGATCAGCCCGCGCTCGATCAGTGCGACCTTTGCGCCAAGGCTTGCGGCGTCGCGTGCCGCGGTCAGGCCGGCCGGTCCGGCGCCGATGACGACGAGATTGTAGGGACCGTCGGGAGTAGGGTTCTTCCAGCGCGGCGGATGCGCGCCTCGGACCAGTTCGACGTCATTGCGGTCGACTGGGAAGGTGGCCGCCTTTGTCTGTTCACGCGCCATCGTAGGCTCCTGACGTGGAGCCTGCCGGCTGAGCCAGCCAGCCGCCGGTGAAACCCGCTTTGCCCAGGCCGCGGCGGATGTGCGGATTGGAGCGCATCAGCTCCCAGATCAGGCGCGAGCGGTGGTTCTCGATCATCATCACCACGATGCCCTGGTCCAGCCCGTAATGGCCTTCCGACACCCAGCCGTCGCGGCCGAATTTTCGCCGGTTGGCCAAGGTCGGATTGAAGCCGCTCGGCAGGCGGAAATTGTCCATCACTTGGGGATAGCGCTCGCCGAGATGACGCATGGCGGCCAGGCAGATGTCAGGCGCGAAAGGCAGCGACGCGGGATAGGACCATGGCGCGATCGTCCCGTCATCCGGCCCGAACGGTGCGCCACGCGCAGCATAGCCCGAAAACCGGTGTCTCCGTCGCTCGACACTGGCGCGGAAGCCGCCCGGCCCGTCTCCCGCCGAGAGGCCCCAAAGGTTCTCGCCATAGCCGTCGAAGCCATAGGGGTTGTGGCGGGCATAGTCGCGGTGGAGATAGGTCGAGCGGCGGCTGTTTTCGAAATAGTCCGAATTCTTCTCGCGCATGAAAGCGTCGCGGATGCCGGCGAAATCGATCCAGGCATGCGAAAACTGGTGCATGAACAGCGGGCCGCCATAGAGCACGTCATGGCCGTAGATGTTTTCCCATTGGTAGGTCGCCGTCCAGGCTTCGTAACTATCGTCGGAAGTCGGGCTGTCCGGCGAAGCCATCGACAGCACATAGAGGATGGTCGCCTCGTTGTAGCCTTCCCAGCCATAGTGGAGGAAACCGCTCTTCGGCTTCCAGCCCTGCCGCAAGGTAGGGCTGCTGCCTTGCGCCCAGCGCCAGTCGACGCGCCGGTAGAGTGCTTCGCCCAGCTGCCGGATCTCGGCCTCCCCCTCGTCCCCGCCGGAGAAATAAGCGCCGGCCACCAATATGCCGGCCATCAGCAAGGCTGTATCCACCATCGACAGCTCGCAACGCCAGACGCGCAAGCCTGTGCGCATGTCGAGGAAGTGGTAGTAGAAACCCTTATGGCCGGTGACGTTGTCACCACCGTTTTGGGGGCTGGCCGAGAAGAAACGCAGCGCCGCAAGCGTCAGCTCCACCGCCGCCGCGCGCGGCATCCAGCCGCGCTCGACACCGATCGGATAGCAGGACAGCGCAAAACCGACGACGGCGATGCTGGCCGGCGAGTTCGGCCGTGATGTATCGGCGACCAGCCCGTTGTCGGGGTTCACATTCTCCAGGAAATAGCCGAAGGCGGCGCGCTGGTAGCGGTCCAGGAGGTCGTCATCGGACAGCGCTGCGGGATTTGCTTCAGGCAAGCGATGCAATCTCCAGCCTGGTGGCCGCGACCCCTGTCGATCGCACGGCGCCGGCACGACGGCCTTGGGTCATCGCCAAACTATCTCGTCGCTTCATGGCTTTCCCGCAAACCCTGTTTCGTCGCCGCCCGTCACCGACTATATAGGCCTGTCCAATTCCCATCGTTGCCTCGTCACGCGGAATTGTAGTCGCACCGGCCAATGTGGGGATCTTCCGGCGCAGGTCAATAAGTGGCGCGGCCGCCGGAAACGTCGAAGACGGCGGCCGTCGTGAATGAGCATTCTTCCGAGGCGATCCAGCAGATCAGCGCCGCCACTTCCTCGACCTCGCCGAAGCGCGCCATCGGAATCTTCGACAGCATGAAGTCGATGTGCTCCTGGCTCATCTGCTTGAAGATCGCTGTGCGCACAGCCGCCGGCGTCACGCAATTCACCGTCACCTTGGTCTTGGCCAGTTCCTTGCCGAGCGACTTGGTCAGGCCGATCACGGCGGCCTTGGACGTGCTGTAGGCGGAAGCGTTGGGATTGCCTTCCTTGCCGGCAATCGAGGCGATGTTGACGATGCGGCCATAATTGCGCTCGAGCATATGCGGCACCAGCGCCCTGTTGCAGTAGAAGACGCCGTTGATGTTGATGTCGATGACCTTCTGCCAGTCCTCGGTCGAATAGGCCCAGGTCGTCATGTTCGGCCCGGTGATGGCCGCGCTGGTCACAAGGATGTCGACGCCGCCAAGGGCTTCGATCGTCCGTGCGGCGGCGCCTTCGACGCCGGCGGCATCGGCGACGTCGATGGCAACACCATGCAGGCCAGGGATGACAGTTTTCGCCTGTTCGATCTGGGCCGGATCACGATCCCAGACGCTGATGCGTCCACCTTCCTCGACGATCCTTTGCGCGACTGCCAGTCCGATGCCGGAGGCTCCGCCGGTGATGACGGCTGACCGGCCAGCGAAGCGTCCCGCGAAGTTCGGCATATGGTCTTCCTCCCAATCGGTGGCGAATGTGAAGTCAACCGCAACCAAGTTCAAGGCGGGATCGGGCTCGCCGAACGGGATATTGGTAGGCCAGCAGCGGGCGCTATCGGTGCTGAAAAAACTGCAGGAACAGCTCTCGCTCGGTGGTGATGTCGAGCTTCTCGTAGATGCGCCGGCGATGGTTCTTGACGGTGCCTATGGTGATGCCGAGACGCTCGGCGATGTTGGCTGTCGGATGACCGGCGAGGATCAGCTGCACCAGTTCCCGCTCGCGCTGCGACAATTCCGGCCACAGGCTTGTGGGGATGGTCGGCTTCTGCTGTGGCGAAGCGCCGGGGCCGGTCGGGGCCAAGGTGCGCGAAAAGTCGCTGCCGCGCGCCTTGATGTCGAGCGCATGCAGCGCCTCGAACACCGGCAGCCGCTCGTCCAGGAGGGCGATCTCGCTGTCCTTGAACGAACTGGTCGAACGGTCGAGGAAGATGCCCAGGCACCAGTCGCCGCCGTCAGCCAGCAGGATGCCGACCTCGTCGCAGATTTCTGACTGCGCCAGGAAGCCGGCTATGTACTGGCCGCGCCTGGCTTCTTCGTCGGCCAGCCCCTTGAGCGGCAGGATGCCGAGACGGCGCTCACGTCGCCATGAGGCGTAGAAAGGGTCGAAGACGTAGTAATTGTCGAGATAGCGCCGCACCATCTCGTCCGAGAAGCGCCGGTGCTTGACGAATTCGGGCGTCTTGGTCGCCGAGTAGCGGGTGACCGTCACCAAATCGTGCGCAATGTCGGCGCCGACCAGGTCGATCAGGCAGTCGACATGCCGATCGGTGCCGGTGGCGGCGATCGCCTTGGCCAGCGGCGCCCAGATGTTGCCCATGCGCATGCCCTTTTCTCGGCGAACCGCGCCGCGCAGTCATTGTGTCTTTAGGCATATGGCGCGATCCGCGCGATCGAATCTAGCCTGCGGTCATTCTCGAAGAGGGAAGGCGACCCGTGGACCAGATCACTACCAACCCCATCGTCATCGGCATCGACGCCGGCGGCACCATGACCGACACGATCCTTGTCGATCAGGACGGCCACTTCAAGATCGGCAAGTCGGCGACCACGCCGAAGAACGAGGCCGAAGGTTTCCTTGCCTCGGCCGAGGACGCGGCCGATGCCTGGGGCATCTCGCTGGAGCAGCTGTTCTCCGGCGTCAACGTCGTGCTCTATTCCGGCACCGGCATGCTCAACACACTGTTGTCGCGCACCGGCCGCCGGCTCGGCCTCATCACCACCAAGGGCCTGGAAGACATGATCCTGATGGGCCGCGGCCTGCAGGCCTGGGCCGACTATTCCTATGCTGATCGGCTCCACGCGGTGACGCACCAGCATCCCGACCCGCTGGTGCCGCGCCGCCGCACCCATGGCGTCACCGAGCGCATCGACCAGTTCGGCGACATCATCCTGCCGCTCTACGAGCACGAGGTCGCTGCGGCCGCCAGGAAGCTGATCGCCGACAAGGTCGAGGCGATCTGCATCATGACCATCTTCTCGCACGTCAATCCCGTGCACGAGAAGCGCATTGCCGAGATCTGCCGCGAGGAGATCGCCAAGGCCGGCGCCGACATCCTCGTCTACACCAGCCACGAGGTGCGCCCGGTCATCCGCGAACAGTCGCGGCTGAACTCCGTGCTGATCGAGGCCTATGCCACCTCGCGCGGCCGCAAGCAGCTCAAGGGCATCGAGGACGTCTCCAAGAAATACGGCTTCAAATATGGCGTGCAGACGCTGCTCTCCTTCGGCGGCCTGACATCAATCAACCATCCGCGCCTGCATGAGACGATGATCTCCGGCCCGATCGGCGGCATTCTGGGCGCGGCCTATGTCGGCAAGCTGATCGGCAACGACTCGCTGATCTGCTCGGACATGGGTGGCACCTCCTTCGACATGGGCGTCATCACCCGCGGCCAGACCCGGATCGAGAACGAGCCGCTGATGGACCGCTTCAAGCTCAATGTGCCGACGCTGCATCTCGACACGATCGGCGCCGGCGCCGGCATGATCCTGAAAGTCGATCCGCTGACCAAGAAGGTTTCGCTCGGACCGGAAAGCGCCGGCTCCGATCCCGGTCCGATCTGCTTCGCCAAGGGCGGCACCGAGCCGACCATCGCCGATTGCGACGCCATCCTCGGCCGCCTCAATCCGCACTATTTCCTTGGCGGCAAGGTCGTGTTGCAGGTCGAGAAGGCGAGGGCGGCCTTCGAGGAAAAATGTTCGCGCCTGCTTGGCGTCGGTGTCGAGGAAGCCGCCGAAGGCATGATCGAGATGCTGGAGGCCGACGCCAACAACGCGCTGCGCCGCGTCATCTCCGGCCAGGGCATCCACCCCTCGGAATTCACGCTGCTCTCCTATGGCGGTTCGGGCCCGCTGCATCTGGCCGGCTGCTCTAGGGGCATCGGCTTCAAGGACATCATCACCTTCCAGTTCGCCGCCGCCTTCTCGGCCTTCGGCTGCACCACCGCCGATTTCATGCGCCGCCACTCCGTGTCGACGCAGCACGACATCGGTGCGCGCGCCGGCGACGACGAGCTGCTCGCCTTCGGCAAGAAGGTCACCGATGTCTGGGATGATCTCACAAGGGCGGCGGTCGACGAGATGATCGTGGACGGCCACGCGCGCGACAAGATCAAGACCGTGCCGTTCCTGATGATGCGCTACACCGGCCAGCTCGAGGACGTCGAGGTGATGGCGCCGCTGCCGGCCATCCAATCGGCCGACGACATGCGCAGGGTCATCGACGAGTTCGAGGCGGTCTACGCCAAGGTCAACCATCGCGTTTCGCGCTATGGCGAAGCCGGCTTCTCGATCACCGAGCTCGGCCTCATCGCCACCGCCGACAAGGTCAAGCCGGTGCTGCTCAAGCGCCCGCTCGGCAAGTCGGATCCTTCCGCTGCCCACAAGGGGGTGCGCGAGGCCTATATTGGCGGCCGCTGGCACAAGGCCAATCTCTACGAGATGGACCGTCTGCAGCCCGGCCACGAGGTCATCGGCCCGGCCATTATCGAACATCCCGCCACCACGCTCGTCGTTCATCCGCAGGACCGTGTCCATGTCGATGAATGGACGCTGCTACACTACACCCACGCTTGAGAAGGGCGAACGCCATGCTGGACAAACCCGCCTCCGCGCTGCGCATCCGCGAACGGCTGATCGAATCCGAACGGCTCATGGAAGAGACCGGCTGCTATGACGGCATCACGGAACTCCATCTGCGCAACCAGGATCCGCTGAAATTCGAGACGCTGCACACCAAGCTGCGCGCCTATTGCGTCTCGGCGCGCGAAATGGCCCGCCGCATCTCGGCTTCGCCCGGCGTGCGCGAAGTCGGCGAAATGGTCGTCGCCATCTACACGCCGGAAGGCGATGCGATCGCGCTCTCCAACGGCATCATGGTGCATGTGCACACGATGAGCCGCTTCATCAAATGGATGATCCGCAACGGTTACGAGGAAAATCCTTGCATCCGCGACGGCGACATCTTCGCCAACAACGATGCCTTCATCGGCACCGTTCAGGTGCCCGACGTCATGGACGTGGTGCCGATCTTTCACTCCGGCAAGCTGGTCGGCTGGGCCGGCGCGGTCTGCCACGAACTCGAGGCCGGCGGCATCACTCCCGGCGGTGACGTGGCGCTGGCCCAGGAGCGCTTCACCGAGGGTCTCTTCGTCTGCGCTGAAAAGGTCGGCGAGAACGACGAGATCCGTCGCGACTATGTCATCCGCTGCGAGCGCAATTTGCGCATGCCGATCTACTGGGTGCTCGACGAGAAGGCCAAGGTCGCCTCCTGCATCGACATGCGTGAAAGCGTCAAGGCGTTGATCGACGAGATCGGCCTGGACTACTGGATGCAGGTGTCGAAGGAGTTCATCGAGGAAGGCCGCCGTGCCCAGCTCGCCCGCACGCGCCAGCTCACGGTTCCCGGCATCTATCGCGGCCACACTTTCTACGGCCATGTCACCGCGGGCAAGCCGGGCTACCAGCCGCTCGGCGATCCCGACTGGCTCTACAACATGCCGATCGAAATGGAGATCACCACCGACGGCAAGATCATCATGGATTTCGAGGGCACGCAGCCCTGGGGCTACCATTCGATGAACTGCACGCCGGCCGGCATGGATGGCGGCATGTTCGTGACCTTGACCCAGCACATGAATTTCGAAGGTCTGGTCAATGACGGCGCCTGGATGGCGACCGAGCTGAAGCTGCCGCATGGCACCTGGACCAATCCGGACAATGAGATGGTGGCGACCGCCACCTCATGGGCCTTGCTGCTGCCGGCCTATGGCGTGTTCCAGCGGCTGTTGTCGCGCTCCTTCATCGGCCGTGGCTTTGTCGAGGAAGCCTTCGTCGGCCAGGTCAACAGCCCGATGATCGAGATGGGCGGCACCAGCCAGTACGGCAAGCTGTTCGGCATGGCGCATTTCGAATGCGCCGCCGCCGGCTCCGGCGCGCTGGCGATCAAGGATGGGCTGGACACAGCCTATGTCGGGTGGAACCCCGAATCCGACATGGGCAATATCGAAATCTGGGAACAGAACATGCCGATGCTCTATATCGGCCGCTCGATCGTTCCCAATTCCGGCGGCGCCGGCAAGTATCGCGGCGGCTGCTCCTTCGTCTCGACCTGGCTGGTCAGCAAGACCGATCATCTCAGGCTGGTTACGTCAGAGCATTCCTCCCGCGTGTTCGACAATGGCGGCATGTGCGGCGGCTACCCGGCGCCGACCTGCCAAAAGCACCGCGCCGTGCGCGATAGCGACATCTTCGAACTCGCCGAAAAGCGGGCGCCGCTGGCGCATCACACCGGCACCAACCCGCATCGCTCGGAACTCGAACTGCGGCTGCAGGGCGAGCATGTGACGATGGAGGGGCCCTACATCACCGCCCCGCACAAGACCGGCGACGTCTTCACCCATTCCTACAATGGCGGTGGCGGTTATGGCGACGTGCTGGAACGCGATCCGCTCAAGACGGCCATGGATGTCGAGAACGGCTATCTCACCAAGGAAGCGGCCGAGGGCATTTTCGGCATCATGCTCGATGAGGACGAGGACGGCTATCCCGTCGCCAACCTCGAGGCCACCAAGCGCCACCGCGCCGAAATGCGCGCCAATCGCCTGGCCAAGGCAAAGCCGGTCTCCGAGTGGATCGCCAGCGAACGCGGCCGTGTCGAAAAGGCCGATTTCGCTCCGGAAGTGAAGAAAATGTATGCCAGCGCGATCAAGCTGTCGTCGCGCTTCACCAGGGAATTCAGCGATTTCTGGAACGTCGACGCCAGATCGATCTTCATGCCGGGAGCAAAGCCATGACCTCGTACAGCAAGGAAGTCATCGCCGATCTGGTCGCGGGCACTTTGCCCTGGCCGCAGACACGCCGCGTCATGAGCGCCTACAAGGATGACGACCGCTTTTTCAAGTACGTCGCGGTGCTGCAGGACCGTGTCAGCTGGAAGGACCCGATCCTGCTGCCGGTCTCGGACCACCTCTTCATCTGCCAGAGCGGCGACGAGCGCGTGACGCGCTGCGAATGCGGTCACTCCTTCGGCGACTATCGCAAGAACTGGAAGCTCAAGGCGTCGATCATCGTGCGCAACACCGAGGAGACGTTGCGCGAAATCTATCCCAGCAGCGATATCCCCGATCCGCAATGGATGGAGATCCGCGAATTCATCTGCCCGGAGTGCGGCACCATGCACGAGGTGGAAGCGGCCGCGCCCGGCTATCCCATCGTGCACGATTTCCAGCCCGATCTCGAAGGCTTCTATCGCGAATGGCTGGGCAAGCCGCTTTAGCGAACCGCGTCGACAAATACTGCGGAACCTGATTGCTTGCCCCAACCATTGGAGAAGCACGCGATGACAAACCTTGCAGGGCGCGGTGCAATCGTCACCGGCGGCTTTTCGGGCATGGGCTTCGCCATTGCCTCGGCCTTGGCTGAAGCTGGCGCCAATGTCGCCGTCGGGTCCTACATCGCGCCTGCCGGCACCGACAGATCCGACGCCGCCTATTATCCGGGCATCGACGAAATCGAGCGCGTGCGGTCGGCCTTGTCTGCCCATGGCACCAGGGTGCACGCTGCTCACCTCGATGTCCGCGACAGCGAGGTCACCAACCGTTTCGTCGCCGAAGCCGAGGCCGCCATCGGTCCTGCCGACATCCTGGTCAACGCGGCCGGCACCACCACCGAGCAACCGGTTTGCGGACATTCCGACGCGCTGTGGGACAAGATCGTCGACACCAACCTGACCGGCGCCTTCCGCACCACCCGTGCCGTGCTTCCCGGCATGATCGCGCGCGGCTGGGGCCGCATCGTCAACATCGGCTCGACCGCGGCTTCCGTCGGCTGGAAGGACAACCCCGCCTACTGCGCCTCCAAGGCCGGCCTGCTCGGCCTCACCCGCTGCGTGGCGCTGGAGGGGGCGGCGCACGGCGTCACCTGCGTCATGATCAGCCCGACCTGGGTCGAGACCGAATTGATGCGCCGCAACGTGGCACAGGTCGTCGAGCGCGAGGGCAAGGGGCGGACGGCGCAGCAAGCGATGGCCGAGATCGCCAAGGGCAACCCGCAGCAGCGCATGCTGCAGCCGCAGGAAATCGCCGCACTGGCCGTATTCCTGTGCTCGGACCTGGCCAAAGGCATCACCATGGAAAACATACAGATCACCGGCGGAGCACTCTGGTAGCATTCTCGTGCCTGATCCAGGCGGCTGTCTCGGGGCGGGCCACAGGCTGATCTCTCCCCGTTCGCCACAGTAATTCCAGGATAAGTGTGAACGGTTTTCCGTCCGAAATTGCGTCAAAACAACGAGTTAGAGCGGTTCGCCATTTCCGTGAAACGGTGGACTGCTCGGATGTAAGACAAGGTGACCGGATTTGCCATTGAGCATGCGATGCGATAGGTTATATTGCACTGCACAATGGAGATGCCGTTTATTGCACGCCCCTGTTTGCGGATATGCCGGCCGGTTTGCGGCCCGGCCGACTTGCTGGTCTTGGGCCGCGCCGACGGGACTCTGAGATGAAAATTCCAAAGTCCCTGCTGGTCGATCCCGAGAAGAACTCGGTCTACGGCGCTTTTGCCGTTGCCGTGTCGATCTGGGCGTTCTCCTATTCCGTCATTTTCGGGCAGGTGCTGATCCTGGCCTACTACGCCGTCTGGCTTCCGCTCATCCTGGTCGACTACCGGCGCTTCCTGCGCCAGTTGTCCGGCGCCTGGCTGCCTCTGCTGTTCGCGGCCTATATCTGTTTTTCCATCTTCTGGTCGCAGGCGCCCGGCGTCACCGCCAGAACGGCGGTCCAGTACCTGTCCCACATCGCCTGTGCCTATGTCGCGGCGCGTACCGTCAGCGTGCGCACCCTGACGCTCGGCGCCCTGGTCGGCATCTTCTTCGTCATGCTCTATTCGCTCAAGGTCGGGGCCTATTCCGAGGACGTCCTTGACGGCACCTACAATTTCGTCGGCGCTTTTGCCTCCAAGAACCAGATCGGCTTCGTCGGCTCGCTCGGCATCTACTTCTCCGTGGTGTTCCTCGCTTTCCTGCGGCGCGGCCGGCTGAGTTTCATACTGACTGTTCCTGTCGTGCTGTTGTCGGCCTACCTGCTGGTCATTTCGCATTCTGCCACGTCGATGGCTTCGATACCGGCGGTCCTGGCGCTGATCGCGCTTCTTGCCATGACCAAGCTTTTGTCACGGCGCTATCGCCGGGTGATCTTCGTGGTCGGCGCCGGCCTGATCGTCGTGGTGGCCTTTGTCGCCCTCAATCTCGGGCTCATGGACTTCGTGCTTGGCCTCTTCGGCAAGGATTCGACGCTCACCGGGCGAACCTATCTGTGGGAGCAGGGCTGGAACGCCGCGCAGCGCTCGCCGATCCTCGGCGTCGGCTATGCCGCCTATTGGGTGCAGGGCTTTGCCGAGGCCGAGCGGCTGTGGAATGAATTCTACATCACCACCCGCACCGGCTTCCATTTCCACAACACCTATGTCGAGGCGCTTGTCGAACTCGGCTTCACCGGAGCGGTGATGATTTCGCTGATCATGCTGCGCACGCTCTACGGCCATGTCTCGACGGTGATTTTCAAGGCATGGCAGGCCGAATCGGTGGTGCTGTTCGGCGTGATGGTGTTGCTGCTCATCCGCTCCTTCGTCGAGGTCGAGGTCCTCAACCCCTACATTATGGGCTCGTTCCTGATGTATTTCAGCTACTTCAAGCTGGCGCGGCTGCCGGTCACCCGTACGCGCTGGTCGCCGGCTTTCGAACCGGCGGATGCGGCAAGGGGCGAGCCGGCCTGGCACCGGCATGTCGGCCGTCCGGCGGCCGCCGATCCATCATGAGCCCATCCACGTCGCCCAAAGGCGCATAGCGCCTTGCGGTAACGAGAGATTCCCGCCCTTCGAGGCGGCGCGCTCTGGAGCAATTCCAGGAAAAGTGTGAGCGGCGTTTCCGGGAAAAGCGCGTAGCGGTTTCCCTTGGGAATTGCGTTAGAACAAAGAGAATAGAACGGCTCGCCGTTGCCGTGAAACGGTGAAACGCTCTATCATTCGCGCCCTGGATCGCTCATGGCAAAACCTCCACCAGGCGGGCCTGGTGGAGGTTGGAATTCCTTGTGCGATGGATCGGAGCGCTGATCGCGCCGAAGTCCGCGACCTATTGGCTGGCCAGCGGTGCCAGCTTGATCTTGATCACGTCACCGGGCAGCACCGGTGTTTCTTCCTTTGCCGCGATTTCGCTGGTCTTGCCGTCGACATTGCGAACCAGCGAATAAAGCAGCGTCGGCTGCTGGTCGTTGGTGATGGCGGCCGTCGTCCCGGGATCGCTGGCCTGGGCGATCAGGCCTTTCTGCATATTCACCTTCAGCGCGGCCTCGTTCAGGTCGGCTTCAGTCTGCTGCCGGTCGGCGGCGAGGCTAGAGCTCAACGTGTTCTGGGCATCGATGGCGTCCTGCGTCGCCTTGCTGATCGCCTGCTTGGCGGTGAGGATGGCCGTCTCGTAATCGAGGATCTTGCCCTGCAGGTCGGTGACGGACTGCTGCGAATCCAGCAGCCGCGCATTGGCGACCAGGCCCTTCTGCGCCAGCGGTCCGATGCTGGTGAGCTGCTGCTGCGCCAGGTCGACTTGCTTCTGCTGGTTGACGATCTTCTTCTGCAGCGATTCGATTTCGGCCTGAAGGACACTCTTGAGATCGTCGAGCGCCTCGAGCTTCAGCTTCAGCGCCTTCTGATCTGCCGTCAGGATCGTCATCTCGTCGGCGACGATGGTCGGCAGCCGCGGATCGCCCTCGACCTCTTTCGGCGCTTCGAAACTTGCCTTGCCGGCCAGATCGGCATCGATGCGGGCGCGCCTGACGAGCAGCCGGACGCGCTGGTCGTCGGAGATATCGAAATTGCCCTTGGCCGTGACCAGGTCCTTGCCGAGCTGGGGGCCGTAGTCGGCACTGCGCCTGATACCGCCGGCGACACTGATCGCTTTCAGCACCGTAAGATCGGGCACAAAGGGAAACTGGCCGGGGTTCTGCACTTCGCCCGAAATATAGAAGGGCCGGAACTGCGCCATCTCGACCGAGGCCTCGGGCTTGTCCGACAGGGCGAGCTTGTGCTGCAGCGCCTCGCTGATTGCCGCCGCGACTTCCGCCGTGGTCTTGCCGGCCGCCGGCAACTCGCCGACGAAAGGCACCGACAGCGTGCCGGCCGGGCCGACCGTGTATTCGCCGTTCACCGCCGTCCAGTCGCGGAACGTGCCTTCGACGGTCTGCCATTCGGCGATGCGGATGTTGAGCTTGTCCTGCGAGCCGAGATGGTATTCACCTGATATGGCGACCTGGGGAAGAAAAGCGAGCGACGTCGCAAGGCAGGTGGCCATAAGCCGAGAGCGACCGGAAAAGCGGCCGCTGCCAAAGGCTTCGAACATGTCTTTTTTCAACTGAACGTTCCGATCCGTTTTAGCCCCATCGCCCGATGAGCTTGCCTCCGGATGCCTGGTGCCGGCAGCCGGTCAGTAAGAGCCGCGGGACATCCAGACGGCCGGCACGGTCTTGATGATGATGCGCACGTCGCCGAACAGCGACCAGTTCTCGACATAATGGCGGTCGAAGGCGACGCGGCTGTCGTAGGAGACGTCGTTGCGGCCGCTGACCTGCCACAGGCCGGTCAGGCCGGGCCGCGACTTCAGATAGTAGACGGCGGCGCTGCCGTAGATTTCCAGCTCGTCGCGCACCACCGGTCGAGGCCCGACAAGGCTCATATCGCCCTGCAGGATGTTGATGATCTGCGGCAATTCGTCGAGGCTGAGCTTGCGCAGCACCGCGCCGACGCGGGTGACGCGTGGATCGTTCTTCAGCTTGCGGGTCGCTATCCATTCCGCATTGGCCTCCGGATTGGTGGCGAGATAGGCGGCCAGCACCTTGTCACCGTCCGGAACCATGGTGCGGAATTTCAGGCACGGAAAAATCCGTCCGCCGCGCCCGATTCGCCGATGGCCGTAGAAAATCGATCCACCGTCGGAAAATTTGACCAGCAGCGCTACCATGATGAACAGCGGGCTGAGAGCGATCAGACCAACCAGTGAACCGACAATATCGAAGCTGCGCTTGATGAGGCCGCCGATCGGCGGCGGAAAATCGGTGTCAGCCTGCGAAAAGTCCGCCGTGGCCGACTTGGCAATATCCCTCATGCGGAAACTCCATGCGTTGAACGAATGGTTCACCACACGATACCAAAAAAATGTTGCAGCGCAACACACAATTTCCCGGCCCACTGAAATAGTCGCGTCATGAATTGACTAAATAATAAGCTAGTGATGCACATTTTTCAGGATGTTTAGCACATTTGTGACAATAAATGGGCAAGCGTAAAAAAATGCGGACCTTTTTGGGGCGAATCAGGGGCAAGGCGTTCTCTCGGGCCCGGATTGGTACATATTAGAGCTTTAGGAAGGCCCGAAGTTCCAGACTATTAACATAAAATACTACATAATATTGGGAATTGTACTGAAGCGAGTCGGCGGCTGCAGGTTGAGTAAATTGCGGTGGTGTGCGTTGCAGCATGCCAGAGTCGATCGCGCAAGCTCAATCAAAAATATGTGCGGTTGCCCTTGCCGCCTTCTGCTCGCCTTAATAGAATTGCAAATTATACCTGTCAGAGTGGCGACAGGTTGAAAGGCCGGAAGCAACCGGTCGATAGCGGGCACCTTTACAAGCCCGCATGACAAGGGACGGCGCTCGGGTGGGGCTATCGTTTGATAAAACCCGGGCCGGTTTATGGGCTGTTGGGTATGTCGCTTCCAAAATTCATCGTTGGGATGATTTTCGCACTTGCAATCGTCGTCGCCTGGTCATGGCTTGGCGGCGCTTCGCTGGGCATGACGCTGCTGCGCGTCATCATCTGCGCCGTGATCATCCAGGCCGGCTATTTCGTCCTTGTCTATGCCATGATCGCCCGGAGCGCGCCGACGCCGGCCGACAGGCTGCGTGAAGCCGAGAGAAAGCTGAGTTCGCCCGACGTGACCGAAGGCGAGAAGCTGGGCAACGCCCGGCGCAGCCTGCACTAGTTCCTGCAAAGGATATCCGTGGCCTCAGGCCACATTGGCGGGTTCGGTTTCCGACTGTTCCCCCGACAGCATCCTCGACAGCCGGCTCGCCGGCTTCGCCTTCAGGCGCTGATACTGGCCGACCTCCACGATGCGGCCGTCTTCCATCGCCACCACCCAGTCGGCGAAAGCAATCATCGATGGCCGGTGCGCGATGGTCAGGATGGTCATCGCGCCGCGCAATCCGTCGATCGACCGGGCGATCAGCGACTGGTTCTGCCAGTCGAGCGCGCTGGTCGCCTCATCGAGGATGAGCAGCGACGGCTTGCGCAGCAACGCACGCGCCAGCGCGATGCGCTGACGCTCGCCGCCGGAGAGCCGCACGCCGCGATCGCCGACCACGGTCTCGAGCCGCTGGTCGAGCCGTTCGACGAAGTCACCGGCATGCGCGGCGCGCAGTACTGTCCACAGATCGTCGTCGCTGGCCTGGGGCGCGGCCAGGCGCAGGTTCGCCGCGATCGTGTCATGCAGCAGGAACACGTCCTGCGGCACATAGGCCACCTGATCGCGCCAGCGCCGGCGATTGCCGGCATCGATCTCGACGCCGTCGACCAGGATCTTGCCGGCGGTCGGCTCGAGCAGCCCGAGCAGCATGTCGGCGATCGTGCTCTTGCCCGATCCCGAAGGGCCGATCAGGGCCGTGACCTTGCCGGCCGGCAGGCCGAAGGTGATGTCGCTCACCACCGCCTTGCCCGAGTCATCGTAGCTGAAGGAGACGCCGCGAATGTTCAGCCCGGTATCGAGCGACAGCTTTTGCATATCCTCGGATTGGGCATGGCCGGGCTCGCGCTCGGCGTCGAAACGGGCCTGCAGGCTGCGCATGGCCGTATAGGCGGGCAGGTTGATCAGCACCTGCTGGGCCTGCGTCTGCATGTCCATGAAGCGCGGCGCGATGCGCATGAAGACGAGAAGCAGCACGACAATCTCGGCCAGTGACAGGTTGAAGCGGACCAGCGCCACATAGATGAACAGGCTGAGGCCCACAACGCTCGCCACCTGGAACACGGCGGTGCCGATCGAACTGTTGCGGACATAGTCGATGTTGTCGGCCTTCATCTTTTCCAGCGTCGACTGCAACTGCGCGAAATAACTGGCCTCGACATTCAGGCTCTTGGCCACCTTGATGCCGCCGAGGAACTCCGAGACCGTGC